>PAIP01000066.1 GCA_002704915.1 Parvularcula sp.
AGAAAATGGTACCGCCTCCCCGGTTCGAACGGGGGACCTCTAGATCCACAATCTAGCGCTCTAACCGACTGAGCTAAGGCGGCGTCTCTTCATGAGAGGCGGGAAACTACGCGCGGGCGGACGGGTTTTCAAGCGCCCGCCGGCGGGTTTTTCGAGCGGCGCGGGCGGCTTTTACGAGCCGGACCGCAACAGCGCGATTTCACGCTTCAACTGGGCGATACGGGTCGCGTCCGAGGGGTGCGTCGAAAGGAACTCCGGGGGCGCGCCGTTCTTTTGCGCGGCCATCTTTTCCCAGAACTTCACCGCCTCATTGGGGTCGTAGCCGGCGCGGGCCATGTAGCGAACGCCGAACTTGTCGGCTTCGAGCTCATGCTTGCGCGAGAAGGGAAGAAGGACGCCGACCTGCGCGCCGAGGCCCAGGGCCTGCATCGCCGCCGCGCCGGTCTGGCTGCCGCCGGCGATGGCGCTGCCGGCGGAGAGCGCGGTCTGCGCCGCCGCGGTCTGGCTGTAGCGCTCGCCCGAATGATTGAAATTCACATGGGCGACTTCATGGCCCATGACGGCCGCGATCTGGGCGTCATTCGCCATGAGATCGAGAATGCCGGTGTAGATGCCGATCTTGCCGCCCGGCAGGGCGAAGGCGTTGATCTGATCCGACTTGAAAACCTGCACTTCCCATTCCGCGGGATTGCCGCCGGCCGCGCGAATGATCTTCGGCGCCACGCGATTTACGCGGTTCACATATTTCGGATCGTTGGTGATCGGCTCCTGCTTTTTCAGATCCGTCCAGGCGGAGCTTGCAAGCTGGGCCATCTGGCTCTGGCTGACGAACAAGAGCTGATTGCGCCCGAGCGTTTCGTTATAGGCGCACGCCGCCAGCGTCATGACGCCTGCCGCAGCCAGACCAATTTTCAACAAGGATTTCATGTCACGTCTCCCTAAGCGCCCCATTGGATGCGCAGCATAGGCCATCGCCGCGCCGCCCTCAATGCGGCGGCGCCGAACCCGGCCTCATAACCCCGCATCAGGGTTCGAGTTCGCAATCCCAATAGAGGAAATCCTGCCAGCTTTCATGGAGATAATGCGGCGGAAAGGCCCGGCCCCGCTCATTCAGCTCGAACATGGTCGGCCGTTGGGGTTCCCGCGCGGGGAACATTTTCGCTTCGCGCGGCGTGCGCCCGCCTTTCCGGATGTTGCAGCCGGAACAGGCGGCGACGATATTTTCCCAGGTGGTGCGCCCGCCTTGCGAGCGCGGCTTCACATGATCGAAGGTCAGGTTGTCGCGCGCCGTGGAGCCGCAATATTGACAGGTGAAGCTGTCGCGCAGGAAGACGTTGAAACGCGTGAAGGCCGGCGCGCGCGAATGGCTGACATAGCTTTTCAGCGACACGACCGACGGCAGGCGCATCTCGAATTTGGCGCTATGCACTTTGGTATCGTATTGCGCGACAACGTCGACGCGATCGAGGAACACGGCTTTCAGCGTGTCCTGCCACGACCATAAGGAAAGCGGGAAGTAGGAAAGCGGGCGAAAGTCCGCATTGAGGACCAAAGCCGGGCAGGCGTCAGGGGATCGCAGCGCAAGGCTCATGACGACCGCCCCGCCGCGAAGGCCCGTTTAAACCGAAGATGCTCACTCGAACGCTTGAAAGCGGGTACTCCCCTGCTGTCGCGACAGTTTAGCCGGTTAGGTTCCCTTCTGCCTATATATGATTCTGCATGACAGAAGTTTGACGATTTTCGAGATATTTTCGCAACACCCTGAAAAATCGCTTAAATCGGCGCCCGGCCACGTAAGTGCGCATAATAGGTCCAGAGAATATGCGCCGCAACGCCGCGATAGGGCCGCCATTTCGCCGCGCGTTGATCGAGCGTTTTCATGTCCGGCAACGGCCCGCGCCGCCGCGTCGCGCGCCAGGCGCCCAGCAGCGCCACATCGCCCGGCGGCCAGATGTCAACGCGCCCCTCGCAGAAAAGGAGATAGATCGCCGCGGTCCAGGGACCGATTCCCTTGATCTTTTGCAATGCAATAGACGCGTCTTCGTCGCTTAATTGCGCGAGTTTTTCTTCATCGAGGTCGCCCGACGTCCAGTGTTCTGCAAGCGCCGAAACGTAGCGCGCTTTTGGCCCTGACAGGCCAAAGCTTTTCAGGCCTTCTTCGCCGTGACGCAGCGCATGGCCCGGATCGCCGCAGTCCATTCCCGCCTGACAGCGCGCCCAGATCGCCTGCGCGCTCGGCACGGACACCTGTTGCTCGACAATGATGCGAAACAGGGCCTCGAACCCGCCGGGCCTGCGGCGGATATGAGGTTCTTCGATAGCGTCGAGGGCGCGGGCGAGCCCCGCCTCTTTTCGGGCAAGCGCGGCGCAGGCGTCAGACGTGTCGCCGAAAACGTCGAGGCGGTCGGTCATCTTTGTGCGTCATCTGGCGCCCGCCAGATTGTCCGGTAGCCTGAGGCGTCATCCTTCGAAAGCGTTTTGATCTCAACATAGCGCCTCTTTAAATAGTCGAGGACAAGTCCGAAAAACTCTGCGTCCTCGACCGGTGCACTCTCCATCAACTCGGATTCATAAGGCCCGTAAATCGCGACCTCATCCACCTCATCGAGATAAGCGCGCGCTCTGATGTAAGCGCCTTCTCGTTCGAAGTGATAAACGAGATAATTGTATTTCTGTTCGAGGACATCATCAGCGTAGATTTCTTCGCAAAGATGCTCGATACGCATGGGCGTTAACGCATCGTCCTCAATGTAACGCATCTCAGGCTGACGAATATCAGGCATTATTTCCGATCAATATTTGCACTCTTCATACAGTTTTTTCTCGTCGCCGCCGAGTTCGCCCAGGAAATGATCGACGGTGTATTCGCCCATGGTGACGCCGCTTTTGGCGATCTTCACGAGCGGGTCGAGATAGGTGGTTTCGTCTTCTTTCAAGTTTCCCATGCGCGCGCGTTTCCTTAAGCCCTCACGGGAGATCTCCAGAACTTCCAGCGCCACATCCTGCACAGTGCGGCCCGCCACCTCGGCGCGAAACCCGATTCTTGCGGCGTCATCGCGCAAGGCTTCGCGCTGTTCCCGGCTCCAGCCTTTGGCGACATCCCAGGCGGCGGCCAGCGCGTCATCGTCATAAAGAAGCCCGACCCAGAACGCCGGCAAGGCGCAAATGCGCGCCCACGGGCCGCCATCGGCGCCGCGCATTTCAAGGAAGGTTTTAAGGCGCACTTCGGGAAAAGCCGTAGACAGATGATCTTCCCAGTCTTCCATGGTGGGCCGTTCGCCCGGAAGGGCCGGCAGTTTCCCATCCAGAAAATCGCGGAAGGACTGCCCCGCCGCATCGATGAACTTGTTGTTCCGGCGCACGAAATACATCGGCACATCGAGCATGTAGTCGCGATAGCGCTCGAAACCGAACCCGTCTTCGAAAACGAAATTCAACAGCCCTGTGCGGTCCGGGTCTGTATCGGTCCAGATATGCGCGCGGTAAGAGGCGTAGCCCGACGGCTTTCCTTCATAAAGGCCGGAATTGGCGAACAGCGCCGTCGCAATGGGCTGTAGCGCCAGCGATGTCTTGAACTTCATCGCCATGTCCGCTTCCGACGCGAAGTCGAGATTGACCTGCACCGTGCAGGTGCGGTGCATCATGTCGAGACCGAGCGAGCCGACCTTGGGCATGTAGTCGCGCATGATCTTGTAGCGCGCCTTCGGCATTTTCGGCATCTCGGCGCGCGTCCAGGTCGGCGTGAAGCCCATGCCGAGAAATGCGACGCCAAGCGGGTCGCAGACTTTTTTCACGGCTTCGAGATGACGATGCACCTCGTCGCAGGTGAGATGGATGTTTTCGAGCGGCGCGCCGGAAAGCTCGAACTGGCCGCCGGGCTCAAGACTGACGCTGGCGCCCTCGCCTTTCAGGCCAATCGGATTGCCCTCTTCGCGGATAATGTCCCAGCCGGTTTCTTCCGACAGCTTTTCGAGAATCGCGCGGATGCCCGTCTCGCCCTCATAAGACACAGGCTTCAGCGAGGTGCGGCAGAAGACGAACTTTTCATGCTCGGTGCCGATGCGCCACTTTTCTTTCGGCTTGCAGCCGCTGGCGAGATGCGCCGTCAACTGGTCGAGCGATTCGATAAGCGGCGACTGGCCGGTCTGTTCATTGGCGGTGGTCACGTCTCTCTCCGGCCTGATCGTTTTCAGCACATACGGATTGCCATCTCCGCTCTATCGCGCCGGACCCGAAACGCCAAGCCTCAAACCCATCACGCTCTTGCGACGTTTCCAATTTCTTCGCGCCCTGCATAAAGCGTCAGGATTTGCGCCAGTCGCCAAGCGCCGCCTGCCACAGGACAAGGGCGGCGATGGCGGCGGTGTCGGCGCGCAGAATGCGTGGCCCCAAGGTGGCGGGCGTCACATAGGATTTCGTTCTGAGATCCTGACGTTCGCCCGGAGAAAATCCGCCTTCCGGTCCGGTGAGCACAGACCACCCATCAGAATTGCTATCGGCGTTCTTTAGCGCCTCTAACATGGGGCGCGCGCGCCCGACGCGTCCGCCCCATTCTTCATGTTCATCGTCGCCCGCCTCGTCGCAGAACAACAGCCGCCGATGGCCGGGCCAATTTTCCAGCAGTTTTGCAAGTTTTATTGGTTCGTCTACGGAAGGAACAGTAAGCCGCCCGCACTGCTCCGCCGCCTCGGTCGCAATAGCCTGAAGGCGTTCAACGTTGAGTTTCGGCGCAACGGTGCGCTCGGTGACAACCGGCTGAAGTCTCGCGACGCCCACCTCCACCGCTTTTTGCACAATAGTTTCGAGAGCTCCGCGTTTCACCGGCGCGAAATACAAGGTCAGGTCAGGCTCTGCTTCCTGCTCGCGCGTCTGCTCGCCCACATGCGCGGCGCCCATCTTTTTCTTGATCTCCACAATAGTCGCCGCAAACTCGCCGTCCCTGCCGTTGAAGAGGCGCAATTCATCGCCCTCGCCCCGGCGCAGGACGTTTTTGAGGTAATGAACCTGTTCCGCCGACAGGGGCGTCGGGAGCCCTAAATGCAACGGGCCGTCGATGTAAAGGCGTGGAATCATCTATCGTTATTCTCAAGTTAGCCGCCCATCCCCGCGAAGGCGGGGATCCATGGCATACATGAACAAAACGTTCTTTGCGAATGGCGCGGACGCGCGCTACATCCTCGCCATGACCAGCCCCGCCCCAACCGCCACCCCCGACGCCGTTCCCGGCAACTGGGTCGCCCATGCGCCCGGCTTCGCGCAGCCCTATTTGCGGCTCATGCGCGCCGACCGGCCGGTGGGGACGTGGCTTCTGCTCATCCCTTGCTTCTGGGGGCTCGCCGTCGCCGCGGCCTCTGGTTATGCGAGCCTCGATCTCCTCTGGTACGCCGCCCTCATGAGCCTCGGCGCCTATGTGATGCGCGGGGCGGGCTGCGCCTATAATGATATCGTCGACCGCGACTTCGACGCGCAAGTCGAACGCACGGCGCTGCGGCCCATCCCGGCGGGACAAATCAGCGTCAAACAAGCCTGGGGCTTCCTCGTCTTTCTGTCCTTCATCGGCTTCGCCGTCTTGTTGCAGTTCAACCGCTTTGCAATTTATCTCGGCCTCGGCTCGCTGGCGCTGGTCGCCGTCTATCCGTTCATGAAACGCATCACCTGGTGGCCGCAGGCCTGGCTCGGCCTCACCTTCAACTGGGGCGCGCTTGTCGGATACGCCGCCGCGGCGGGAAAGCTCGACCCACAAGCCTTCGCCATCTACGCCGCCGGGATTTTCTGGACGCTTTTCTACGACACCATCTACGCCCATCAGGACACGGAGGATGATGCGCTGATCGGCGTCAAATCGACGGCGTTGCGTCTCGGCGAAAAAACACTGCCCGCGCTCGGGCTTTTCTTCGCCATGACGATCACGCTGTTCGCGCTTGCCGGGGCGCTCCTTCACGCGCATGTCATCTATTACATCGCCCTCCTGCCGGCGGCGGCGCATTTCGTCTGGCAGTTGAAGCATCTCGATATTCACAACAGCGCCGCGTGCCTCGCCCTCTTCAAATCGAACCGTAATGCGGGGTTGTTGCTTCTCCTCTCCCCGCTTTGTGAACTCGCCCTTCGTTCAATTTGAGCGCCGGACCCTTTAAGTAACAGCTCATGTTGACGCTGAACCGCGCGAGGAATACCCCATGCCCAGACTGACCCGCCGCCATCTCACGCTTTCTCTTCTCGGCGCGGCTGCGGGCTGCGGCGTGCAGACTCAGGAAAAAGCTATGGCCAAAGATCCCGACCCTTCGACAATTCCCGATTACGACAAATGGCAGCTCTCCAATGCCGAATGGAAGGAGCGCCTCTCGCCGGAGGCCTATGCGGTCTTGCGGAAAGAGGCGACGGAACGCGCCGGCACGAGCCCGCTCAATGACGAAAAGCGCGACGGGATTTACGCCTGCGCCGGCTGCGGCTTCGATCTCTTCAAATCCGAAACCAAGTTCGAGAGCGGCACGGGCTGGCCGTCCTTCTGGGATTACATCCCCGGCGCCCTCGGCACAAAAACCGACATTAAGCTGCTCATTCCGCGCACGGAATATCACTGCGCGCGCTGCGGCGGCCATCAGGGCCATGTCTTCAAGGACGGGCCGGAGCCCACAGGTCTTCGTTACTGCAATAATGGCGTCGCCCTCACCTTCAAGCCCGCCTAACGCCGCTTCCCGCTTGCGCCAAATGCCGTGTGCGCTGGTTGAGCTCCTCGATGAGGACCGCCTGAATCTCCACGGTCTCCACAAGGCGCTGAATCCACTCGCCGGCGGCCATGCCCTTTTCCGGGTCGAACGCCGCCTCGTTCGGCATCGAGGTGAGGTGGCGCTTCTCCCGCCAGTGCCGCGCATATCCGTCGAGGCTTAACGGGTCATGTTCTGTGCCGATACGCGCTGAAAAAAGCCGCATGGGCCCATGCTGGCGCGGCTCGATGCGCGGCGGCGTCTTGTCTCTCACAATGACCGCGCCCGTTTCCGGATCTCGCGCTTCTTCCTGTTCTGCGCGCATAATCCGGTCGGGAACCCGCGCGTCCCATTTCGCCATATCGACGGCCCCGTCGAGCGCCTGGTCGAAAACATAGCAACTGAGCATCGTATTGTCGTCATAGACCGCCTCGGCGTTGATCGCGCCGGCCCCTTTGGCACCGCCTGTGGGGTTGCCGACAATGACGCTGCCGTCGGCGTTTTCGATGATGAGATCTGTTCTGCCGACGCGTCCCTGAATGGAGAATTGGCCTGACGCGCCGGCCGTCGGGCTGTATTGAAAAGACGCGCCCACCGTGGAGGTCACACTTGATACCGCGAAAGCGATGCGCCCGACATAGGAGGCGCCCACATCGATGACGGCGCCGGCATGCCCGGCGCCGTCGCCGAGCACGAAGTCTGTCAGCGAGGTGCCGGAGATGACCCCGTCGGCGCCATTGACGAACAGCCTTTTGGCCAGGCTTGCATCGCCGCTCGCCTTGTCGATCACAAGCGCCTCCGTCCAGGCCGACCCGTCCGCGCTCACCTTCACATGAAAATCGTCATCGCCAGTGAGGCCGAATTCCGCCCGCCCGGAAAAATCGGTCTGAAACAGATGCGACGCCGTATCGCTGGCCCCGGCCTTGTTCACCTTCACCTGTGCATCGCCGGAACCCGGCGTCACATCGTCATGGCTGAACAGGACCGCATCGGATTTGACGGCGAGTTTGTTCGTTGCATCCGCCGTCGCATTAATTCCGAATTTCGCGGCTGTTTCCGAAGAGCCCCCGCCGCCGGAAAGCGCGCCCCAGGCGGCGCCGTCAAAAACAACCAGTTCGTCGTCATCGGCGACCCATGCGCGAAGCCCCTCAAAGGGCGCAATCTGCGCCCAGGCGCCGTCCTGATAAGCCGCTAGGCCGCCTTCATCGAAGGCGCTCCAGACGGCGCCGGTCGCGCTCGCCGGAATAATATAGGCGTCCCCTTCCGCGGGCGATGCGGGCTCAGCCGTTGTCGTCCGTGAGCGGACCACCGCCTGAACCAGCGCATCGAGACGGCGGAACGTCTCGTTCACGGTGACATGTTTTTGCGCCTGGCTAGGCGCGACATAGGAAAGGGAAAGACGGGGCGACTGCTCCATGAACCGGCTCCAGCAAGATGCTTCAATGACGTGACACGCATCCTAAGGCCGCCGGCGAAGTGGTGGATAACTATTCACCAACACTGGGAAATATTGAAGAATTCAACAGATCTGATGAATTTTCGAACCGGCGGTTCAACTTATTGGGGTGAAAAATTTGCCCTTCTTTCGAACAGCCTCTATCCCCTCCCTCACGTTCATTTGGAAGACACCAGGAGACTCTCATGCAGGACGGCGCGACACCAACAGCGCAGGGCGCGGACAACAATATCGACATGGCGGTGACCTTTTTCGAAGGGCTCGCCGCAAAAGCCGCGGCCTATCTGCCAAGCGTTATCGGCGCGCTCATCGTTCTCATCGTCGGCCTTTGGGTCGCAGGGCGCATCAAGAAAGTCGCCGCGGCCGCCATGTCCCGTTCCGGCCGCATCGATGAAACCCTTTCCGGATTCCTGTCGAGCCTACTTCATTACGGCCTCATAGCGCTCGTCCTGATCACCACGCTCGGCATTTTCGGCGTGCCGACAACGAGCTTCGCCGCCATTATCGGCGCCGCCGGCCTCGCCATCGGCCTGGCGCTGCAGGGAACGCTCGGCCATGTGGCGTCGGGCGTGATGATGCTCGGCTTTCGCCCGTTTGACGTAGGCGATTATGTGGAAGCGGCCGGCGTCGCCGGCTCGGTGAAACATATCGGCCTTTTCACGACCGAACTCGCAACCCCGGATAACAAACAGATCATCGTGCCCAACGGCAAGATTTTCGATGATGTCATCACAAACTATTCCGGCTATGACACGCGCCGCATCGATCTCGTCTTCGGCATTTCCTATGAAGACGACATCGACAAGGCGATGGCGCTGATCAAATCGGAAGTTGAAAAAGAATCCCGCGTTAATGGCGATCCCGAACCGCTTTTCGAGGTCGACAGCCTCGGGGATTCCTCGGTCAACATTCTCTGCCGCGTCTGGATGAACCGCGCGGATTATTTCGGCGTCAAATGGGCGCTGACGAAAGCGGTGAAACAACGCTTCGACGCCGAAGGGATCTCCATCCCTTACCCCTGCCGCTCTGTCTATATGGAAAAGGCGGCGTAAATGGACGCTGCGGGCGGGGCGATTGAACCTCGGCCCGTTCGCGCCTAAATTCACCGTCTCACCACACGCAACAGCGAGATAAGGGCGATGAGCGGACCTTCCATCAAAGACCGGATTACGCGTGGCGGCGCGGGGCGCACGGCGGTGAAGCTCATCATCGCGTCGATCATTGTCGGCGCCGTCTTTTCGTTTCTCGGCATCGGCGTGCGCGAATTCTGGAGCGGCATTTTCGACAATGTGCGCGACGTGATCGGCACGCTGGGCGAGAATCTAGGCGAGGTCGTTTTAACGCTGCTCACCTATCTCGTCATCGGCGCCGGGATCGTCATTCCCATCTGGCTCATCGCGCGGCTGTTGTCTTCTCGGAAATAGAGAATTTATCGGTCAGACGGGTCTGCTGCGCACCGGCGGCCGCTTTTTCGTCCGACGCCCCTACTCCGCCGCTTTCGGGCGCAGCAAATCCTCCATACGCGCGATATAGGCGATCCAAGCTTCGCGGCCCTTTTTGGTGAGCCTCACCGTCGTATGCGGCCGACGGCCGCGAAAGCCCTTTTCCACCTCCACATAGTCGGCCTCTTCAAGCTTTCGTAAGTGTACGGATAGATTGCCGTCGGTGCCGCCGACCTTGGCTTTCAGCTCGTTGAAATCCGCCGCACCGACGCCGGAGAGATAGGCCATCACTGCAAGGCGCACCCGCCCGTGAATGACGTCGTCGATATCGCGATAATCATATTCCTGCGCGCCGGTCATGGCGTCACACAATGTCCTTCGGCTCGCCGCGCATCAACAAAACGCCTGGCAACGCCGCGCAGGCGAAACAGCCGGCGGAGCCGATGAGAAACTGATAGACATTGCCGGAAAAGAAAAGCGTCGCGATGCTGAAGCCCCAGGACAGGAACGCGAACAGCTTCAGCCAATCTGCGCGCGCCGCAACCGCGCTCGCGTAAAAGGCAACGCCGTAAACCCCGAAAGCGATAGGGAACATGAAGGAGAACAGGAAATAAGGCGGCACGCCCGCGCCGATGAAATTGTCATGCACGAAAACAAGCGCAAGCCAGAAAAGCGTCATGAAAACACCGACCGCGAACCAAGTGGCCGACGATGTGCGATTGCCGAGCGACAAAGAGCCCGGCTTGCCGCCCGCACGCCGCCCCAAGGTCATGGACAGACCCCAGCCGCAAAGGCCGGCCACGACCCAGGGGATAAAGGGGCCTGCGGGTCCGAGCGACAGCGTCCCGGTGAGGATGAAGAACGCTACAAGCGCCGCCGCGCCCATCAACCCGCCCCAAAGCACATAATAAACGCCGCCAATCAGCGGCGCGTCGCGGCCTTCTTCGGCGAGGCTGCGCACATAGGCGAGCTCGCTCGCCAGCGCCGACGGATCGCCCCCCGAATAGCCCCGATGCCCCCGCGTTTCACCATATCCCTCGCCGCTGGCGCTCATATTCGCCTCCTTCAACGCTGCAATTACTTTGTAAAATAAAGTACTTTTCCATAATTGCAAGCCTGGCTGGCGCGGTAGACATGCTTTTTTGGAAACCTGAAGATGACCCGTCTGGTTCACTCGAAAGGGATGCGCGCGATCTCTTCGCCTTTGGCGATGTCATAAACAACGACAACGACGCCGTCCGGTCCGTCGACGCGCACCGCAAGACGGTCGCCGTCAAGGGCGATGGCGCCGGCGGCTTCACCAGCGCCAAGCGCAATCGGCGCCGACGCAGCGGACGGCGCCGTCACAGCGCGGTCTTCAACGACAGCCGGCGCCGCAATGTCGGCCTCTTCCTCTTCCGCCCCGCCGAAAATCGCGATGATCGCCGCGACGATGACCAGAAACACTGCCGGCATCGCAAGGATGATGATCCACAGATTGCGCGTGCCGATGGACTGGGCGAGATCGCCGAAGCCTGTGGAGGGCGCAGCGGCGGCTTCCGTCTCGTCATTTGTCTTGGTCATTCGGGATCATCGCTCCTGACAGGCTGGCGCCCAGGACTTGCGGTCCCGGGACTGGCGAAGGGGCCCATAGCCCGCTAAACCGCCCCCTCTATGACCGCTGAAGATCAAACCCTCAAGCCTGGCGACACCGGCGATTACGCCTTTTCCGTCAATGAAGAGGCCGCCGGCGCGCGCATCGACAAATGGCTTGCCGAACGGATCGAGGGCCTGACGCGCACGCGCCTTAAAGCCCTCATTGAGGGCGGCGCCCTGACCCGCGGCGGCGAAGCGTTCAACGACCCCTCATGGAAGCTGCGCGAAGGCGAGGATTATCGCCTCGTCATCCCGCCGCTGGAAGATCCCGCGCCGAAGCCGGAAGCCATTCCGCTCGATGTGGTTTACGAGGATGACGACCTCATCGTCCTCAACAAGCCGGCCGGAATGGTGGTGCATCCGGCGCCCGGCGCCTGGTCCGGCACCCTCGTCAACGCGCTCATCCATCATTGCGGCGACACGCTGTCCGGCATTGGCGGCGCGCGCCGGCCCGGCATTGTCCACCGCATCGACAAGGACACGTCCGGACTGCTCGTGGTGGCGAAACATGACGCGGCCCATCAGGGCCTCTCCGCCCTCTTCTCATCCCATGACATCGAGCGCGTTTATGAAGCCATCGCTGTGGGCGCGCCGCGCCCCGGCGTCGGAACCATCGACGCGCCGCTGGGTCGCAAGACGCATGACCGTACAAAGATGACCGTCGTCAACGACTGGCAATATGACGAGGAGGAAGACGACTATGTGCCCAAACACGGCGCCCGCCATGCGGTCACCCATTACAAAGTCATCGAAGCCTTCGGACGCGCGCGCGCGAAACTGAAAGGCGACGCCCTCGCCTCCCTCATCGAATGCACATTGGAGACGGGCCGCACGCACCAGATCCGCGTGCATCTCGCCTCCATCGGCTGTCCTTTAATCGGCGATCAGTCCTATGGCCGCGGCCCCGGCCTTTCGGGCTTGAAGCCCGGCGAGCCGCAAGCCGACCACGCCATCGAAACCATCCGAAATTTCAGGCGTCAGGCGCTCCACGCCAAGGTGCTTGGTTTCGCGCACCCTATCACCGGCGAGATGATGCGTTTCGAGCGCGACGCGCCGGAAGATTTTCAGGAATTGCTGGCGGCGCTGCGGGCGCTATAAACGGGTGCATCCGGACGCGCGGGGGCCGTTTTGAAAATAAGTGCTGTGCTTCTTACCGTTGTTGTTGCGTGCGCCTCGCTCGCCGCCTGTTCTCGGGCGCCGATTTCCACGCCTGACCCTGTCGCCGCCATCGACAGAAATGAGGCGGCGGCGCTGATCGCGGCTGTTGAAGGCCTTGAAGCGGCGGGCGTTCCCAAAGGCCATTTCGATATGGCGCCGTTGCATGCGGCGATAGCGGCTGGCGAGCCTGCGCTGATCCGCACGCGCGCCGAAGCGCTGTTTGACGAGGCCGCGGCCGATATCAGCAGCGGGCTCACGCCGCCGGCAGCACGCCCCGGCTGGCGCATGAATGTAAAGGAGCCTGACGAGGACGCGTTTGCAGACCTTAAAACCCGCGCCTTCGATACGGGCGATTTTGCGCAGGCTTTCGCGTCTCTCGCGCCAAAGCATGAACAATATGCGCGGTTGAAGTCGGCGCTGAACGCCGAAAACCTCAGCGCTGAAGAAAAAGCGCGCCTGCGTCTGAATATGGATCGCTGGCGCTGGATGCCTGATGATCTGGGTGCGGACTATATTCTGGTGAATGTCCCTGCCTTCGAACTGACATTGGTGCGCGACGGCCAACCCGCCGCACGCCGTCGCGTCGTGACGGGAACGCCCAAACTGCCGACGCCGCAGATGAACGCTATGGTGACTGGCGTCATCTTCAATCCCACCTGGTTCGTGCCGCAGAGCATCGTCAGGGAGAGCATTGGCGCGCTGATGAAAAACGATCCGGCGCGCGCTGAACGCCTCGGCTATTATGCGGACACCGACGGCAATGTGCGACAGCGTCCGGGCCCGGCCAATGCGCTCGGTCAGATGAAGCTCGTCATGCCCAATCCCTATTCGGTGTTCCTGCATGACACGCCGTCGAAGGACGCCTTCGACCGCGAGACCCGCGCCCTTAGTCATGGCTGCATTCGGGTTCAGGATGCGTTGGGATTTGCGCGCACTCTCCTTGGCGACGCGATCAGCGATGAGGATTTCAAGGAGATTGTTGCCAAAAGACAGACGGCGGAAATCGATCTCGCGACACCGCTTCCCGTTTATGTCGCCTACTTCACCGCCGTCGCCGACGCAGCCGGCGCTGTTGAGTTTTATCCCGACATCTATGGGCTGGACGCAGCCCTGCTTGCACAATTCGGCGGCGCAGCAACCGATCCCGATCCGATCAAGACCCTGATTGAGGAAACTTGTCCCGAAAGCGCTGACGAGGTCGCGCTTCGCGACACTCTCTGACCGCTAGAACTTGCCGGCGTAGAGCAGGCGTCCTTCGCCAAGGCGCGCGAGAACTTCATTGCGGTCGTCTTCGCAAAAGGCGAAGCAGCCTTCGCTGCGGCCGAGCTTGCCGTATTTCTCGATCATCTCGTCGCCCACATACCAGGCGGCGTGGATCACGATGGCGCGCGCATAGGCGTTGGAATTTTCGGGATCGAGCCCTTCAAGCCGCATGGAGCGGCCGTATTTGCCCACATATTCCGCATCGGTGCGATAGGCGCCGGCGGAAGTCGCATTCGACCCCGGTCTGTTTGAAAATTTTTGCAGCAAGCCCGTGTGCCGGGGATCCGAGCCGCGGCCATGGGCCACCAGAAAGGACGACACCTTGCCGCTGGTCATGTCGACCAGATGAAAGCGCGGCCGCCAGGAAGGCGCGGAAAAATCGGCAAGGCCGACACGATCCTGGAACGGAATCTGCGCGGTGTGCTGCTCCAGCGCCCGTTTGGCGATCCTGACAAGACGCTGCCCGGAATCGGCTTCCGCCGCGAATGCCGCGCCTGCGCTGATGACGCCTGAACCGGCGAGCGCGGCCAGCCCGCCTTTCATCAATTTTCGACGATCCAAGATGACACGCCCCTGAATTGCTGATGCTTGTTGATTATGTAGGCGCACCGCCGAGCGCTTTCAAATTGCGCCATGACGCCGCGCCCCTCACGCCATTGTGCGCCCTTCGCGATTGATAATGATTGGCGTTTTGACGCATCCCGGCGCAGGATTTCATACCTTGGCGGCCCCGGAGCAGTTCAGAAAGAACATTAAAAAAAACAACAGGTTAAACCCCCTTCTCTTGGATTGAGGCCGGTCCCCGCCTATATTGGTCTCAAAAGCGCCCCATAAGAGGCGCATCATTCTGGGGCAATCCGACCGAACATTGAGAACGACGCCCGTGTTATAGTGTGCGTCAGGCCATAATGGCTGGCGCCTGAAGGAGCAATGACGCGCTGATGAGCAACGCACTGACAACCACCGGAGCCGCCCTCACGCCGGAGGGCAGCCTGTCGCGGTACCTCGCCGAAATCCGCAAGTTCCCTATGCTGGAAAAGGACGAGGAATATATGCTGGCGAAGCGTTTCGCCGAGCATGAAGACCCGGACGCGGCGCAAAGACTGATTACCTCGCATCTCAGACTCGTGGCGAAAATCGCCATGGGCTATCGCGGCTATGGCCTGCCCATCGGCGAGGTCATTTCCGAAGGCAATGTGGGCCTGATGCAGGCGGTGAAACGCTTCGACCCGGACAAGGGCTTTCGCCTCGCCACCTATGCGATGTGGTGGATCCGCGCCTCCATCCAGGAATATATCCTGCGCTCCTGGTCGCTGGTGAAAATCGGCACCACCGCCGCGCAGAAAAAACTGTTCTTCA
The DNA here is from genome assembly GCA_002704915.1 of Parvularcula sp. GTDB lineage: Bacteria > Pseudomonadota > Alphaproteobacteria > Caulobacterales > Parvularculaceae > Hyphococcus. Next base: position 15,018 of record PAIP01000066.1, read on the forward strand.
ACCTGCGCAAGCTCAAAGGCCAGATCGACGCCGTCGATGAGGGCGATCTCAATCCCGAACAGGTTGAGCACATCGCCAAGAAACTCGGCGTCACCAATGACGACGTCATCTCCATGAACCGGCGCATGTCGGGCGGGGAAGCATCCTTGAACGCGCCCATGGGCAAGGACGCCGAAGGCGGCGGCGAATGGCAGGATTGGCTGGTGGACGAAAACGCCGTCAATCCGGAAACGCAGCTTGCCAATGAAGACGAGTATGAGATGCGCATGGGCCTTCTGGAACAGGCGCTCTCGACCCTGAATGAGCGCGAACAGCACATCCTCACCGAACGGCGGCTAAAGGATAACCCATCGACGCTTGAAGAGCTGTCTCAGGAATATGGCGTCTCGCGCGAGCGCGTGCGTCAGATTGAGGTGCGCGCCTTTGAAAAGCTGCAAAAAGCCATGAAGCGCATGGACCGCGACGCCAAACAGGCGACGACGGAAGCGAGCGAAGCGCACAGCGCCTAAACCCCGCGAAGAGTTTCCTGAAAGAGCCGCCCCTAATGCTGGGGCGGCTCGCCCTCTTCGGGGATTTCGCGTTTGCGCCTTAAATGCGCCTGCTGTTCGATTTCGGAGTCGATCTCCGCGCCGATCAGAAAAACAAAGGCCGACACCCAGAACCACATCATCAGGACGATGACGGCGCCGATGGAGCCGTAGGTTTCGTTGTAATTGGCGAAATTGCGCACATAGACGGAAAACAGAACGGACGCGACGATCCACAGCACGACTGCGGCGCCGGCGCCGGGGCTGATCCATTGCCATTGCGGGCTCTCGCGCGCCGGCGCGAATTTATAAAGCGCAGCGATGCCGAGCCAGGCGCCGGCGAACAGGATGGGCCAGCGCGCATAGCCGATAATCGGCTGCAGAACCGATCCCAGTCCGATAAAATTGAAAATGATCGGCACAACCGCCACGGCGGCTAGCGCCGCGAGAAACCCCACCGCCACGGCGAAGGTCATGGCGAGCGCCTGCACATTGAAGATCAGAAAATTCCGCGTTTCCTTTTCATCATAAACGATATTGAGAGCCATCATGATCGCCTTGACCGCGCGCGACGCGCTGAACAGGGTCAATGAGAGGCTGATCGCCAGCGCCGCGCCGATGGCGCCATCGCTGCTTTGCGCCACCTCGATCGCCTGTTCGCGCAGGGCGAGCACGACGTCGCTCGGCAGGATCGGGGAGAAACGCTCGATCTGCTCGGAAATTTCCAACGGATCGGCGATGAGGCCCCACATGGACACCACAACGGCAATGCCCGGAAAAACGGCGAGCAGGGCGTAAAAGGCGATGCCCGCGGCGGTGAGCGCCAGCCGGTCATTGCCGATTTGCGCGAAGACGCGGCCCGGAATCCGTTTCCAGTGGCGGAATGTCAGCATTTTGTAAGCAGGCGGGATTTTCCTGTGCGAACCGGCGTTGCCATTATCATTCTCCCCTTTTTTCACGACGGTCTCCATATGACACGGAACAAGGGCGGAGACGGAAAGTTTCCGTCATGACGGATCGCGCTTCCCGTCTTCCGTTTCGTGACCGTCAAGACGACGCTGCGCCTGCTCGCGCTCGGCCTTCGTCTTTTCGCGTTCAATCTTGCTGCGGCCGAACTTCACGCGGTTTTCCTCTGCGCGCTTTTCATTTTCAGTGCGGCTCTTCTTTTTTCGAAAGCGGTTGAGGTTGACGATGTTGCTCACAGCCCGACCTCTTCGCAGATTTTCCTGCCGAGTTGTTCTTTCAGTTGCTTGCCGGGGACTTCTTCAATCTCGCCCTTTGGAAGCTTGCCGAGCTGAAACGGTCCGTAGGCGGTGCGAATGAGACGATTCACCTGAAGCCCGAGATGGCGCATCAGATTTCTGACTTCGCGGTTCTTGCCTTCATTAATGGAGAGCGTGATCCAGACATTGCCGCCTTGCGTCTGATCGAGACTGGCGCGCACCGGCCCATATTGCACGCCCTCGATGTCGACGCCGTCTTTCAGCGCGTCGAGCGCGGCTTGCGTCACCCTTCCATAGGCGCGCACGCGATAACGCCGTGTCCAACCCGTCGACGGCAGTTCCAGCCGCCGCGCCAGCGCCCCGGAATTGGTCAGCAGCAACAGCCCTTCCGTCGTCAGGTCGAGGCGCCCGACCGAGATCACACGCGGCAGGCGGCCCTGCAATGACTCAAAAACCGTCGGCCGGCCTTGCGGGTCCTTGTGGGTCGTCACGAGCCCGTCGGGCTTGTGATAGCGCCACAGCCGCGTCGCTTCGGGTTTGCCGACGCGGGTTCCATCGATGCGGATATCCATGTCGGGCGTCACCTTGAAGGCCGGCGTCGTCAGCACCTCGCCGTCGACGGTGACGATCCCCTGTTCGATCAGCTTTTCAGCATCGCGGCGCGACGCCACGCCGGCGCGTGCGAGAAACTTCGCGATACGTTCGCCTTCAACATTTTTGAGGTCGGCCATGAGGGAGCTTTCATCCGGAAAACGCGGCGATAGCACAAAAGCCGGGCCGTGACGACCGACGAATGGCGCAAGAAAAAGGCTTCATGCCGCCTGACGGACAGCGCCCGCCGGAGGATGGTCATGGGCAGGACGCAACATCGTAAGCAAGGTCATGACAAAGGCGGCGGCGGAAATGACGAAAGCAATTTGCAGCCCCGGCGGCGGCGGCAAAGCGGCCGCCACCATCATAAGAATAGCGCCGCCCATCACCCAAAGCGCTTCGGGCGCGCGATAATCCGCCGCCTGACGCGCGAGATAGGCCGCCGGCAAGATGAGGGCCGCCATTTCATAGGCATAGGCATAGGGTGAGGCGAGCACCGCCCCGGCGCAAAGGAGCGCCGCCTTGCCGAGCGCATCTTCAGAGCGCCGCCAGACAAGCCCCACCACAATCATGATCGCAACAGCAAGACCATATTGCGCGGCGACCGCTGCGGCGGCGGGCGCGCCGAGCGCGCGAAGCTGTCCGAACAGCGTGGTCATCCCTTGCGGCGGCGTGTGCAGGCCCGGCCCGACGACATCCGCATTCAACCGCGCGGCCGCCTCCAGAAATTCGCCCCAGCCCTCAAACCCGAAGACAAGCACGGACGGCATATGAAAAAGCATCGCGGTCGCCGCGGCGATGGCGATGGTGCGCCATGCGCCCGCCGCCATAAAGGCGAGCGGGAGCAGCAGTCCGAGCTGCGGCTTGATCGTCAACAGACCGGCGGCGGCGCCAGCAACGAGCCATCGTCTTTTTGGATCGTATACGGATAAAAACAATAGCGCCGCCGTCGCCAGACTGATCTGGCCGTTGTCGACGACATTGACGCAGAGCACCGAAAACCCCATGAGCCAGAAAGCATGGCCGCGAAACTGCAACGCCCGCAATGACCATAGCAGCGCGCCCCAACCCATCGCACACCACAAGAGATAACTCGCCTTGTACGGAAGCAGGGCGAAGGGCGCGGCGATGAAGAACATGGTTGGCGGGTATTGCCACATCATGCCGAGCGCCTCCAACGGCGCGCGTTCCTTGAGGCTCGCATCGAAGGCGGCGAAGTCATAGGCGGCCAGCGCATTGCCGTTCAGCGCAAAATCCCCGGCCGTGTAGAAGGCGAGAAAATCGCCGCCGATGACGCCCGTTTCGCTGGCCACAAGGCCGGGCGTGATGACCGCGCCGACGATCAGCGTGCCGCAAAAGAGCGCCGCATAAACCAGCGTCAGCCGCACCGCCATGTTCAAAAACGCCTGCTGCGTCATCCGTCAATTCCGGTTGAGACGGCTGAATTTCGCGCGATTACGGTTAAGATGGGCCTAAGAGCGCCGCTGGCGCCATGACCGGTTCCGGCCTAGAAAGCGCCCTATGACGCGCGATGAAGAGTTGATGGGACAGGCGCTGGAAGAGGCGCGGCAGGCGGGCGACGCGGGCGAAGCGCCCATCGGCGCCGTGCTTGCGGACGCATCGGGCGCGATCCTCGCCGCCGCTGGCAATGCGCCCATCGCGACGCATGACCCGACCGGCCACGCGGAAATCCGGGCCTTGCGCGCCGCGGCCGAGAAGATCGGCAATTACCGCCTTCCGGAAACGACGCTCTATGTGACGCTCGAACCCTGCGCCATGTGCGCAGGCGCAATTTCCATTGCGCGCGTCAAACGTCTCGTTATCGCGGCGTCCGACCCGAAAGGCGGCGCCGTGTGGAACGGGCCCCGCTATTTCGAACAGTCCACTTGTCACTGGCGGCCGGTGGTCGAGACGGGACCTTTCGCCGACGAAGCGAGCACGCTCCTCAAAGACTTTTTCCGGGCAAGGCGTTAAACTTTCACTCCCCAGGGGAGGTCGTCATGAAAAAACTTCTTTTGCTTGAACCGCTCGCCGGGGCTCAGGATTTCACGCTCCTCATCACCCGGGCCCTAACCGGCGCGTTCCTGATGTGGGGGACGTGGGACAATATCGCCGATCCGGCCCGGATGACAGAGTTCGTCGAATTCCTACGGGCCTTCAATTTCTCGGCGCCGGAACTGATGGCCCCGCTTTCTGTCTGGTTTCAGTTCGGCTGCGGCGCCCTGCTACTCTTCGGATTTCTCACCCGCTGGGCCGGCCTGATCATGGCTTTCAATTTCATTGTCGGCTTTCTTATGGTGCATCTCGCCGACGACTTCAGAGCCCAATTCCCGGCGCTCATCCTCATCGCCGTCAACCTGCACTTCGCGGCCATGGGCGGCGGCAAATTTTCTCTCGACCGGCTGATGCGCTAACTGCGTTTGCGGCTTTCCCTCCCGGCGGCGGGCGCTATCATGCGCCCAAAATGTGAGGAGCCCCGATATGAATTTCGCCTATTCCGACCGCTGCAAGGATTATCTGAAGCGCGTTTCCGATTTCATGGACAAATATGTTTATGAGGGTAACGAAATTTACGAACGTCAGCATGCGGAATTTGGCCCGGGCGAAGGGCGTTGGAAAGTCCCGCCCATCATCGAAGAACTGAAGGACAAGGCCAAGGCTGAAGGCCTTTGGAATATGTTCCATCCGGACCCGAGATGGGGCCCCGGCCTTTCCAACGCCGATTACGCGCCGCTCGCCGAGCAGATGGGCCGCTGCCATATCGCGCCGGAAGTATTCAACTGCGCCGCGCCGGACACCGGCAATATGGAAGTGCTGATGCAATATGGCAGCCCGGCGCAGCAGGAACAGTGGCTGACCCCCCTGCTCGACGGGAAAATCCGTTCGGCTTTTCTCATGACCGAGCCGCGCGTCGCGTCCTCCGACGCCACCAATATCGAAACTGACATCACCGCGGATGGCGATCATTACATTATTAATGGCCGCAAATGGTGGTCATCGGGCGCCGGCGACCCGCGCTGCAAGATCTTCATCGTCATGGGCAAGACCGACAAGAACGCCGAACGTCATAAACAGCAATCGCAAATCCTCGTTCCCCCCGATACGCCAGGCGTCAAAATCCTGCGCCATCTGCCGGTCTTCGGTTACGACGATGCGCCGCACGGGCATATGGAAGTCGAACTCGACAATGTCCGTGTGCCGAAGGAAAACCTCATCCTCGGCGAGGGGCGCGGCTTCGAGATCGCGCAAGGCCGCCTCGGTCCGGGCCGCATCCATCACTGCATGCGCACCATCGGCGCGGCGGAAGTCGCCCTTGAAAAAATGGTCAAGCGGCTCCTCACCCGCGAAGCCTTCGGCAAACCGATCTACAAACATTCGATTTGGGAGCAACGCGTCGCCGAAGCGCGCATCGACATCGAAATGGCCCGGCTTTTGACGCTGAAAGCCGCATGGATGATGGACACGGTCGGCAATAAGGCGGCGCAACAGGAAATCGCCATGATCAAGGTGGCGGCGCCGCGCGTCGCGCTTAAAGTCATTGACGATGCGATCCAGGCCCATGGCGGCGCCGGCGTCGCCGAAGATTTCGGCCTTGCGAAAGCCTATTCCGGCATTCGCACCCTGCGCCTCGCTGACGGACCCGACGAAGTCCATTGCCGCTCGATCTCGCGCATGGAGTTCAAGAAACATTCGAATGTGGCGTAAGCAACACGAAATGGAGACGATTGCGGCGGTCTTGAAAAGCCGATAAGCCGCCGCGCATGCCCGCCTCTTTGCGCAATCCTTTCGGTCGCCATACCTCCGGCCTGTTGCTCGCCGCCGCCGGCGCCATGTTGTTTTCCTTAAAAGGCATCGCCATGAAGATCGCCTTCGGTCTCGGCGCGGGGGTCGAACAGATGATGGCGCTGCGCATGGGAATGTCGCTGCCGTTTTTTCTCTGGATCGGCTGGCGGGCGGCGAAATGCCGTGAGACGAAACCTGCGCCGCGCTTGATCCTTATCTCAGCCGCGCTGGGCGTCCTCAGCTATTATGTCTGCACCTGGCTCGATTTCACGGGGCTGAAATATATTTCCGCGCAGCTCGAACGGCTGATCCTGTTCCTTTATCCCACCATCGTCGCGCTGTTCGCCAGGATCGCTTATGGCGACAAGGTCACCTGGCGCCACGCTGTTGCGCTGGTTCTTTCCTATGGCGGGGTGACGCTGCTTGCCCTCAATGAATTCAAAACGGCGGGGCCCGACGCCGCCCTTGGCGCAGCAATTGTCTTCATCACCGCCATCCTCTTCGCCTTTTATGTCACGGCGAGCAAACCGGTAATCGCAAAACTGGGCTCGCCGCTTTTCATCGGCATCGCCATGAGCGCCGCAGCCGTTCCGATCCTCATTCACAGCTATGCAATCTCGGCCTTTGAAACAGCGCCCCTGACCCCCGCCATTCTAGGCGCCGGGCTTTTTCTCGCCATTCCCTGCACGGTCCTCCCGGCGCTGATGATCGCCGAAGCGATTGCGCGCGTCGGACCGGGCCTGACCAGCGCCACGGGCGGGGTTGGCCCGGCGGCGACGGCGCTCGCCGCCGCGCTGATTCTGGGCGAGCCTTTCGGCGCATCGCAGGCGGCGGCGCTCGCCCTGACCGTAACGGGCGTGATGCTGTTGTCGAAGCCGGTGGCTCTGTCGCGGCGGATTCCGCGCCCCTGAACAACTGCGGAAGTCGATTTCGTTTCGGGCGGCGCATGATAGGTTTCCGAAAAAAGGGAGGCCTTTTATGACCATGCTCACGCCAGTGCTCGCGCTGATCGTCTGGACCCTGATTGTCTGGATCTGGATGTATGCGACCCGCATACCCGCCATGCAGAAGGCGAAGATCAATCCGCAGGATGCGCTGAAGCCGGGCGCGCTCGATGTGCTGCCGCTGGAGGCCCGTGTCGCGGCGGACAATTACAACCACCTTCATGAGCAGCCGACGATCTTTTACGCCCTCGCGATCTACTCCCACCTTGCGGGCGTCACGGACCCTTTGAACATATGGCTCGCCTGGGGCTATGTCGCCTTGCGCATTGTCCACTCGCTGGCGCAGATCGTTGTCAAAAAGGTCATTCTGCGGTTTCAACTTTTCGCCCTCGCCAGTCTCGTCCTGATGATCATCACGGCGCGGAACGTTCTGGCCTTGCTTCTCGCCTGACAGCCGCGCCGGAACATTTTTGACGCCCTTGGTGTTAACGCTCCATGAGCCATCACCGCGCCGCCAACCCACCTGAACACGCCCCGGCGAAAGCCGCCGAAATCGACCGCGTCGTCCCGCCCCATGCGGCGGCGAAAGCGCGGGTCGAGTGGCTTTCCAATTTCCTCGATGCGAAATACCGCATCCCCGGGCTCGGCTATCGCTTCGGCTGGGACAGCATCCTCGGCCTCATTCCCGGCGTCGGCGACGCGGCGGGCGGGCTTATGTCCGCCTATCTTGTCTGGGAGGCGCGCCGCGCCGGCGCCGGCGCGGGCCTTATCATCCGCATGCTCTATAATGCGCTGGTCGACATGATCCTTGGCGCGGTTCCTCTCTTTGGCGATATTTTCGACTTCGCCTTCAAGGCCAATCTGCGCAATGCGGAGCTTCTGAAAAAGCACTATTCGAAGCTCGAAAACGAAAAGAGCGAGCATTAGGCAGGCCTCGCGCATTTTGACTTTTCGTGAAGCAGGCTAACCTTACTCCCAAATGGGAAAGGGAGGCTTTGTCCCATGCTGGATTTTTCACTGGAACAATGGGGATTGATTGCAGTCCTCGCCTATGTCGCGTTCATGGCCGGCCGCATGACCAGAAGCGGCGAGTCGCCGGAAACCCGCGCCATGCGCCGGATGGAGGAAGAGACGAAAGCCGCTGACGCGTTTTCCTCTCTTTCCCCTTCCGTGCAGTCGGAGGTAGACCGGCTTTTGATGGACAAAAAGCTGATCGAGGCGATCAAGGTGATCCGCGAGCACACCGGCCTTGGCCTGAAAGACTCGAAAATCGCCGCCGAACAACGGCGCAAGCAGATTGCATCCTGAGGCCCGCCAGTACGATATGGACGGCGCCCGGGCCGCCATTGCCGGAATTGTAAGATAATCACCGCGCCGCTTCGCTCGGCCTGCGAAAAGGAGCGTTTCATGATTACGCCGGCCTATATGCAAATGATGGCGGCCTATAATGAATGGCAGAACCGCAGCCTTTATGACGCGGCGGCGGGTCTCAGCGATGCTGAGCACCGCGAAGACCGGGGCGCTTTTTTCCACTCCATTCACGGCACGTTAAGCCATATCCTGTGGGGCGACCGCGCCTGGCTGAGCCGCTTTACCGATTCTCCGGCGCCGCCCGTCGCCATCAAGGACTCGCCATCGCTTTTTGACGACTGGAACATCCTGCGCGCCGAGCGCGAGAAAACGGATGCGCAGATTCTCGCTTGGGCGAACGCCATGACCATTGCAGGGATCGAAGGAGGGCTCACCTATTTCTCGGGCGCGGCGCAGCGCGAAATCAGCCTGCCGCGCTGGGTTCTGATCACCCATTTTTTCAACCACCAGACCCATCATCGGGGACAGGCGCACGCCATGCTGACCGCCGCCGGCGCAAGGCCGGAGGATACGGACATTCCCTTCATGCCCGGGATTGAAAGCGCCCTTAATCCCGCGTGATCAGCCACAAGCGCCCGCCGAGCAGCGTCGCGGCGGAGGCGAGACTCGCCAGCAAGCCCCACCAGACGCCGACGGCGGCGAGCGGCGTTGAAAGCCCGAGCCAGGCGGCGACGGGGAATCCGATCACCCAATAGCTGATCCCGGTGAGGATCATCGGCGCACGGACGTCTTTGAGGCCGCGCAGCGCCTGACCCGCCGCGACCTGGGTCGCATCAAAGAGGGCGAAAGCCGCTGCAATGGGCAGAAATGTCGCTACAAGCGCGAGCACCGCGCCATTATCGGGATCGCCCGGCTCCAGATAGAACCCGGCGATCTTCATGGGCCAGATCATCACGGGGATCGCGACGATCATAATCGCGCCGATGGAACACAAGATCGCCATCAATGCCGCGCGCCGGACGCCCTGCCGGTCTTTCGCGCCTTCCATCAGGCCGACGCGCACGCAGCCCGCCATGGAAAGCCCCAGCGGCATCATGAAGGCCATCGCCGCGACATTGAGCGCCACCTGATAGGCGGCCATTTCATTGACGCCGATGCGGCCCATCAAAAATACCGCCGCGTTGAACAGCATCGCCTCGAACCCGATGGTGACGGAAATCGGCCAGCCGAGCCGCGCAACCTCAAAAAAGCGCGGCCAGTCCGAATTGAAGAAGTTGTGAAACAGCTCAAATGTCTTCGCGCGTTTCTCCCAGCTTATATAGGCGACCAGCATGAAAAAGCCGATTGCGTGAGACAGCGACGATGCAACCCCCGCCCCCACAAGCTCAAGCCGCGGAAAACCCCAATTGCCGTAAATCAGGAGATAGTTGAGCAGCGCATTGATCGCCGTCGTCAGGATGATGAAATAAAGCGGCGCCCGCGCCCGCTCGATCGCGGCGAGGAAATTACGCAACACAATGACGCCCAGCGCGAAGGGAAGGCCCGGCGTCAACGCCAGCACATAAGGCTCGGCGAGCGCCGCCACCGCCGGCGGCTGGCCCGTCATCAGCGCGAACTCTTCCACGAAAAAATAGATGAGCGATAAAACCGGCGCACAAAGACCCACAAGCCAAAGCCCCATGCGCACGGACCGGCGCACATCGCGGACATCATTGGCGTCGGCGCCAAGCGCCTGGGACACCATGGGCGAGACGGCCATGGCCGGCCCCATGCCGGCGACGAAGAGCACATAGAACATGACGAGGCCGAGCGCGCCCGCTGCGAGCGGCTCAGGCCCGAGCTGGCCGATCATCACAACATCGACGGTATTGATGGAAAACTGGACGAGCTGGGTCAGGCCCATCGGCAAGCCGATGGCCATAAGCGCGAAAAACTCGCGCCGCCACGGGCCCCTTTCGGCGCCCGACGTTTGTTGCACCGCCGTCGTCATGAATACTCTCTCCGTCCCCCGGGTCAGCGACCAGGGGACGGCGTGCTTACCGCCTCTGACGAAGCGGCGAAAGAGGCGACGGGCGACTAAACGATCACGGTTGCGCGAATGTCACTCTTTCAAGAACGCAGTGATTTTCTTCGCGCCGTCGCGATTGGCGGAAAGCATGTCGAAACGGCCTTCGCTGAGCATACCTCGCGCCGCGCCCAATGTCCCGTAAGCGCTCCAGGCAAGCCCGCCGCCGATGGAAAGCCGCGCCGCGCCCGCCTCGGCGAAGTCGGCCAGGGAATACTGCGCCAACTGTCCGAGGATGAGAATGTTCACCGGCTTTGAAACGCCTTTGCAAACGGAGCCTACGGCGTCCATGTCGGGAAGACCGGGCGCGTAAAGCACATCGGCGCCGGCTTCCGCAAAGGCGTTAAGCCGCGCTATCACCTTGTCGAGTTCGCCAATGCCGTAAAGAAACGCCTCCGCCCGCGCCGTCAGCACGAAATCGCGGCCGCTGTTTTTGATCGCGTCCGCCGCCGCTTCGATCCTCGCAACGGCTAGCGCGTCATCGTCAATAACGGGGCTTGTTTTATCGCCGGTGGAATCTTCGATGGAGCCGCCCGCGAGTTCTGTCTTGCAGGCGCGGGCGATTGTCTCCGCCGCAGCTTCAGGCGTAAGCCCGAACCCGTTTTCCAGATCGGCGATGACGGGAATGTCGACCGCCGACGCAATCGCGCCGCCATGGGTCAACGCTTCTTCCTGTGTAACGCCATAATCTCTTCGCCCGAGCGTCAATGCGAAACCGGACGAGGTTGTCGCCAGCGCCTTGAAGCCGAGGCCTTCGAGGATGCGCGCGGAGCCCACATCCCATGGGTTCGGAATAACGAAAGGCTCGCCCGGTTTGTGCAGTTTGCGAAGGGCGGCGGCTCTGGCGTCGGTGCTCATGGAATCTACCCGTTAGAATGTTTTCAAATCGCTATGGGGCGCAGAAGCGAGTTTCAGGAAGATGCGGTCCTCACGCGTAATAAAACGTTCGGCCTTGGCGAATTCATAGTTTTCTTTGCCGAGCGGATCTTCCGCCAGACGCTTTTTGTAGGCTTCATACGCCGCCAGAGACGGCAGCGTATAGACGCCATAGGCGGTCGTGGCCGATCCTTCATGGGGCGCGTAGTATCCGATGAGGTCGGCGCCGCAACGGGGAATCGCCTGCCCCCAATTACGGGCGTAAGTTTCAAAGGCATCCTTTTTGAAAGGGTCGATTTCGTATTTGATAAAACAGGTGATCATGACGCGCTCCGTAATTGCGCCGCGACCCTAGTCGCGGCGCAAATCCGCGCCACCCGATTCCTGCGGTCTAATCCTTCACAGCGTCATGCCAGCTTTTATAAGCGCCGCCGCCCAGCACGCTCGCCTGTATCTGCGCCATGGCCCCATTGGCCGCATCGGTTGCGGCGGTGTTTGGATGCACTGGCCGGCGCAAGGGACGTGTGCCGGGGGGCATGGCCATAATCTCCGCGATTGCGCGCGGCACGTCATTCGGGTCGGTGGAGTATTCGCCGTTGAGGATGCCGCGCGCCATCTGGATATGCGCGTCATAGGCCTCAAGCCGGTCTTCCTCGGCGCGGGCGAGCATCGCGTCGCTGTACTGACGGCCATTGTCCCAGATTTTCGTCGGGTAACCGCCCGGCTGAATTATCGTCACCTCAACGCCGAATGGCGCGAGTTCGTAAGCCATGGTTTCGAACATCGCCTCGACGCCGAATTTCGTCGCGCAATACATGCTGAGATTGGGGATCAGAATGCGCCCGAGCTGCGAAGAGACGTTGAAGACCTGGCCTTCGCCCTGCTCGCGCATTTTCGGCAGGACGGCGCGCGCCATTCTGAGATAGCCGAACAGGTTGGTCTCGAAGATCAGCCGCGTCGCCTCCATGTCGGCGAGCTCCGCCGGCCCGCTAAGGCCGACGCCGGCATTATTCACCAGCACGTCGAGCGCGCCCCCGGCGAGTTCCTCGGCCTCGGCAACGCCCGATGCAATCAAGTCCTCGTCGAGCACATCGATCTCAACCACATGCAGATCGAGTTTCTCGTCTTCCGCAATCTGCGCCAGCTCCCGCGCGGCCGGACGCCGGCCCCCGTCGTAATTGCGCATGGAGGCGATCACCGTGGCCCCGAGGCGCGCCAGATGGAGCGCCGTCAATCTTCCGAAGCCTGAACTCGTTCCGGTGATCAGCACGGAACGCCCGGCGAGGTCCTGCTTCGTTTCGGGCTGTGCGCCCGCCCTCGTTGCTGCGGCGGCGGCCAGCGCGGAGGCGCCTGCGAGCATGGCGCGGCGCGAGGGTTCAAATCGGCGTGAGGACATGGTGATTTCCCTTCAGGCTTTGTGTTTTGTGCACCTGCACAGTAGTAAAGTGCGGACTGACGATCCGCATGCGGTTCCGGGCGGCGTTAACGTCTCCTTCAGATTGCGGAATTTTCAAGCGAATTCAGCAATCTCGTCATGCGCTGACGATGCCGACAGATAATCGAGGGAATGCCGACGGATCGTAAGACTTCGTACGTTACTCTATATTAGCCATAACGTCCTCACCGGGCCTCACGCCCCGCACAGGACAGGAGAACAGGAACGAATGAAACTGCCGGGTTCACTGGCCGCGGGCGCGGTTGTCGGCCTTGTCATCGGCGCCGCTGCAACGGCGCTGGTCCTAACCATGCGCCAGCCGGACGGACAGGACGCGCCGGAAGCTCGCATGGGCGGCGGACGCGGCGGCTATGTTCCGGCGGTAAGCATCATCACGGCGGAAGCCGCCTCGGTCGGCAAAACTCTCGACGTCATTGGCGAGGGCCGGGCGCTGAAAAGCGTCGCCCTCACCTCCGAGGCGACCGGCATTGTCGACGAAGTCAATATCGCGCCTGGCAAGCGTGTTTCCGAAGGCGACGTCCTGTTGCGGCTCAATGACGAGCAGCAGCGCATCGCGCTCGAACGCGCCCGGGCGCAATATCCCATCGCAAAGGCGAACGCCGAACGCTATGAAGATCTTCTGAACACCGAAGCCGCCTCGGAGCTTGAGGCGGAAGCCGCGTTCAACGATTACAAGGCCATTGAAGCGGATTTGCGCGCAGCGCAATTCGCTGTGCAGCAGCGGACCATCCGGGCGCCGTTTGACGGCGTTATCGGCCTTACCGAAATCGAGCCCGGCGATTATGTGCGCGCCGGCGATGTCGTCACAACCCTGGACGACACGTCATCGATCGTCATTGAATTCGCCGTCCCTCAGGAAGCCGCCCGCAATGTGGAGATCGGCCAGAAGGTGACAGCCCGGCTCGCCTCCGGCGCCGGCGCGCCGCAGGAAGGCGCCGTCACGGCCATCGACAGCCGCGTCGATCCGGATACGCGCACCCTGAGGATCGAAGCGACATTCGAAAATGAAGGCGGCGATTTGCTGCCGGGTGCGGTGTTCGCCGTGTCCACCACCAGCGAAGGCCAGCCTGCCGTCTCTGTGCCCGGCCTTTCCATACAGTGGGACCGGGCCGGGCCTTTTGTCTGGAAACGCGGGCCCGAAGGGGACGCTGTGGCCGCCCCCGTCACTATTCTTCAGCGTACGGACGACATCGTGCTTGTGTCTGGCGAAGTGAAGCCGGGCGACCTCGTCGTCTGGGAGGGCGCGGATCGCGTGCGGCGGGGATCGCCGTTGCCGGGTCTTACGACGCGTCAATCACAACCATCCAGCGTCGGCTCGGCCAATGCGTCGGGTCCCGGCGCGGCCGGCGGGAGCGAATAATCCGTGAGTAAAGATCGCGAACCGTTGGCAACGAAGGGCGGCGGTTTTATCGGTGTCTTCATTCAGCGGCCTATCCTCGCTGCTGTGATCAGCCTTCTCATCGTCATCGCCGGCCTTGCTGCGATGCTGGGCGTCGATGTCCGGGAACTGCCCGATGTGGACCAGCCTGTCGTCACTATCCGCACCGATTACAGGGGCGCGGCGCCGGAGACCATGGACGCCGAGGTGACGTCAGTCATTGAAGGCGCGGTCGCCCAGATCGACGGCGTGCGCAGCATCTCATCCTCGTCGGAATTCGCCGAAAGTCGCGTGACCGCCGAGTTCTCTTCCAGTGTGAATATCGACATCGCGGCGACGGATGTGAAAAACGCCATTTCCGGCATTCGCGACGAGCTTCCCGAGGAAGTCGAAGAACCTCAGGTCATCAAGGCCGATCCGGATTCGTCGCCTATCATGCGGCTTTCGGTCTCTGCGACAGACATTGAAGCGGGCGGGCTCGCCGATCTCGTTGATGACGTCATTCTGCCCCGGCTTCAGGCGGTGGAGGGCGTGGCGCAAGCGGACGCGTTCGGCGTGCGCAACCGGGTCATCCGGGTGCGGATCATGCCGGTTTCGCTCGCTGCGCGCGGTTTCACCGTGCAGGATGTGACGCAACTGGTATCGTCAGCGGCGCAGAGTGCGCCCAGCGGCCGCCTGCGCACCGCCTCTCAGCAATTGCTGATCCGCGCGGAATCCCCCGCCAAAACGCCCGAACAGATCGCCGCGCTCCGGCTCGACGACGAAACCCGGCTTTCCGATGTGGCCATCGTGGAATGGGGGCTTGAAGACCTGAATCGCACGGCGCGCGTCAATGGCGCGCCCGGCATCGGCATCGGCATTATCCGTCAGGCGCAATCGAACACAGTCACTGTGGCCCAGGGCGTGAGGCAAGCCGTCGCCGAGCTCAACAATTCCCTGCCGCCCAATGTGAATGTCGAAGTGATGATCGACGATTCCATCTTTATCGACGAGGCGATCAAGGAGGTGGTGCGCAGTCTTTTCCTCGCCACCGGCGCAGTCGTGCTCGTTATTTTCCTGTTCTTGCGCTCCATCCGGGCGACGCTCATTCCGGCGGTGACCATACCGGTCTCGCTCATGGGCACGGTCGCCGCCATGTGGCTCGCCGGGTTCTCCATCAACATCATCACCCTCCTCGCTCTCGTCATGGCCGCGGGGCTCGTGGTCGACGATTCCATTGTCGTCACCGAAAATATCCAGCGCTGGCGCGGCATGGGCGCTGGCAAACGCGCGGCGGCCGTTCTCGGCACGCGCGAGATCGTATTCGCCGTTTTATCAACGACGGCGACGCTCGCCGCCGTTTTCATTCCCATTTCCTTCCTGCCCGGACAGGCTGGCAAGCTGTTCTCCGAATTCGGCTTCGTGCTGGCTTTCGCCGTGATCGCCTCGTCCTTTGTCGCGTTGACCTTGTGTCCTGTGCTGACCGTCAGGCTCGGCCGGGAATTCAGGCCGGAAATGGCGGCGGAAGAGGACGAATTGCAGCGCCTGCGCGAAAAACCCGCGGGCCCTCTCGCCGCGATTTACGGCCCGGCGGTGCGCTTCTGCCTGAACCGCCCGGTCATCCCGGCAATCCTGGCGGTTGTTTTCGCCGCCGGCTCTTACACCGCGTTCAACATCACGCCGAAAGAGCTGACGCCAAATGAAGATCGCGGCCGCGTCTTCATGCGTCTCGCCGCACAGGACGGGGCCAGCTTCGATTATCTCGACCGCAAGATCATGGAAGTCGAAACGCGTCTCAAAACCCTGCTCGACAGCGGCGACATCGAAGTCATCACGTCGAGCACCAGCACCGATTGGGCCTTCGCGCTTATCCGCCTGCCCGACTGGAGCGAGCGATCGAAATCACAACAGGATATCGAGGCGGAAATCCGCACGCTGGTCGCCGACATTCCGGGCATCACCGTCAATGTGCGCAGCGGCAACTCGCTGGGCATTCGCGGCGGCGGGCAGGGCCTGCGTTTCGCTGTCGTCGGCGACGATTACACGGCGGCGGCGGAAACGGCGGAGCGCATTGCGCAACAATTACAGCAAAATCCGGTTTTCGCCGATGCGCGGCTCGATTTCCAGACGACGCAGCCTCAGGTGAGCGTCGAGATCGACCGGGAAACCGCCGCCTCCCTCGGCGTTTCCGTCAGCGCCATCATCACCACCATCCAGGCAATGGCGGATGAGGTGCGCGCGGCCGAACTCTTTATCGGCGACGACATCATTGACGTGATGGTCTCTTCCGGCGGGGAGCCGGTGAACGATCCGACAGATCTCGCCAATCTCTTTGTCCGCACCGCCGCCGGCGGCTTTGTGCCGCTCTCCTCCGTGGCGAACATCAATGAACAAGCAGTCGCCGCGGATCTTCGCCGCGAACAGCGCCGACGCTCCGTTCCTGTTACGGCGAGCCTTGCGGGCGACGCGCGCATTGGCGATGCCGTGCGGGAGCTGCGCCGCACCGCGCCGGAGCTCCTGGAAGGGTCTCAGTCGATCACATTGTTGGGCGAAGCGCGCATTCTGGAGGAATCCAATCAGGCGACCTTCGTTGTGTTCGGCTTCGCCGCCATCATCGTCTTCCTCGTTCTGGCCGCGCAGTTCGAAAGCTTTGTGAGTTCGATCATCATCATGGTGACCGTGCCCTTCGGCCTCGCCGCGGCGATTTACGCCATTCTTCTCACCGGCGGCTCCATCAACTATTTCAGCCAGATCGGGCTTGTGCTGCTGATCGGCATCATGGCGAAAAACGGCATTCTTATCGTCGAGTTCGCCAATCAGTTGCGCGACCGCGGCGAAAGCATTCGCGACGCCATCGAACATGCGGCGATGACGCGCCTGCGCCCCGTTCTGATGACCGCCATGTCGACCCTGCTTGCCAGCCTGCCCTTGATCTTCGGCTCCGGCGCCGGATCGGAAGCGCGCGCGGCGCTGGGCTGGGTGATTTTCGGCGGCCTTGGCTTCGCCACTTTCTTCACGCTGTTCCTGACGCCGGTCTCCTTCCTTCTCTTTGCGCGGCTGTCGAAACCGCGCGCCGCAGAAGGCGCGAAAGTGGAGGAAGAACTGCAGAAGGCGTCGGCGCTTCGCTAATCGGCGACTTCAGCGCCGGCCTCCGCTTTCAGCCAGTTCATGCGAAACGCCTTTTGGTGGTTCGTAAGGTCCGTTTCCATCTCTTCATAAGGCGTGATTTTCAGCGCATCATCCGCAACGAATGTCGTTTTCGCCTCGATCTCGCGGCCACGACTTAAAAAGCTGATCGAAACGGTTTCACCGGGCTTATGGCGTTCAAGCGCGTTTTCGTAATCGTCCTTGCTGTCGATTTTGAACCGGCCGATGCGCAAGATCTCGTCGCCGCGATCAAGACCCGCCTCATAAAGCGGGCTTCCGACGAGCGAGTTGGACGCGACCAGCACAGCATCGCCATGCTCTTCAAAAGAAACGCGTCCAAGACTCGCCTTGCCGGGATTTTCGCGTGCAAGCTTCAGGCCCGCCGCCGCAAGTAACGGTTCAAAATCCGGCAGTTCGCCATCTTCGATATAGGAGGCGAAAAAACTGTCAGCGAAATCGGTGTCGCCCGTCACTTCGGCAAGGCCCTCGCGCAGATCCTCATGCGTGTATGGGGCTTCCGTGACGCCATGTGTCTTCCAAAGATGCCGCATATAGTCGTCGAGAGTCACGCCATCAAACTGCGTTCGCAGGGTGAGGTCGAGCGCCAGCGCAATCACCTCCCCATACGGATAATAAGACACGAACATATTGGGGCGATTGTCAGGATCGATGGCGCGGGCCGCATCCACGAAAGCCGCTTCCATAGACATGGATTGCGGCGAGCCCACTTTGCGGCCAGGCGCATTGATGATGAAACGAAGCGTGCCGGCAAGGTCCTCAAGATAATCGTCAAGCGGCGTCACGCCGCTCCGCACCCGCGCCAGATCGCCATAATAATTGGTGAAACCTTCAGCGAACCACAGGCTCGGTGTCGGATTGGTTCGGGCGAAATCGAAAGGCTCCAGCTCCGCCGGGCGCATGCGCTCCACATTCCAGGCGTGAAAGAATTCATGGGAAAGCGTGCCGATTTGCGCGAAGTCCGCCTCATAAAGTCCTTTGGTGCTGGAAAGGATCGTGGAGTTGCGGTGCTCCATGCCGTCGCCGGACACATGCGGCAGGTAGTCGGCGATGAAGGTGTAAACGCCGTGATCGAATTCCGGCGCCGCGCCGAAAATCTCGATCTGTTCGGCTACGATCTTTTTCGCCATGTCCGCATAGCGATCCATATCCTCCGCATTGCCGTCATGATGAACCGCAAGGCGAACGGTCTGTCCGTCGGGAAGCTTCCATGAGCGCAGATCATAGGCGCTGAGCTCCGTCGGCGAATCCATGAAATATTGAAGGTCAGGCGCCGTGAATGTCAGGCGCCCGCGCGCCTCAGGCAATTGCGTCGCCGCTTTCCAGCGCCGGTCCGGCGCCGAGAAGGAAATCTCGATGGCGCGGTCTTCGAGGCCCTCAGCCCAGATGAAAGTCGCCGGCATGTTGAGATGCGCATGGGTGCGGTCGATCTGGCTGTAGGTCCCGTCGGCGCGGTCGGCATAAAGCGTGTAGGACACCGTAACGGCGCCGTCATGTCCCTCGACCCGCCAGCTATAGGGATCGCGCTGTTCGACCTCGAGCGCGCGCCCGGCGCCGTCGACGGCGCTCACATCATAAACATTCTTGGCGAATTCATGGAGCGCATAACGCCCAGGCGAGGATCGCGACATGCGAAAGACGAAGGGCCCTTCTACAAGATCGCGAAAGCTGGCGGTGATGCGCGCTTCGTGATGGGCGGCGTTCTCAAACGAGGCGCGATAGACCACCGGCGCACTCTCAGCGAGAGCGAAAGACAAGGCCGAGAGAAAACCGGCAAGCGCCGCGAATTGGTGTTTCATCGAAAAGATTCCTTTTGCCGTTCGCACTATGGTGGCTTTAATCCATCTTGCGGGCAACGCCTTGAGCGCGATTGCGAATTTGCGGGACTTGCTGATAAGACGGCGCTTTCGACAAAGGCTTTCCATGCGCATCATCGGCGGACAATTCAGGGGCAGACCCATCATCGCGCCGAAAGGCATGACGGCGCGGCCCACGGCGGACCGCACGCGCGAGGCCCTGTTCAATATTTTAAACGCCCGCGAGGATGTGAATTTTGACGGGGCGCGGATAATCGATCTCTTCGCAGGGTCCGGCGCGCTCGGTCTTGAGGCGATGTCGCGCGGGGGGCAATGGTGCCTTTTTGTTGAAACAGACGCCGCCGCCCGGGGCGCCATCCGCGACAATATCGAGGCCTTGGGGCTGTTTGGAACGACCCGCATTCATCGCCGCTCAGCCGCCGAACTCGGCCCGAAGCCGGCGGGGGTCGGACCGCCTTTCAGCCTCGCCTTTCTGGACCCGCCCTATGGCAAGGATCTTTGCGGGCCGGCGATGGAAACGTTGCATGAGGGCGGCTGGCTGACGCCCGGCGCCGTTGTCGTTGTCGAGCAGGGCAAGGACGAAACGCCCGCCGAAGCTAATGGGTTCGCCGAAGACGACCGGCGTCATTACGGCGCCGCCCAGATCGGCATTTACCTTTATTCCGGCGCATCCCGTTAAGGCGAAATGACGCCGTCAGAGCCCTTGCGAGAGGCGCTCCCGGCGCCTATTTTCGGTCGGCTGCCCGGCCCGTCAGGACGACATTCCCCGGGGCCTTATCCAACCGAACGGGAGCTGCCTCTGACTAGGACCGTGGTCCTTCTTACGCGGCGCCCACCTGAACCTTAGGGTCCAGGGCGAACACCAAGTCCAACGGCCAGGGCGGCGCCTTCTTTTCTTCCGCACATCATTTACATCTAAAGTCTGAGGTCCATTCTCATGGCGCCGCAAACCGGAAGGCGGCGAGAGCAGATGAAAAAACTCGACAACGCGAATATCAAAATCCTGTCCCTGATGCAGGAAAACGCCGCCATGACGGCGGATGAGATGGCCGAAGAGGTGGGACTTTCCGCCTCCGCAATTCAGAAGCGCCTGCGCCATTTGCGCGCCGACGGGGTGATCGAACGCGAAACCGCTATTCTATCAGCCGAAGCGCTCGGCGGCGTCTCGCTTTTCCTTGTTAATGTCCAGCTTGTCCGAACCAAGCACGATACAATCGGCGCCTTTCGAGCCCTGATGAAAGAAACGGACGAGGTGCTGCAATGTTTTCACATTACAGGCGCCTTTGATTTCTGCCTTCTGGTGGCTGCGAGAGACACCCATGGTTATGAGCATTTTTCGAACCGCTTTTTCACCGAAGACAATTACGTCGCCCGATTTGAAACCAGCGTTGTGTTGAAATCGGTGAAATACGGGTTTGAATTGCCGCTGGAGCATTTGCTGTCCAGGCGTTAGGAGGAAGTCATGTTGCCGCCCATCGCATCGCCGTTCGATCCCAAAGCCATTCTGCGAGAACGCATGAAGGGCGAGCGCCGCGCCGCCGCCAAGGCGCGCCCCGATGCGGGCGTCCATGCTGCGGCGCATTTCATGAAATCGGTCCCGCGCGATGAAAACGCCGTTGTCTCCGTTTATTTTCCCATGCGCAATGAGCTCGATACCGAGCCGCTTGTTGCGGCGCTGATCGAGGAAGGCGTCACGGTCGCCCTGCCCGTCGTGGCGAAGAAAAAAGCGCCGCTGCTTTTCCGCGCCTATAAGCCCGGAGACGACCTCGTCCCCGGCTCCTACGGAGAACTCATCCCCGCCGAAACCGCCCCCGAGGCAACCCCGGACATTCTCGTGGTCCCCCTCCTCGCTTTCACCGCAGAAGGCGGACGGCTCGGCTATGGCGGCGGCTATTACGACCGCACCCTCGAAAAACTTCGCAAAACCGGCGCGCCTCTCGCCGTCGGCTACGCCTTCGGCGCCCAAGAAGTTGACGCCCTGCCCCTCTCGCCCCTAGATCAGCCGCTGGACTGGGTGGTGACCGAGCGCGGCGCCACGAAGTGTGGATAAGGACGCGTTTTGCGACTTGCGATTTTCGGCGATGTGGTGGGCAGGAGCGGGCGCAATGCGCTCCTCGATCGGCTGCCGGGCCTGAAGAAAAAACTCGAGCTCGATTTCGTCATCGTCAATGTGGAGAACGCCGCGGGCGGCTTTGGCGTCACGGCGCAGATCGTTGACGCCTTTCTCGACGCCGGCGCCGACGCGCTGACCACCGGCAATCACGCCTATGACCAGCGCGACGAGATCGACATTTTTGATCGCGAGACGCGGCTGTTGCGTCCCGTGAATTTTCCCTCTTCCAACCCCGGACGCGGCAGCGGCGTCTTCGAAGCGAAGACCGGCGCCAGCGTGCTCGTCGTCCATGCGCAGGGCCAGATCGGCATGCCGCCGGGGGACGATCCGTTCGCCGCGGTCGAGCGCGAACTCGCTGGCGCGGTTCTCGGCAAGGATGTGGACGCCATCGTCGTCGACCTTCACGCGGAGGCGACATCGGAAAAAATGGCCATGGGTCACTTTCTCGATGGGCGCGCCAGCCTTGTCGTCGGCACGCATACCCATGTTCCGACTGCGGACGATCGTATTCTGCCGCGCGGGACCGGCTATATCACGGATCTTGGCATGTGCGGCGATTATGACAGCGTCATCGGCATGGAAAAATCGGAGCCGCTGCGCCGCTTCGTGACTAAAATGCCCGGCGGCCGGTTCAGCCCCGCCAATGGCGAAGCGACAATCTGCGGCGTGATGGTGGAGACCGATCCATCGACCGGCCTCTCCAAAACCATCGCGCCGATCCGACTTGACGGAGGCCTTCGGTGCGCCATGCCCGATTCAGACGGTTCCGGTTAAGCCGTCCCGGCGAAGATCACATTCCAGAAGATAAGCACCGACGCGAGGCCGGCCAGCGCCAGCGCAAACACGGTATGATGCAACTTGCGCCAGACGCCCCAGCCGGCTTTCGCCCAGGCGGGCCACAGGCTGACGAGCCCCGCAAGCGCCGCCGCAAAGACGACCAGCCCCGCAAGCCGCACCGAGACGACAGAGGCCGTCGGGTAGCTCTGCAGCGCCGCCGCGCCAAGGGACGACAGATCGGCCATTAACCAGAGCGTCGCCCCCGCAAAGACGAATGTCACTATCGACGCCGCCATGGCGCCAAGGCCCAAAAGCGCGCCCAGCTTCGTTTGCGCAACGTCGCGGCCCTGTCGTCGCCAGGCGCCAAGCAAGGTCGTCGCGGCGAAGAACAGCGCCGCTCCGAGTGCAAGATTGAGATAATCGGGATTTGAAGACAGCCCGATGCGGTCATAGGAGTGGACGCCTGAGCCGTCGCTGAAATGAGTGACGCGCCCTTTTTCATTTCGCCCGAAAACAATACGCTCGCCCTTCCGGTTTTCGAAAGTGTCGGGCGCGCCGGGAAGCGGCGCATAATGTTCCGCTTCGCCGCCTTCGATCAGCGTCAGGCCGCCGCCTTGCGCCGGCGTCACCGTGGCTTTCGAGCTTGTGGCGAAGAGTTTTTCAAACAGCGAAAAAGAGCGGCGATTGTCGAGATAATTGCCGGCGAAGGCGCCCGCGCGCTCCTCAAATTGCGGATCGTCGCGCGCCGGCGTCATGGGCCGGTCCAGCACATGATCGATCACCAAAGGCCCCAGATCGCTGACAAGCGTTCGATCGTTGGTCGTGCTCTGCGACACGAAGACGCCGAGATCGAGTTCGGGAACCAGCGTCATATTCGTGTAGAACGCCGTGGTGGCCCCGCCATGACCGAAAGTGGCGACATCGCGATAAACCGAACTCATGAAGCCATGGGCGAGATCGGCGCCCGATGCGCGGTCGTCGAAAGCGCGGACCCACATGCGCTCATGGGTTTCGGGCCGCATCAGCCGGACGCCGTCATGTTCGCCGCGCCCCAGGTGAAACAACATCCATTGCGCCATGTCGGCAGCCGTCGACGCCATGGCGCCCGCAGGCGCAAAAGGCCCGATCTGCATCAGCTCCGCAGGTTCATAGGCGCCCGCCTTGACGTCATAGCCGGTCGCCAGCGCCGCGCGCTCATCTTCGTTCATCAAAGACGGGGCGGCGATGGTTGTGTGCGTCATCGCCAGCGGCTTCAGAATGTCCTGTTCGAGAAACGCACGATAGGACTTGCCCGATACATCCTCGACAATTTTTGCAGCAAGCGCCGAGCCCCAATTGGAATAAGACGTGCGCGCGCCCGGCGGATAAACCCGTTTCGGCATGGTTTCTTTCAACGCATCCGTGAGTGAAATATCCCCGTCATCGGGATAGGTGAATACTTTCAGCGTATCCTCAAAGCCTGCGCGATGCGCCATCAGATCGTTCATGGTGACCGGGGCGCCGAACGCCTCCGGGATCGTCATATCTTTGAGATAGGTGTTTACATCCGCATCGAGATCGATGAGCCCGCGCTCCTCGAGCATCATCACCGCGGTCCAGGTGAAGGTTTTCGAGACCGAGCCGATGCGGAACAACGTGTCGTAACCGCTCGCCGGCTCGCCCGCCTCCACATCCTTTTCGCCATAGGCCTTGGCGAAGACGATCTTGCCGTTGCGGACGACGCTGACCGTCACCGCCGGCGCATCATGTTCGCGCCGATGCGCAGCGACCACGCCGTCGACGAAGCCTTCGAGCACGGCTTGTGGACGCGTCGGCTCGAATGCCGGGAGTTCGACTTCATCCACAGGCGTCGATGGCGCAGGATCGGGCGGCGGCGGGGTTTGCGCCCAGGCCTTGTGGCCGCACGGCATCGCAGCGAGCATCAATAAAACGGCGAAGAAAAGGCGCATTGTCGGTCTCCCTTGATGCGGCCAAGGTAACAGACAATGCGCTGGGGCCAAGCATTTAGGCCCTGTTGTCGAGCTGGGAGCGCACGAACCGCCGCCCAAGCAGCGTCGCCCGGTAAGGCCCGCCATTGGTGGACGCGATGAGCCTGCGCCTTTTCAGCCGCTTGAAGACGGCGAGCGTGCAGTCTTCAAGCGTCCAACCCTCGCGCGTTGCGCAATTGACAGCGATGATTTTTCCGTTCCCGTCTTTGTCAACGAGAATCGCGCCGCCGCGTGCGAGCGCATGGAGCGTTCTCTGCTCCGCTTTCGAAATGTTCATGGAAAATAAGTCCGATTTGGTCGCTAAACCGGGCGCGAGAACGCAGCCGCCGCCGAAAGGGCGGGCGCCGGTTTCTTTCGCGCCGTGAAAGGCGGTTTAGCGGGTAACAAGCTCGGACATGAATTCCTCTGCGCCAAGCGTTAGCATGGGAAGTTTCCGGCTTCAATATGCCGCCACGCCGCGCCTTTGTCGCAAATTCGGCCCGGTCCGTCGCAACGCAGCCCATCAACCATTTTCTCAAGCGACGTTCCAGCTAGCATCCCGCGCAAAACCGGACGCTATCACCATGACCAGAAAACTGTTGCCGCTGCTTCTTTTTCTCATTCTCGCGCTTCAGGGATGCGTTAGTCCCCGGCCCTCACATCCCGCAGATATTCTGATTACGAACGCCGTCCTGATTTCACCGGAACGGGAGAAACCGCTGCAAGGCGCGTGGCTCGCCATCAACGGCGATAGGATCGTCGCTGTAGGTGACGGCGCCCCGCCGGCAGGCGCTTCGGAGATCATCGACGCGCAAGGAAAATATCTGATACCGGGGCTCATCGACAGCCATGTTCACCTCTATCACGCAACCGGATTGAAACGCCGTTATACGGATGATTTTGATCGCCTCTACGCCGCCTATATGGCGCAACAGCCGCGCAGCTTTCTTTATTACGGATTCACGAGCATCATCGAGCTGAATTCCGATGAAGAGGCCAATGCGCGCTTCCTGTCTTCGCCGCAACGGCCGCGCCTGTTTCATTGCGGGCAAGGCGTCATTCTGTCAGACGGCTTCATGGCGATGGAATTGGGAGCCACTTCTGTCGGCGAGGCCTATCCCGGCTATTTGATCGACACCTATCGAGACGCGCCGGCGCCGCCGGGCGCCGATCCCGCCGCCCACACGCCGGAAGCCGCAGTGCGCCATATCAAGGATAGCGGCGGCCGGTGCGTCAAAGCCTATTACGAAGAAGCCCTATGGTGGCCCGGCGATGAACCGCCTGCTTTTTCATTGCCCACGCCGGAGATCATGCGCGATCTCGTGGGTGAAGCGCATCACCAAGACATGCCCGTCATCCTGCATGCAACCACCCCGGCGGGACATGAATTTGCGCTTGCGACGGGCGTCGACATTCTCGCACACGGCATGTGGGAATGGCCCGGTCAAGCGTTCGATGCGCCAGAGCCGCAGGAGACATATGCCGACATCGCCTCACGCATTGCTGCAAGCGAAACGTGGCTACAGCCCACATTCGCCTCGATCCGCAACACGGCGTCTCTTTTCAATGAGGCGGTGCTTGCCGATCCGAGATGGGTGAACGCAGTTCCATCATCCTATATGGACTATCTCAAAGGCGATGCGCAAAAACAGCGTGATATGTTCCTGGCCGTTTTTGAGCACAAACTTCGCGAAAACGGCGAGACCGCGCCTGTTCCCGCGCTGCAGCGCGCTTTCAACCTCCGCTATCAAAGGCTAATCGGCAAGATGGCTGAAAACGGCGCCAATCTCACTTTTGGCACAGACACGGCAGTCGGAGCTTTTGGCTGGGCGTCGCCGCCGGGTCTCGCCGGCCTATGGGAAATCGGAATCTGGGACGCCGCAGGCATTGATCCCGAAACCATTTTTAAAGCACTCACCATCAACAACGCAAGCGCGTTTGGCCTCAGCGATGATCTCGGAACGCTCGAAGCCGCTAAGCTTGCCGACCTTCTGCTCCTTCGTGAAAACCCGCTAGAAGATGTGTCCGCTTACGACACTATCGAACTCGTGATCACCGGCGGGAGCGTGATTGACCGTCAATCTTTATCCGCTGCACAAAACTAGGCCCGGCATGACGAGGCGACGCTCTTCCAAAAACAGCAATGCGCATGGCGTGAGTTCGCCGCCCCTTTTCTTATCTGACGTAACTCGCGCCATTGATGTCGAAGGTCGCGCCCGTCGCTGATGGACATGCGCCGCTTGCGCAGAACAGGATCATCGCTGCGACTTCCTGCGGCGAGGCGACGCGCCCAAGTGGAATGTCTGTGACGGCGTTCTTTCTGTTTTCGATGTCCTGCGGCGCCATGCGGGTTTCGACCCAGCCCGGCGCGATAGCATAGAACAGGATATTCTCGCCGGAATAGCCCCGCGCCAGCGTCTTGGTCATGGCGAGCACGGCGCCTTTCGACGCCGCATAGGCGGCGTGATCAGGGCCGTCGCCGCGATGGCCCGCCCGGCTCGCCACATTGACGATGACCCCGCCGCCCTGGTCCCGGAAATGGGCGATGGCCGCGCGGCAGATATCCGCCGGCGCCTGGACATTGACGGCCATGGTCCGGGCCCAGCTTGTCGCCCACTCTTCCTCGTCAGCGTCAATCGCGGAGGGTATATAGATCCCGGCATTATTGACGACGGCGTCGAGACGCCCAGCGGCCTTGATGGCGGCCGCCATCAACCGGGCTCCGGCTCCGGGCGCGGCGAGATCCTCGAATATCATCTCCCCGCCTGCCTCCGCCGCCGCCTTTTCGGCCTGCTCGCTGGGCGCAGAGGCATGGAGGAGGACCCGCGCCCCCGCCTCTGCGGCCGCTTTGGCCGTCGCCGCGCCGATCCCCCGAGAGGCCCCCGTCACCAGCACTGTTTTTCCGGCTAAGTTGCTCATAAATCCTCCACACTTGAATTTTTACGAGCCCTCGGCATAACGGGCCCCAAAATCAACCCCAATCGAGTTCACGAGGACCCCATGGCCGGGCATAGCAAATGGGCGAACATCCAGCACCGCAAAGGGCGCCAGGACGCCAAGCGCTCCAAGATGTTCTCCAAACTGTCGAAAGAAATCACCGTCGCCGCAAAGATGGGCGCGCCGGACCCGGAATTTAATCCGCGCCTCAGGCTCGCCATCCAGGCGGCGAAAGCCCAGTCCATGCCTAAGGACAATATCGACCGGGCGATCAAGAAATCGACCAGCGCAGACGAGGCGAATTTCGAGGAAATCCGTTACGAGGGCTTCGGCCCGGCGGGCGTCGGCGTCATCGTCGAGGCGCTGACCGACAACCGCAACCGCGCCGCGAGCGATATCCGCGCGATCTTTTCCAAGAACGGGGGCAATATGGGCGAGACGGGCTCCGTCTCCTTCATGTTCGATCTTGTGGGGTATATCGAATACCCGGCGGACAAGGCGTCCGAAGATGAAATGCTTGAAGCGGCGATCGAGGCCGGCGCCGACGACGTTCAGTCATCGGAAGAAACCCACGAAATCTATTGCGCCTTCGATCAGTTGGCAGAAGTAAGCTCAGCTTTGGAAGAAAAGTTCGGCGAAGCGACATCTGCTAAACCTTACTGGAAACCGCAGAATACGATTGACGTAGAAGGCGACAAGGCGTCGACGCTGATGAAGCTGATCGACGCGCTGGAAGACAATGACGACGTTCAGAATGTCTACGCCAATTTCGAGATTTCCGACGAGGAAATGGAAAAGCTCGCCAGCTAAGGCGCTTTCTTTCCGTACGCTGAGGCAAAGTTCTCCGGCGGCGCTTGACCGCGCCGCCATTGCGTTAAACTATCCCCTCCCGTGAAACGGTGACTTAAGTCTTTTTGAAAGCTCCGGCGGCTAGGCAAGAGCCCATGCAAGCCGCAAGAGAGCCAGGGGATCGCATGCGCGGGAGAGTCTTCCGGATGGCGGCCGCCGCCATGGCCGGGTCAGTAGTGTTTAATGCAGCGAGCGCCCTCGCAGCCGGCCTCGATGCGCAGCCGGACGGGCACGAGAACGAGTTCGGCCGCAGCATCCCGTCCCGCGACTTCGCCAGTTTTATCCCTTGCGCCCAGGCGGTGCGGATCGCCCATGAAGATGCGCCCATCATCGACGGCGATCTGTCGGACCCCGTCTGGCGGCGCGCCCAGATGATCGACGAATTCTATCAGGTCGACCCGGTGGAGGGGGCGACGCCGAGCCAGCCGACCGCCGCCTATATCCTTTACGATGAGCGCAATCTTTATATCGGCATCTATAATTACGACGACGAGCCGGAGCTGATCCGCCGCTCCCAGATGCAGCGCGACTTCATCCTGCGCGACGATGATGCGGTGCGCGTTTATCTCGACACCTTCGGCTCGTTCCGCGACGCCTATTTTTTCGGCGTCAACGCCAATGGAGCGCGCGCAGACGCCCTGATCGAAAACAATGAAAGCTATCAAAATCAGTGGAACACGATCTGGCGCGCGAAATCGCAGGTCGTCGAAGACGGCTGGATCACCGAAATTGTCATACCGTTTCAATCCATCTCCTTCGATCCGTCGCTCGAAGAATGGAACATGCAGATCGTGCGCAATATCCGGCGCACCAATGAGGAAATCCGCTGGTCGAATATCGATCAGAGCCGGGGTCGGATCGACATCACCAATCCGGGCCGGTTGACCGGCGTCGTCGATGTAAAAAGCGGCGCCGGCCTTGAGGTGCAGGCCTATGTCACCGGATCCGCCGCTTATGACTGGACGACGGCCGACAAGGACTACGCCGTCAATCCGAGCGGCAACGCCTTTTACAAGATCACCCCGGCGCTGACCGGCTCGCTCACCGTCAACACGGATTTTTCCGACACCGCGCTCGATGCGCGGCAGGTCAATACCGGCCGGTTCTCGCTGTTCTTTCCCGAAACCCGCGACTTCTTTCTTCAGGACGCCCAAGTGTTCGAGTTTGGCGGGCGCCTTTTCGATAGCGGGCCGGTGAACGGCCTGCCTTTCTTCACGCGCAATATCGGCATCGTCAACGGAACGCCCGTTGACCTCACCGCCGGCGCAAAGCTCAGCGGCAAGATCGGGCCCGCCAATGTGGGCATGATCTCCGCGCGCACCGGCGCGTCCGACGCCCTCGGCGTCGATAGCCAGATCCTGTCTGCGGCGCGATTTTCCGTACCCGTCTTTTCCGAATCGAAACTGGGCGTCACTTTCACCCATGGCGACCCTACTGGCGCCGAGACCAACACTGTGGCCGGCGCCGATTTCCAGTTCAAACGCTCCAATGTCGCCGGCGCGGGCACGCTTTTCAGCGACTCAGCGTTCATTCAAAGCTTCGATGACGGCGAAAGAGGCCATATGGCGGCCCACGAAACCGCCTATCGCAGCCAGCGCTGGAACGCGACCTTGAGACTGCGCGATATCACCGACGACTATGCGCCGCGTCTTGGCTTCTCCAACCGCACCGGCATTCGCAAGTATAACGGCAATTTTTTCCGTATCTTCCGGCCGAAAGACAGCTTTCTGCGTCAGGCCGAAGCAGGCGTTTGGACCGACTACATTACCGACCGCAACGGGCTGCGACTCGATCATTATATGGGCGCATGGGCGAACGCCGACAACAACGCAGGCGACAGCGCAGGGTTTGAATATCAACACGCCAGGATCAGGATCATCGAGCCCTTTTCCATCGCCGGCGAAGTTCCGGTGGCGTCGGGCGATTACGAATGGAACCGGTATGAAGCATCCGTCAGCGCCACAAATGCGCGCATTGTGGGCGCATCGGCGGAGATCGGGTGGGGCGGAATTTATGACGGCGATTATTTTCGCGCCTCTTCGGATGTCAGCCTGCGACCCAGCCGTTTCGTTGAAATCACCGGCGGCTATGAATATACGCAGTTCGATCTTCCTTCAGGCGAGATCGGCGTCCATATCGCATCCATCGACTCAGTCATCGCCTTCACGCCGGACATGACGATCAAGACCGAAGTGCAATATGACAATATCTCCGAAGCCTTCACGTTCTTCTCGCGCTTCAGTTGGGAGCCCATACCCGAGCGGGAAATCTTCCTCTCCTTCGGACATACGGCGTTGATCGACCGGGTCGATTTTCCGCGCGATTTTCGCTCTCGCGGGTCCAGCCTGGCCTTACGCCTCGGCCACACCTTCCGGATGTAGCGCGTTCCGATCGCGCCCGTTGGGGCGCGGCTTGCCATGCCCTGTAGGGGCTGGTAAAGGCGCGGCCTTTCCCGGCTTCAAGGCCCTGAGCGGCAAGGCGAGATGTATGAAAATCAACGGCAATGAAATCCGTCCCGGCAATGTCATCCAGCATCAGGGCGGCCTCTGGGCGGCGGTCAAGGTCAACGCCGTCAAACCCGGCAAGGGGCCGGCCTATGCGCAGGTGGAACTGAAAAACCTTGAGGACGGGCGCAAACTCAATGAACGCTTCCGCGCCGCCGAAACGATCGAACGCGTGCGCCTCGAACAGAAAGACCACACCTATCTTTACGCCGAAGGCGACATGCTGGTCTTTATGGATACGGAAAGCTACGAGCAGATCCATATTTCCAAAGACATGATCGGCGAGCGCGCGGCGTTCCTTCAGGACGGCATGAATGTGGTCGTGGAAAGCCATGAAGGCCGGCCCATCGGCGTGCAGCTTCCCGAACATGTGACGCTGGAAGTCGTCGAGACAGAGCCCACCGTCAAAGGCCAGACCGCGTCCTCCTCCTACAAGCCGGCCATCGCCGACAACGGCCTCCGGATCATGATCCCGCCTTACATGACCACGGGCGAAAAGATCGTCGTCAACACTGAGACGATGGAATATGTGAAGCGCGCTGACTAAGGCTGCGGCCCTTAGGCGTCACGCGCCCAGAACCGCAGATCCCTTAAAGTTTCCACGAAGCTCTTGGCGTTCCCGCGTGAAAGCGCCACGCACCCCTCATCGAGATCGTCGACGCCGGCTTTGTCAAACAATGGCTTGGCCGTCTCCACATAACCGATGAATTTCTTGTGCGCGAAGGCGTCGGCGACAAAATCGCGCGCCGGCGGCATGGCGAGAAATGTCTCGCAGCCCTCTTCAGACATCACCAGCGCCACAGCGTCGAAAAGAACCGATGGGCCGCCATCGATTTTTTCATCCGCCGGGAGATGATCGCCATTATCCAGCGTCACGCCGCCGATTTTCGGCGCCACGACCTTGAACATGGCGCCTTCGGCTTTCACGGCCGATTTCAGCGCCCGGATAACCGAGCCCGGCGCGCCGTCGCTGACGAGCACGCCGAGCTTGCGGCCCGCGAAACTCGCCGGCGGATTTTTCATGATGCTGAGCGCGTCTGACGGTTTCAGATTGGTGATCGGTTTGCGCGCAGGCTTCGCCGCGGCGGGCAGATCTAGCCCCAGATTTTGCGCCACGGTTTTCGCCAGCGTGTCATCGACATTTCTGAGATGGCTGACGACGCGGGCGCGGATCTCCTCATTGTCCACCTTGCTCAGCTCGAAAGTGAAAGCGTTGGCGATATGCGTCTGCTCGGTTTCGGTCTGGCTGATATAGAACTGGCGCGCCTGGCTGTAATGATCGGCGAAGGTTTCCGAACGCACCCGCCGTTTGGCGCCTTCGATTTGCTCCGGATAGCTGAAATATCCTCGTTCCGGGTCTTCGCGGGGGCCGCCATCTTCCGTCCCCCAGCTATTCGGCTCGTAATTTGCGCGGCCTTTTGGATTGGCCATCGCCATATGCCCGTCCTGCTGGAAATGGGCGAAGGGGCATTTCGGCGCGTTAACGGGAATATGCGTGAAATTCGGGCTGCCGAGACGCTTAAGCTGCGTGTCGAGATAGGAGAAATTGCGCCCCTGAAGGAGCGGGTCGTTGGTGAAGTCGACGCCGCGCACGATGTTCTGCGTGCAAAAAGCGACCTGCTCGGTCTCGGCGAAGAAATTGTCGACCACGCGGTCTAGCACGAGACGGCCGATAATGCGCACAGGCACGTCTTCTTCGGGAATGAGCTTCGTCGCATCGAGCACATCGAAGTCGAACTTCTCGGCGAATTTCTCATCGAAAAGCTGCACGCCGAGCTCCCATTCGGGATAGTCGCCGCTATTGATGGCGTCCCACATGTCGCGGCGGTGAAAGTCCGGATCGGCGCCGTTAATCTTCAGGGCTTCGCTCCAGACCACCGACTGCAGGCCCTGTTTCGGTTTCCAGTGAAATTTGACGAATGTCGATTTGCCCTTTTCGTTTACGAGACGGAAGGTGTGGACGCCGAACCCTTCCATAAAACGGAAAGAACGCGGGATCGTGCGGTCCGACATGATCCACATGAGCATATTGACGCTTTCCGGCGACAGCGAAACGAAATCCCAGAAATTGTCATGGGCGGTCTGCGCCTGCGGGAAGCCGCGATCGGGCTCCTGTTTCGCCGCATGGATCAGGTCAGGAAATTTGATGGCGTCCTGAATGAAAAACACCGGGATATTGTTGCCGACAATGTCCCAGTTGCCTTCCTTGGAGTAGAGCTTGACGGCGAAGCCGCGCACGTCGCGGGCGAGGTCCGGCGAGCCTTTGTTGCCCGCCACCGTCGAGAACCGCACGAAAGCCGGCGTCTTCTCCCCGACCTCGGTGAGAATGCGTGCGCAACTCACATCGGAAAGATCGTCCATCAGTTCGAAAAACCCGTGCGCCCCAAAACCACGGGCGTGGACCACGCGTTCGGGGATGCGTTCGTGATCGAAATGGAAAATCTTTTCGCGGAAAATCTGATCTTCCGTAAGCATGGGGCCACGCGCGCCGACTTTGAGATGGTTCTGGTCGTCGGCGATGGGGACGCCCTGCTGGGTGGTCATGGTTTCATAACCCTCATCCGCGGTCTGGCGCGGGGCGCCGCCCTGATCTAGTGGCGGAAGACCGGACCGGGCGCTGGTTTTATTCGTCTTGGTTTTTTTCCTGGCCGCCGGCTTTTTGCCCGCCGTCTCTTTCGCCGCTGCTTTCTGCGTTGCTGTCTTCCGCTTCGTCTTTGTCGCCATGAGCCGGCCTCCCGCAAAATATGATGATTGAAGCGGCAACACCGGCGACGCGCATTGGTTGCGAGCGCATAGGAACTTCACGATGGAAAATATCGACTGCGCTGCTCATCGACCGAAGCAGCCGGACTTAAAAAGCGTTACTGATCCATGACGAGAAACAAATGCCGGACGCCAGTGGATAAAACAGCCGGATAAATGCTCGCATGGGTTTCGTCGTCGAAGACGCGGGCTTCCATGACAAGATTGGGGTCGTTGCGGGCCTCAAGCGCGGCGGCGAAGGCTTTGAGGTCAGACACCATGGCGTAGGAACGCTCGGGCTGCTCCTCCCATGACCCGACGCCCATATAGACATAGGTTTTGCGCTTGAACGGTTCGGCGTTTCGCGCCTCGGCCAGCATCACCTTGTCATTGAACCAGAGCGACGGGCTGACAAGGATATAGCGGTTGAAGATGTCATTGTGCGACAGCAAGAAATACGCGCCGAAAAGCCCGCCATAGGAATGGCCCACATAAACCCGGTCCGACGCATCGACGCGATAACGTTCTTCGACAAGCGGCAGGATTTCATCGGCGATCACTTTTGCGAAAGCCGGTCCGCCGCCCGAGACTTTTTGATACTCAGGACCGTAGCCGCCATCCATGGCGTGCGCCGGCGTGTAATCGCGCGTGCGGTTGAGGCGATAGGCGTCCTTGTCTTGCGGGTCGTAAGCATATCCGATGGAAACGATGATCATCTCTGGCGCCTGTCCGCGCTGCCACAAATGCTGCACATGGTTCGACGCCACGGCGAACTGGTAATCGGCGTCGAGGGTGACGAGCAGCGGATAGGCGTCCTTGCCCTCGCTGTAGCTGTCAGGCAGCTTCACATAGAGTTCGTAATCGACGCCGTTGATGTCGGAGGTGAGCGAAATGACTTCCGTGTTCGGAACTGTGTAGGGGCGGGGCGAGGATTGCGCCCTCTCTTCGGCAAGCGAGGCCTTCGTGACCTTGAGCGCGCCGGGCACCTCGCGCGAGCAGGCGGCGAGATTGAGACACAACAGAAAACCCCACAAAATCTGGCGCATGAACCCTCTCCCAAACTACGCTACATATGTAGCAGATTCGTGAGGGAGGGGAACAGTGATGGGTTCGAATAATCGTTTGGAGTATCCGCACTGTCCTCAGCACTAATAATCACAGACATTCTTCTGCACGGAAAAAAACGAAGTTCTGCGGAACCTGCTACTCAAGCTTAAAGGTAATGATGGTTTCTACGCCAATTCTTTCCAATGCGCGCCCATCGACAATGCGAGGTTCATAACGCCAACGCTGCACGCTGCCGACTGCTGATTCATTAAAACATTCATTTGTTGTCGCGACGACCTCAACATTTTTGGTTTCGCCTTCCGTAGATATGTCATAGCGAATAAAGACCTGTTCAATATCCTTCGCGCCAGCCATGCATTTTTCTGGATACATCGCCGGAATTTTAAGATTTAAATCTTCGGTCGGCTCCAAGTAAAGCTCAGGGTCTGTTTCTTCACTCACAAATGTAACAACTGTTTCCAAATCTTTTTGCGCCGCCGGCTCTCCATCAATCATGCGTGGGTGAAACACCCAACCTTTAACCGCTTCGATGGCCGCATCATGAAAACAACTATTTGTCGAAGCGCGCACACGAATGTTCTCCGTTCGCCCATCGACAGTGACATCATAAACGACAAGAACATGGTCCTCCTCGTCTCCAAGCGCAATTATAGGATGGCATTCTTCTGGATATGCCGGTGCGCTTCTTTCAAGCGGGCGAGCTGGCACGTCCGCACCGAACGCAGGTCCCCATAAGGAGAAAAGCGGGAATGATACAGCGAATATAAGTATAGTTTTCATCGCCCGCCCGCTAATTACGACCCGACGATTATAGATCATACAAAAGAAATTAACAGTCGATCTAGCTGTCGATTTTCAACGCCTTGATAAAGGCTTCCTGGGGGATTTCGACGCGGCCGAACTGGCGCATCTTTTTCTTCCCCTCTTTTTGCTTCTCAAGCAGCTTTCTTTTGCGCGTCGCATCGCCGCCATAGCATTTCGCGGTGACGTCTTTCCGAAGCGCCGCAATCGTCTCGCGCGCGATAACGCGCCCGCCGATGGCCGCCTGCACCGGAATCTTGAACTGGTGGCGGGGAATCAGGTCTTTCAGTTTCTCGCACATGGCGCGGCCGCGATGTTCGGCCTTGTCGCGGTGAACGATGATGGAGAGCGCATCCACCGGCTCTTCATTGACGAGGATCTGCATCTTCACGAGCTCGCCGGCGCGATGATCGAGCATCTGGTAATCGAAACTGGCGTAGCCTTTGGAGACCGATTTCAATCGGTCATAGAAATCGAACACGACTTCGTTCAAGGGCAGTTCGTAGACCACCATGGCGCGCGAGCCCGCATAGGTGAGGTCTTTCTGGATGCCCCGGCGCTCCTCGCAGAGCTTCAAAATGCCGCCGAGATATTCGTCCGGCGCCATGATCGTCGCCTTGATCCACGGCTCCTCGATATGATCGATGCGCACGGGATCGGGCATATCGGCGGGATTGTGCAGTTCCTTCACCGAGCCGTCGGTCAGATGCAGATCGTAAACGACGCTCGGCGCAGTCGTGATGAGATCGAGATTGAACTCGCGCTCCAGCCGCTCGCGGATGATTTCGAGATGCAGGAGCCCGAGAAAGCCGCAACGGAAGCCAAAGCCGAGCGCGGCGGAGGTTTCCATTTCGAATTCGAAGCTGGCGTCATTCAACCGCAGCTTGCCCATGGCGTCGCGCAGATCCTCAAAGTCGTTGGCGTCGACCGGGAAGATGCCGCAGAAAACGACGGGCACGGAGGGTTTAAAGCCCGGCAACGCTTGCCCGCAGGGCCGCTTGTCATCGGTGATGGTGTCGCCCACGGAGGTGTCGGCCACTTCCTTGATAGAGGCGGTCATATAGCCGATCTCGCCGGGGCCGAGCTCCGCGACCGGCGTTTTCTTCGGCGTCGAGACGCCCACCTGCTCCACGGTGTAAACGGCCTTCGCCCCCATCATGCGAATGCGCATGCCCTTTTTGAGGACGCCGTCGACGACGCGCACCAGCACTACAACGCCGAGATAGGGATCGTACCAACTATCGACGAGAAGCGCTTTTAAGGGCGCGGCCTCATCGCCCTGAGGGGGCGGCAGCTTGGTGACGATAGCCTCCAGAACGTCGGGGACGCCCATGCCGGTCTTGGCGGAGATTTCCAAGGCGTCCGATGCGTCGATGCCGATGACGTCTTCGATCTGCGCCTTCACCCGGTCCGGCTCCGCGGCGGGCAGGTCGATCTTGTTGAGGACCGGCACGATCTCAAGGTCCACATCGATCGCCTGATAGACATTGGCCAGCGTTTGCGCCTCGACGCCCTGGCTGGCGTCGACGACGAGCAGCGCCCCCTCGCAGGCGGAGAGCGATCGGGAGACCTCATAGGTGAAGTCCACATGGCCAGGCGTGTCGATCAGATTCAGGACATAATCCTCGCCGTCCTTAGCCTTGTATTTGAGGCGCACGGTCTGGGCCTTGATGGTGATGCCGCGCTCGCGCTCCAGCTCCATGGAATCGAGCACCTGCTCCTTCATCTCACGGTCGGTGAGGCCCCCGGTCACCTGGATCAGGCGGTCGGCCAGCGTCGACTTGCCATGGTCGATATGGGCGACGATGGAGAAATTGCGGATATTTTTGAGCGGCGTCATGGATCGGGCGTCAAACGGGTTACGGAAATTGTCCGGGCGAGCGTGGCATATAGACGGGCCCAGCTTGGGGGACAATGGGCCCGCCAGCCCACCGCATATAAAAACCCGGCCCCCGATTGCTCGGGAGCCGGGCTTTTTCTCACTGGGTAGGGGTAGTTGGATAAATCGTTTATGCGCGCGCCTTTAACAAATCGCGAATTTCTTCAAGCAGCACCTGCTCTTTCGGCGGCGGCGGCGCCTCGGCCGGCGCCGGCTCGGCTTCAGCCTTCTTCTGAAGGCGATTCATGCCTTTCACCAAGAGAAAAACGGCCCAGGCGACGATCAAAAACGAAATCACATTGTTGATGAAGCTGCCATAGGCAATGACCGGCGCGCCCGCCTCCTGCGCGGCCGCGAGGCTCTGATACTGCACTTCCGACAGATTGATGAAGAGATCGGAAAAATCGACGCCTCCCAGCGCCAGCCCGATCGGCGGCATGATCACGTCATCCACCAGCGATTTCACAATCGTGCCGAACGCGCCGCCAATGATGATGCCCACCGCCATGTCCATGACATTGCCTTTAACGGCGAACTCCTGAAACTCCTTGATGATGCCCATATAGGCCTCCCTCTATCATCGGCCGCCGCGGCTTTGGCGACGGCCTTTTGCGCCCTTCCCCCGCGATAGGGGAATTCGAATCATGTACGGTTTAGGACATTAGGGCGATTTTGAGAGGCCGCAAAGGCGCGACCATCCGCACCCGGCGGATTAATAGACTTTCATGATCGCAGAGAGCGGCTTTTTTATGAGCGCGTGATTGGGCACGGGCGCGTCCGGCGCCGGATGGCCGGCGACAATCAGGAGATAGGGTTTTTCCGTAGCCGGACGGCCAAGCTTTTCATTCAGAAAGCTCATGGGATTCGGCGTGTGCGTCAGAACAGCTAGGCCCGCATGATGCAGCGCCGCGATCAGAAAGCCGCAGGCGATGCCGACGCTTTCATGAATATAGTAATTCTTTTTATCCATGCCTTCTTCGACGCCGCCGCGGCGCTGCGCGAAAACGGGGATGAGCCAGGGAGCCGTTTCCAGAAAAGGTTTTTCCGCATCGGTGCCGATGGGCTCCAGCGCTTCAAGCCACTCGGTCCCGGCGCGCCCGCCGTAAAACGCGCGCTCTTCTTCTTCCGCGGCGAGACGGATCTCTCGCTTCAAGGCGGGATCGCCCACGAGGGCGAAAAACCAGGGCTGGTGATTGGCGCCCGAGGGCGCGCGGCCCGCCGCGGCGATGCAGTTCTCCATCACTTTGCGCGGCACAGGCTTGTCGATGAAATTGCGCACCGTATGGCGGCGCTTGATGTCGTCAAAGAATGCCGCCGAACGCGCGCGCATCTCCTCATCGCTGCGCTCCACATAATCGCCAAGCGCAGAAAGCGCCGTAAATTTTTCTTCAGCAGTCATCGCCGGCATATCTGTCATTTGCGTCTTTCACATCAGTGCGTTTGCCGAAGAGCGCATCCGCTTCGTCAAAGAGCAGAACGCCTTCGCTCGGGATTTCCTTGTAGACAAGCTCTTCGCCGGTCGACGCGTCGCCGTCATGGGTGACATGGCTCGACACGACGCGAATGGTTTTATCGCCGTAAAAGGCTTCGGATCGAACTTCGGCAAACTCCGGATGATTCTGGACCTTCTCCACCGCGGTGAAGCCTGTTGCCGTCGGGACGATCTCGCCGGTCGTGTGGAAGCCCGCCGTCGTGAAATAATGGAAGATGTATTTCTTCGCGCCTTCGTCGAAAAAGATGATTGTGCGCCCGCCATAGTCGGCGTTTTCAAGCTTGTGCGTCGACTGAAAGGCGCGCCCGCCAAGGATCATTTCATATTTCGCGATATCGACCACCGGCTGGCCGTTGGGCCCCGTCCCCTCGCCGCGCCATGACCGGCCGGCGAGCTTCGCGAACGGCGCCATGGGTTCGTAGGCGGTTTTCACGGCGCAGGCGGTTTCCGAAGGCTTCACGCCATGGGCTGTCGTGGAGAGGCCCATTGCGAGCGAAAGGGCGAAAGCGGCGAGACCTTGTTTCATAAGGGGCTCCTGATATATGTATCCTTATGGTTACATATAGAGGCCAACGGCGCAACCAGCTCTACCGCCGCCCGAACAGGCGCTCAATATCGGCGAGCTTCAATTCAACGTAAGTCGGACGTCCGTGATTGCACTGGCCGGAATGGGGCGTCGCCTCCATCTGCCTGAGGAGCGCGTTCATTTCCTCGGCGTTGAGGCGCCGACCCGACCGCACGGAACCGTGGCACGCCATGGAAGAGCAGACCTCTGCAAGGCGCTCCTTCAGCGCCAGCCCCTGCCCCAGCGAGGAAAGATCGTCGACCAGCGACTGAACGAGCCCCTTGATATCGACCTCGCCCAGCATCGCCGGCGTTTCGCGCACCATGACGGCGTCGTCCCCGAACCGCTCCATGACGAGGCCGAGAGCGGCGAAGTCCTCCATCAGCGGCTCAAGCCGCGCCGCTTCGTCCGTGGTCAGATCAACCACTTCCGGCAGAAGAAGACCCTGGCTCGGCACCTTGCCGCCTTCCAGCGCGGTCTTCATTTTCTCATAGACAAGCCGCTCATGAGCCGCATGCTGATCGACAATGACAAGACCGTCGGGCGTCTGCGCGACAACATAGGTTTCATGCAATTGCGCCCGCGCCGCGCCCAAAGGGTAATCAGGAACATGCCCGCTGGCTGTCGGCGCATCTTCCGCTTCAGTTCTGGCGCTAGGGGCTTCCGCGCCGTCGAACCCGCGCGACCGGTCGGAAAGCCCGCTGTCATCGGGCAAAGGCGCCTGAGCGTCGCGAAGGTAAGGGTTCGGCGGCTGCTGCACCCAGGCTCCGCGTCGCAAAGGGCTCACGCCGGAACCGCCGCCCCCCTGCGGCGTCATGCGGCCCAGCGCATAGGAACTGACCGTCGTCGAGGCGCGATGGCCCGCTTCGGCGAGAGCATGGCGAAGCGCGCCGATCAAGAGACCGCGCACACCGCCGGCGTCTCGGAAGCGGACCTCGGTCTTTGCGGGATGCACATTGACGTCGACCATATCCGCCGGCAGATCGAGAAACAGCGCCACCGCCGGATGCCGGTCCCGCGCGAGAAAATCCGCATAGGCGCCGCGGACCGCGCCCACGATCAGCTTGTCGCGCACAGGCCGTCCGTTCACGAACAAAAACTGCTTGTCGGGAAGGCCGCGATTATAGGTCGGCAACCCGGCGAAGCCCGACACCCTGGCGCCGTCGCGTTCGGCGTTGATCGCCAGCGCATTGTCCCCAAACTCGCGCCCCATGATGGCGGCGAGGCGCTTCAACCGGCCTTCTTCGCCGGACGCTTCCGCCGGGAGAGTCAGCATCTTGCGCCCGCCCGAGAGAAGCGTGAACGCAATTTCGTGCTTCGCCATGGCGAGCCGGCGCACGGCTTCGCCGGTCGCCGCCGTTTCCGCCTGATCGGATTTCAGGAATTTCAGTCGCGCAGGCGTCGCGTAAAAAAGGTCGCGCACTTCGATACGCGTTCCATGACCGCCAAAAGCGGCCGGTCGCGGCCCCGATACGGCGCCGCCTTCAACATTGAGCCCCCAAGCTCCTTCTGCGTCTTCCGCGCGGGTTGTAATGGAAAGGCGCGCCACGGCGCCGATCGACGGCAGCGCCTCGCCTCGAAAGCCCATGGTCGCGATATTCGTAAGATCATAGTCGCCGCCATCGCCTGGCCGCAATTTCGATGTGGCGTGACGCTCCACCGCGAGCGCAAGGTCGTCGGCATTCATGCCGCAGCCATCGTCGACCACCATAATGCGCGACTTGCCGCCATGCTCAATCTCGATATCAATGCGCATCGCGCCGGCGTCGATCGCGTTCTCGACAAGCTCTTTGATCACCGCCGCAGGACGCTCGATCACCTCACCCGCAGCGATGCGGTTCACAGCCCCCGGCGGCAACCGCCGGATATGGGTTGGTTTTTCCGGAATAATTTCTGCGCGATTCGCCATAATTGATTATGCCAAGGCGAGAATGCTTCGCAAATAGGCGCGGTCACGAGGTTTTGCACAGGCGAAAAGACCCGATTTTCGTTGCGCCTTCAACGCCTCAGCCGGTAAGTTATGATACTGTCCTGAAACAGTAATATTAAGACCTAGGTGAATAGCGAGGGACGGGCGCAAAAGACTGAGCAGTTTTCGAGGGAGAGTCGTGCGCAGCAATATCGACGCCTTCATCGAGGCCACACTCCGCATCAATGACGCGGTTGAGCTGAAACGTTGCTTTGAAGACTTTCTGGGCAAGCTCGGCTTCGACGCGGTCGCTTATCATATCCTCGTGGAAGGCTTCAGGAGCGTCTCTCTGGACAAGGGCTTCCGGATTTCGACCTTTCCCGAAGACTACATCCAATATTACATCGACCACAGGGTTTTCGAGTTTGACCCCGTTATGGAAGAAGCCCGCAAGCATGGCGGCCCCATTCTGTGGCCCGATGTCGCGGACAAGCCCGACCTCACCAAAGCGCAAAAGGAGTTTTTCGACAAAGCGCGCAGTTTTGGGCTGGTCTCCGGCGCCGCATTTTCCATTTACGGCCGCCCCGGGGAAATCGCCTATTTCAGTCTCGGCTCCACGCAACAGGACGTGAATTTTTCAAGGGCTGAATTGCTGGAGCTGCAGGCGATCTGTCAGCAGATGCATTTGCGTTTCAGCGAACTCACGCGCGCCGAGAACGGCAAGCGGAAACTGTCCAAGCGGGAAACCGAAGTTCTGGAGCTGATCGCCCAGGGAAAGAGCAACAGCGTTATCGGCGATATTCTGGGCGTGTCGCCCAATACCGTAGACACGCTTGTACGACGCTGTTTTGACAAGCTGGGCGTGACTTCCCGGGTGGAGGCGGCGCTGGCCGGCGTCGCCATGGGCATAATTCTGCCATAAAAAAACAAGAATCTTCTCCGAAAAGGTAAGAAAATATTGTTTGTCCCGTGGTTATGGGACAGACAAACGGGCGAACAGCACTTAGCTGCTCCCCGTCGATCCTGAAAATTTGCAAACAATGAGGAAAAGAGCCATGCGTGGTTCCTTGTCCACATCCGCCCTCGCCGCGCTGATCGCGGAATGCGAGGACAAAGAGACGGTCATGGCTGTATTGGCGGGTTTCGTCGCCGATACTGGCGCGAAATGCGCGTTTTTGTATAATTTCAACGCAGGCGTCCAAGCGGCCGCTGAGCGCTGGACCCCGCTTTTCAGCACATTCCCGGCGGAAGTCTCGACCTATTACAGCGTCATGCGCTGCGTCACGAAAGACCCCTATATGCGCGCGGCGTTAAACTCCGCGACGCCTGTGCGCTTCCTGGAGGTGGAGAACGATTTTGAGCCCTGCAAGGTGATTGCGGGACTATATGCGCTTCTGCGCGCCAATGATCTTGTGGACGGCCTTGCCATGTATGTCTCCGACCGGGCGGGCCGTCTCAGCTATCTCTGCCTTGCCTATGAAGAAACTCTGGAAGACATCTCGGAATTCGAGCGCAGGCGCATTCGGGCCTGCGCCGAAATGTTCATGCACTGCGCAGGCGACATTCTTGAACAGGATGTGGCTCGGGAATTATCTCCCAAGGAGCGCGAAGTGATCGCCTGCCTTGCCCGCGGCGAAAGCAACAAGGAGATCGCCCGGCGGCTCGACCTCTCCCTCAGCACGGTCAACACATTGGTGAACCGCAGCTTTGGCAAGCTGGGGGTCAAGAACCGCACCGAGGCGGCGGTCGCCGCCTGCCGAACCGGCCTTTCCCTCGTCGCCTGAGCGGATTTCAGGACGCAACCTCCTCTCGGACCTCATTACGACTTCGTAAGATTGAGTGGGCGCCGCCCGCTTTCCCGTCTCATAGGTCAGTGCGTCCTAGAGTTGTCGGTTATTCACGTGACAGACATCACTAATATTGAAGCGTATGTCCCGTCTTCCACATCAAAGCGGCGGGAGAAACCGCGATGGACGTCGTCAGTCTTCGCAAGGAAATACACGATATTCAGGAGCAATCCGGCGCGCAAGCAGATCTGCGCGAGGACCATCATGAAAAACTGTTTGACGTCTTTCGCGAGATCGACGCCGCCATCGGCCGCTGCCGGGAAGACGCCAACGCAGATGAAAAAGCCGCCAGCCTGATCGAGGCGCAAGGCGTGGTCATGCGCACGGCGGCGACGCTGCCCGCCCGCTGCACGCGCGACCTTCTTTATAAGCTCGCGCTCTGGCGCTGGGATGCGGCCGATCTCGATCAGCCGGTTGAAGACATGAACCGCGCCGACGCCGTTCTCTATTCGGTCTTTATAGACCTCGTCAAAATGCTCGGCGCGCGGGACGTTTTAAAAGACTTCGACAAGACAAACTGACGCCAATCGGGAAATTTCTTTCTCCCCCGTCCCGGGAAGCGTTATTGTCTTGCGAGGGAGCGCGGCCTCTTCGGAGGCCGCGCTTTCTTTTTTAGCGGGCACGAAAAAACGCGGCTCGAAAGAGCCGCGTTTTGTCTTCTCGACGCGTAAAAGGGCGATCAGAAAACGCCGGGCAAACCGAGCGATTTCGAGTCCTTGATTTCCACCTCGCCTTCGTCGCCGATCACCGCCTTGATGGCCTTGTCGCGCGCAGCCATCCATTCTTCCGGGTTATCGACCTGCAAGGGCGCAGCAGAATCATCGACCTTGTCGCCATCGAATTTCCAGAACATGATCTGGTTGGCGAGGGAGCGGTCCTTCTCTCCGCGGCCGCCATTTTCAGCCGCCAGCAATTGCCGGATCGACGGATCGACGCCGAAGGCGTTCGCCTTGCGAAGCAACATCTGCTCGCCGGTCGAGGGCGGCTGGGCCGAGGCATCGCCCAAAAGGACCTGCTGCGCGCGTTCCGAAGGCGATAATTCCTGCGGGCGCGTCTCGCCCGGACGGGGCGGGCGCAGCGCATAATCGGGCGGCACCACAAGCGGCGCCTTGGTGGCGATGGCGAATTCGTCGGGAACCTGTTTGCCGCCAACGGCTTTCGAGATGCCGCAGCCGGCGGTCATCAGGGCGATCGCCGTCATGGCGCACGCAAACCGCATCGCAGAAGCATTGATCATTTACGTCACTCCAACCTGTCTTAAGCCCGCCCGCCGATCTGGCGCGCACTATACTCATGCCGCCCTGCGGCGCAAAGGCGAAACCCCTATTGCGCCTGTTTTTCCGAGCTTTTTTCCGCCCCGGCCTTATCACCCTCTCCGGTTTTCCAGGCGTCGAGCAGCAAAAAGGCGATGCCCACATTGATCGCCGCATCCGCAATATTGAAAACCCAGGGGAACCAGAGCCCCGAAAAATCGAGGAAATCCACAACATAGCCATAGGCAAGGCGATCATAGAGATTGCCGAGCGCGCCGCCGATGATGAGCCCGACGCCAATCACCGCTATCGGCCGTTTCAAACGGCCCAGCCACCAAGCAAGCCCCAGCGATACGCCGAGCGATATGATCGCCAGAAGCCAGCGCAGGCCATGCAGCATGCCGAAACTGGCGCCGCGGTTTTCAACATAGGTAAGATCGAAGATTCCGGAGATCTCGATCTTCTCAAGACGCGGCAGATCCAGCCCGTGAACGATCCACAGTTTCGACGCCTGATCGAGAACAATGATGACCGCCGCAAGCGCGACACCGCGCCAGAAAAGCCCGTTGGCGCGCGCCTCCGCCCACCAGTCCTTTAACCGCGCCATGGCCGCAGCAGGCGTCATGCGCTCACCTTGGCGTCCACGGCTTCAACCGCGTCGATGCAGCGCTCGCACAAATCCGTATGGGATTCGTGGACGCCCACTTCCGGCAGGATGCGCCAGCAGCGGCGGCACTTTTCGCCTTCCGCCTCCACCGGTTCGACGGCGACGACGCCGCTTTCGCCCTCAAGCCGGAAAGCGCCGTCCGGCGCCGGATCGGCGGACAGAACCGCGCCCGACGTGATGAAAAGCTCCGCCGCATCGAGGCCTTGATAGGCTTCGCGCAGTGCATCGTCCGCCACATGAACGATGGGCGCCGCCTCGAGGCTGGCGCCGATGCGCTTCTCCCGGCGCTCCACTTCGAGCGCGCCAGTGACGACACGACGCACTTCGCGGATTTTCTTCCACTTGGCGCCGAGCGCATCGTCTCGCCACGATTTCGGCGTTTCCGGAAACAGCGCCAGATGAACCGATCCGTCATCGGACGGATAGCGAGACAGCCACGCTTCTTCCGCCGTAAAGACACAGATCGGCGCGAGCCAGAGAACGAGGCGGTCAAAGAC
This sequence comes from Parvularcula sp., assembly GCA_002704915.1. Taxonomy (GTDB): domain Bacteria; phylum Pseudomonadota; class Alphaproteobacteria; order Caulobacterales; family Parvularculaceae; genus Hyphococcus. Next base: position 60,000 of record PAIP01000066.1, read on the forward strand.
TTCCGACATCACTGTGCGCGCGGCCCGGCGGCGCTTGTCGTCCGGCCGGTCGCAGTAGAGGGAGTCCTTGCGAACATCGAGATAAAAGGCCGACAGCTCCAGCGAGGCGAAATCGAAAACCTTGCGCCACACGCCTTTGAAATCGAACTTGTCGTAGCCGGCGCGCACGTCTTCATCGAGCACCGCAAGGCGGTGAAGCACGTAACGCTCAAGCTCCGGCATGTCTTTCGCGTCGAGCCGTTCGGCGTCGGAGAAACCATTGAGCGCGCCGAGAAGATAACGCAGCGTGTTGCGGAGGCGTCGGTAAGCGTCGACAGACGAACCGATGATCTCCTTCGATATCCTGAGGTCCTCGGTGTAATCGGAGCTTGCGACCCAGATGCGGACGATCTCGGCGCCATATTGTTTGATCACCTCTTCGGGGGCCATGACATTGCCGAGGGATTTCGACATCTTGCGGCCGTCGCCGTCGACGACGAAGCCGTTGGTGACGACATGCTCATAGGGCGCGCGCCCACGCGTGCCGCAGGCTTCGAGCAGCGATGACTGGAACCAGCCGCGATGCTGATCCGAGCCTTCGCAATAGACATCCGCCGGCCATTTGAGGTCTTCGCGTTCTTCGAGGCAGAAGGCATGGGTCGAGCCTGAATCGAACCAGACATCGAGAATGTCTTCGACTTTCTCGTAATCGTCCGCCTTGTATTCGCTCCCGAGAAAATCTTGGCTGGCGGTTTCGAACCAGGCGTCGGCGCCGCCAGCCGTGATGGCGTCGGTGATGCGCTTGTTCACAGCCTCGTCGACCAGGACGTCGCCGGTTTCCTTATGCACAAAAATCGTGATGGGCACGCCCCAGGCGCGCTGGCGCGAGATCAGCCAGTCCGGACGGTCTTCCACCATGGAGCGGATGCGCGTGCGCCCGCGCGGCGGCGTGAATTCCGTGGCGTCGATGGCGGCGAGCGCATTTTCGCGCAGGGTCTTGCCGTTCGCCGTCGGTTTATCGAGGGCGATGAACCATTGCGGCGTGTTGCGGAAGATGACCGGCGCTTTCGAGCGCCATGAATGGGGATAGGAGTGGGTCAGCCGCCCGCGCGCAAGCAGCTTGCCGTGCGCGATCAGCTGGTCGATCACCGCCTTGTTGGCGCCGCCATCCTTGCCCTTTTTCTTGCCTTCGATGACCAGCACCTGTTCGCCGGTGAAGCCCGGCGCTTCTTCAGTGAAGGCCCCGAACTCATCCACCGTATGCGGAATTTCTTTTTGCGTGCCGAATTCAGAGACCCAGGCGATGTAGTCTTCCTGACCGTGGCCCGGCGCAGTGTGGACGAAGCCCGTGCCCGCTTCGTCGGTAACGTGATCGCCGGCCAGCAAAGGTACAGGAAAATTGTAACCGCCGGAAAAACCTTTTAGCGGATGGTCGCAGTGAACGCCTTCCAGCGCTGCCGGTGAAACATCCTCAAGACGTTTCCACTCGGCGATGAGCCCCGCCTTCTTCACACTTTCGGCTAGCGCATCGGAAACAACGAGCTTGTCGCCGGGTTTAGACCACGGCTCAAAATCAAGGTCGCTCTCCATGGCCGTCACTTCATAGAGTCCATAGGAAAGCTTCGGTCCGTAGCAGATCGCCCGGTTGCCCGGGATCGTCCATGGCGTCGTTGTCCAGATGACGATGGATGCGCCTTTCAGCGCGCCATCCTGCACCGGAAACTTCACCCAGATCGTCGTCGACTGGTGGTCGTGATATTCGATCTCGGCTTCGGCGAGGGCGGTCTGTTCAACCGGCGACCACATCACCGGCTTCGAGCCGCGATAGAGCAGCCCGAGCTCGGCGAATTTCAACAGCTCGCCGGCGATCTTCGCCTCTGACGCGAAGGCCATGGTCGTATACGGATTATCCCAGTCGCCTTCGGGCCCGAGGCGCTTGAATTCCTCGCGCTGGATGTCGAGCCATTTCTGCGCATAGTCGCGGCACGCCTTGCGGAACTCCGCCGTCGGCACGTCGCGTTTCTTGCGGCCCTTCTCGGCGAATTCCTTTTCCACCTGCCATTCTATGGGCAGGCCGTGGCAATCCCAGCCCGGCACAAAATTGGAATCGAAGCCCGCCATCTGTTTCGAGCGCACGATCAGGTCTTTCAGAACCTTGGTCAGCGCCGTGCCCATATGGATATGACCATTGGCGTAAGGCGGACCGTCATGGAGGATGAATTTCTCGCGGCCCTTTGCGTCTTCGCGCAGGCGTTTATACATGCCGAGCTTGGCCCAGCGGGCGAGAAGCTCCGGCTCGCGCTTCGGGAGCCCCGCGCGCATGGGAAAATCGGTTTCGGGCAGGAACAGCGTGTCCCGGTAATCGCGCCCCTCGCCTTCTTGTGATTTTGGGGCGTCTTTCGATGCATCCGGCATCGTCAAATCTCTCTGTCAAAACTCGTCGTGGAAGGATGAGGAAGGCCCGGTTGCGGGCGCCTTTGTCAAGCCTCGAACGGCTTTCGGGCGCCCTCAGCCTATGAGGGCCGGTTCGGGAGCTGGCGCGCGCCGCGCCGCGATAATGAGGATGCTTCTCAACATAGCCGCCCTCTTATCAGGGCAAACCTAGCCAGTCACGACAAAAGGGAGATGAAGCGCACCTCTCTTCCTCCGTTTACGGGGGAAGTGCCGAACCCAAAGGGTAAGGCGATGGGGGCTGCCCCCCTCCGTCAGCTTCGCTGACACGTCGATTGGGGTTGGGCCCCCAATCGACCCCGCAAGCGGGGGAGGTGATTCTTTTCTAAATCAATTCCAGCCTGAAGACGCGGCCGTCGCTCGCCTCGCAGGACATGGCCCGCGCCCACCTGTCGGGCCCGCGCTGGGCGGTGACCGTCGCCGTCATCAGGAGGGCGCCGCCGCGATCCTCCACGGTTTCCGGACGGTAAGGGGCGGAGACGACAAAGCCCCGCTGACCCAGGGCGTTACGGGCGTGATCGAGACAGGCGCGATAGGCGGCAGCCGCCGAGATCACGCGCGGCGCGCGGTCATAGTCGGTGTCGGGCGTGCTGTAGGCCGGGGGGCCGCCATAAACCGGCTCGCCCCCGGCAAGACCGCTGTCGTCATAAACCTCATCATCATATGAGGCGCCATCGTCGTAATAGGCCCCGTCATCATACCGGTCGTCATAACGGCGCTCATCGGCGCGGCCGTCATAATAGCCGTCTTCATAGGCGCGCTCGCGCGCCCGGCCTTCATAATACCGGTCGCGGTAATAACGGTCCTCATAATACCGGTCTCTGGCGCGGTTCTCGGCAAGCTCGTTGAGGATGATCGCCCCGCCCACAACGCCAAGGGCGATCGCAGCAGCCTTGCCGCCGCCGCCATGATGGCGATGGTGATAATGGCCGCGATGACCGTGATAGCCGCGCGCGGACGCCGTGGACACAGCGCCGAGCGCAAGGGTCGCCGCAGCGAGAGAGAGGATGAGTTTACGGGCCATAACGCCTCCCGAAGCCGCCGGAGAGGGGCGGAAATACTGAACCATGACGCCATTTTCGCGCGGTTTGTGTCGAGAATGAGGCAAGCCCCGTGCCACGACAGGGCGCTTTTACCGCTGTGACGCACATTGGCGCGAGTGGACATTAACCGAGACGCGCCCGCGCCCTGAGGCAGTCCTCGGCAATCTGGGCTTTGAGCGCTTCGAGGCCGTCGAATTTCTGCTCGTCGCGCAGGAACTCCACAAAAGCGACCTCGATCTCTCGCCCGTAAAGATCGCCATCGAAGTCGAAGAAGAAGGTCTCGAGCAGCGGCGCCGTATCGCCGACCGTCGGCCGGCGGCCGAAATTCGAGACCGACCCATAGGTCTCGCCGTCGACACTCGTTCGGGTGACGTAAACGCCCTTGCGCGGCTCGATCAGCTCGCCCAGCGTCAAGTTTGCCGTTGGAAAACCGATGGTGCGCCCGACCTTGCGGCCCTCGGCGACAACGCCCCTCACCGACCATTCCCGCCCCAGCATCTCGGCGGCTTTATCGACTTCGCCTTCCCGCAACGCCGCCCGGACCGCGCTGGACCCATATTTCTCCGTATCCGGATTTTCGGCGAGAGTGTCCACCAGCCTGACCTTGAGGCCAGCCGCTTCGCCCAGGGTTTTTAACGCATCGCCGTCGCCCGCACGCCCCTGACCGAAACGGAAATCGGCGCCGGTGACGACGCCGGCAAGGCCGAGCTTTTCGTTTAGCACACCATTGACGAAGTCTTCCGGCGTCATCGCGGCGAGCGCCTTGTCAAAGACAAGCGTGAAAATCTCTTCCGCCCCCGCTTCACGAAGCAGCTCGTCCCGCTTCGCCGGCAAGGTGAGAAGAAAGGGCGGATCGCCGGGCCGGAAATAACGGCGCGGATGCGGCTCGAACAGAACGACGCCCGGCGCTGCATTGTGGTCGCGCGCAAAGTCCGCCGTTTTCTGCAACAGATATTGATGCCCGCGATGAACGCCGTCGAAATTCCCGAGCGCAGCCATGATATTCCGCTTTACCATTTCAGCCCCTCCGCCACGCCAATGGCTTTAAGGCCCGCTTCCTGAAGCTTTTGAGAGACCGCCGCTGCATCACGCGCGCCTTCATGGACGCCGCCGTCTCCTGCGATGAAAATCACATCCAGCTGTTGATTGTTGGCGCCGAGAATATCGGTTTTCAGCCCATCCCCCACGGCGAGGATGCGGTTTCGCTCGGTCGGCCCGCGCAGACTTTCGATGCGGTTCAGGGCGAGGTCGTAAATCGGCGGATGCGGTTTGCCGCCATAGATCACCTCGCAGCCGAGATCCTTGTAAATCTCCGCAAGGGCGCCGGCGCACCAGATCATCCGCCCGCCCCAGTTCACGACAATGTCAGGGTTGGCGCAGACCATGGGCAGACGCCGTGTCGCCGCTTCTTTCAGGAACTCCCGGTAATCGTCCGGCGTTTCATGGGCGTCGTCTTTCATGCCGGTGCAGATGATGAATTCGGCTTCCTCGAGCGGACGGAAATCGATATCGAGCCCCTCAAAAAGCGGGTCATCCTTGGTCGGACCCAGCTTGTAGGCCGGCGCCGGCAGGCGCGCCTCGATCGCGGCGCGGGTGGCGTCGCCCGAGGTGACGATCTCGTTCCAGCATTCGCGCGACAGGCCGATGCGGTCGAGCTGGCCCGGGATAACCGAAGACGGACGCGGTGCATTGGTCAGAATAATGACAGGCCCGCGCGTTTCGCGGAACCGCGCCAGCGCCTCAGCAACGCCCGGAAACAGATCGACGCCATTATGAATTACGCCCCATGCATCGCACAGAAGCGCGTCATAGCTGTCCGCAACAGACCGAAGAGATGAGATGACGGCGATATCGCTCATAGGGCTCAAGGCCGATAAGGCCGATGCCCCCACCGGTCAAGCGCTCCCGTCAGACGCCAGAACCACGCAGGGAAAACCGCCGTCTTTCTGTGAAAGGATCCTCGCCACAGCGTTCGCACCAGTCCTGCGCCGCTTGCGGATCGGTAAAGGTGCGCGCCGACCAGGTCGTCTGATTGATGCGCTCGAGATAAATCCTCAGCGCCTCGTCAAACCGCTCATCCGGCACAATGAACGCCACCCTGACGGCCGGCGTCGAAATGCTGGCGGCGCCGTCAATGGCGGCGGTCAATTCCTGGTCGTGCGGCGAGAAATCGAGGCGCGTGACCTCGCGCAGATCGATCAATTGAAAAAGGGCGTGGTCGGCGCGGGGATCGCCGTAAAACTCTGCGTCGGCGACGCGCGTTTCGGCGGCCGTGACCTCGCCCCAATAGCGCCAGTGAACGCCGCGCTCGCTCCATGTTGTCTCATAGGGCATAGCGAGGTCTCATTTTCAGGAAGCGGCGGCAAATTCCGTCGTTCCGACCGGCATTTCCGTTCCGGCCGGTTTATCCTGTTGCACATAATCGCTCGCAACCCGCGGCGCGCCAAATAAAGACCCCTGGCCGTAATCGATCCCGAGTTTCAGAATTTCCGGCATCTGCTCTTCATATTCGACCTTTTCGACGATGAGGTCGATTTCATTCTCAATGAGCGCTTTTTTAAAGGCGCGAATGCGCGCCTGACCCACATCGCCCTTGCAGCTTTCGGCAAGCAGAAGAGCGCCGGACGCTTTCACAAAACGAAAATTCTGTTCGCGCAAGGCCGACCAGTTAAGATCGAACCGCCGGATATGGTCTACCGAAAAGGAAAAGCCGCGATCGGCGACGAGACGCAGATTCTTCTTCACGCGGTCATGCATCATTTCCACCGCCGGGTAAGTGAATTCAAAGACCAGGCGCTGGGCTAGATCTTCGTTGGCGTCGAGATAGTCGGTGAAACGCGTGAAGAAATCCACGTCGTAAATCGTGGCTGGCGATATATTGCAGAAAATGCGATAGGGCGCGCTTTTCGGGCCAAGCTGGCGCAGCGCCTGCACAGACCGCAGAAGGATCATGTTGTCCACGACGCCGATGCGATTGGCGCGCTCGGCCGCGTCGATATAGTCGGCGGGCTTGATCACGCCGCCGTCTTCGCGGCGAAGACGCGAGAACGCCTCGAAATATCGCGTCTTGCGCTGCGGCAGGCTGACGATGGGCTGTAAGTAAAGATCGATGCGGTCATTTTGAATCGCATCCTTTACAAGCTCCAGCGCGTGCGCGTCTTCGGCGGCCGCGTCCGCCACCGGCTCGAACTCCAGCGCGGGCGGCGTTTTCGCAGGCGAAGGACGGAAACGATCTACGAGGTTTTTCAGAAGCTCGATTTCCTGTTGAGCTCGGGAGAGTGCAAAACCGGCGCGCGCATGCAGAATAAGCGTCACTACCAGCGCAGCGGCGAGCCAGATTTCAAGATCAGGTTTGAAGTCTGCGCGGACAGCAGCCACGATGAGGAAAGCGCCTGCCACGCCTGCGGCGAACAAAACGGCAGCGCAATAGCGCGAACTTTTTTGGCGTAGATTCATACCGGCGCCCCGCTCTTCCCTTGTCAAATCGCCACTTCTCCCCAATTGCGGCCAACGATTATTTTTTTAGGAAAACTCTCTAAAAAAGCGCTTAAGGTCCGCGCCTTTTCGGGACACCACCGGACTTTAGGCATGAAAAAACCCGCGAAGACATCGCCTTCGCGGGTTCCAGCTTTGGGACGTTAAGGCCCCGTTAACTGTTGAACTGACTCTCGATCGGATCGATGACGATTTCGACCCGGCGATTGGCGGCGCGGCCATATTCAGTGGAATTATCCGCAATCGGATTGCTCTCGCCAAAACCGACGGCGTTAAGGCGCGCCGGCGCAACGCCCTGGGCTGCGAGATAGTTGGAGACGGAAAGCGCGCGGCGTTCCGAAAGGGCCTGGTTATAGGACTCCGAACCCGTGGAATCTGCGTGGCCGTAAACGCTCACTGTGGTCTTGTTATATTCCTTCAGAACAAGCGCCACGGAGTTAAGCGTCTCGTAAAAGCCTGGCGTGATCTCCGACTGGTTCACCGCGAAAGTGATGTCGGATGGCATGTTGAGGATGATGTTGTCGCCGTTACGCGTGACGGAAACGCCGGAATTGGCGAGACGTTCACGCAATTTCGCCTGCTGGCGATCCTGGTAAACGCCAATGCCGACGCCTGTGGCCGCGCCGACGCCGGCGCCGATGATCGCGCCTTTTTTGGCGTCGCCCGCAATAGCGCCGACGATCGCGCCTGCAGCCGCGCCGGCGCCCGCGCCCGCGGCGCCAGACGTCACCGTCCGGCTGGCGCGCTTTTCGCCTGTGTAAGGATTCGTTGTGCAGCCGACCGCGAGGGCCGCGACCGCTGCGAGAATAAGTGTTTTGCGCATTGCTGTTGCTCCTTTCAGCGTTGCAATGACCGGTTCGGCCGGGCGGCCCCTCGCCTCCCGTCCGCCTTAAAAAAAGATCGCCCGGAATATGGGCCGATTGCGGGCGAGCCGCCATTAAAAACAGGTAATTAGCGAGAAAGTTGCTCACATTCGCGAGACAATTGTCACCAAACGGACGCCGACGCGCCATCCTCGCCTCTTGACGGCTTTCCTCCCGGCTCCTAAATCGCCGCTAGCACTCACCGGGGGTGAGTGCCAATAAGCGCCATGCGCTTGTTCTCATCGAATTAACCTGTTGTTTTATTTGAAAAACACAGCCTAGGGAGACCTCAATATGGCTTTTCGGCCTCTCCATGACCGCGTGCTGGTCCGCCGCATCGAAGAAGACCAGAAAACCGCAGGCGGCATCATCATTCCCGACACCGCCAAGGAAAAGCCCCAGCAGGGCGAAGTGGTCGCTTGCGGCTCGGGCGCGCGCGGCGACGACAATGAAATCGTCCCCCTCGACGTGAAGGCGGGCGACAAGATCCTGTTCGGCAAATGGTCCGGATCGGAAGTGAAGATCGACGGCGAGGAGCTCCTCATCATGAAGGAGTCGGACATCCTCGGGATCATCGACTAACCCCAAGCGATAACGAGTTTTAAGGAGAAACATCCATGTCAGCCAAGGAAGTCAAATTCGACGTCGAAGCGCGCGATAAAATGCTGCGCGGCGTCGACATCCTCGCCAATGCGGTGAAGGTGACGCTCGGCCCCAAAGGCCGCAACGTTGTCATCGACAAATCGTTCGGCGCCCCGCGCACGACGAAAGACGGCGTCACCGTCGCGAAAGAAATCGAGCTTGAAGACAAGTTCGAAAATATGGGCGCCCAGATGGTGCGCGAAGTCGCGTCGAAAACGAACGACGAAGCCGGCGATGGCACGACCACCGCAACCGTTCTCGCCCAGGCAATTGTCAAAGAAGGCGCGAAAGCCGTCGCCGCCGGCATGAACCCGATGGACCTGAAGCGCGGCGTCGATCTCGCTGTCGCCAAAGTCGTCGAGGAAATCAAAGCCCGCTCGACGAAAATCGCCTCTTCTTCCGAAATCGCCCAGGTCGGGACGATTTCCGCCAATGGCGAAAAAGAAATCGGCGAAATGATTGCGCAAGCGATGGATAAAGTCGGCAATGAAGGCGTGATCACCGTCGAGGAAGCCAAATCCCTCGAGACCGAACTGGAAGTCGTTGAAGGCATGCAGTTCGACCGTGGCTATCTTTCGCCCTATTTTATCACCAATGCCGACAAGATGGTGGCGGAGCTCGAAGATCCGTACATCCTCCTGCACGAGAAGAAACTCTCGAATCTGCAGTCCATGCTGCCGCTTCTTGAGTCGGTTGTGCAGTCTTCGCGTCCGCTCCTCATCATCGCGGAAGACGTTGAAGGTGAAGCGCTGGCGACCCTCGTCGTCAACAAGCTGCGCGGCGGTCTGAAAATCGCTGCGGTGAAAGCGCCGGGCTTCGGCGATCGCCGCAAAGCGATGCTTGAAGACATCGCGATCCTCACCGGCGGCCAGGTCATCTCTGAAGACCTCGGAATCAAGCTGGAAAACGTCACGCTCGACATGCTCGGCACGGCGAAGAAAGTCTCGATCAACAAGGACGACACCACCATCGTCGACGGCGCTGGCGAGAAAGCGGACATCGAAGCCCGCACCAGCCAGATCCGCAAGCAGATCGAAGAGACGACGTCCGATTATGACCGCGAGAAACTGCAGGAACGTCTAGCGAAACTCGCCGGCGGCGTTGCGGTGATCAAGGTCGGCGGCGCCACGGAAGTCGAAGTGAAAGAGCGCAAGGACCGCGTCGATGACGCGTTGAACGCCACGCGCGCAGCCGTCGAAGAAGGCATTGTTCCCGGCGGCGGCACCGCGCTTCTCTATGCGTCGAAAGCGCTTGACGGCGTCAAAGGCGAAAACGCCGATCAGGATGCGGGCATCAACATCGTGCGCCGCGCGGTGCAGGCCCCGATCCGTCAGATCGTCAAAAACGCGGGCGGCGAAGGCTCGATTGTCGTCGGCAAGCTGCTCGAGCAAGACGACTTCAAATTCGGCTTCAACGCCCAGACGGACCAGTATGGCGACCTCATCGCCACGGGCATCGTCGACCCGGCCAAAGTGGTGCGCACCGCGCTTCAGGATGCGGCCTCTGTCGCCGGCCTCCTGATCACCACGGAAGCCATGGTCGCCGAAGCGCCGAAGAAAGAAGGCTCCGGCGGCGGCGGCATGCCGGACATGGGCGGCATGGGCGGCATGGGCGGCATGATGTAATTGGCGAAGCCAATTGCATCGAAAAGCCGCCCATCTTTAAAGATCGTCCGGATCGCCCCTGATTTCTTTGGGTCGATCCGGAGGGGCGGCATGATGTAATCGCCCGGCCCGAAAGGCTTAGTTGCGTAAGAAAAAGGCGGCTCGAAAGAGCCGCCTTTTTTGCAGCGCACATTTTCGCCTTATGCGGGAAAAACCGGTAAAGATTTGCGCCGCGCCCGCCTTTTGATAGTCTCCCCGCGGGGTAAAGCGGGGTTTTCTCATGACGTCATTCTGGCGCGCAGGATGCGCGGCGTTCGTTTCTTCTTTTCTTCTGCCCGGGGCCACCTTGGCGCAAGACGCCGAACCGGCGGAAGATATCGCATCCGTTTCAGAAGAAAGCGTAGAAACCGCAGAGCCAGCGCCCGATTTGTTCTCGCGGGATAAGTTCCATCTGCGCGACATCGTCTGCCCTTTCAAAGGCCAGGTCGATTACGAGCCCGGCGATATTTCCTGCAGCCTGTTCGAGGTTCCAGAAAACCGCGAGAAAGCCCGCTCGCGCATGATCGAATTGCATGTGGTCAAACTGCATGCGCGCAAGCCGGATAATTGGGATACGGAAGAAAAGGGCGAATGGAAAAAGCGCGAAGACCCGATCATCTATTTCACCGGCGGACCCGGCGCGAAGGCGCAAGGCTATGTAGAGCGTTTTAAAGATCACGGCGCGCGCGATGTGCGCGATCTCTATATTCTCGAGCAGCGCGGCATCGGCTGGTCAGCGGATTTCTGTCAGGATTACAGCCTCTTCGACCCGTCCGTATCCAACACGCCGGACTGGGGCGCCTATCAGGAAGCCGCCTTGAAAGCCATGGAGGCCTGCTTCGCCAAGGCAAAGGCGGCGCGCGTCGATCTGTCGGGCTACAACACCATCGAAAACGCCCGCGACGTCCACGCCCTCAGGCAGGCGCTGGGCTTTGATGAGTGGAATGTCTGGGGCATTTCCTATGGCTCGATCCTCGGCCAAGCTTATCTGAAAGAAGACCCGCAAGGCATCCGCGCCGCGGTGATCGACGCCATCGTCCCTCTGCAACAGGACGTCACCTTTCATCACATCGCGCGCCACTACGACCGTGACCTCAAATTGCTGGAAGAGGCTTGCAAGGACGACGGCGCCTGCGGATCCGATTTCCCGAACCTCATCGCAAATTACAAGAATGCGATCCGCAAAGCGGCGACAGGCCCGATTGAAATCGACGCGATCGACGAAGAGCTCTTCCCCAGCGGCAAGGCCTGGATCTTCCACGACATTATCGGGGCGGCGCCGTTCACGCTGTTCTATGAGCAATCGAATTATCCGTCGCTGCCGGCCTTCATCGCAGCGCTGACCAATATTGTCGAAGAGGAAAATTACGACGCGCTGCGCCTTCTCACCGCTGGCGGCGCCGGCGGCGGCGGCTTTCAGATCAGCCAGGGCATGTATGACGCTATCTCCTGCAATGATGGCTGGGCGCCGAGGGTCAAGGAGGCGTTTGAAGAAGACGGCATGGACTATCCTGTCCTGTCGATGATTTTCGGCGACCCCTCGCTCGCCGAAGAACAGGAACGGATTTGCCGGCGTTACGGCGCCGAGGCGCGGCCGGCGGAGGATTATCTGCCCGTCGAGACGGACATCCGCACGCTGCTCGTCGAGGGCGAGATGGACCCGATCACGCCGCCTCCCCTGGCGAAAATCATTCTGCCCGGCTTCTCCAACGGGACCTATGTAGAGTTTCCTTACGCCGGCCATGGACCGACGCGTTCGGTCGAGTGCGCCGGCGAGTTCCTGACCAAATTCTATGACGATCCCGACGGCGAGCTCGATCTTTCCTGCCCCGAAAGCATGGAGCGGCCCGAATTCAACGCCCCGCTCTTTGAAACGAACGGTCTCACGGCTCTCGCCGCTAATTTCGCCGAAGACAAAAAGTCCGTTGTGCTTCCGATCTTATGGATTGGCGCGGCGGCGGTGATCTTCCTTTTTGGCGCGGTCATATACACGCTCGCGCCGGTGGCGCGGGTCATCAATCGCTCTGGCGCCCTCCCCACCGGCGGCGCGCGGCTTGTCGCCTGGGCGACAGCGCTCGCCGGTCTCGCCTCTATCGGCGGCATCGCGGCCGGCGCCGCCCTGACCGCGCAGGAGAACGCCTTGCTGTTATTCGTCGGCCTGCCGGGCTGGACGAAATTCGCCGCCATGGCCGGACTTCTCGCCGGCCCCTTGGGGCTTGCCGGATTGTGGCTGGCCGTGAAAGCGCGCATGGCCCAGCCGCTGCCCATCGGCGTCACGCTTGGGCTGTTTCTTACAGGAGCGGCCGGGATCGCGCTGGCGGGCTGGATCGCCGTCTGGGGCTTTTTACCCATTTAAAAAAGAGGCGGCTCCGGTGAGCCGCCTCCTTTAACGCAGCGCCTGTCGAGGGGAGGGGATTGAAGAGGCTGCGTATGAGCTTCCTGTCTTACCAGGGCGCCGCTTCGACGCTGTAGATCTGAACCGTTTCCGCCTGACCGCAAATGCGGTCATCGGCCTGAACGGAACCGCGCACCAAGACGCGGTCGCCGTCGTCATACCCTTCCAGATCGCCAAGAAGCGTGAACAGATTGCCGGCGTCATCGCGCAGCGAAGGACAATTGTCGCCTTCATCGGTCAGCACGCCGACAATCGCAGAAGACCCGGCTGAGTCTATGCCTCCGACCGCATTCGGCTCAACGCCGTAGCTCACCTTGTCGCGGCGAAAGCGGCTGAAAAAACCGCCCCCATTGGAGGAGAAGAGTTTGGATTCGCGCCCGCGTTCCAGCCGGTTTGGCGTAATAGCGTCATCGTCAATATAGCCGTCGCGTTCGATATAACGGTCCGTTCCTGAATAGGCGGCGCCGTCAAAACGGCCGTCACGATCAAGCACCCGCACGCGCTCGGACAAGATCGTGCGTGGGCCGTCTTCAATCGCCGCGACGAAAATCACATGCCCGCCAAGGCCGCTTTCTGGCGGCTCCACATCGGCGGAAAAACGCCCGCGCGGACCGCTGCGGATTTCCGACACCTTTTCAAGCTCGTTGCGGTTCGGCCCGCCATAGATCGCGACGGGGGTGTTTGACGGAAATCCGACGGCGCGAAGCTCAATCGTATCGCCCCAATAAACGCTTTCCTGCATGGCCTGCATTCTGGCGCCGTTGCGCACAGGTGCGCTGTTTTCAACGCGAGGAGCGGGGGCGACAGCGCGTCGCGCGTCAGCCACAGCCTTTGCTTTCTGGCGCGCCTCAATCGCGTAGGCTTCGCTCATGATGTAATTTTCATAATTGTTGTTGCGCAGGGCGAAGTACGCTTCCTGACGATCATAAGTATCGGGCAAGCGCACAATCTCGTTGATCCGTCCGTCTCCGTCGGCATCGACGATTTTCAGCTTGGTGAGATTATCCTGGCTGTCGCCAAAGAAGACGGTCACCTTTTCGCCTCGGCGGAAATTGTCGCCAATGACGCGAATTTCGCCATCGCGGGGACCGCGCGCCGGCGTGATCGAAATCAGCGGCGGCTCATCGTCATAATAGACGTAATCGCGGCGGTCCCGCTCGCGCGGGGAAGTGCGCGCATAGTCGGGCAGGTAAATCACCTCGCCGACCTGAAGGCGGCGCGGCTCGACCCGCGGGTTCAGCCTGTAAAGCGTATAAAGCGGCACATCGAAACGCCAGGCGATTTCGCCGAGCGTGTCGCCGCGGCGGATGCGATAAATGTCGCGATCTTCGTGGCGTTCGATCCAGCCAGCTTCTGCATAGTCGCCGCGATAATTATCGCGATAGGCATAGCGATAGCGGTGAGGAGTTGCGGCGCGCGCCCGATAGGCAGAGCCTTCATAAACCTCACCTTCAACCGCAGGGATGCGCAGCACTTCTCCGGCGCTCACATTGCGCGGATTGCGGATCTGGTGGTTAGCGCGAATAAGCGAGGCTACGGGCACATCGCAATATTCTGCGATGTCCGACAGGGTTTCGCCGCGATAGATTTTAACTGACTGCTCGCAATTGCCGTCAAGCTCCTCGGCGCGATGATCGCCATAGCGGCGATGGGCCTCGCGCGCCGCATCAATACCGTAATTGGCGTCACGGTAGTTGACGCGATCTGTATAGGAGGTGCTGTAGCCGTCATTATAGGCGGCGCTGTAATAGCCGTCGTCGCCCGCCTTGTAATCGGAGTAATATTGGCGCTCTCCGGATGCACAGGCTGCGCTCAATGCGAGCAGGCTCACGGCGGCTGATTTGACAAAGAGTTTGGTTTTGGCGTGCGTCATAACGCGCCCCCTATTCTCTAGCGGCAATAACAAGGCTGTATTTGCAACGCTCCGATTGTCTGTGACGTTGCAGGATGTTGACTGGTTAACAGGCGCTTTACGGCTTTGTTCCCGCAATATCCCAAAGACTCTTGCGCCGGCCTATTGCGCCCCTGCGCGCAGTTGGGCAGAAGGCGCTTAAAAAGGAGCCGTTCATGCTCGCCGATATTCTGCCCGCCTTCACCGCCGCTTTCGTGACGTTGTTTATCGTCATCGATCCGATCCTGGTGACGCCTATCTTCGCTTCGCTCACCAAGGGCGATGCGCCGCGCGAAAGGCTGCGCATCGCGTTTATGGCGGCGATCTATGCGGTCGGCATTCTCATGCTTTTCGGTTTCGCCGGAAACGCCATGCTGCACCATCTCGGCGTTACGCTTGAGGCGTTTCGCGCGGCTATGGGCATTATTCTTTTTATTATGGGATTCCGGATGTTCTTCGATCCGGACTCGGAAACCCAGGCGAAAACACCCGGCCCAAAGGCGTCAGCCCGGGACAATATCGCCTTCTTCCCGCTCGCGATGCCCATGCTCGCTGGGCCGGGCGCCATCGCCACGGTCATGCTGCTGATGGGGCCGGGCGTGACAACGCTCGACAAAACCGCCACCATCAGCGCAATGCTCATTGTGCTGATCATAGCGGTTTTCATGATGGGATTTGCGAGCCGCATTGGCGATGTTCTGGGTCGTACAGGCATGAACGCCATAACCCGCATTCTCGGCATGCTGCTCATGGCGTTGTCGACGCAATATGTGTTCGACGGCGTGCGCGTGGGCATTCTGGAAAAAATGAGCGCAGGCTAGAGCCGCCTCAGTTCGGACTTGCGCCGTAGGTCATGGCGCCGCCGCTATAACCGGCGCCGGAACCGTCGCCCGTACAGACGAAACGCGAAAGCCGCGGCGTCTCCCCCCGGCGACAGCTTGTTTCAATTTCCGAAAGGCCGCGGTCGCAGGCGCGCGCGATAGCGGCGCCTTCTGGCCAGTCCGCAAAACTACGCCAGTCAATGGAGACGTCAAAACTGATCCCGCAGAGCTGTTCGGTAAAGGCCGCTTCGCGCCGGAGCGTCGCCTCCTCCGCTTCCTGGGCGCGCATCTCCCGCAGGGATTGGGCGGCTGCGGGCGCGACCAAACAAAACATCGCCACGGCCGCAAAGACGCCCTGAAGGGTCTTCAACCAACCTGACCTGACTATGCTCTGTTCTTGCGCCATCAGCTTAAACCTCAAACGCCAATGCGGCTGTTTTAAGACCGAATGCTGCGAATTTCCTAAACAAACCCGCGGAAAATGGCCTCCTCAAAGGGTTTCTTCGAGATAATGCGCGACCTTGGCGGAGGACGGCCGCCCGCGGATATCCTGGTTCGGCACATACAAAATCTCGAGCACGGAGCCATTGAGCGCCACGGCCGGTGCAGCGCCCGGCAAAAAGGCGACACGGCGAATGCGTTCGGCGATCACGCCAGCGCCGGTCGGATCGTCGGCCACCTTGGCGAGCCCCTTGGCCGCCGTCAGCACGGCGTCCGAAAGAACGGCCGCATTATCGCCAACGGCGCGACGTCCGGCGCTCACATCGAAAACGATCGGCGACCCGATCATGGCGCTCAACTGAGCGGACGCGCCCTGTGCGCGACGCAAGGCGACATCGTAGTCTTCAAATGCGAGCCTTAGCGAACGGTCATCGCCAAACGACTTTGACGCCGCGACGCCCTGGCTTTCGCCTGGCCAGAAAACGGTGGCGCCGCCATAGGCGGCAATCCTGAGCATCGCCTCTCCCTCGTCAGTCTTGTAGATGACGTCGCCGCGGGGGCCCCTCGTGGCGCTTAACAGATGAATCTCAGGCGCCGGCCCTGACGCATCGAGAATGCAGTCGAGCCGCGTATCTTCAGGCGAACATAAAAACCGCACGCGCGCGGTCGCGCCGCGCTCTTCAAATAGGAAAATGCGGTCGTCGCTGGCGAGCACGTAACGCTCAACCCCTCGCGCCGGCCCATAATCGCCGGCGCGATCGCGGCGCTTGCCCACAAGGGCCGAAAACGGATTGTCCGACTGCTGAGCAAGCTTGATGAGCGGGGTAGGCTCCGCCGCGGCGGAAGACACAACAGCAGGCGCAAGCAAAAGCGCCGCCGCCATCAGAAATGGGGCGGTCACGATTGCGGCGAGCCGCTTCATCCTGGGGCCGCCCCGACCGGGTCTCTCGATCTTCATGAGCGCAGCGTAACCCGCGATTTTGGTGAAAAAAGGGCTCCGCGTGCGATTCTTCGCGCCGGAGCCCCTTTGGAAATCAATGGCTTGCAGGGCCTAGGCGGCGATATACTGGCCGCCATTGGCTGTCAGCACCGCGCCGGTGATAAACCCGGCCTTGTCATTGGCGAGGAACGCGACGCAATCGCCGATTTCCTCCGCCTCGCCGAGACGGCCCACGGGGATCTGCGCGGCGATTTTCTTGAGCGCCTCTTCGGGCATGGCCGACACCATGTCGGTGGCGATATAGCCCGGCGCAACGGCGTTGACAGTAACGCCCTTGAAGGCGCCTTCCTGAGCGAGAGCACGGGTAAAGCCGATCATGCCCGCCTTCGCAGCCGAATAATTTGTCTGCCCCATCTGGCCTTTCTGGCCATTGATGGACGAAATATTGACGATGCGGCCGAAGCCACGCTCGCGCATGCCCGGAAACACCTGGTGGGACATGTTGAAGACGCTGTCGAGATCGGCGCGCATAACCTCGGACCATTGCTGCGGTCCGATTTTGTGAAACATGCCGTCGCGGGTGATGCCCGCATTGTTGACGAGGATGTCGGTCGGACCTTGCGCGGCTTCGACTTCCGCGACACCCGCCTTGCAGGCTTCGTAATCGCCGACATCCCACTTATAGACATTGACGCCGGTCTCTTCCTTGAATTTCGCCGCCGCTTCGTCATTGCCCGCATAAGTGGCGGCGACAGTGCAGCCCTGATTTTTCAAGGCAAGGCAAATGGCGCGGCCAATGCCGCGCGTGCCGCCCGTGACGATTGCGTTCCTGCCCATGCTGTTTCTCCCGTTTGTTTCCACCCTACGCTTTTACGCTACCGTTCGACGCACAATGCGACGCCCATGCCGCCGCCGATGCACAAGGTTGCGAGACCTTTAGACTTGCCCGAACGCTTCAGCTCGTAAAGCAGCGTCGTCAGGATCCGCGCGCCCGATGCGCCAATGGGATGACCGATGGCGATAGCGCCGCCATTGACATTCACTTTCGAGGCGTCCCAGCCAAGCTCCTTGCCGACCGCAAGGGATTGCGCCGCAAAGGCTTCATTGGCTTCGATCAGATCCACATCATCAAGGGACCAACCGGCTTTTTCAAGCGCCAGCCGCGAGGCCGGGGCCGGCCCGATGCCCATGATCGACGGGTCGACGCCGCAATGGGCCCAGGAAGCGATGACGGCGAGCGGTTCAAGCCCGCGTTCCTTCGCCGCCTCTTCGGACATAACGACCAACGCTGCGGCGCCGTCATTCAGACCCGAGGCATTCGCCGCCGTCACCGTGCCGCCATCGCGCTTGAAAGCGGGCTTCAGGCCAGAAACGCCGTCTATCGTCGCGCCCTCGCGGATATATTCATCTTCGGCGAAAACGACCTCGCCCTTGCGGGTCTTGATGGTGACCGGCGTGATTTCTTCTTCGAATTTTCCTGCTTTTTTCGCGGCCTCCGCCTTATTCTGGCTGGCGACGGCGAAGGCGTCCTGGTCTTCGCGGGTGATCTGGTATTTCTCGGCCAGATTCTCTGCGGTCACGCCCATGTGATAGTCGTTATAGACGTCCCAGAGACCATCGGTGATCATCGTGTCCGCAAAGCTTTTCGGACCCATCTTTTGCCCATCCCTGAGATGGGCCGCATGGGGGGCGAGCGACATGTTCTCATGACCGCCGGCGACAACCACCGATGCGTCGCCAAGCCGCACCGCCTGAGCCGCCATGGCGACGGCGCGCAGCCCTGAGCCGCAAACCTGATTGATGGTGATGGCGGGCTTTTCCTTGGGGACGCCTGCGCCCATGGCGGCCTGCCGGGCTGTGTTCTGGCCCTGCGCAGCCTGGAGCACATGCCCCATAATCGTTTCGCTGACGTCATCGCCGTTAAGGTCCGCGCGTTTCAGCGCCGCTTGAATCGCCGTCTCGCCCAGTTTCGCCGCCGGAACGGACGCCAGACTTCCTCCGAAAGACCCGACGCCTGTGCGCGCCGCCGAAACGATAACCGCCCTGCTCATAAGAGCCTCCTGACCTGATTTTATGCGCCGGACGCCGGAGAGCCTTGCGGCCGGATCCGCCGTTCAGACGCGAAGGGTAAACAATCTCAATGGCTTACTGTGGCGAAAACTTGAGGTTAACGCGTATGCAAAACCTATTTTCATGCTATAGCAGGATTAGCAAGCGCACAAAATGATTGCGCCGCAGCGCCGCATCAGTTCGGCGGCGCCGCAAAGCCCGGGAGGACAGCACCATGACAGAAAAGAGCAAGGGGCGCGGCAGAGCCGAAGGCGAACCCGTCGTCATCAAAAAATATGCAAATCGCCGCCTCTACAATACTGCGACCTCTTCTTACGTCACCCTCGATTTCCTCGCCGAGATGGTCAAGGAAGGCGACGACTTCGTCGTTTTTGACGCCAAGTCCGGCGAAGACATCACCCGGTCCGTCCTCACGCAAATCATCTTCGAGGAGGAAAGCAAGGGACAGAATCTCTTGCCGATCCAGTTCCTGCGCCAGCTAATCAAATTTTACGGCGACAGCCTGCAGACTTTCGTGCCCTCCTATCTTGAGATGAGCATGGACGCGTTCTCGCGCAACCAGGAAGAAATGCGCGGGCGCATGCGCGACGCCTTTGGCGGCTCGCCGGGCTACGCTATGTTCGAGGAAAGCGTGCGCAAAAATATGGAGCTGTACGAGCAGGCGATGAAAATGTTTTCACCGCTTGGCCCTTCCTATTCGCCGCAACGCAGCGGCAGCGGCGCCGCAGCGCCGAAAAAAGAATCCGAAGAGTCTTCAGACGACATTAATGCGTTGAAAAATCAGGTCGCCGCCCTGCAGCGCAAACTCGACAAGCTCGAGGGGGAAGACTGACCGTCCAAAGACGGTCGGCTTTTTACGATTGACGGCGGTCAGCTCGCTGAGGCGCTTCATTGGGCGCGCCATCTGGCAGCCAATCGGGGTTCGTTTCCGGCTTGCCGATCAGGAAGCCTTGCAGGAAATCGACCCCGAGGCCTTTCAACAGCATCGCATCGGCTTCATTGTCCACCCATTCGGCCACGGTCTGCATGCCGAAATTGCGGGCGAGATCGAGAAGCGTGCGCACAAAAAGCTGGTTCTCGCGTGAGGATGACACGCCGGTCACGAACGAACCGTCGATCTTCAGGATATCGATGTCCATCGCTTTCAGATTGCGGAAGGACGTGTAGCCTGCGCCGAAATCGTCAATGCCGAAGCAGCAGCCGAGACGCTTGATTTCAGAAACGAACTCAATCGATGCGTCGATAGAGTCGATCACCTGCGTCTCGGTAAGCTCAACTGTGATGCGGCGCGCCAGATCCTGATGGTTTCGAAGGAGCGCGATATAGCCCTCCGCCCAGACGAAATCCTTCACCGTCTCCATGGAAATGTTTACATTGAGATGGATGTTGGGAATGACCGCCAGCGTGTTGAGCGCAAGCTCAAGGACACGCCTGTCGAGAAGGTGGACAAGCCCAAGACGTTCGGCGGCGGGAATGAATTCAGGAGCCGGGATGTTCTGGCCGTCTTCACCGCGCATGCGGATCAGGCATTCGAATTTCTTCGGCGTTTCATCCAGATCGGAAACGATCGGCTGGAAGGCGAGCCTGACCCGGCGCTCATTCAGCGCCGTCAGAATGACGTCCGACATATGAGTGTTGCGACGTCGCATGGAGACGGCGTCCGTTTTGTCCGTAAAAGCCGACCAGCTTGACTTGCCAATGCGCTTCGCGGCGTCCAGCGCGGCTTCGGCGCGTGTCATGGCGGCGTTCGAACTGTCGGCCTGATCGGGCAGAGTGACTGCGCCGAGGCAAATCGAGGCGGCGACCGCGCCGCCCTTTGTTTCAATCACGCTTTCGCGCACGACATTCATAAGCCGCACACAAATCTGACGTAATTGATCGGGGTCTGTCTCGGAAATGATGATGCCGAACTTAGTGCCCGCGACCCGGCCGATGCGATCCTCGGGCCCGAGCACGCTGGAAAGGCGCGCGCCCACTTCAGCGATAACCTTGTCGGCGGCGTCAAAGCCGAAATCGGCGTTCACAGCGCCGACATCGTCAATCCCCGCCAAAAGATATGCGCCGCTGCGGTTTTCCGCGATCATGCCCGCAAGACTTGTTTCCAGGACTTTTCTCAGATGGGTGCGGTTGAGATGGCCTGTAAGCTCGTCATTGACCGCAAGCCAGGACAATTGTTCTTCGCGGCGTTTGCGGTTTTCGATCGAGCGAATGACGCTGATCAGTCTGCGGCTTGCGCCGGAGCCGATCCATCCGCCGCGCTCTTCAACCCAATGGCCTTCAGAGTCAGTGCGTTTCAACTGGTATTCGCAAGAATAGCTGGGACGCTCGCCGACAAAAGCGGCGGCGCGCGCTTCATCCTCCGCCCCCTTGATGCAGGCAGAAAAGGCTTCGCGAGTCGCGGCGACGCCTTCCGCATCCACGCCGAGAATCCGCGCCGCAGCATCCTGATCCGACCATTTCAGGCTGTCCGTTTCAGGATCAAACTCGAACATGGTCTGAAGACCGCGATCAGCGGCATCGTTCTCCTGAGACGCAACAGAAAACTGGCCCCGGGCCTGAGGTTCGCTCGCCTCAGGCGCCTTGCCGGCTTCGGTCTTCGCATGAAAAAACGCCTTGGCGTTGTCGGCCATTGAACTCACTCGCACATTTACCAATGAACACTAGCCCCAAAGCCGTAAATAAAATTTGAAGCAGCAAGGGCCGGAACCGCCTAATTTCTCAAGGTGTTAACACGCCGATGGCGCGTATCTTGCGAAGCGGATCGCAAAGATGCGAGGCGAATATGAAAGAAGTCATTAATCTTCCGGTCTTCAAGGCTCAGAGCGCGAGTGTTTCGCCCGCCATCTCCGCCCCTGATTTTTCCCAAGCCTTAACGGTTCATTCAACGCCATTGCATTTTGCGGGGCCGCGCCCGGAGCGCCGCAAGCGCCCGCGCCCCTCCGTCGTGGAAAGCGCCGTCGCGAGGCGTTACCGGCGATTTCAGAAACTCGCGCGCCAAAACGGGCCGCAAGCACTGGATGTTTATCTTTAACTTTTTTGCCGCGAAGGCCGGAAAAGCAATCCCGCAGCCTTCCTGAGGCGCCGGACCACACGCGCGAACGCCCTTGTGATTCAAGACCTTCTTTATGCTGTTAATGGCTTGGCGCGCTTCAGACTGGCGAGTGAAACGGTCAGTCGAGGCGTGACATCAGCTAACCTGAAACGCCGCCGCCCACCGCAAGGTCCCGGCGCGCGGTCACGGTGGTGACGATGAACCCGGCCATGAAATCGAGGAAGGTCATGGTCATAAACAGAAAAAACACTGAATTCCCGAAGCCGCCCACAATAATGAAGAGCAGCAGCGAGGCGACGAAAACCACGACCGACAGAGCGTGGTTCATGATCGATTCCGATCCGGTTTTCGTGGATCGCAGGAGCTCGACAAACAAGAGGCCCATGCTGACCAGCAGGAAGAGGTCGCCCCAGCTCACGACCCAGACATCGCCTGAAACCATGGGAAGGGTCACGAAAGTGAGTTCGTACCACTCAGCGCCGGCGGCGCCGGTAAGCGTAAGCACGCCGTAAACGATCAGACTGACCGCAAGCAATGGAAACATCTGGTACATGGACATCCTCAATCCTCTTTTTCCCCGCCGCCTTATCCATCCCTTCGCTCGTCTCTGTGTGCGAAAAGCGGGCGTCTGGCGGCCCCCGTTAACAAGAGCTTAACACGGAGACGGCCGCCAGCCAAAATAGAAATCCGATAGAAAAATCAATTCTCTTCGCTGATTTTGCCGGGCCGGCGCGCGCGCGCGTTAAGCCAAACCACCCCCATGAGATCGCGAACAGCAACGAGTGCGCGCCCGAAATTGGTGTATTTCGAAGCCCCGTGCGCCCGCGCGCGGTGCGAGACCGGCGCGAACGCCGTCTCATAGCCCTCGCGGGCCATCAACGCGGGCAGATAGCGGTGGAGGTGATCGAAATAGGGAAGCGACAGAAACGCCTCACGCCGGAAAACCTTGAGCCCGCAGCCCGTATCCGCGGCGCCGTCGTTTAAGAGCCGCTTTCGAATGGCGTTCGCCGCGCGCGAGGCGAATTTCTTCGCTGCACTGTCCTGCCGGCCCTGACGCTCGCCGGCAACCATGGCGAGACCGCCGCCGGAACTCAGGATTTGACGGTAAAGGGCGGGAATGTCCGCCGGATCGTTCTGTCCGTCGCCGTCCAGCGTTGCGACCATCGGCGCGCGGGCCGCCAATATGCCGGTGCGCAGGGCGCGGCTCTGGCCGGCGTTATTTTCATGGCGAAGCACGCGCAATTGTGGATGGCGCACCTTCGCCGCTTTCAACGCGGCCAGCGTATGATCCGTGGAGGCGTCGTCGACTATGACGATCTCATGATCGAGGCCCTGAAGCGCGGCTGCGATCTCATCGGCCAGCGCGCCGGCGCCGCCTTCCTCATTATACATGGGAACGACAACGCTGAGCGCAGGGTGTGTCGGCGATCCTTTTTCCATGAGGCAAGGCTCTTATCCGATCCGCCCGCTCCGGTCACCTCGGACGGCTCACGCAATCGAGACAAACCTGCCGGATGCCGGTAAGCTTCCCGCCCATGAGGGGTTCATCGATCTTGGACGGCGGCCTGACGCGACGGGGCGCTGTCGCGCTTGTGGCGCTCTTTGCTGCGGCGACGGCGTTCGCAGGCCTTTTTTCGCTGCCGCCCCTCGACCGTGACGAAGCCCGCTTCGCGCAGGCGACGGCGCAGATGCTCGAAAGCGGCGATTACATCACCATCCGTTTTCAGGACAGCGAGCGGAACAAAAAGCCCGCCGGGATTTACTGGCTCCAGGCGGCGAGCGTCTCAGCTCTCTCCGATGTGAAAGCGCGGGAAATCTGGGCCTATCGCATTCCCTCCATGATCGGCGTTGTTTTCGCGGCGGTCTTCACCTTTCTCGCCGGCGTCCGGCTTTACGACATCCGAACCGGCCTACTCGCCGGCATGCTGCTGGCCAGCGCGCCTGTCGTCGCGGCCGAAGGCACTATCGCCAAAACCGACGGGGTTTTGCTGGCGCTTGTCTGCCTCGCGCAACTCGCCTTTGTCGAGGTCTACGCCCGCGTTCAGGCGGGCGAGAAAACCGGCTGGAGATGGCCCATGGCGTTCTGGGCGGCGCAAGGCGCGGGCGTTCTCGTCAAGGGCCCGATTGCGCCCATGATCTCGCTGCTGACGGGCCTCGGGCTCGCCACAGGGACGCCCCGCTTCAAATGGTTCGCCGCGCTGAGGCCCATCGCGGGCGTTATAATCCTTATGCTGATGGTCGCGCCCTGGGCTTTCGCTATCTGGAAAGCGACGGAGGGGCGTTTCTTTTCCGACGCCATCGGCGGCGACATGCTGGGCAAGGTCGGCGATGCGCAGGAAGGCCATGTGGGCCCGCCCGGCTACCATTTTGTGTTGCTGTGGCTATTGTTCTGGCCCGCCGCCGCGCTGATCATCGTCGGGGTCGTCACCGCATGGAAAGAACGCGCCGACTGGCGCGCGCGGTTCCTGTTGTCATGGCTTGTTCCCGCCTGGATCGTTTTCGAAATGACGGCCACCAAGCTCCCCCATTATGTCATGCCGCTTTACCCGGCGCTGGCGATCATGACGGCGCATGGCGCTGCGGCGACGCATCGCCTTGGCTGGGCGCAAAAGCTCGGCGCTCTGATCTATGCCGCCGTCGGGGTCGCGGCCGCCGCGCTCATCGCCCTGCCCCCGATCTATTTCAGCGAAGCGCCCTTGGCCGCAGTCTGTTTTGCAAGCGCCGCCATCACCGGCATTGCGGCGATGCTTATCGTTTATCTGTTCTGGATCGGACGGGCAGTCGATGGCGGAATCGCCGCCTCCCTGCTCTCGGCGCTTTACGCCTGGGTCATTCTGACGGCAGTCTTGCCGGGGCTTTCCCAGTTCGCCATCAGCCCGCGGCTTTCCACCGCGCTCGAACTCGCCGACCGCCACCCCCTCCATGACGGTCTCGCGCCCGTGGCGCTCGCCGGCTATTCCGAGCCCTCGGCGATTTTCCTTCTGGGCACGCAAACGGCGCTCGGCGACGGCGCCAACGCTGCGGCGCAATTGCGCACAGGCAGCGCCAGCGCCGCCATCGTAGAGCGCCGCGAAGACGACGCTTTCCGCAACGCGATGGAAGGCGTTGAGGTGCGAAGCCTTGCCGTGATTGACGGGCTCAATTACTCCAACGGCAAAGATGTCAGCCTGACCATCTACATCACCGCGCCCTGACTTTTGCGCTTTGATCTGATCCGTTTCGGAGCGTCATGACCGCCGAACATAACCACCAACAAACGGCGCCGCCCCTCGCCGCCCCGCTATGGCGAAATTTCTGGTTTATCGCCGGCGCCATTACGGCCATGCACATCTTCACGCTGATCCTCACGCCCCTGGGGATCGGCCCCGATGAAGCGCAATACTGGTATTGGTCGCGCGATCTCGATGTCGGCTATTATTCAAAGCCCCCGTTCATCGCCTGGGGCATCGCGCTGACGACCGGACTTTTCGGGAATGCAGACTGGACCGTGCGCCTGTCGGCGCCGTTCTATCATCTCGGCGCGGCGGCTTTTCTCTATTTTACGGCGAAACGTCTTTACGGTGACCGCGCCGCCTTCTGGACCGGGCTCGGCTGGCTCCTGATGCCGGGCGTCCTCCTCTCCTCTTTCATCATGGCGACCGATGCGCCGCTGCTTTTTTTCTGGTCGGCGGGCCTTTTCTTTATGGCGCGGATCATCGACCGGCCAGTAACAAAAAGCTCGCCGACGCTTTTCGATTTCGCAGGCCTTGGCGGCGCGATCGGCCTCGGCCTTATGTCGAAATACGCCATGATCTATTTTCCGCTGGCGCTCGGCCTCGCCCTCCTGTCCAAACCCCTGCGTGAGAAACTCTTGACGCCGCCATTGGCGTTGACAGCGATTGTCGCCGCGATCCTGTTCGCGCCGAATATTGTCTGGAACATGCAGAACGATTTCCAGACGCTGTCGCACACCGCCGACAACGCCGATTGGGGCGCGCAGCTTTTTCATCCTTTGGCGTTTCTCGAATTTTTCAGCGGGCAGTTCCTTGTCTTCGGGCTGATTTCATTCGCAGTCTTCCTTTACGTCGCATCGCGCCGCGCAACATGGCGGCTCGACCACTGGAATTTTCTGCTGCTCGTCTTCGCCCTGACACCGCTTATCATCGTGGCGGGACAGGCGCTGCTGTCCCGCGCCCACGCCAACTGGGCGGCGGCCTCCTATCCCGCAGCCCTCCTCCTCATTACAGGATGGCTTTTGCAGAAAAACCGCGCGGACGTTCTGAAAGCCAGCGCCGCGCTTCACGCTGTCTTTTTTGTTCTCTTCACCGCCGGCGTGTTAAGCCCTGCGCTAATCGACGCCGTCGGCCTCTCAGGCGCCGTGAGAGACCTGCGCGGCTGGACGGCGCAAACGGACGAAATCATGAGTTTCGCGCCAGGATATGATGCGGTCCTGGTGGATGACCGCTATCTCATCGGCCAGATGCTCTATCATCAAAAGGACAGCGAGGTCGAAATCGCGGCGATCGACCCCAACGCCTCCATCGACAACCATTTCGAGGCGTTCCGTCATTTCGATCCGACGCGCATGAAGCGGGTCCTGTTCGTGACGACCCGCAGCGACGCCGCGCATGTAGATTACCGCTTTCGCAACATCAAAAAGCTCGGCGAAGCAAGAGCAGAGCCTGGCGCCGGAGAAAGCCGCGCCTATACGCTTTATGAGCTTTCCGGCTATTACGGCCCGCCAGACGGCGTTTACCCGCTGAAAAATAGTCAGCGTTCAGATTGACGCTTGGCGAGCGCCCGCGCCCGTTCCAATCCGCGTCCGCCGGCGCGCATACGGAAACCAATAAGCCGCAACGCCTTGGCAAAGGCGCGCTTCACGAAAAGAACGCCGAACAGCGTCCATAGCGCTCCATCCACAAGCCACAAAAACGGTTTTGGATAGCTTTCCGAGAAATGCGTGTGGAAATAGCGGATGATTCCGGACGTCTTGCGCGCCTCGATCTTCACCGGATTGGCGCGGCTCGAACTTTTATAATGAACAACCGCCACATGAGGATCGAACCAGACATCGCCGCCGGCCTTGGCGAAGCGCAAACAGAAATCCACATCCTCCACATGCAGAAAGTACCGTTCATCCATGCCGCCAATCGCGTCATAGTCCGCCTTCGGTAAAAGCATGACAGCGCCAGACAGCGTCGGCACCTCGATCATGTCGCCTGGACAATCGTCATTATGAAGATTGAAGCGCTGAAAATAGGGGTGCTGCGGCGCAAGCTTGTAGAGCCGCGTCGCTTCCACGAACGCCGTCCATGGCGTCAGCACCCGACGGCGCGAGCCTTGTTGCTCAGCGCCATCCGGATCAACGAGCTTGGCGCCCATGAGCCATGGCCGTGCAAGCTCAGCGCTGTCGGCGAGCAACCGTGAGAGCCCGCCCGGCGGCATCAGCGCGTCCGGGTTGATGATCAGGAGGAAATCCCCCGTTGCGGCTTTTGCTCCGAGATTGCAGCCTGCGGCGAAACCCACATTGCCTTGCCCGGCGATGATGCGGACGGGCGCCCCCTCTCCCAATGAGGCCCTCTCGCCATCGCCCGGCAAATTTCCGTTGTCGACGAGAATGATCTCGGCGATCTCCGGCTGGTCGCGCAGCGCTGCGATAGAGCGGGACAGGACAGGTCCCGTGAAATAGCTCACGACGATGGCGGAAACGCGCTGCATCGCCGCTCACCGTTTCTCAAGCATGTGGGCGAGTGCGATGCCGCTCGCGGCGAGGGCCATGGCCGCAAGGCGCCAAACCTGCCAGAGGCTGCCCTCCACCATAATGGAAACGAGGATCGCCACGAAGGCGCCGGCGATAGCGGCGCCCACTGCGCGCGAAAGCCTTGCGCGCAATAAGGCGGCGAGACCGAACCAAACAAAAGCGGCCGCCGCAAAGACGCCGGGAATTCCAAGCTCCAGCCATAACTGCAAGAATACATTATGCGGATGAATGGGGCTGACAGACAATTCAATTGTCGAGCCCGGCACATCTATCATCGGCGCCGTCTCCTTCCACATGCGCGCATAGTCGGCGCCGCAGCCAAACGGAAGACAGGAGAACGCCTCCATAGCCGAGGCTTTCCAGATCGCAAGGCGATGGAGCGATGAGGATAATTCCCTCGCAAGCTCAGGCGCCAGCGCCTTTTCAGCTTCGGCGTAAATGGGGGCCACCGGGATCAGCGCCGCAAGCGCCGGCGCCAGAATGAGCACGACGATGGCGCCGCCGCCAAGCAGCTTCAGAGTGAAACGCTGGGCGCTAAGCGCCAGCAAGGCGGCGCCAAGCCCTGCGCCTATGGCGACGACATTCGCAAGCACGTCATTGGTCGCCGCGGCGACAACGCCAAGCGCCAAAACGGCAAAAGCAGCCGTGCGCGACCATTGCCGCACAGCGATCGCCGCCGCCGGAAACAGCGACGGCGCCAGCGCGGTGACGCCGCGCCCCAATGCGACAATATCCTTGGCGCTGCTCGGCTCGTTCGGCGGCAACAGGCGCCGCAAGAACCCGTCCGTCACGCCCTCAAGAGAAAGGATGATCATTCCGGCGACAAGCGCCCATAAAAACGCGCGCCCGAGACGCCAGGCCCAGATGCGGGTCAGCGTGAGCGAAAACCAGATGATGCTGGCGCCCACCAGCGCCGGACCGAGAACATAGAGAAACATGCCGGGATCGCCTTTCGGCGACCAGAAACCGGAGAGGAAAATCCACGCGCATAAAAGCAGGAGCGAAGCAAAGCTCGCAAATTTTGGATCGCTGAGCGACGGGTTGTCGAAGAGCTTGCCGAAAGCGGACTGCCAGAAGGCGCCGCGCGCGAAGGCGGGCAGGCTCGCCAGCAAAAGCCAGGGCGCAATTCCGCGATGACCGAACACCGCCGTCAGGGGCAAAAGGATAAACAGCGCATAAAACCAGCGCCGGCTGAGTTTATCCCTGGTGTCTCGCCAATGCGCGGCCATCTAAACAGATCAGACGCGTTTGAGGTCAGGCGCCAGCGCTTCATCGGCCAGCGTCGCCGCCGCCTCTTCAAGCGTCATGGTCTGCTGGTCTTTGAAGCCGAGACGGCGCAGCGACACGGCCCCTTCCTCCGCCTCCTTGGCGCCGACCACCGCGATCACCGGAATTTTCGCATGGCTGTGCTCGCGCACCTTGTAGTTGATTTTTTCCGAACGAACATCGAGGTCGATGCGCAGCCCTTTCGCGCGCAGCGATGCGGCGACCTCTCTCGCATAATCGTCCGCCGCCGAGGTGATCGTCGTGACGACCACCTGCACAGGGCTGAGCCAGAGCGGCAGCCGTCCGGCGTAATGCTCGATCAACAGCCCGATGAACCGCTCGAAGGTGCCGAAGACAGCACGGTGGAGCATGACCGGGCGCTGGCGCGCGCCGCTTTCATCAACATAGGTCGCATCGAGCCGTTCGGGCAGCACATAATCGAGCTGATAGGTGCCGGCCTGCCAGGTCCGGCCGATGGCGTCGGTGAGATGGAACTCCAGCTTCGGCCCGTAAAAGGCGCCTTCGCCCTCGGCGTATTCGAAGTCTAGCCCGGCTGCGGTGAGCGCGTCGGCGAGCGCCTTTTCCGCCCGGTCCCAGGTGGCGTCGTCGCCGGCGCGCTGTTCCGGCCGAGTCGCCAGCTTATAGTTGATCTCGGTCATGCCCATGTCTTCATAGACACGAGCGAAGAGCGACAAAAAGCGCTGGGTTTCGTCCGTTATCTGATCTTCCCGGCAAAAGATGTGCGCGTCGTCCTGTGTCATCTGGCGCACCCGCATCAATCCATGCAGCGCGCCATGGGCTTCGTTGCGGTGACAGCAGCCAAACTCCGCCATCCGGATCGGTAGGTCGCGATAGGATTTAATGCCCTGTTTAAAGATCTGAACATGCGCCGGACAGTTCATGGGCTTCAGCGCCATGAGGTCCGCCTTGCCGGAGAGCACCGGCGCCTCATCCTCCGTTGACGGAATTTCATCCGGCACGATGAACATGTTCTCGCGGAATTTGGCCCAGTGGCCCGATTGCTCCCAGAAAACGCTGTCGAGGAGTTGCGGGGTTTTCACCTCCACATAACCGTCATCGTCAAGCTGGCGGCGGATATAAGCCTCAAGCTGGCGCCAGACGAGATAGCCTTTCGGATGCCAGAAAACCGAGCCTTGCGCCTCCTGCTGGAAGTGGAAGAGATCCATTTCCCGCCCGAGTTTCCTGTGATCGCGCTTTTCGGCCTCTTCCAGTCGGGTGAGATAGGCTTTCAGATCTTTTTCATTGGCCCAGGCGGTGCCGTAAATTCGGTGCAGAACGGCGTTCCTGTGATCGCCGCGCCAATAGGCGCCGGCGACTTTCATCAGCTTGAACGCCTTGCCGATATGCTTCGTGGACGGAAGATGCGGCCCGCGGCATAGATCGTGCCAGTCGCCATGAAAATAGACTTTAATCTCTTCATCCTCGGGCAGATCGGCGATGATCTCGGCCTTGTATTTCTCACCTATATCGTTGAAGTGCTTGATCGCCGCGTCGCGGTCCCAGACCTCTTTCCGGGTCGGAAGGTCCTTGTCGACAAGCTCCGCCATCTTTTTTTCGATGGCGCCGAGATCGTCTGTGGAAAACGGTTCGTCGCGCGCAAAGTCGTAAAAGAACCCGTCCTCGATATTGGGACCGATGGTCACTTGCGTGCCGGGATAAAGCTCCTGCACGGCCTGGGCCATCAAATGCGCGGTGTCGTGACGGATGAGGTCGAGCGCGTCCGGATGATCGCGGGTGACGATCTCGACCGAGGCGTCGGCGCCGATGGGCTCTCCCAGATCGCGCAGTTCGTCGTCCACCTTCACCGCAATCGCTTTTTTGGCGAGCGACTTGGAAATATCCTCGGCGATGTCGAGCCCCGTCACGGCGCCGTCAAACTTGCGTACGGAACCGTCGGGAAGGGTGATGGCGACCATGGCTTTCAGACTCTGCTCTACAGGCGTTCGATCAGGGCGCGCGCGAAACGCGCCGCCGCCCCAAATTCCGGTGAACCCGGGGCATAGGTGAAAAAGAGTTCGGGCTCAATGAGTTCGACTTCCATAAGCCGCAATCCTTCGTCAAGCACCACCGCATCGACCCGGGCGTAAAGCGGCTCTCCGGGAATGAGCCCCAGGATGGCTCGCGCCTCTTCAACTGCCTGGGCGGAAGGCTCGGCCAGCGCCGCCGAACCGCCATGCTCGGCCTGACAGCGAATTTCCCCGGATTTGGGCCGCTTCGTCACCGCATGGGTGAACTCTCCGGCGATGAAAATGAAAGAGGTCTCGCCGGCGCTGGCGATTTCAGGAACCAGCGCCTGAACGAGGCCGGGCATCGACATCCGGGCCGCGGCCGCGGCGAGCCCCGCGGGATCGTCCCAGCGGACGCGGGAAAGACCGCTCGCCGTGGCGCCGAATTCGGGTTTCACCACCGCCTCTGTCAGCCCCATCTCATCCATGGCTTTGGCGATGGCGCCCGGCTCTGGGGCGATCCAACGGGTCGCAGGCAGGGGCGCGCCCTTCGCCGCAAGATCGAGCAAATAGCGCTTCGACATATTGGCGCGCATCATGGCGGGCGGATTGAAGACTGGCCGGCCGTCATCGAGGCGCGCCAGCCATGCCGCGAACGCCTCCGGCGTTTCCTGATAATCCCATGTGGAGCGGATGACGATTGCGTCCGCCCCGTTAAAAGCTTCCCTGTCTCCGTTCCAGGGCGCCGGCCGCACCTTCAGGCCATGGACGTCCAGCGCCTTTGCGAGCACTGCGTCGCTTGGCTGCAGGTCCGGTTGCGCCAGACAGGTAGCGAAAACGATGTCTTTGGTCATGAGATTTGCCGAACAGGACAAAGGTGAAACGTCAGGGGATATGTGACATGTTTCGTTTGGTCAAACCGATGGGGACATCCATGAAAATCCTGAACCCGCCTGCTTCACCCGCACTCTTTGCTCTTGGCTTTTTTCTTTGCCTCTCCGGCGCCGCCAGAGCGGAGACGCCCGGCTCCCTCGCCGATCTCGCCTTTCTCGAAGGCCATTGGCGCGGGGGCGATGAGTTCATTTTCGAGGAAACCTGGAACGCGGCGGAGGGCGGCGTGATGACGGGCATGGCCCGAGGCGTATCGGCGGGCGAACTGCGCGTTCTCGAATATATCGTCGTTTCCGAAGAAAAAGACTCCGTCGTTATGCGGTTCAAACATTTCAACCGCGACTATTCAACCTGGGAAGAAAGCGATCCGATTGTCCTGACGCTGACCAAAGCGAATGAGAACGATGTGACCTTCTCAGCCGACCCGCCGTCGCAGGAGGTCAAATCCGTGCGCTATTTCCTGACCGGCGAAGACACGCTGCAGGCCGATGTCGTGCTTGTGGAGAATGGTGAGGAAAGCGGGTTCACGCTGATGTTTGAGCGCGCCGACTAAAATAAATTCGTGAAACCGGTGGACATCGGCGTTCGCGTCTTTATAAGCGCCCGCCGGTTTTCATCGTTTCGCTGGGGTTTGTCCGCCCCGCGGGCGCGGGCGGCGCTGCCGACGCCGTGTTCCACGATGGGATCGACCACAGGTCTATTAGCTCAACGGTAGAGCATTCGGCATTTAACCGAAGGGTTGAAGGTTCGATTCCTTCATAGATACCACATTTTGGTTAGCTCAGTTGGTAGAGCACTACACTGCTAATGTAGCTGTCGCGGGTTCAAATCCCGCACCAGACATAACGGTCCAACCGTTTCGAATAACGGGGAAGGCCGGGGACACTCAGCCCGAGGAGGCGCGGAAGGCTCCGGCCGGAAGCAAACCCAACGGCGACTGGAAACAGGCCGCGCGCCGGCGCGGATACCGGCGGAGATCGATGGCGCAACGCGCCGTCTGACAGATCGGGACGTATGAGCCTGTTGCTGCGGACACGCGCCGAACGCCGGGCATTTTCGCCTCAAGCGCCGGACCGCCTCGCTTTTCAGGGAATGAACCCGGCCGACCCTCATTTCAGCACTCCCGGCCAATGACTGCTGAATTTTTCTCCAACTATTTTTATTTTCTCTCTTTACACAGACGAATGAGGCCGTTACATCGCGCGTCCTTTCGCCGGCATGGGGCTGGCGATGTTGCAAATGAGCCCGTTTTGAATACTGGCGATCGACATATGAGTTTGATCGGACGCATGTCCGGCGAACGCTTCCGCCGCTAGGGCTCTCTTTTTCAATGAAACAGGGGCCTTTCCGGCCCCCGCTTCGCCGACGGAATCGTCCGGTCGATGCGCATATGCGCGATCTTCAACCGGGCTTTAACAGAGGAGGCGAAGCGATGTTGAAAACATTCGTAATCGCTGAAAACCAACGCGGCCTCCTCATCAAGGATGGCCGCTTAATCGACGTTCTCGAACCGGGACGGCATGTCTATATCGACATGCTGGGCCAGTTGAGGCTGGAATGCGTTTACGCACAAGGCGTTTTTGCATCGCCCTGGGCCGAGATCATGGAAAAGCGTCATCCCGGCCTCGCGAAACTGTATCTTGAAACGGTTCGCGTCGGCGAAGGCGAAGTCGCGATCGTCATGATCGACGGCCGGGCGACCTATATCGTGCGTCCGGGTGCGACGGCCTATGTCTGGAAAGTCCTTCAGGACGTGAATGTAGTTCGCGTCAATGTGGAGGATAATCCGCGCCTGACCAAGGCCGAACTCGTCGCTTACGAAAAAGCCGTAGCGACCAGCGAGCGTTCGGTTGCGCCGATCGCCATCGTCACGGTGGGCGAAACAGAAACGGGCCTCGTGTTTTTTGACCGCGAGCTTGTCGATGTTTTGAAGCCGGGCCGTTACGGTTACTGGCAGGTTGGACGGACCGTGACGACCAAGACGCTCGACATGCGTCCCTTGCCGCTCGAGGTTACGGCGCAGGAAATCCTGACCAAAGACCGGGTTTCCTTGCGCGTCACGCTGACTTCGTTCGTTGAGGTGACCAATGCCGAGAAAGCCGCGCTCGCAACGCCGGACTACAAGAACCATGTCTACCGGCTGGTTCAGTTCGCCGTGCGCGAAGCGGTTGGCGGGCGCACGCTTGACGAAGTGCTGAACGACCGCGAGACGGTCGACGCGCAAATCGTCAATCATGTCCGCCGCGAACTTGGCGATATCGGCGTCGCGGTGACGGAGCTTGGCGTCAAAGACGTCATCCTTCCGGGCGATATGCGCGAGCTTATCAACCGGGTCGTCGAAGCGGAAAAAACCGCGCAGGCGAACCTGATCCGCCGTCGTGAAGAAACGGCCGCAACACGGTCGCTTTTGAACACGGCGCGGTTGATGGAGGACAATCCGACGCTTCTGCGTTTGAAAGAACTGGAAGCGCTGGAGCGCGTCACGGACCGCATCGGCCGCATCGACGTCCATGCGGGTTCGGGCGAAGGTCTGAACGTCCTTGTGGACCGTCTCGTGAGCCTCAAACCCCGCGACTGAACAAGCGGGGACACGCCAAACCTTGAGGCAGGGCGGCGAAACTCGCCGCCCTGCCTTTTCCTGTGACGGCCATCACAGTCCGCCGGTAAATCTCCCCTTCCCGGCCCCATTTGCGTCATGTTTGAATGGGACCTTCGAACCTTGCCGCGACAGGTTTGGAGAGACCCGTTTCACGTCGCGAAGATCAAAGGGGGAGATACCATGATCAAGCAAATCTTTGCTGCGGGCGCCGCAGCGCTTTTCACCATTACATCCGCTTACGCCGGCCAGCCTTTGAACCAGTGGCTCGGCAATTATGTGAAAAACACCGACGGGCTGCACAGCCTGTCGATCACCAATAGTGGCGGAAATCTGAAAATTTCCGTCAAGGGCGAATGCATGCCAAACCCATGCGACTGGGGCGAAGCGACGGCGACCGCCTATTCCACATCCGCCAGCGCAGACCCCGCCTCCGACACCGACTCCATCATCGCGACCTATAATCAGGGTTTTGCAACGAAGACCGTCGTTCTGGACAGTCGCGCCGGCAACACGTTGCGCGCGCATGTTTATACGCGCTTTACGGACAATAGCGGGCGCAAGGACTATGTCAGCCATGTCTCCATGAAAAAGGCGCCGCTGATTGCGCGCCCGCTGCCGGGCGGCCCGATCATCGCAACGCCGGTCAAGCCGTTTAAAGAAGACTGCGTTTCACTAAATCCCAACACGATTTCCGTCGAACAGAAAAGCGGACGCTGGAAAGTCGTTGACGGGTCGCACTGGCTCCTCGACGCGGGGTCCAACAAGTCGGAAATGGACCGCGCCAAACAAATCATTCAGCATTACGGCTTCACCCAGCATTGCTTTATCGGGCGGCCCGACCCTTCACTGAGCTATTGGCTGAAAAACGGCGCCGCGCCGTCGGGCGGCCTCTCTGGCGAGGACTGCGTCAACATCAATCCAAACGGCCTGTCGATCCAGAATTCGGGAAGCCATTTCACCATCGTCTCCAACGGCAATCACTATGCCTTTACGGCGCCGAGCCAGGCTGAGGCGCAGGAAGTGATCGACGTCATCAAATATTACGCCTTCACGAAGTCCTGCTTCGTCGGACGGCCCGGCCCCTCCATGCGTTACTTACGGAAGTAACGAACGCTACCAAGACCTTTCACGGCAAGACGGAGCGATGCGCCCTCATCGCTCCGTTTTTACTTTTGCGGTTTCTTGTTCGGCGCCCGTTCTTTCCGTCCAGCTCCAGTCGCCAAGCCTCCAGAATTTCCACCCGACGCGCGGCGCATCCTCTGGTACGGGATCGAAGCCCTGCGAGCCGAAGGGGTGACAGCGCGTGACGCGCGAAAAGGTCAGCCAGAAGGCGCGAGCGAATCTGTGTTTGCGGAAAGCGTCGAGACCATATTGAGAGCAGGTCGGCTGATGTCGGCAGCGCACGCCGATGAGATACAGCGCCGGCGAGAGCGTGCGCCGATAGAGCCAGATGAGGCCCAGGACAGCCCGCCCTGCGGGCCCTGATGCAATCCTGTCCGTCACGCCCATCCCATAAAGGATGCTCAGGCCGTTACGAAGCCAAATCGTAGACGGCTTCGTTTTCGCTATCCGGCGACGCCGAGAGCCGCTTGATGATAGTTAAGTTTTCGCGGATCCGATGGCGCAGCTCATTTGCGTCGGCCGCGGTCACATCCTCGCCATGGAAGAAGACCGTCCGCTCCCCGCTATCAAGCTCCAGCAAACGGCGGACAAGGCGATTGGTGCGGTATTTCAGTGAATTCAGAAGAGCTTCCTCGTTCATTGACCTATCCTATCAGTTCCAGAATGTCGCCGCCGGCTTAACTAGAGCGCGATCATGGCTAATGATTGGTTACCGGCCATACAAAAAAACATCGTTTTTGAGCAATAATTTGCGGAATGTATCCCGGCATCGGGAAGCGGCGGTTTTGAGCGCCTGCAATCCGCCCACTTGCAATCCGCCCCAAGGTCGCTAGGGAGGCGGCTTCGATTTCAACAGCCCGGCGGCCCGCTCCCATGTCCCGCATCAAAGCCCGCTTCGACAAGCTCAAGGCCGAAAACCGCGCCGCCTTCATCCCCTTCATCATGGCGGGCGATCCGGACGAAGCCCTTTCGCTTGACCTACTCAAAAAGCTGCCGGGCGCGGGCGCCGACCTCATCGAACTCGGGGTCGCCTTCACCGATCCCATGGCCGACGGACCGGCGATCGCCGCCGCCGGCCTCAGAGCCCTCAAATCCGGGCAGACGCTGCGCAAAACCCTTGAAATGGTTCGCTCATTTCGGGCCGGAGACAATGAGACCCCGATCATTCTCATGGGCTATTACAACCCGTTCTATTCCTACGGGCCGGATCAATTCGTCGCCGACGCCAGGGAAGCCGGGGTCGACGGCCTGATCATCGTCGATCTGCCGCCAGAAGAAGATGCGGAACTGTGCCTCCCGGCGCGGGCCGCAGGCCTCGATTTCATCCGCCTTGCCACACCGACCACTGACGATGAGCGCCTGCCCATGGTGGTCCGCAATATATCAGGCTTTGTCTATTACGTGTCGGTGGCGGGGATCACCGGAAAGGGCGCCGGCGAGACCGAAACTGTCAAAGGTGCCCTGGACCGGCTGCGCGCTGCATCGGGCTTGCCGGCAGCGGTCGGTTTCGGTATCAAAACGGGCGAAAAGGCGCGAGAATTCGCCGCTTTTGCAGACGCCGTAGTGGTAGGCTCTGCTCTGGTGGACGAATTCGCCAAAACCCTTGAAGCAAGTCCCGGCGATGCCGATAATGCCGTTAACGCAGTTTTGAGGCTGGCGCAGGATATATCGGGGGCG
Organism: Parvularcula sp.; assembly: GCA_002704915.1. Classification (GTDB taxonomy): domain Bacteria; phylum Pseudomonadota; class Alphaproteobacteria; order Caulobacterales; family Parvularculaceae; genus Hyphococcus. The sequence continues at coordinate 96,988 of PAIP01000066.1, forward strand.
ATCCGCGCCGCGCGCTCTTGAGAGCGCAACGGGCCCCAAAACGTGCAGATGTATTAAGGCAATTAGAAAGCGCTGTCGGATATGAGCTGGCTCTCCAACATCCCTCCGGGCATCAAAAACATTTTCAAGCCCAAGGACGACAATTCCGACGCCTTGTGGACCAAATGTCCGGGCTGCGGTGAGATGATTTTTCAGCGCGACCTTGAGGCCGCGCATCAGGTCTGCCCGTCCTGCGAGCATCATCTTGCGCTCGGCGTTGAGGAGCGTCTTGCGCTTTTGTTCGACAACGGCGCCTATGAAGAAATCGATCTGCCGGAGCCGGCCACCGACCCCTTAAAGTTCCGCGACGAAAAAAAATATGTAGACCGGCTGAAAGAAAACCGCCGCAAAACCGGTCAGCAGGACGCCATGCGCGCCGCTCATGGATCGATTGACGGGGTCGGCGTTGTTGCGCTCGTCCAGAATTTCAAATTCATGGGCGGCTCCATGGGCATGGCCCTCGGCGAGGCCATGCTGAAGGCCGCCGAAACCGCTGTCGAAAAACGCGCGCCCCTGATCGTCTTCGCCGCATCCGGCGGCGCGCGCATGCAGGAAGGCATTCTGTCCCTGATGCAGATGCCGCGCACGACCATCGCCGTGCAGATGGTGAAAGAGGCTGGCCTCCCCTACATCGTGGTTCTTACAAACCCGACCACAGGCGGCGTCACCGCTTCCTACGCCATGCTGGGCGATATCAATCTCGCCGAGCCGGGCGCGCTGATCGGCTTCGCCGGTCCCCGCGTGATCGAACAGACAATCCGCGAAAAATTGCCCGATGGCTTCCAGCGCGCCGAATTCCTTCTGGAAAAAGGCATGGTGGACATGGTTGTCTCCCGCGCCGACATGAAGCCGACCCTTTCCAAACTCGTCCGCGTTCTTTTGAAAGAGCGTCGTCAGCCGGCAAAGCCCGCGCAAGACCCCGCCAAGGTCGCGAAGCTGGAAAAGCCCAAAGCGCCGACCCTGAAAGAAGAGCCGAAGCTCGACAAGGCGGCGGAATAGACCCCATACTGATCATTCCGATCACCGGAAGGAAATTCGCTTGAGCGATGTTGAAACCGTGCTCGCGCAAATCGCGAACCGGCGCCCTGTCATTATCGATCTCTCTTTGGACCGCATCAAAGCGGCCCTGTCGCGGCTGGGCGATCCGCAAAAAGACCTGCCGCCCTTTTTTCATGTCGCGGGCACCAACGGCAAGGGATCGACCGTTGCGTTCCTGCGCGCAGCGCTCGAAGCCGCAGGCCACTCCGTTCACGTCTACACCTCGCCGCATCTGGTGCGCTTTAACGAGCGCATTGTCGTCGCCGGAAATGAGATTTCAGACCCCGCGTTGATCCATGCGTTGCAGCGCGTCGACGAGGCCATGGGCGACGACATGCTCACCTATTTCGAAACGACGACCTGTGCGGCGTTTCTCGCCTTTTCAGAAACGCCGGCGGACTACGCCGTGATCGAAGTCGGCCTTGGCGGCCGCCTCGACGCGACTAATGTGATGGACGATCCGCTTGCGGCCGTGGTGACGCCCGTCGATCTCGATCATCAGGCGTTTCTCGGCAATACGCTTGGCGAAGTCGCCGGCGAGAAAGCGGGGATTTTCCGTCGCGGGGCGCCCGCCGTCATCTCCCGGCAGACGCCGGACGCCATGGCCGTGCTGCAGGATCGGGCCAATCGTATCGGCGCGCATATTCACGCCTATGGCGAGCAGTGGAATGTCTACGCAGAACACGGCAAACTGATTTATCAGGACGAAGCCGGCCTTTGCGATCTCGACCCGCCGCGCCTGCCCGGCGCGCATCAGATTGAAAACGCCGGAACCGCGATCGCGGCCTTGCGCGCAGCCGGGCTCAAGCTCGATGACGCCACGATTTCGAAAGGCCTGGCGAACGCGCGCTGGCCGGCGCGGATGCAACGCCTTACCCAGGGTCCGCTGATCGATCTCGCCCAAAACCTGCTCGGGGAAGAGCCTGAAATCTGGCTCGATGGCGGCCACAATCCCCATGCGGGCCGCGCCATTTCCGCCCTGATGGCTGATATGGAAGCGCGCTCATCGAAACCGCTTGTGATGATTTCAGGCATGCAGGCGAACAAGGACGCAGCCGGATATTTCGGGTCCTTCGCGGGGCTCGCACGTGAGGTTTTCTGCGTCGCCGCCGATCATGACGGCGTCCTGTCGCCTGAAGAGGTGGCGAAGGCCGCGCAAGCCGGCGGATTGAAAACGCAAGCCTGCGCGTCGCTCGAAGACGCAGTGAGAAAGGCGTGCGCGGATAAAGAAAACGAGCCGCCAAGATTGCTCATCAGCGGCTCGCTCTATCTCGCGGGCGAAATTCTCGCCGAGAATTCTTAGTCTTTTTGCGCGCTCAGGCCGCGGTTTCGTTCAGCACTTCCTGAACCCAGGCTGCAAGCTGGCTCTTCGGGGCCGCGCCGACCCGGGTCGCCACATGTTCGCCGCCCGAAAAGATCATCAGCGTCGGGATGCCGCGCACGCCATATTTGCCCGGCGTTTCCGGATTCTCGTCGATATTGACTTTGGCGATGGTAATCTTGCCCTCGAACTCCTTCGCGATCTCGTCGAGCGCCGGAGCGATCTGTTTGCAGGGCCCGCACCATTCCGCCCAGAAATCAATGAGCACGGTGTCGCCGCTTTCAAGAACATCGGCGTTAAAGCTGGCGTCGGTGACGGTTTTTGCGGCCATGGAAAACTCCTTGCGAATTCGAAGACCTGAAGATAGCGCGCGTCGGGCCCGTTTCAACCCGCCTTCGCCATGCGCGCGAAGGCGTGATCGAGCATTTCGGAGGGGATGTCCATTAACCGCGCATCGTAAGTCCATAAAAGAGCGCAGACGATCTGACGCTCAGGATAGATTTCCTGCAAAAGCGCGCGATAGGCGGCGAGCTGCGCCACATAGGCGGAGTCGGCGTCTTCGACGCGCGCCGGCGGCGGCCTGTTGGTCTTGTAATCCACTACGAGAACCCGGCTTTCAGAAACCGTCAGCCGATCGATCTGGCCGTTGAGACGCGCACTTGCGGGCAGACCCCGAGGACGTCCGACAATCGGCGTTTCCGCCATGGAGCCCGGCGCAAACACTTCGGCGAATTGCGGATCGGTCAGCACACGCATGACTTCCTCGCGCCATTGCCCGCGCTCGCCCTCTTCGATTTCCGGCGCCAGCCGCGCCAGCAGCCTGTCGGCCGCTTCAATGCGTTTTTCCGGAGCAATATCAGGAAGCAGCTCAAGCAGGCGGTGCAATGTCCGCCCACGGAAGTATCTGTCGCCGCCGGCGACCGGCGAATAGGCAGCACCCGCCGCGTCTCCACGCCATTCGCCTTCGTCTTCGCCCTGAAGTTTCGAGGGCGTCAGCCGCAGGGGCGGCGGCTCTTCAGGCGCAACTCGTTTCAACCATGAGGGAGCCGTGGTTTTTTCCGTTTTGGCGCCCGGCTCTTCCGCTTTCAAATCTGCAGTCTGAGGGCAGGAAAGGCGCAATAGCGGCGCTTCACCGCCCTCCCAGAAAGGCGCGTCGCCGGTTTCGACGCGTTCCCCCATGCGCGCAAAGCCGTCATGGGCAAGCGCATGCCATGATTTGACGCCCACATCTTTTGCTTGCGGATCTTTGCTGTTTCCCTGCTCGACGCCGCAAATATAAAGCCGGTCGCGAGCGCGCGTCGCCGCCACATAAAAGAGGCGCCGATATTCCTGAAAGGCGAGTTCTGTTTTTTCCGTCCGCGCCTCTTTGCTCAATTTAACATCATCGCTTTTCGACCAGCAAAGCAAAGGCGGAGCGCCGGCGCGCTCAAGCACGGGGCCGATATTTTTCGTATTGGCCGGGCGATGCGCGTCGAGCAGGAAAACCACATCGGCTTCGAGTCCCTTGGCGCCGTGTACCGTCATCACGCGCACGGAATCGTTTTCCCGCTCCATCTCACGCTTGATGTCGCCGGAAGCGTCGTCGAACCAGGCGACGAATTCACGAAGGCTGCGCGGATTGCCGTTTTCGAAATCGAGCGTCTGACGCAACAGCTCATCCATGGCGTCGGCGGAGGCTTCGCCGAGCCGCTCGAAAAAGCGTTGCCGGCCCGACAATCCGTCCTCAGCGCCGGTTTCGAGAATGTGCGAAAAGAACGCATAAGGCCCTTGGGCGCGGGCGATACGGCGCGCCGCCGCGATATCTTCCGCCGCGCGTTTCCATTTATCGTTTTCGCCCGCACGCGTCCGGAGCGACCGCCATAAGGAAACGCCCTCCCCGCGATCATGGGCGAGGGGAAAGAGGTCGGCGTCGTCATCGAAACCGAACAGCGGGCTTTTCAAGATCTCCGCCAGCGACAGATCATCGTCTTGGGTCAAAGCGAAGCGGGCATAGGACAGCAGGTCTTCCACCGCCGGGTCCTCGGCCAGTTTCAAGCGGTCCGGACCGGCGACAGGGACGCCCGCCGCGGAAAGACGCCGGATCACCTCACGGAACAAGGACCCGCGGCTTTGCACCAGGATCATGATATCGCCGGGACGGATCGCCCGCCCGCGCGATTCCAGCATCTCGCCGGATGCGAGCCAGTCCTTGATCGTCGACGCCACGCGATCGCATAAAACGCGCACGGGGTGGCTCGCCTCCGGCGCATCCACGGGCGCGTCCCATGGGTTGAAATCGGGCTTTTCCGGCCGCGGCGTCAGCGGCCAGAGCTCCACAAGCCCCGCTTCGCCTTCGCGGCAGACGCCATGCGCCGGAATCGGAAACTCTCCCATTCCCTCCGCCGCTTCCGGATGATTAAAAGCCGCATCTACAAATGTAAGCACGGGCTCCGTGGTTCGGAACGACATAGGCAGCCGGACGTTTTTATACTCGGCTACCGCGCTCAACTTTTCACCGAGGTCGATTTCTTTTGCCTTGAAGAGGCCAACATCGGCGCCCTGAAAGGAATAAATCGACTGCTTCATGTCGCCGACTGCAAAGAAACTGCGCGAGACCTCGCGCGCGCCAAGGCCAGCGAAATAATCAGCAAACAGATTTTCAACCACCGCCCACTGGTCGGGCGATGTATCCTGCGCCTCATCGATCAGAACATGGTCGATGCCGTAGTCGAGCTTGTACATGATCCACGCAGCTTCGTGGCCGTGAAAAAGGGCTTGCGCGCGCGCGATCAGGTCGTCGAAATCGAGCAGAGCGCGCGCCGCCTTCGCCTCGGCGTAGCGCTCGGCCAGCGCCGATGTCAGCCGCCACAAGGCGAGCGTATCGTCGTAAAGCGCGTGGGCCTTGATTTCCTGCAGCTCATTAAACACAAGCTCTTTCAGGGTGTTTATGTAAGGCGCCACCCACGGATCGTATTTGTCGGTCGCCTTGGTGGCGATCTGGTTGACTGTCTTGGACTGGTCAGCGACGAGGCAGGTTTTCAGAAGAACATCCCAGCGCTCCTCATCGTTCGATGCGGAAAAATAGGCGGAGAGGCGTTTTGCGGCCGCTTGCGGTTTCGCGCCCTCCGCCGAAAGGCCGTTACGGGCGCGGCGCAATTCCTCGACGGAAATGTCTTTCAGGAAATCCCTGATGATGTCTTGCGCCGTTTCCTCCGGATTGATCGCCAGGGCCTGCGCCAGTTCAGCCATGGCCGCATCGAGATCGCCGACGCCTTTCGTCGCGGCGTGCATGAGCAATTGCCGGAGGTCCTTTTCAGCGCGCTTCAGCGAAAGCCGGTCAAACGCCGCGCCCAGCGCCGCGTCGCTTCGCGCATCGGCGGCGAGCCCATCGAGCGCGGCATTCATCAACGCCGCCGCCTGGGCGTCCTCGGCGACGGAAAAGCCCGGCGGCGCCCCCGCCTCAATCGGAAAGCGCCGCAGGACACTCTCACAAAAAGAATGAATGGTCTGGATTTTCAGGCCGCCCGGCGTTTCCAGCGCCCGTGCAAACAAACGCCGCGCATGAGCGAGGTCCTCCGCCGATTTCGGTTCCGCATTCACGCCTTCGAGTTCCGCCAGGTCTTTCAGCAGTTTCTCATCACTGGCGAGCGCCCAGTCGCCCAGCACCGAAAACAACCGTTCCGCCATTTCCGCCGCCGCGGCTTTTGTAAAAGTGATGCAGAGGATTTTTTGCGGCGGCGCCCCGGCGAGCAAAAGCCGCGCCACACGGTTGGTCAGAACACGAGTCTTGCCCGACCCCGCATTGGCCATGACGAAGACGGACCGCGCCGGGTCCGCCGCCTGACGCTGATTGCTAGTAGTTTCCTCAAGCGGCGTCATTCGCCGCCTCCCGCTTCGTCGCCGCCCCCTTGGGCGTTACGCTCGCCGCGCCGCGCAAGATGATCGTAATCGCCGAATTCGTTCATGAATTGCGGACGCGGCTGCGACAGATAGGGCTGCGCCGGATCGGCGAAATGGCGCAGAATGTTCGTCAGTCCCTTTTCAGCCTCGTCGATATATTTCATGGCGTCATCGCCCTCGGCGCCGGCGAATTTTTCATTCCCCTTGCGCGAGACGACGCGCACATATTCGAAACCTGCGACGGGCGTTTCGCCCAGGGCCGAAAACCCGCCCGCCTCGACGATCAGCCCCGTCAGTGGCAATTGCGGACTGAAGCTGGTCTTGATCTGATCGAGGCTCGGCGGCGCGCCGGTTTTATAATCGATGATGAAGGCGGCGCCGCTATCGAGCCGGTCGATGCGGTCGGCGCGGGCGGTGAGGGTGAAACTGCGCTCGTCGATGCTGAACGATGCCTCTCCCGCGCCTTCAATGACCAGAGGCTCGCCTTGCGCGCGGCGCGCGGTGTCCCACGCGCTTAAATATGCGAAGGCTTCCTCCGCACGAGCGCGCCAGAACCCTTCATGGGCAGGCCCGAGGCCATGGTCTTCGGCGTGTTTTTCATAGAGCGCGGCGAGGCGAGCAACCCGTTCTTCTTCGGACGCCGCCAACGGCTCGGCGACGTAGTCCTCGAGCACTTTATGGAAGAGAATGCCGAGATAGCGCTGATCAAAATCCTCGCCCAAGGGATCGAGCTTTCTGAGTCTCAGGATTTTCGAGGCGTAGACCGCATAAGGATCGCGCAGCAATGTGCCGATCTGGGTTACCGACAGGGATTGCGGGCGCGCCTCCACTGGCGGGGCCGGCTGGGGCGCGGGCGCCGCACTGACCGCGCGCGGCGCATCGAGCATCACCGCCAAGTCGTCGGCCGCGACACTCGCATCGACCCTGTCCAGCAGGTCCGCGCCTTTCAGAATGTTCTTGAGGCGGACGATCCAGCGCGAGGGCTTGGTGGGTTTCCCCGCGGCGCGCGCGGAGCGCGTGAGGACAACCTCCGGCGCGGCGGCGAGCTGGGCGAAATCGTGCGCGGCCAGCCCGATGCGTCGTTCGGGCGAGGGCAGGCCAAGCTTGTCGCGCATGGGCCGCGACAGAAAGGGGTCGATAGCGGCGTCCCGGGGCCAGACGCCTTCATTCAGCCCACCAAGGATCACGAGATCCGCCGTCTGCAGGCGCGCCTCGAGCGGCCCGAGAATGGAAAGCCGGGGGTGCGCCGGCGCCCAGCGGCGCACGGTTCCTCCCGCGATGAGACGGGCGAATATGTCGGCATATTCCCCCGCCTCGTCATGAACGATCAGGGAAAGCCCGGCGCGAAGCCCGTTCAGCAAGTCGGCGCCGGTCTCTCCGTCCTCGCCCCGCCAGAGCCGCCGAGCGCCGGACTCATCATCGCTTGCCGCAAGCATCTCCGCCGCCGCGAGATGCGCCTCGAACCGCTCCGCAAACGGAGCTTCTGCTCCGGGCCACAATGCACAGGCTTTTTCCAGCACGGCCAGCGTGCTCTCGATTTCTTCCGACAGCGCATTCGACTTTTCAAGTTTGCGGCGAACGCCCTCAACGCCCGATTGCGGCTTCAGGCCGCGAAGGCCCTTGTCCATGCGGCGCAACGCCTTTGCGCCATCGGCGCCACTCAGGCCGCCGGCAAACAAGCCATGATCCATCATCGCTGTGAGACGCACGGGATCCGACGGATCGCAAAGCCAGCGGGCGACGAGTCGCAGATAAATCCCGCAAGGCGTATTGGCGAAGGGCGCGCCCGCGGAGTCATCCACGGCGACGCCCCATCGGCGCATCTTCATGGAGACGCGACGGGCCAGATCGCGATCCGGCGTTACCAGCATGGCGGTGCGCCCTGCGGTTTCGATCGCCTCACGGAATTTGAGCGCAATCGCCGCCGCCTCGCGTTCTTCGTCTTTCGCTTCGATGAGAGAGAGCCCGTGAAGCGCGGCGGCCGTGTCTTCACGCGACGCCTTCGCGTCTTCGGCCCATTGACGCCAGTCATCGGAGGCGCCCGCAGGCCTCAGCGCCACGGTGATCAACCCCGCCCGGCTGTTTTCGACGCCTTCACCCACGGGCCACGGTTTTACGTTCTCCCGCTCTATCTCAAGCGAAGAGAGCAGCGCTTTCAGCCCGCTCTGAGGATGAGGATCGTCCACAGCCGCCCAGACGCGCGCACTGGCGCCAAGATCGAGCCCGGGAAACACGACGGCGCCGCTGGGCAGGGACGCGACCTCTTTCATCATGCGGGCGACAGCCGGGGTGGAGCCGGTGGAGCCGGCGATGATGACAGGTTTTTGCGGCGGCGACGCCGCCCAGCGTTTGGTCTGCAGATCGATAAGCGCGATGCGCCGGGCCGCCGGGTCCATCAGCTTATGTCCGGCGAGATGCGCCGGCCAACTTTCGGTGACGATCTTCAGGAATTCTAGCGACTGCGCCCAATGGGCCGCGAGCGCGTCCGGCACGATTTCGTCCAACCGCTCGGCGGGGATTTCTTCCGTATAAAGAGAATCTAGCAATCGCCCCAGCCCATCGGCCGCGGAGATCGCGCCCGCCCAACGGCGCTGGCCGTCGAACCATGTTTTGTCTTTCTCCGCGATCCACCGCGCCAGGACGAGGCGGCGCTCCGCCATGGGCGCCGCCGGATTGAGCGCCAGTTCATCTTCGAGGACGCCGTCAAGGCCGGGCTCCTCAAGCGCGAATTCATCCTCGTCAATGTCGCCAAGGGCGCGGATATGCGGCGTCAGCGTCGCCGCGCCGCCGGCCGTTTCGAGAAAAGCCTCTGCGAGCGCCCGCGCAGCGCGCCGTGTCGGCAGATAGATGGTCGCATCAGGCAGCGTGAAGCCGCTTTCCGTCAGCGATGCGGCAAGCCCCTGCGCCAAATCACGCAGAAACGGCCGGCCAGCCGCAATGGAGTAAAACCGCGGCGCGGGCGATGCCAGCACGCCCGTCATCAGCGCCTTCTTTCAAGGCGCGCCTCGGCGTCTTTAAGCCCTTGCGGGTCGCCCACATGCAGCCAGTCGCCGCCATAAACCGCGCCATAAAGGCGACCGCGCGCTGCCGCGATGTCCCAGAGTTTGCGGGTCGAAAACGGCCCATCCGGGCCTTCGTCAATAAGGGCCGGGCTGATGATCTGTAGCCCAGAGAAGACATGAGGCGCCGCATCCCCCGAACGGAGTGCAATCCGTCCGTCTGCGGAACGGTCGAAATCGCCGCATCCGTCATAGCCGCTCGTGCGGTCTATAGGAACGAGGAGCAGGAGCGCATCCATGACATCGTCGCGCCATATCCCGGACAATTGCGCGCAGGCTTCCTCTGCGGAGCCGTCGATGAGAATCGCATCCGTATTCGTACAGAACACAGGATCGTCCCCCAGCGCATTGCGAGCCTTTTTGAGGCCGCCGCCTGTCTCCAGCAAAAGGCTGCGCTCATCGGAAACGACAATCTCGGGCGCTGCCCTTTGCGAAAGATGGTCTTCCACCTGATCGGCGAGATAATGCACATTAACGACGGCGCGCTCGACGCCAGCATCCGCGAAACGGTCAAGCGCGTAATCCATCAGCGCCTTTCCCGAAACATGGATCAGCGGTTTTGGCCTGTCGTCGGTCAGGGGACGCATGCGCGTGCCGAGCCCGGCGGCGAGCACCATGGCCGTATGCGGCATGTTTCCCATCAGACAAGCTCCGGCAGGTGTTTGGCGAAGAACGCCCGTAGTGGCGCAACTTCCGGACGCGCCAGATCGCGGCGGAAATGCGCCTCGACCCGGGGGAGAAGATCGAGATAGCGCGGCTTGTGATCGCGCTTGGCGAGACGCGCGAAGATGCCGAGGATTTTGGCGTTCCGCTGGGCGGCGAGGATCGCATAGTCGCGCTGAAAGCCTTGCCGATCGAACTGCGCGCCGCCGAAGCTTTCGTAGTAAGCGATCATCTTTTCCGCGAGTATAGGATCAACGTCACGCCGCGCATCCTCTAGCAGGGAAACGAGATCATAGGCGGCGTGGCCGTAAAGCGCATCCTGAAAATCGATGACGCCAGCGCGCGCAGGGCCTTCGCGATCGGGCAGCCACAGCAAGTTCTCCGCGTGAAAATCCCGCAGAACATACACATGAGGCGCAGAGAGGTTCTGGAAAAGCTCGCGCCATAGCGAAAGATATTCCGTAAACTGATCGTTACTCGCCGCGGCGCCTTTTTTCAACGGCCAGTACCATTCCATGAGGAGCGCCGCCTCGGCCTCAAGCGCCAGCGCATCGTAGTCGAGCATTGCATAGGCCTCGCCCCTCACCGGCCCGGCGGCGCCTTCATGAAGACGCACAAGCGCCTCAATGGCGGTGCGGTAAAGGGTTTCCTCATCCACCCTGCCGACAACCCGGGCGAACAGATCGTCGCCCAGATCCTCCAGGAGAGCGAAACCGGCCGCGGGATCGGCGGCGTAGATCTCCGGCGCGGAGAGCCCGCCTTCACGCAGGGCTTTCGACAAAGAGGTAAAGGCGTTGAGGTTGGGCCCGGCGAGACGCGCCATGGCGTTATAGCCGAGCGCCCGCCGCGCCCCTTCATCGGCCTCCGGCGGACAGGCCGGCGCCTCGGCCCTGGGGGGCGCAATCATCAACACCGCCGGCCTGCCGTCGAGATTGAGCCGCTGATAGCTGCGCGTGGAGGCGTCGCCAGCCAGCGGCGCCGCAGCCGCCTTTTCCCAGCCGGCCGCCTTCAAGAAGTCCTGTCGCGCTTCGTCCCTGTCGCTCACTCTTGTTCACTCACAATTGCCTGCATGCATTCCGGCCACTCTAGGCGATTCCCGCCGCTTCAAGCCGCGCTTTCCAGCTCTCGTCACCTTCGAAAACGACGCGACGCTCCGCGCCGTCAGCTTGCAGTCTTACGGTCAGGGCCCCGGGCGGCAACAGGCCTTCGATCCGCCCCGGCCATTCGATCAGCGTCGCCGCGCCGTCGAGCGCCTCCTCAAGCCCGAGCTCCCACACATCATCAGGCGCCTCAAGTCGGTAGAGGTCGAAATGCCATAAAGGAAAATCCGGCCCGTCATAGGTCTCAACAAGGGTGAAAGTGGGGCTTGGCGCGCCTTCAACGCCCGTGAGCGCCGCAATCAGCGCCCGCGCCAGGGTCGATTTTCCGGCGCCCAAATCGCCCTCCAGCCGGATGACGTCGCCCTGACGCAGCACCGGCGCAAGCGCGGCGCCCAGCGCTCTCGTCGCAGCCTCATCCGCCAAATTCTTCTGTTTCAGCACCACAGGATCGACTTGCCGCCCGTATGATCATCCAAAAAAAACTTGCCCTTCAGGGCTAATCCCTTACATCGACGGCTTCGCTTACCCTTTTCAGTCACAATTCGAGTCCAATGCCCAAAGTCACCTATATCGAACAGAACGGAACCGAACATGTCGTCGACGCGGAAAAAGGCGTGTCGGTGATGGAGGCGGCTGTCAAGAACATGGTGCCTGGGATCGACGCCGATTGCGGCGGGGCATGCGCTTGCGCCACCTGTCACGTCTATGTGGACGAGGCCTGGGTCGAAAAAACCGGCAAGCCGGAAGCGATGGAGGAATCCATGCTCGACTTCGCCTATGAGCCGAAGCCGAATTCGCGCCTGTCCTGCCAGATCACCGTAACGGACGCGCTGGACGGCTTGGTGGTGCGCCTGCCGGAATTTCAGGGCTAGCCCCCGTTAACGCATTTGTTCTTGACGCCCGCCAATCAGCGGCGTTTCAATGAACAAATGCAGAACACTCTATCCTTTCCGGAATCCTGCAACGACGATCCGCGCCGCCCTGACCGAACACAGGCCCTGACCCGCGGGGTGACGCGCCTGTTCTTCAATCTCGGCCTCGCCCCGCTCTGCGAATTCCGGCTCGCCAATGGCCGGCGCGCCGATGTCGCGGGGATCGACCGCAAGGGGCGATTCATCATCGCCGAAGTGAAATCCTGCCGCGCCGATTTCGAAGCCGATCAGAAATGGCCGGACTATCTCGACTTTTGCGATCAGTTTTATTTCGCCGTCGATCCCGATTTCCCGCGCGCCCTCTTGCCGGACACGGAAGGGCTGATCATCGCAGACGATTACGGCGCGGCGATCGCGCGCTCCGCGCAGGACCGACCGCTGAACGCCGCGAGACGCAAGGCGGTCACCTTGCGTTTCGCCCGCCAGGCGGCGGCGAAAACCTTCGCCGCACCGATGGATATTTGAGCGGGTTTCTTTGCTTATTGGGGGGTCAGGCGCAAAATCTTGCCGGATCCCGGTTCACGAAGCTCCGTCGCCACATAGATCGCCCCGTCGGGACTGACGCGCACGTCACGCACACGCTCGCCGCGGTCGAGGAGATACCGCTCCTCGCCCACAGGTTCGTTTCCATCCATGATGATGCGGTGCAGCGCCGCACCGGAGAGGCCTCCCGCCAGAAGATCGCCGTCCCAACCTTCGAAAAGGTCGCCACGATAGACGGCGAGACCGGAAACGCCGATGGAGGGCGTCCAGTATTTCACCGGCTGCGTCGTGCCTTCATATTCCGTAAACGGAGAAATTTTCGCGCCATTATAGTCAATGCCGTATGTGGCCAGCGGCCAGCCGTAATTATTGCCACGCTCGATAATGTTGATTTCATCCCCGCCGCGCGGCCCATGCTCGTTTGACCAGAGAATATCGCGCTCGGCGTCATAGGCGAGACCCTGCGGGTTGCGATGCCCTTTGGTGAACAGCTCCGGCCGCTCGCCTTCGCCGAATGTCGGATTATCCTCAGGCATCGAGCCGTCTTCGTTCAGGCGAATGACAGAGCCGAAGCTCGACGTCATATCCTGGGCTTTTTCCTTATATTTTGAGCCTTCGCCGATGGTCATATAGAGCTTGCCGTCGCCGCCCCAGGCGAGCCGGGCGCCGTAATGATGGCCTGTGTCTTTCAGCGGCTTTGCGTCATAGAGCACTTCGAGATCGGACAGAGAGGAGCCGTCGAAGACGGCGCGGGCGAGACGCGTCGCATTCTCTTTTTCCGTGCCATGGGCGTAGCTGATGTAAAGAACGCCATTCTCCTCGAAATCGGGATGGAGAAGAATGTCGAAGAGGCCGCCCTGATTGTAGACCAGCACCTCCGGCACGCCGGCGACCGGCTCCTCAACCAGTTCGCCATCGCGAATGATGCGCATCCGCCCCGCCCGCTCCGTGAACAGAATGTCGCCATTGGGAAGGAACGTGATGCACCAGGGAACATCGAGCCCATCCGCCAGCACCTCGACATCAAGGGCCGTCTCGCCTTCCGGCGCAGGATCGGCCAGCGTTTCCTGAAGGCTCGCATCACCGCCGCCCTTCGGTGAAGAGGCTTCGCCGCCGCCCGAACAGGCCGCCGCCAAAAGCGTCAGCGACGCCGCGCAGCAGGTCATCATGAGAAAACGGGGTGTCATCGCCATGGCCGGGCCCTTTCATTTGGGATAGAAACTTGTCTCCATGGGTAGGCGGCGAAACCAAGCGCCGTCAATATGAAGAGCGAAGGAATTGCCGTCCGCTATTGCGGCACGGAAGGGAGGGGCCTCATGAACGTCGGAAAAATCCTGAAAGCGCTTGTCGCCTATTTGCTGTCGCTAGCCGCGACCTATTTCTTTTCAGTCGCCTTTTACACCCAGCAAGTGATCGCCAAGATGGCCGCCGTCGGCGCTGAATATACCGGGGCGCAGCAAATCGAGACCTTTGTAGAGAATTTCACCGGGCTCTGGCAACTCGGCGCCATGACCGCCATCGCGCTGCTTGCGGCTTTCATCATCGCTTTTGCAGTCAAACGCATTCTGAAACCGCTCGCTCTCATCGCCTATCCTGTCGCCGGCGGCGCGGCCATGCTGTTGATGATTTACCTGATCGAACAACAGCTCGGCGGCGGAGCCGGCGTTATTGGCGGCGCGCGGGATGCAACAGGTCTTGCCTTGCAGGCCCTTGCGGGCTTTCTTGGCGGCGCCGTTTTCGCCGTCGCGCGCCCCCGCTGAGTTATCATTTTACAAGAGGATTATCCATGAAGTCCAAATTCTTCCGTATACTGTCAATTCTGGGCGGCGCATTGTTTGCCGCCGTCTTCACGCACACAGCCATGGCGCAGGAAACCATGCGGCCGGAGACGACGGCGACCGAAGAGAGCGCCCCCGACACGCTCGATCAGATCATGGAGGATCACTGGGCATGGGTGATGAAAGAAAGCCCGGTCTTCGCAACGAGTTTGGGCGTTCGCGACTATGACGACAAGCTCAGCGACCCATCTCTGGAAGCAGAAGCAAAGCGGGAAGAAAAGACTGCAGCGTTTGTCGAGCGACTGAAGGGGCTTGACCCGGAAGAGATGTCCGCAGAAGACCGCGTCAATTACAAGCTGCTCTTGCTGAATCTCGAAAACGATCTCGAAGCGGCGCAATTCGGCGGCAAATATTTCCTCATGAGCAATCGCTATGGCCCGCACACCACGGTGACGCGCCTGCCGGATCAACTGCCGTTTTTTACCTTTGACGACTATGAAAGCTATGTGGCGCGGCTTGAAGCGGTTCCGGCCTATCTCGAAGCCGCGAAAGAGACCTTGCGCGCCGGCGTCGAAGCCGGATGGACGCGCCCCTGCGAAGCCATGGAAGGCGTCGAGGCGTCCATTCGCTACAACATTGTAGACGACGCCAATGACAGCGCGTTGTTGAAGCCGTTCGAGAAACAGCCCTCGTCGATATCGAGACGCAACTGGCGTCAATTGAAAGCGGACGCCGCCGACGCCATTGACGATAAAGTCATGCCAGCGCTGACGGCTTTCGCGGATTTTTACAAAGAAGAATACGCCCCCGCCTGCAAGGAAGACGTCGGCGTCAGCGCCCTTCCCGACGGACTCGATTATTACGCCCACCGCGCGCGGGTTTATACGACGACGGACAAAACGCCGGACGAGATCCACAAAATCGGCCTTAGCGAAGTCAAACGCATTCGCGCCGAGATGGCCGAGGTAATCGAGTCCACCGGGTTTGAGGGGGACTTCGGGGCGTTTCAGGAATTTCTGCGCACCGATCCGCAATTCTACGCCAAGACTCCGGAAGAACTGATGGCGGCCAATGCGCTTGTGGCGAAAAAGGCCGATGGGGCGCTCACGCAACTTTTCACGCGCCTGCCGCGCATGCCCTATACGGTGAAGCCGATCCCGGAAGACGTCGCGGAAGGCACGACAACCGCCTATTACGAACCGCCTGCGGGCGACGGCAGCCGCCCCGGCGTCTATCGCATCAACACCTCGAAACTCGACACGCGCCCGCTTTTTGAAATCGAAGCGCTGACGCTTCACGAAGCGGTCCCCGGCCATCATTTCCAGATCGCCCTGGCGCAGGAGACGGAAATCCCGAATTTCCGCAAATACGGCTTCATCACGGCCTTTGTCGAAGGCTGGGGCCTTTACGCGGAAAGCCTTGGCCGGGACGCGGGCTTTTATGAAGATCCTTACTCCGACTTCGGACGCCTTTCATACGAAATGTGGCGCGCCTGCCGCCTTGTCGTCGACACCGGTATTCACGCCAAAGGTTGGACCAAACAGCAAGCGATTGACTACATGGCGGAAAACACGGCGCTGTCGCTTCACAATATCGAAGCGGAAGTGAACCGTTACATCACCAATCCGGGACAGGCGCTCGCCTATAAAATGGGCGAGTTGAAAATGCAGGAGCTCAGAAAGCGCGCATCGGACGCCCTTGGGCGCGAGTTCGATCTGCGCCGCTTCAACGACGCGCTGCTGGCGAACGGAGCGGTGCCGCTATCGGTGCTCGAAGAAAATATCGACGCCTGGATCGCGGAACAACAGAACTGACACGGAACAACGCGAAGACCAGCCCATCAAGGCTGGTCTTCTTCGTCCGCCGTCTTTTCATCAGGCTCGACGCTCAATGTCTGCGCCGGCGGCGCGTCGGGATCGTCCGTCTTTACGTCGAGGATAACGACCGAGCCCCGGCGCCGCTCCAGCCTCGCCTCCGACCGGCGCGCCAGCGCCAGCGCTTCGCCGGAAAGCCCGCCGCGCATGCCGGTGTCTGAGAGATTGGACCACCGCTCTCCGAGATCGGCGCCCGCTGCAACAGCCGCAGCGTTGTCATTCGCTGAGGAACGGACCGTTTCGCCGCTTTCCACATCCGCTGTGCTCAGATCATAGCGGCTCGGTTTTGGATTTTCAGGGCGGAGCGCAATGATTTGCGCCGTCGTCCAATCGGCGTAACGGCTTAGATGCGCATAGAGGTCGTCGGGCCAGTTCTGAAAATAATATGGCCGCGCATCCACATATAATTGCGAGATGCGCATCTTGCCGCGAATTCGGTCAACGCCCCGCAAGGAATTGACGAACTCGCGCCCATTGAGCCGCAACTGCGACCGCACCGTCGCGCCTTCAAAAGCCGAGGGCATGATTCCGGTCCCGCCGATTTCCCCACTCCATAATCCGTAAATGACATCGGACGTCCGCCAATACCGGTAGACGATATTGTAGCGGATATCGTTCAGGCTCAGCTTGACGCCATGCACTTCCACGAGCTTGGCGTCGAACAACCGTGCATTCTGGTCGCGGATGCGGATCCGGCTTGGCCGCGAGACCGGATGCGCTTTGGCGATCTCGTGAATGACGACTGCATTATAGAGATTGAGCCAGAAAGCGAGCTGTTCGTCGCGGCTGAAATCGCCATAGTCGACGCGGTTCATGGTGTCTTGAAGGCCCTGTCGGTAAAGGCCCACATAGGTTTCAACTTCGTCGTTGAACGTGTGGAACATGATCCGGTTTCCTTCGAACCGGTAGCGTGAGGAGCTTCCCGTCGAAAGGCGCGTGCCCGCGTTTCGATAGGACTCTCCGGGACGGCGGGCGGGCTTGCGATCCGACCGCCCGACCGTGTACACGGCGCGGCTTAGGAAACCCGTCCAGGGTTGATGGTCAATCCTGTAGCGGGTCGAGGTGGAATATGGCGCGAATACCGAAAATGGATCCTCCTGCGCCGAGGCCGGAGCCATCAACATGCAGGCAATAACGAAATATATCGAGACTATGGGTTTAAACATGTGCCGGCCTCGTTTCTCTGGCTGTCAAGCCTGAGACAGGCGCTGGCCAATAGCAAACCTTTCAACGACAAATCCGAAAATAGCAATTTTTTCATCCCTGTATATGATGCGCTGATGCAAGACGATCTCGCCAGCATGATCCGCAACACCGCCGCGCGCGTGCGCGCGCGCGATTTCGGCTGGGCGGCGGGGATCAGCGCCGGCGTCGGCGGCGCGCTGTTGATTGCGGATCTCGCTGACTGGCGCATCGTTCTGATCGCATGGGCCGCGTTCATGGCGGCCCTTGCCGTCCGGTACAGCTTTTCCTCCGGCCGGGTCTGGGCGGCGCCGGTGCAGCGGATCGTCGATACCGAGATGGAGGCGCAGGAGGCCGAACTCGCGCGCCTGCGGATTGTGCAGGGCGTGGCCCGAGCGCTGCCCGAACCGATTTTCGTTCTCGACGCGCAAGGCATTGTGGAACACGCCAATCCCGCCGCGCTTGAACTGGTGGGGATGAACGAAGCGTCGGGCCGGCATTTCGCTTCGGTTTTGCGCGCGCCGGATGTGTTTGAAGCCGCTGAGGCCGTGCTCGCCTCCAACGAATCCCAAAGCGTCGAATTTACAACGCTCGGCAGCGTCGAGCGCACATGCAGGGCTTATATCACGCCCATCGATACGGGCACGACAGAGGTGCAGAAAAGCCCGCGGGCGCTTGTCTTTATCCGCGATTTGACCAGTGAACGCCGAGTCGAACAGATGCGCGCCGATTTTATCGCCAGCGCCAGCCATGAGCTGCGCACGCCGCTCGCCTCGGTGCTCGGCTTTATAGAGACTCTGCGCGGGCATGCGAAAGAAGACCCGGAAGCGCAGGAAAAATTCCTGTCGACCATGCAGTCACAGGCCGAACGCATGCAGCGCCTTGTCGCCGACCTGATGTCCTTGTCGCGGATCGAACTGAACGAACATGTGCCGCCGCGCCACCGCGTGGATCTTTCGGAAATCGCCAATGACGTGATTGACAGCCTGGCGCCGTTGCTTGAGTCCGGCGGAGCGATTGTCGACTTTATCAAGGATGATGATCAGTCTACGAATATTCGCGCCGACCGCGATGAAGTTTTCCAGGCGATACAGAACCTCATCGACAACGCCGTGAAATATGGTGGCGATCCGGCCATGGTGAAATTGCGGGTGGGGCGCGGCGCGGCGCCGACGCCGTTCGCCGACGGTCCGCCTGCGCACCGCGCCGGCGACAGCGCCGAACAGGTCGCCGCCCGGCTCGGCGTGAATGTCAGCGACCTCGTCTATGTGCAGGTGCGCGACTTCGGGCCCGGCATCGAAAGAGCGGACCTGCCGCGCCTTACGGAACGCTTTTATCGCGTCAATGTAGAGCGAAGCCGCAAAAGCGGCGGCACCGGGCTCGGCCTCGCCATCGTCAAGCACATCATGAACCGCCATAAAGGCGGCTTTCAGATCGAGAGCCGCCTCGCCGGGGGCGCGGCCTTCACCTGCTATTTCCAGAACGCCGACTAAGGCCGCCGGTATTTCTCAACACATGGCGCAAATTTTGCGCCTTATTTTTGCACCTGACAAGAATTTGTCATAAAGAATGGGCATGTAAGCCCTCCTTTGAACCCTCAACCTGTTTGAGTATATGGCCGCCTTCGCCCCGCAATCGTCCTATCAGTCGCGTCTCGATCTGGAAACGTCGCTTTCGCGCATGGCCGCGCAAGTGGAAAGTCAGCTCGCCGGGGCAATCACCGCCTTTGAGCGCCGAGACGTGGAAGCCGCCCAGAAAGTGATCAGCGGCGATGAGCGTATCGACGCCATGGATCACGCCATTGAGGGGAAAGTCATGGACCTCCTTCTTCACGGCCCCTTGCCGGAAGAGGCCTTGCGTGAGGTCATGACCGTCTCGAAACTCGCCGGCGAATTGGAGCGGGTGGGCGATCTCGCCAAGAATGTGGCCAAGCGCACGCTGGTGGTGAGCCTTGAGGCGCCGGCGCGGCCGACCTCTGGTGTCGCGCGCATGGGCCGGGCGAGCCTGCGCCAGCTTTCCGATATTCTCAACGCCTATTCGAGCCGCAATCTCACCGCCGCCAAGGCCGTCTGGGGTGGGGACGACGAACTCGATGAGCTTTATAATTCCGTGTTCGAAGAAATCCTGGTCGCCATGATGCGCGATCCGGCGAAGGTGAACGCCTGCACGCATCTTGTCTTTACGGCCAAAAATTTCGAGCGTGTCGGCGACCACGCCACGAATATCGCCGAAGCGCTGCATTTCCTGCTGACCGGTTCGCGCATCATGGAGCGCCGGCCTAAGGGCGATAAAACCTCGACAACCGTGGTTTCCCCTCCTAAGCAGTCCGGGACCGCCGCAAGCTAACGGGCCAGCCAACGGATTTCGACCATGCCTGAGACCAAGGTTCTCATCATCGAGGATGAAGACGCGCTGTCGACCATTCTCGAATATAATCTCGCCAAGGAGAAATTCGAAGTCGCCGTCGCCGCCGATGGCGAGGACGGACTTTTGAAGGTCGAAGAATTCTCTCCTGACATCGTCATCCTCGACTGGATGCTGCCGAAAGTGTCCGGCATCGAAGTTTGCCGGCGCATCCGCTCGAAGCCCGAGACCCGCAACATCCCGATCATCATGCTGACCGCGCGGTCGGAGGAAGCCGATCGCATCCGCGGCCTTGAAACCGGCGCTGACGATTATCTCACCAAGCCCTTTTCCACCGCTGAGCTGATTGCGCGGGTCAAAGCTATTCTGCGGCGCATCCGGCCGGGCCTCGCCGATGATGTTGTCGAAGCGGGCGACATCTCCATCGACCGCGTCTCCCACAAGGTGATGCGGGGCGGCAAGGAGATCCATCTCGGCCCCACGGAGTTCCGCCTGCTCGACCATTTGATGCAGCATCCGGGACGGGTTTTCTCTCGCGAACAGCTCTTGAATGCGGTCTGGGGCTCCGACGTTTTTGTCGAGGTCAGAACCGTGGACGTTCATATCGGCCGGCTTCGCAAAGCGCTTAACAAGCACAAGCAGGGCGAGGCGATCCGCACCGTGCGCTCCGCCGGCTACGCCCTGGACGTAAAATAAGCGCGCAAATAAAAAAGCCCGCCGGTCCGGCGGGCTCTTTCGAACCATTTCTCTATGTTGCTAACGACCTATCCTGCGGCCCGGCGCTGGGCGATCTGGGCCGCCGGCCGGCGAACGGACTCGCGCTCGCGGCGCTGGGGCGGCTGAAACGCCATGCGCGCGTGATAGGTGCAGTAGGACTTTCCGGCGACCGACGGCTGGCCGCAAAAATGGAAATCGTCCTTGGCGGGATCGCCGATGGGCCATTTGCACATATTGTTTTTGATGGTGTTCACGGTGGTCCGGTCGCCGCTGTCGAGTACGACCGGCGAAATCGAATCCGGCTCCGGGATGATGGGGCGCATTTCGCGGCGCTGGGGCTTTTCAACCGGCTCCGCCGCCTCTGCGCGGGGCGCGGCGCTCGGCCCGCAGCCGCGCTGCGGCTTCGCAGGCGTTGCGCGCCCCGAAAGACCGAGGCGATGCACCTTGCCAATAACAGCATTCCGCGTCACGCCGCCCATCTTGTTGGCGATCTGGGCCGCGGAAAGCCCCTCGGCCCACAGGGTTTTCAAAAGCTCTACCCGCTCATCCGTCCAAGCCATGTCGCCCGTCTCCTTGCTCTGTTTCCGGATGACGCTCTGCCGCGTCCGAAAAATCTATATCTGGTGGTTAAAAACTGCGCCGCTCCCTGCGCTCCAAAATATAGTATCGTATGAGGACTGAAACACAACATGGCGCCCCCATAAATTTTTGCCCACCATATGTTGATAATTTGCAATCCTGGACGCTTGAGCGAGCCATCCAAGGGGATGCCGCGGGCTGCGGCGCAGAACAAGGCTTGACGCGCCCGCCCCTGTGGCGCGAGACATCGTTGCAACGCAAAAAGAAACGCCCATGACCCTTACCGATGAAAACACCGCCGATCAAAGCGCCCTTAACCCGGCTTACGCCTTCGGGACCCGCCGCTTCGGAGCCGTAAACTGGCTCGGCCTCTGGACACTCTATGTGAAAGAGGTCCGGCGGTTCATGAAAGTCGTCTTTCAGACCGTCATTGCGCCGGTGATCTCAACCCTGTTGTTCCTGATCGTCTTCACTCAGGCCTTTGGTGGCGTCCGCCCGGACGTCAACGGCGTTCCCTTTGTGGAGTTTCTCGCGCCCGGCCTTACCATGATGGCTGTACTCACGAATTCCTTCACCAATTCCGGATCGTCCATCATGATTTCCAAGGTTCAGGGCTCCATTGTCGATGTGCTGATGCCGCCGCTGTCAGCCGCCGAACTCGCCATCGGCTTCATCGCCGGGGCGGCGACCCGGGGCTTTCTCGTCGGCGCGGTGACGGCAGCGACCTGCGCCGGCTATATGGCGGTCTACGGAACGCCGCTGGAGATCGCCAATATCTGGGCGATCCTTTATTACGCCGCCGCCGCCGGCGTCATGTTCGGCGCCATCGGCGCCATCGGCGGCATCTGGGCCGATAAATTCGATCAGATGGCGGCGGTTACGAATTTCGTCATCACGCCGCTGACATTCCTGTCCGGCACATTCTACTCCGTCGCCAATCTCCCCGAGCCGTTCCGCACCATCAGTCATTACAATCCGGTTTATTATCTGATCGACGGTTTCCGCTCAGGCTTCACGGGCGTCGCCGAAGCGCCTTTCGCGCTCAGCATCGCCGTCTCCGCCACGCTCGCTTTCGTCTTTGCATTCGCATGCTATCTGCTCATTCGCTCCGGCTACAAGATAATGGACTGACGGCGAAGAAACGCCGCAGAATTCGCCCTGATGGATGATGTCGTACTCCCTTTCCAGATTGCAGACACCGCCGTGCGCGGCCGCGTCGTGCGCCTCTCCGGCGCCATAGACGGCATATTATCCGCTCACGAATTTCCCGCCGCGGTGTCAGAGCTTTTGGGCGAGGCGGTCGCTCTCGTCGCCATGATGGGAGCGTCGCTGAAATTCGACGGCAAGCTGATTTTCCAGGCGCAAGGCGCCGGCCCCGTCCCGCTGATCGTCGCAGACTACACCTCGGGCGGCGATCTGCGTGCGACCGCCAAGGCGGAAGACGCTGAGCTTCCCCGCGGCGCGCGCGCCCTGCTCGGTGACGGATCGATCGTCATGACCATCGATCAGGGCGCAGACATGGATCGCTATCAGGGCGTGACGCCGATCGAAGGTGAGACCCTTGCCGACATCGCCGCCGCCTATTTCGCCCAGTCCGAACAAATACCCACCATTGTCAAACTCGCGGTCGGACGCATCCAGACGCCGGGCGAAGGCGAGCAATGGCGCGCAGGCGGGCTGATGGCGCAGTTCGTGCCCCAAGAAGGCGGGGAGCGCGGGATCGCCTCGGCGCTTTCGGGCGAGGATAGCGAGGTCTGGGATCGCGCCAGAGCCTTTATCGACACGGTGCAGCCCGATGAGCTTCTCGATCCGTCGATCAGCGCCGAAACGCTTCTTTATCGCCTTTTCCACGAAGACGGCGTGCGCGTCTTCGACGCCTCGCCGCTGCGCGCAGCCTGTTCCTGCAATGCGGACAAGATTGCAGCAGTGCTGTCGCGCTATAGCGAGGATGATCTTCAGGATATGGTAGAGCAGGGCGAGATTACGGTGACCTGCGAGTTCTGCCGCAAGGATTACCGGTTCTCGCCAAAAGGAGAATTGTTGGCCGGTGAGGAAAGCTCGTGAAGAAAAAAAAATTCAAGAAAGAGCTTGAAGAACTCGAATTCGAGCTGGCGAAACTGCAAGAAACCGTCGCTCGCAAGGGCTTGAAGGTCGCCATTATTTTCGAAGGCAGGGACGCGGCCGGCAAAGGCGGCGCCATCAAGACCATCATGCGCCGCATGAACCCGCGCATCTGGCGGGTTGTCGCTCTGCCGAAACCCTCGGACCGCGAGCGCACGCAATGGTATTTCGAGCGCTATGTAAAACATCTTCCGTCAGGCGGCGAGATTACGCTGTTCGACCGGTCATGGTATAATCGCGCCGTCATCGAACCGGTCATGGGGTTTTGCACACAGGAAGAATACGGCCTCTTCATGCGCGAGGTTCCGCAGTTCGAGAGAATGCTGGTCGAGAGCGGCGTCATCCTGATCAAATTCTGGATTCACGTTTCGCAGGAAGAGCAGGAGAAGCGCTTTCAGGACCGCGCCTGCGATCCTCGCAAACGCTGGAAATTGTCGCCTATCGACCTCAAGGGCCGCGAACGCTGGATCGAGGCGACGCAATATCGCGACCAGATGTTCACCCTGACCCATACGACTGACGCACCCTGGCTCGTCGTCGACGGTGACGACAAGGAAAAAGCGCGCCTCAACATCATTCGCGCAATCCTCGACCGCGTGCCTTACGAGTTCAACAAGGACGTATTCGATCCGATCGAATTGCCGCCGCGCCCGCCCATCGAGGAAAGCGATTATGACGAGCCCGAGCTGGAAGAGCTCAATCTCGTCACGGATTATTACGCCGATTGAAGGCCTTAGCCTTCGCCGGAACCATTAACCAATGCGGCTGTTTCACTCCTATCCGACAAGGAGGGTGTGATGAAATCTTATGCGTTTGCAGCCTTTGCTGCGCTTGCCATGGCCGGGTGCGCCACCGGCGGATACGGTCCCGTTTATGAGCGGGCGACCTCTCAGTATGATGACGGCTTTTCCGAGGCGCGCCTCGATGACAATCGCTACCGGGTTCAATACCGCATTGAAAATGGCGACCTGCAACTGGCTCAGGACTGGGCGTTGCGCCGCGCCGCGGAACTGACGCTCGATCAGCGCTATGACTGGTTCCAGATCATCAGCCGCAACAGCACCTTCCGGGACGACGATTTTCGCCGCTACGAGCCTTATCGCTCCTATAATGACCGTTATTATGAACGCCCTCGTTACGATTCACGTTATGACGACGACGCGCTTGTAGTGATCGAAGTCATCATGGGCAATAACCCCCCGCCACGCAGCGCCAGCGTCTATGAAGCGCGCCGCGTGCTCGATTACACCCGTAGCGGACGCTACTGATCAGCCTTTTTTTGTGAAGGAGCGCGCTCCAGCCGTCGGGCGCGCTCCCACATTTTTACGTCTCTCAGCCAGCGGCCATAAGCCGACATGGAGGCGAGCGCGAAACCATAAACGCCGCCCCGAAAATATTGCTGGAGCAAGTATTTTTTTGCGAAATAAAACGGAAACCCAACGACAATACGCAAAGCAAGATAGGGTCTCGATTTCAGCGGCAACGCTTCAGCGCGCACCGTCGAATTGCGGTTGAGCTTGCCCATGAACTGCGCCGCGCCGGTGAAGGCGTGATGCAGAATCGGCTCTTTCAGCCGCCCGACAGCAACGCCGTCCGGGATTTCAAATTGATCCCAGGCCTTATGCGCTGGCGCGCGCACGATGCGCCGATCATACAACTTGTGGCGGACCTGAAGCCCGAAATCGCGCCAGGGCTTTCCCACCGGCGGGACCAGCGCCAGCATGGTGCGGTAAATCTTGTTCGGCGGCGCGCCGCCGGCAAAAAGCCCCGTGATTTCCGCCGCCAGTTCCGGGCTGATGATTTCATCCGCATCAAGATCAAGGAGCCAGTCATGGGCGCAGGCGTCTTCGGCGAGACGTTTTTGATGCCCGTTGCCAAGCCACTCATGATCGATAACACGCGCGCCGGCGTTCTGCGCCAGTTCGATGGTTCCATCGGTCGAACCTGAATCCACCACAACGACTTCATCGGCGACTTGCAACGCCGCGCGCACCACATCGCCGATCATCCGCGCTTCATTGAGAGTGCGGATATAGGCGGAAACAGGAGGTCGCGAATTGGCAGGCATCACCGAGACATAAAAGAAAACGCGCCGCGCGGGAACTCCCATGCGGCGCGTTCCATAATTTAGCGTTTGCCGCTTAGCTAGACTGCTTGTCCGCAATCCAGGCGTCGACATTTTCTTCCAAAATCGCCAGCGGCACGGCGCCATTCTTCAGAACGACATCATGGAACTCGCGGATGTCGAACTCATCGCCGAGCGCGCCCTCCGCGCGGCGGCGCAGTTCGAGAATCTTCAACATGCCGATCTTGTAGGCTGTCGCCTGGCCCGGCATGACGATATAGCGCTCGATCGCCTTGGTGGCGTCGCCTTCAGGGTTTGGCGTATTTTCAAGGAGGTAATTGATCGCCTCCTCGCGGGTCCAGCGCTTATCGTGAATCCCTGTATCGACCACCAGGCGCGCCGCGCGCCAGAGCTCCATGGCGAGACGTCCGAAATCGGAATAAGGATCGGCGTAAAGTCCCATCTCCTTCGGGATGAATTCCGAGTACAAGCCCCAGCCCTCAGTGTAAGCCGTAAAACCGCCGAATTTGCGGAAGCTCGGCACGTCCTCCAGCTCCTGCGCGATGGCGAGCTGCATATGGTGGCCCGGAATGCCTTCATGATAGGCGAGCGCCTCCATCTGATAGGTGGGCATGTCCGCCATGTTGTAGAGATTGGCGTAGTAGATGCCGGGGCGCGAACCGTCCGGCGCCGGGCGCTGATAGAAGGCCTTGCCAGCAGCCTGTTCCCGGAACGGCTCCACGCGCTTGACGATCAACTCGGCCTCCGGCTTGGTCAGGAACAATTCATCAAGGCGTCCGCGCATATTGTCGATAATCGCCGTCGCTTCGGACAGATATTTTTCGCGGCCTTCATCCGTATTCGGATAAGTAAAGCGCTCATCCGGGTCTTCGCGCATATAGACGAAGAACTCCTGCAAACTGCCGTCGAAACCGACCTCGTTCTTGATCTCCTCCATTTCGTCATGAATGCGCGCCACTTCGGCGAGACCGAGATCATGGATCTCCTCGGCGCTCATATCCGTTGTCGTCATCTGGCGCAGCCGGTTGGCGTAATAGGCCTCGCCGTCAGGCAACTTCCATGCGCCGTCCTCGCCCGTCGCGGTCTCCATCTGTTCTTCGAACATGGCGATCAGCGATTCATAGGCGGGCTTCACCGAATTCAGCATGGCGTCGATCGCCTGCGACCGGAGGTCTTCCTTCACCTCGTCGCTGACATCGAGCGCATTCACTTTTTTATTGAAGTCTTCGAGGATCGTTGATGTCTCGCCGCTGTCATCGAAAGGCGCGCCGGAAATGATGTTCTTCGAGGTCGCGATCATTTGCGGATAGGACCATTTGGGCGGATTCACGCCATTCTCAAACTGCGCTTCGGCCACGTCCTGATGTTGACCGAGATAGGTCTCAACGCCGCGCAGGCGCGAAATGTAGGCTTCGGCGTCTTCCAGGGAACTGACGCGATGCTGGTTGATGAGGAAGGCCGGCACGGAGGAATGGGGCCCGCGAAACTGGCTGAATTCGTACCAGTGATTGCGCCAGGGGAAATTGCGCTTCGTCTGCTCGCCCTCAAATTCGAACAGGCGATAGGAAAGCTGCGCCGAGGAATCGAGCTTGTCGTAATCGAATGTCTCGCGCATATCCGCAAGCGCCGCCATTTCCATTTCATAGGTCTCGCGCGCAAATTCGTCGGTGGCGTTATCCCACTCGCCATAATTGGTTTTGCGTCCGAGGAAGGTTTGCGCCATGGGCGAGCGCGCGACGCTCGCCTCAAACTGCTCTTCGAACCAGGCGTTGATCTTTTCAGATTCCGTCTGCGCCGTTTCGTCGGCGGCGGACTGAGAGGGCGCACCTTGCGCCGTGGGCTCGCCTTGCTGCCCGCAGGCGGCGAGCGCCGTCAAGGCGACGGCGGCGAGAAGAGATTTGCGGGAAAAAGTCATTCAAATGCTCC
>PAIP01000067.1 GCA_002704915.1 Parvularcula sp.
CAGTTGGCGCGGGGTGGAGCAGCCCGGTAGCTCGTCAGGCTCATAACCTGAAGGTCAGAGGTTCAAATCCTCTCCCCGCACCCAATTTTCTCTATGTATTCCTGCGTTGTTTCTGCGCCTGACGCGCGAGGTCGGCGAGTATGCCCTCCCGCAAGCCCCTATCAGCAACGCGAATGCGCGTCGCCGGCCATTCCGCCTGCAGCGCTTCCAGAATCGCACAGCCGGAAACGACCAGGTCGGCGCGATCTTCGCCGATGCAAGGCTCGTTCGCACGTTCGAAAAAATTCATGGCGTTGAGCTTGGCCGTTACAGACTTGGCGTCATCGATGGTGAGCCAGACGCCGTCCACCTTGTCGCGGCGATAGCGCGCGAGCCCGAGATGAACGCCGGCGATGGACGTGACCGTGCCTGACGTGCCGAGCAGATGCGCCGCATCCGCATGAAACACGTCGTTCATGCCCGCCGGATCGCCAAGCGCCTGAATATGCGCGCGCACGTCTTCGACCACCGCAGCATAGGTCTCGGCGCTCATCTCCCGTCCGCCCCATTTCTCAGCGATCGATACGACCCCGAAAGGCAGCGACGTCCAGGCGGCGATCTCCACGCCGCCTTCTCTTCGGCGCACCCAGGAAAGCTCAGTCGAACCCCCGCCGATGTCGAAAACGAGCCCCGCCTCTTCATCGAGAAGATCGGCGCAGCCGGCGACGGCGAGTCGCGCCTCCTCCTCCGTCGTAATGATGTCGAATGAGAGTCCCGTTTCGCGGGACACCGTTTCCAGAAAGGCCGCGCCGTTCTCAGCCCCGCGGCAGGCTTGCGTCGCAATACAGCGCATATGGGTCACGCCCCGGCGGTCGATTTTTTCGGCGCAGACTTTGAGCGCCGAGATGGTCCGTTCCATCGCCGCATCGGAAAGGACGCCGCTTTGCGACAGCCCCTCGCCAAGGCGAACGATGCGCGAGAACGCATCGACAATCCGGAAATCGCGCCCGCGCGGCGACGCGATCAGAAGCCGGCAATTATTCGTTCCGAGATCGAGGGCGGCGAGCCTCACAAACCGGCGGCGTTGTCCGCCTGCCGGTTTTTTTCTTTCGCTCGCATTGGAGGGTGGTCTGTTTCGGCGGCTGCGCCTCCGGCGCCCCTGTTTTTTCCGCCCATCGCGCTCATCGCGCCCCGCGCGCTCATCGGGCTCGTCGTCGCTCATCATTCGCGTCCTCGCTGGAGCCGCCTGGCGGCTCTGATGTCAGCGCGAATGGTAGTCCGCACCGCCCTGACCAGCAAGCATGCACGGGCCAAAGCGGCGGCGGGCTAAAAGATCATGAATAGACAGGCCGGCGCCGGGCGGGTTTCACATTGCGCCGCCGATTTTGCGGAGGCCGGTTCATAGCCGATGGCCATGGCAAGGGCCGTAAAAGCCGCCGCCGCCAGCATAACCATCATGAGCCCTTTTGCGATCATGATCAGTGCAGTCATTTCTCTCTCCATCTCCCGTGCGTTTTCAGGCGCACGTCCCCCGTCTCCGCCGCGCCATGCGCGGCATCCCTCTCATCTCAACTTTATCGTTTTGCTTAGGCGCCGCGCTCGAGGTCGTGAAACGCCTTTCTGAGGCCGTATTCGCTTGAGGTCACGGCATGCTCGAGATCGGCGATACGCATGTCCAGCGCGCGGAACCGATGTTTGAGTTCAGAAAAAGTCGCCTTGGGGCGCGTTGAAAAAGTGCGCCAGAAGCGTTCGGTTTCCGGATCGCGAAACTCCGTTTGCGGCGGCAGGTCCGTATCCGGTTTCATAAATACGGCGGCAATCAGATAAATGATCGCCGGCATCGGAAAAAAGAAGATCGTCGCCAGGATCATCAGCACACGAACCCATTTCAGGTTCCAGCCGAAATATTCCGCGAAGCCGGCGCAGACGCCCGCAATCTTCCCGCGTCTTGTATTCCGGCGCAGCCGATGAAAGTTGGGTCCCGGCCCCGGCTGTCCGGCGCGATAGGCGTAACTGTCCTTCTCGCGCCAGTGATGATGATGGTGATGGTGGTGATAATCAGGCATGGGGACGCTCCGGATAATCCTTGCGCCAGTCCGGCGCTTCCTTGTCGAGGATTGTCTCCAGGGCTTCCACGCGCCGTTCCAGACGTTGCGCGGTCTTCCAGAGATCATCGACAAGGCGTTCGTCATCAGCAGAGATCGACTTCGTTTTTCTCAGCTCCGCCTGGTAGTGCATAAACACCGCCGGACAGGCCACGAAGATGATCGCCACGATCGCTATGGCCATGAAATATTCGTTCATCGTGGAAGCCCCTTTCCCTCTGCCTTAATTTTGCCCTGATGTGGAAGTGCGGCTTGCAACCCGCTTTTTCAAGGCTTCAAGGTCTGCGGTGACCGCATCTTCGGCCTCAAGCTCAGCGAATTCCTGCTCCAGGGTGCGTGGACGACCGAGGGCCCAGCTTTCGGCTTCGGCTTCCAGCTCATCGATTCGCCGCTCATAGCGGTCGAATTTGGCCAGCGCCTCTTCGATGCGGCCGTCATTGACCTGACGGCTGACGCGAACGCTGTCTGAGGCCGCATGGCGGCGGATTTCGAGAGAGCGCTGCTTGGCGCGCGCCTCTTTCAGTTTCGCCTGAAGCCGTTCCAGATCGTCATTGGTTTTGTTGACCGTATCGTCAATCGCCTTCAGCTCGTCATCGAGCAAGCCGATCATTTCCTCGGCCTTGCGCTTGGCCGCCACCGCGCCGCGGGCAAGATCCTCGCGGCCTTTGGCGATGGCGAGTTCCGCCTTCGATTCCCATTCGCCCGCACGCCGCGCGAATTCGTCTTTCTTGCGCGCCACCTCTTTGCGGTCGGCCAGCGCTCGCGCCGCATTGGAGCGGACTTCGACGAGAGTGTCTTCCATTTCCTGGATGATCAGGCGCACGACCTTTTCGGGGTCCTCAGCCTTGTCCAGCATGGAATTGATATTGGAATTGATGATGTCGCTCAGTCGGGAAAACACGCCCATGTCTGGATCTCCTAAAAAATGATGCCGCCGAGGATGAAACCGAGGAAGAACGCGCCCCAGGCGAAGCCGGCGCGGCCGCGAAGCGCATAGTTCATGCGGCTCTCCCAATCCCGGTCTTCGTAATGACGTGAATATCGGCTCATTATTGTCTCCTCATTGGCAGCGCCTTGACGGCTTGGGTTGTGATTAACCCCGTCTGCCCCTTCTATTGCGAAAGCCGTGCCAAGTTGGATCATCTTGTATAAAATGCTGTTTTTATTACGTTTTTTTTGCCTGACCTCATTTTCCAACAGTGTAATAAAGGCGAATATCACCAGAATTTCGGTATTATTTACCCCGGTATGGTGGTAATAATTACCTATGGCGCCGCAACCCTCGCCTCCCGACCTCATCGGCCAGTCCCGCGCCTTTCTGGATGCGCTGGATCACGCCTCGCGCGTGGCGGATATCGACCGGCCGATACTGGTCATGGGCGAGCGCGGCTCCGGCAAGGAGCTTCTGGCGGCGCGGATTCACTTCCTGTCCGGCCGCTGGGACGGGCCGCTGGTCAAGGTCAATTGCGCGGCGATGAACGAAACGCTCCTTGAAAGCGAACTCTTCGGTCATGAGGCCGGCGCTTTCACCGGCGCCACAAAACGCCATCTGGGCCGGTTTGAACGCGCCGAAGGCGGCTCTTTGTTTCTCGATGAAATTGCCTCCGCATCGTTGCGCGTGCAGGAGAAACTTCTGCGCGTCATTGAGTATGGCGAATATGAACGCATAGGCGGAGAGACGACGCGCCAGGCGGATGTACGGGTCATCGCCGCGGCCAATGTGGATCTCAGGCTGAAAGCCGAACAGGGCGACTTCCGCGCTGACTTGCTGGACCGGCTCGCCTTCGATGTTGTCGCCGCGCCGCCGCTGCGCAAACGGCAAGAAGACATCATGCTGCTGGCCGCACATTTTGCCAGCGCCGTTGCGGCCGAGCTCAATCTGAGCTTTCCTGGTTTTTCGCCAGAAGCGGCGGCGATGCTGAAGAAACATGCCTGGCCGGGAAATGTCCGTGAACTGAAAAATGCTGCGGAACGCGCAGTCTTCCATTGGGCCGAACTCGATGGCGAAGGCCCTGTCGATCATGTGGTTCTCGACCCGTTCGAAGCGGCGTTCGGCCCGATTGCGAGTAACGGAAGCGATGAAAAAACCGCCCCGCCTACAGCGGAATCTCCCGCATTCGCACCGGCGCCGGGCCCGCGCTACGACCTTCGCGCTCATCTGAATAATATTGAGAAAAAGCTGGTCTCACAGGCGCTCGCCAACCATGGCGGCAGCCAGAAACAGGCGGCTGACGCGCTCTCGCTCACCTATGATCAGATGCGCGGCCTGGTCAGAAAACACGGACTTGCCTAACCCGTTCGGGCCACCGGGTCATCGCGAAACCAACCGGTGACAGCGCGCCGCACGCCGCCGGCGAAGCTCGAAACCTGGGTCACCGTGTGAAGATATTTGATGTCGAAGATCGTCAGCACATTGTAGCGGGGAAGATAGCCCTCGGTGATGTCCTGCTTTTCGTTGAGAAACAAAAGAAGACCGCCCCAGTCCGGCTGCCAGTTTTTGGTCATGCCGAGCACGTAAGCGGCGCGGCGTTCGCGATCGTCGCCATAGTCCAGATGACGCGTCAGAAAATGCGACGGGCTATAGGCTGTCGCATGAGCGTCCGCCTTTGTGATGCCCTGGACACCGGTCACTTCGCGTCCAAGCCTTAACCAGTATTCGCTGTTGATAAATTCAGTCACCGTATGCAGGGGATGGCCACGATCCCAACCCTTCATATAGGCTTCGATCATTGGGTAGGTGTGATAGAAAAAACCGCGGTTCTGGCGTGCGCGCAGCATGATGTCCTGAAACAGTGCATTGCGCTTATCGTTCGGCATGGCCGACATTTCCGCCTGGGTGAAATGGATTGGCTTGTCATTGGCGTCGGTCGCCAGGACACGCCATGATAATGGGCCCGAAAGGATTCCGTTCAGCGCCTCCGCTGAGTCCGCCGTCAAAATATCGGGAATCTGAACGATGCCGCGTTCAGCATATATCTCCGCATATTTTGCGAGATCCAGCGCAGAGTTGAGCCGCCAAGTGTCAAACGTGATCGCCATGGGCGATCATTATCCGAAAAAGAGAAGGCCGCCTAGCCGCTGCCTGCCGCAGCAAATCAGCGCGGGAGTGCGGATCAGAACCGGCCTTTGGTGATGACATTGTCGGTCGAGAGCACGGTTTCGGGGTTGATCGGTTCTTTGCCGGCCCCGCGTTCGTAATAAGGCGTGAAATCGCAATCGCAGATTTCAAAAAGCTGCTCGAAACTGTCGATGACAAAATAGGTCTTCTGGAAATCGTCCACCATATAAGCGGTGTTCAAAACCCGTTCGAGATCGAACGCGACGCGATTCGGCTTAGGGCTTTCCACCGAGTAGATCGTTTCTTCTTTCGACGACAACATGCCAGCGCCGAAAGCGCGCAAGCCGTCATCTGTTTTGATGAGGCCGAATTCGACGATGTACCAGTAGAGCCGCGCCAGCATGTGCTGCGCATTGTGCTTGATCGCCTTGGGGCCGCCCTTGCCGTATTTCTCCATATAATCCGCAAATACCGGATTGGAGAGAAGCGGCACATGACCGAAGAAGTCATGGAAAATATCCGGCTCTACGAGATAATCGAGCTCATGCTCTTCGCGCATCCACCATGCGACCGGAAAGCGGCGGTTGGCGAGATGGTCGAAAAAGACGTCGTCCGGAATAAGGCCCGGCACTGCGATGAGGCGCCACCCGGTGGCGTCGCCCAGCACCTTGTTGGCGTCTTCGAGCCGCGGGATGGCGTCGCCGGCGTTCAGAGCCTCGAGCCCGTCGATATATTCCTGCGCCGCATAGCCAGGCAGCAACTTCTTCTGTCGGTCATAGAGAAACCGCCAGCGCGCCTGTTCCGCCTCCGTATAGCGCTCATAAGGCTGCTCGACTGTATAATCGGCGCGCATATGCTCATAATCGCCGCGCAGCGCGTGGCTGGTGTTCGCGGCGAAGGGATTTTTCGGGGCCGTGGCGGCGGATGCGTTCATTTCGGTCATATGTGGATAATATGGGCGTTTTCGCCTGGATTTCTTGCCAAATTTTATGGAAAAAGAGAGAATTTTGACATAATTTCCCATTTTATTTTGAAAAAGCGGAAAAACTCCCGTGATTGATGACACAGACAAGAAAATCCTGACGCTTCTCCAGCGCGATGGGAGGCTCACAAACGCCGAGATCGCCGAAGCGGTGGGGCTTTCCGTTTCCGCCGCCCACCGCCGCGTCAAGCAGCTTGAGGCCTCCGGGATCATCAAAGGCTATGGCGCAAAAGTGGAGCGGTCAGCCGCCGGGCTTTCCCTCCTTGCCTATGTTTTCGTGAAGCTGGAATCCCACGCGGAAGAGCATCTCGCCGCCTTCGAAGAACAAGTGAACCTCATGGACGAGGTCGTCTCCTGTTCGGCGGTATCGGGCGGCGGCGATTACATTCTGCAAGTCGTTGCCAGGGACATGGAAAGCTACGCCGAGGTGGCGCTCAAGAAACTTGTGCGCCTGCCCGGCGTGAAGGACTCATCGTCCCATTTCGTTTTATCGACAATGAAAGAAGCGCCGGGCTGGCCGCTGTCCGTCTAGGGCGAAACGGACAGCGGCCGCCGGAGGGCGTCAGGCGCTGAGCATTAAGCTCCGGGGCGTATAAACGCCTGACGCTGTGCGTATAGCGAAAGCTCCGCGCGCGTCAGCGCGCCATTCGCATTGAGGTCCGAAGATGCGAAAATCGCGTTTTGCAGACCCATATATTCCCCCTGCTGCAATTTTCCGTCATCGCCCGCGAAGGCGTAAAAGGTGTGGCGGGCGACGGCATCGATGCGCGTTTGTTCTGCATCGCCCAGCGCCAGCGGCGCGGAGACAGGCAGCGCGATCGTTCTCACGCCGTCGTTATTCTCCACGGACACAAATCCATTGAGATTGGCGAGTTCGGCGGTCACAACAGTGAGCGCCGCGAATTCGTTGACGTCGAGAACGTCATCGCCATTGCGGTCCGCACGCTGGAAAGTCGCCTGCGCATGGGCCGCAGCTTCAGAGCGCGACAACGCGGTTAGCGCGCCGTCATCATAGGCGCCGCCAGGCTTCACCCCGGCGAAGGAGGCGGCGGCGACCGCGACAGTGGCGAAAGCGGCGGTGACGGTATTCATGAAGATGGTGGCTGGCATGGCGTCCTCTCCTCGTCTCTCGAGGAATAGGAGTAAGCGCCGATCTGGACAGATTGACGGTTCAATGGTGATTTCTCTGTGGTGAGACTGCCTTAATCGAGCCTTATGTTAAGTTTTCCGCCCCATTTAAGCCCGAAAGAGGACTGCGCCGCGCAAAACGCGCCGCCTGTTCAACCGCAAGGGGAAAAGACCTCCGCCAATGCCGCCTTCCTTTCTGAATATGACCTGCGGCCAAGAGGGCGGTGTTGTCTTTCTCACCGCGCGCGCCGGACGAACCACACTCAACGGCCTGCGGGTGCTGGATAAACACGGCGTTATTGGCGTCATCGATTACCCGCGGCTCGCTCTCAGCTCATCCTTTCGCGCATCGGCAGTCGTGATTTGCGATATCGAGCGCATGACGCCGGATTATGAGTCGCGCGTCATCGGCATCGTCAGAAAATGGCGGGACCAGCCGGCGCCGCCGGCGATCCTCAATGAACCTCCGCGCCCCCTGCGCCGCTATGAGCTTTTGAAAAAACTCCACAAGCTCGGCGTCAACCAGAAAGACATATGCCGGCTTGACGATCCAGATGCGGTGGAGAAAGTCGGTTTCCCCTGTTTCATTCGCGATGAAGCCGGCCATCACCTGACGCCGGACCACCCGCGCCTTCTCCATTCGCGCGATGAGCTGCAAACTGAAATCGACCGGCTTGAAGAGACTGGCGTTCCGCGCTTTGGGAAGATCGTCGTCGAATTCGAAGACACCCGCGACGACACGGGCATGTATTGCAAGCTTGCTTATTACAAAGCCGCCGATGCGCTCATCCCCGCCCATTCCTTCTGGAATCCGGAATGGTTCGTGAAATATCCAAAACCCGGCCTTGTCGCCGAGCGTCCCGATCTTGTGGAACGGGAACGTGAATTCGTGATCACGAGCCCGCACGAGACGGAAATCGCCCGGATATTCGATGTTGCAGGGATTGATTACGGTCGTATCGACTATGGGATAAGGCCAGATGGCGGCCTTCACATATTTGAAATCAACACCAATCCAAATCACTCCCATCCGGGAAGCATCGCCCCGGAACGACAGCCTCATATTAACCCTGTGCAGGAAAGAATTGTTCAGGCTCTGGAACGGCTCGTGGAACAAAACCCTTGCACGCGCCTTGCATGGCCGCGGGATGAGTTGCTCTACAGGCTCCGGCGTCAGTTATGAACAAGGTGTCGCGTGACGAAGAAGAACGACATTGAACCGAGCATCGTGAACTGGCTTGAAGCCTGGGCCGCTGCGATCCGGGCGAATGATCTGGATGCAGGCCGCAGGCTTTTCGCGGACGACGCCGCAGGATTCGGCACCATTACCCATAGAACAGACGGCCTCGACGATCTCGTTGAGCGCCAGTGGACACGCGTCTGGGCCAATACCGTCGACTATGATTTCGATTGGGAGACTGTCTGCGTTCACCTGTCGGGAGACGGATTGCAGGCGACCGCCCACGCTCTGTGGGCCTCGACCGGAAAAGACGGCGAAAGACCTCGCGAAGGCCGCGCGACCATCGTTTTGACGCGCGCCTCAACCGACGCGGACTGGAAATGCGTTCACACGCATTTTTCAATGTGGCCCAACAGCGCCGATATTCAGCTTTTGAAGTAATGCGCCGGCGGCTATTCCGCCGGTTGCGCCGCCGGCTCCGCCTGAGGCGAAGACGAGACCGGCGCAGCCTCCCCGTGGATGCGCGCCCAGCGTTCCTTGATCATCTTCGACGTCAGGCGCGAGCCATCCGGCGACCAGCCCGGCGGCCCGAAGGTGTAGCCCGCGACTTCTTTCAGGGATTTGGCTTGTGAGACATCTTTCGCGATCCCGATCCATTCATGGAAGGAGATCACCAGCGGATTGAACGTGCCGAGATTCTTGATGATGCCGTAGCGCGGTTTTTCCGCGCGATCTTCGGGAGTGAAGGTGCCGAACATCCGGTCCCAGATGATCAGGATGCCCGCATAATTGGCGTCCAGATAGCGCGGATTGGTAGCGTGATGGACCCGGTGATGGCTCGGCGTGTTGAAGATCCATTCGAAGGGGCCCATGCGGTCGATAAGCTCCGTGTGGATCCAGAACTGATAGAGAAGGCTGATGGCGCCGACAAAGGCGACCATAGCCGGATGAAAGCCCATGAACACCAGCGGCGTCTTGAACAGGAGCGAGGCTAGGATGTTCCCGGTCCAGGTCTGCCTCAGCGCCGTCGTCAGATTGTAATGCTGGGAGGAGTGATGGATCACATGGCTCGCCCAGAACCAGCGCCGCTCATGGCTGATCCGGTGGAACCAGTAATAGCGCAAATCATCCGCGACAAGGCACAACAGCACCGCCCACCAGGTGTTCGGAATCTTGAACGGGGTCAGCTCATAGGCGGCCACGAAAACGGCGCCGATCACGAACAGCCCGCCGAGAAGCGGCGCAATCTGGCTGCCAAAGCCCATGATCAGGCTAGCCGCGGAATCGCGCGCCTCATAGCGCCCCCGGCCCGTCAGGCGCGCTGCGATGATCTCGATGATCACCAGCACCAGAAAGGCGGGCACGGCGTAAGAGACGATATCCGGATACTCGAATTCCATGGGTCTATTTTGCCCCTGCGGGGTTAATTTTGCGAGCCCATTCAGCAGCGCCGTCCGCCTCAATCACGAGGCGGCGCGAGCCGGGATCGCTCGGCCGCACAACCAGCGCGCCGTCTTCCTCAAAAACGCGCATGGCCCCAGCCGGGAAGCGCCGGGTCACGAGATCAAGGCCGAGACGCGAAACAAGGGCGATGTCTCCCCCCGCCCCTTCCGCCATGACGGCGCGGCCTTCCCGGTCGATCAGCCAGTGCTGGGGCCGGAAATCGGGTTCGTCGAAAGCGAGCCTTTCGGCTGCGGCGTCCTGCGTGACGGGGCCGGGCGGGGCGCGAAAAACCACCCAGGCGAGACCGACCATCAGGGCGATCGCCGCCAGCGAGATCAGGGAATCGATTAGCAGATTGCCAGTCATGGACTTGTTGTCAGTCTCGCTCGCTGTCGGATTGCTCAAGCCCTGCAGGCGCAGCCACATGAGGGTCCGCCGCCTGTTCAAAATGAGCGCCCAGAAAATATGGCCATACGAAGAGCGCAAACAAGCCCTTCCAGAAGCCCAGCTTCAGAAAGCCGATGGAGAACAGCCAGCCGATAAACCACACCATGCCGAGACCGCTGTGCTGTTCGATCTTGATCGCCTTGTTCATTGCGCACCCTCCCTTTCTGAGATTTACAGCATATAGCGGCGCCGGCCAGCGCCGTTGACATCGATCAATATAGTATTTCGCACGCGCAAACGAAAAACGGCGCGCCCTTTGGAGCGCGCCGTCCCATAATGTTAACAGGCGACCGGCCTTAGCCGACGATTTCATCTTTCGAGAAGAAGAATTCGATTTCCTGCGCCGCCGTATCGGGGCCGTCGGAACCATGCACGGAATTTTCGCCGATCGATTCGGCGAAGTCGGCGCGGATCGTGCCGGGGGCGGCTTCCGCCGGGTTGGTCGCGCCCATGATCTCGCGGTTTTTCGCGATGGCGTTTTCGCCTTCCAGCACCTGGACGACCACAGGTTCCGACATCATGAATTCAACGAGCTCGCCGAAAAACGGACGCTCCTTGTGGACGGCGTAAAAGCCTTCCGCCTGCTCTTTCGTCATGCGGATGCGCTTCGAGGCGACAACCCGGAGGCCGCCCTCCTCCAGCT
Organism: Parvularcula sp.; assembly: GCA_002704915.1. Lineage (GTDB taxonomy): Bacteria > Pseudomonadota > Alphaproteobacteria > Caulobacterales > Parvularculaceae > Hyphococcus. The sequence continues at coordinate 10,966 of PAIP01000067.1, forward strand.
TGGAGATGATCTTGCCGGTGATGTTCCGGCGCGTGGCGTCCGGCTTGATAATGGAAAAGGTGCGTTCGAGCGCCATGGGTTGAGTCCTTGAGCTTTGTGGAAAAATCTGATTCGGCCGGGTTCCTAGCAACGGTTTTGCGTTGCGGCAAGCGCCCGAAGCCCAATAAGTTCAGGATTTGAGCATCCGTTAAGGATAAGGAGACACCGATGTCGGAAACGCCCAACCCTCCGTCCCACGGATCACCGCCTCTTTCCACCAATCCCGGCGAGAGCGGCAACGCCCAGTTGATCTATATCCTCTATCTGGCGGGCCTGGTTGTCGGGATCACCCCGATTATCGGCGTCGTCATGGCCTATATGGCCAAGGATGACGCGCCGGACTGGCTGCGCTCGCACTACCGCAACCAGATCCATGTGTTCTGGAAAGCCATTCTTTACAGCCTGATCGGCGTCATCCTCTCCATCGTCCTGATCGGCGTCGTGGTCCTTCTCGTCACGCTCGTCTGGTACATCGTGCGTATCGTGAAAGGCTTGCAGGCTCTTTCCAAGGGCGAGCCCTACACAAACCCTGACAGTTGGGGCTTTTAAAAAAAGCGGCTCCAATTCCCATGGGAATCAGAGCCGCCTTTCCTGCTTGATCGAGGCTGAATCAGTCCCGGCCAAAGCAATAGCTATTATTAGTCAGTATCCATTTGGCCGGTTTGCTGCTGACCGCGCGTTAACGCGGCGAAGGTGCGCAGTTCGGACGCATCCAGTTCATCATCGCCGTCTTCATCGGCTTCTTCGAAGCGGGCGAGAAATGCTTCGCGGAGCTCTTCCTGCGTGACTTCCGCATCGTCGCCGGCGGCATCCTGAAAGATTTGCGCAGCCGAAGCCTCAATTTCCGCTTCCCTTTCCGCATCGAGCGGATCGTCGAGATGCATCGCAGCCTGTCGCGCTCCGGCCGTTTCAGCGGTTCTCGTAGCGTCGCCAGCCGCAGCGACATCATCGTCATCATTGATAACGTCAGCAGAGGCCGTGTTTTCTTCCGGCGCACTCACGGTGGCGGGGTCGTCGACCGGGTTCACGGACATCAGATTGACGGGCTCGGTAATGAAGGCGTCAAGGTCGCGGGCCGAAGCGAGTGCAAGCTCAACATACTCGCCGCGGCTTAAGGCGCCGTCATTATCGGCGTCCGCGCCTTCGAAGGCCCGGTTGGCGAGGGATTCAATTTCATCGCGGCTGCGCGTCAGCGAATTCACCGCGGTGCGCAAATCCGGGTCGGTCGTATCCGACATCACCGCTTCGGCGCTGCGGTCATACCGCTCGGCGCCCCAGGACTCATCATCCTGTTCGTTCGCAGCCACCTGTTCATCGGCCGCTTCGGCGTCATCGGCATAGGCATATTCATCGTCTTCGCCCGCATAGACGGTTCGCTCCTCATCCTGTTCCACCGTCTCATTATCAGCGGCTTCATAGGTGTTGTCGGCGTCGCCGCATGCGGCTGTCGCAAGCAACAAAGCGCTTGCGGACACGGCGCCAAGGGGGAGTTTTTTCATGATATAATTCCTTTCTTTGCCGCGCTCAGCGCAACACGCGCGAGCGCTAAGGCTGCATCACCTTCGCCAACGCGCGAGACGCAGAAAAATTCCCCGAAAGAGAGTTAAAATCCCTGTCATGTTAAGAGTGACGGTCGTCTTGCGGATTATGTACGGGCGCGCACAAAAATCGCCCGTTTCGATGACTTCGAAACGGGCGATCAAATAGGCTGACTTGTGTGGATCTGCGTCAGGCGGCTTTTTTGTAGAGCGTCTCGCCCGCCTTCGCCATTTCACGGAACTTCTCAGGCGGATGGAAGCGAGGTCCGTATTTCTGCGCAAGGCTTTCCGCCTTTCGCACGAAAGTCTCTACGCCGATCGTGTCGATGTGACTCATGGGCCCGCCTGTCCATGGCGCAAACCCCCACCCGAAGATCGCCCCGAGATCGGCCGATTGCGGATCGTGAACAATCCCTTCGGCATAACACTGCGCCGCCGGAATAAGCTGGGCGTAAAGCAGGCGCTCCTTGGCCTCATCCAGCGAAGGCTGCTCTTCGGCCAGCGGGAAATATTCGGACAGCCCTTTCCAGAGATGCTTTTTTCCGCCTTCAGGATATTCGTAAAACCCGCCGCCGGACTTGCGGCCCTTGCGGCCAAGATCTTCGACGAATTTGACAAGGAGCTGATAGACGGGATCGCCCGACGCATCCTGACCCGTCTCTTTCACTGTGGCGCGCGCGATGCGCAAGCCAAGCTCCTGAGACGTTTCATCGGTCAGCGCCAACGGCCCTACAGGCATGCCGAGCGATTTGGCGGCGTTCTCGATGAGCGCCGGCTTGACGCCTTCGGCGACCATGCGCATCGCCTCGTTCAGATAAGGCGGCACCACGCGGTTGGTGTAGAAGCCGCGCGTATCCTTCACGACAATCGGCGTCTTTCTAATAAGGCGCACATAATCAAGCGCCGTCGCCAGCGCTTTGTCGCCCGACTTCTCGCCCGGAATGATTTCCACGAGCGGCATCTTGTCGACCGGCGAGAAGAAGTGAATGCCGATGAACTGGTCCGGGCGCTCCGAATGTTTCGCAAGGCCGGTAATCGGCAAGGTCGAGGTGTTGGATGCAAAGATCACATCCTTGCCGATCACGGCTTCGGTGCGTTTGATGACATCGGCTTTCACATCCGGGTCTTCGAACACCGCCTCAATGATAAGATCGACGTCTTTCAAATCGTCATAGTCAGTGGTGGGCGTAATCCGCGCGAGGAGTTCGTCGCCTTTCTCCTTCGTCACCTTGCCTTTGGAGACGCCCTTTTCAACGATCTTCTGAGAATAGCCTTTGCCCTTTTCCGCATATTCCAGATCGCGGTCGAGCAGCACGACCTCCGCCCCGCCCTTTGCGGTCACATAGGCGATGCCGGCGCCCATCATGCCGGCGCCGAGCACGCCGACCTTTTTGATCTTAGACGGCGGCACGTCTTTCGGACGCTGTTCGCCTTTCTCCGCCGCCTGCTTGTTGATGAAGAGGGTGCGGATCATGTTGCGCGTCTGCGGGCTTTTGAGGAGTTTCAGGAAATATTTGGACTCGATGCGGATCGCCGTGTCCATGGGCACGATGGAGCCTTCGTACAGGCAGGAGAGAATATACTGCACCGCCGGATAATTGTGGTTCGTTTCTTTTTGCGCCATCGCATTGGCGCCGATGAAGAACTGAACCGCACGCGGATCCATGGCGCCGCCGCCGCCCGGAAACTTGAAGCCTTTCTTGTCCCAGGGCTGGGCGACTTTCGGATTGGCTTTCACCCATTCCTTCGCTTTCGCCACGACCTGATCGGCGGGAGCCACTTCCTGCACGATGCCTTGCGCTTTCGCCGTTGCGGGATCGATGGGCTTTCCTTGCGTCGCCATCATCGCCGCGTTCTGAAGCCCGGCAAGGCGCGGCAGGCGCTGCGTGCCGCCGCCGCCGGGCAAAAGTCCGACCTGCACTTCAGGCAGACCAAGCTGGATTTTCGGATTGTCGGCGACGACCCGGTGATGACAGGCGAGCACAAGCTCCAGACCGCCGCCAAGCGCCAGGCCGTTCACGGCGGCCGCGACGGGTTTGGCAAAAGCCTGCCCGTTCTGAAGCGCCTTTACGGGCTGGCCGCCGGTTTCGAGCTTGCGCAAGACGCCGTTAAGCGCGAATGCCGACTCGAACTGCTCTTTCGTCGTTGATGGCGCGCCGCGCCCGGCGCCGCCGCTGCCAAGCATGTTGAGATCGGCGCCGGCGAGAAAGCCTGACGCCTTGCCGGAGGTGATGACCGCGCCTTTGACATTCTCGTCGGCCAGGAAGCTGTCGACCCATTTGGCGAAGTCTTCCATCAGATCGGCGTCCCACACATTCATGGACTTGCCGGGAAGATCGATTGTGACGAGGGCGATGCCGTCGCCGTCAACTTCAACATTCATTGCTTTGTAAGTCATTTGTCCGTATCCGTCCTGAATTCTTACGATTAAACGCGCTCGATGATCGTCGCCGTACCCATGCCGGCGCCGATGCAAAGCGTTACAAGCGCCGTTTCCTTGCCGGAGCGCTCAAGCTCGTCGACCATGGTGCCCATGATCATCGCGCCGGTTGCGCCAAGCGGATGGCCCATGGCGATGGCGCCGCCATTCACATTGATATCCGAATGGTCGATGTCGAGCGCCTGCATGAAGCGCAGGACCACAGACGCGAAAGCCTCATTCAGCTCCCAGAGATCGATGTCTTTCTTGTCCATGCCGGCTCGCTTCAGAACCTTCGCCGCGGCGAACTCTGGCCCGGTGAGCATGATCGTCGGTTCCGATCCGATGGACGCCATGGCGCGGATGCGCGCCCGGGGTTTCAAACCTAGCTTCTTGCCGATTTCTTCATTGCCGATCAGCACCGCCGCGGCGCCGTCGACAATGCCGGATGAGTTGCCGGCGTGATGCACATGATTGATTTTTTCGAACTCGGGATATTTTTGCAGCGCCACGGCATCGAACCCCGGAAACTCGCCCAGCATGGCGAAGGACGGGTTCAAGGCGCCCAGAGACTGCATGTCCGTATTGGCGCGCACAGTCTCGTCATGATCGAGAAGGACCTCGCCGATAACATCCTTCACCGGCACAATGGATTTCTCGAAACGGTTTTCTTTCCAGCTTTGCGCGGCGCGCTTCTGGCTTTCGACCGCATAGGCGTCCACGTCATCGCGGGAGAGGCCGTATTTGGTCGCGATGAGATCGGCGGAAATGCCCTGGGGCACGAAATAGGTTTTAAACGCGGTCGTCGGGTCGGTGGGCCATGCGCCGCCGTCGGAGCCCATGGGAACCCGCGACATGGATTCAACGCCGCCGCCAATGGTCAGGTCCGCTTCGCCAGCCTTCACCTTGGCGGCCGCTATATTGATCGCCTCGAGGCCGGAGGCGCAGAACCGGTTCACCTGGATGCCGGACGTGGTTTCGGGATAGCCGGCGTTCAGCACCGCCGTTCGCGTCACGACCGCCCCCTGTTCGCCCACCGGCGACACGCAGCCCAGCGCCACATCCTCGATTTCCCCCGCATCGATCTCATTGCGATCGCGAATGGCTTCGAGCACCTGTGTCGCGAGCCCGACCGGCGTTATTTCGTGGAGAGATCCGTCCGCCTTGCCTTTGCCGCGCGGCGTGCGGACTGCGTCATAAATATAGGCTTCCGTCATGGGGAGCGTCCTTTCAGCTGAAGCCGGCGCTGACATGCAGCGCCTCAGTAATTTCAGCCTCTAGTTAGGCCCCCATAACAAAGACCGCAATGCCGCGATGCAGTATCGCGCACCCCCGGGAAAACCGGCCTCCCCCACTAATTCAGAAGTGCAGGAAGGCCGCTTTGGCCCTCCTGCTGTTCAGGCAACTTTCATAAGCTGTCTTCGCGTCCTAGCAAGGACTGTAAGTCGCCTCGCACCAGGCCATGCACTGGTTTACTTTTGCGATGTCGGGAAGAAAATCCAGGCAGTCGTTTTGACACTGCTCACATTCCCGAGGACCGGCTTTGGGCGCTCTGTTGATCGGTAGAAGCCGGTCGTTGCTTAATCCTTCGAACAATTTCTGCGTCTGCGTAATCTTTTGCAGCATGCGGGCTTCTGGAGCCGTTTCTGCCGCACTACTATGGAAAACGGCGCTCAAAAACAAAAAAGCCGTCGCCAGGACTGCTTTCTTCATAAGAACCTCCTGGATAATAAAATTAAAAGATTTACTCCAACAAAACATTTTTACTTTACTGCGCGAAAAACATCAATGTTATACAGTTCATTATTACATAAATATTTTCAAAGATTTTTTTGATCACTCCAGAACTCCGCCCCGCTAAAGTTCCAGCATGAAGTCTTGGTGAGATCTTTCACTCAAGGGTGTATGTGGCCCAGGAAATTTTCTGGGCCGTCCCCCTACCCGAACGTGCTAATTCCCATCCCGCCAGCTATGCGCTAAGCCGCCAGAACGCCGTAAAATCCTGACACACCGGAGCAGCTATGCCTCAGCCCGCCTCGCTCGACGCCCTCCGCGCCCGCATTCGCGACCATTATCTCGCGCCGGAAGACACTGTCGTTCCCGGCCTGGTTGCGCTGGCCGGACTCGATGAGGCGACCCGGGACAAGGCCCAGGCCCGCGCCGCGGATTTCGTGAGAGCCGCGCGGGCGAACGCCGAACGCTCCGGCCTGATCGACAAATTTCTTCAGGAATACGGGCTTTCGACCGCCGAGGGCGTCACGCTGATGCGCCTCGCCGAAGCGCTATTGCGCACGCCCGATGCGGCGACCGCGGATTCCCTGATCGAGGACAAGATCGAGGCTGGCGACTGGGCGGCGCATGCCGGCAAAAGCCCCTTCCCCCTCGTCAATTTTTCGACCCGGGCGCTGATGATGACCGCCGCCTGGCTCGACGATGTGGAGGCGAAGGATCCGCTGCGGCGCATGGTGCGGTCCACAAAGAATGCCCTCGACCGTCTTGGCGAACCTGTGATCCGCGCCTCCGTGGGACAGGCCATGCGCATCATGGGCGAGCATTTCGTCCTCGGCGAGACCATCGAGTCCGCGATGAAGCGCGCCCGCAAATTCGAGGACAAGGGCTATGTCTTCTCTTTCGATATGCTCGGCGAGGCCGCCCATACGGAAAAGGACGCGCAGAAATATTTCGACGACTACAAAAACGCCATCGCCGCAATTTCGAAACACTCCCATCACGACTATGCACCGGCTAATCCCGGCATATCGGTAAAATTGTCTGCACTGCATCCGCGCTATGAATATGGAAAGAAGACGCGAGTGCTCCCGGAGCTTGGCGGGCGCGTCTGCGAACTCGCCATACAGGCGAAAGCCTCGAATATGGGCTTTAATATCGATGCGGAGGAAGCCGACCGCCTCGATTTCTCCCTCGATATCATAGAACAGTTAATGCGCGCCCCCGCTCTTGCCGGCTGGGACGGCTTCGGCGTCGTGGTGCAGGCCTATCAGCGCCGGGCGCCGCATGTGCTCGACTGGCTGGCGGCGCTTTCCCGCGAGACGGGCCGGCGGATCATGGTGCGCCTCGTCAAGGGCGCCTATTGGGACGCGGAAATCAAACGCGCTCAAGTTTACGGATTGGAGAGCTATCCTGTCTTTACGCGCAAAGTGTCGACGGATGTGAGTTATCTCGCCTGCGCGCGCAAGCTCTTCGACAATATCGACGTTTTCTTCCCGCAATTCGCCACACATAACGCGCTCTCTGCCGCCATGGTTCAAAAGATGGCCGGCGAGCATAAGGATTACGAGCTGCAGCGCCTGCACGGGATGGGCGAAGCGCTGCATGACAGTCTCCTCGAAACCGGCGCCCGCTCGCGCATTTACGCGCCTGTGGGCGGACACAAGGAACTGCTGCCCTATCTTGTGCGACGCCTCCTTGAAAATGGGGCGAATTCCTCCTTCGTGAACCAGCTCATCGATCCGGATCTGTCTGTCGACGACGTCGTCGCCGATCCGCTGGACGAGATCGCGGAAATTACGTCCTACCCCAACCCGCATATCCCGAGCCCGCGCGACTGTCTCAATGGCGAACGCCTCCTCGCCAAGGGCTGGGACGAAACCCATCCGCCGACCGCAACGAAAATGTCGCCCGCGGTCAGGAGCGTCCTGACGCCCATATCCGCGCAGCCGATCGTCAATGGCGAACTGCTTTCCGGCGCAAAAGAGCCTGTCGTCAATCCGGCTTTCACGAACGATCCAGTTGGTTCCGTGGAAAGCGCTGGCGAAGAGGCCGTCAACAAGGCTTGCGCAGCCGCATCAGGCTTTGCATCGACATGGGCGTCTACGCCCGCGAAAGAGCGCGCGGGCATATTGCGCCGCGCGGCGGAGATGCTTGAAGAACGCGGCGAACATTTCATGGCCATCGCCGTTTACGAGGCCGGCAAGACATGGCCCGACGCCATCGCGGAGGTGCGCGAGGCGGTCGACTTTCTGCGCTATTACGCGGATCGCGGCGAAGAGCTCCAAGAGGAGCCTTTAGGCGTGATCGCCTGTATATCGCCCTGGAACTTTCCGCTGGCGATTTTCCTCGGACAGGTGAGCGCCAGTCTCGCCGCCGGCAATTGCGTCATCGCCAAACCCGCCGAACAAACGCCGCTTATCGCGTTCGAGGCAGTGAAACTGCTCCACGAAGCGGGCGCGCCCAAAGCCGCCCTCCACTATCTGCCCGGCGACGGGCCTTCGGTCGGCGGACCGCTCACCGCGCATCCGGATATCAAAGGCGTCGTTTTCACCGGCTCCACCGAGGTCGCCCAGATCATCAAGAAAAGCCTCGTCGCTGCTGGCAAGCACGATGCGGCGCTGATCGCCGAGACGGGCGGCATCAACGCCATGATCGTCGACTCGACAGCTTTGCTTGAGCAGGCGGTGATGGACGTTGTGGCGTCAGCGTTCCAGAGCGCGGGCCAGCGCTGTTCCGCCTGCCGCGTCGTTTGCGTTCAGGAAGATGTCGCCGACCGCTTCAACGAAATGCTCGCCGGCGCCATGGCGGAGCTTGCCGTGGGCGACCCTTCGGAACTCTACACCGATGTGGGGCCCGTCATCGACGAAGAAGCGCGGCGCAACATTCAGGATTATGTGGATCACCTGAAATTCGAGTCGACTTTGATCGCGACGGCGCCGGAGACGGAGCATGGCGTCAACGGGACCTTCATATCGCCCGCCGCCTTCGAAATTCACAAGCTGTCCGACCTGAAGCGTGAGGTGTTCGGACCTGTGCTTCATGTAGTGCGCTTTGGCGCCGACAAGCTCGACATGCTCGTCAACGACATCAACGCCATGGGCTATGGTCTCACCCTTGGCGTCCACACTCGCATTGACGAAACCATGGAACGCGTCGCGCGGCGCGCGCGCATCGGCAACATCTATGTGAACCGCAACCAAATCGGCGCCGTCGTCGGCGTACAGCCTTTTGGCGGCGAAGGCCTCTCCGGCACGGGGCCCAAGGCCGGCGGCCCGCATTATCTCTCCGCCTTGGTAAAACGACCGCGTCCCGAAGGCGACTCCCCGGCGCCGATTTCCGACAGCGATGAAACCTCGCTCGAAAAAGCCGCGTTCGACGGCGCGGTCGAAAATCTGCGGCCATGGGGCGCCATGGGTCGCGCGCCGATCCTGGACAAGGTCATGAGCACGCTGGCGGGGTTCGAGGCCGCCGCGCAAGAAGAGATCCGGAAGGCGCTTTCCATCTTTACAACGAATACGGAGCTTCCGGGACCGACCGGTGAATCCAACACGCTGAAACTGCGCCCGCGCGGCATTGCCCTCTGTCTCGGCGGAGGCGCGAACGTAAGTGACGATCTGAAACAGATGCTGCTTTGCCTTGCCGCCGGCAGCCCGGTCATCGCGCTCGACGCCGAGCCCGCGAAAAGCATGATCGCCGCGCTTGCCGCCGCTGGCGCGCCCAAGGGCCTCGTCAATATTTGCGGGCCCCACGCGTCCCATGCCTTGTTGCGCGACCGACGCATAAGGCTCGTCGCTTTTGACGGCGGCGCCTCGGCGCGCGGGCGCATCGAAACCGTGCTCGCAGAACGCAAAGGCGCCATCGTCCCCTTGCTTTCAAGCCAGGACGCGCCCTGGCGCTTCGCCACCGAGCGCACATTAACCATCAATACGACCGCCGCTGGCGGGGATGTCCGATTGTTGTCGCTGGGCGAATAGGGCTAAACTGCGTCTCTAAATCGCCGGAGCGCCCCTTTGCTGCGACACTCATCGCAGCAAAGGGGCGCTTTACCGCAGCGCGCTTGGCGCGCGCAACAGGACACGCCATTTTTCAATGAACAGGCCCGAGACAGTCAAAATGAGCACTATTCCAGTCGATGCGCCCCAGACCGGGCCGTTTATCGCCGCGCAAGGGCGTTCGCGCGAGTGGATGAACTGGATCTTCGCCGACAAGGCGCGCATGTTCTGGATGCTCCAGATCGCGGGCTGGCTCGGCTTTTTTGCTTTGCATATCCTGAGCGTCTCGACCTTTGTGGCGGGGCGCTCTTCGGACTCGCTGCTTTATTCGGTAGCTTCCTCGCTGATCGGCTTTCTGACCACCAGCATTCTGGCGCGCCCGATTTACCGTTTCGCACGCCGTCAGGGGCCGGCGCTGCTGCTGATCATCGTCCTGACCTCCACAATCCTGATGGCGGTCGCCATGTCGGCGATGAAGGCGCAGACCTTCGGCTATCTTTTCGGCAATGGCTGGATGGATCTTCGCGGCGCAAGCCTCGGCACGACAAACTATCTCCTGCTCATTGTGCCGGACCTGCCGGTGAACCTGTTTCTCCTAGGCTCATGGGCCGGGTTTTATTTCGGCATCAACTATTATCTGAAACTCAGAAGCGAAATGGAGCGGGCGATCTTCTCCGCGCGCCTTGCCGATCAGGCCCAGCTTAAAATGCTGCGCTATCAGCTCAATCCGCATTTCCTCTTCAATACGCTGAACGCCATTTCGACGCTGGTGCTTGAACAGGACGGCAAGCAGGCGAACTCCATGTTGACCCAGTTGTCCGCCTTTTTGCGCTATTCTCTCGACAATGACCCGCTTCAAAAAACCACGCTGGCCGAGGAAGTCCGCGCGCTGGAGCTCTATCTTACGATTGAAAAGACCCGTTTCGCGGATCGCCTGAACGTCACGTTCGACATCGATGAAAACACGAAAAGCGCTTATGTGCCGTCGCTGATCCTGCAGCCGGCTATTGAGAACGCCATCAAATACGCCATCGCCCAGATGGAATCGGGCGGTGAAATCAGGATTACCGCAAAGCGCGAAGGCGGCATGCTTGCCCTCGAAGTTTGCGATAACGGGCCCAACGCGCCGGAAGATCCAAACGCGCTTCTCGACAATGTCAAAACCGGGGTGGGACTCGTCAATATGCGCGACCGCCTCGCCTATCTTTACCAGGATCGGGCGCAATTCCAGTTGCGTCATGTAGAGCCGCAGGGAATGTGCGTGCGTTTGCGCATACCCTTTGAAACACGGGGATAAGAACAATGAGCGAAGAAAAAATCCGCGTCATTCTGGTTGACGACGAACCGCTGGCGCTGCGCGGGCTGAAGCTTCGCCTTCAGAACTTTCCGGAAGTCGAAGTGATCGGCGAATGCGCCAATGGCCGCGAGGCGGTCAAGGAAATCAAGGCGCAATCGCCGGACCTTGTCTTTCTCGACATTCAGATGCCGGGCCTGGACGGGTTCGGCGTGGTTCGCGCCATGATCGGCGCCCCCGCCCCGCTGTTCATATTCGTCACCGCTTACGACAAATATGCCATCGATGCTTTCGAGGCGAATGCGCTCGATTACATCGTGAAGCCGGTCGAGGAAGAACGGTTGAACGACGCCCTTCACCGGGCGCGCGAAGCGTTACGGAGCAAGGCGGCGGCGAACCGCGAGTCGAAACTGATCGAAATGCTCGCCTCTCTTTCCGATAACGATCAGGACCGGATCAAGGAGCTGATCGCCGATCCGGAATGGACAGACAAACAACGCTATCCCGAGCGTCTTTCATTCAAGGACGGTTCGAAAGTCGTGATGCTCGACGCTGACGAAATCGAATGGATCGATGCGGCGGGCGACTACATGTGCATTCATGCGGGCGGCAAAACCCATATCATCCGCGAAACCATGAAAGCGCTGCAAACGCGGCTCGATCCGGAGCGCTTTCAGCGCGTGCATCGCTCCGCCATTGTTAATGTGAAACGCGTCAAGGAACTGCACCCGCATTCCAATGGCGAATATTTTCTCATCCTCGATAACGGCGCCGAGCTGAAACTTTCACGGTCTTATAAAGACGTCGTGCAGCGCTTTCTTTAGCGGCGCAGAATCTCTTCTGCACGCGTCAAATCTTCTGGCGAATTGACATTGAAGAAGGCGTTTTCATTTTCGAACGTCACGCGCCCGGCGTGAACGCTGTCCGCAAGCTCCTTTAACGCAATCCCGTATGGCTCGGGCGCTGCCGAAAGCGCGGCGTACAAAGCCTCGCAACGCCAGAAAGCAAAAGTGGGGTGTACGTCCTTCGTGTCGCAGGCGACGGCCGAGCCTATTGCATCGGAGAGGCGTGCAAAGAGATCGGCTGGAAGAAAGGGTCCGTCCGCCGGAACCGAAAGAAATCCATCCGTATTCGGATTATTTTTATAAATCCAGTTCAGCGCCGCCCAAAGCCCGGCCGCCGGCCCGCGCGGCCCGTCCTCGCAGTCAGGAATGACGGTCAGCCCAGTCCCGTAATCATGGCGCCCGGAAATCAGAATCCGGTCTGCCTGCGGCGCGAGACGCGCCAGCACATGATCGATCAGCCGGCGCCCGCCAAGCATGAGCGCGCCTTTATCCGCGCCCTCCATGCGCCGCCCGCCGCCGCCGGCGAGAATAACCGCGATCTTTTCCATCTTTTTGGGCGTTTCATTCGCCTCCGGCATCGCCTAAACCTCGCTATAGAGAAGCCAGAAAAATCATGCCGTTATACCTGATCTTCTTATTCTTTCTTACAGCCGCTCTTTACGCCTCGGTAGGGTTCGGCGGCGGGTCAACCTACAACGCGCTCCTGGTGCTGGCGGGCGTCGATTATCGCATTCTTCCGACGATCGCCCTCGCCTGCAACATCATCGTCGTTGCCGGGGGAAGCTACGCCTTCGCGCGCAGCGGCCATCTGCAACTCAAACGCATCGCGCCCTTTCTCATCACTTCAATACCCGCCGCCTGGGCGGGCGGGCGCATCCCCGTGTCGGAAACCATTTTCATCGGCGTTCTCGGCTTTTCCCTTCTGGTCGCGGGCTTGCATCTCGCCTTCGACCGCAATCGCGATCTCGACGGCGATATGAAATCAGCGGCGTCCTGGCTCGCCTGGGCCGCCGGCGGCTTGATCGGATTTATTTCAGGGCTCGTCGGCATTGGCGGCGGCATCTTCCTCGCGCCTGTTCTCTATTTCATCCGCTGGGGCAAACCCAAGGAAATCGCCGGCGCGTGCAGCCTCTTCATTCTTGCAAACTCTCTTTCCGGGCTAACGGGCCAGCTCATGAAGCTTGGCGACATGCACGCGCTCTCCATGATCGGCGCCTACTGGATGCTGTTTCCCGCCGTGCTTATCGGCGGACAGATCGGCTCGCGCATGGCGAATGTCGGCCTCTCCAGCCTCGCCATCAAAAGACTGACGGCGGTTCTCATCCTCTATGTCAGCGTACGACTGCTCCTGCGCTGGCAGGGCCTTGTCTTCTAGCGAAGCCGAACGCATTCCACTTCATCGCCCGCCTTTAATGCCGGCGCGTTCACGGGGCGCCGGATCAGCGCATTGGCTGTGGCGAAGGGAAAGAGCAGCGAGCTGTCCTGGTTGGACGCCGGCACAACCGCGCCGTCTTTTTCTTCGGCGCGCAGATACGCTTCGCGTCCGCCATTGGCGCCGACAGGCGCCGTCAGCCGCGCTTTCAAAAACGGCGCAGACCATGTGTCGCCCGCAAGACGTCGCACCAGCGGCTGAACGAAAAGCGCGGCGGTGACAATCGCCGACGCCGGATTGCCGGGCAGACCAATCACGCGCGCTTTTCCCATATTCCCGCACCAGGTGGGCTTCCCCGGACGCACGGCGACTTTCGAAAACACCGCCTCGCCGCCTTCTTTGGCGAAGCCGGATTTGACGAAATCGTAATCGCCCACGGAAGCGCCGCCCACGGGGATGACTACATCCGCTTCGGCGCCGCGCCGGAAATAGTCTCGGATCGCTTCTTCACTGTCCGGCGCGCAGCCGAGATAAACGGCCTCGCCGCCCCAGCCCGAGATCATGGCCGTCAGCGCATAATGATCGGAGTTGATGATCTCGCCCGGTTTCAGATCGGCGCCCGGTTCCTTCAACTCATCGCCATTGGAAAAGACGGCGACCTTCGGGCGGCGATAGACGGAAACCTTGTTGATATTCGCCGCCGCGAAAATCGCGCCATGAATATCGTGCAGCCGCATTCCTTTTTCGGCGAGCACATCGCCTTCTTTGAAATCGATCCCTGCGGCGCGAATATTGCGCGCGCGCGGCTGATCTTCTCTGATGGCGATCGCGTCGCCGTCGCGTGCGATATCTTCCTGAATGATCACATGATCGGCGCCTTTCGGGACTGCGCCGCCAGTGAAAATGCGAACCGCCTCGCCCGCGCCCACCGTTCCGTCGAAGG
>PAIP01000068.1 GCA_002704915.1 Parvularcula sp.
AGGCGATGGCGGCGTTGGCGCCCGAATAGACGGCCATGGCCCCAAGGGCGAGCGCGAGCCGCGGCCAGTAGCGCGCGAGATAATCCCGCCATAACCGCCGGGCGAGGGAGATTGTCGACTGATCGGCCAAGGGGGCTCCTCTTCTTTCGGCTATTCTCGCGAGCGCCGCCTCCTGAAGCAAGCTGCGCGGGCCCAAGCTATTGACCCCGCGCGTAAATTGAGGAACCCCGAGGCGATGTTGAAACGCCTTTTCAGAAGCCGCCCCGCCATGCAGGCCGCCGCGTGGCTGATCGGGACCTATATTGGCCTCGTCTACGCGACCTCCCGGTGGACGCTCCAGGGTTACGATCACGTCGAAGCGGCCCTGAAAGACGGCAAGGGCGTCATCCTCGCTTTCTGGCATGGGCGGCTCCTGATGGCCGCCGCCGTCCGGAAACAGACCGACGCCCGCGTCTTCATGCTGATCTCGGCGCACCGCGACGGGGAGATTATCGCCCAAGGCGTCTCGCGCTTCGGCGTCGAATTCATCCGCGGCTCCGCCGCCAATCCGAAAAAACCCGGAAAGAACAAAAGCGGCGCCTCGGCCATCGCCCAGATGGCCGCCGCGCTTCGGGAAAACGCCATTGTCGGCTTCACCCCGGACGGCCCGCGCGGCCCCGGGGAGACGCTGAAACCGGGCGTGATCCGCCTCGCCCAGATGAGCGGCGCCCCGATCATTCCCGCCGCCTATTCAGTCTCCCGCGGCAAGCGCCTTTCCACCTGGGACAGGTTCCTTCTGGCCGCGCCCTTCTCCAGGGGCTATTACGTCGCGGGCGCGCCCATCACCGTGCCGGCGGAGGCGAGCGGCGAAACGCTGGATCGCATTCGCGCGGATGTCGAAGCCGCGCTGATCGCCGTCACGCGCGAGGCCGATGCGCTTGCGGGCAGAAAAACAGAAGACTGAAACGCCGGATGACGAAACCGCTTCGCGAACCTCTGGGCCTTAAAATCTACCGCACGGTGAGCCGCGCCGGCGCGCCCGTGGCGTCTTTCGCGCTGAAACAGCGCCTCAAAGCCGGCAAGGAAGATGCAGAGCGCATCGGCGAACGCCGCGGTGTCGCCGGGCGGGCGCGGCCTGAAGGGGCCCTGGTCTGGATTCATGGCGCCAGCGTCGGGGAATCCCTCTCCGTCATTCCGCTGGTGGAGCGCCTCCAGGCTGACCGCCCTGATTACAATTTTCTCGTCACCACCGGCACGGTGACCTCGGCCAGGCTGATGGAGGAGCGCCTGCCTCCCGGTGCGTTCCACCAGTTCATTCCCCTCGATCACCCCGACTATGTGGAGGCGTTTCTCGATCACTGGCGCCCCGACGCTGCCCTCTTCGTAGAATCGGAATTCTGGCCGAACTTAATTCTGGCGGCGCGCAGACGCGCAACATTTATGGCGCTCGTCAACGGACGCGTGTCGCCGCGCTCTTACGAAGACTGGAAGCGCCAGCCCAACGCCATCAAATTCATTCTCTCCTCCTTCGACCTGATCATCGCCCAGGACCCGCAAAACGCAGACCGTCTTTCAACGCTCTCCGCGCGCAGCATCGAAACCTATGGCAATCTGAAATATGCGGCGCCGCCCCTGCCCGGCGATGAGGCGGCGCTTGAAAACCTGGCGCGCGATATCGGCGACCGCCGGCGCTGGCTCGCCGCAAGCACGCATCCGGGCGAGGAAGAGCCTGTTCTGAAAGCGGCGACCATTCTCAAGAAAGAGTTCCCCGACCTCCTCACCATCGTCACGCCGCGCCATCCCGGCCGCGGCGAAGAGGTCGCCGAACTATGCAGGGAGCAAGGGCTTTCCTGTGCGCTGCGGTCGAAGGACGAGCCGATTGCACCGGATACGGATGTTTATATCGCCGACACGCTGGGCGAGCTTGGGCTCTTTTATCGACTTTGCGACATCAGCTTTGTGGGCGGCAGCCTTGTGGACAAGGGCGGGCACAATCCGCTGGAGCCGGCGCGGCTCGGCGCGGCGATCCTTCACGGTCCCCATGTGTTCAATTTCGACGACACCTATCGCGAAATGCGGCGCACGGGCGGCGCGGCGCTGACCCGCAATGAGCGCGAGATCGCCTCCGCCGCGCGGCGCCTTTTCGCCGATAACAAGACGCGCCGGACCATGACCGAAGCGGCCCGGCAAATGGCGGCGGCGGGCGCCGAACGCATTCTCGGCGAGGTTTGCAACAGGATCGAACCCGCCCTGCCCGTCGAGACCCCTCACTGATGCGAGAACCATGGTTCTGGCGGAGCGAAACGCTCGCGGCCCGAAGCATCCGCATGAGCCTCGCGCCGGCGGCGTTTCTTTATCAGGCGGGGTATAAAACCCGCCTTGCACTAACGAAGCCGGCGCGCGCGAGCGTTCCCGTGATCTGCATCGCCAATGCGACGCTCGGCGGAACCGGCAAGACGCCTTTCGCCATGCTTGTCGCAGAGCTCCTCAAAGTAGAAGGCGTCACCCCTGTTTTTCTGACCAGGGGCCATGGCGGCGCCGAAAAGGGACCGCTTCTCGTCGATCCTGACAAACACGACGGTTGTGATGTCGGCGACGAAGCGCTCTTGCTTGCGAGAAAAGCGAAAACCATCGTGTCTCGCGACCGCCCGGCGGGGGCCGCGCTGGCCGTGCAGCACGGCGCAGACGCGATCATCATGGATGACGGCTTTCAGAACCCGACGCTGCACAAGGATTTCTCCATCCTGCTGATCGGCGCCGGGGACGAGAAAGGCGCGCTCTTTCCCGCCGGCCCGTTTCGCGAGCGCCTCGACGAAGCCAGACGCCGCGCGCAAATGATGGTGGCCATGGGCCCCGAAAAAAACGGCGCCGATTTCCGGGCGTGGCTCGAACCCGTCTCGCCCGCGCCGGAGCGGGTCATCGCCTTCGCCGGGATCGGCAAGCCGGAGAAGTTTTTCAAGACGCTGGAAGAGGCAGGCTATGAGCTGGCGCAGCGCATCGGCTTTCCCGATCACCATGTTTACACGCAAGCCGAAGAGCGCTTCCTCGCCCGCGAGGCGCGGCGCGAAAAAGCGCGGCTTATCTGCACCGAAAAGGACGCCGTTAAACTGAGCGCCGATTTCCGCGCCGAGGTGATGACGCTCGCCGTCCGGATGCGCGCCGACGACACGCCCTCATTGAAGCGCCGCCTGATGGCCGGTATCAACAAAGCATGACCGTGGCGCAGACCGCAAACGATCTTGAAGACATCCCGCTGCCCGAACGGCGCGACCGGCCGGTGACCTTGCTGCACAGGCTGGAGCTTGCCGTCGTCGCGGCGTTGGACGGCCTGTTCAGGGTCTTGGGCGTCGGCCTCGCCTCCGCCGTCGCCGGCAAGTTCATGCGTTATGCCGGGCCGCTCATTCGCCCCGTCTCGCGCAAGGCCGAACGCAATCTCGCGCTTGTCTATCCCGACTGGACGGAGGCGCAGCGCCGTAAAACCGTTAAAGACGTCTGGGAGAATGTCGGCCGCACCGCCGCTGAATTCGCGCATCTTGAGACCCTGCGGGAGCCGGAAAACAATCCCCGGCTCGAGATCATCGGCAAGGAAAAACTGGACACGATCCGCGAAAGCGGCAAGCCGGTGATTTTCTTTTCCGGCCATCTTGCAAACTGGGAGCTTGGCGCCGCGGTTCTGCAGCGGCTCGGGCTGAAATACGCTTTCGTCTACCGCGCGGCGAATAATCCGTTAACGGATGAATATATCATCAAGGTGCGCGCGCGGTCCATGACCCGTTATCAGATCCCGAAGGGAAAGCGCGGCGGGCGGGCGCTGGTGGACGCGCTGAAAGGCGGGCGGTCGCTCGCCATGGTGGTCGATCAGAAACTGAACAGCGGGATTTCCGTTCCCTTTCTCGGGATCCCCGCCATGACGGCGCCGGCGCCGGCGCGCCTTTCCCTTAAATACGACGCGCCGCTGGTGCAGATCAGCATTGAACGCCTCAAGGGCGCGCGATTTAAGCTGACCGTGCGCGACCCCGTGGACTTCGAGGCCACCGGCGACGCCGCCGCCGATACACAGGCCCTGACCCTCAAGATCAACGAAGCGCTGGAACGCGACATCCGCGCCAATCCCGGCCAGTGGCTATGGTTTCATCGCCGCTGGCCGAAAGAGCTTTACACAAAGAGCGGTTAGTCCATGCACATGCCGCGATAGGCGATGTTGACGCCTTTCGCCGCCGCGGCGCAGGGGTTGGAATAGGTCTCGCCATCGCAGCCGCAGACCGGGCGGTAATCCATGGTGCAGATTTCCGGGCGCGGCGTGCAAACGCCCGCCGCATCGGCGACCCGCTCGCATTCGCCCAGCGCCATGGCGCAATAATCGCCTTCATTTTCGCATTGAAAACCGGCGATGCCGCCGCACATGCCGCCGGTTTCTCCGGGGCCTGCGCCGGGGTTGTCATTCCCCTCGCCCGTGCTCGCGCATGCGGCCAAGAGGAAAAACACGACCGCGGCGGCGGCGCGCATCAGGAGTCTTCGCCCTTATACATTTGCGATTGCAGATAGTTCTGCTCGCCGACCTTGTTGATGAGATCGAGCTGGGTTTCGAGATGATCGATATGCTCTTCCTCGGATTCCAGAATTTTCACCAGGATGGCGCGCGAGACATAGTCCTTCACGCTCTCGAAATAAGCGATCGCTTCCTTGTAAAGCGGATGGGCGCGCTGTTCGGCCTTGAGGTCGCATTCCAGCGCCTCTTTCACATTCTCGCCGATATAGACCTTGTCGAGATCCTGAACATTGGGCAGGCCTTCGAGAAACAGAATGCGCTCGATAAGCTCGTCCGCATGCTTCATCTCGTCGATGGATTCTTCATACTCCACCTTCGCGAGACGTTCGAAGCCCCAGTCCCGGAACATGCGCGCATGCAGGAAATACTGGTTGACCGTTGTCAGCTCGAGCTTCAGGGCCTTGTTGAGATAATCGATGACCTTTTGGTCGCCTTTCATGGGGCGCGCTCTCCTTTTTGATTCAACTTTCGGCAGGATAAGGATCACGCGCGCGCGTCCAAGGATAATCTTTGCAAGCGACTATCAATCGCGCAGAAAAATTTCCGAATGGAAACGGAACCGTTTACTCGGCGGCAAGTTTTGCAGCGCCCTGATCGTCCTCACGCGCCGCTTCGATGAGCTCAGCCACATCCGGCAGGCATTTGCCGCATTTCGGACGGCGCCCACAGCGGCGGAACACCTCGGCGACATTGCGCGCGCCATGGCTGGCGGCCGCGAGTTCGCGGTCTTTCAGCGCATTGCAGATACACACAAACATGGGTTTCGCCGGGTCCTCTGTCGCCGGCGCATGCCCGCCCCGGCCCATTAAAGATGGGCCAGTTAAGAATGATTGTCAATAACAAAGAGTAAACGCTATTCGCCGGAATCGCCCGTCCGGGACGCCGCGATATTCGCCATGGGATCGAGGGTGAGCTGCGGATCCACAAGCTCGCCGGCCCATTTCAGGCTCCAATGAAGATGGGGGCCTGTGACCCGCCCCGTTGCGCCCACCGCCCCGATAATATCGCCTTTTTCCACCCGCTGGCCCGGCTCCACATCGATGCGGGACATGTGGAGGAATGCGCTTTCAAGCCAGTGGCCGTGATCGAGGAGGACGAGCCCGCCCTCGAAATACATGTCGTCCTCGGCGAGCCGCACGATCCCCGGGGCCGGCGCCCGGATTGGCGTGCCCGTCGGCGCGGCGATGTCGAGGCCCGAATGGGGGCGCTTGGGCTCCCCGTTCAAAATCCGCTGGGAGCCGAAAACGCCGGAAATCCGGCCCGTCACCGGCCAGTCGAAGCCGACGGACCAGTCGGCGAGACGCTGGGTTTGTTTGCGGGCGGCTTTTTTAAGGGCGCTGTCAGCGGCGATCTTTTCAAGCTGTTCCTCGGTAAAGCCCGACACCTTGGACTGGTCGAGGCCGTCAATGCGCTGCACAGGAAAATCGCGATCCGCAATCTCGATCGCACGGCGCTCGACGCTTCCATCGGGCAACGTCACGACGAGGAGCGAGGTGAGCGCACTGTCTCGTCCGAAGCCGACCAGGAAACGCCCGTCATCGTCGACCATCACCTCTTCGCCGTCGAGTTTTACCGTGGCCCCGATCTCGGTCTGCCCGAAGAGAACACCGCCCTGCGCAAAAGAGCCTTGAAGCGCGAAACGCTCCGGCGCGCCGTCGAAAACCTTCTGGCGCTCGGCGACTTCGTTCATGGCCTCGGCATAGCTGGCGCGCCGCGCAAGGTCGTCCTTGCCGTCGTCATCTTCCACATTGAAGATCTTGGTCGCCGGTTTCTCGGGAAGGCCTTTGGGCTCTTCCTGCGCGGCGGCGGGCAGGGCGAGAACAGCGGCGGTCAAAAACACGAACAGGGATTTCATTTGACGTCTCCTTTGAGACCGAACCCGACCATGGCGGCGCCGGCGTCGGCGTAAGGCTCCTGCTTGTCCACATTCCAGTAACGCAAGGCGCGGAGCGGAATGCGCGCGCCCGTCACGGCGCAGACCACATAGGCGCCGGGCTTCACCACATGAAACTCCGCATCGTCATATTCGATGACCGCCTCGTCATCGCCGCTGAAGCTATCGAATGGGTTCACCTTGCCGCTCATTCCCTGTTCAGTTTCCGGGGGTCATCAATACCGCGCCCCCTGCCCCTTAGTCAAAGAGACCCCCTAGTCAAAGAGACGGGGCTGACGCGGTTTCGTAGCTGATTTCTCTGATGTCTTTGCGTTTTTTTTGGGGCTCGCGCCCGCGCCCTCGCCTTCGAATCTTATGGACCGGGTCCCGTCGGCGAACTGGACTTCTCCTGCAGCGCCGGGCGCGGCGCCCGCCACACGCCTTATCAGCCCGCCCTCGGCGTCCCGCACCAGGGCGAAGCCGCGCTCCAGAACGTTCTGATAGGAGACAGCGCCTAGCACCCGCGCCGAGGCGGCGAGCCGCGAGCGTTTGTCCACAAGGATATTCCGGGCGCGGGCGTCTATTCGGGACCACAAGGTTTCGATGCGCGTCGCCTGCGCTTTGAACCCATGGGCGAGAAGCCCCGGCTTCAAACGGTCTGCACTGCGCGACAGCCTTGCGGCGCTATCGGCGAGCGCGCGTTCCGAGCGCGTCTCAATGCGAGACCAGGCGGAGGCGACCCGGTTTTCCCGCACCGAAAACGAATGCGCCAGCAGGCCAGGCGTCAGACGCCCGCTGCATCGCGCGAGCGATGTCATGGAGGTGTCGAGCTTGGCGCGAAGCCCTGCGCGCAAACCGTCCGAGGCCCGGTCGAGCCGCTGCGCCGCCGCGCCCAGAATATCTTCCGGGCGTCCGAGGCCCCGCGAGGCGGAGAGCAAAGCCGAGCGCCGCGTTTCGAACGATCTCGTCACGGCGCCGGTAAAGCGCCGCTCCTTGTTCAGGACTTCGCTTAAAAGATCGGCGCGCACGGGAACGGCGATTTCCGCTGCAGCCGTCGGTGTGGGCGCGCGCTTGTCGGCGACATAATCGATCAACGTCGTATCGGTTTCGTGCCCCACCGCGGAGATGAGGGGAATTTCGCTCGCCGCCGCGGCGCGCGCCACCGCTTCCTCGTTGAAACACCACAGGTCCTCCAGCGAACCCCCGCCGCGCGCAACAATAAGAACGTCCGGGCGCGGAATATCGCCGTCGGATTGCAACGCGTTGAAGCCGCGAATGGCCTCGGCGATTTTTTCTTCGGCGCCCCGCCCCTGCACCAGCGTCGGCCAGACAATCACATGGCGGGGAAAGCGCTCGCGCAGACGATGGAGAATATCGCGAATGACGGCGCCCGAGGGAGAAGTCACGACGCCGATGACTTTCGGGAGGAACGGCAGCGGCTTTTTGCGCTCCGGCGCGAATAAGCCTTCCGCGGCGAGTTTTTTCTTGCGCTCTTCAAACAGCGCCATCAGCGCGCCGACGCCGGCGGGCTCGAGCGAATCGATGATGAGCTGATAGCGCGACTGACCCGGAAAGGTGCTCATGCGGCCCGTGGCCACCACCTCCATGCCCTGTTCGGGGTTGATGGAGAGGCGCGCAGCATTCCCTTTCCACATGACGCCGGAGATGACAGCTTTTTCATCTTTGAGATCGAGATAAAAATGCCCGGAGGCCGCCCGCGTGCAGCGCCCCAGCTCCGCCTTGACGCGCACCAGCCCGAACGCGTCTTCGATGGTCCGTTTCACGGCGCCGGACAGCTCCGAAACCGTGTATTCGTGCAGATTGCCGATATTCTTCTCGCTCATGGAACGTGTTAAAGCATGTTTCAGGGGACGGGATAAGGGAGAGGGGCTGCGCGGCGGACCCCGTGTTTTCCCGCCCCCCCTTGTGTTGCCGATCACATCACAAAGCCGCGCGCAGGCGTAACGGGGCGGCTTGCAACAGCATCCGGCGCCGATATTCGGACCGGCGCCCCTAACCAAAGTCAGTATCCGCAGCAACAGCACTCGCCTAGGCACTTCGACCGCGCCGAGAATGGCGAAAACATAACAGACGACCCTCAAAGGGGAGACATATGAAAACGATCAACAAGAAACTCATGGTCGGCGCCGCCGCAGCAGCCATCGCATTGGGCGGCGTCGGCGTCAAAACCCGGTATTTTTCCAGCGATGATCAAATCGCCGGCGCGCCGTTCCTCCACCCGCTGCTGATCGCGCGCGCCGCCTGCGGCGAGGAGAATGGCGAGCTTTCCAAACGCCGGGCCTTTTTCATCAGAGCCGCGAGCGCCTATGCGGCGGAAATGGACGCGCCGGAGGCGGACGCCATGCTGCGCTCCGATCTCGGCGCCATTTCCTACGATATCACCACAGCAAAGCCGGAAGCGCAGGCCTGGTTTAATCAGGGCCTCGCCCACACTTATAACTTCAATCACGGGGAAGCAGTGAAGGCGTTCAAACGCGCCCAGAACATCGATCCCGATTGCGCCATGTGCTATTGGGGCGAATCTTTCGCTTACGGTCCGAACATCAACGCGCCCATGGAAGCGGATGCTGTGACCCCGGCATGGAACGCGCTGCAGAAAGCCATGTCTTTGCGTTCCGAAGCGAGCGCGAAAGAACAGGCGATCATCAACGCGCTTCATTATCGCTATTCGGAAGTCCAGCCGGACGACCGCTCGAAGCTCGACAACGCCTTCGCCGACGCCATGGACGAGGTCGCGAAAAAATACCCTGAGGACGATTTCATCGCGGCCCTCGCGGTCGAAGCCAATATGGACACCCAGCCCTGGGACTACTGGGCCGATGGCGGGCGCACCCCCAAGGGCCGCACGGCGCGCAGCATTTCACTGCTGGAAAGCGTGCTGGCGCGCAGTCCGGACTGGCCGGCGGCGATCCATCTCTACATTCACATGACCGAAGCCTCGCGTGACCCTTACCGCGCGCTTGAACACGCAGACCGCCTCGGCGCCCTGACGCCCGCCCTCGGCCATCTCGTGCATATGCCGTCGCACACCTATTACGTGACCGGCAAGTTCAAGGAATCGCTGTCGCAGAACATCGATGCGGTGGCGGCGGACGAAGCCTATCTCAACAGCGCTGACGCTTCGGTCATGTACGAGTATGGCTACTTTACGCACAACATCCACTTCGCCCTGACCTCGGCGCAGATGGCCGGCGACGGCGCGACTGCGCTCGCAATGTCGAAAAAACTCGATGAAAAACTGCCCGTGGAAATGGCCGCGGCGGCGCCTTTCGTGCAGCCGATCAAGGCCGCGCCCTATTACGCCATGGTGCAGTTCGCATCGCCGGAAGAGATTCTGGCGCTCGAAAGCCCGGGCGATGCGCTGCCCTTCCTGAAGGCCACATGGCATTACGCCCGCGGCGAAGCCTATGCCAAGATGGGCGACGCCGACGCGGCGATGAAAGAGGCCGAAGCGATCAGCGCTATTGCTGCTGAGGCGGATCTTTCGCCCCTCGTCAACGGTAATGTGCCGGCGCCTCAAGTGCTGGATATCGCACGGCTCACCGTGATCGCCAGGGCGAGCGCGGCGCAAGGCGATCTTTCAAGCGCTATTGAGTCCATGGAAGAAGCGACGGCCATTCAGGAAGACATTCCCTATATGGAGCCGCCCTGGTGGTACTATCCGTCGGCGCAAACGCTGGCCGCCTATCTTCTCGAGGACGGTCAGACCGAGCGCGCCGAACAGCTTTTCATCGAAACGCTCACGGAAAGCCCCAACAATGCGTGGGTGCTTTACGGCCTCGCCGAAAGCTACAAGCGCCAGGGCGACAAAAACGCCGCCAAATATGCGACGGCGCTTTTCAAGGATGCCTGGATCGGCGGCAGGAAAACCTATCCGAGCCTCGCCCAGCTTTAAAACTTCACCCTCCTCCTCGCGCGGAGTTGCCCCCCCGCGCGGGGACCCTGTGATCGCCCCAAAGGCCTGACTGGCGTTTTGGGGCGATTTTTTGTGGAGGGGGTTTAGCGAGCGGCTACTCAGCGCGATGCGCCAGCGCGGAGCGCAAAATCCAGTAGCCAGCCGCGATGCCGAGTATGGCCGAGATGACAAAGGTCGCGTCTAACATCGCAGCGCCGAGATGCGCCGCGGCCGCGGCCGCCCAAAGAACGGCTTCCGAAAACGCGAAACTTTCCGACGCCACCAGAACCACGAGGGCGGCAATCCCGATCTTTTCAAGCATTGGTCTCTCCGAAGAAAATGCGGATGGTATCTGGGGAACGATCCGCCAGGACGCCAATCAAAAATTGTTTCTGCAGGAACTATTCCTCGTCATCCTCACGGATCTGCTCGCGGATTTCGTCGAGCTCTTCCTGGGTGTATTCGCCGTTCTCCCGGAGCGTCCATGACGGCTCGAAGCCGCGCGGGCCGATGCCCGGCCGGTTGCCCTCGACCCCGCGCATGATGTTGTCGTCGCCGGCGTCGGGCAGATTGTTGACGCTGTCCTGGGTGCGGCGGAAATCCTGCAGCGCCTCCATCTCCCCATAGTCGCGCTGCTCGCGCAAGGTCCTGACGACGGGCCCGGCGGTCGGCCCCGTGACGCCCCGCTCGCGGTCGCCTTTCAGGAGCTCCGTCGCCCGGCTCCAGTCCTCGCCGCTGGCGCCCGGACGCCAGCCGGAGCGGATCTCCGTGCGGCCGGCGCATTCCTCCTGCTTGTCCGCATCGGTGAATTCCTCGGGACAAAAGATCGCGACCACGCCTGAATCGCCCGGCAGGATCGCCGCCGCCCCCTCGGGTAGGTCCGCGCCGCCTTCCATGCCCGGCAGCGCCACCCGGGGCATGGTGAAGGTGCGCCCGCCAAACACCGGCTCCTCATCGAACATGTCGTCATTGGCCGGCGCTTCTTCTTCCGGCGCAGGAGGCGTGTCCTCAGCCAGCACCGGCTCTTCGGGTTCGGCGTCCTCGCCTTGCGCCGGCTCCTGGCTCAGATCCTCGCCCTCGCCCTCTTCCTCGCCCACAAGCTCATCGAGCCCGGCGAGCGGATCGGTCTCAGGCTCCACGTCGACGACGGGCCGGTCGGCTTCGGGTTCCGGCTGAAGCGGCTCTTCCTCAGGGGCCGGCGCGATGAACTCGTCCCGCGCGGTCGGCACAGGGTCCGGAATGAACGGCTCCGGGTCTTCCGCCGGCGGGGCGAATTGCGGTTCGAGATCGAGATTGAGCTCCGGTTCAGGTTCCGGCTCGGGTTCAGGTTCAGGCTCGGGCTCCTCCACGATTTCCGGTTCCGGCTCAGGTTCGGGCTCCGGTTCTGGCTGTGGTTCCGGCTCAGGTTCTGGTTCCGGCTCAGGCTCCGGCTGCTCGATGGGCTCGGGCGCTGGTTCAGGCTCCGGTTCCGGCTCTGGCTCCGGCTCGGGTTCAGGCTCAGGTTCGGGTTCTGGCGCAAGATCGGGATCGCGCAGATCGAGGTCGAGCGGCAGAGGCTCGACCAGCGTCACCTGAATGAAATCGCTCGGCGCATTGGGGATCCAGATCCGTACCTTGGCGAAGGTGGAGAGCAGCGTCAGCACCACAATATTGATCGCAAGCGCCAGCGTGATCGCCGCCCGCTGGCGGCGTTTGTCCGTTTCGCCGAGATAATCGAGAAAGCGCCGGCTCGCGCGCCCCCAGGGACCGTAGGCTTTTCCCCATGCGTTGCGGATGCTGGCGAGCCCCGAGCGCAGCGGCGCCCGGCGGCCCGGCTTTCTCTCCGCTTCCGGTGTCTTCGGCTTTCCGATCATGCGACAGTGGGCTGACTGGCTGGGGGTTGATCGGCTGGATGTTGATCGCCGAAAAGTTGATCGCGAAGGCGCCGCCGCTTAAAGCCACATTGCGAAACAAGGAGATCGGCCAAGTGAAAGTCCTGTTGGTTGGCGGCGGCGGCAGAGAGCATGCGCTGGGCTGGAAAATCGCGCAAAGTCCGGAATTGTCAAAGCTCTATCTGGCGCCTGGAAGCGCGGGGCTCAATCGTCTTGGCGAAAAATTGTCCTTCGGAGACGGCGAATTGCAAGCCATTGCTGGTTTCGCCGCCGAAAACGCCGTGGACCTTGTGGTGGTGGGCCCCGAAGCGCCGCTCGCCGCCGGCCTCGCCGATCTTTTGGCGGCGAAAAACGTTCCCTGTTTCGGGCCGTCAAAGGCCGCCGCACAGCTCGAATCGTCAAAAAGCTTCATGAAGGACGTGGCGAGCGAGGCGGGCGCGCCGACTGCCCGCTTTGGGAGGTTCACCGAGATCGCCCCCGCCAAAGCGTTCCTGCGCAATGAGACCGCGCCTTACGTCATCAAGGCGGACGGCCTCGCCGCGGGCAAGGGCGTTGTTATCGCCGAGACGTTGAAAGACGCCGATGCGGCGGTGGAAGACATGCTGGGCGGACGCTTCGGCGCAGCCAGCGCGGCCATCGTCATTGAGGAATTCATGCGCGGCGAGGAAGCGAGCTTCTTCGCCATCACTGACGGCGAAACCATCCTGCCCCTTATCGACGCGCAGGATCACAAGCGCGCCTATGACGGAGATCAAGGCCCGAACACCGGCGGCATGGGCGCCTATTCCCCGGCGCCGGTCTTCACCGACAAAGTCCGTGAGCGGACAATGAAGGAAATCATCGAACCGGTGGTTGCGGAAATGAAAAAACGTGGAACGCCTTATACAGGCGTTCTGTACGCCGGATTGATGATCGAAAACGAACAGCCGCGCCTCGTCGAATTCAATGCGCGCTTCGGCGATCCCGAATGCCAGATCCTGATGCGGCGGTTGAAGAGCGACCTGCTGCCTGTTCTTTACAAGGCGGCGACCGGAAAACTGAAGGGCGCAACGCTCGACTGGTCCGATGAAGCGGCCGCGCTCGTGGTCATGGCCGCCGACGGTTATCCCGGCGCCTACAAGAAAGGCTCCGAGATCAAGGGCGTCGAGGCGGCGAACGCCCTGCCCGGCGTCGTCGTTTTCCAGGCGGGCGTGAAAGAAGAAAACGGCAGGCTGCTGGCCAATGGCGGGCGTGTCTTGAACGTCACCGCCATGGGCAAGGATATCCGGGAGGCTGTTGAACGCGCCTATGCCGGCGTCGAGGCTATCGACTGGCCGGAAGGGTTTTACCGCAAGGACATCGGCTGGCGCGCGCTGGAGAGGGATGCGTGATCGCGCTTGAAGAATGGCGCAAGGCGGCGCGCGACTTTTACTGCGCGGGCAATCGCATCGCCTATTGGGCGCCGGACCGGCCGGACGCGCAAAAGCCCTGGCTCCTGCTCATTCACGGCTTTCCGACCTCGTCATGGGACTGGTCGGCCCTGTGGCTGGAGCTTGAAAAACATTTCAACCTCGCCGCCCTCGACATGCTCGGCTTCGGGCTTTCCGACAAGCCGGCGAATATCCGTTATTCGATTCTCGATCAGGCGGATCTGCAGGAAGCGCTGCTTGAACATCTGGGCGTCAGCGAAGCGCATCTGCTGGTCCATGACTACGGAAACACGGTGGGTCAGGAATTGCTGGCGCGCCAGAACGACCGGTCTTTAAGTTTCGCGCTCAAATCGCTGGTGTTCCTCAATGGCGGGCTTTTCCCGGAACAGCATCGCGCGCGGCCCATCCAGAAACTCGGGTTATCACCGCTAGGTCCGTTTATCGGCATGGTGATGACGCGTGACAAGCTGCGCAACAATTTCGACGAGATTTTCGGGGCCGAGACCAAAGCGAGCGATGAAGAAATCGACGGTCACTGGGCGCTGATAAACGAGAACAAAGGCCGGCGCGTCTTTCACAAGCTGCTGCAGTATATCCCCGAGCGTCAGGTGATGCGTTCGCGCTGGGTCGGCGCGCTGAAAGAAGCGACAATCCCGTTGCGCCTCATTGACGGCGGCGCGGACCCGGTCTCCGGCAAGCATCTTTACGACTATTATCGCGAACAGATTCCGAACGCCGACGCCGTTCTCCTGGAGGATATCGGCCACTATCCGCAAACCGAAGCGCCTGACCGCGTGCTTTCCGCATTCTTCGATTTTCACCGCAAGCTGAGGACCGTTTCCCCATGACCGCCTTTGTCTCGATTTTCATCACTGTCTTCCTCGCCGAACTTGGCGATAAAACCCAGCTTGCAACGGTGCTGTTCGCCAGCGATGGCGGCAAATCGAAGCTGATGGTGTTTGCGGCGGCGGGCCTCGCCCTCGTCGCCTCAACCGGACTGGCGGTTCTCGCGGGCGCCGCCGCGGACAAATGGCTTTCGGCGCTGCCTTTGAAGCTTATCGCGGGCGCAGGATTTGTTATCATTGGCGCGCTCATGATCCTCGATCATGTCCGCGCCGGATAAAACGAACAAACGCCAAAAAAGGACCAGATATGACCGACGCATCGGACTTCACCGGATTTCAAGAAACGCCGGAGCATCTGAAATTCGATGAGGCCGCACTCGACGCCTATATGCGCGAGAATGTGGAAGGCTATACGGGCCCGCTGACCGTCAAGAAGTTCAAGGGCGGGCAGTCGAACCCCACCTATCTTTTGACGACGCCGGCGAAGAAATACGTTCTGCGCCGCAAGCCGCCGGGCAAGCTTCTCCCCTCGGCTCATGCGGTCGACCGGGAATACCGGGTAATGACCGCGCTTGGAGGCGAAGATTTCCCTGTGCCGAAAACCTATGCGCTCTGTGAGGACGAAAGCGTCGTCGGCACCACCTTCTTCATTATGGATTTCGTCGAGGGCCGCATCTTCTGGGACGCGAGTCTGCCCGAGGTGGAAAAAGATGACCGCAAACCGCTCTATCACGCGCTGATCGACACGCTCGCCGATCTTCACAATGTGGATTACAAAAAGGCGGGGCTCAATGATTACGGCAAGCCCGGCAACTATTTCGAGCGCCAGATCGGGCGCTGGTCGAAACAATATGAGGCGGCGGAAACCTCGACCATTGAAGAGATGAACAATCTCATGAAATGGCTGCCGACGGCGATCCCCGACGACGATGCGACTTCCATCGTTCACGGCGACTATCGTTTCGACAACGCCATCATGCATCCAAGCGAGCCGAAAGTGCTGGCCATGCTCGACTGGGAATTGTCGACGCTGGGCCACCCCCTCGCCGACTTCACCTATTTCCTGATGGTCTGGCACATGCCGGCGAGTGTGCGCGGCGGCCTCATGGGCGCCGACCTTGAGGCGCTCGGCATTCCTACCGTCGATGAAGCGGTGGCGCGCTATTCGAAACGCACGGGCCGCGACGGCGTGCCGGATGTGGATTTCTGCCTCGCTTACAACATGTTCCGCCTCGCCTCGATCATTCAGGGCGTTTATGCGCGCTCGCTACAAGGCAACGCGTCGTCTCCCGCCGCAAAAGAAATGGGCGCGCAGGTGCAGCCCCTCGCCGCGCTGGCGTGGAGTTTTGCGCAGAAGGCGGGGGCTTAATTACAACTTGGCCGTCGGCTTTTCCTCCCCCGTTTACGGGGGAGGTGTCTGCGAAGCAGACGGAGGGGGTGGACTCTTGCCCCCATCGGTCGCTTCGCGACCACTTCCCCCGCAAGCGGGGGAAGAGAATGTCACTCTTTCAACAACGCCACTAACAACACCCCAATCAAAACCGCCCACCCCGTCATGATGGCGAGCGGCGCGGCGATGACGCCGACGGCCGTCAGCATCAGGAATAAAAATCCGAGATGCGCAATTGCCGCCGCCACTTGTCCCGTCAGCGCCCACCCTGCGCGCCCGCGCGCGAGCACCGCTGACTCAAGCCCCAGCGATGCAATCTGGAAGAGCTGCGCAAAGGCCATGAGCGCGATCAGCGGCGCCGCGGCGGCGAACTCTTCCCCGCCGACGCCCACCGCCAGCGGACGGCGGAGCAGGAAATACAATCCGACAATGGGCGCCGCGATAAGGATCGCCGTGCCGATGGACTGGAACGCCACTCTCGCCATCTTGTGGCGGCCCTCTTCCGCCTCGATCTTCGACAGCTCCGGAAAGCTCGCATGGTTGAACATGGTGACAGGCTGCGCCAGCACATTGGCGAGATTGTAAGCGAGCTTGAACAACCCCGCCGCCGCCGGGCCGAGAACGCCGCCGACGATCAGGATCGGCACATTATTGTGCATGAGATCGATGGAGCTTGAGAGATTGGTCTTGATCATGAAGGGAAGCCAGGCCTTGTCGGGCTTCCTGTCGGTCTCGCCGAAAATCTGGGGCGTCTGGTTTTTCTGTCTAAGCTCGCGCCAGCCGAGCACCCAGAGGCTCGTCCCATGCACAAAGACGCTGGCGATCCAGACCACGAGAAAAGCGCCGAGGTTCGCTTCGGTGAGCCACAGAATAATCGCGCCGATGAAACGGATCAGCGGCATCAGGGTCAGTTGCCAGCCGAGCAGTTTGAACTTGTCGTAAAGCCGCAACACGCCTGTGGGCGTGGCGGCGATCAAAAACGGCGTTGCAAAACAATAAACGGTGATGAGCCCGCGAATATCCTCCGACCACCCGAAGGCGCGCGCCGCAAAGGGCGCAAGGCCGAGCGCAATCGCCACCGAAGCGACGCCGCTTAAAAGGTCGAGACGGATCGTATAGCGCAATAGATCTTTCAGCCGCGCTTCGTCGCCGGCGCGGATCAAAGGCGCCCCGAAGCGGATCACCGCCTGCCAGGATTGAAACCGCGCGACGCCGGCGATCACCTGGGCGTAGGCGTGGGCGAGGACAAGCGCGCCCATCCCCTCCGGCCCCAGCCCGCGGGCCGCGATGGCGAGATAGGCGAGACTTAACACCCCGCCCGCAGCCTTGCCCGAGAGAAGCTTGCCGGCGTTCGCCATGATGCGGCGCACGGGCCCGCCTGCCAGATTTCCCTCGCCGGATTTTCCGGGCGCTGCCTTCTGCGTTTCGCCGATTGTCATTTGCCGCCCAAATGCTTCTTCCGGTTGTGAAATACCGTTCAATTGACGGTGTTTTCAATCAGTCTTATATGCGGATCAGCCCCGGGGGAAGGAAATGCGCGGTCCGCCGGGGTTTTCTCGTTTCGGGTTCTCCCCTTGGCGCGCTTTCTGGACGTTTCATGCAACACGGACCGCTGCTCCGCCTCGCAGACGCTGAAAAGAAGCGTCTCAATCTACTATATCTCGCCAAATGGGCGGAAGCCGACGGCACGCCGGACGCCAAAGACGGCACGCACGCCACCTATCACGCCGAGATGCGCGACACGATGCGCGCGCTCGGCTTCAATGTGGAAGCGGCGAGCAAATTCGATCGTCTCTATACAAATCATAATTACGACTTCTGCGTCACCATGCTCAATCGCGGCGGGTTCACCAACAGCGAAATGCTTGGCCCGCTTTTGTGCGCCTATAACAATATTCCGTTTTTCGGCGCCTCGCCGATCCTGCGGGGGCTTGGCGACGACAAACATCTGATGAAACTCGCCGTGCGCGCGCGCGGCGTGGCGACGCCGGATTCGATGATCATCCGCCGCGGCGGCATGGCTATTACCGAACCGGACTTCGAATGGAAATCGCTAATTGTCAAACCCAACGCCAGTTCCGCTTCCTGGGGCATCGGCGCCTATGACAACTGGGCGGAGGCGAAAGCCCATGCGGAGCGCCTCCTCAGCGACGGCCATGACGTGATCATCGAAAATTTCGTCGACGGCTATGAAATCGCCGTGCCGATTATCGGCTCCAACGGCCCCTGGGTGCTGCCGCCCATGCGGTTCTATGTGGATGACCCCCGCGCCATCCGTTCCTATGAACAAAAGCGCCATCTGGCCGCCAAGGATACGGTCAAGCTCGTTCCCCTGCCAGCCGGCCCCTTACGCGACCGCGTCGTGGAGGCGAGCCTTAAGCTCCTGCCGGAGGTCTGGCCGTGCGATATCGGGCGCGTCGAACTGAAATATGATGAAAAAACCGACACCCTCAACTTCATCGAGATCAATCTAAGCTGCAATCTGTGGTCAAAAAAGGCGACAGCCCTTTCCGCCGCCACCATTGGCGTGACCCACCCGCAACTGCTTGAAACCCTGCTTTGCCACAGCCTCCGCCGTCAGGGCGTCGTTGCGCCGGAGAGCGTCTTGGAATATGCGATAGAGCCTTCGGAACAGGACGGACAAGGCGAGGCTCATGAGTGGTGACAATAAGAAGAAACAATATCATTTCGTCATTATGGCGGCGCAGCGCACAGGCGTCGTCAATCCACTGGCGGAGGCCGCGGGCGTAAGCCACAAATGCCTTATCAAGATCGACGGAAAATCTCTCATCGAACGCACGCTCACGGAGGTCGTTGCAAGCGGGCTCGCGCGCCGCATCAGCGTCTCCATCGAAGACGATGCGCCCCTGAAAAGCGACAGCTATGTGCGCGGTCTCATGGACGGCGGTTTTGTGCGCTTTGTGAAATCGACCGACAATCTTTTCGACAGCGTCGCAGCGGCGCTCGCGCAGGATGACGACCTTCCCGCCATCATCACCACCGCCGACAACGTGCTGGTGACGGCGGAGATGTATCGTTATTTCTGCGAGCATGCGGAGAGCTATGACGCGTCGGCGGCGCTGTGCAGCCGCGAAACGCTGGAATCCAAATATCCCGGCGGGCAGAAGCGCTTCCACCGTTTCAAGGACGGGCAATATACGAACTGCAACACATTCGCGATCATGAACCGCGAGGCGGTTGCCGCCGCCGAAGTCTTTCGCTCGGGCGGACAGTTTCTAAAGGCGTCGCGGCTGCGCGCGATCAAGTCCTTCGGCCTGATCAACGCCATCGCCTATAAGAACGCCTGGTTCACGCTGGACGGCGGTTTTAAGGGACTGAGCCGCAAATTCGGCGTCAATATCGCTCCGGTCCTGATGCCCTTCCCCGAAGCGCCGATCGATGTCGATAATGAACACACGCTCGAATTCGCAACCCGCATCATCAAGGATCGAAAAGCGGAGGCGGAGAGCCAATAACCCTTGGCGTCGCCGCTATTTCCATCAGCCGGGCGAACCCATTGCTTGAAACCCAGTGCTAGGTTTGAAAAACGAAAAATCAGGCAACAAAAAAGCCGGCCTCAAGGCCGGCTTTTTCGTCATTTAAACGCTGTTGAAGCGTTAGGCCGTTTTGCGACGACGCGACGCGAAGCCGAGGCCGGCAAGGCCGGACAGCAGCAGCGGAAGCGCGGCCGGAACCGGAACTTCGCCGACAGTCATCTGGGCAATCGTAAAGCCAGCGCCTTCGGTGACGGCAACAAGCAGGAAGTCCATGCCCGTGCCGAGAAGCGCGATGTTGTCAATCGCGGTAATCGTCGCGATGAACGCGCCATCGATGTAAAGATCGAAGTCGCCGCAAGGTCCTTCAGAACCGAAAGTGCTGCAGTTGGTGTCACCGCCAGCATTGAATTCGACATTGGTCACCGTTTGCTCTTCGTCGAACACGAAGCGGATAGCTTCCATGGCGTCGAATTGCGTTTGGTCATCCGAAGAATCTGTTTCGGACCATGCGCCAAGACCGGAGTCCGCAGGATTGATGTCCTGGATCAGGCGCGTCGCCGTATTGGCGGACAAGTCGTCAAAGTCGCTGACGCCAGCATATGCTTTGACATTCAGATTGACGCCTTCCAGCGAATAATCGAAGCCTTCAGCATCATCGATTGTGCAAAGGTCGTTGCTCGTACCGCCAGAGGTGGCGCAAGAATCATCGACATTTCCAACATTGGTCGGCGTTACGTTGAGACCATCGCCTTTAAAAACAAAGGTCGTCGCGTTCGCCGGAGCCGCCATGAAGCCGGCTGCAATAGCTGCGGCTGCAAGATAGCGAAGGGTTTTCATAGGTGTAGTCCCCCACTCTGAACTAAATCCGGAAAACGCCGGAAATCGCATCGTTAAACGTTTTTTAACGACGGGGGCAAATCTCCCAGTTTTATTCAAATTGTCAATTCAATTAGGACAGATTAACCCAAAAAAAATGCCGCAGCGCAACATACTCGCGCAATTAAGAATTTTCATTCCCGTATAGCGTGTAAATTACCAACCTCATTAACCATAAATATCTGCAAAACGGTAATTTTTCCAATTTCGCGCCTCCTCGGGCGGACGCCGATTCCCGTCTGGCGATTGCCGGGGGCGGACGGGGCGGATAGACCTGAAGCGCCGTCGCCTTTCCCGTCGCATCCTTGTGAGGAGCCTCTCCCATGCAAAGATTTTTCGCCCTTTTCGCCGCACTGAGTGCGCTTTTATTTACCTCCTGCGCCCGTGACGGGTCAGCGCCTCTGACAAAGGCGCCGTCGCAGGTGACGATCTTCACGGGCGGGCCCGTCTATACGGGCGTCAACGGCGCAGAGCCCGTGGAAGCGGTGGCGATCGCGAATGGCGTCATTCTGGCCGTCGGCTCTCGCGAGCTGGTGGTCGACAGCGCCGGCGGCGATCCGGAAATCGTCGATCTCGGCGGCGCCGCCCTCTATCCCGGCTTTACGGACGCGCATGCGCATCTCCTCGGCATTGGCCTGCGCGAGTTGACGCTCAATCTTGAGGAGGTCGGCTCCATCGCCGAGCTCGTTTCCATTGTGGAAGCGAATGTTCAGCACACCGGCGAAAACGAAACCGTCTATGGACGCGGCTGGATCGAAACCGGCTGGCCTGAAGGCCGGATGCCAACTCGCGACGACCTCGATCCCGTGAGCCCGGATAATCCCGTCCTCCTCACCCGGGCCGACGGCCACGCGCTGGTCGCCAATTCCGCCGCGCTCGACGCCGCCGGCATAACCGATGAGACGCCTGACCCTGATGGCGGCAAGATCGAACGCGACGAGACGGGACGCGCCACCGGCATTCTCATCGATAATGCGCAAGGACTTGTGCGCGGCCTCCTCGGGGAGACCAGCGAAGCGAAGAAACGCGAAGCCTATGCAAAAGCGTCGGAGGTTTATACGAGCTATGGCTGGACCGGCATTCACGCCATGTCTGTCGATCCGGCCAATATGGACATGATCGAAACGCTGTCCGAGGAAGGCGCGCTCAAATTGAGGGTCTACAATTCCATCGATCAGTCCGGCCTCGACGCGCTGATCGAAAGCGGGCCGCGCGCGAGCGAAAACGGTCATGTCGTCACCCGCGCCATCAAGCTTTACATGGACGGCGCCCTCGGCTCGCGCGGGGCGGCGCTGATGGCGCCCTATTCCGACCGCCCGGACACCAGCGGGCTTCTGCTGATGAAAAAGGAAGAAGCCATGCCCGTGCTCAACAAGGCGCTCGAGGCCGGCGTTCAGGTCAACACCCATGCGATCGGCGACCGCGGCAACAAGCTGCTCCTCGACTGGTATGAAGAAACCTTTGCCGCGCACCCCGACAAAACTGATCTGCGCTGGCGCGACGAGCACACGCAAATTCTGCGTACGGAAGATATTCCCCGCTATGCGGAGCTGGGCGTGATTGCCTCCATGCAGCCCTCGCACGCTATCGGCGACCTTTACTTTGCGCCGGACCGGCTGGGCGCAGACCGCCTCGCCGGAGCCTATGCCTGGCGTTCCCTGATCGACGCGGGCGCGATCATCGCCGGCGGCTCGGACGCGCCGGTGGAGCGCGGCGATCCGCTGATCGAATTCTACGCCGCCGTGGCGCGGCGCGGCCTTGACGGCTATCAGGATGAAAACTGGCGTCCGGAAGAAGCGGTGACGCGGGCGGAAGCCCTGAAGATCTTCACGCTCTGGCCGGCCTACGCCTCCTTCCAGGAGGACCGGCTCGGCACGCTCGAGCCCGGCAAGCGCGCCGATTTCACGGTCTTTTCAAAAGACATCATGACGGTCCCGGAAGAGGAAATCCTTTCCGCGAAACCGGTCATGACCGTCGTCGACGGAGAGATTGTTTTCCGGGCGGAATAGGGCCGAACGGCTATTGCCGGAGCGCCAGAGACGCCCCACATGGGAGGCGTTATGACGTTTTGGCAGTTTCTTGTGTTCTTTCTGCTGGTCGTCTTCGTGCTCTGGAATATGTGGGTTGCAATCCGGTCGCTTGGCGACATTGGAGACGATGACTGACCGCAGAAACGTATTCGGCGACTGAAGCGCTCAGCCTGCGCCAACGCCGCGGGATTTGAGATCACGCGCGAGGCAATCGACAAAGGAGCGAACGCTCGGCGTCAAGAGCCTGTTGGTCGGGTACACCGCAAAAACTCCGCTTTCAGGCGTTTCATAATCGGCTAGAACCTGCGTCAGGGCGCCGGCCGCCAGCGCATCGCCGACAAGCCATTCAGGAACCGCCGCAAGGCCGAGGCCGGCAAGCGCCGCAGCGCGCAGGCTCTCGGTCTCATTGGTCAGCAATACAGGCTCAACGGAAATCGTCTCTCCCCCGATGCTCCATGTCTCGCGCCAGGGGAGCGGCGAAAACCCGATGCAGGAATGGTTCACGAGTTCCTGTGGCGTGTTTAAGTCGCCGGCAACGGCGAGATAGGCCGGCGCGGCTACGATAATGATGCGAGATTTGCCGATGCGGCGCACCACCAGGTTGTCGTGCGGCGCGGCGACAATGCGGATCGCAAGATCAAGCCCTTCATCGACAAGTTTAGACTGAGCAGCGGTCGCCACGAGGTCAATCGCAAGCGCCGGATGAGATTTGAGGAAGCCCGCAAGCGACGGCACGATAAAGCGGCTGGCGAATGCATCCGGCGCGCCAATCCGCAGCCGGCCGGAAAGCGCTTCGGAAAGCGTCTGCGCCTCTGCCCGCGCCGCCTCCGCATCTTCGATCAGCCGTCGGCAGCGCGCGTAGAATTTTAGCCCTGCCTCGGTCGGCCGGACGCTGCGCGTGGTCCGGTCAAGCAGCCGGACGCCAAGCCGTTCTTCCAAGGCGCGCACGGTTTCGCTGACCGATGACTTCGCCATTTGCAAACGTTCCGCCGCCGCCGTGAAACTCCCCGTTTCAACCACGCGAACAAAGGCTTCCATGCCGGCGAATGGCTCCATGGCGGAATTGTTCCCTATGCCGAACAAACTGTCCAGATTGTCCGTCTGCACAGCCGAGCGTTCCAGGGCTATGGGAAAGGCGTCCAAAAATAAAGGAGAAAAACATGACGCCTGCTCAAAGACCCAACACCATCATCGCCAGCGAGGAAGGAGAGCTTCTCAACATTCTCGGCGCACCAATGGCGGTCAGGCTTGCCGACCCCGCCGCGTCGCTTTTCGTCGCGCGTCATACGACGCCGCCCGGCTTCATGGTCCCGCCGCATAAGCATGAGGATGACGATGAAGCGTTCTACATCCTTGAAGGAACGCTGACCCTGCTTGGGGCTGACGGAGAAACAACCGCGACGGCGGGGGATTTTGCGTTCCTGCCCTGCGGCTCGGTCCATGGCTTCCGCAACGATACCAAAAGCGACGTGGAGTTCCTTGTTATCTGCACCCCGGGCGTTCAATCGGCTGAAATGTTCAGACAGTTGGACCGGGTGGCGAACGGCGCGCCACTGAGCCCGGAAACCACCGCCGCGGTTACCTCGCAATATGGCGTTGAGTTTTGCTAGAACCATTCAGGCAGCAAAGACCTGGGCCATATCATCG
Source organism: Parvularcula sp. (assembly GCA_002704915.1). Classification (GTDB taxonomy): domain Bacteria; phylum Pseudomonadota; class Alphaproteobacteria; order Caulobacterales; family Parvularculaceae; genus Hyphococcus. The sequence goes on from PAIP01000068.1 coordinate 23,883, forward strand.
AAATATTTGAACTCAAGCGCATTGCCCGCCGGGTCAAGGAGAAAGAACGTGCCCTGCTCGCCCGGCTCGCCCTTGAACCGCACATAAGGCTCGATCACAAACTCGACCTCCGCCGCGGTCAGTTTGTCGGCAAGCGCGCGCCAGGCGTCGCCGTCAAGGATGACGCCGAAATGCTTCACCGGCACATCCTTGCCGTCGACCTTATTGGCGGCGGCGCGCCCGCATTCCTCCGGCGCGAGATGGGTCACCAACTGGTGGCCGAAAAAGTCGAAATCGATCCAGCTCTCTGACCGGCGCCCCCGGGGACAGCCGAAGAGATCGCCGTAGAACGCCTCGGCTGCAACAAGATCGTCGACGGGAATTGCGAGGTGGAACAAGGGCGCGGTCATGACTATATCCCTTTTGATGTCGTGCAGGGCGTCATACCGCTCCGGCGAGGAAAATGACAGGCGGGAAGGCGAAACAACCATGAGTGAAAAATTCATTCCCTTAAGCGAGACATTCTGGGTCTCTCCGCAGATCACGCCGGAAGAGGCTGCGGTCGCCGCGGATAAGGGCGTGACGCTGATCGTCAATAACCGGCCCGACGGCGAAGCGCCCGGCCAGCCGAAAAGCGACGCCATCGCCGCCGCCGCTGAAAAAGCGGGTATTTCCTATATTCACATTCCCGTGGACGGGCGCGGCGTCACGCCAGGCCATATTTCCGCCCTTAAAGAGGCGTTAGAAGCGAACAAAGGCGGCAAGGCTCTCGGTTTCTGCCGCACCGGCACGCGCTCGACCATTCTGCGCGCTTATGTGGAGGCGTCCGAGGGCCGCGCGCCGGAAGAGATCATCGCCGAAGCGGCGAAGGCCGGATATGATATTTCCGGTCACGCCCCGGCGCTCAAGGCGCTTGGCGGCGCCGCTTAAACAGGGAATGATTTTGACGAATGATTGGTAGTGTTTTGTTGCTGGTGATGGCTGCGCAGGGCGCCGACCCCTACGCCGCGCCGGAGATCAAGAAATTTTCTGATTGCACCTGCCCCGCTGATGCGTCAGCAGACGTCACCTTGAGCGGATATGTGATCGACGCCAAAGTCATCCTTGGCGCGGACGGACGGTCGGTCGAGGACCGCATGGCGACAATTTTCGATGTGAAGTCTTCGAATGACTCTTCCATCTCCGGCCGCACCGCCGTCTGGCATAGTATCGATGAAGACAGTTGCGGCGTTTCCTTCGACTACGGAAAGAAATATACGGTGCGCGCGCGCTGGTCGGACAATGAAGAGCTGGAGACCGATGCCTGCCTGATGGGCTGGTAAAATTTTCGATCAATAATGAATGATGATGCGGGCGCTGGCCGCCGCCGCAGGAATCACGATTGTTTCCGTCAAGGTCACGCCGCAACGCAGCACGGCCATATCGCGGCCGTCTTCATCCGTGGCGCGGCCATCCCGCCCTTCGCCGCAATCGAGAAAACTGCCGCGCTCTTTTTCGACCACGTAAAGATAGTTGGGCGGGGCCGCGACATAGGCCCGATCCGTAATCCCGCCTGACCCTTCGCCGATGGAAACGGCGCCGGCGCTGTTATCCGCCGCCGACGCCGGCAGGGTTAACGCGGCCCATAAGCTCGCGGCAATGATGTTAACGGTTTGTTTACGAACGGCACACATGCGCGGCTTGTCGCAAAAGCCGCGCCGTTCATCGAAACATCACGGTTTCCGCCCTTCACGGCCATTTTATTTCCTTGTCATCGCCCGAAAAGCCATGTTCATTGCCGCGGTTGGGGCGGTTCGGGCGGAACGTATGTCGATTTTCGGCGAGTTTAAAATTAACGGTAATCAGCTTGTCGCGACCGAGACAGGCGCGCAGATTCCTTTGAACGCCGGCTTTGCAAGAGACGCCCTTCGCATTGCGAGTTTTGTCTGGCTCGTAAACGCACTGCGCGCGACGCGGATCATGCGCGGGCGCGAACCGCGGGCGAAGATTTCCTTCTTTCCGAAAAAACCGCGCTCCTATTACGCCATATGGCCCGTCTGCCAGCTTGCGGATATCAAAATCGTCGACAACCCGGAAGAAGCCGATCTGCATTTCTATTTCGAGGACTGCGAATTCCTGACCGCGCCCCGCCTGGCGCCGACTGAAAAACCCGCTTTCAATGTCGACTGCTTCGACATCAGGAAAAGCGTTGTCGCGCGCGTCTTCGAAGAAGTGTTCGGTTACAGTTTGAAGCTCGATCCTACGACGCATGACGGTGTGATGGTCGAAAAATCCGAACTCAACGGCAAGCATGACGGCCGCATGATCGAAGGACCGATCCCGGCGCCAAAGCCGGGGCATGTCTATCAGCGCATTATCGAAAACACCTTTGACGGCAAGGAGCATGTGGACATCAGGACGCCCATCGTGGGTTGCAAGACGACGCCTTATGTCTTCCTGAAAAAACGCGCCCGGGCCCTGCGCTTCACCAATGACAATCATCGCGTGGACCTTGCGCCGATCGACGCCATGCTGTCGCGCCGCGAACAGGAAAAGATCGCCGCCTTCGCCGCCGCCATGCATCTCGATTATGGCGGGCTCGACATCCTGCGCGACCGCCATGACGGACGCATTTACATTGTCGACGCCAACAAGACCGATATGGGCCCGCCCGCCGCCATGCGCGCCCAGGACAAGCTAACCGCCATGCGGGCGCTCGCCGACGCCTTCGCAGCCGCCATCGACGCAAAGCTGGCGGAACAGCACTGACCCCTTCGCCTTTTGTGTCAGATCGGCTTAAAGAGGCGCCATGGCCTCGATCCCTTTCGTCAAGGATATACATTTCACGCCCGGCGTTCCTGACCGCCTCGCGCCCGGCGTCCGGCGCGTCATCGCGAACAATCCGGGGCCCTACACCTATACAGGCAGCGGGACCTATATCATCGGCGAGGGCGATGTCGCCGTCATCGATCCCGGTCCCGATGACAACGCGCATCTCGAAGCCTTGCTGAAAGCGCTCGATGGAGAGCGCGTCACGCATATTCTCATCACCCACACCCACCGCGATCACTGCGGTCTCGCGATGAAATTCGCGAAAGCAACCGGCGCGCCGCTTTTTGGTTTCGGCGCGCATCCCATCCGCGAGAAAAAACACGATGCTCCGGCGCTCGACGAAGGCGCGGATTATTCTTACGCGCCTGACGAAATCATCGGCGACAGCGCGGTGATAGAAGGCCCCACTTGGCGCCTTGAGGCCGTGCATACGCCTGGTCATCTCTCGAATCATTTATGCTTCGCCCTGCCCCAAGAAAAAGCGCTCTTCACCGGCGATCACATCATGGGCTGGGCGACAACCGTTGTTGCTCCTCCGGATGGCGATATGAGCGCCTATCTCGACAGTCTCGACCGGCTGCTCGCCCGCGATGATGAAATCTATTTTCCAACCCATGGGGCGCCGATTGAAAACCCGAAACGGTTCGTACGCGCCGTCAAAACGCATCGTCTTATGCGCGACGCGCAGATTCTCGATCAGCTAAAAAAAGGCCGTAGCACGATCATGGACATAACAGCGGCGATGTATGCCGATGTCGACAAACGTCTGCATGGCGCTGCGGCGCTCAATGTCCTTGCGCATTTGATCCGGCTTGTGCGGAAAGGGGCCGTTGCATGCGATGGCGAACCGGGGATGAAAGCAACCTACAGGCTATCAGAATAGGATCGCGCCCCGTCCTTTCGGCGCGGCAAGCCCAGCGATTTGCGCGGCGGCGCGCTGCCCGCTGCGATAGGCGCCGGAAACATTGCAGACATCATCGTCCGGAACGATGGCTTCGCCGGCAAGAAACAGCGTATCGTCAACAGGCCGCGCCAGAACATCGTCTTCATCGAGGCGCGCCCCGGGTTTCCGGTGCGAATAAGACCCTTCCGCAAGCGGATCCGACGCCCAGCGGGTTGCGACGACGCTCTCAGGTTCCGGCAGTTTGCGGCCAAGCGCCCTTTCGAGATCGCGATGCAGCCGCCCGGCGGCTTCTTCGTCGCTCATCGCTTCAAGACGCCGCGAGACCGCGCCGCCGGTCAACCCAAGCAAAAGCGGCGCGCCGGAATAGGCGGCATGATTTGCGATAATCGCCGGCAGCTCGCCGCCGGCCAGCACGAAATATTCCCGGTCCACAGGCCATGATACGGATGGATAAGACAGGGCGATCTTGTTCAGCAACGCCATTCCGATCCGGTCAAGAGCCGCGCGCGCATCCCCCGGCAGACCCGGCGTCAGCCTGATCGCCTGGCGCTTCAAGAGCCCTGCGGAAACGGTGAGGACGACCGCCGCCGCCTCGATGTCGCCCTTGTCCGTCGCCACGCGCGCCGCGCCGGGCCGCCACTCGATTTCTTTGACATGGGTGGACAGCCGCACCGGGAGATCCTGCGCCAGATATTCGGCGAAGGTCTGCATCCCGCCGGTCATGAACCATTCGTGATTTGGCAATTGTTCGCCGCCGAGAAAGAGGGACTCCATCGCCTCTTCATGCAGCGGGACCGCATATTGCGTTTCAAGAATCATGCGATAGGCCTCGCCGCTAAGCGCATCGACCTTGCCTGCAATGACCGCGTCCCAAACATCGCCGATGCTTCGCCCTGACGAGCCGCCGCCAAGACGCCAGCGCAAATATGGCCAGAAGAGATGCTCCTCGATCCGGTCCGTTATGTCGACTTCGCTATAGACTTGAGTAATCGGTTTTTTCTGAACACTCGTTCCGGCAAGCCCGAAGACATCCACATTGTCATAGTCGGAAACATCGAACGCCACGCCGCTTTTGCGGGCAAGGCCGGCCAGCGCGTTTTCCGCCCCGAAATGCAGCCATGAGGCGCCGAGATCGACCGGCTCCGGCATGGCGTCGGTGGTCCAGGCGCGCCCGCCCACGCGGCTGCGCGCCTCGATAATCTCAACGTCGTAACCGGCTTTCTGCAAAACGCGCGCGGCGCCAATCCCGGCGAAACCGGCGCCGACAATGACGACTTTCGCGCCGGGCTCCACGCGCGGCCGGGCGGCGCAACCGCCGCCGAGCGCCGCGGCGCCCGACCCCAGTAAAAAACGACGACGGTTCGTGGCCATGATCTCGCATCTCCCTCAATTTTATCGATACCTGTCATATGACAGGTGTTTAAATCTGTCAATTGACAGACACCGCGATTTGCGAAAAGCCGTAAGAGATGGCGAGAACGAAGAAATCCGGCGCGCCAGACCGCAAGGCGGAGATCATCCGCGAAGCCCGCGCGCTCATGGTCGAACAGGGATATGGGGCTTTAAGCTTGCGCGCTGTTGCGGACCGCGTAGGGATCAAGCTTGCCTCCCTGCAATATCACGTGCCTACAAAGTCCGACCTTTTGTCGCTTCTGGTTGAAGACGCCGTGGCGCAATACCGCTCAGCGCTGACCGGCTTTTCCGAAGACCGAAGCAATGCAGAGGAAACATTCGATGAAGCGATGGCATGGCTGCTCACGCCGTCGCGGGAATGGAATGAGCTGGCGAAGTTTGAGATTCAATTCTGGGCGCTCGCCTTTGTCGACGAGACAGCGGCCGCCGCGCTTGATGAATATCTCAGCCTTTATCGCGACTTTCTCGCCGATCTGATCCGGCGGCTTAATCCGGATCTCTCAAAAGCGCAGGCCGGACGGCGCGCCATCGCGCTTGCAAGCCTGCTTGAAGGGTCGATGTTGTTTTACGGGCCGCGGCCGGCAGGCGCATCGCCGCCAAGCAGCGCGCTCAAGGATCTCATTGCGGCGGCCCGCGCCATTGCGCTTTCGCGTTGATCTTTATTCTGAACACAAAAAAGCCCCTGCGCGCAAAGCAGGGGCTTTTATATGGAAGTGGCCAAAGACTATTTATTCGCCTTGTCGTATTTCTTGCTGAATTTCTGCCAGTCTTCGACCATGTCGGTTTCAACCTTGACCGTGCGATTGAATTCTTTCAGCGCCGCCTGGCGCTCTTCGACCTCAAGTTCTTCGTTCTCGGCGATAACGTTGAGGCAATCGCGATATACGTTAAGCGACGCCTGATAGTCCTTGATGGCGGTAATGGTTGCAGCCCGATCATCCGCAGTCGCCTCTTTCGGGTCCGGCATCTCCGGCGCGCTATCGTAAAGCTTGCAATCGCCAAGCTCGGCCACCGGCGGCTCTGTCAGCGGCTCCACCACTTCTTCTTGCGCGAAAGCCGCTCCGCCGAACGCCATGCCCGCGGCCGCCATCGATAAAAACCATTTCGCCATAGTCAAAGTCTCCTTACCCTGCTTGCCCAGCCCGTAAAATGAAGGCGGACCTTAAACGCAAACCCGCCGTCAGATCAAATTTCACTGCGTTAAACAACTTTCATGTGGGTAAAGTTCGCCTCGTCATGCGGCGCGCCGACGGGAACCGCATGCCGGTAGAGCCGCCAGGTCGCGTGGCCGATCACCGGCAAGACGATCAGAAAACCGACAAATCCGGACAAAACAGAAAGCCCCATGGCGACGCCGATCAGCGCGCACCAGACACACATCGCGACAGGATTAGCCATCACGAGCCGCACGCTCGCGACCATGGCGGTGACGAAATCCACATCGCGGTCATAGAGCATGGGAAAGGAAATTGCGGAAATGGAAAAAATCGAAAGCGCGATAATTGCGCCGCTAAGATTGCCGAGCACGAGAAAAAGAACGCCGGACGGTGTCGACAAAAGCCGGTCGAGAAAATCCGGACCTACGCCGTGAAAGCCGGTGAAGGCGAAAAAAAGAAATGCGGCGATATCCATCCAGATTACGAGGGCGAAACCGGTGACGAGCGCCATCCAGCGCAAGTCGCGGCCGATGGCGTTCTTTACGCCGCCGAGAACGCCGCCCCATGAGAGCGGCTTGCCCTGCTCCAGATGATCTCTCACCGCGTAAAATCCCGCCGCTGCAAACGGCGCCACCAGCGCAAACCCCATGGCCAGCGGATAAGCAAGATAGGGAAGCCCCAGAACCAGAAGCAACGCAATGAGGACCCAGCCGGCGGCGGCGAACAGCGCGCCAAAAACAAGGCCGTAAAGCGGAGCATTGAAAAAATCCCGCGCGCCCGCCGCGATAATATCCACAAGATCGTTGACCGAAACCGGGTTCAAGGGCTGTCGCCCGTCAATGTTTGTCATGGCTTCCTCCCTGCCGGTCTTTGGCGCCGGCATGTGGCGTTTGCGCCCGGTCAGGCGCCCAAGAGAACGCGCCGCGTCTCTGCAATCAGGCCGCGCTGAACATCCGTAGGCGGACCTTCGATCTCCGCCGTCCGTTCGAGCATCTCCACAAGCTGTCGTTTTTCGCCTTCGGTGCAGACCCCTAAAACCGGCCGCAGGATCTTGCGCACATTATTGCCGGCGTCATTGAGTTCGCCCACCGCCATGCGTCCGAAAACGTAAAGTCCGTGGGCTGTTTCGTCATCGGCCTCGAACGCGTTCTGCATTTCTTCGACAATGCGCGCCTGCTGGCGGTCGGTCACGGCGCCGTCATAGGCGGCCATTTGATAGAGCAGCACCGCCGTCGCCTCGCGCGGATCGGAAAGATTTTCGATGAGGCGCTGATCGACGCGCCGGTTCCACTTGCCGCGGCGGATGACGCCCTTCACGTCGCCGATGGCTTCACGCCCCTGATTTGCCGCATTGACAAAATGCGTGAAGGCCCAGAACGCCGCCGCAAGCGCGCCGAGAATGGCGATGATGATGTGCATCCGAACGCTCCCTGTTCCGGCCACAAACTTACGGCGATTAAAGAGCATCGACAATCATAAAGCACAAATACTCCCTCTCCCCCTTTGGGGAGAGGGGAATCGGCCACATCTCTGTCAGGCCGATCAGTCCAGCGGTTTGATGTGGAAAATCCGCTCGGCGTTTTTATGGGCCACTTTCGCCTTGGTTTCGTCATCGAGGGGCGCGGAGCGGATGAATTCCACCGCCGGCTTCATGGGCTGGTAAGGATAATCGATGGCCCACAGAACATTGTCGGCGCCGATTTTCTTGATGGAGTAATCGAGCGCCAGATGGTCCTCGACGCCGCTCGTCGTAATGACGAAATTGCGCTTGAAATATTCCTCCATCGTAAGCTCGGTCTTTGGCGACCGGCCGCCCTCCTGCGCGCGGGAATTCATGAAAGTGATTCGCCAGATCCAGAACGGAATCGCTTCGCCCATATGGCCGATGCAGATTTTGAGTTTCGGAAATTTATCGAAGAGGCCCGACGTCATCATCCGCACCGCATGGGTGCCGACCTCGACGCCATAGCCCCACATGGCCGAATCCATGCCGTAGTCCTGAAGCGGCCCTTTCAATCCGTACGACGCCGCGCGCGGGTGAATATAGATGCAGGCGTCGAGCGCCTCGGCGGCCTCCAGAAATGGCCAGTATTTCGGATCGTCGAGATATTCGTCATTGGTGTGCGAATTCAGGATAAAGCCATTTAGTTTCAGATCGTTGATCGCGCGCTCCATTTCCTTCGCTGCGCGTTTCGGCGATTGCGGCGCGAACGCCGCCAACCCGGCAAAGCGGGTCGGATGACGCTTGCAGATATCGGCGAGCACATCATTGGCAAGCGCCGCCAGATCCGTTGCCGTATCGGCGTCGAACATCTGAACGCCGGGCGCCGTCAGCGACAGGAGATGCATGTCGATGTCGAGCTCGTCCATCTGTTTCAGGCGCCGGTCTTCGACGTCGAGCAAACCATCGAGGAAGTTCAGCGCATCATAGCCCTTGCCGTCATTGGAATCGTAGATGCCTTTAACGAGGAGCTTGTCGAGAGACTGGCTCGGACCGCGGGAGACATATTTCAGCGCCTCAGCGACCTCAGGAATGGAAAAGGCTTCTTCCGTGGCGATGGTTCTGAGCTTTGTCATGGCGCGTCTCCCTGCGTTTTTCAGAGAGATTACCCCCAAGCGCTCGCGTTACGCCGCCGGGAAGGAAACGGGAAGCGCCGCGAAACGCGGTCAGCCGCGAAAGCGCGCCGCATACCCGCTGGCCTCCAGGATCGCCGCAGGATCGGAAATAAACAGCAAATCCTCAATCGCCTGGCGCTTGTCCTCGGCCTGCTCGTAATAGGCCTCGCAAATTCGCGCGCCAACGAAATAGCCGAGATCGGCGTACCAGTTTTCATCTTCCACAAGACCGTTATTGCCGGACCAGTTACTGATGTTGTCGGTATCCATTTCTTCTGAAAAGCGCCGCCAGATCATCTCTTCGCGCGCCATGCCCCATTTGTAATAGTGAGGCTTGTCGCTTTCAGGCAATGCAAGCCCTGCGAGGAAGTCCGCCGACCCTTCCTGCAACGCCACCAGCAAGACGGACGGCTCTCCGCTATATTGCTGCAAGGCGTGAATGTGCTCATGGACGACGATGAAGGGCAACGCGTCGAGATCCAGATTTTTTACGACCTTCTGAAAGCCCTCGGAAATTCCATCGAGAGGAACGCCCTCTTCCCAGGACCAGACATCGAGCCCGATCAGCATGCCCGTAGGTCCGGCCGTGCCGCCGGAATTGAGACGCCCGATGACGAAGGTGACGTCAGGCACGCTCGCCGCAGGATAGAGCTCCACAATCCGGCTCAATCCTTCGCGAATCCGGTCTTCAAACTGACTGGCCTGAAGCGTCCGCTCTCGAATGCCATCGTAATAGCCGGCGCTATTGTCGAGTCGCTCGACAAGTTCTTCCATGCTGTTCGTTTTGATGCGGTGATAGTCGATGAGGCCGGGCGTGCCGGGAGCCAGATAATGTTTGCGGAAGATCGCCGCTTTTTTTCTTTTGCTTTTTTCTTCCGCCGCCAGATCATACGCATCCCAGAAACGCGCAACATCCTCGAAAATCAGTTTGGCTTTGCCGGCGTCGCGGTGACTTTGATAGAATGCGTCTTCGTTCTCGCGCATTTTCGCGATCACAGACGCGAAACGATCGTGGCTTCGAAGCGGCTCGAATTCATCGGCTGCTTCAATAGAATTCGCATAGAGCCAGCCCCTCTCGGCGGCGGCTTCCAGCAGCCGCAAGGCGTCGTCGGGCCTCCCGGCTTTCATATAGCCAACCGCAGCAGACGGCCCGTATACAATGCCGGTCGGGCTTGGAATTCGGTCGGATAAAATCAGAGCCTGTTCGTAATATGCGCCAGCCTCTGCATGCTTCTCGGCGTTCTCCGCATCTTCCGCCAGCTCATCAAGCCGCTGCATGGCTGCAAAATCGGCAAGCCATGCGTCTTTCGGCAATTCAGAGGTCGAACTTGAAGCCTCGGCTCTGTCTGTTTGCGCAGTTTGCTGATCGCAGGCCGCAATAAACAGCAGGCTGGCGGAGGCCAGCATCAGATAGTTTTTCATTGTAATTGCCCCTCGCCTTGATAAACCAACGCGCGGTAATGCTACATCAGTCGCAGAGCAGTGGGAATTCAGTTTGCCTCAGATTCCTCTCGGTTCGTCTCGCCAGCGCATGACGATCAGGGATAGAGATTGCTTTTCGTCCAGGACGCCTTGGCGCTTTCCCGGCGATATTGAAGCCGCTCATGCAGGCGGAACGGACGATTAACCCAGAACTCGATCTGCAGAGGAATTAGTCTGTAGCCGGACCAGTGCGCCGGACGGGGAATCTCGCCGAGGCCGAATTGCGCAGTCTTTTTTGCAACAGCCTTTTCCAGTGCAAAGCGGCTTTCCAGCGGGCGCGACTGATCCGAGGCATGGGCCCCGATGCGCGACCCACGTGAGCGTGTGGCGAAATAAGCATCGGCCTCCTCCGCCGTCACCAGTTCCACAGGTCCGCGAAACCGCACCTGGCGGCGGATGGTTTTCCAGTGAAAGACGATAGCGGCTTTCGGATTTACGGCGAGCTGGCGCCCCTTTGCGCTTTCAAGATTGGTGTAGAAAGTCAGGCCGCAGGCGTCCACGTCTTTTAAAAGCACCATGCGAACGTCCGGCATTCCCTCTTCATCCGCCGTAGCCAGCGCCATGGCATTGGGATCGTTGGGCTCCTTCTTCGCCGCAAGGGCAAGCCATTCCGCAAACAGTGCGAACGGATCGCCGACAGTGAAGACCTCGCCCTGGTCTTGATCGACGGCGTAGGCTTCGTCCGACGGGCTCGGCGGGATGAGGTCGGCCATGAATGCTCCTTTGCCCAAGAATAACCCCAGCGATAACAGGGGGTTAGGAATTTCGTGCGGATATGGCTATAAGCTCGTCCCGCAAGACGTAGCGATTAGTACGGATAAGGCATGTCTTTCAACAGTTTCGGCAGGATGCTGCGGTTCACGACCTGGGGCGAAAGCCACGGGCCGGCGCTCGGCGTCGTCATAGACGGCTGCCCGCCAGGGATCATCCTGCGTGAGGAAGACATTCAGACGGCCCTCGACAAGCGCCGACCCGGCACGTCTAAATTCGTGACCCAGCGGAAAGAACCGGACACGGTCAAAATCCTGTCCGGCGTTTTCGAGGACGACCGCACGGATGGGCCGCGCACTACTGGGACACCCATCAGTCTCATGATTGAAAATGTGGACCAGCGATCCAAGGACTATTCCGATATTCGCGACAAATACCGTCCCGGCCACGCGGACTTCACCTATGACGCAAAATACGGGTTTCGCGATTATCGCGGCGGCGGACGCTCCTCAGCGCGCGAGACCGCCGCGCGGGTCGCCGCCGGCGTCATCGCCGAAAAAACTCTCGCCCATGTCCTGAAGAGCGCGGTCTGGATTCGCGCCTCCATGGTGCAGATGGGGCCTTACAAAATCGACCGCGGTAATTTTGACTGGATGAATGTGGACAAGAACCCGTTCTGGTGCGCCGATGCAAAAGCGGCTGAAGACTGGGCGGAAAAACTCGACGCCGCGCGCAAGGACGGGTCCTCCTACGGCGCCGTCATTGAAGTGGTCGCCTCGGGCGCGCCTGCGGGACTGGGCGCGCCGGTTTACGGTAAGCTCGACGCGGACCTTGCAAGCGCGATGATGTCCATCAATGCGGTGAAAGGCGTCGAGATCGGCGCCGGGATGGAGGCCGCGGCGCTCACCGGCGAGGAAAACGCCGACGAAATCCGCATGAAAGACGGGGCGCCGCATTTCCTCTCCAACAAGGCGGGTGGCGTTCTCGGCGGCATTTCATCGGGTCAGGACATTGTCGCGCGCTTTGCGGTGAAACCCACCTCCTCTATCCTGACGCCGCGCAGGACGATCACCGCGAGAGGCGAAGAAACAACCATCCAGACCAAAGGCCGTCACGACCCCTGCGTCGGCATCCGCGCCGTGCCCGTCGGGATCGCGATGATGGCGCTGGTCCTCGCGGATCATGCCCTTATGCATCGCGGCCAATGCGGTTGATCCGGGGCCTCGTGAACTGACGCCGACGGTTTGCACCGGCGACGCCCCGGCCTATCCTGCGGAATATGAAAAAACGCTATCTTATCCCGCTCGTCCTTGCGGCATGTGTCGCCGCCGCTTTTCTCTTCCTGCGCACGCCAGATACGGACCCCGCTGCGATGGAGGCGAAATATACGAACGAAGCCTCGCAATTTGTGGAGGGGCCAAACGGCCTTCGGGTGCATTACCGCGATCAGGGAAACAGGAATGGCGTTCCCATCGTCCTGGTGCATGGCACCGCCGCTTCGCTTCACACATGGGAGCCCCTTGTCGACCGGATGGGCGATAAATATCGCATCATCACCTACACCCAGCCTGGACATGGGCTGACAGGCCCGAATGCAAATCACGATTATTCCTTTGCCGGCATGGCGCAGGCGCTGGATCTCGTCACCGGGGAATTGTCGCTGGATCGTTTTGTGCTCGGCGGAAACTCCATGGGCGGCTGGGTCGCTTGGCGCTATGCGCTGGCGCATCCGGAGAGAGTGGACGCGTTGATCCTGCTCGATTCGTCGGGCATGCCATTGCGTGAGGGCGAAACCGAACCGCCGCTCAATCTCGGCTTCCGCCTCCTGAAAAATCCCGTCGGACGGTTTCTGTTAAAGCAGTTCACGCCGCGCGCCGCCGTCGAAAGGTCAGCGCTTGAATCCGTCTCGGTGAAATCGGTCATCACCGACGACATTGTCGACCGTTACTGGGAGCTCCTGCGTCTGCCCGGCAATCGCGCAGCAGCGGGACAGCGGGCGCTTGTCGATCGGGAGGGCGCCTATGCCAATGAAATTCACAACATCACCGCGCCGACATTGATTATCTGGGGCGAAGAAGATGCATTGATCCATGCAACGGCCGCAACGACCTTCGATGAACGCCTGCCGAATGCAGAGGTCGTCATTTATGAAGGCGTCGGCCACATTCCCATGGAGGAAGCGCCGGACCGAACCGCAGCGGATATCGACGCGTTTCTGGACCGCGTGCTTACGCCGGCTTCTGAAACGCCGTGATCTTGGTCAGAAAAGCGAGCGTTTCGTCGCTTTTATTAAGCCTCGCTTCGCCGAACAGCGCCGGCAAATCCGTCCGGCAATAGCTGTCGTAATACGGCTCATGAAAACCGCGCGGAAAATTCTCAAGCAGGATGTCAAAGCCAAGCTCGTCACCGAACTGTATTGTATCCGTGTGAATATATACGCCACCGGGCTTCAATAGGCGGGCGATTTCCGCCGCGACCTCGCGCCGGACCCTGGGCGGCAGTTCATGGAACAGATAAACGGACGTCACGATGTCGAAAGACGCATCGGGCAGTCCGGTTGCTTCCGCCGGCTGCTGAATGAAATCAACGCTTTTTGCATTGCCCAAGGCGGTGCGGGCGCGCGCGAGATAGGCGGGCGAGAGATCCAGCGCCGTAAGGTTCAGCATTGGCCAGTTGTGGTTCACCTCGGCGAGAAAACCGCCGCCGCCGCAACCGAGATCGAGAAGACTTGCGGCGCCCGCGTCTTTTCCTTTCAGCGCCTTGCGCACAAGGGGCAAGGCCTGTCTGCGCATGGCGGCGGCGGCTCCGGTAAACAGCGTCTCCACCTGCATATCATAGCGCGCAGCGGATGCGTCGCTCAGCCAGCCGTCGGTCTGATAATGAAAATTCTGCAGGTAATAGCGCGGATATTTATCGCGCATGGCCTCGGTCAAGACTTCGGAATGGGCGCGGGCCGATTTTCGCCGCGCCACCTTGCGCGCGTCGATCAGATAGTCGCGGCTTTCGCGCCAGAGTTTTGAGAAAGACGGCGCGCGGCGAAGCTCGGACGGCATTTTGTAAAGGCCGGATTCCACATTTTTCCAGTCGTGCTGGAAAAGCTCACGGAAAGAGGTTTTGAGCCGCTCGCGGTCCAGCGGCCCGAACTCCTCCGCATAAGGCGCCTGACCCGGCTCTGTCAGCGGGCCCATCAAGCGGCGGCCATAGGCGTAATGGCCCGTATACCAGAGCACCCGCGCCGCCTGGGCCGCGCCATAGGCGGCGCGTTTTGCGCTATTGGCGATCATGGCGTTCAGCGGCGCCATCTCTCACTCCTTCGTGAAAATTCCGGCAAGCTCAACATGGGCCGAGAACACGAACTGATCAACGGGCAAGACCTGCGACAGACGATACCCGCCCGCACGCAAAATGCTCGCATCCCGCGCGAAACTCGCCGGATTGCAGGAGACGCCGATGACCAGTGGAACCGGGGATTGCGCGATTTCTTCGGCCTGCGCCTTTGCGCCCGCCCGTGGCGGATCGAAAATGACCGCGTCATAGGACTTCAGCTCTTCCGCGCTGAGCGGGCGTTCAAACAGGTTGCGCCGCTCCGCTCTTACGGAATGACGCAGCCCGGCGCTTCGCGCCGATGCATCCAGTGCAGCGATCGCCGGCGCGTCGGAATCGAACGCATCCACTGCTGCGGATTTGGCGAGCGGCAGAGAAAACGTGCCGCATCCGGAAAAAAGGTCTGCGATGCGCTTGCCTCCTTGCGCATAACGCGTGACGAAATCGGTCAGCACGGCTTCCCCTTCCACGCTAGCCTGTAGAAACGCCCCGGGCGGAATTTCGACGGGAATATCGCCAAAGCGAACAACCGGCGCCTCGAACATGACCACCGGCGCGCCATCCGCGGCAAGCCGGACGACGCCGGCGTCTCGAGCGGCTTCCGTCAGCGCCATGATCTGAGGCCCGCTCAGATCGTCTGAAACGTCGCCGCCGATGAACGCCGCATCAAGACCGTTATTGCAGAGCGTGACGTGAAGATCGAAGCTGCGCCACAGCGGCGGCGCCGCCTCCGCAAGCGTGCGCAAGCGGGGCAAGGCTTCGGCAAGTTTCGGCGCCAGCACCAGACATTCCCTGATCGCGACAATGTGCGATGACGCACGCTCATTGAATCCGAAGATAAGACCCGCCGCCGTCCGGCGCGCGGCAAAGGCGGCGCGGCGCCGCGATGACGGCGCGCAAGCATGAAGCGGCGCGACAATCTCCTCACCGAACCCCTCCCGCGCCAGCGCATTGGTGACGAGTTTGCGCTTCCAGTCGCGATAAAAGCTTTCCGTCAGATGTTGCAGCGCGCAGCCGCCGCATTCGCCAAAATGGGCGCATGGCGGCGGCGCCCGGTGAGGGCTCTCTTCGATCAGCGTTTCTATCTCACCGCGCTCGCCGCGATAGGCGATGCGCGCGAGATCGCCCGGCGCGGAACAGGGTACGAAAACTTTTCTGTCGTCGATGATCGCCACGCCGTCGCCGCGGGCGCCGATCTCAACGATCCCCGCCTCTGCTTTTTTCAGCGGCGCCGGTGCAGGCCGGCGCGACCTAGTCTTTCTTCGTCGCGCCAATGAGGAATTCCCTGTTGCCGTCGCCGCCGAGAACGGGGCTGTCGATCAAGCCATGGACCGTCCAGCCTTGCCCATCAATCCATTCGGCCATCTCCCGCGCGCAAGGTCCCGCCAGCCCTTCTTTCACGATGCCGCCTTTGCCAAGTCCCTCGCGCCCCACTTCGAATTGCGGCTTTACGAGCGCCGCAAGCCGGCAAACCGGCGCTGCAAGCGCCAAGGCAAAGGGAAGCGCCTTTTTCAGGCTGATGAAGCTGACATCGCAGACAATGACATTGATCGGGTCAGGAATGCTTTGCCTGTTCAGGTCTTTGGCGTGAGTTTTTTCAAGATTGATAACGCGCGGATTGCCGGCGATTTTCGGATGAAGCTGTCCCTGCCCCACATCGACGGCGTATACTTTCGCCGCCCCCTGACGCAACAGAACATCGGTAAAGCCGCCAGTTGACGCACCGAGGTCGAGGCAAGTTCTACCCTCCACATCGAATCTGAATTCATCGAGCGCCGCCTCAAGCTTCACCCCGCCGCGGGAGACATAATCGTGGGCCGCGCCTGTCACCTGTACTTCGGCGCCCTCGGCGATTTTCTGCGCCGGTTTCGCGGCGACCGCGCCATTCACAATGACGAGACCCGCCGCAATCGCTTCCTGCGCACGGGCGCGGCTTTCCGCCAGACCGGTCTGAACGAGATAGTGATCGAGACGCATTTTCCGCCAACCCTTGGGAGCGCTCTTATACACC
The DNA here is from genome assembly GCA_002704915.1 of Parvularcula sp. Classification (GTDB taxonomy): domain Bacteria; phylum Pseudomonadota; class Alphaproteobacteria; order Caulobacterales; family Parvularculaceae; genus Hyphococcus. The sequence continues at coordinate 40,291 of PAIP01000068.1, forward strand.
AAAGCGCTTTCAAATGAGAATGCGCGTCCCTGCAAGCGCGGCGCTAGATCGCGTAGAAATTTCGGGAACGCCGCTGAAGAACCCGTGTTTCCTAGCACATAAACAGGCAAAAAATTTAAAGGAAAGGACCATTCGACATGTCAAAACTCGAAAACAAAAAGATCGCCATTGTCGCCGCCGACGGCTTTGAACAGGTGGAACTGACCTCCCCGCTTGACGCCTTGAAAAAGGAAGGCGCCGAGATTCATGTGATTTCGATCAAGAGCGGCGAGATCACCGGCTTCAATCATATGGAGCGCGGCGATTCCATAAAGGTCGAGAAGGAAATCGCTGACGCGGACATTAACGACTATGACGGCGTGGTGATCCCCGGCGGGCTTTTCAATCCGGACGCCCTGCGCCGCGATGAGAAAGTGATCGCCTTTGTGCGCAGCGCTTTTGCAAAAAAACTTCCCGTCGCCGCCATCTGCCACGGACCGCAGGTCTTGATCACTGCGGAAGTTGTGAAAGGCCGCAAGATGACTGGCTTCAGCGCGATCCAGCCGGATCTCAAAAACGCCGGCGCGGAAGTGAGCGATGAAGAAGTCGTCGTCGACCACGGCCTTGTGACCAGCCGCAACCCAGACGACCTCCCCGCCTTCAATAAGAAAATGATCGAGGAGTTCTGCGAAGGCGAACACGCCAGGCAAAAGAAATCGATCGCTGCGTAATCCTTCTGTCGCCCCCTCGAAAGCGCAGCATCGGCAAAGCCCCGCTTCACGGCGGGGCTTTCGCCTGCATCAAATTTTTTGAGGCTTGCCTCCGCGCAACGGGCCTTCAAGCAAGCCGGCGACCACATAGGCGCCGAGCGACACCACAACGGAATAGATGAAATACCCGTCGATGGGCTCGACATCCCCGGCGAGCGTAGCCTGCAGCGCCGGACCCATGGGCATCCCATCGCTGATGGCGTCCATCATGGGCAAGACGAGAAGCGTCGCAAGGTTGAAGGCGACGCATGTATAGATGCAGGCGAGCGCCGCCATCGGCCCGCCAAAGCGCGTGCGCAGCCCGATCAAAGTGGCGACCACGATGGCGCCCTGCCCGAAGACGGAAGTAAGCGCGATCAGTTCGTAAATGTCGGATCCCCCAAGCGCCACGGCAAGCGCGCCTGCGCCGGCGAAGGCCGTGCCAAAACGTGCAATCATCAACTGGCGCCGCTCGCTTGAGCGCGCATGCAGCTTTTTTAGAATGTTGATGGAAATCAGCGACGAGACGGCAAGCAGGTTGGAATCGACCGTCGACAAAATCGCCGAAAAAAGCGCGCCGATAAAAACAATCGCCAACATAGGCGGCAGGAACTCGATCGCCATTGCCGGAATGAAATTATCGCCGTCAGCACCCGGCACATTCATATGCGCGCCTGAAAGCCCGATCAGCACGGGCATCATGCCGATGCCCACATAAAGCCCGGCCGCGGAAAACGCCGCCGCTTTCGCGGTGGAGGTGGATTTCGCCGCAAGAAAACGGGTGATGACTTCCTGGGTGACGAGACTGCCGATCACCGGGATCGCCCAGGCGTCAGCGCGGGTGAAAAGCGATTCCCCCGGCGCGATGAGGCGAAGCTGATCCGGTTCGATCACCGACAGCATGGCCGCAAAGCCGCCGAACTGGTGAACGATGGCGACGAAGAGAACCAGGACGCCGCCCATCAAAAACAGGCCCTGCACCACGTCGGTCACGACATCGCCGATGAGCCCCGCAAACATAGAATAAAAAATAACGACGCCCGCGGCGACGAACAGCGTCAGGACGCCCGGCAGGCCGAGCGTCGTTTCCAGAATGGCGGCGATGGCGAGAAGCTGCGCCCCGGCCCAGATGACCGAGATGATGACAAGCACAATGGCGGTGATGAATTCCGCATGTTTGCCGAAGCGATCGCGGAAAAAATCGGCGATGGTCACATAGCCGTGGCTGCGGATCTTGCCCGCCACCAGGAAGGCTGTCGCCACGAGACAGATAGCGTATCCGAAGGGCTCCGCCCGCGCGCCGGAAAGGCCGCCCTCCGCCACCGCCGCCGACGAGCCGAGTATGGTCTCGGCCCCGAACCAGGTGGCGAACAGCGAGAGCGTGATGGGGAAATAGCCGAGCCGTCCGCCGGCGATGTAATAATCCGTATCGCTCTTGGTGCCGCGCGCGAACCACAGGCCGATGGCAATCTGGATCACCACATAGACCGTGATGAAGAGCATCAATTCGACTCGTGACAGGTCCTCCATGCCGGTTACGCCCCTCTTCTTGCAAAACCCGTCCATAGAGCCGCAAATCGCGGCGCTTGAAAAGCAAAAACCCGCATACGGAAAAACCCGGCGCTTGTCGGCGCCGGGTTCGCGTTGATAATTGTCAGTGCATTGCGCAGGCGACGAAGTGTCAACCGCGCAGATTGACCATTGGATTCCATATCGAAGGCAGGCAGGACCAGCTTCAAGCGGCGCAGTAAGGCTCCACCTTTCGAGCGATCTCTGCTTCTTGCTGGCGCACGGCATGAGCGTCGTAGATAAGTTGCATGCGCATCAAAGCCTCCATCGGCTGGCCGAAAGCCTTCTCGATACGCAGCGCCATTTCCGAAGAAAGAGTGGAACGTTCGTTCAGCAAGGCGTCAAGCGCCTGCCGGGTGACGCCAAGATGCTTCGCCGCCTGCGTCACGGTCATGCCTTCAGGCAGAACCCAGTTTTTTACATACGACCCCGGATGCGAAGGCCGCATTCCGATTTTGATGGCCATATTTCTTTCCTTTCATGCTCAACCTCAATGATAGTCTTCAAAATCGAGGTCGAAAATTTCGTTCGTTTTCGCGTCATGCCGAAATGTCAGTCGCCAATTGGCGTAAACTGAAATGGCGTGAACGCCTTTCCTTTTTCCTTTGAGGACATGAGGTTTCCCAACTGGAATCTCAAAAAACTCTTCGATGTCCTCAATCGCAATCAGCATCGAAAGCAAGGCGCGGATTTTTTCCAAATATTCCGCCGGCAGCTTGCTTCCATCGTCCTTCTCAATAAATTTCTTCAACCCTTTATGACTTATATTTTTTATTTCCATTTCCTTTTGTTATCCTTTTCTTCATAGAAATTTCTCTCTTAAAAATTAAAGGTGGGCGCAAACGTCCCCTATGCGCATCAATATAACATGACAAGCGACGCTTGTCAAGCGACGCTTGTCGGAAACGCATCGAATTGGAAAACCGTCTATCCTCGCAAGGTCACCACATTCGATTCCATGCCCAGCGCCTCGCGGGCGCGCTCGACGATATGGGCGGCATTGAGACGCGCCTGATCGTACATTTTCGCCGGGCTGTCCTGGTCCTGGAAGACATCGGGCAGATGCATGGTGCGGATCTTGACGCCATTGTCGAGAAGACCGGTCTCCGCAAGGAAATGTAAGACGAACGCGCCGAAGCCGCCGCGCGACCCCTCCTCGACGGTCACCAGCACTTCGTGTTCCCGCACGAGGCGCATGATCAGATCGTGATCGAGAGGCTTGGCGAAACGGCCGTCGGCGACGGTCGTTGAAATGCCCTGCGCTTCGAGCGTATCCGCCGCTTTCAGCGCCTCCTGCAGCCGGCCGCCGAGCGCCAGCAGGGCGACTTTCGTTCCCTCGCGCATGATGCGGCCCTTGCCGATTTCGAGGATCTTGCCGTTTTCCGGCATATCGACGCCGACGCCCTCGCCCCGCGGATAACGGAACGCGATCGGGCCTTCGTCATAAGCCGCCGCGGTCGCGGTCATGTGGACGAGTTCGGCTTCGTCGCCCGCCGCCATGATCACCATGTTCGGAAGACAGCCGAGATAGGCGATGTCGAAGGAGCCGGCATGGGTGGAGCCGTCCGCCCCGACGAGGCCCGCACGGTCCATGGGGAAACGCACCGGCAGGTTCTGAATGGCGACGTCGTGAACGACCGAGTCATAGGCCCGCTGCAGGAAGGTCGAATAGATCGCCGCGAAAGGCCGGAGCCCGTCGGCGGCGAGCCCCGCCGCGAAAGTCACCGCATGCTGTTCGGCGATGCCCACATCGTAGCAGCGATCGGGAAACACATCGGCAAACATGTCGAGCGACGTGCCCGAGGGCATCGCCGCCGTAATGCCGATGATCCGGTCGTCTTTCTCCGCTTCCTTGATCAGGGATTTGGCGAAGACCTTCTGATAGGCGGGCGCATTGGGCGTGCCCTTCTGCTGCTTGCCGGAGACAACGTCGAACTTGGCGACGCCGTGATATTTGTCGGCGGATTCCTCCGCAGGCGGATAACCCGCGCCCTTGCGCGTCACAACATGCACGAGCACCGGCCCGTCATCCATATCGCGGACGTTTTCAAGCACGGGAACAAGCTGATCGAGATTGTGGCCGTCGATGGGACCGACATAATAAAAGCCGAGTTCTTCGAAGAGCGTGCCGCCGGTGAACATGCCGCGGCCATATTCCTCGGCCTTTGCGAGCTGTTTGTAGATCGCTTTCGGCAGACGTTTCGCAAGCTGTTTCCCGAAAGTGCGGAAGCCTTGATAGACGCCGGAAGAAGAGGCGCGCGCGAGATAGGCGCTCATGGCGCCGACCGGCGGCGCAATCGACATGTCATTGTCGTTGAGGATCACGACCAGCTTCGAACCAAGGTGTCCGGCATTGTTGAGCCCTTCATAGGCCATGCCGCCGGACATTGAGCCGTCGCCGATGACGGCGATGGAGGTCGTCTCTTTTTTCAGATGCCGCGACGCCTCGGCGAAGCCGGTCGCGGCGGAAATCGAGGTCGCGGCGTGGGCTGCGCCAAAGGGATCGTATTCGCTTTCCGACCGCTTGGTGAACCCGGAGAGCCCGCCGCCCTGACGCAAAGTCCGGATCCGGTCGCGGCGCCCGGTGATGATTTTATGGGGGTAGCACTGATGGCCCACATCCCAGACGAGGCGATCGTCCGGGGTGTTGAAGACGTAATGGATCGCCGTCGTTAGCTCGACGACGCCAAGGCCGGAGCCCAGATGCCCGCCGGTGACGGACACCGCATCGATCATTTCCGCCCGCAATTCATCGGCGAACTGGCGCAGCTCGCTCTTGTCGAGCTTTCTCAGATCGGCGGGAAATTTGACGGTGTCGAGCAGCGGCGTTTCTACGGCCATGGGGAATCCCCTTTATTATTATCAGCAACTTAGCACATTAAGCCGACAAGCGCGGACCCTCTTGCGCTGCGCTGCGGCAAGGGGCCATTTCTAACGTCTTCCAAGGATTTCTCCACCCCCGCCATGGTGAAAAGAAGGCAAGCCCACGGCGATTTGACCGTCATTGTTGCCGAATGGGCGCGCCCGCCGCTAAGCTTTTCCGGGGTTTGGCGCTGAGGGCGCGAGAAGGACAATGACTCGCTTTTTTCTAAAATTTGCAGGGCTGTGCGCGGCCGTCATTTTGCTTTGCGGCCAAGCAGCGGCGGAGGACCAAGCCTATCTTGAAGAATTCAGGGCCTATACATCCGCCCTGGACGAAGGAGACCTCGAAGCAGCCCTGCGACACGGCTATGCCGCGTGGCAGTCGGCAGAGGCGGAATTGGGCGATGACAAGCTCACGGCTATTCTCGCCTATAATTACGGTCAGCTCGCTATCTACTCCGATCCATCAAAGGCTAACATCGCGCTGGCGCGGGCTAAAGAGCTCGCCGGTGCGGGCCTTGCCGATCTGCCCAAGACGGAGCTTGAACTTTATCTCGCTTACACGGCTTTCAAGCTGGATGAGGACAGCCGCCGCGCAGGGAACGCTCTGCGCGATATGCTTGAACAGCTTGTCGATAATAACGCGCCGCCAAATCGCGATACGGCGACTATGTGGTACGAGCTGGCGTCGGCGGATATGAAAAACAAACGATACCGCGACGCCCGGGAAAGCGCGTCGCGGGCTGAAGCGATGATCGCCGCTGTCTTTCCCGACAATTACCGCACGCGCGCGGCGGCGATAATGTTTCAGGGCGTAAGCTTGCTTGCGCCCATGCCGCGCAAAGAGAGAACGATTATCCAGGCGATCGAGAAATTTCAGGAAGCAGTCCTCTTATTTCCACCGCAGGAAAGCATAGAAAATTTCGACGGCATTCTCGCCCAGATCTTCGCCTGGCAGGCCGCGGCAAAAGCCGTATATCTGTCAAATGATTTTAGCCGCAGACGGCTTCCGGAAGGAACCTCTGAATTCGACTTGTTTGAGGGCGAGCACCTGTCCTTTGAACAGTGCGGCGGCGCCTGGGCTGAGCGGGAACCGCCCAACTATCCTCGCCGGGAACTGTTTCGCGGCTATGTGGGCGCGGTCCTCATCGGCTTTAATTTCGCCGATGATACAAACCTTCACGATGTGCGCATTCTTGCGGAAGTCCCTGAGAGAAGTTTTGGCGACGCCGTTCTGGAAGAAGTCAGCAACTGGAAACTAACCGCGCCGCTCCCCGATGATGCTCGTTGCCGGAAAAACAAGATGACATGGGTCACCTTTGTCATTGACTAGGCCACGCCCCACGCCAATCCGCCGCAGGGCCTAAGGGATATCCCTTATTGCAAGCCATTCGCAAAGAGCCGACACAGGCGGTTCCTGAGGGAACGCCATGCAGCTCAGTCAAATGAAAAAAGGAGCCGTTGGCCGGGTGACGGGGATCAGCGCCGCCGACCCGCTGATCGAGGCAAAGCTGCGCGAAATCGGTTTCGCCGAAAACGACGCTGTGGAGCTCGCGCATACGGGCCCTCTGGCGAAGACGCCCCTTTGCGTTCGCCTGAACCGAACGCTGATCGCACTCCGGGCCGATGAGGCGCAGGCGATTGAGGTGGAACTCGATTGATGACCGCCGCCAGCCTCGCTCCTATTCGCATCGCCCTTGTCGGCGCGCCCAATTGCGGCAAGTCCACCCTGTTCAACGGGCTCACCGGCGGGCGCGCCAAGGTCGCCAACTACCCGGGCGCCACGGTGGAGACCCGCCACGGCCGCTTCACGACGCCGGGCGGGTGCAGCGTCGACCTCATCGACCTGCCCGGATTTTACGGCATGGCGCCCCGCTCCCTCGACGAACGCCTTGCGCTCGAAACGGTCCTCGGCAAGCTCGATACGGCGCCGGAGCTGATCCTCGCGCTGGTGGACGCCGCCAATCTGCGCACGCATCTCCAGTCCATCCTGCAATTACGCGCTATAGGCGCGCCCATGATCGTCGTCCTCAACATGTTCGATCTCGCGACGCGCGACGGGCTTGAGATCGACATCGAAAAGCTCGAACGGGAGCTGGGCCTGCCCGTTGTTACTGCGAACGCCACGCGCAAGGCCGGCCGCGAAGCCCTGCTTGCCAAACTCGACGACGCCCTGGCGCATAAGGAGATTGCGGCCCCGCCCCAAGGCCCGTTCCCGGCGCCGGAAGAGATCCGCGCTCATCAGAGCGAAGCGCGCCGCATCGCGGGCGCCGCCATTGCATATGAGCCGCCCTTCAACCGCGCGACACGCGCCATCGACCGTATTGTTCTCCACCCCGTCGCCGGGCCGTTCATTCTCGCCGCGCTGCTCTTTTTCATGTTTCAGATGGTCTACACTTGGTCGGCGGGTCCGGTGGACATGCTCGACGCCGGCGCCGCGTCGCTCGGCGACTTCGCAGCGGCGCATCTGCCGGCGGGATGGCTGCACAATCTCATTGTCGACGGCGTCATCGCCGGTGTCGGCAGCGTCGTTGTCTTCCTGCCGCAGATCCTGATTCTTTTTACGTTCATCCTCTTGCTGGAAGCGTCCGGTTACATGGCGCGCGCGGCGTTTTTGATGGATGAACTTATGTATCGTTTCGGCCTCAACGGCCGCGCCTTCATTCCCCTGTTGTCGAGTTTCGCCTGCGCCATTCCGGGCATCATGGCCTCGCGCGTCATCGAGAATGACCGCGACCGGCTGACCACTATCCTTATCGCGCCCCTCATGACCTGTTCGGCGCGGCTGCCGGTTTACGCGCTGATCATCGGCGCATTCATTCCGGAAGAGAGCGTCGGCCCGTTCAACCTGCAGGGGCTCGTTCTTTTCGCCCTTTACATCGCCGGGGTCATCAGCGCGGTGAGCATTGCTTTCATCTTTAAACGGACGATTGCAAAAGCGCGCTCGCAGCCTTTGATCCTGGAGCTGCCCACCTACAAGCTGCCCAACGCCAAGGATTTCTTCATCAGCCTTTGGATGCGCGCCTCCGCATTCCTCAAACGCGCCGGCACGGTGATCCTCGCCACCTCGGTCATTCTGTGGTTTCTCGCCGCCTATCCGGCTTCGGCGACAACGCTGAAGGAAAGTTTCGCGGGCCGCATTGGCGGCCTTATCGAACCCCTGCTCGCACCGATCGGTTTCAATCTCGAAATCGCCATTGCTCTGGTCCCCGGCATGGCGGCGCGCGAAGTCGCGGTCGGCGCCCTCGGCACGGTTTACGCCATTCATGGCGGGCCGGAGAATGCGCAAGGCCTTTCCGAAACCCTGCAATCGGCCTGGAGCCTGCCGACCGCCCTCGCCTTTCTCGCCTGGTATGTGTTCGCGCCGCAATGTTTCGCGACCCTGGCGACCATCCGGCGGGAGACCGGCTCCTGGAAATGGGCCGGCTTCGCCCTCGGCTATCTTTTCACGCTGGCTTATCTCGGCGCGGGCCTCACCTACTGGATCAGCCGCGCCGCGGGGCTTTGATCGCCCCATTGCGCAAGCCTTTATCCTGAGGAGGACCAAAGATCCGTCTCGAAAGATCGAAGGCGTGTTGCCTATTCGAAGCTGGCTGTTTCGGTCTTCGGCTTTCCATCGGCGCCGACGACGATCTTTTCGATCTTTTCCTGCGCGGACTTCAGCGTCTTTTCGCAATGGGCCTTCAGAGCCGCGCCGCGCTCGTAAAGCGCGATGGATTCCTCCAGCGCCGCGCCGCCGCTTTCAAGCTTCTGGACGATCTCTTCGAGTTCGGCGAGCGCCTTTTCGAAGGAGAGGGAGGCAATATCATTGGGTGCTTTAGCCATGGCCGCTGTTTAGCGGGGCCCGCCTGTTGGAGCAATAGCGGCCCTTGCTCCCGGGGCCAGAACCCGTGAGAAGAGGCCCGTGGAAAAATTCGACGTCATCATTATCGGCGCAGGGGCGGCCGGCTTCATGGGCGCCATCGAGGCGGGGCGCCGGGGCCGGCGCGTCGCCTTGCTCGATCATGCGGCGAAACCGGCGGAGAAAATCCGCATCTCCGGCGGCGGCCGCTGCAACTTCACCAATATCCATGCGGGGCCGAAAAACTATCTCTCCGCAAACCCGCATTTCTGCGTCTCGGCGCTAAAGCGCTATGCGGCCGCCGATTTCATCGCCCGGGTCGAGGCGCGGGGCATTCAATATCACGAGAAAACGCTGGGCCAGCTTTTCTGCGACGGCTCGTCGAAAGAGATCATCGACATGCTGCTCGATGACGCGCGCGAAGCGGATGTCGATGTGCGGCTTTCCACGTCCGTAGAGCGCGTGGAAAAAACCGCGGACGGATTTTCGCTGGAAACTAACAATGGCGCCCTCGCCTGTTCCTCGCTTGTCGTCGCCACAGGCGGCAAATCGATCCCGAAAATGGGGGCGAGCGATTTCGCCTATCGCATCGCGCGCCAATTCGGCCTTGCGATCGTCGAGCCGCGCCCGGCCCTCGTTCCCCTCACCTTCTCCGCCGGCACGCTCGAAGAAACGGCGCCGCTTTCCGGCGTCAGCACGGAGGCGATTGTCTCTTGCAAGGGAACGTCGTTTCGCGAGGCGCTGCTCTTCACCCATCGCGGCCTGTCGGGCCCTGCGATTTTGCAGATCTCTTCCTATTGGCGCGAGGGCGATGAAATCATCGTGGGCCTCGCGCCGGATGTCGATGTGCTGGCGCGCCTCAAAGACGCGCGCCAGACAAAAGGAAAACTCGCGCCGCAAACGGTTCTGTCGGACTTCCTGCCGAAACGCCTCGCCGACTGGGTCGCCTCTCGTACCGATGCAACGGGACGCATCGGCGACTACAATGATGCGCGGCTGAAAGCCCTTGCCGCGGCGGTGAAAGACTGGCGCGTGAAACCGGCGGGTTCGGAAGGCTGGCGCACGGCGGAAGTGACCCTCGGCGGCGTCGATACGAACGCGCTGTCATCAAAGACCATGGAAGTCAAAACCGTCCCCGGCCTTTATATCATCGGCGAGGCCGTCGATGTCACCGGCTGGCTCGGCGGCTATAATTTCCAGTGGGCGTGGTCGAGCGGTTGGGCGGCTGGGCAGGTTGTGTGAACATCATGAAGATCGAGATTATAAAGGGCGAGAAACACGACGACATCCGCATCACCCGCGACGACGGCTCCACCGCACACACGACCTTTCCAAAGAAAGGTCTGTTTCCGCACGACGCCGTGCATGTCGTAGTCGAGGAGGAACTCAACCTCAAAAACGCCTTCTGGGGCATGATCGCGCAAGGCAAACACCCTGAGGACATTCAGAAACTCGCGAAGGAAGCAGGCCACGCTAGCGCCAAACGGGCGCGCGAACCGGAACCGTCGATCATCGAACTCCTTCAGGCGGAACGCATCGTCGAATGTTTCGAGGCCGAGCTTTGGGGCGCGCCCGCCGATCTTGAAACCTTGCAAGGAATCGTCGACGCCGCCTGCGCCAGTTCCTGCGTGCCGGCGATCAAGCTGGAAAAAAAATTGTCGCTAAAATCCGGGCCGACCTCTCCGATCTGAGCAAGAATTGGATCCCGGCACCCTTTGGCAAGACTATTTGCTTTCAGTGGATAAAATAGAACATTTTGTGGGATTCGGACCAATGGAAGAAAAGTTGCCAAATGGCATTCCAGTATATAACCTGAATAACACTATATCATGATTTTCTGTTTCCCTTAGCGCCTAGTTGCCCTCAGTATTCAATCAGAGCGTGACTGTGGCTTAGCAATGAGGCAGCGCATTCTGTTTGCGGAAAAGACCAAAGAAGTGACCTTTTCTGGACGCTTTTTTTCTGCTGTGACAATTATTGGCGCGGTAATGATGACAATTGGTCTCGTCTTCATGATCGGCGATGCGTATCAATCAATTCGCTTGGCTACAAATTACAAGCTCGCCCAAACAATCATTACCGAATGTGAATGCCAAATGTCTGCAACAGTTGGACGTGAAGGCTTAGTGCTTAGATCATCGTATTTTTATTTACAGCCGGAGAACGTCACAGGAAAAATCGAAATGAGAACGGGTGCGGAGTTAATTCCAAAAGGTGAAAGACTCATTCCTGGAAACTGTGCTCAAGATGGCTTCTCAAAAAATTATCGACCGACAAAAAACTGGTGCTCTTTATTGGGCGATACAGTCAGCGTTTACTATTACGGCAAGAGCGAGAAAGTCGTGCTCAACCAAGGAGGCGTAATAAAGTCGGTCTTAATGAGCGCTTCGGGACTCTCTTTCTTTTTGCTGCTTGTATACGGGATATTTATAGCTGCCCCTGCGCTCGCGATAATAAGTTTAGCAGGTCGCTTATTTCAGTCGGGCATTAATGAGATTACAGGAGAAAGCATAAAACTGTGGCGAGATCCTAAAACGTCCTTCCTAGAAAGAATCAATGGTTCGGCATTGCCTGTATTAATTCTGATAATGTCTTCCAGCTTCATCATTTTGGCTGGCGCGGCTCTGCTCCAATCGTTGATTCACTTTGATGTCCCAAATAGATTCATTTCCGGCATATACTCTATCGTTGGATTTGTTGGCATAATTCTTGGTCCGGCTGTTATTTTACAGCTTTTCAAATATCTTCATAGCGACAAGAATGAATGGTTTAACCTCTTTCGAAATTTGATTGCGGTTGGCGTCCTTCTTCGCCTGGTGACAAATGCATTCGCTTTCACTTTCTTGAGTGATAACGCACACCCCCCTGTTTCGGGTGTGCTGCAATACATGTTTGAGTTTCTCAAAGCGCCATTAACATGAAGTGAGCGTAAGCATTTGCGCTCGTCAAAATATATCCTTCAAATACCTGCCTAGACCTGCTTCTACTCCGCCGCGGCCGCCGCGCCCACGGCGCTTTTCTCGCCCGCGGGTTCGTAGATGCGCCAGGACCAGTAGTGATTGCCGCCGTCGCGCTCGGTGCGGACCCAGCCGTCGCGGCGCAGGCGCCGGTCGATCATCCAGTTGAGATAGCCATGGGCGCAGAGGAGGACGTCGCCCTTCGCGGCCTGCGCCTCAAGACGCGAGACGATTTCGGCCACCCGGCCCCAGGTTTCGCGGTGATGCTCGACGCCCGGCGGCGCATAGCCGAGGCTCCACATGACGCGGGAGACGACGCCCCACTGGCCGGGACGCAGCTTTATGAAATCGGGCCAGGGCGGCGGCGGCAGGGGCGCCTCCACAAACATCGGGTCGGCGGGAACGTCGCGGGCCCCGCCCGTCGCCTGCGCCGCGGTTTCGATGGCGCGCGGCAGGGTGGAGGAGAGAACGGTTTTCGCCCCGCGGGCGAGCGCGATAAGCCCGTCCGGCGGGCGCTCATCGGGGTGGAGGCCGCTTTCATCGTAACGCGCCCACCAGTCGCCATATTCCCGCGCCGTGATGGTCACGTCGCGCGAAAGGTTGGGACGCCCATGGCGTGCGGTGATGATGCGGCCGGTCATGGCGATACTGCTTTGCCCCGTCATCCTTATGACGCGGTTTCTAGATATCCATCAAGACCTTAACATGGGCCGCCACACTGTCGGACAGGGCCTTGAGGTCATAGCCGCCCTCCATGATCGAGACGAGCCGCCCACCTGCCTTGTCCCGCGCCACGGCGGCGATTTCGCGCGTCGCCCAGGCGAAATCCTCCTCCGTCAGCTCAAGCCCGCCCAGCGGGTCGGCGCGATGGGCGTCAAAGCCGGCGGAAATGACGATAAGCTCCGGCCCGAAATCGGACAAAGCCGGCAAGAGCGTCTCGCCCCAGGCGCGGCGGAAGGCGAGGCTTCCCTCCCCGCCGGCAAGCGGCGCATTGGCGATATTGTCGAACGCGCCCCGGTCCGACGCCCGGCCCGTGCCCGGATATTGCGGCCATTGATGGGACGAGGCGTAAAACGCGTTTTCATCATGCCAGAAGGCGGCTTCGGTGCCGTTGCCGTGATGCACGTCGAAATCGACGACCGCGACGCGCTTGGCGCCATGGACGCTGCGGGCGTGAAGCGCGGCGATGGCCGCGCCGTTGAAAAGGCAGAACCCCATGGCGCGTTCCGGCTCGGCGTGATGGCCGGGCGGGCGCGCCGCGATGAAAGCGTTTTTCGCCTCGCCCTTATAAAGCGCATCCACCGCCGCACAGGCGCCGCCCGCGGCGCGCAAAGATGCGTCGACCGAATGCGGCCCGGCGAAGGTGTCCGCATCGAACTGGACGAGCCCTTCCGCCGGGGAATTGTCCTCGATGAGTTCACGAAAACGGACGGGATGGACACGCTCCACCTGCTCCGCATCCGCACGCGGCGGCGTGCGCCGTTCAAGCGAGGCGAAGTCCGGAGAGGCCAGCATTTTCTCAACGGCGGCGTAACGGCCGGGATGCTCCACATGGCCGGGCGGGACTTCATGAGCGCCGAAAGCGGCGTGGGTGTATAAAAGCGTTGTCATGGACCCGATCATATCTGCGTGACCTCGGCTTGGAAATGGCGATAACACCTGCTTTTTGCGCTCGACCGCTGAATGAAAATCTTCATAAAAGCGGATGCCTGAACGGGGTTCTGATGTCATGAAAAAGCTGGGTTTTGGGGTCATCGGCGTTTTTGCGCTTTTTGTTGCCATCATTGTGGTCCGCACGCTGATGCTCAGCGGGTCGTCTGTTGCGGCGGCGGTTGAAAATCCGCCCGCCTATGACGGAAACGCCATCGCCGGACGGCTTTCCGAAGCGATCCGGATTCAAACCATTTCCTGGAGCACGCAAAGACCGCCCGATGCAGAGGCGTTCGCAGACTTCTCGGCCTTCCTCGAACGCGCCTATCCGGCGGCGCATGGCGCGATGACGCGGGAGATCGTCGGCGGCCACTCGCTGATCTATAAATGGGCGGGAACAAGCGCGGTCGAAAAGCCGATCGCACTCACCGCCCATATCGATGTCGTGCCGGTTGAGGCGGGTACGGAGGATTTATGGACCGAGCCCGCCTTTTCCGGCGCCATTGCGGAGGGCGCGGTCTGGGGCCGCGGCGCCATGGACAACAAGGGCCAGTTGATCGCCATCATGGAGGCGGTCGAAACCCTCGCCGCCGAAGGCTTTGCGCCTTCGCGCGATGTCTATCTCCTGTTCGGCCATGACGAGGAGCTTGGCGGCTTCGCCGGAGCCGGCGAGATGGCCAAACTGTTGAAGAGCCGCGGCGTTCATTTCGAATGGACGCTCGACGAAGGCTCCGGCCTTGTGCAGGGGATCATTCCCGGCGTTGCTTCGCCCGTAGCGCTGATCTCAACCGGCGAGAAAGGCTCGACGACCTTGCGCTTTACCGCGAGCGCGCCGGGCGGGCACTCTTCCGCGCCGGGCAAGGATACGGCGATCAGCGTCGCCGCGCGCGCCGTCATCGCCGTGATGGACAATCCCTATCCGCTGGAGATCGACGGCAATGTCGTCTCCTTCCTGCACGCCATTGCAACGCAAATGCCCTTTTTCCAGCGCATGGCGCTCGCCAATCTCTGGCTCACCGGGCCGATCATCAAGAAACAGCTTGCCGAAGACCCTACCACCGCCGCCGCGCTGCACACCACGACTGCGCCCACCATCATCGAAGGCGGCGAGAAGACAAACATCCTCCCGCAACAGACCACCGTCTTCGTCAACTATCGCATTCACCCGCGCGACAATGTCGCCGCCGTGAAAGAGCGCGCCATTCGCCTCATCGACGATGACCGCGTCACCGTGGAGGCCGTGGGCGGGCGCGAGCCGAGTCCCGCCGCCTCCGCCCGATCGGACGGCTACCGCGCTTTGGAAACAGCAACCGCAACGATATTCGGCGACGTGCCGATTGCGCCTTTTATTACGCTTCAGGGCACGGATACGCGCCATTATATCGGTCTCGCCGACGATAATTATCGTTTCACGCCCTTCATCTATCGCTCGGACGATCTCGCCCGCATTCACGGCAATGACGAGCGCGTGATGATTGAGGACCTCGCGCGCGGCGCGGCCTGGTATGAAGTCTTGTTGCGCGAGACCGCAGGCGACTAGGCGTTTCTTTCAATAGCGGATTTCAAAATCATCGCCTTGCAGCGCGGCGGCGTCTGCCGTTTCAACATTGTCGACTCGGGCCGCTGGCGGCCCCTTGCGGCATGCGGCGATCATGGCGTCCACCGCTGCGCGGTCGCCTGCAAACACCGCTTCGACGCTGCCGTCGGCGCAATTTCGCACCCAGCCGGATAGGCCTTGCGCCCGCGCCGCCTCACGAGTCCAGGCCCGGTAGGAGACGCCTTGCACCCGCCCTGTAATGCGCGCCTTTACGGTTTTGTCAGCCATCGCCCCCCCTCCTTTGACAGCAATAAACCTAAAAGCTTGTCTTGGGCGGCGAAAGCGGTAGCACTGAAACAAAGAAAGGATTTTTCCATGCCGCAATTCGACATGATCGTCATCGACCCGGAACGCGCTGAAGGCGCCAATGTGGAAGAGCACACCGCCGGGAAACCGCTACGCGAGGGTGGCGGCGATGAGACCTATCGCTGCGGGGGGTGCAAAACGAAGCTGCTCGTCAATGTCGCCCATCGCGACGCCCATGGCGCCGTCATCAAATGCGGCAAATGCGGCAGGATCAACACCGAGCCGCACCACCATCATCATTGACAGGTGTCAGGCGAGCGGCCAGCCTTCCGGTCGGGCCTCAACGATTCTCACTTCATCGCCCACCTTTATCACGCCTTCGCTGCGGGGCGCCGCATTCCAGCCGAACAGCGTGACATCCGGCAGGTCCGGATGGGCGGAGCGGCGGATCTTGCCAAGGGTTTTTAAGGGCTCGCGCCCTTGTTTTTCGCCCGTCTCCTGATCCAGCGTCGTCACCAGACACCGGTCGCAAGGCTTGGCGAGATCAATCTCAATATCGCCGACACGAATGACCTTCCAGAAGTCCTCCGCCCACGGATCGGCGCCGTCAATAACGATGTTGGGCCGGAAGCGCCCCATCGTGACAGCGTCCCGGCCGTTCTCGATGATTGCTTCATTAAGCGCATTGAGCGACGCCGTCGTCGTCACCAGCAAGGGATAGGCGTCGGCAAAGCTTACAGGCCGTTTCGGACCCCAGCGCCCCGACGTCGTGCGCGCCGCCTCGCCATCCATGTAATAAAGCCGGGCGGGACGTCCCAGAGTTCTGGACAGCCACTCGGCAGCCGCTTTGCCGGCATCGACGGCGCTGACCTCATCGTTCCAGATTGTGACGGTGGTGCGCCGATCATTCGCCGGCGCAGCGACGTCGAACGCGGCGCCGCCGGCGGAAAGGCGCAAACCATTTTCAAACGGAGCCGCCACGATCCGCGCCAGTGCGGGACAGGCCCGCTGCGTCAGGAACTTGCCTTCGTCATCCGTGATCAGCCAGCGCCGGTCATGGGCAAGCCCGCGCAATTCCATATCCGCGCGGTCGAGGTCGACCGCCCGCATGCTTTTCACTGGATAGATATGGAGAGATGCGACGCGCACGCCCTATCCGATCATGCTGTCCATCAGCGTTTCCGCGACGCCCGGCGGCGGCGTGGAAGAATCCGGCACGAAGAAATCGGGCGCCAGTTTTTTCGCCGGATCGACCCGGTATTTCTCGAAATCGGTGACGCCGTTCTCGTAAAGGAATGTATCGTCGATGATGAAATTGCCGGTGAAATCTTTCGCCGGTTTGGTGAAAATAAGATGCGCGGCGTCGGCGAGAATATCGGTCGTGCGCGAGGCCTGCATCATGGCATCGCCGCCCAACGCAAATTTCACCGCCGCCGTGGCGATCGCCGTGCGCGGCCAGAGCGCGTTGAAGGCGACGCCGTCCTTCTTGAATTCCGCCGCCATGCCGAGAACGCACATGGACATGCCGTATTTCGCCATGGTGTAGGCGGTGTGCCCAGCAAACCATTTCGGCGACATGTCAAGCGGCGGCGACAACATCAAAACATGGGGATTTTCAGATTTTTTCAGATGCGGAATGCAGGTCTTCGACGTTAAAAACGTGCCGCGCGCATTGATCTGATGCATCAGATCCCAGCGTTTCATTTCGGTTGCTTCGGTGCCGGTCAGGGAGATCGCCGAAGCGTTGTTGATGCAGATATCGATGCCGCCGAATTTTTCCACCGTCGCATCGACCGCCGCCTGGACCTGATCTTCGTGCCGGATGTCGCAGACCAGCGGCAGGGCCTTGCCGCCCGCTGCTTCAATCTCCTCCGCCGCCGTATAGATCGTGCCGGGCAAGTGTTTATGGGGCTCGGCGGATTTGGCGGCGATGGCGATATTGGCGCCGTCTTTCGCCGCCTTCAGCGCAATCGCCAGGCCGATGCCGCGGCTCGCGCCGGTGATGAATAATGTTTTGTTTTTGAGATTGGTCATGCCGGGCCTCCCTTTTCGGCGGCGAGATTAGACGTCCCGCCGCCCGGCGCAACCATTTTGAGCATCAAAGGCCTAGCGCCTTTTTTCACAGCCGCAGCCAATGGCGCCGCAGGCTTCTCCGAGCGATCTTACGCGCATTATCTTTTCGCATGGCCCGCCCGGACTGAGGTCGTCGCGCATCGCCCCAATCGCAATATGATCCTTCATGACCGCGCACCCGACGCCATGTCTGTCAAGGTGAGACTTGATCATCAAGAGATTGGATGAATTGCGCGAATGGTCAGGCATAACAACTCCTTTCAAATATGTGGGTTTCAACAGATCGCCGCCGCGCTGCGCGCGCGAAGGTGATCGCTTAACCGAATGAAGGCAAGACCGGTTCCGCGAATGTGAAAAAATATTCTTTGTAAAGATTAATTCAAATTTTACAGGTTTTCGAAATATTACAAGACGTCGTCTTCCGGCTGCTTCGTTGCGGGACCCGCGGGACAATCGGCGTATTCGATATTCAGGATATCGATGCGCGGCGGAACCGCGAATCGAATGGGAAGCATGGACTGTCCCGTGCCCGATGTGACGAAAACAGCGCCGCCATCAACTTTGCCATAACCATAGCGCGCAATGCGGCACGCAAAAGTCATGCGGCAGGTCAGAACCGGAAGATTGACCTGACCACCATGGGTATGCCCCGCGATCAGAAGCTCGGGCCGGTTTTCAGGCGAGATTTCATCAATGCTTTCGGGATTATGCGTCAGCGCCAGGCGGGGCTTTGACGATGGAGTGTCAAAAAGCGCAAGATTTTGATGACGCGCCCAAAGGTCGGACAATCCCACAAGCTCAACATCGAAGGTTTCCCCGGAAATGTCGGCGGACCGATCATCCATGACCGAAATCCCGAGCTTTTCGAGGCTTTCGCGCAACGGCGCAGCGACGTCGGGCCCCGGCAGACCAAGATCGTGATTGCCGAGAACCGTATAAACCGGCGCCTTTATGGCTCGCAGCGGAGCGAAGGTTTCGTCGAAACGGTCCGGCGGCAGATAGGAAACATAATCGCCTGCAATAAAAACGATGTCCGGCGCTTTGGCGTTCACGCGCCGTGCGATGCGTTCCACCGAAACCGCATAGCGGTAAGGGCTCACATGCAGATCTGAAAAAACCGCAATGCGCATGGCGCCAGCCTCAGGAAAGCATCCCCTCAAGGCGATGTCATGTTCTGCGGCGACAAGCAGCTTCGGTTCGATGAACCGGCCATAGGCCATCAGCGTCAGGCAGATGAAGGCGCCCGCGGCGCTCAATCGCCAGGCTCCGTGGGTTTTCAGTATTGCCCACAGCAACAGAACCGAAGCCGGGAAATAAAGAAACCCCAGATAGGGCAGCGCAACTCTGGCGAATTCAAACAAATTGTTTGCGGTCATGCCACAGCGCCTAAGGGAGCTCTGCGGCGCCTATATGACGAATTGCGGGCGCCGATCAGGCGAATGTCACCATTTGCGTTTTTTGCGCGCTGCTTCGACCTCTTCCCATACGCGCAGCGCATTGGCGCCGAGGATCTTTTCAATCGCCGCCTCGTCATAGTCGCGAGCAAGGAGACCGTCGATGAGGACGGGATAAGAGGACGCATCTTTCAGCCCCACGGGCAATGTGTCGCCGACGCCGTCATAGTCGGAGCCGAGCCCCACATGATCGATACCGGCAAGCTCCACGGCGCGGTCGATATGATCCAGCACCTGGTCCAAGCTTGCGAAGGGATAGGGATGTTCAGCCAGCCAGGCCGCCTGAAAAGCCTCCCGCTCGGCCTCGGTCATCTCGCGGCCCAGACGTTTTTCTTCCGCATCTCGGGCCGCCCTCGCCGGCTCGTTATATTTATTGGCGGCGGTATTCAGAAAAGCCGAGCCGTAATTGATCATCACGACGCCGCCATTTTCGCCGATTTTCCTCACCAGATCGTCGGAAAGATTGCGCTCCCACTCCGGCGTGAAATGCCGCAGCGAAGAATGCGAAGCGATCACCGGCGCGCGCGTCGTCAAGAGCACATCCTCAATCGCCGCATCGGAAAGATGGCTGACATCGACCATGATCCCGAGATCGTTCATGGCGCGCACCACTTCGAACCCGAAAGGCGAAAGCCCGTCCCAGCGCTTGTTATCGTCATAGGACGAATCCGAGATGTGGTTCGATTTCGAATGGGCGAGCGTCACATAACGGATGCCCCGATCGTAAAAGTGTTTGAGATTGGCGAGATCGCCTTCGATGGGCGAGCCGTTCTCCATGCCCAGCGGCAGGGCGATTTTGCCATCTTCGAAAATTCGCCGCACGTCTTTCGGGCTGTAGGCGATCTCGAATTTCTCGGGATAGAGCGCAGCAACGCCTTCCATCAAACCGATCAATATATCGGCCCGCGCCTTGGCGCCGCCCTTCTCTTCGTAATCGGCCGCGACATAGATCGACATGAATGGCGCGTCGAGGCCGCCGGCCTTGGCGCGCTCATAATCAAAATCGACCGTCTTCGTGCCCTCGGCGATATCGGCGCCGGCTTCGGCTATGGTCGAAGGCGCATCCACATGACCGTCAACAATGATATATTTGCCGGCGATCTCCACCGCCTGATCGGAGGGCTGAGCCCATGCTGACGCTGAAACGGCGACGATGGAGGCGGCGCCGGCAAGAAGACGGACGGCAAGAGATTTCATGAAACGGCCTTTCGAGATGCGTATCTGCAAGGTCCCGCATCAGGGGCGGGCTTGGTCGGCCTGATTTGGACAGGCTGCGCCCCGCAAATCAACACCCATTTCGCAAATGCGAAGGGCCTGTGTGGAAAATTGGGGGAAGATAACGCCGGGGCGGGTCGGCCAATGACCGATTCCGCCCCGGCAGGGAGAGATGGCGCCGGGAAAAAGCGCTTATGGGGGAGATATAAAGCGCCCCACCCCGAAAACCGTGGCGCACGATATGCGTGTTGCACAGCAAAAATTGTCATCAAGGCGACAAAGTCTGAAATAGGCCTCGTGACAAATCGTTTAGAAAGCCGCGCAAGGCTGCGCCGGCGAGATCGTCAATTCGGGCGCCTACACCCTATGATTGCGCCGTGATCACTCGATTCCCCACCCCTGCCGGGGCAGCGAAAGGGCGCATCGGCGCGCATATAATCCGTATAATGAAGAAAATCCGGCGATTTTCATTGCTGCGCATCCTGGCGAATGATGGTTCGCTTTCTTTGAGCACGCGAATAGAGATCGCTGGTAAGGTGCCAAAAGGTTTTACAATGGAACGAACAATATGATGAAGAAGCACTCATATCTCGACCGGCGCGCCTTCATGGCTGCGACAGCCGCGGCGGCGTCAATGAGCGCCGCGCCAGCCTTCGCCAAACGGCAGGGCGCGCCGAATTTTCTGTTCATCATGGCGGACGATCTCGGCTGGGCCGATATTGGCTGTTACGGCCGCGACGACATTGCAACGCCGAATATCGACAGGCTGGCGAGACAGGGCATGCGCTTTACAGATGGCTATGCGAACTCTTCCGTCTGCTCGCCGACCCGCGTCGGGCTGATCACCGGGCGTTACCAATATCGCCTGCCCATCGGTTTTGAAGAACCTTTGGGGCTTCGCAGCGACGCACGACTACCGGAGGACGCCGCGACCATGCCGGGCCTCCTCGCCGAAGCCGGCTATCAGACTTCTCTCGTCGGCAAATGGCATCTCGGGACCGTCACCGATGCAGGACCATTGCAGCATGGCTATCAGTCTTTCTGGGGCATCCGTTCCGGCGGCGTTGATTATTTCCGACACAGCTTTATCTGGGGAGAAGACGAAACGCCCGATCTCTGGGACGGCGATACGCCGATAGAGGAAACGGGCTATCTGACCGACCTTCTGGGCGCGCGCGCAAGCGAGGAAATCCAGCGCATGAGCGCCAATGACGCGCCGTTCCTCTTGAGCCTTCATTTCACCGCGCCGCATTGGCCATGGGAGACAGCGGAAGACATCGAGAGCGCCAAAAAAGCGCGCGACAGTCTCGACTTCACCGGCGGCTCCATGGCGATTTACCGCGACATGGTGGAAAGGCTTGACGACGCCATTGGCGGCGTTCTGAACACGCTTGAGAAAACCGGCCGAGACGGCAACACCATAGTGGTGTTCACGTCCGACAATGGCGGCGAACGTTTTTCAAAGATGTGGCCGCTGAACGGCATGAAGGGCGAGCTTCTCGAAGGCGGCATCCGCACGCCCCTGATCGTGCGCTGGCCGGGACGAATTAAAAAACACGGTGAAAGCGCGCAAACCGCGATGAGCATGGACTGGCTGCCCACCATGCTCGATGCGGCGGACATTGCTTATGATCCATCCGCTTTCGACGGCGTTAGTCTTCTGCCGGTTTTAACTGGCGGCGACCGCTTTGAGCGCAAGCTTTTCTGGCGTCATCAGGCCCATGAGCAGAAAGCCATGCGCCAGGGGCCGTGGAAATATCTCTCCATTGGCGGCCATGACTATCTCTTCAACATTGAAGCCGATCCCATGGAGCGGGCGAACAAGAAAACGGTCGAGACGGAGCTTTTTGCGCGCATGCAAAATGAATGGGCCGCCTGGAACGATACCATGCTCGCCTATCCGGAAGACAATGCGAGCTGGACCAACAAGTTCGGCGGTCATATCCCTGACCGGTATTAAGGACGGCCTTTCTGCGCGCTCTCAGTCGCCTTCTCCTGCGCCGGTTTCTCTGGCCGGGCGCCCTCCCCTGACCTAAAGTGGAGCGCATAAGGCGAACCCATTGCGCCACATAACAACTTCAAGGGAGCGGGGCCGTTGGATCAAACGCAAAACGCGGAGCAAACGGAGCAAGCCGTCCTCAAGAGAGACGACTGGCCGTCGCCGGGGCGGGCCTATTGGGGACTTACGGTTCTCACCATCGCACTTATGGTGGCGACGCTCGACCGCTCCATCATTTCGCTGCTGGTCGAACCGATCAAAGCGGACCTCAATCTTTCCGACACGCAATTTTCGCTGCTGACCGGTTTCGCTTTCGTCTTTTTCTATGCGTTTCTCGGGCTTCCCATCGCGCGCCTCGCCGATGTCAAAAGCCGCCGCGTCATTATCGGCGTCGGGATCGCCTTCTGGAGCTTCGCCACCATGCTGTGCGGCCTGGCCCAGAATTTCTGGCATTTGTTCTGGGCGCGGGTCGGTGTTGGCGCCGGCGAGTCGTCCTTTGCACCGGCTACATATTCCATCATCACCGACAGCTTTCCGCCGGAAAAACTGCCTCGCGCTTTCGCCATCAATTCCCTCGGCTTTATCGCCGGCGCCGGCATTTCGAACCTTGCCGGCGGCGCGATCATCACCGCGGCGACCGCAGTGGGCGTCATCAACCTGCCTTTTCTCGGCGAGCTTAAACCCTGGCAGCTCGTGTTCATCCTTGTGGGGCTGCCGGGCTTCATCGTTGCGGCGATGATGGCGACAGTCGAGGAGCCGAAACGTAAAGGTCAGTTGAAACAGAGCGGCGGCAAGGCGAAAGCCATCCCGATCAGGGAGATTTTCGGGTACCTCAAGCAGGAACGGCGCACCTATGCGCCCATGTTCATGTCGCTCGCTGTAAAAGTGCTCCTCAGCTATGGCGCCGTTCTCTGGCTGCCGGCTTTGTTCATTCGCACCCATGACTGGACGGCGGCGAAAATAGCCTTTGTCCTGGGCATGCTGTCGCTCATCACGGCGCCGCTCGGCTTGTGGCTCGGCAGCACGATTTCAGAACGCTGGGCGAAAGCGGGCCGAAATGACGCCTATATGCGGCTTGTGCTGTACGCCTCGATCGGGCTCATGCCCTTTGCCATCGCCTATCCGCTGGTGGATAACGCGTGGCTCGCTATCGTGCTTTACGGGTTCAACACTTTCATCGCCTCCATTGGCATCGCGCCCGGCAATGCGGCGCTGCAAGTGGTGACGCCGGCGGAAATGCGCGGACAGGTGCGGGCGCTCTACCAATTCGTTTTCAATGTGGTCGGATATGCTGCAGGTCCGCTCGTCATCGCTCTGTTTACCGATTACCTGTTCGGCGCCGAAGACCAGTTGCGTTACTCTATGGCGCTGCTCGCCTGCATCCTGGCGCCGACCGCCTGTCTCGTCACCTGGATCGGCGTCAAGCCCTATGGCGAAAGCTATGCGCGCGCCATGGCGCGTTACGCCGCCGGCGCCTGATCACTTATTTCCGGATTTATCCAGCGCCGGCACGTCTTCCTGTTTGTCGTAAATCGGATTGTAGATCAGCGTGCCGAAGAGCTTTACCACCTCAGCGCGTTCGCGATTAGGCGGGTCGTTTGGAATCGACCGCAGCAAGGCTTCGTTACGGGCCACAAGGCCGTCGCGAAACTCCGGATGCGACATGATAAAAAGATCGCCGCGCCGAACCCCGCGCAAAACGCGTTCGCCCACCTCTTCCGGGTCCATAAAGACATTCGGGTCGAAAGACGGCATCTTCCGCGGCGGGGCTTCCCCGCCCGGCGGCGGCGCGTCATCACGCAGATGCGCAGGCCGCACTTCATGAGTGGTCTGACCAAGGCTTGTCTTGACCGGGCCCGGAAAGAAAACCGATGCGCCCACATTGGTCCCCTGCAAATCCGTCGCCAGCGACTCCATCATGCCCGCGACCGCGTATTTCGCCGTGCAATAAAGCCCGGCCCCGCCTACAGCGGAAAAGCCGCCCGTCGATGATGTGCTGACAACATGCCCCGGCTCGCCATGGGCGATCATGCGCGGCAGGACCGTGACAAGGCCGTTCACTACGCCGCCGACATTGACGCTGAGATTGAAGTCCCAGTCCTTATAGGTGCAATTCTGCATGGGCTTGCCGGCGATGCCGACACCCGCATTCAACGCGAGCAGGTGGATATTGCCGTAAACTTCTTCGGCCTCGTCTGCGGCTTTCACCCATTCATCCCTGTCTGCGACATCGAGCTTGACCGCGTGGACAGGAAAGTTCGTATCACTGAAACCGGACACAGCTTCGTCGAGGGCGCTCTGGCGAATATCGGCGATCACGACATTCATGCCATGCTTTGCGAAGACTTTCGCCATGCCAAGCCCCATGCCGCTGGCGCCGCCGGTAATGAAGGCGGTTTTTCCGCTCACGTCTTTCAGCATTCCGTCTTCCTTTTTCTCAAATCAGTCATCGCGTTCACGCGCGGCCGCCACAGCGCGCGCATAAGGTTTCAACGCTTTCCAGCTAAGAAAGAGGCCAACCGGACCAAGGATCGCAGCGGCCGCCGCCATGGAGGCGCCCAGCATCGCTTCATTCTTGAAAACATTATCGGTCATCAAGGCGACGACGAGCGGCCCCGCGCCATAGCCCATGACATTGAAGATCGCGATATAAAGCGCCGACACCGTGCCGCGCATGCGCCCCGGCGTGATCACCTGCATGGCCGCGTTGGCCGGCCCTGCGCCCAGCGAGCCCAAAAACAAAAGCGCGCCGTAAAGCGCGAACGCCATCCACGCCGCCGGCGCCAAAGGATAGATAATGGCGAGCGGCACAAGCGCGATCGACACCCATAATACGATGCGCATATTGGCGTCGTCCTGACCTTTGGAGGCGAGCCATGTCGCCGCCTGCCCGCCTATAATCAATCCGAGCGGCGCAACGATCAGGCCGATGGCGCCGAGAATCGGCCCGGGCTCACCCGGCGCATAACCGAAGCTGCGCTCGAAAAAGGCCGGCGACCAGACGGCGTTGCCGAAACTCAGCATCGATTTCACGCCGGCTGCGAAAAACATCGGAAAATACGCCGCGCCCCAAAAACCGAAAAAGCTCAAAACCTTTCCGAAGGACGGCGTCACCGCGCCCGTCCCTTCATCCTTTCGCGGCGGTTCCGGCACCGTCAGCACCATGAGCAAGGCCCATAAAATGCCCGGCAGGCCGACAATGACGAAAGTCATCTGCCACGGTTTCAACGTGCCGATGACAGGAAAGGTTTGAGGCCCCAGTTCCGTTAGCCAGACGATCAGATAGCCGCCGACCAGAAGCGCCATGCCGGAGCCCATGACCATGCCGATATTGATGATGGAGATGGGGCGCGCGAGTTTGTCCCGCGGGAACATGTCCGCCGTCATGGAATAGGTCGCCGGGCCGTTGCAGCTTTCGCCGATGCCGACGCCCATGCGCGCAAGCGCCAATTGCCAGAAATTCTGCGCAAGCCCGCAGGCCGCCGTCATCAGCGACCAGAAGGCGATGCCGGCGCCGATAATCCATTTGCGCGGACCGCGGTCGACCAGCCGGGAAATGGGAATGCCGACGCTAATATAAAAAAGAACGAACATGAAGCCGACGAGAATGCTGATCTGCGTGTCGGTCAGATTGAGATCCGCCTTGATCGGCGTGATCAGCAGAGTCAGCAATTGCCGGTCGAGGAAGTTGAACATCAGCGCGATAGTGAAGATAAAGATCGCCCACCAGGCGCGGAAGGGACTTACGGGATTGGCCGGCGGCCGCGCCGGCGCCGGTTTTTGCGAGGGAGACGGCGCCGTCGCCGAAATGTCTGTCATGGTTTCAGGCGCCTTCCTGCTTAAACGCCGCGCTGGCGCCTTTCAGAGCGCCGATCGGCGTCTGACTTTCTACCGGGAAGCTGTCCACAGGCATAAGCTTCTTGTCATAGCGATACTTCCCGAGGAACCAGTAGAGGAAGAATGTGATGGCCATCAGGATCGCCATGATCACAAAGACAAGCTGGTAATCGCCATAGGCATCATAATACATGCCGACCAGCAGCGGCGAAACTCCCATACAAAAAGTCTGGAATGGTGTTTGTATGCCCACTAGAGTTCCAAAGGACTTCAGTCCGAAGAACCGCAACTGGAACACCGTTCCCATGGGCCGCTTTGCGCCGCCGGAGAAGCCGATCAGGATTGTCGCCATCAAGAGGAAGGCGATGCCCGCCGCGCCGCCAGTCAGCAATAAATAAAACAACAGCCCTACCGCGGTCATGGCGCTGAACGGCGCCGCAATTTTTGCCGTGTCCATCTTATCCAGAAGAAAGCCGCCGGCGACTGTGCCTGCCGCCATCGCCAGTTGCGATATTGAAACCATCCAGACGGCCGTGTCCATGCTGATGCCCCGCGATACGATAAACGGGATCAGATGCGGCTGAAGCCCCATGGCCGGCGCCATGGCGATGACGCTGGCGAGAAGTATAAACCAGAAGTCGCGTGTCTTCATTGCCTCCATCGGCGTCAGCCCCGGAGGCTCCGCCGGCGCGCCGACTGGCGCACCTGGAGCGGCCGCCGGCGCTTGCGGGGCTTCCGGCTCTCTGAGCCAGATCAACAGGAGCGGGATAACCGACAGGATAATGAGACCGAGTCCCACAAACATGCCGCGCCATCCATATCCCTCAATCAGAAACTGGATAAGTTTCGGCGCGAAGACGCCTGCAATGCTCGATTCAACGCCAAAAATCGCCAGCGCTTTGCCGCGATGCTTGTTAAAAAGCGCGCCAATGATTTTCGAATACCCGATCGCTGTTGTGCCGGCGAAACCCAAAACAGCGAAACCGAGATAAAATTGCCAGAGTGATCCGTCCTGACGAGAGAGCGCCATGGTGATCAAGCCAACAAGAAAAGTGCCGCCAATAATCATGACCCGGGCGCCAATCTTGTCCACAAGCCTGCCCAGAAAAGGCGCTGACGTTCCCCCTACCAGCATCATCGCCGTGAGGCCGCCGGAAAACTGCGTTCGCGTCCAGCCGAACTCTTCAGTCATCGGCAAGGTCAAAAGCATGATCGCAGTGAAAGGAAGGATGGATGATCCGAAAAGAACGCCCACGGTCACTGCAAACATGATCTTCAGCTTGCGGATGGAAAAATCGGATTCCTCTTCCGGCGCGCCGGACTGAACATCCGCTGTCATCAAATCCTCCCTGACATTTCAACGCGCCGTTTTCCGGCGTCTATTGTTTCCAGACTTCCACAATTCCCCTGCCGCCATCGACGCGCACCCGGTCGCCGGTTTCGATGACGGAAAAGGGGTCCGTCTCAAAATCGGTGACGGTCGGCGCATGGGTGACGACAGCGCCGAGCGCAGCCTTCGCCGTCATATCGACAAAGAGCATCGCCGCCGGCGCCGTTCCGGCAAGCCGCGCGAAATGAAAGATCGCGGACCATCCGGACGAGCCCTTGGCGCCGCGAAACAACAGCACCTTGCCGGCGAAACTTTGCCCCACAAGTTCGTGGCGCGTCTCGATGATCTCGCCTTTCATGGGATTGACGCCGCCCCAGCCGGAAATTGTCTCGCGCGTCACCAGCGCTTCCGCCTCGGCGACGCCCGGCACGATGCCGCGCCCATGAATGACGATGGGTTTTGACAGTTCCGCCGCGCTCATGAGAGCTCTCCCCGCCATTTGCCGGTGAGCGCCGCATGGATGCAGTCTTCGGTTGTGCCGAACCAGGCCTCGATTCCAAGAAAAGCGGGCAGATAATGGGTCTGCTTGGCGCTGTCGAGCGCAACGACTTTTGTGCCTTTAGGGACGCTCTGCGCAATCGCTGAACAGGTGTCTGTCATCACAAGACCGCCGGCTTGTTTAATAATGTCGACATACCCTTTCGCCTGCGCCTCCGCCTTCACATAGCGCGAGGTGAAGATCCACAAAGCGGTTCCATCATTCAGTTTCTTGCCGTCGAGAAGCCGCGTCGCCTCCTCAATCTGATCGATGGCGGCGTGCGGACAACCGAGCATCACATAATCGACATCAGTCGACTTGCCGCGAATGTTGAGGTTGTCATAGGTCTTGCGGCGTTCGTCGGCGCCATAGCGGATGCGACTTTTGATCTGATTGCCGCCAAAGGCTTTCTCGCGCGTCGGCGCCTCGGGCGTAACGCCGACCAGATGATACATCTCCACGCCGCCGGATGAGGCCGCCGCCGCCCCGAAATGTTTAAGCTCAGCAAGCCCTGCATTCGAGATCGCGCCGTCGATGACCGGAATTTCTTCCTGCACGATCTCGCCGATATAATAGCCCAGCATCCCCCATTCGAAGATATTGTTTACGGAGACAGCCACTTCGACCAGATGATTGCCGAGACGGAACTCGTCGCGGTGAAAGCCCCAGTCGGGAACGCGGTGCGTGATCATCGCGGCGCTCGTCGATTCGCGGCCTTCCGTGTTCGTGCGCGCGCCGAGCACGGAATTACAATAGACCACGGCCGAGCTTTCCATCCAGGCGCAATGCTCGCCGAATTTCGGCTCATTGCCGGCGAGATAAGGCGTGCAAGTTTTCAGATTCTTGATGTTTAATGCCGCGGTCTTTTTTTCATCGCTTTGCGCGTTCTCGAATGCCTCGCGGGAATAGCCCTGTTCGCGCCACAGCTCCGGGTCCATGCCTCCCTGCAAGTGGCACGCATTGCCGGTCATTGCCGGAATATCGAACACATCGTCAGCGTCGAGATCGAACTTGCAGAAAACGGCGCGATAATCCCCGCCATCTTGGCTGTATTGATCCTTGAGCCATTGCGGCGCAGAGCCCGGCACGCCCGCGACATTGTGTGTTTCGACAAAACGCTCAGCGCCCAGCGCATTGGCGTAGCGGATCAAAAGATCCATGGCTTTTTCGGCGGCCTTGCCATGGGCGCCGGACGCCATCGCCTCTTCTTCAGGCGTTAACCGCAGCATGAGCGCCTCCATCTTCTTGTTTCGTCGCCCGCACGACCGAACCAATGCCGATAACACAGAGCGTCAGGATCGCCGGCCCCATCATCAGGAACAAAAAAATCTGAATGACCGGCAGTCCGCTCGACAAGAACAGCCCCCCGAGTATCGGCCCGGCGACGCCGCCGACCTTGGCGATGGAAGACGCCCAGCCGCCGCCATTCGCCCGGATCGCCGTCGGATAATAGATGCTGGTGATGCTCAAAATGCCGTAATGCCCGCCGGAAATAAGCGCGACTACCAGCACATTCATGAAAAGAAAGAGCGCTGTCGGCATGGAGGCCGCGCCCATGAAAAGCAGCACCGGTAAGCTTGCAATGGGAAAAACCGCAATCGCGAAGGGCCCGATCCGGTCCGTAAAGCGCATCAGCGAAAGCCCGGCGACGGCGCCGGCGAGCGCCGAGCCGGACGCCACCCAGGCGGCGGTTTTTCTCGCCACGTCAAGATTTTCAAGAATGATCGGGCCCCAGCTTGCGTGAAGATAAACCGTCAGCGTCGAGACCGCATATCCCAGCCATATGAGCGGCGTGATGAGCAACAGCCGGCCTTCGAAAAGCTGTCCGACGCGGAAAGACTTTTTGATCCCCGGCTCGTCGCTCAGGATAAAATCCGTCTGCGCGCTGACCCCGACAGCCGGGTCGAGTCTTTTGATAATAGTTGCGATCTTGTCCTGGTTTCGCCCGCGCGCAACGAGGAAACGGATCGATTCCGGCAGGTTGAAATAAAGCCCGGCGGCGCAAAGCACGGTCGCGGCGCCAGCGGCGAAATAGACGCCCTGCCAACCGAAAGGCGGCGCGAGCCAATTGGTGATGGGGCCCGCCAAGGTCGTGCCCAGGGAATAGCCCACCATGATGAGCGTGACGACTGTGGCGCGCAGCCTCTTCGGCGCATATTCGATATTGAGGGCCCATGCGAGCGGCAACATGCCGCCGAGCGCAAGTCCGTCAATGAAACGGAACCATAGAAGCTGTTCGTAGGTCTGCGCGAAACCGGTGGCGAAGGTGATTACGCCAAAAGCGAACGCTGCAATGATAATGGAGATGCGCCGTCCGATGCGGTCCCCGAGATACGCGAAAGCGAACCCGCCCAACACCGTGCCGAGCAGCCCGGCGCTGAACACATTGCCGAGCATCGTTCGGTCCAGCGCCATCTCATCTGCGATATAGGGCGCCGTATAGGAAATCATCATCATGTCGAGGCCGTCGCAGAAGGTGATCAACCATGACAAAACGATGAGGCGAATGTTGAAGGCGCTGAGCTTGCGCTCATCCATGAACGCCGACACATCGAAAACCGGTTGAGAGCGTTCGCGCATCGCCTAGTCTTCGATGTTGTGACGGATGCGCTGTTTCAGGGCGCCGATATCGATCTGGTGAACGCTGCCGGAGCCTGCAAGATCGAGCGCATGGGCCGCCGCCGCGCCCATGGCGATGCACGGTCCCATCACACGCACGGAGGAAAGGGCAGCCGAGTCCGCGTCGATGCAACGGCCGACAGCACAGAGATTATCTGCGCCTGCGACGGTGATCGACCCGAGCGGCACGGTATGAACATGGTCCTCGTCAAAGACCTCCCACACATAGCCTTCGCGATTGTGATGCTGTTCCAGGGGCCAGGAACAGCGGGCAATGGCGTCGTCGAATTTTTTGCCCGCGCGCACTTCGTCGACCGTGAGATGATGGGTTCCGACAATCCAGCGCGTCTGGCGAATGCCTGGCAGGCCATAGGCGCGGATTTTCGCCTTGCCGAACGCTTCGGGAAACTCATTGCGCAGGAAGACAAGCGTCCTGTCCGCCTGGTCCTTTCCGTCGATCTGTTTTTCCGCCGCCTCGAACGGATCGAGCGGCGTTTCGATATGCGTCATGTTGACGATAGCGACGTCGCGGTCGGGATAACGCAAGGCGAAACCGTCGCGGCGCATCATGCCGTAATCGCCGCCCTTATCGCGGATGCGCGCGCCCATCTCTTCCCAACCGGGACGTTTATCGTCGTTGAAATTTTCGATGACCAACATCTGCGAGCCATAGACCTGCCCGTTTTTGTGCATGCGGCAATCGAAACCGGCTTCCCATGTAATCGCCGCATCGCCGGTCGCATCGATAAAGGCGTCCGCCTTGACGCGCACATCGCCATGGCGCGTGGCTGCATCGATGGAGGTCACGCGCCGCCCATCGCGGTTGACGCGGCGGATGATGGCGCCGGTGAGCGGCGTCACGCCGGCTTCCAGAATTTTTCGCTCAACCCAGCGGCCCAGCGCCACCTCGTCATACATGGCGACTTTCATGACCCCGCCGCCGACCACTTTTAGATCGCCAGCGGCGCCCAGCTCTTCCAGTAATTCATCCGCGACGCCATGGGTGAGCTGACGCCCATTGTCGCCCGGCGTGAAAAGACCGCAGAACATCCCGATGATGGAATTGACCGCCTGTCCGCCAAGCGACGGAAGGCCGTCAATCAGAATGACATCGCGCCCCGCACGCGCAGCCTCAATCGCTGCGGACATGCCGGACGCGCCCGATCCCACGACGCAGATATCGCAGCCTCGCTCAAGGACCTCCGGACGCGAAGACCGCGAGACGATTTTCGTTTCCGGATCAAACGGACGGTCAAGCGCCATGCAACGGTCCCTTCAATAGGCGCGCCAGATTTGAACAGCGCCCCATTACAAACGCCGCGCGGTTTTTGCATTGCAGCAACCGGCGACGCCTCTTTTCAGCATTGAAGCATACTTCCCGCCCTATTCAGCCATCGAACCAAGAACGAATTCGTTCCTTTCGATGAACGCAAGGGCGCGAAGGTTCAGATTGAACCGGCGCATCGCAACAGGGTAACTTTTTCGTTCGGTCAAAGAGGCGGCGGGCATGGGGCGCATCAGAACAGTTTTCTTCATCTTGTCAGGCGCCGTTCTCGCCGCCTGCGGAGGCGGGTCGGAACACACTGCGCCGGGCGCAACAGAACTCCCTGCCGCAGAAACTGCAAAAACTGACTCGCCGGCCGTCGCCGCCGTTGACGCGGCTCGCCTTTCCAATGCAGCTGCCGATCTCGACAACTGGCTTTCCTATGGCCGCAGCTATGCGGAGCAGCGTTACTCCCCGCTCGATCAAATCAATGACGAAAACATCGATGAGCTGGGCCTCGCCTGGGCGGTCGAGCTCGACACCAATCGCGGACAGGAAGCGACGCCGCTCATTATTGACGGCGTCATGTATGTCTCCACCGCCTGGTCGAAGGTGATGGCGCTCAATGCGGCGAGCGGCGAAGTCCTCTGGCGGTTCGATCCGGAGAATATCGGCGCCAAGGCAGCCCATGCCTGCTGCGATGTGGTCAATCGTGGCGTCGCTGTCTGGAACGGCAAGATCTATGTGGGCACGATCGACGGACGCCTGATCGCCCTTGCCGCGGCGACCGGCCGTAAAGTCTGGGAAACGATCACCGTCGATCAGGAAAAGCCCTACACCATCACCATGGCGCCGCGCGCCGTGAAGGGCAAAATCATCATCGGCAACTCCGGCGCGGAACTCGGCGTGCGCGGCTATGTCTCCGCTTACGATGCGGAAACCGGCGATCTTGTCTGGCGGTTTTACACCGTGCCCGGCGATCCGGCGGATGGACCCGACGACGCCGCGTCAGACGAGGCGCTCGCCGAGCTTGCCCTGCCCACCTGGCATGGCGAATGGTGGACGCTGGGCGGCGGCGGCACGGTCTGGGACTCCGTCGTTTATGACGAAGCGTTCGACCAGTTGCTTGTGGGCGTGGGCAATGGCGCGCCGTGGAATCATCGCTACCGGTCAGAGGGCAAGGGCGATAATCTTTTCCTGTCCTCGATCCTCGCCCTTAATCCCGACACCGGCGCCTATAAATGGCATTATCAGGCAAGCCCCGGCGACACCTGGGATTACACCAATACGCAGCAGATCACGCTTGCCGATCTTGAGATCGACGGCGAGATGCGAAAGGTGCTGATGCAGGCGCCGAAAAACGGCTTCTTCTATGTGATCGACCGCGAAAACGGAAAGCTGATCTCCGCCGAGCCATATGTCTACCAGAACTGGGCGGAGCGCATCGATCTTGAAACCGGCCGTCCCGTGGAAACGCCGAACGCGCGTTATACTGACGGACCGCAAATGGTGCTGCCCGGCGGCATTGGCGGACATGCCTGGCAGCCCATGAGCTATAATCCCGACACCGGCCTTGTTTATATTCCGGCGATGACTGTGCCCCTCGTTTACGAGCACAACGAGAATTACGAAGTTCACTATGGCCGCTGGAATACCGGCGTGACCTTCACCGATCCGCCGGAAACGCCCGAACTCCGTGGTGACGTGGACGCGCGCCGGGCGCAAATGCGCGCCTTGCAGAAAGGCTATCTCATCGCCTGGGATCCGGTCGCGCAAGAACCGCGCTGGACCGTTGAGCGCGAATGGCCGTGGAATGGCGGCACGCTGACCACCGGCGGCAACCTCATCTTCCAGGGCACGCCCCACGGGGCGTTCGAGGCGCGCGCCGCCGATAACGGCAAGCTTTTATGGTCGTTTCAAAGCCATCGCGGGATTATGGCGGGCCCCGCAACCTATCGCGTCGAAGGCGAGCAATATGTAGCGGTCATGGGCGGTTATGGCGGCTCCATGGGTATGGCGACGCCCGATGAACGCAACAGATACACCCCCCCCAACGGCTTACTGATGGCGTTCAAGCTCGATGGCGATGCGACGCTGCCGACTTATGAACCTGTTCCGCGCCCGGACCCGGCGCCGTCGGATGAGACCTTCTCCGATGCGCAGCTACAAACCGGCCAGGACAAATACTTCACCTATTGCGCGATCTGTCATAACGGGCCGACAAATCCCGACCTTGATCGCACGCCTTATATGCAAGACGCCGGCGCCTGGGAAGCAATCGTCATCGACGGCGCGCTTGAAGACAGTGGCATGGCCAGCTTCCGGGATTATCTGAGCACAGACGAATCCGAAGCGATCCGGGCTTACGTGAACACGCTGGCGCGCGATCTCGCAGAACGGGAAGGCGGCGCGCAATAGCGATCTACTGCGCGGCTTTCGCCATAAGGGCCCCGGTCGACGACGTCTCCGGCCCGGATTCATTGATGGTGGCGCGGCGGAGATCGCGGCGATCCTTAAAGCGATTGAAAGCCGTGCCGCGATGAAGCGTGCAGCGATTATCCCAGATGAGAAGGTCGCCGGGCCGCCAATGATGGGAATAGATAAATTGCGGCTCCGTCGCTAATTCCATTAGCTCGGCGAGCAGCGCATCGCTCTCCTTTTCATTCATCCCGACAATGTGAGACGCATGTTTGCCGATATAAAGCGCCTTGCGGCCATTGGCGGAAATCCGAACGAGATCATGCTCCACCGGCGGCATAAGGCGGCGCATCTCTTCGGAAACGGCGCCGCCATATTCATATTTCGCGCGCACGCCCCACAGGTCATGCACCGCCTTCAACCCGTCGAGACGCTTTTTCATGTCGTCTGGAAGCGCGTCATAGACCGCGCGCGTGTCTACGAATTCCGTGTTGGCGCCTGTCTCTGGCGTTTCATAAGCAAGCAGTAGCGACCATTTCGACGGCAACGCATTGAAGGAGCTGTCAGTGTGAAACCGCTCATTGCCGAGATTGAATTTTGTGCGCGGGTCGTCCGGCGGAATGATCTTGCCGTCTGCATCGAGGTTGGAGATGTCGTAAAGTTCAGGACTGATGCGGTATTTTATTGTTGAAGGGCGATCGGACATTTTCGGCGGAAGCTCAAGCGGGCCGAATGCTCTTGCAAACCGCAAATGACCTTCGTCGCTGGGATGCAAACCGCGCAGGACAAGAACGGCGTGCTCGGCCATCAACTCTTCAATAAGATCTATCTGATCCGGGGTGATGTCTGCTTCGAGGTCAAATCCCAGCATTTCGGCGGCGAATAGCGGATGCAATTTGTTGACCTGATAGTCCATCGTCAGCGCTCTCCCAAAAAAAGCCGCCGCCCCGAAAATACGGAGCGGCGGCCGCTTTCGCAATGGATTTTGCGATAGCCTTAGAAGCTCTTCTTGACCTGGATGTACCACTCACGGGGCGCGGCCGGCTGGCCCTCCGTCCCCGGCTGACCGAAGGCGGTCAGGTCGAAGATGTTGTGGAAGTACTCTTTGTCGAAGAGGTTTGTGGCGCCGACAGCGACCTGGAAATCGCCATCGTCATTCACATAGGTGACGCGGCCGTTGAACACCGACTGAGACGGAATGCTGGCAATCGCCGTCGTCGCATTGAACGCAATCGACGACTGATAGAACCAGTCGATCCGCGGCGTGATGGAGCCGCCGAGACCCGCCGCCGGGATCTCATAGGCGACGCCCGCCGAGCCCGTCCATTCCGGAACATAGACCGGATCGGTGTTGACGATCGCGGGATTGTTCTGCAGCTCAGGCGCTTTGAACTGAGTCCAGCCGCC
This sequence comes from Parvularcula sp., assembly GCA_002704915.1. Taxonomy (GTDB): domain Bacteria; phylum Pseudomonadota; class Alphaproteobacteria; order Caulobacterales; family Parvularculaceae; genus Hyphococcus. Next base: position 75,895 of record PAIP01000068.1, read on the forward strand.
TGAAGCGTTGATCATCAGACCTTCCACCGGACGCCAGTCGATCTCGGCCTCGATGCCTTTCACTTTGCCTGGCGTGTTGATGTAATTGGTCTTGGGAATACAGGTGACGCCTACAGCCGCGACGGTCCCTGACACCGTACCCTCATTTCCGACATCGACACAGGTCGAGGTGTTCTCGCCCGTGATGATATAGCTTTGGGGACCCGGCACGACGCAGTCGCCGGTTGTGCCGCTGTCAATACACTCCGCGCCGCCAGCCGGCGTGATGCGCTGCTTATAGTCTGTATAGAAGCCGGCAATGTTCACCCGCATCGTATTGTCAAAGAGGTCGCCCTTGAAGCCAAGTTCGTAGGCGATCGCTTCTTCCGGATCCACGGCCACAAGTTGGGAAGCCTGGAACGGACGCGGGTTGAAAGCGCCCGGGCGATAGCCGGACGCCGCTGAGCCATAGACCGTGACCATATCGGTCAACTGGTAATCGAGGCCTGCGCGCCAATCGAAATTGTCACTGGCGACCACAACCTGCGTATCGATGGGGCCGTTATTGAAGTCGACGATCTTTTCATCATCCGAATAGCGACCGCCCAGGGTGATGCCGAGACGCGGCCCGAACGGACGGAAGACGCCTTGCGCAAACGCAGCCTTGGCGCTTGAGTCAAAGACGATAACCGCATTCTGCTGCAAGTTGATAAACGGAATCGATACATTCGACGTTGTCTGGCCGTCCGATGAATAGAAGAAACCGCCAAAAGTCAGATCCATGAACTCGCTGTTATAATTAAAGCGAGGTTCAACCGTCCACTGTTGGTGATCGATCTGCGACTTCACCGTCTGGATGCCGAGCGGAGACCCGTCCGTATCGTTGATGCCGGTTGTGTAGACATCGCGGAAGCCGGCGTTCATCGTGAAGCTCAGATTATCGGAAAGTTCGATATTGGTTTTTAGAGCAAAGCCGTAATTCTCGATTACCGCTTTCCGGGGAAGTTGCGCCCCGCCGCGATCGCCGCTGCCGTTATAATAGGTGCAGTCCACCATCGGATCGGTGGCGCAACCGGCGGGATACTCGCTGCCCGCCGGAATAGGATCGGCATAGGTAGCGTATGTCGTATAAAGACTGTCCGTCAGGAAGCGCTCATCGTAGCGTATGCCCCAGAGAGGCTCATAGATGAGATCCGACAGAGTTTCCGTCGATGCGATAGGATTGATCTGGACCTGCTTGTCCGCCACCGGCGACGACTGGTCATTTGTGTAATCAGTCGTGAAGGTGACATCCCAGTTCGCGCCTTCATATTTCAAGGATCCGCGAAGCGCCTGCACATCCTGCCCCCCATAAGTGTCGAGAACGCAGTCATCGCCAGAGGTCGCGCCCGCAGTTGGGTTTGCGAAACCGCCAGAAGGATCGAGAGACGGGAATGTTCCCGCCAGTTCCGGCGTGCCGTTCTGGAACATGGCGCATCGGAAATCGAGGAGGTCCTGATAGCCTTTACGGCTTTTCGAAACGCCCGACATGCGGAAGTACAGGTTATCCGCGAGCGGATAGTTGAAGCCGGCGCGAATATCGGTGCGGTTAAAGGCGCCGTAGGTCGCGTCAATATAGGCTTCGGGCTCCGGTCCGGGCTCCTTGGCGATGATGTTCACCGCGCCGCCAATGGCGTTACGGCCAAAGGTCGTACCCTGCGGGCCGCGCAGCACCTCGACACGCTCGATATCGAGCAGATCGAATACAGATCCGGCGAGCAGTGCGTAATACTGATCGTCGACATAGAAAGCGACGCCAGGTTCAAAGGCGAGGTTGAAGTCGTTTTGACCAATGCCGCGAATATACGCGGTCACTGCACGACCAAAAGCGACCTGAGCCTGCTCAAAGCTGGCGTTCGGCACAAGTCGGCCCACATCTTCGATGCTGTCCATGGCGCGTGCTTCGAACTCGCCAGCCGTCACTGCGGTGATGGCGAGCGGCGTGTCCTGAAGATTGGTCTCGCTGCGCGTGGCCGTAACCGTAATCTGGTCCAGGCCGCCGCGGTCTTCTTCATCGTCCTGTGCAAACGCCGGCGCGGTGAGCGCCAGCGCCCCGACGGACGCACTGAGCAGGACGGAGGTCCGCCGGCTCACAGTTATATGGGATTTCGCTTTCATAGTTCCCTTCCCTTCCCGTAGTTGAGTTTAGATGGTTAACGAGCTTTTAGTTCTCATAGTCTTGAAAAATCCTTACCTAAGGATTGCGGGTCGGCTCCGCGCAAAGGAGATCGCCGATAACCTGACGCTCTCCCCGGGCGACCGCCTCTGAAAACTGGACCTCTTCAAATCCCGCCTCACGACAAAAGTCCCGGGCCGCCGATTTGTCGGCAGCCTCAATAGGTTCGCCGTCAAACATCGGGGTTTTGAAGAAATGCGCTTTATGACCGCGCAGCACTGCCTCGGCGCTGGCCACAGGCTCGGCCGGCGCCCCGCCAGCGACCGGCGCTGACTGCGCCGCTGCACGAGGCCGGCTGACAATCTCAGGCGTTTTCGGGGTTTCCGCCGCCATTGCGGCCGGCGCCGCCGCCTCTTCAATGGGGCGCAGGGACCGCACGCGGGTGAAGAAACCGAACTCTTTTTTCAGGCTGGTGATCTCGGTTCCCGCATCCACATCCATGCAGGCGCCGCGAAAATCGTTTCGGGTGCAAATCTCCCACCGCCCCGACACGACCGAGGCTGAGTGAAACGGAAAGCGGACGTCAATATCGGCCACGGCGCCGCTGAAGGTGACCTTCTTCCCCGACATTCCGACTTTTTCGTACATCTCGAGCACAGGCGGCTCCGAACTCTCACTGGCGCCCGCCTGCGAAATGGAAACGATCGCAGCGATGGCGCTGACACTGAACGCCCAGGCGCATTTTTTTAAACAGCGCATTCCAAATCCCCCCGGACCTGAAAAACATCATGACTTGCTTTCAGAGGGCCTTCAATATTGTTTCGGAAGCCTTATTTTGCGGAATTCCTCCGCATATGGATGGTTTGTTCTCGGCGACTGAGCGCAGCGCTTCGAAACAATTTTCGGTATGTAGCGCGGCTACAACAGCGATTACGCAAGCGCAAAAATAACCGCTGCAACGCAACAAAAGCGCACTACCAGAATCAAGCCTTTGAAAAAACTTGTAAACGGCTGCCAGATACCATGCTGAACTGCGAAGGGCGCAGTCAGGCCACAAAAATGGCGTTTAGAGATTTCATTTGTAGAGTTTCCACTTTGCAGCACGGTCAGCCAGAGAAACGAAAAAGCCCGACGTTTTTTGTCGTGAAAAATTTCGCCAAACGTCGCTAGTGATTTCTCAGTAGGTCGCCTGCGCAAGGACGTTGCAGGCCGTCCGCCGCCAACGCCGGTCGACTTCATGTGAATTTCAGCGAAAAACCGATGCCGCCATCATGATCATGGCGATCGGAACAAGTGGGTCTCGCAAAGATTAACCAGCCGGCCTTGGCTGCACCGTCATCAGATTTGTTCAGAAGCGGTATCGCAAGCCGGCGTACACAGAAGGACCTGCGCCGGGCGAGAAAATACGCCCGTCCTGAACATTCTGTTCCAGAACCGGCGTGAGACCGGCGGCGAAGTTCGCATCGGTCAGATTCTCACCTGACAGATAGAGTTCTGCATGATCGCTCATGCGCATCCCGGCGCTGAACCCCACAAGCGTATAAGTCGGCGCCGACACCTCGTTCTCGTGGTCGGCAAAATAATCACCCGCAGCCATCTCAACATTGACGGCGGCAAACCATCTGTCGGCGGCCGCATAACGCAACTCGCCGCGATAGACATGGGTCGGCATGCCGGCGAGCTGATTGCCGTCAACTCGAAGAAAGCCAGAGTCCACAAAACTGAAGTCATTGAAATTATAGACATTCCGCAGGGTAAGCGCATGCCCGGAGCGGGCGAAACGCTGCGGAAAAAGATTAAGGTCGAGGCCAGCCTCTATCCCCTTGTGGTTAGTCTCGTCGACATTGGCGAAGAGCCCGCCAAACCCGTTTTCTTCCGGCTCTTCGATATTGATGATTTCGTTTTCAATATCGGTGTTGAAATAGGTGAGATCCCACCCGATCCAGTCATTGACCCGGCCGCGCAGGCCCGCTTCGTAGGAAAAGGCGTCCTGCTCCTCCAGACCGTTGAAGTCTTCAGGATCGTCGGAGGTGAGTTCGTCCATGCTGGGCGGCTCGTAAGAGCGGAAAGCACTGGCGAAAACCTGAAGCGTCCTGGTCAGATTATAGACGACGCCGCCTTTGGCGGTGACGCCGGTGAAGGTGCGCTGCTCGTCGATGTCGTCGCCGCCATCAGCGGTCAGATAGCGTTTTGTGCGCGTGAATTTCGCGCCAAGGCTGATCACGAGGTTACGCAGCGGCGAGGCCGCCGCCTCCACAAAGCCGGCCATTCGTTTCGATTTCAGATCCGTTTCGAAGAGAAGATCCCCAGACTCCCCGCGGAGATTTTCAAACCGGTTCGAGGATTTCGAGCCGGTCGCATAATTGCCGCCAAGCCGGATCATGGTCTCCACGCCGAAAAGACCGAATGCGCGTTCCGCCGCCAATCGCGCGCCCCATTCGGACCCTTGGTCTTCAATGACGCCGATATAATCGATCTGTGCGTTCTCAATATCGCGCCGGACATAATGCGCGCCCGCATCGAAATCGACGCCGAAAAGACTGAACTCGGTCGCATTGGCGATCCGCGCCGACAGCACTGTGCGGCCGTGCTCGTCTTCCGCGGCCCCGTCGGCGAGATAGAGGATCGGACCGCCGGGAAAGAGCGGGCCGAGGGTCACATCGCCGAGCGCCTGGGTCGGATCGTCCGCCGCACTTTGAGGGCTTAACATGCCGGGAAACTCGACATCGCTGCGCAGCGCCTCAAAGAAAAATCGGGTCGAGAAATTCTGCGCCAGTTCCAGCCCAAGATTGGCGTTGAAATGTCCGTCCAAGCGCTGGCTGTGGTCGCGATAACCGGTCTCGTAGCGCCCGGTCAGGCCCATGAAATAATCCAGGTTGCCGCTAGCCGCCGCGACGGAGACGTGCGCCTGTCCGCCGGGGCTCGCCTCGATTGACGAGCCGCCATCGAACCGCAAGATTCGGCCCGGCGCGACACGCCCGGTGGGCGAAACAAAATCAAGAACGCCGCCGAGATTATCGCCGCCGAACATGAGGTCGCCTACGCCGCCGCGAAACACATCCACATGGGCGACGGACATGAGGTCGACCTCGACCATATTGGTTTCACCGTGGACGTCCGTGAGCGGCGCCCCGTCGCGCAACACAATAACCGTTGAGCGATGCTGGCTGTTGCCTAGCGTAAACCCGCGAATAACAATCCGCGGTTCGTTGAGATCAAGGGCGTTCACCCAAACGCCGGGCGCAAAAAAGAACGCGTCGCCTGCATCATTGGCGTAATTGTCGACGTAATCGCTCGCCTCAATTCGGCTCGCCGGCGCGGGCCGGTCCCATTGCGCCAGTTCCTCCAAGGGCCGGTCGCGCAGCAATCCGGGCGCAGGCGTCAGACTTTCGGACTGCGCCGCGATGGCGACGCCGGAAAGGCTGAGGCCCGCCGCTCCAAGCATAAACGCTTTTTTCAAAAACATGGGATCGCCCCTATTTGCTCGCCATTGCGCCGGACTGGCAGCCGCCACTCAGACGACGCCCCCGCCCATAAATCCGAGATCGGTTGTGCTGAATCCGCTCAAGCCAGGCAGCGCGTCATTGAGTTCCGTGTCGTTGAGCCCGAACCAGCGTCCGAAGGTGGCTGCAAACTGGTCGACCGACGTGGTCGGAATGAGGCGGCCATTGCCGGAATCCTGATCGTGCCCGAGCACGGGCGGCGGAAAGCTTCCATACATCCGGTTGCCGCGCACGCCGCCGCCGACAACGAAGTGGTGCGCGCCCCAGCCATGGTCAGTGCCGTCGCGATTGACGGTGAGCGTGCGCCCAAAATCGGACGCAGTGAAGGACGCAACATCATTAGCGACGCCCAGCTCTACCGTGGCGTCATAGAATGCGCGCATGGCGCCGGCGATGCCTCCATGAAGGTTCGGGATTGAATTGGCCTGGTTCGAATGGGTGTCGAAACCGCCGGTCGCAACGAAAAACACCTGGCGCCGGACGCCGAGCACATCGCGCAAGGCGATAATGCGCGCGACCACCTGAAGCTGCCGCGCAAGCCCCGTTTCAGGAAACACAGTGGTGAACGGCGCTTCATCATCAAAAGACTCGCTCAAGGTCCGGTTGGCGTCGATGGATTGGCGCACCGCATTGGCGTAGTCCTGCTGAAGGTAGTTGATCAGCGTCTCGTTCTCAGCGCGAAGATGCGATTCATATATGCCGGGCAGCGTATTGGAGCCGAGAAAGGCTTCGTTGCTGATCGCGCGGATGTCCTGGGGGCCGCCCGAGCCGACCTCGAACTGACCCGCGAGCTCGCCGGACAGAAAGACCGTGTTGCCCGCCGTCGAAATCACCGTGAAGGTGGCATCCGGATTGGCGCTCGCCCCCAGCATGATGTCGGCAAGGCGTCCGCCCCAACCGAAGCGCGCGCCTTCGGGCTGTGAGGCCATCCAGACCGACTGCTGGTCATTGTGGGAGAACAGCCGGGGCGGCAGCGGCGCCGACCGCGATTCATAGTCGGTTCGAGTCACCGGCGTCACCAGCGGGCCCACATTGGAAACGATCGCCGCATTGCCGCCAGTGACGAGATCATGCAAGGGGCCGAGCTCAGGCGGCAAGGCAAACTGTCTTCCGCCGAAGTCGGACGCGTTGGCAAGCGTCATCGCCAAGAGCCGGTCGCGGTCCCGGGTCGAGCCGCCTTCAAGATCGTCATAGCGGTTGAAAAGCGCGCTGCGGATATCGGCATATTGATTATAGCTGCCGGTATCGTAAGGCAGGACCGTATCATGACAATCCATGCCGCCGAACAGAAAGACACAGACAAGCGCGCGATAGCCGCCTGTATCGGCTGCAAAGGCGTTGAAGCGATGAAGATCGCTCATAAAACCTGCTGCGCCGCCGAGCGACAGAGCCGCAGACGTTTTCAGAAACTGTCTTCTGGTTGACCGCATGACAGCGCCCCTTGATTCTAACGTTGCGTGATATAATCGGCGGAATTCATCATCATCAGGACAGCCAGCCCCGCTCTAGCGCGCCGCTGCTCCTCGCCGGCGCCGCCGACTCCCTGAACAGCGTTGATGATGCGCGTGCGGGATTCAGCCCGCAGCGAGCCATAGGTGAGAATTTCATCCAGGTGATCCACCAACGCCGCCGGATCGTTCGCCAGCGATAACTCTTCTGAATAGTCGGCGACGTAATTGACGTCCTCTTCATCCCTGAAGACGAAGCCTTCCATGAAATTCGCATAGCCTGTGATGCTTGACCCCGTGGTGATCTGAAGCTCAGGCGCCACAAGCCCCGCCGCGGCGCTTTCGGTTCCCGGCGCTACAAAACCCGGGCGGTAAAAGTTAAACACCGAGGGCGAGCGATAGGCCTGCTGATTCAATGTCGATGGGGAGGCGGTGTTGCGCAGGATTTCCGCATCTTCGGTGCGCGTCTCCTCGACCCCGAAAGCGCGGGCCCAGTGCGTGAAGCGCAGGACCGGTTCGCGGATCTTGCCGAATGCAGGGTCGTTGATGCGCGCCGGGTCGCGCGCTTCCGGGTCGAGGAGAATGGCCGCCGCCACGGCGCGCAGATCGCCGCGGGTTCCATCGCCCGCCATGGAGCCGTCCGGCAACTGGAACGAGCCGCTGCGGAACGCGTCGGCGACACGACCCACATAAGCGCTGCTGGGATTGCTCGTGACAAGACGCTGGATCAACTGACGCGAAATAAAGGGTGGCGTGTTGCGGTGATTGTATAGCGCGTCAAGCGCCATGGAGATGCTCTGATCGCCCGGCGTATTCGCCGGTATCGTGGTTCCGAGAAAGCTTTTCGGTTCGGGCGAGTGCTGCTCCTCAAACATCATCAGCGGCAGATACTCGGCGTCGTTCGTTTCGCCGCGGCTGAAGAAATTGTCGGAGTCGGCCCAGGAAAGACCCGTGAAAACTTTCGCGAGCTCGGTCACATCGCCATTGTCATAGGTTTCAATCGGCTGACCGCCGCCATCAAGACGCAACTCGCCATTGGGCTCGAGCTCCAAAAGCCCGATGGTGAAAAGCTGCATCACCTCGCGGGCGTAATTTTCGTCCGGAACGACTTCGCCCTCGTCATCGGCTTTCTGATTTTGCAGGTAAGTGAGAAAGATCGACATGGCCGGGCTATAGGTGACGTTCTCCAACGTCTGCCTAAAATTGCCGAGCCCCCCCGCGGACATGATGTCCATGTAATTGGCCATGGCGATGGGACGCTCGGCGAGCTGCGAGTCACTGAAAGACGCGACGAAGATCTGCGACAGGGCGAAGCCCATGCGCTGGCGCAACTGGTCGTCGCTTTTGATGGCCCGCGTCCAGAACGCTTCCGACAAGGCGCCAGGGCCCACATCCTCGCCGGATTGCTCGCGGATCAGGACTTCCTCCAGCATCGATTCCTGCTGCTTTGTGAACTCTGCCTGAAACCAAGCGGAGACGCCCATGGCGACGAGCTCTTCGATATCCTCCTCGCCAGGGCCGAAGGTCGCCTGAGAGAGAAAACGGGACGCCTCTAGACTGCTCATGACGTCGCCTACAGCAGTCGGCGGCGTCACCGGCGCTGCGGGCGCTTGCGTTTCTTCATCACTACCGCCGCCGAAACACGCCGACAACGCCAGAACAGAAGATGCAGCCGCTATGGCCTTTGCAGATTTCCAGATTATGCATGAATGAAAGTCACGCATGCCTCGCCCTTTCGCCCGATCAATGCCGTCCCATATTGTCAGAGAGATAAGCAGCGGGCTGGAAAGAGGCCGTCAATTTGCGCTGAGCAATTTATCTAAATCTGTAGAACGAGGCCGCATGCTTGCTGACTCTTTCTACGCTCAAATCAGCATTACAAATTTGTGTGCTTAATTCTCTTCTGCGGGTGAGAACACAATGCGTTCGATGACGCGTGCGCCGTCAATACGCGATACGTGTATAATTATATCCACAATTGAATTTATGTAGCGGATAGTTTCGCCGCGACTGAGCGGAAGGCCGGCTTGCATGGTCATCAACGACAATTGCTCCAGCGCACCTTCAGGGCTGTCCGCATGAACTGTCGTAATGGATCCGGGGTGGCCTGTGTTGATGGCGCGCAGCCACGCCGCCGCTTCCACGCCGCGAATCTCACCGAGAATGATGCGGTCGGGGCGCATTCTGAGCGCCGCTTCGAGAAGGTCGGTCATATTAATGCGCGCTTCGCCCATCTCGCCTTTGACGGCGGATAGGCTGAGATGGTTCGGCTGGGAAAGGCGCAGCTCCGCCGCATCCTCGGCGGTGATAATGCGTTCTCCATCGCCGATCTCGCGCAACAGCGCGTTCACAAGGCTGGTCTTGCCCGTCGACGTGCCGCCCGAAACCAGCATTGTCTTGCGCGCCCGCACCGAGGCGCGCAAAAACTCTTCAATGCAGCCTTCATCGAGCAGCGATTTCAACCGCCGGTCGGTCTCGCTCATGCCTTTCGCGCGCCCGACCGCAACATGGGCGAAATTGCGCGCGCCGCCGAAATCGGAAAGCGTCAGCTCGCTCGTTACATGGCGGCGTATCGCAAGCGCCCAGTGCTCGCCCGCCGCAGGCGGCCCCGCAATCTGGATGCGTTCGCCGGACGGCAAGGACGCCGCAAGAAGCGGCTGCTCGCGATTGATCGCCTGATGGCTTACCCTGGCGATCTGCACGGCAAGGCGCTGCAGCAGAAGGGCGTTGATGTTCGGATCGTCAAAGCGCTCGAACCCTGTCGCCGCCTGGCGTTCGATCCAGACCTCGCCCGGACGGTTGACCATGATTTCCGTCACGCCCGGATCGTCGAGCCAGCGCTCGAATGGCTTCAGGAAGGATTTGAGATAGACGTCTCTCTCCGCCGCAGAAGGAATGGGTTCGACAGCGCTCATGGGCGCAGCCCTCCCGTCTCCGCAGGCGACGGGAAATAGAGATCGCGCGCCAGGAAAATGCGGATCTCCGTTCCCTGTTTCACGGTGATCGTCGGCGGAATATTCATCTGCTGGGACAGGGCCTGCGCGGCGACGGCCTGCGCCTCCGATGTGGAGCCGATCACAATGCTGGAATTATTGTCATAGATGAGCGCGTTGGCGCCGACATCGATCACCGACAACAATATCGCCGAGCCGAAACGCTGGAAGAAATGCCGGTTGACCTTGCCGTCGAGACCGGCGCGCCCAAGCGTGTCCGTCGCCGGCGAGGCAAGCTCGATGGAAACCCCTTCTGGCGTCAAAAGCCGCGTCCAGATGACAAAGGCGCGGGACTCGCCGATGGCAAGACCCGACCGGTACTGACCGATGAGCCGGCTGCCGCGGGGGATCAACACCGTGCGATTGTCGAGGCTGCGGATATTTTCGGATACGATGGCGCGCGCGAAGCCCGGCAGATCCGAATTGATCGCCGTTTCAAGAACGCCGGAGACGATCGTGCCCTGTGGCACGACGCGGGACATGTCCTCTATCCTGGTCGCGCGCACGGTTTCGGGCCCCGCCCCGCCGACGCGCTGAGCAAAGGCTTCCGACGCCGTAAGGCCGCTCACGGCGTTTGCGACCGCGCCGGAGGGGTCGCCCGCTTCGCCGCCGCCGCCATCGCCCGCGCGGCTGTTGTCCACCACCAGCGCAGGGGAGCGCAGATTGGCCTGGGCTGGCGAAGCGTTATCCGTTTGCACGACTGTGCGGCGCGATGGCGTGCGTGCATTCACGGCGGCGCGTTGTTCGGCGCGCCTCGCCTGCGCTTGCGCCTGTTGAGCTTCGCGCCTCGCCTCTTCCGCCTGCGATTGCGCAAGGGAAAGTTGCGCGCGCGTTTCCGCCATCATGGCGTCGATGGATGCGGCTTCGCGGCCCTTGCTCAACTGGTTGAAGACAAAAAGCCCGAGCATCAGCAAAACCGTGGCGCCGAGAAAGCCGGTGAGCCTGTCGCCATTGCTTTCCGCAACGCGCGGCATGGCGTAAGCGTTCGCCGTTTCAAGCGCGCTTTCAGACATGCCGGATCGCGGGTCGCGCCCGCCTTTCGTCCACATCAGCCCGCCTCCCCGTCATTGTCGTCGCCGCCGAAAACGCGGCCGAAAAATCCCCGCTTCTTCTTACGGGCGCGCGGCGCCTCTGGCCCCGGATCGATAGGCGCATAGCCGTCATTGAAGATAAGCGTTTCAAAGCCGCCATGTTTTAGAGAAAAGATCGGCGCGATGCGGTCGACGACAACGAAGCCGTCTTCGAAACCGTGATTGATGACGCTTTCCTTGTCATCATCATCAACGAGGAAGATCGCCGGCGCGGGCATACCCTCCGCCCATCGGAAATAGGTATGGCGGCCATCGTCAAAGACCTGCGCCGGAAGGATCTCCCGGTCGCCTTCATAGGTGTAATCGCGGTTGACGGCGCGGTCTTCTGGCGATGGCGGCGGCGCGACGCTTGCGGTTTCGGCCTCAAGCGCTTCTTGCACTTTCTCTTCGCCTGGATAGGAAAAGCGCAGCACGAATACCATTTCGCCCGGTTTCGCTTCCGACGCCTTCTCGACCCGCAGCTCGAATATGTAGTGACGCAGAGACGTGACCACCGTCATGTTGGTGGGCGGCGCCTCGGCGATGGGCTTCAGGATCATCACATCGCCGCGGCGGTTCGGCGTCACCTGCCAGGCGACGGAATCGCCGATGGCCACATTTTCGATGATTTCATCGTCGTTAAACTCGATCACGGTCTGAAAGCCAAGATGACCGGTCAGGGCGTAAACCCGATTCTCCGCATAGGTTCGCGTCTTGATGCGCGAATCGGCCTGCGCCGCTGTTGAGAACGCGCAAAGAAGAAGCGTCAGCATGATCGAAAGGCGTTTCATGCGAACTTGCCTTTCATCGCACCGGCGCCGAAACCGCGAAAGCGCTGGCGCGTGCGCCGGCTTGAAAGCGTTGAGCCAGCGGGCGCGGCGCCCTGCGCCCCTTCAATGACGCCGCGCGTGCGCGAGGCGGCGCTGGTTCGTTCCACGGCAACCACCATGTCGGCGACCCGGGCGTTGTCATTGGACGGTCTAGCAGACGCCGCAGCAGTTTCAGTTTGCATTTGCGTTGTATTCTGCGGCGCCTGTCCGCCAGGCAGGCGCCAGCCCGACGTCAGCTTCCCGCACATGCGCAGGACCTGCGCCATCAACAAAGCGAAGATGAAGGCCGTCACCGCCAGCACGAACACCGGTTGCGGATCGGCGAGACCGGAACGGCGCATATCGGCAATCTCGATCACCATGGGCTCGACGAGCTGCATTAGTCCGCCAGCGAGCGCCGTCGCGAAGGCGGCGACCAGCGCATAGAGCGCCAGCGTTTTCAGCCAGCCTTCGAAAAGACCGCGCGTGCCCGGAAATAGGGCCGTCAGGATCAGGAGCGGCCCGACCGCCAGCAAAACACCAAGCAGAATTTTGGCGATGATCAACACGCCCGCTGTCGACAGCGCCAGCGTAATGGCGCTGAACCAGAGAAGATTGACCGCGCCTGCAGATTTCGGCAGCGCGGCTTCAGCATCCGACAGTTGAGCCGGCGCCGCGCCGAAGGCGTCCGGCTGGGCAGCGGCTGTCATGTTCCATTCATTGGCGAGGCGGATGATTTCTTTCAGCACAGCGTCGAGACGGATGAAGACGCTGTCATGACCGCCGCCAAGCATCGCCGCCGCGATCTCGTCCGCGCCGCCGTAAAAAAGGTTGAGGAACACCGCCTGATAGGCGCCCCAGCGCGTCGCGAAGGCGAGCACCAGTCCGATCAGCAGGACTTTCGGCGCAAGGCCGGAAAGACTCAGCGCCCCTCGCCCGGTGATCAACTGAAACCCGTAGAACCCTATATATAATGTAAGCGCCGCAGTAAGCGCGGGTTCGAGAAAGCCGAACGGGCCGAACAGCGTTCCGTAGGTCGTCTCGACATAGGTCGCGATCTGGCAATCCACTTCATTGAGAAGCGGCGCAATCATGCCGTCGACGGGCGCGTTGCAGTAAGCCGCTGTCATTCCGCCGCCTCCCGATAAATCCGGCCTTTGAGACCAAAGGATTTGGCGTCGCGGCCAAGAAATGCAGGCAACCACGCAGCAGGGTCGTCGCCATGCTCGCCGCGCAAACGGTTAACGACACGAACGCTTTCCTCGCGTCCCGACAGGATTTTCAAAACACCCGGCAGCCCGGAAAGATCGAGGCGCGCGACAACACTGTGCCCGCCTTTCTTGATCAGCACGCAACGCGACTGTTCCGGCAGGGATTTGACAATATCGAATTCATGGGACGTAAGCCCGAAGCCGCCGCAATATTCCTTTTCCTGCGCCCGCGCATTAGGCAGGAAAAACTGCGCCGCCGTCTGTTCAGTGATAGTTGCGGCGATCTGGCTGTCGAGCGCGTCGCGGGCGGATTGCGTCACGAAACCGACAATCCCGTTGCGTTTACGGATCGTCTTGAGCCAGTCCTTTAGGCGGCGCGAGAACACCTCATCGTCGAGCGCCTTCCAGCCTTCGTCGATAACGATGGCCGTGCGCGTTCCGTCAAGCCGCTGACCGATGCGATGAAAGAGATACATCATCGCCGGCCCGCGCAAATCGGGCGCATCGAGAATGTCGGTCATGTCAAAGCCGAGGACCGGCGCGTCGATGCGTAAATGATCCGCGGCGTTGTCGAACAGCCAGGCATATTCGCCGGTCCCGTGCCAACGCGCCATGCGCGCGGCGAGCCCGCCGGCAACGCTGCGGCTCACCCCGCTCAACAGCTCGACGAAATAGCGCAGGCGCCGGAAAGACGGGTCCTGTTCGAAATTGCTGTCGACCGCATCTGCGATCACGCCGCGCTCTTCCGGCGTCAGCTCCATGCCGGGCGCGCTCACCAGCCGCGCAATGAAGGCGCGCAGAAAGGCGCGATTCGCCGGCGTGTCTGCGATCGCGAGAGGATTGAGACCGGAAGGCTCGCCCTCGCGCAGAATGTTGTAATGCCCGCCGATGGCGCGCAGGAAAATTTCGGCGCCGCGATCCTTGTCAAAGAAGATCATGCGCGCATCGAGCTTGCGCGTTTGCGCCATCAAAAAGTTCAGCAAGACGGTCTTGCCCGAGCCCGAAGGCCCGATCATCAGGAAATTGCCGAGATCGCCTTCATGGAAATCGAAATAATAGGGCGTCGCCGCCGTCGTTTCGAAAATCGTGACCGGCGCGCTCCAATAATTGTCATCCGCGGCGCCGATGGGAAAGCCGTGCATGGAACACAGTCCCGCAAAATTCGCCGTCGAAATCATGGCCTTTCGCGCAATGTACTCTTCATTGCCTGGGAACTGCGCCCAGAAGGCGGGCTCGAGGTTCAGATCCTCACGCACGGCGATGGCGCCGATATCGGCAAGCGCAGCCTGGCTTTGCGCCGCGACGTTATCGAGCGCCTCGACCGTCCCGGCGCGCGCCATGACGGTCAGGTGATGTTCGCCAAACCCGCCAGCGCCGGACGCCGCGTCGTCTTTCGCCGCTTTCAGCCCACGTTTCAGTGTCACTGTGTCGTCATCGGCGGCGCGCAGGCGGCGAAGCGCGAGATCGATCCTCTCCTGCGCCGCCTGACGGTCGGCGAAGTGAAAGCTTTCGGAAACGACAAGTTCAAAAGGCAGGCGCAGGAGATTGTCGATGACGCCGGGCGTCGTCACGGAAGGGTAATCCTTGACAGAAAGAATGGCGGCAAGCGAGGAGGCGTCGCGCCCCGCGCCGCGTTGTTCCAGCGCATCGGCGCCAAAGGACGTGCGTTTGTAAGGAATGTAGTCGCCGCAATCCTCATCCGGCGCGAGCACCGGCTGCAATTCGCCGTTGTAAAGGAGCGACAAAAAGGCGAGCGGCTCGGAATAAAGACGCCCCTCGTCTTCGTAACATTGCAGCAGGCGCGGCCCATAGGCGCCGAGCGACGCCATGAGGCTTTCCCGGGCGCTGTTGAGTGCCTTGATAGTTTGCGCAAGCTGCGCATCCGCATTCGCCTTGCGCGCTGAAAGGCGATGAAGAAGGCCGCGCTTTCCTGAAGCGGGGCGATAGACAAGCGTCAGAAAGAGTTCATTCACGAAAAGCCGGCGCTCAGACAAACGTCCCTGCCACAACCGATCGATGCCGTCGCTGACCGGATCTGCAAAACGCCCCTCTAACGATGGCGACACGCGGCGGCGGACAATATGATGATGCAGCGTGAATTGAGGACTGCCCACAGCCCGCAGCATCACGTCGCGCACAGCCTGACGGTGGTTCAGCTCTTCGGTGTCGGCGGTTTCGAATGCAAGCCCGGTTACATGGAGGGTCTGCATCAGCGCGCCATCGCGCAAGAGCAGCGTCGCGGCGTCCGCGTGGCGCCGATAAGGCAGACGCGAGCCCGCTTTCTGCTCCCGGCGCGCAAGCCGCGCCGCGGGATTATGTTTCATGCGCCTTCCCATCCGCGCGCTCAGGGTGCGTAGCTATTGCAGCGCCAGAAGGCGTAGTTGCACACGCGCGGGCAGCGGCTCACCTTGGTGATCCACAGATCGAAAATGCGCGGATCGTAAAGACAGGCGAGATATCCGGCGGCGTGGATCACAAGCGCCGCCAGCAGCGACCATTCAGACCGAGTGATGAGGAAAATTTCGGTTGTCGCCACAAGGTTGATGACAAAAAAACTATAGGTGACGCCCGCGAACATCTGCGGCTGGGTCAGCGCGCGGAACACCGGCGCCGTATGAAGCGTTTCCATGGCTCACCCCCCCGCCGCAGCACGGATGCCCGCGACAATGGAGGTCGCGCCAAACAGAATGAAACAGCCGATGACGACGGTGATGCCATAACGCCAGTTGAGACGGCCTGTCAGCATCATAAAGCCCACCGCCGCAACCGCGATGACCGCCGCCGTTGTCGCCACATTGCCGAGGAGGCTTCCCTGCAGCCAGTCGAGCGCAGCGACGATCGGCCCGGAGCCTTGAGGGTCGTTGATCGGCGCCTGCGCTGCAGCGGGCGTCAGCGAAGCCGTCATCGCACCTGCAATCGACCAGCTTGTTTTCCAATGACTCATGCGCGCGCCCCGTAAAATTTTGAACGGCATTTTATTCAGATGCCGCAACAATTTCCGGTATATTCGTCGCGCACTTAAAATCGATTTAAATGCACAATTGCAATTGTCCGCCGGCCCCGTTCACAGCGCCGCCTTGCCGATAAGTAATAATCAAAGCTGGAGAACCGAAACAGTTGATGCAAATTTGAATCAGCTTTTTGAGAAAAACCGTGCAACGACGCTTCAGGACGAGAGCGACGTCGACGCGATTTCCGGCCCGTACTCGTTGATCGTGGTGCGGCGCATGTCGCGCTTGTATTTCTGGTCCTCAAAAGCAGTCGCCCGGTGCAGCGTGCAGCGATTGTCCCAGATGACAAGATCGCCGTCCTGCCATTTATGGGCATAGATGAAATGCGGCTGGGTTGCGAAAGCATTGATTTCGTCTATCAGCGCCAGCCCTTCCTCGGGGTCCATGCCGACGATATTGGCGGCATGGGCGCCCAGATAGATCGCCTTGCGGCCGTTCGCCGATTCGCGCACCACGGGGTGCCGCGCCGGCGGCATGGCTTTTTTCATTTCATCGGTGACGGTCGTAAATCCGCCGCGGGCGCGCGAATGCCAGATATTATGCTCGGCGACGAGGCCGTCGATTTTCTGTTTCATTTCTTCCGGCAGCGCGTCATAGACCTCCCGCGTGTCGATAAATTGCGTGTCTCCGCCCTCGGGCGGCACCACATGCGCAAGCAGAAGAGACCATTTTGTGGGGAGCGAGTTAAACGTGCTGTCCGCATGAAAAAGCTCATTGCCTTTTGAATATTTATGGCGCGGCGAATCCTTGATCACGATATTGCCCTCAATATCGAGATTGGAAGCATCGTAAAGTCCGTAACCAATGCGCGGCTTGAACCCGCTCTTGATTTTCATATCAGGCGGAAGTTCAAGCGGGCCGAAAGCGCGGCTGAATGCAATATGCTGCTCATCGGTTGCCCTCGATCCGCGAATGCAGAGGACGGCGTGCTCGGCCATCAGATCTTCCACGGTATTCACCGTCTCTTCATTTGGAACTTGAGAAAGATCGATTCCGGTAACGATCGCCCCGCAAAGCGGGTGGGGTTTTTCTACCTTCACATTCATCTCATCATTCTCCGTCAATGCACGCCCGTGAGTTTTACACCGCCCGTCGTGACGCGCTCAAGATAACGGTATTTTCCGGGATAGTCGGCAATGGCGCTGTGATGGGCCGCCCAATTATCCCACACAAGCACGGTTCCCTTGCTCCACCGCACCCGGCCGGTGAACGCCATGGACGCAATGTGACTGTTGAAGAACTCAAGGATCAGGCGGCTTTCCTTTTCCGAAAACCCTTTCAGGCGCCGCGTATAAACCGGGTTGAGAAACAGATGCTTAAGCCCCGTGCGCGGATGAACGCAAACAATAGGATGTTCGACCTCACGGTCACCTTCTTCCGTTTTCATCTCTTTCATCATGACGCGCTTTTGATCGGCGCCGGCGCCGAATAGAACACTGGCGTTGTTCACGCCAATCAGGGTCTCGGCGAAAACCTGCATCGGCGGCGAAAGTGTCTCATAAGCGAGATAGAGATTGGCGAAGGCGGTGTCGCCGCCATAATCAGGGACATTGATCGCATGCATGGTGACGCTTGTGGGGGGCGTATCCATGAAGGTGGAATCATTGTGAAAGCCTTCCCCGACCACAAGCCTGCTGTCGTCAGGCTTGCGCTCCACAATCTGCACGTCCGGATAGCCGTCGACGCTGAAAATATGCGGAATTTTCTGCAACGGCCCGAAACGTTGCGCGAAGGCGATGTGATCCTCTCGGGAGAATCCCTTCTGATCGCGAAAATAGATGACGAGGTTTTCCGCAAATGCCCTTTCGATTTCGCTCCAGACTTCATCCGGCAGGGGTTTAGTCAGATCGGCGCCGCGGATTTCTGCGGCGACGGCGCCGTTCTGCGGCAGAACTTCGATATGACGGTATCCTTCGCTCCGATCGAAATCGCGCCAGCTTTTCTGGTTTGTGTTTGTCATCTCAAGGGCTCCTGTCGCGCCATGGGCGAAATCTCTTGCATTCAAACTGGCTTTGCGAAAGGATTTGCCGCTTTCGCGTTACCGTCATGTTAGCCGAACCAGCGCCCTGAGAAATACAACATGTAAGGAAATCACCCTTACTCCTGGAGGAAATCATGACGGATGAAACTGCCGTCGAACCCCATAAGCCGGCTTACAGAAACTATGTTTTGTTTGTCCTCTTTCTTGGCTATGTGGTCAACGCACTCGACAGGTCGATACTCAACATTCTTCTTCCCGCCATTCAGGAAGAATTTTCCCTGAATTACACGGAGCTGGGCTTTCTAGGCGGCATCGCCTTCGCTTTATTCTACGCAACCTGCGGCATTCCCATTGCCAGCCTCGCCGACCGCACCAGCCGCAAATGGATTTTAAGCGGCTCCATCGCTTTCTGGAGCATCATGACGGCGCTCTGCGGGCTTGCGCGGAATTTTCCCATGCTGCTGGCGGCCCGCATCGGCACAGCGATTGGTGAAGCCGGCGGATCGCCGCCGTCGCATTCCCTTATCTCCGATTATTTTTCGCTGAAGAAACGTGGCACAGCGCTGTCGCTTTACGCGCTCGGCGTACCGCTTGGCGGCATGCTTGGCCTCTACCTCGGCGGACACGGTAATGACTGGTGGGGCTGGCGCACGACTTTTATCGTTGCCGGGCTCCCCGGCGTCGCCGTTGCGCTGCTCGTCGCCCTGACGGTAAAGGAGCCAAAAAGAGAAAAGCAGAACGCTGGGAAAATATACAACCCGTTATCAGCGCTCAGTCTGGTGGCGAAGCGTCCCGCTTTTCTTCACATGTGTCTTGCCGCCGCGATGCATGCGCTTGTCTGGTATGGGGCGGGCAATTTCAACGCCGTCTTCCTTGTCGAAACGCATAACATGACCACAAGCCAGGTCGGCACTTTTTTCGCTTCATTCGCGCTTGTGGGCGCGTTCGGAACCTTCTTCGGGGGATTTCTGTCCGACCGCCTTTCGCAGAAATATAATGATGAGCGGTTTTACATGCTGGTGCCGGGCGTATCGGTGCTGCTGAGCGTGCCATTTCAGCTAATTTGTTATCTGCATCCAAATGTGAATCTCGTGATGGCGGGCTTTGCGGTCAACGCTTTCTTCGCGTCCGTTTTCTTTGGCCCCTCTTTCGCCATGGCGCAGGCGCTTGTGCCCGCGAGCAACCGCGCTCTTGCCGCGTCGCTGTTGCTCTTTATCCAGACCATGATCGGCCTTGGCATTGGGCCGCTGATCGCCGGCATGATTTCTGACGCGCTCGTGCCGGCATTCAGTGACAATGCGCTGCGATATGCGCTGGTGGCGGTCGCGCTCTTCAATATCTGGTCAGGCGCACACTATTACCTAGCTTCGCGCACCGTACGGGCGGACATTGCGTCGGCCAAGGCGGAATCATGAATGAGAATGGCTTGCGGATTCTTGTGACGAGACGATGGCCGGCCGCCGCCGAGCACTATCTTGCAGAGCGTTATGACGCTGCGTTCAACACCGAAGATATTCCCCTTGCGCAAGAGACGTTGTCGCGAGCCTTCGATGAGTATGACGTCATCTGCCCTACGGTCTCGGACAAGATCGACGCCGCCGTCATCGGCGCCGCGCCGCGCCGCGCGCGCCTCCTCGCCAATTTCGGCGTCGGTTTCGATCATATCGACATAAAGGCCTGTGAAAAGGCCGGCGTGATGGTGACGAACACGCCAGGCGTGCTGACAGACGCGACCGCCGATCTCGCCATGACGCTGATGCTGATGGCCGCACGGCGCGCCGGCGAAGGCGAACGCGAATTGCGCGCCGGAAAATGGACAGGCTGGCGGCCGACACATCTGATGGGCCGTCAGCTTTCCGGCAAGACCCTGGGCCTCATCGGGTTCGGGCGCATTGCACAAGCAACGGCGAAGCGCGCCCATGATGGTTTCGGCATGAATATTCTTTATTATTCCCGCAGCGCTGCGCCAGAGAACATTGAACGCAATCTCAGCGCCAAGCGTATCGGCAGCCTGGAAGAACTCTTGTCTGCAAGCGACGTCATATCGCTGCATGTGCCCGGCGGCGCCGACACGCAAAATATGATCGGCGCCCCGGAAATCGCTGCGATGAAACCTGATTCAATTCTCATCAATACGGCGCGGGGCGGCGTTGTCGATCATGATGCGCTGGCGGCGGCATTGAAGTCCGGCGCCATTCGTGTGGCGGGACTTGATGTTTATCCTGAGGAACCGAAAATTCCCGAAGTGCTGACTGAACTTGAGAACGTGGTGCTCCTGCCCCATCTCGGCAGCGCGACGGAAGAAACCCGCGAAGCCATGGGACGACGCGCAGCGGCAAATGTGGACGCCTTTGCCGCAGGCGCGCCCCTTCCCGACCGCATTGTGTGAAAATGTCCGCTGAAAAGATCGATGAACTGATCGAAAGAGAGCGCCTTCCCGCTTCCTATAGGAAAACTGTCGATCGGCACTGGCGCCCACTCGCCCGTCAGATCGCCGATTGGAGTAGAGAAAAAGCCGGACCGGTTGTCATCGGCGTCAATGGCGCGCAAGGCAGCGGGAAGACCACGCTATGCGCATTCCTTTCCGAATTATTGCTGCCCGAACTCGGACTCTCGGGCGCTGTGTTGTCGCTCGATGATTTTTATCTTTCCAAGGCAGAACGCCTGGCGATGTCTGAGAAAATCCATCCACTGTTGGGCATTCGCGGCGTCCCCGGCACCCATGACGTCGCACGCATCTGCGCCGCTCTCAACAAGCTTTGCGCCGGTGAGACTGCTTTCGTTCCGGTCTTTGACAAGGCCAACGATGATCGCAGTCCTGACCAAAGACTCATTAAAGCGCCCATTGACGTCATCCTGTTTGAAGGCTGGTGCGTCGGCGCCTCGCCGCAAAACGAGAAAACGCTTGCCGAACCTTTAAATACGCTGGAGCGTGACGAGGACAAGACCGGCAAGTGGCGGCGATATGTGAACGAACGGCTGAAGACCGATTACAGAGATCTCTTCGCGCGCGTCGATCGGGTGATCATGCTGCGCGTGGATAGCATGGACGCAGTTTTTCACAATCGCTTGCGACAGGAGCAGAAGCTCCGCACCGCCAAGCCTGATGCGCCTGGCCTTCTAAGCGACGAAGGCGTTGCGCGCTTTATTCAGCACTATGAACGGCTGACGCGTCATTGCCTTGAAACGCTGCCCCTACGCGCAGATATTGTCATTGACGTTGCAACAGTCGCCGCTAACGGAACGATGGTTTAAGGTAACGGCGGAAAAAAAACGCCGGCGTTTCCGCCGGCGTTCTCACGTTTATCGAGTTACGGCGCTAGAGCTTGCCGCGCCACCCGTCATTGCCGGCGTAGGAGGTGCGCGCCACTTCCGCATAAGGCACGGGACTGACAATCGCGCTAATCGCATATTGCGAATGCGGTTCGACAGTCGGCTTTTTGGAACCGCCATTCTCCTCGCCCCAGATGAAGGTCACTTTCTGGCCAGGCTTGGCGTGTTCCGCATCAAGCACGGCGAGGGTGAGCATCTTGCGCTCGTTTGACGAATAGCCAACCCAGGTGGAGACGCCCGCGAGGTCATCGCCGACCATAACGCGGTCGAACGGGTGCATCGAGTAAACCGCTGACGGGAACTCCATGAATTTCGCGCGGTCTTCTTTGCCAAATTGCGACCCGATGCAACGCAGGACGTCTTCGTCATCAAGCGCGAGCGTGACTTTTACCCGGTGCTTGTCTTCCTGCTTTTCCTTCAACGCCTCGGCGCCGATGAAGTCGTGATCGAACTTCACGAAGCCGCCATAGGAAAGATCCCAGGGCGTGAAATAGTAATCTTCGATCTTGTCCGAATAGAAGCTTCCGCCAATGGAGGCGTTGGCTTCATAACTCGTTCCCGGCAACCATTCACGATAGTCTTTAAGGCTATCGCCGGAATAAACGGCCGGAAGCGGAGACGGAATCCAGCCGGATTCCAGCGTATTCGAAGAATAGGCGCGCCCGCCCACAAGCTTCAGGCCGAACTCTTCGCCGGCTTTCACAAGCGCTTCGTGAACCGCCTCGCCGTCCTCCCAAGGACCGTAAAGCTCAAAGCCCGGCTGGCCCGCCATGCCGTGACGCAACGCGCCGACTGCTTTGCCTGCGATCTTCAGCGTCGTCATATTGAAAAATTTAAGATCCGGCGGCGTTTCGCCGAGCGCCTTCTCCATGAGCTTCATCGCATTGGGGCCCTGGATCTGATAGCGATAGGCCTTCCGGCGCGACTTGTCCTTGCGCACCGCAGTCCGCTCATCGAGTTCCACCTTCACATCCCATTTGCCGGTTTCGGCATGGAAAATGATCCAGTTGAGCGTGGGTATGCGGCCCACGAGATTGAACTTGTTTTCAGCAAGGTAAAAAAGGATGACGTCGCCGATCACATAGCCTTCAGGCGTCACCGGCACGAATTGCTTCGCCTTGTTGACGGCGAAATTCTTGAAGCTGTTGATCCCGAGATAATTCAGAAATTTGAACGCGTCCGGTCCTTCAACGGCAAGATCGGCCATGTGATAGGATTGATTAAAAAGAACGCAACTCTCCTGCCATGCACGCTGTTCGTCGCGCCAGTTTGTATATTCCGGCGGCACGCCAGGATAGACATTCGGACCGGCTTGCGAATCGCGGAGCATGCTCACCGGCCCGCCCGCCGCCTTCATGGCTTCTTCAAGATTTTTCGACGTCATCGATCACAGCTCCCTTGAGTTTTGACTATTGTCAGTTTTCTCATCCTATACGTGATTAAAGCGGGAAAAACTTTCCGTCACGCGCTTCGATTAGCAATGAAAAGGGAAACCTATTACCTTTGCTAACATTATGTTTTGCATGAGTTTCTCACCTTTAGATCAGTCCGTCGCAACGACTGCAACCTGCCTGGCCAGTATGGCGGCTTCACGCATCGACATGTTCTTTTTTCATTGCGTCTTTTATACTTTCAAGGCGCGTCTTGCTGAGTTCGTTTTCCGGCGTATACAAAACCATACGCTGGCCAAGAACGCCTTCCACCGCATAAGAGGTGTGGTGGAAATCGATGCGGCCGACGCTTTCAAAATCAATAGCGTGTGATGCTTCAAAGCTGTCGGTGATCTCCGTACCTTGCCAGTATTGATCGAATACGTGACATTGAGCGCGCATCTCGGAAATCAGCTTATCGAAAAAGGCCTGATCTTTTGACCGACTGTAATCCCAGCGTAGTTTCGCCGTCAGACGCTTCACCATTTTATCGAATTCGTCTGGATCTTTCTGATAGCGCTTCGACAAGAGGAGCACGCGCAACATGTTGCGCTCTTCCTGCGGCAAGGCGCCGTAATCGCGAAAGATATGGGCGTAGAGTTCATTCCATCCGATCACGGACCAGTTTTCATTGATGACAATCGCCGGCACGCCCACGGTGTCGAGCGCAAGCCGCACGCCGGGATTGAGCTTTTCATGCACGTAAGGGACCAGCGGCGGCGGTCGCCCCTGCGCGAGATGGAAGAGAAACGCCCGCTCCTTCTCATCCAGCCGCAAAACGACGCTCAGATTGTCGAGCACTTCGGCTGAAGGCCGTATATCACGTCCCTGTTCGAACCATGTGTACCAGGTGAGGCTGATGCCAGCGAGCGTCGCCACTTCCTCGCGCCTCAAGCCCGGCGTCCGACGCCGGCCCGTCGTCGCGATACCGAAATCAGCCGGATTGAGCCGGTTCCGGGCGTTTCGCAAAAAGCGCGCGAGTTCAGTCCGATTCTGCTGCATGGCTTATCGTATTACCGATAATAGTAGCCCTCGAACAGACTGAATTGAGATTCATATTGCGACCAAGGGCGAAATCATCGCCGATGTGAAGGGAAAACCCATGAGCGGAAAAGTCATCATCACCTGCGCCCTGACCGGCTCCTCCCCCCTGCCGGATCATCCGAATTTCCCTGTCACGCCGCAGGAAATTGCTGAGGCGGGCCTCGCCGCCGCGGCGGCCGGCGCCTCAATCCTGCATATCCATGTGCGCAATCCGGACACCGGCGGCATCTCAACCGAGCTTGAACATTATCGCGAAGTCGCCTCGCTGATCCGCGAGAAAAACAATGAGGTGATCTTCAACATCACCACTGGACCGGGCTGCACCTGGATGCAAAGCGACGAAGACCCGTCTCTTCCCGCGCCGCCGGAAAAGGGAACGCTGATGTTCACGGCGGAAAAACGGCTCGAACATGTGCTCGATCTGAAGCCGGAAATGTGTACGCTCGATATCTGCACCATGCAATTATGGGGCGGCGTCGCAATCAATCTCGATCCCATGATCACGCGCATGGGCCACATGATCCAGGACGCCGGGGTCTTGCCGGAAATCGAATGCTTCGAAGCAGGCGATTTCGTCTTCGCCGACGATCTCATGGAAAAAGGCGCGATCCCGAAAAACTCCCCCTTCTCTTTCGTGCTCGGCACCAAATACGGCCTGCCTGCGACCACGGAAGCGATGATGTATTCGAAGAACCAGATTCCGCGCGGCGCAGTGTGGACCGGCTTTGGCGTCAGCCGGCATTCTTTCCCCATGGCGGCGCAGGCGGTTCTGCTTGGCGGCAATATGCGCGTCGGTTTCGAGGACACGATTTACCTCCGCCGCGGCCGCAAGGCTGATTCCAACGCCGATCTTGTACAATGGGGCGTTGAGCTTGTGGAAAGACTTGGACGCGATGTGGCAAGCCCCGGGGAAGCGCGCAAAATGATCGGCCTCGCCGAGTAATAAGGAGACAATTGTGACAGACGTAAAAGGCAAAGTCGCTTTTATCACCGGAGGCGGATCGGGTGTCGGCCTCGGTCAGGCGGAAGTTTTCGGCAAGGCTGGCGCGAAAATCGCCATCGCCGATATACGCAAGGACCATCTGACAAGCGCTGTCGCCGCACTCGCCGAAAAGGGCGTGGAAGCAACGCCCGTTCATCTCGATATAACCGATCCGGAAGCTTATGCTCGCGCAGCAGACGACGTCGAAGCAAAGCTCGGTCCGGTGCAGCTTCTTTTCAATACAGCAGGGGTTTCCATCTTCGGCCCCCTGCAGCAGGCGACGCTCGATGACTGGAAATGGCAGCTCGATGTCAACGTGATGGGCGTCATAAATGGCGTGCAGACATTTCTGCCGCGCATGCTCGAACGCGGGGACGATTGTCACATCACCAACACGGCGTCGATGTCGGCTTTCGTCGCCCTGCCTGGCACGGGGATTTATTGCACGTCGAAAATGGCGATCCGGGGATATTCGGAATGTCTTTCCATGGATCTGAAAGACACGAAAGTCCGCGTCTCCATGCTGTGCCCCGGAGCCGTCGACACCAATATCCACGAAGCGGTGTTGACGAGACCCGCCCACCTGCAAAAGACCGGCTATTACGGCGCTGACCCGAATGTGATGGCGCATTTGAAAAAAGTCATCGAGATCGGCATGAAGCCGGCTCGGCTTGCGGAATATGTATTGAAAGGCGTTGAAAAGAACGATCTTTACATTCTCCCCTATCCGGAATTCCGGCAGACACTGGAGGATATTCACGCCCGCGTCATGGCTGCGCTTGCCAAACCCGAGGATGACCCTGAATATGAAAAACGCATCGCCCATGGCGTGCCCGGCGGCGACAAGAAATAGAACATGAATATGAGAGGAGACGTGAGATGAGCAGCGTAGCCGACACTTCAAAAACAGCGGCGGAAGCCGGCGAATTCAAGATCGTCAACGTCCCCGAGCCGCTCAAGGAAGTCATTGAAAGATGCGGCATAGAAGGCACCTATGTCGGCGCCAACGATGTTGAAAGCCCGTGGGTGCCATTCGGCGAGAATGCGGCCATCCGATATCTCGCCTTCGACGTCAGGAACAACTGGGTGGGTAATATTCTCTGGGTGAAATCGCCGGGCGTCGTCTCAACGCACAAACATCGCGGCCAGGTGCTGATGCTCTGCCTCGAAGGCTCGTTCCGTTATCTGGAATATGACTGGGTCGCCTATCCGGGAGCCTTCATTCATGAAATGCCCGGCGAGGCCCACACCCTCGTCACCGACGACCCGAACGGCGTGAAACTCTTCGGCTGGATGCAGGGCGCCAACGAGTTTTATGACGAAGAAGGCAAACTGATCGATACGGTCGATGTCTGGTGGTTCCTCGATCACTATGAAAGCTATTGCGAGGAAAAAGGCATTCCGGTCAACAAGCAGCTTTACATTTAAGCGCCGAAAAGGAGAGCGATCATGAGCACGATTGGCGCAGTCACCAAGTCGAATTCCAATTACAAAATCATCGATGTGCCGGAAAATCACAAAAAGGTTTTGGACCGGCACCTCGTCTCCGGCGGCTTTGTGGGACACGAAGAAGTCGACAGCCCGTGGGTGCCCTTCGGCGACAATGCCGCGATTCGCCACCTCGCTTTTGACGTCCGCCAGAACTGGTATGGCAATGTCCTGTGGATCAAGTCGCCTGGCGTCATCGGCACGCACAAGCATCGCGGCCAGGTCATCATGATGTGCCTTGAGGGCAGCGTGCGTTATCTCGAATATGACTGGGTGGCGAAACCGGGCGACTTCATTTCAGAAGCGCCGGGGCAGGCTCATACTCTTGTTACCGAACATCCAGACGGCGTGAAACTCTTCGGCTGGATGCAGGGCGCCAACGAATTTTACGACGAGAACGGCAACTTCATCGAAACGCTCGATGTGTGGTGGTTCATCAACCACTACGAGACCTATTGCCGGGAGAACAATCTGCCCATCAATAAAGAGCTTTACCGCTAGGTTATATAACAAACGCCGGCCTTTGAAGCCGGCGTTTTTATTAATATCCCACGGTAAAACGCTCTCCCCGATGTCTCGGCGTTTCCACTTCATCGATCATCGCAACGGCGAAGTCTTCATAGCTGATGCGGCTGTTTCCTTCCGCATCTTTCAGAACCTCATCCTTGCCCAGGCGGAATTTCCCCGTTCTTTCTCCGGGCCCGATCATGATCGAGGGCGACAGAAACGTCCAATCGGACGCACCCTCTGCTTTTAGCCTGTTCAGCACCTGACGCGCCGGCTCAGCTTCGGTTTTGACCTCTTCAGGAAAGCCCGGCGTATCGATAAGCGCGGGGCCGCCGGGCTCGGCATTGAGAGACGCGGCCCCGCCGACGATCAACAGACGCGGCGCATCCGAAGCGCGAAAGGCCGCGATAGCCTTGTCAAAATCAAATCCGTTGAACCGCAAAGAATAGATGACGGCGTCGTGGCCGCTAAGCGCTTTTTCAGCATCATCATCCAGCACATCTGCTTTCACAAACTTTACCGAGCCCAGAACATCGCTTTCCTTCCGTGCGATGGCTGTCACCTCATGGCCGCGTGACAGCGCTTCGGCGCACAGGCGCTGGCCGACATTCCCGGTCGCGCCAACAACAGCAATTTTCATATTAGCCTCCTCACCTTGAATCGTATTTTACCGCCAAATCTAACGATCAAGGAACCGGCGGCGCGACCTCATGCGAAGCGGTTTTGATAGGGAGTTGCAGTGAGGCGACGAAATCGGCCTGCGCGTCGCTCTTTCTCCCGGCTTCTCGCTGGGAGCTATTCCTATGCGGAATTTGACGAAAACAAAGCCGGTTTGCCATGCGCGGAACTGGCAAAGCATCCGGGTTCAACTATACTTTCGCGTCGGCGGATGAGCGGCTTTCTCGATGCTGAAGCCAAGCGGGGGCGCGGGGCTTTGGCGGAAGCTGCATCCGCCGGCGCTACAAAAAGACGTCAGGAAAAGGCGCTTCACAGACCAGCCAGGTTCGGGAAGGAACATATAATGGATATTCCAGCAGGCGGCGCTGACACGCCGGAAAAATCTTCAACCGCACCATCCGACGCGCCTATAATCGATGAAGCTGCTTATCCGCCCCCAATGCAGGCCTGGTACTGCGTGTCGATTCTCGCTCTTGCGGTGATGATCAATTTTCTCGACCGAGGCATCCTCAACCTGCTGGTCGAGCCCATCAAGGCGGATCTCAATCTTTCTGACGTGCAGATGAGCCTCATCATGGGCTTCGCCTTCACGTTTTTCTACGCCATTCTCGGCCTGCCAGTGGCGCGCCTTGTCGACCGCCACAGCCGCAAACACATCATGTCCATTGGCATCGCAATCTGGAGCGTGATGACCGCCATGTGCGGTTTCGCCTCCACCTTCTGGCATCTCTTCCTCGCACGCGTCGGCGTCGGCGTCGGCGAAACGACGAGCGGGCCTTCCGCTTATTCTCTGCTGTCTGACTATTTTCCGCCATACAAATTGCCGCGGGCGATCGCCGTGATGAATCTGGGCTTCGTCGCCGGCACGGGATTGTCGCTGATCATTGGCGGCGTCGTCATCGGATTTGTCGGCACCAGCAGCGGTTATGATCTGCCCTTCGGCATTCACTTTCGCGGCTGGCAGGTGGTGCTGATTCTCGTCGGCCTGCCCGGACTTCTCGTTTCCGCACTAATGCTGACCGTCAAGGAGCCGAAAAGACGCGGCATCGTGCAGACAAAATCCAGTCCCATCACGGAAGTCTTCCAGTTCATTTTCTATCATAAAGCGGTCTACATCCCGCTCTTCGCCGGCCTTGCTCTGCGCACCGTGCAAATGTTCGGCCTGCAAATGTGGGGCGCGCCCTTTTATAGCCGCACCTTCGGCTGGTCTGCTGAACAATACGCTTATGTCGGCGGTTTCAGCCTTCTGATCGCCATGCCGGTCGGCCTGTTCACCGGAAGCTGGCTTGCGGAGAGATGGTGGAAGAAGGGCATTTATGACGCCAATATTCGCGTCACGGTGGTCAGCACGCTCGTCGCCGTGCCGCTCGCCATTCTGCAGCCGATCATGCCAAGCCCATGGTTTGCAGCCGGCATCGGTTTTCTGGCGGCTCTTTTCGGCGGCATGGCGGCGCCGGTGGAGAACGCAGCCCTGCAAAGCGTGACGCCCAATCATTTGCGCGGTCAGGTGACCTTCCTCTTTCTCTTCATCATGAATGTCGTCGGCATGGGGCTGGGCCCCCTCGTCATCGCGTCCTTTACGGATCTCATCTTCTCCGAAGCGAATATACGCTATTCGATTTTCCTATCGGCGATTTTGATGGGCCCGCCGGCGGTCGTCATCTTCTGGCTCGGCATGAAGCCTTACGGGCGCGCCATGGAAGCCGGGGGCGTCCTGCCGCCACCGCCGAAAATCGCCGCAAAATGACGGCGTTCTTCTCCCGTACTTTGCGGATCGAATGGGGCTGGTGCGATCCGGCAGGGATCGTCTTCGCACCGCGCTTCATCGACATGATGAGCGAAAACACCGTGCAGATGTTCGAATTCGCAGGTCTGCCGAAAAAACGCCAAATGCGCGCCGAAATGAATATCGCCGGTTATCCGCTGGTGGATTTGCAGGCGCGTTTCATCTTCCCTGCAGCTTATGGCGACAATGTCATCGTCGAAAGCGATGCGCCCGTCTTCGGAAAATCGAGCTTCACGATTGGACACCGCATCATAAAAGACGGAACGCTGTGTGTAGAAGGCGCTGAAAAGCGTGTCTGGACGGTCTTCGATCCCAGCACGCCAGGCGGCATCAAATCGGCGACTGTGCCTGAGGACGTTCGGCGCCTTTTCGAAACATAAAAAGGGCCATGAGAAGGAATTGTCCCAAGTAAGAAAACTCCGCAATACGCGGAGTCCGCTTAGGCTGACGCTATTAAAGAATCTAATACCTGCGCAGACGCCTCTTTAAACATCGCGCGTAGCAGGCTCACCATTGCGGCTGAGAATAACCCACAAAGCATGGATGATGCCGGGGATATATCCGAACAGGGTCAGCACGACATTAATCCAGAATTGAGTCGAAATGCCAACCTGAAGCGCAACGCCCAGGGGAGGCAGCAAAATCGACAGCAAAATGCGTAAAATATCCATTTTTCAATTCTCCCGAAATCGCAGAAACTAAGAACGGTCACAGAAGAAAAAAGACGACGCGCCGAGCGCTGACACGCTCACGATAAATCCAAATAAAACAGTCGCGATCAACATGGTTTTCTCCTGCTATCCTCACCCAAACACCATGGCGGCATCAACGGTTCCTCAAACCGGAGAACGCAAAAAAGCCCTTTCGGGCCGTTTGTCATTACCATTCGGTAAGGCCAGCCGACTCTACGGTTAACAGAGAGTTCCTCGAACGCGTGGAAAAAGATCCCGCAGCTTCAAGTCCGGGATAAGGCAAAATAAATGAAGCCGGAATAGGTCCCCGAAACAGCCGCAATGATGGCGAGCCCTAACAATACCCGCAGACGAATAATACGAATGCTTGCAGTTCTCGCGACATCGCTGACCGCCAGGGCAATCTCTTCAGACAACGCCTCTTTTGTATAGGATGACAAAGCGATGGCTTGACGCGCGCCGGGTTCCGACGTCGCTTCGAGAGCTTTTTCGTAAGCCCGGTCGAAGACGATGCGCGCAATGAACTCTTTAAGGGCTGTCGCCGGCTTCCAGTGGTGCCCGCGCACATAAAGGTAACCTCGCCAGATATGCGGCGCCATAAGCATGATATCGCGAATGGCAAATCCGGCTGTGATGACAATAACGATAAGTTGAAAACCGCGCTCCGTCAGATCATTCGCTTCATGCAAGGCGAACAAAGCGCTGATAATGGCGACCTTCCAAAGCAACGAAACGGCGACGCTGAGGACTTTCTGGCGTACGACGCTTGTCGTCTCGCGGCTCAATTCTTCAATCGCCGCCGTTTTCGCGATTTCTACCGACTGCGAAACACGGCTTTTTACGGCCTTGTCCACCGCCGAGCGGCCGATCACAGCGCTGCCAGCCACCGCTGTTGCTGCAAAAAGAAGCGCCCTCAGCCACATATCCTATCTCAACAGCTCCCTTTGTAGGATCTATGCATTTTTCCTGCTTTGAACAACATAAAGTCCGTTTTCCGCCTTTAACCGTTCCGCAGGGAACCAAGCCCCTTACGCCTCTGTTTATTACCATGTCCACTTTCCGAGGAGGTAAATATGCTTGGTTGGGCCCTGACATTTCTTGTGATCGCACTGATCGCCGCCCTGTTTGGCTTTGGCGGGATTGCTGCGGCGTCTGCCGGAATCGCAAAAATACTGTTCTTTGTTTTTCTGGTCTTGTTTATTGCAACGATGGTATTCCGCGCGGTGAGAGGCAAAAGCCCTGCCTAAGTCGGGATTCCATAATTTCAAAAAAGCCGCCGCCAAGGCGGCTTTTTTCGTTTTTTGCCTTTTTTCGCGGGAACCTGCCCGAAAAGAGTGTGTTTCAGGTTTGTCGAGCAGGTCAGGGCCGCCCCATTCCTGGCTTGCCGTCGCAGACTCCCCGTCGCAGGTCCGCGCTGTCTGGCTCTTCGCCCCGAGATAGACAGCGCGGGCCGCGTATTTTCTTTATAGTATCCACACTCCGCGGTCTGAACGCGTTAAACCGGTCTGACGCCTGCGTTTTGGGCCGGGATCATGATATGGAAGCTTTATGGCGGTGAACGGCGACAAACAGACATATGGACGGGTTATCGTCACTTACGGACGCAGCCTGATGTCGCTCGTCGCGGCCCAGAGCCTGGCCCGGCGCGGTCTGCACGTCATAGGCTGCGACAGCGTAGATATGACGGCTTTACGCTTCTCAAAATTCTGCTCGGCGTATTTTGTCCATCCCGATCCGAAGGATGATGAAAACGCCTATATTGACGCCCTTGTTCAAGAGATCGAACGCGCTCGCCCTGAGGATGACAATCCCTATGTTCTGATGCCGCTTTTCGATAATGCGCGCCTGCTCGCGCGGCGCAAAGCAGATCTGCCGGATTATATAAAATTGGCGGCGCCGGATATTCAGTCGATTAACTGCGTCTATCCCAAAGACCGGCTCGTGCGATCCCTAACAGAACTGCAAGAATTCGCGCCTGAAAGCCGCATCATCGAAGGACAATCGGATATTCAAGCCGCAAGCGCGGACCTGGTATTTCCCCTTGTGCTCAAACCGGCTGTTGGGGTGGGTGGGCGCGGCGTTGAATTCGTGGATGACAAGGAACAACTCCAACAAGCCTATCAGAAAGTTTCTGAAGAGCATGAAGGACCATTCATATTGCAGGAAACCGCTGAAGGCGAAGATTTCTGCATGACCGCCATCGCCGATCATGGCGAGGTGCGCGCGGCGATGGCGTACAAAAACCTGGACACCTTTCCCAAGAAGTCCGGCGCCGGCACCGTGCGCGAAACTGTCGATCATAATTCTTTTATGGAAGCCACTGAGGCGATATTAAAGCACTCCAACTGGACCGGTGTGGCCGAAATAGACTTCCGCTGGACTGGCGAGGAATCCGACCCGCCGCAACTCATCGAAGTGAATGCGCGGTTCTGGGCCGGGCTTTATCACTCCATGGCGTCAGGTATCGACTATCCGTGGCTACTCTACCAATTGACCGCCTATGAGGCCATCAGCGAATCCACCACACCTGTCATAGGCAAGATCACGCGCACGCCGGTTTTATCCACCATGTCCATGATCTCATCTATCTTGTCGCGCTCCTTTCGCTTTCCCGTCACGCGCCGGATGATTGCAAGCGGATGGCGTCTGATTGGAGAGGGGCAGCGGCGGGAAGGCCTGCATCGCATTTGGCGCGGCCTCAAAGGCGCCTTCACTTTTGACAAGGCGGCATTCACGGCTCTGGAAAAGATGGAGCAATCCAAAAATGCGCCGACGGAGTTTGATTACGCCAGCGACCCTTATGCAGGCCTCGGGATTCTGTTTATTCTTAGTTCATTACGACGCCATGGCCGGCTGCCGGATGAGCTGAAATATTGAACCAAGTGGCTTATGCACGCTTTTTGAGCTTGGACAATCTTCCGGCTAGTCGCTCATCTCTGTATGCGGATAGCTTGGCCTTTCGCAAAGCAGAATTAAGACGCGCTACGCTGAACATGCGATCCAGCGCATTGAGATCGCGCTTCATATAGGCGTCTACAGTTTCGGCCGCGCTTTCAGAAAGATTGCCATCTGTGAAAGCTTCGATATCAGCCGGAGACGGCGGA
Source organism: Parvularcula sp. (assembly GCA_002704915.1). Lineage (GTDB taxonomy): Bacteria > Pseudomonadota > Alphaproteobacteria > Caulobacterales > Parvularculaceae > Hyphococcus. The sequence goes on from PAIP01000068.1 coordinate 109,099, forward strand.
TGTTTTTCCTCATCCATTATGCGCACTCCACAGCTATTCATCGTCTTTAGTCGTCGTCAAAGGCGTCCAGCGCGGCAACCGCAAGGCCAGCCGCCGCCGCGATAGCCAATACGCTTGCCGGGCGCGTTTTCACCTTTTCCAGCAATAAGGCCTGGGTCGTCCGATCCACAAGGCCGCTGCTAAAAAGGCTCGTCATTGGAGAGGGCGCAGGCTGCGCCGGCGGCTGACTATGATGGTGATCCCGGTCAGCAAACACCAGACATACAAGACTGATTGCAAGTATGCCGCCAGCGCTAATCAACAAAGAAGCCCACATGGGCATCATTGTGCTGAGCGCAAAAGCGGTCGCCGCTGCAATAAACCCGATGGCGGTGATCAGAAGAAGGGCAGCGCACAACATCCACACTGTGCGGCGAAGGGCGTCTTCACCCTCTTCCTTCACGACTCTGAAGAGCCTGAACATGATATATTACTTCCGCAGAACCGAACGACCCAACAGGAAACCCACGGCGACAGCGGCGCCAAGGGACGCTACCGGGTTCTTGCGAACGTTTTTCTCAATGGATGAGGCGGCGTGACGTGTTTCTTCATCCGCTGCATCCATAAGCTTATTCGCGCGCGTGCGCATTTTGGTTATTTGTTCATCAAGCGTTTCGGAGGCGTCCGTCGCCTTCTTGGCGCCGACCGCCAAGACGTCGTCTCTCAGCGCTTTCAAATCGTTCCGCAACGATTCGATATCTGCGCGGAGATCGGCGTCTGATGCTGAGTCAGCGAGTTTTTTCGCAGTATTCATAGTCTTTTCCCCGTACATAAATTGCTCCTATTGCAAATCTTGCAATCTCACAGAGAACACGCTGGCGCGGCTCCGGTTCCGCCGGAACGTCTGAAAAAACCAGCCGAATACACGTTAAATTATTGAATATATTTATTATTTATCGCTCGCGCACGCATCGGCAAGTAGGCCTTTAAATACGTTATTTCCTGGCGACAGAGGCAAATTCGGCGCCCCGCGCATTCACGGCGTCCATATTCTCACTCCCATAATCGGTCCCGATGCGCGCATCAATCTGGTCCCTCTCTTCGCGCGCCCGGCGGAATGCGCAGGTCATGTTTTCGGACCGTTGCCGGGAAAATTTTAAATAGCCAGACTCAACGCAAGCCGCCTCACGCATATGCGCAGTATGGAAAGGAACATAGTCTGCGCTTTCCGCGATGTCAGAACGCAAGCCCGACAGGGATGCAACCTTCAAAGTATAACGATCGTCTCTTGAATGAAGGGGGAAAGGTCCGAAAGGCGTAAGCTTTTGCGGCCCGGATAGGGTTGTTGAGTTGGCATATTGTACAGGGGAGATAGTATCTTCAAGATTCGATAAGGGAGATTGTGCTCGCGCGCTATCTGTTATTACGGACAGCATGCACGCACAACTTATCGCTGCATAAATTTTGAAATTATCAACCGCCATACAAACCTCGTCTTTATACGGGTCTGAAAAACACGGCATTTTCGGCTATCGTTCCCGGCCACCGTGTGCGCCGGTGACGCCACTTACTCATGTGATGGATGTAAACTCATCGGAACCGGTCTTTCAGCCTTGGTGTTTCACCCACATAGACCTAATTGTCCCAACGATACGGAGGCTCTTATGCTCGGATGGGCTCTTACATTTTTGGTTATTGCACTGATTGCTGCATTCCTCGGTTTCAGTGGCGTCGCTGCAGCATCCGCTGGCGTCGCTCAGATTCTCTTCTTCGTTTTCCTGGTGCTTTTCGTCATCGCTATGGTGGCGCGGGCGGTTAGAGGACGATCACCTATGTAGCCGGTTGGCCTCAGCTAAACTTATAGCTTGAAAAAACGCCCGGAAGGTCCGGGCGTTTTTTTATTCTTCCGTTTCTTTCGGCATCTCGATTGTAATCATGATCTCGCCAGGGGCGGCATTTCGACTGATTTCACCAGCTAAAAACCCGCTTACGAGTCTATTCACTATGGTTTGACCAAACCCGGCGCTTTCTTGTTCATTATCACTGGGAGCAATATCAGAACTTTCTTCGCGCCATCTGAATATAAATGCGTCTTCGCCGTCCTCCCAATCTATTTCCAGCCTTCCGCCGGAATCTTTTAATGCACCATGTTTCACAGCGTTTGAAGCAAGTTCATGGACAATGAGCGCCCAAGCTGTCGCCGCGCCAGCGTCAAAAAGGTGGTCACTCCCATTCACGAATATTCGCTGTGGCGTTGTGCGCCAGGGACGCAACGTCGTTTCAAGTATGTCCTTCAAATTGGCTTTACGGTGCTTGAGATCCGCGGTTCCCACATTATGCGCTTCATGAAGTGCGAAGAGGCGACGCCGCGTCGCCTCGGCAAAATCGTCGACTGTCGTCGCATAGCGCGCACTCAAACCAATCAAGGCATTCGTTACAGAAAAAAGGTTCTTGATCCGATGATTCAATTCCTGAACGAGCAAATCGTTGCTTTCCTCGGCGGCCTTGCGCTTCGATATGTCGACCCCACACAAACATAGATGCAGGGGCTCGCCAAAATCAGAGTCGATAGGCGTCACCGTGAGCAACGCCCAGCCCTTTTCTCCATCATGGTTCCAGAACGGCGCCTCGCCGCTGACCTGGCCTTCCGTTGCAGCGCGCTTCACAAGATCGCGTACGGCGGATCGTGTCTCTTCAGACCGCCCCCACATTCTGAGCTCCCAAAAATTCGCGTTCGACCATTTCTCGCGGGCCAAGCCGGTCTGCGCTTCACCATATTCATTCAATTCAAGGATACGGCCATCGGGCGTTGTTATGGAAAACAGAGCGCCAATTCCGTCGATGAGCTTACTGACGAGACTTTCTCGGTCTTTTACGTCCGTGATATCGTAGTTGACCCCTGCGAGGCTAAGCGCGCCTGAACGCGGATCGACAATCACCCTGCCTCTCGCGGCAACCCAACGGTATTTGTCATCCGGACCGCGTATGCGAAATTCAGATCGAAACTTTCCGCTTCCCTCGCGCGCGGCGTCCACGCTCTCTCGAACATGATCCACATCATGCTCATGAATACGCGCAAAGGCATCCTCACCATGCAGGACTGATGTCGCCGGCAAGGACAAAAGTTCCCGCAACTTTGGGTTGGCGTAAAGCGCGTCAGTTTTGAAATCCAGGCGGAAGACGCCGAGGTCGGCGGCCTCCGCAGAGATTTCCGCTTGCCAGCTATATTCGAAAGCGCGCTCCTCAAGCTTGCGGATATAAAAAATGGAACCCGCTGTCACGAGGATCAGGACAAGCGCCGCCGTCAGCCATTGCAGACCGTTATTGGTGAGTTCTCCCGGCTGCATCCACACTATAACGGCCGCAGCCAGAGCCACGCCAGCCAGCCAGACAATTGTGTTTTTGGACGGCGCAAGATAACCGGACGCCGTAGCGCCAATTAAAGACACCAGCGTCAGCAGTGGAAATTCCGAATTCGGGATGACGACGGCCAACGCCGTCAACACAATGCCGGCGGCTAGCCAGATTCGGCCCGACCGACGCGACTGCATGATGCTTCGGAAAATACGCGTAGTCGGGTTAGCCAAAAAATTCATTGGGTGCGGGATCAGGCCCGGTCGAGCTGATCTAGGAGCTTGGCCGCTGCATCCGGATCCGACTTCGTCAGCTCCAAACCTAGATAGATGAGGGAGCGAATCGCCGCCGAACGGCTGGCGGCGCGATTTTCAAAACGCCAGTCGTCAATCATCGCCAATTCAGAATCAGCGACCATGATCTGAAGTTTCTCAACTCGCTTTTCCGGCGCAGAAGACTTTTCATTGCTCATAAGTCACCATTTGCGCTGTCAGCATCGATTGCGAAGAAACGCTCCGTATCGAGGCAATGGGCAACCGCGGCTTGCACGGCTTCAGGCCTGTACGGCTTAACGATGACAAAGTCCGGCTCAACATCCTCTCCTTTTAAAACGTCATCCGGATAGCCGGTGATGAAAATGACGGGACATTGATGGCTGTCCTGAAACGCGATAACAGCGTCGACCCCGGTCTTTTGCCCATCAAGATTGTAATCCGCAAGCACGATATCCGGAGCGCTTTTGAGAGCTTCCCGCGCACCCTGATCAGCGGTTCGCGCAAGCCCTACTACGGTCACGCCCATATTCTCCAACACATCTTTCAGATCAGCCGCAATAAGCGGCTCGTCTTCCACGATCAGCGCTTTTCGCTCCTCGCGCTGGCGGGCAATAACCGCACGACCTTCCTTAAGCAACTCAGCGAAGGGCTTCGACAGCGGATCCAGCACATATTCGATGTCGCGTTGCGAAAGACCGCAAATGTCGTTCAAAAGCAGCACCAGCCGCGCCTCGGAAGGGGGCGGCCCAAGGCTTCTGACATACTCGGCGCTGGAAAAAGGCCTGGGCCTGCTATTCGCGTCGAGAATTTCCCGCCACTTCAAAATAAATTCACGGAACAAGTCAGCCTTGGCGGCGGCCGGCGGCTTTCCTGCGCGAATATTTTCTGCTGTTATGGCGCCGGCAAGTTCGTCGCCAGCCAAACGGTCAGCCGTTACGGCGCGCGCAAATTGCCGAAGAGACGCACTAACTGGTAAAAACACTGGTCATCCGTCCTGAGTCTGGTTTAGGGCAACACTTTCACCGCCCCGGGGTTCCGGCTCCTTCGCACAGAAGAAACAACCCAAAAACAGGGATTTGGGTAGAACCTGAACGCAATTTCACGTGTATTAGACCTGTGGTCAAGATCGCACATCTCTCCGACCTTCATTTCGGCCGGACCAATGAAGCCGCTCTCGCCGCCCTCGCCCGCACGCTGGATGAGGCTGAACCCGATTTGACGGTCGTCACCGGCGATCTCACCCAGAGCGGGCGCAGAAAGGAATTCGCCGCAGCGGCGGCCTTTCTGACGGAGTTGGACGGGCCTGTGCTTGCCGTGCCGGGCAATCACGACGCGCCTGTTTACAACCTCATTCTCCGATTTTTCAGCCCATGGTCGCGCTATGAAAAGCATATCGGCGCGGCCTCCTTGCAACGTGTGTTAATCGACGACGTGTGCGTGATCGGGATCAATTCGGCTCGCCGCGCCCAAGCGAGGCTGAATTGGTCCTATGGACGCCTGTCTCGCCGCCTTATTAAGGAGGCGGCTGACCTGGCGAAGAGCGAGCACAATGCAGGGCGATGCGTATTGCTGGCCCTGCATCATCCTCTGGTCACCGCGCCGAACAAAGCCGGTTCTGAAATTGTCGGCAATGGCGATTACGCGCTGAAATGTTTTGCAGAAAGCGGAGTGCAGGCTGTGCTGACAGGCCATGTGCATTTAAGCGCCATAGCGCCCATCGCCGCGACGACCGGACGTATTTTGTCGGTTCAGGCAGGCACCGCGCTCAGCACACGCGAACGCGGAGAAACCGCCAGCTTCGGCATGCTGAACGCGAAACACGATGAAATTTCCCTCTCGCGCTACTGTTTTTCGGACGGGGTTTTCGAGCCCGACGAAGTGTCGATTTATAAGCTTGCGGGCGGCGCCTGGCGGCCCGAATAGTTTATCCTCTAACGCGGGGATTCATTTATGCCGCTTGACGGCATCTGAGCCCGCGAAGTGCTTTTTTCAGCTCTTTATCCCGATAAAGCACCCCTTTTAATGCCCTTAAATCGGCATTGATCATGGCCGTACGCTGGACAAGCGCAAGTGCGCCCGCGTCAGTTTCAAGACGCTGGCGCACTGCGTTGTGCCTTGGCTCAGCCAATTGATGATCGGCAAGAGCGTCAATATCCATCGGGGTTACAAGCGTAATTACTTCCGTCATGCACCCATTACACGACAGCAGCTAAAGGAGTTCCCTCCGTCTCGATATTTTCTCCCTCAACCATGGTCATGAGCCTGCTGCGCGCCCGTGACAGGCGGGAGCGGACTGTGCCAACCGGCACATCAAGCACCGTCGCCGCTTCCTCGTATTTCATCCCTTCGATGACGACCAGGGAGAGAATAACCTTGTCATTAAGGGGAAGGCGTTCAAAAGCTTCAACGACATCATTGTAGTGCATGATCTGCTCCTGTGTCTGGGCGCTCGCGAGACGCGATTGGGGCGCATCGTCCATTTCAACTGTAATGCCGCGGGTTTTTTCGCTACGGATTTGGTTCAGAAAAACCCGGCGGCAGATTGTGAAGAGCCAAGACCGAAGATTGGCGCCATCAAACAAGTGAGATTTGCGCAGAGCACGTTCAACGCTGTCTTGAACGAGATCGCTGGCGCGGTCCTGGTTACGGGTTAGCTGGAGCGCGAAACGATGAAGCGCGGGCAAGCACTCATTGAGTTCTGCTGTTGAAATCTGCGATTGCATCTTGTCGTCCTCCTGTCATTCGATGACGCCAAGGTGGCCGAGCCTGTAATTGAAATCAAATGAAACCGCGTAGGTAGGATAACCACTCAAAGTAATATGCGCATAGGTGGGATGATGATTACTTTGCTTATTCTTGGTAAGCGATGGAAGACACTCAAACAACGCCATTTACGCAAGTCGCGTAACCCACTCCAAAAAGCAGCTAATATCCTGAAATAAAAGGGATTCTACAGAGGCTTCCGATTTCTTAAAACGTGGGGTTCACCGCCTGAGAAAACCTGTTTTTGGAGATCATGAACGACCCGAAAGGCGGAATGATCAGCCCAAATGTTTTTTGGGGAAAAGAATTAAAAAATGATCATGAAAATAGTCGCTCTGGGGCACGCAGTTGAAGCTTAAAAATTAAACCCAAGTCGCCGCGGGTTGTCATCGAGATGCAGGTAATCTTCCTGAAAATCGCACATTTCAACCAGACGCTTCCGATCTACAATCGTGATATGCGCTTTCGCCCGCTCAATCACGCCGGTTTTCTCAAACTCGCGCAAAACGCGGTTGATATGTACAAAACTGAGGCCTAACGCATCGGCCAGCATCGCCTGGCTGACCGGCATATGGAATGTTTCCCCGGCGCCTTCGCCGGCGATGACTGCCCGGCGATGGAGCTCAAGCAGAATGTGGGCGACACGCTCACGCGCGGAGCGGCGCCCATTTCGGACGATATGTTCCCGCAAAATCGCCTCTTCCTGTAACGTACACCACCAAAAAGCAGCGCCGGTGCGCCCGCCTTCGGTAAATAGGGAGAGGATATCGCGCCGCTTTATTTCGAGGACTGCGACTTTATTAAGCGCGATAACCGAATGATCCGCGCCATTGGTGACGAAAACTTGGAGATCATAAACGTCGCCCGGCAGCATGAAGTTGAGAATTTGCGAGCGCCCATCTTCCAACGAAATATAGCGCGCAGCCCAACCGGACGAGACCACAAAGGCCTCGCCTGGATCTTCGCCCCGAGACACGATTTCCTCCCCCGATTCATATGTCTCCACACGATGGGGAAGCGCATTTAAAGACGCTAATTCGGACTCTCCCAAATCAGCGTAAAAACTCAAACGTCTGAATAGCGCGTCCATTTCTTCTCTCATGCGATGGCGTTTGGCTGCCGAACACTTTACGGTGAAGGGAGTCCGAACCTAACAGGAAAAATTTCCAATTCCGACTTTTTCTTATCAAGGGCATAATTGTTTTGAAACGATCCCGAGCTCAAATATCGAGGCCTGATTTCGAAGAGCTTAGCAGCTATCTGGATGGCGAACTCTCGCCAGAACGCTTGCAAGAAATTGACATCTGGCTTGCCGACAATCCTGAAGCGCTTAATCGACTGAAAAAAATGCGCAAGATCGAAAAAGCGCTTCGCGCCGGCAAAAAACATGGCAATCTGAAGGACGGTGCGAGAAAGCCCCCGAACAGGAAATCACATCTTAAAAACTAGAGCACTATTAACATATATTATGCAGCTAAACTTCCGCCGACCTTCTGGGAATGGAACTCAGCGTCAATCATAACTGTTTAAGGAATAAAGGAAATCAGCTTTATATGTGCGTCAGAGTTTTCATAAATACGCATTCTGGCGGCGTCCGCGCAGTCGGCGCCGAAAAAATATCTTCCCTCATTTTCCATGAGCTCAAAAGTGCGAATTTCGAGTGCGAGATCACTACGGGCGGCCCCCCTGAATGCAGTGACTTCTTTGAGATAGCCAAAAACGCCGAAGACACCACCATGGTCATTGTCGCCGGCGGTGACGGGACTATCGCTTTCGCAGCCAAGGAACTTGCTCATACAGGCATCCCAGTCGCACTACTTCCGGGCGGCACCATGAATTTAATCGCTCATGATCTGCGGATCGGGGGCGATATTGAACAGGCCATCAAGCTCCTCACAGATTGGCGCCCGCGTCATATCGATATCGGCATGGTCAATGACAGAGCCTTTCTGAACAATATCGTCTTTGGAGATTATGCGGATATCGCGGAATCCCGGGAAGCGCTTCGTGACGCTCAAACTCTGGAAGAACGTCTGGGGGCGATTTCGGACGCCGCCCAAACACTTATGCATTCGCAGCCAAAATCGTTCGAACTTATGATTGACGGTAAAACCGTACCGGTCGATTCGAATGTTCTGATGATCGCGAATAATCCCTACACCAATGCAATTGACATGAGGCCAAGACGAAAGCGCATCGATAAAGGAAAACTCGCCATCTATATCGCCGACAGCAAGGATGGCGTAGATCTCGTGGCGCGCATTATCGAAGTGCTGCGCGGCGAGATTGAATCGGCAGGAACGATTGAGTGCATTGAGACGACTGAATGCGTGGTTCGCGCAACACAAAGCCCGACGCTGGTCGCCATCGACGGCGAGCCAATGGAATTCGATAGTCCGGTGAAAGTGCGCATACTTCCGCGTGCGCTATCGGTATTGTGCCCCGATTAAGCCGGGCGCGCCCGGCGCGAGGAAGCCTCCGCGTGAGGCGCCGACAATGGATGTTCGATCCGTTTCAGCTCACCGATAAGAACGCCTACGGGGCCAAGCACTGGAACGGCGTCGCAGATAGCTTTCAGGATCAGCAATAACGGGATGGCGAGAACGCCGCCAAGCGGCCCCCAAAGAAATGTCAGCAAAGAGACCGAGACGATAATCGCAAGCGGCGTAACACGCATGCGCACGCCCAGTATCATCGGCGTTGCAAAGTTCGATTCGATGAAATTAAGAGCCATGAAGGCCGCAGCCGGCGCCAGGGCCATCCAGGGTTCTTCATAATGAACAATGCCGGCCAGCCCCAGAAGAGCGGTCAAGACCGCGGGGCCAACGAAAGGGATGAAATTGAAAATGGCGGCGAGAAGACCCCAAATATGAGGCGACGGAAGGCCCAAAGCCCACGCCGCCAGCCCCATGCATAAGCCGAGACACGCATTGATGGTCATCATCGTGAGCATGTAAACGCCAATCTGTTTTTCGATATGGCTGAACATGCGGACCGCCCGGAGCTTTGCCGTCATTGACCGGTTGGCGGCCACCAGCTTACGCTTGAAGTCATTGCGCTCTGCGAGCAGGAAAAATACAAGCACCCAGGTAAAGAGAAATTGGATAACGGCGCCGGGCGCCGCCTTGGTGACGCTCGCCGCAGGCTCGCTCTCCTTAACGGCGACAGCAGGCGCAGGCCCTTCGTCTTCCCCCATCTTGGCAATCTCTTCAACCTGGTCGGAAACCTCTTTAACAGTGGTTACAGCCTCTTCCAGACCGGCCAGCTTCTGACGCGCTTTCACCGCCAGTTCAGGTATGTTTTCGGCCCAGGCGATGGCGGGCCGGCCGGAGAAAACTAGCAGAGACGCAATCGATACGACGGCGATCAAGGTGACCATTCCCGCCGCGCCAGTTTGGGAGAGGCCCATACGGGTCATTCGCGTCGCTGCAGGCGCCAGGATGATGGAAATGACAAAGGCCGTAGTGAGCGGCAGCATCACAGGCTTCGCCGCATGCAAAAAGAATCCGGTCGCCAACAGCGACAGAAACAATCCGCAAGCGGCAATGATCTGCAGGGACCGCCGCGGCGTAAAAAGCTGCGGACAGACATCGTCAATAAAACGGCTTTTGGCTGACATAGATCCCCACCCGGCTCCCGAAACGCGACATAATCGTAAACATGGCGCGACACATAAAGGTTCCGGCGGATAAGAATGGATCGAAGCCATTGAATTTGCTACTGTTACAGCTTTCTTCGAGAGGGTAATCTTTGGCCAAAGCTCTTGGATAAGCCCCTAAAAGACGAAATGATGCGTTCGCATGATAGAACCGCGCAAACACCCCATTTCCGTTCCGGCCAGCCGCCTCGCGCCCCTGCTTGACCAGGCTCGAACCGCCGGCATCGATCTTCAGGGACTGTCCCGGGGGCTCGATCTGCCTGTGGAGCTGGCTGCATTGCCTGAAGTCAACGCCATCTCACTCGCGGATTACTATCGCCTGCAAAACCGGCTGATGATTCTTATTGGCGATGAGACCCTTCACATGTCGGCGCGCCAGCTCCTGCCGGGCAGCACGGACTTTGTTCTGCGCAATGTCGTCGATTGCGAAACCCTCACAGAAGTGATGCAGGTCATCGCCAAGACCTACAACCTTCTCCATGGCGGCGAATACAATACGGTCAACCGCCGCTCTGAGACGGTGGACTATCTTATCGATGACCGTAATTTTCCTTATACAGATCAACAAACAGCGGAATACATCTATTTTTCCATTGAATGCATTCTCATTTTTCTTCATTGCATGCTGATGACGGTGTCAAGTCACGCAGGCGGCGCCGTCAAAAGCCTCAGCATCCGCAGACCCTGGCCCGGCAGCGATTGCGGTCATCTAGGCTATTGGGATGCGCCGATAAAATTCGGCGCCGATGTTTACTGCGTTTCTTTTTCGCGGGCGGAAGCAGAAGCGCCCATAACCTTGCCGCCCCAACATGCGCTGTCTTCCAACGCGGTCTATCAGAAAATCGTCGACGCTGTTGCGGGCAAATACGCGCGTCATGGCGAACTGCAATCCATGACGGCGCGCGTGCGCGATTCGCTTGAGCGCGGCGTTATCGAACAAACCGACGTCGCAACACAGATTGGGGTGAGTGTTGCAACTCTGCGCCGGCGTCTCGCCAAGGAAGGCGCCGGATTTCGCGAACTGCGCCGCGAGGTGCTCAATGACACGGCGAAACGTCTTCTCGCCGAAAAAAGGTCTGTTTCTGAAGTCTCAGACGCATTGGGCTTTTCCGAATTCAGGGCGTTTAATCGCGCCTTCAAGGACTGGAACGGCGTGACGCCGAAAGCCTATCTTCGCCAAATTCACGGCTAGAAGCCGACCGAATAGGGCCTTTTTAAGCGAAAATGTACACTATGACTGACGCTTGCCGTCATTATGGATGGCCCCCTTTTCCTTTAATTTCAGGCGAAAATAACAAACAATGCCAATCAGGGAGGCGACCAATGAAGACGAGAAAATCTACAATTTTGCTCAAAGGCATGCAAAAAGCCGGACTAATGGCCTTCTGCTCCAGCCTTGCCATCGGCGCCGCCGGCGCCTCAGCCCAGGAAGGAACGTTGGCCGATGAGGGGAGTGGCGACGTAATCGTCGTATCCGCCCGTCGACGGGATGAATCGCTTCTCGATGTGCCGATCGCCGTTACCGCCATCAGCGGCGAACAACTGCAGCTTCAGGGCGCTCAAGACATCACCTATCTGAGCCAGTCCGTGCCGAACCTCACGCTGGAAGTCTCGCGCGGCACCAATGCAACACTTACCGCCTTCATTCGCGGCGTCGGTCAGCAAGACCCGGTCGCAGGTTTTGAAGCCGGCGTCGGCGTTTATGTTGACGATGTCTATCTTAATCGTCCGCAAGCGGCCGTGCTCGACATTTATGATGTAGAACGCATCGAGGTTCTGCGCGGTCCGCAGGGAACGCTCTATGGCCGGAACAGCGTCGGCGGCGCGGTGAAATATGTGACCCGGCGCTTGGGCGATGAGCCGATGTTCAAACTTCGCGCCTCCGGCGGAACTTATGGTCAGTTTGATGTTGTCGGCACGGCGGAAATACCGCTCACGGATGAATTTGCAGTAGGGGGATCGGTTGCGTATCTGTCGCGGAACGGGTTTGGCGAAAACCTGACCACGGGCGAGGAAAACTATGACAAGGACATCCTCGCCTTCCGCGCCAGCGCCGAATATGACAATGACATCCTGTTTGTTCGTCTTGCCGGCGACTATCTGAAAGACAAATCAAGCCCGAGAGGGGGGCATCGCCTGATCCCGGGCCTCTTCTCAGGCGCGCCGGTGCTGGACGATGTCTTCGATTCGCGCGGCGGCATTACCGGTGAAAATGAAGCGGAGGCCTATGGCGCCGCGCTTCATGTGGAGCTGGCGCTCAACGACAACTGGACCATCAAGAACATCGCAGCCTGGCGCAAGGACGATAACCTGCAACAGATCGACTTCGACGCGCTTCCGGCCGCCGATGTGGACGTGCCGGTCATTTATGAGAACGAGCAGTTTACGGAAGAACTACAGCTTCTATATGAAAGCGATGCGGTCGCCGGCGTTCTCGGCTTCTACTATATCGACGCCAACGCTTTCGACACATTCGACGTTGTGCTGGACCTTACCGGCAGCCTGACGCCGCCGCCCTTCGGACCGCTGCCTGGCCTCAACGCCAACACCACCGGCGATGTGGATACGAAATCCTGGTCTGTCTTCGGCGACCTCACCTTCGATCTCGAAGAAATCTTCGGCCTTTCCGGCGTGGAGCTTGCTGTGGGCGGTCGCTACACCAGCGACAAGCGCTCCTCCACGGTTCTCCGTCAGACTTACGTGGGCGGCAATTCACCGGCTTTGGGTGGAACCTCATCGGTCGTCATCGCCACGACCTCCGATTTTGAGGGCGAGAAAACCTTTACGGATTTCAGCCCGCGGGTGTCGCTCTCCTGGAGCCCCAACCCTGATCATAATTTCTACGCCTCCTACAGCCAGGGCTTCAAGGGCGGCAGCTTCGATCCGCGCGGACAGTCGTCCTCCGTCACCGTCGACTTTGACGGCGACGGCGATGTCGACGGCGACGATATCTTCGAATTCTTCCTGTTCGAGCCCGAGGAAGTCGACTCCTACGAAATTGGCTGGAAATCACGGCTCGCCGATGGACGGATCACCTCCAATCTCGCGCTCTTCTACGCCGACTACACCAATGTGCAGATTCCCGGCTCGCAAGGCGGCACCGACCCCGTCACCATGCTGCCGACCTTTATTGGTGTCACGACCAACGCCGGCGGCGCGGAATTCTTCGGCGTCGAATGGGAAGGCTCCGCACTGCTCGCGGAGGACATGTTCGGCGGCGGCGATTCTTTCACCCTCGGCTGGGGCGGCGGCTGGATCGACGCCGATTACACGCAGTTCCTGGTGGGAACGGTCGACGTATCGGATCAGCGGGTCGTACAGAACACGCCTGAGTTTTCCGGCGCGATCACCACGAACTACACCCACCCTGCGAACTTCTTCGGCCGCGGCGGCGATGTCGCTTTCATTACGCAGGCATCCTACAAGTCGCGCACGAACCAGTTCGAAGTGCCGAATGCGCTGCTCGATCAGGGCGGCTACGGCCTTCTTGACGCCAGCCTTGTCTGGACATCGGAAGACGGCAAACTCCAGATCGGCGTCCACGGCAAAAACCTTCTCGATCGTGAATACAAGGTCGCTGGCTACAACTTCATCGCCCAGAATGCGGATGGCAGCCTTGTCACGCCGTTGACGCCGACGCTCGGTCTCGAAGGCGTTCTCACAGCCTTCTACGGCCCGCCGCGCACCATCACCGGGACGGTGCAAGTTCAGTTCTAGGGGAGACCTCCCCTCCTCGCGATGGGCGGCGGCTGCGTTCTTGCCGTCGCCCTTTTTTTCCTTCACTTCTTGGCGCTTGAGGGCCCCGGATGAAAAAAATCCTAGTCAGTATCATTGCGCTCCTTGTCATCCTGGGCGCCGCCGCCGGCATCGCCTATTGGCGAGCGAGCCAGGGCGCGCCGGCGAGCAGCCTTGAAACACAATATCTCCAGCCCGCTGACCGGTTTCTCGATGTCGCCGGCGCGCGCATCCGCATTCGCGAAGAAGGCGAGCCCACTTCGCTGCCGATCATTCTCATTCATGGGTTCACGCACAGTCTTGAAACCTGGGATGGCTGGGCGAATGCGTTGAAAAGCGACTATCGCGTCATTCGCTACGATCTTCTCGGCCATGGCCTCACCGGCCCTGATCCAAAGGAGCGTTACGCGCCGGAAGAACGGGCCGCCTTTATCGGCGACGTGATGGATGCGCTTCAGATCGAGCATGCGGCCATTGCAGGCAATTCGTTAGGCGGCCTCGCGGCCTGGCGCTTCGCGGCGAACAATCCGGACCGCACCGAGGCCCTGGTTCTGGTCTCTCCCGGCGCCTACCCCTTGAACGGCGCCGGCGATGAGCCGGCGGAAATTCCTGCGGCCATGAAAGCCTATTTGATGACAGCGCCGGAAGCGGGCGTCCGGGCGAGCGCCGAAATCATCTATGGCGACGATGAAAAGATAACGGATGCGCGCCTCGCCTCCATGCGCGACATGATGCGCCGCGAGGGCAATGGAGAAGCGATGATCCGGTCTCTGGAGGAGTTCACCCTTCCCGATCCTACGGCGGCGCTTGCTGGCATCGAAGCGCCGACATTGATCCTCTGGGGCGAAGAGGACGCCGTCATTCCCATCGCGCAGGGCCGGACCATGGAAGAGACCATGCCCAATGCGCAGTTCATTTCCTATCCGGGCGTCGGCCATGCGGCCCAGGAAGAGGCGCCCGAAGCGACTGTCGCTGACGCTATGGCTTTTCTGGCCAAGCATTATCCGGCGAAGGGCGAGTAAATGTCAGACGATTCGGAGAAAGCCTCTGTTTCATCGAGTCCGCTCTACCGGGCCTATGTGCTTTTCATTCTGGTCGTCGTTTACGCCTTCAACTTTATCGACCGCCAGATTGTCGGCATTCTCGCCGTGCCGATCAAAGCGGACCTTGGGCTTTCCGACACACAGCTTAGCTTGATGGGCGGTCTCGCCTTCGCACTGTTTTACACCTTTCTTGGCATTCCTATCGCCATGCTTGCGGACAGGGCGAGCCGCACCTGGATCATGACGGCGGCGCTCGCCATCTGGAGCGCCATGACCGCCGCCTGCGGCTTTGCACAGAATTTTCTGCAGCTCTTTCTGGCGCGCCTTGGCGTCGGCGTCGGCGAAGCGGGCGGCGTCGCTCCCGCCTATTCTCTGATCTCCGACTATTTCCCGCCCGAGAAGCGCGCCCGCGCCCTGTCGATTTATTCTTTCGGCATTCCGGTTGGGTCCGCGCTGGGCATATTGCTTGGCGGCGTTCTGACCACTTATCTTGGCTGGCGTTCGGCCTTTATCATTGTGGGGCTCGCAGGCCTCGCCATTGCGCCCATCTTCCGGCTCACCATGCGCGAGCCCAAACGCGGCGGCCTTGACGGCGCCACAGCGGTGACGACGCCCGCCAAGGTTTCCGATGTCGCCATGACGCTGGCGCGCAAGCCAAGTTTCTGGGGCCTGTCTTTCGGCGCGGCGAGTTCTTCCATGATGGGCTACGGCCTCATCTTCTGGCTGCCGTCTTTCTTCGTGCGCAGCTATGGCGACGCCCTGCCGGGATTCTTTGCCTGGATGCCGGACTTTCTGATCCCCGCCAATCCCAGCGCGCTGCTCTACGCTTCCTATTTTTACGCCACTATCTTGCTCCTGGGCGGCGTCGCCGGCATCTGGCTGGGCGGCGTCACGGCGGACAAATACGGTCAGGAGCGTAAGGGCGCCTATGCGCTCGTACCTGCGCTGGCCTTCATCACCACCATCCCGTTTTTCATCATCGGCGTTCTGGCGCCGTCGCTTTGGATTGCGTTTCCGGCCTTTCTTGTTCTGCAGGCGTTGAGCCTTGTCTGGCTCGGCCCGGTGCTGTCCGCCTTCCAGCATCTTGTGCAGCCCAATATGCGCGCCACCGCCTCGGCGCTGTTTCTTTTCATCAACAATCTGATCGGGATCGGGCTCGGCAATCTCGCCATCGGCGCGATTTCGGATCACCTGAGTGCGCAATATGGCGACGAGTCCCTGCGCTACGCCATTCTTTCGGGCATTGTTTTTTACGTGATCGCTGCCGGATTGTTCATCGCGACAGCGCCGCGGCTAAAGCGCGACTGGGCGGCGTAAGGTTTTTGACCGTCTCGCGCTTTTCTCCGAGAGTCCGCAAATGCGCTCTGCCTAGTCCGTTACTGGAAATCCGCCAAACGCCCGATAAAGATTGATGACGCTGACCGCATTTTCCAGCTCAACGAGCACCAGTTCCTGGCGAGCGCCATAGTCAGCGCGCTGCGCATCGAGAACGGATAGATAATCATCGACGCCGTTGCGGAAACGCGCATCCGCAAGCTCGAATGTTCGTTCAGCCGCCGCGGCCAGGCCTTGAATCGCCTCCACCCGCTCATCAATGGTTCGCCGCGTCGCCAATGCGTCCGCCACATCGCGAAACGCCGCCTGCACCGCCCCTTCATAATCGCTGACAGCAATATCCCGATCCACTTTGGCGCCTTTTAGCTGCGCAAGATTGCGCCCGCCCGTAAAAATCGGCAACGAGACCGATGGCGTAAACGACCATACACCCGTCCCCGCGGAAAAGAGGTTGGCAAGCTCACCGCTCGTCGTTCCTGCGCTCGCCGTCAACAGGATCCGCGGGAAAAATGCGGCGCGCGCGGCGCCAATATTGGCGTTTGCGGCCATCAAACGACGCTCCGCAGCCAGAACATCCGGGCGAACCAACAAAATCGATGACGGCACATTGGCGAAGTCGGCATTCAGCGCGACATTGGCAAGCGCATCCTCATCAATTTCCGGAAGTTGCGCGACGCCAAGCAAAAGGCGCAAAGCGTTTTCATCGCGCGCAATCTGCGCTTCCAGGGCGGCAGCATCCGCACGCGCGCGCAGAACGGAAGTGTCCGCCCGCTGAACATCCAGGTCATTGCCAATGCCGTTCGCCACCAGCTCCCGCGTGAGCGACAGCGACGATTGCTGGCTTTCAACGGTGTCGCGGGCGATCGCCAGGAGCTCCCGATCGGAAAGAAGTTGCAGATAGGCGCTGGCGACCTCTGCGATCAGCGAAATTTCGGCGGCGCGGCGCGCTTCTTCCGTTGCAAAATAGGTTTCCAGCGCCTGACGGTTTAAGCTGCGCACCCGGCCGAAAAGATCCAGTTCATAAGCACTTAATGTGGCTTGCGCCGAATATTGCTCAATGGGGATGGGATCGCTGCGCCCCCCGCCGCCGGCCGCCGCGGCGGGACCGATGGACGCATTCTCTCCAATCCGCTGTCGTAAATACCCGCCTTCGGCTGCGACAGAAGGCAGGCTGTCGGCGCGCTGAATGCGGTAAAGCGCACGCGCTCGCTCCACATTCAGCATCGCCACGCGCAGATCGCGATTATTGTCGAGCGCCGTTTCAATCAGCGTCGTCAATGTGGGGTCGTTGATAACGCTGCGCCAATCGGCGACACGCACCACACTTTCAACCGTTTCACTGGAGGGAAAAGATTCTGTTATGGGCGCGTCCGGCCGCTCGTATTCCGGCGCCATGGTGACAGACGTACAGCCGGCAAGCGCCACCGCAACCACAGTGAGTCCGAGTTGTCTCATTGTCATCAGCTCGCCTCCGGTTGGGGCTCGATGTCAGCATCAACCGCAGGCGCCGCTTTTTCCGAACCGAAAAGCCGACGCACCAGCACATAGAAAAGCGGTGTGAAGAATAACCCCAAAAACGCCGCCGCCAGCATGCCGCCAAGAACCGCAGAGCCGATTGCATTGCGGCCAGCAGCGCCGGCGCCGCTGGAAAGAACTAGCGGCGTGACGCCGAGACCGAAGGCGAAAGATGTCATCAGGATGGGACGAAGACGCACGCGCGCTGCTTCCATCGCCGCTTCGACCGCAGACCGGCCCCGTTTTTCCAGAAGGCTTGCAAACTCAACGATAAGAATGGCGTTTTTCGCTGAAAGGCCAATCGTGGTCAAAAGACCGACCTGGAAGAAGATGTCGTTGGAAAGTCCGCCAAACAGCGCTGCGGCCGAGGCGCCCATGACGCCGAGCGGCACCACCAACAGCACCGAAATCGGAATGCTCCAGCTTTCGTAGAGCGCCGCCAGACACAGAAATACAACGAGAATAGACAGGGTATAGAGCAAGCTCGTCTTCGAACCGCTTTCAATCTCTTCCTTTGAAGCCCCGGTCCATTCCATCCCAATGCCTGCAGGCAACTGCTCGACCAGACGTTCAATAGTCGCCATGGCTTCGCCTGACGTTGCGCCAGGCGCGGCGGAGCCGAGAATCTCCACGGATGATACGCCGTTGTAACGCTCTAATTTTGGAGATCCCGTCGCCCAGGATATTTCAGCGAAGGAAGCGAAGGGAACAAGCTCGCCACTTGCATTTGGGATGCGCCACAGTTTCAAGTCTTCGGGCGAATTACGGTAAGGCCCGTCAGCCGCGAGATAAACGCGTTTAACACGCCCGCGATCGATAAAGTCATTCACGTAAACACCGCCCATAGCCGCAGCCAGCGTGGAGTTCACCGCATCAAGGCTGAGCCCCATGGCCTGCGCCCTTCGCTGGTCGATATCGACTTTGAGCTGCGGCTCTTCGCTGAGACCATTGGGCCGCACCGCCACAAGCGTCGGCTCCTGCGCGGCCATGCCGAGAAGCTGGTTGCGCGCTTCGATCAACGCGTCGCGTCCCACGCCGCTGCGATCCTGAAGATAAAAATTAAAACCGCCGGATTGCCCGAGACCGGGCACGGACGATGGACCGAAAGCAAAAACCTGCGCATCGCGAATTTTTGAGAATGCCGCCATCGCGCGTTGAATTACCGCATCCTGGCTTTGATCGCTGCGCTTGCGCTCTTCCCAATCTTTCAGAGGGACAAAGCCGATGCCGACATTCTGTCCATTACCCGCGAAATTGAAACCGGCGATGGTGAAATAGCCATCGATGGTGTCCATCTCCTCCTCTTCCTCGCGCAGATGCGCCTTCACCTGATCGAGAACGGCGAGCGTTCTGTCATAGGTGGCGCCCGATGGAAGCTGAACCTGGAGGATCATTCGCGCCTGATCTTCGTTTGGCAGGAAAGCCCCCGGCAAGCGCATGAACATGAAGGCTGTCACGCCTGTCAGCACGAGAAACAACGTGAAAAAACGCGCAGAGCGATTGATGACGCCTCTGGCGCCGCGCATGTGTTGTCGAGCGCCGGAGGCGAATACAGCATTGAAGCCGCGTAGCGGCGCCGAAAGCCGGTAGGCCAGAGACCCGGGCTTCGGTTCTTTCGAAGGGTCGTGCTTTGTTAAAATTGTCGCGCAGAGCGCAGGCGTGAAAATGATGGCTGTCAACACCGACAGAGCCATCGCCGTGACAATGGTAATCGAAAACTGACGGTAGATGACGCCAGTTGTGCCGCCGAAAAACGCCATAGGGATGAAGACTGCGGACAGCACTGCGCCGATGCCCATCAAGGCGCCGGTGATTTCCGACATCGCCTTTCGGGTAGCCTCGCGAGGCGAGAGCTTCTCTTCCTCGATAATCCGGTCGACATTTTCAATAACGACGATTGCATCATCAACCAGAAGACCGATGGCCAACACCATCGCCAGCATGGTCAGCGTATTGATGGAAAATCCGAAAGCGAGCAGCACGGCGAATGTTCCGAGCAAAACGACAGGAACCGTGATCATGACAATTGCTGTCGCTCTGATATTCTGCAGGAACAGGAACATGATGATGGAGACAAAGATCGCGGCTTCGACCAGTGTCTTCACCACCTCCTTGATCGATTCACGGATGAACGGGCTTTCATCGACCGGATAAACGATTGACATTGTTGGCGGTAAAAACTCGGCAAGTTCATTCACCCGCGACTTGATTGCATTCGCCGTGCGCAACGCATTCGCCCCTGGGGCGAGTTGCACGGCCATGCCGGATGCGGGCGTTCCCTTGTATTCCGTAATCCGGTTATATCTTTCGCTGCCAATTTCGACCCGGGCCACATCACCTAAATTCACCTGGGAGCCGTCCTCAAGGGTCCTGAGCGCAATGGCGCGGAACTCTTCCGGCGTTTGCATCAGCGATTGAACGGTGATGGTGGCGTTAAGTTGCTGGCCTGGCATCCGCGGCCCGCCGCCAAGTTCGCCGCCGGTGACTTGCGTGTTCTGAGCGCGAATGGCGTTTACAATATCCTGCGTGGATAATCCGTAATTGGCGAGTTGATACGGATCCACCCAGATGCGCATCGCGTATTGAGAACCGAAAAGCTGCGTCTGACCGACGCCGGGAACACGGCTGATCGGGTCCTGCCAGTTCGAAGCAAGAAAGTCGGCGATGTCCTCTTCGGTCAGCGTGCCCGAATTGTCGACAATCGCGACGGCGAGAAGGAAGCCGGCCCGCGCCTTGTTGACTGTAACGCCCTGGCGCTGAACTTCTTGCGGGAGTAGCGGCGTCGCAAGCGCCAGTTTGTTTTGCACCTGAACCTGGGCGATATCGGGATCGGTTCCCGATTCGAAAGTCAGGGTCATCGACATTGTGCCGTTCGAATTCGAACTCGCGGAGATGTAGCGGAGATTGTCGATCCCCTTCATCTGCTGTTCGATGACCTGCGTCACCGCATCCTCAACAGCTTTTGCAGACGCGCCCTGATAGGTCGCATTCAGCGTAATGGCGGGCGGGGCAATGTCAGGATACTGCTCAAGCGGCAGATTCAACAGGCTGATGACGCCCGCAATCATCGTGATGATCGCGATGACCCATGCAAAAATCGGCCTGGAAATAAAGAAATTCGCCACAGGATGTGTCTCGTTCTAGCGGCGCCAAACAGGCGGCTGACTCATTTCATGCCCGAAGAGCTGGAAGCGGCGGCGGTGTTCAGCACGCCGGCATCGAGTGGGACCGGCGTCACCTGAATGCTTGGCCGGATGCGCTGGAAGCCTTCAACAACGAGGCGATCTCCTGGCGACAAGCCCGAGCTGATCAGCCATTTATCGCCTAAGGCGCGCTCGACATCGACAGAACGTTCTTCAATGACATTGCCTTCAGCGACCACATACGCGACGCCGGCGCCGAGCGGGTTGCGGGTTATTGCCTGTTGCGGAACGAGAATGGCGTCGTTTCGACGTCCCTCTACAATTTCCGCACGCACAAACATGCCTGGCAGCAACAGGCCATCGGGATTTGGAAATACGGCTCGCAAGGTCACTGCGCCCGTTTGAGGCTCCACATTCACCTCGGTCAGCGCCAGTTTTCCGGTTTGACTATATGCCCCGCCATCTTCCAATGTCAGGTTCACCTGAAGCTGGCTGTCGCCAGTGGTTTCCAGCTCGCCGCTCGCCATTTTACGTTTCAACCGCAGCAACTCTGAACTCGATTGCGCGACGTCCACATAAATCGGGTCAAGCCCGTTGATGACTGCAAGCGCCTGTTCCTGATTCGCGTTGACCAGTGCGCCGCGCGTAACAAGCGTGCGACCGATACGACCGTCAATGGGGGCTTTAATCGTCGTGCGTTCAAGGTCGATCTTCGCGCGGTCCAACGCGGCGCGCGCGAGCGCAACGTCGGCTTTTGCCTGCTTGGCCGCCGCTGTCGCGTCGTCGTAATCCTGCTGGCTGACGCCTTTCATCTCCACGAGATTTGCGAAGCGTTCCTCGCGATTTTTCGCAGCCGCCGCCATGGCGACCGCTTTGTCAAGCGTCGCCGCAGCGCTATCCACAGCCGCCTGATAAGGAGCAGGATCTATGAAATAGAGCGGCTGGCCCGCTGCGACCGAGGCCCCCTCTTCAAACTTCCTCTCGAGAATGATGCCGGAAACCTGAGGCCTGACCTCAGCCACGCGATACGCGGTTGTACGGCCCGGCAAAGTCACGGAAAGATCTGCAGGTTGAACTTTTACTGTGACAACTGCGACTTCCGGCGGAGGCGGCGCGCCCCGCGCCTGTTCGCTCTCGCCGCAAGCCGACAGGGCTGCGGCGGCGAATACCGGCATCAATCTTTTCAAAAGAAATTGCGGCGACATAGGAGTGCGCTTTCTAAGGCGGTTAAAACTGTTTCTTGCGGCCGGACGTGGTCAGAAAAACTGAGGGCTTGATTAGAATGAACGTTTGTTCTAAAAAAACTCTTACACCGCAAAATCGAGAATAGCAAGAGAATTGTGCGGCGCACCATAATCACGGGGAGGTGATGCCAGGAATGTCAGAGGCCCTGCCAAAATGCTCAGATGATCCACGCGAGCGCGTCCTGCGCGCTGCCGAGAGGGCTTTTGTTGCGAGCGGTTTCCATGGGGCCCGCATGGCGCAAATTGCGAAAGAAGCGCAGATGAGCCCTGGTCATATCTACCATTATTTTGACAGCAAAGAGCATATCATCGCTGAGATGATCCGCGCTCATTATGATGAGAAAAAAACCAGCGTCGAACGCTATCACGACGCCGGCGAGAAGGTCGTCGATATGATGATCGACAATCTGAGAACCAATGTCACTTCGAATACAGACCCTTTCTGGTCAACACTGATGCTGGAGATTGCGGCGGAAGCTACGCGAAAACCGGAAATCGCATCCTCCATCCGCGCGATGGATTTGGAGCTGAAAGAAAAGGTCATTTCTTATCTGAAAACCAGCGTCAAAAAAGACGATCTGGATTCACGTCTCGAAGTCTTTGTCGCGCTGATGCAAGGCATCGGCATCCGCAACATTCTTAATCCCAATCTCGACAAGGAAGCCGTCATCCTCATCCTGCAGGAAGTGATCGAAGTTCTGTTCCGTCGCCCGGACTAAGTTGAACAGAACCCCAGACTTAGAAATTCGACAAAAGAGCGGCGCTCGGTTGGTCGAGAGGCAAGCCTTCCTCCTGCAATTTCAATTCCCGCTCGCGAATGCGACGCTGCTCAGCGAGGAGAAAAGCGTGGATCGCATCGACGTCTTCTGGCGACAATAGATCGCCCCAGGCCGGCATGCCATTCTCGACCAGCAGCCCGTCAAGAAGAATATCGTTGAACATCTCGTGGGTCGATGGATCCATCCGGCGCAGGTCCGGCGAAATCGACCGGTGCTGGTTGGAATGGCAAATAGCGCAATTGCCGTAGAATAGAGCGCGACCTTTTGCGATCATGTCTTCCGAAGCATCCGCAAACAAGCCTTTGGGCGCCTCCGGCGCCGGCTCCAGCGGCGGCAACAAGCCAGGCTTTGGCGTCTCGCCGCCGCCCAGCCTGAACACTAAGATGCGCCCGTCATTGCGCCGTTCATAAGCCGCGCCGTAAAGGGGCACGTAAGGCCAGCCACCGCCGCCCCAACCGGCCATAACCGCCACATACTGAACGCCATCGACCTTATAAGTCATGGGCGCGGCCATGATGCTGGAGCCTGTGTCGATCGAAGCCAGAACATCTCCATTGGCGGCGTCATAAACAGTGAAAACTCCGCCCACATTGCCCGCAAACACCAGCCCCCCCGCTGTGGACAGAACGCCGGACCGGTCTTGCCAGCCGCCATAGGGCGCCGACCAGACTGTCTCACCGCTGACAGGATCGACAGCGCGCAAGTCCGATTTCGCCGGATTTTCTTCAACGCGGCTCCATTCGGGCAAAGCCTTCACCATCTCCTGAAGGAATGGCGGCAGGGTCGAGATGAGGACCGGCAGATCCGCGCCGAACATGATCGATGCATCGCTGTTAATTGCCTTTTCCCGGAAAGGTTTTTCACCCGGCGTCGTCATCAGGAGATTACCCATGTCGAGCACCGCGCCGTAATAAAGACCCGTCTGCGGATTGTAGGAAAAAGGATGCCAGTTGCTGGCGCCAGTCGTGGCCGGGAAAACGATCTTCGGTTCTTGCGAATAGTCGGTATTTTCAGGCGTCAGGATCGGGCGCCCTGTCTCCATATGGATGCCGGACGTCCAATTCTGGAAAACGAGAGAATGAGCGTCGACGACTTTGCCATCGCGCCGGTCAATCAGATATAAAAAGCCGTTCTTCGGCGCATGCAAAAGCACCGGGGTTTCGGCGCCGTCGATCTCCAGCATTGTCAACGTCATCGGTGCGGTCGCCGTATAATCCCAGCTATCGCCCGGCGTTTCCTGATAATGCCATTTCACCCTGCCCGTCGCCGGATCGAGCGCCACGATAGACGACAGGTAAAGATTGTCGCCGCCCGAGGGAGAACGTTTCGCCCGATGATAGGGCCCGCCATTGCCCGTGCCGATGTAAACGGCGTTAAAGGCCGGATCATATTGAATGGCGTCCCAGACGGTGCCGCCCAACCCTATGTCCCAGCGGCTGTCCGTGTCCCAGGTTGAAAGCGCGACTTCAAGCTCCGGGTTCTCCTGCGGACCATCGGCGGGATTTCGCGGCACCGTGTAAAACCGCCAGCGCTCCTCGCCCGTTGCAACGTCGTAAGCGGTCACAAATCCGCGCACGTCATATTCCGCGCCGCCATTGCCGATAATGACCACATCGCCCGCGACTTCCGGCGCGCCGGTTATGTTAATGCCGCGGCTTGATCCTTCAGCCGTATCGGCCTGCCAGAGAACGTTGCCGGATTTTAAATCCAGCGCGTAAAGCACGCCGTCGAGCGCGCCCACAAACACACGCCCGTTAGCAACCGCAACGCCGCGATTGACCATGTCGCAGCAAACCGTGCGATTGACCTGCATGTCGACGACAGGATCGAAACGCCAGATCAGCTCACCGGTGACTGCATTCAGGGCGAACACTCGTCCGGCGGTGCTGCTCGTCACCATGAGGCCGTCGATGACAATCGGCGTTGCTTCCTGCCCCCGGTTCGTATGCAACGGAAATTCCCAGGCAAGCCCCAATTCGGAAACATTCTTGCGGTTGATTTGCTCAAGACGGGAGAAATAAGTGCTTTCAACATCGCCGCCCGAAAACGGCCAGTCCTCGCCGCCGCCAATCTGGGGCGCGACTGCAATTTCCGCCGGCGGCGGCTCAGAGATCGGCGCAGGATCCGTACCGGAGCGCCCGCAAGAAACACATAGCAAGAGCGTGGAGTAGCAAATCCAAAAAAAGGGTCTCATCGCGCGTCCCACGGGCTCGGCATCCTGTAAGGCACGTTGATAAAGTCCGCCTCGATCTGACAAATTTGCCCATCGACGATCTTGAACAGCTCAAGCAGATAAAAACTGTGCGGACGACGGAAGGGTGACACGATCTTCGTGCCGTCCGTCAGTTCATATTCACCCAGACGCCCGGAATGGTCGATAAAGCCTCCGGCGAGCACCAGCCCCAGTTCTTCATCAATCAGCGGAAAACGCCGCGCCCGAAGGGCGTCATCATAAAGATACTGGCCGAGCTTGAACTGCGCCTCGCAGCCCAAGGCCGCGATCGGATAATTCACTCTTTTTGCAAATTCCGGATTGTTGGTCGTCTGGACGCCATTCTCCACACGATTGCAGTCAGGATGAAAATTCGTGAAAATCTGACCGTCATTGAGTTGCAGCGTGTCGAAATAGCCGTCCGCAATGCTAATCATGCGCTCGCGCGGCACGCGTTTTTCCGGCGGCACGGCTTCGCTCAAAATGGGTTTGTCCCAGAAACTCTTTTCCGCAAAAATATCGAGACCGCTAAACGCGATACGAACAACGATAGTCTCAACTTCTGAAATGCGCCCGTCCCGGTCGACTTTCAGGCGAAGCGCAAATGCGGACGTTTCATTGGTTTCCTCAACGGCGCCGAAATAGCCGACCTGGCCGGTCTTAACGTCAGCACATCGTACTTGGTAATCGCCGAGCCCGGTGATGGTTCCCCAAAGTCCGTCACCGACTTCGATGGCGACATTGTCTTCCGTGTTGAAGACAAAATCCGCCCACGGAACAGCATAAGGATCTCGGCGGGACAGCGCATCAAGATAATCGTCGAGCGTAGCGTAAAGCCCTTCTCGCTTATGCGGCGACGGCGCCGCATTTTGATCTTCGTTCAGCATGAAATATCACCCGTCTGTCGGTCTATGCCAGCGCCTAATCTGCGAACCTCCGTTTCGAGGGCCGTCTTGTTCGCAAATTCCACCTCCCGGGCCGCAATTTGTTGTAATTACGTACAAAGATAACCCATCGTTTCTGACGCCGCAATTTGGCGAAGCCTTTCTGGGAGAAGTGGAATGCCGCGATCAGAGGAAGAGCAGAAAAATCTCGATCTGGCGCCGGCGATGTATCGCGATGTCCTGATCGCTATGAACCCTGATGCGGTCGGCCGCTCATCTCGCCTGCCTATGTTCCGCACGCCTCCCTCGTCCCGCACGGCGTCGACCTCATTGTCGACAACGGCTCAGTGGAGCTCTAGTTCGCGAATCGCGCCGGCCGCCCATTGAGCAATATGGTTTTTGTCTCCAGATAGGCGGCAAGCCCTTCGGCCCCGCCTTCCCGTCCAATCCCCGATTGTTTGAAGCCGCCGAAAGGCAACGAAAAATCGGCCCGCATGCCATTTTGCGCCACTCCGCCAGAGCGAATGCGGCGCGCGATTTTATAGGCGGCTTCATGGTCATGGGTCAGCACCGATCCATTGAGACCGTAATTGGACTCATTGGCGATGCGGACTGCGTCTTCCTCATCTTCGCAAGGGATGAGGCTCAAGACTGGTCCGAAAATTTCTTCCTGCGCGATCACGGATGCGTTGTCTACATTCGCGAAAAGCGTAGGCTCTATGAAATATCCCCGGTTCAAATGGCTTGGCCGCTGGCCTCCCGTAACAAGGTCGGCCGTTTCCTTCCCCTTCTCGATATAGCCTTCGACGCGGCGGCGCTGACGCTCCATGGCGAGGGGGCCAAGCTGGGTGTCCGGAGCATCGCTGTAACCGATTTTGACCTTTTTCATCTCAGCGACGATGGCGTCCGCAAGCTCATTATGGCGCTTGCGCGGCACGATCGCCCGACTCAGCATGGCGCAAACCTGGCCGCTGAAGACCGTAATCGTTGAGGTCAGCAATCTCGCCGCCGCCTCCGTGGCGAAATCGTCCCGCACAATCGCTGCTGACTTGCCGCCAAGCTCCAGCGTGCAGCGCGCAATGCGCTCTCCGCAAACGCTGGCGATGCGTTTTCCGGCGACTGTCGATCCTGTAAAGCTGACCTTGTCGACGCCATGGTTGCAGACAAGGTGGTCGGAGGCGGCGCGGTCGCCGCACACCAAGTTGACTACGCCTGGAGGCAATCCGATTTCTTCAATGGCCTCCGCAATAATATAGGCTTCCAGCGGCGTTTCGGGGGACGGCTTCATGATAACTGTGCAGCCGGCGGCGAGCGCGGCGACCACTTTATTCAGCATGATGGTGTAAGGCGCATTCCAGGGCGCAATCGCCGCCACGACGCCGGCAGGTTCGCGCACGATAATCGCCGTATCGGCTTCAGATGACTGAACATGCTTTTCGAACTCATAACGCTCAGTGACAGACGCCATGTGCCGCACGGAAGCGGTTCCGCCACTGATAATGAAAGGCGCGGCTACCGACAGCATGCCCACTTGCGCTGTCCATGCCTTGACGAGTTCGTCTTCGCGTTTTTTAAGCGCATCTGCGAGACGATAAAGAACTTTCGCGCGCTGCGCCGGCAGCGTCGCTGGCCAAGGCCCCTCGTCAAAGGCTTTACGCGCCGCTTCGACAGCGCGATCCATGTCCGCCTCTACAGCTTCGGCGACACGGCCAACCGGCTGCTCCGTATTAGGATCAATTAATGCGAGTGTCTTGTCCGTGGAGGGCGCCGCCCACTTGCCGTCAATAAATACTTTGTCGGGGTTTCGGATCGCCACGCCCTCAGGCAAGAGTTTTTCAGCCATCTGCGGCTCCCTGTGTTAACGATCACCGACGAGTATGCGCCGTCCCATTGTGGAGATTTCAAGTATAGCCGCCGGATTTGCTCGCACCGTAAAATAAGATACTAACGGTCGTTATAAAGGCGGAAACCGCCGTCAACAAGGTTCAAGAAGCCCATGAAGAAGTCTTCGGATAGAAAGCGTGGCGCGCGCGCGCCGGAACCGCTGGACGTGCTTCATAACTTGCTGAAGCTTGGCAACCGGTTGAATGCGCCCTTTTCGGAGCATCTCGAAAAACGCTATCGCGTGACCATGAACGAATTTCGCGTGATCATGCTGATTGGCCGACAGAAAACCGCCGTCTCCCATGAACTTGCCGAGATTTCGGGCGTCACAACCATGAGCATCAGCCGCGCGGTCACGTCGCTGGAGCGGAAAGGCTGGATCACCAGCAGGGCCGATCCCGAAAACAGGCGCAGGAAAATCCTTCGACTCAGCAAGGACGGCGCCAGGCTTTACAAAAAAATGCTGCCGACCGCCGATAAGGTGGCGACCTATCTTTTCACCTCCTTGCAATCGGATGAAATCCTCGCCTTCAACGCCTATATGGAAAAATTGATCCACAGCCTGGAAGCTCGTGACGAACGAGGACGCTCCATATTTATCGAAAAGACGCGGCCGGACGGTTAGGTCTACTCCTCGCCCGAGTTGTTATTCCGCGTCAGATAGGCGGCGATCAGCTCAAGCTCTTCATCGCTCACTTCAACGCGGGTCAAAGCTGGCATCGTGTTAAGCCCGTTCCTGACTACGGTCTTGACATAGCCTTCCGTTAAATCAGTGCGATTGGCAAGCAAGGCTTCTTCCGGCCCGAGGCGCCGTGAAAGCGTAATCGTGCCGGGCCCAAGCTGGATGTGACAATA
This sequence comes from Parvularcula sp., assembly GCA_002704915.1. Lineage (GTDB taxonomy): Bacteria > Pseudomonadota > Alphaproteobacteria > Caulobacterales > Parvularculaceae > Hyphococcus. The sequence goes on from PAIP01000068.1 coordinate 137,757, forward strand.
CTGGCAATTCGCCAGGTAAACCGCTTCCGCGTCGCCTTGCGCGGCTCTCTTGAAAACGCCTTTCGCCTGTTCCGCCGCAGCAGCCTGTGACGAAACTTTGGTCAATTCGGCGCCATGCGCATCGCCGCTCGTGTTATTCGGCTCAGCTTGCGTTTCGGCCGTCGACGCCGTCTCCGCCAGGACAGACATTTCTTCCGGTTCGGCTACGGGCTCGGATGTCTCTTTATCGCCGCAAGCCGCAAGCGCCAGCACGGCGCAGGCAAGAAACGGGACGAAAGCTCTTACGGTCATCCTTTCCTCCCATCGCGCAGGCGCGCAGGCCAGACGCCGCCACGACCCGGGGCAATAATCCCGTTTGGATCGAGCGCGTCTTTCACGGTTTCGTTTAGCCGCATCAAGGCATGATTGTTGAAGTCATATGTTTCCGCAACAGGATCCATATATTCGATATGCGTGCGATATTCGCCGTAACCTTCTTCTCGGGCATCCGCGATCATTTGCGTAAAAAGCTCTTTGGTCCGCCGGACCATATCGGCATCGTCACGATTATAGAGGATCATATTCACATTCGCGATATGGCGATGGCCAACGGTGAAGCTCGAATAATAGTCGAGCCCCGCTTCCTCGAAACGGCGCTTGCGCCGGAGAAACGCATCATAAGCGAGCTCGCCCGAAGGCGGCAGGACCGGCGAGAACCCGATATGGCCGCCGCGCCCTCCCATCCAGTTCACGACATTCAGCGGCAACACCATGGGAACGCCCACAGCGATGCTGAACGGTTCGCGCGGCTGGCCCTTTCGCCAGTGACGCCATTCGAGCTTCTTGCCAAGACGCGGCTCGAACGCGTCACTGACGATTTTCTGCTTGGCTTCGACGATGCTTCCGTCGCCGAAAAGAGAAAGGTGGAAGGTCCACCAGCCCACATTGTAGGTTTCCTGTATTTTCTCAGCGACTTCATCGGGGATCGGCCCCTCGCCGTCATACCAGTCAGCGCGTGTCGTAAAAGCCGAGGCATCGTGCAGATAATTGCCGAAGACGACATTATGCTCGATGACGCCGCGCAGACGCAGATCAGCGAGAATGTCCATCGCCCATTCGATATCTTCCATTTCCGGCAGATTGACCTGCGTATGGGCGGTCATTTCTGGCTCGGGCATCATCCACATATTAGCCTTGGTGACGACGCCGAGATTTGACTGAGCAAACATCTGGTCCCAGCTCGGTCCGAAACTGTATGGGTAATGCGCCCAGGATTTATTGCCCTCCATGGCGCCCATGCCAGTGCGGACAAGCTCCCCCGTCGGCGTTACGACTTCAAGCCCGCAAAGCTTGGACGTATGATCGCCATAAGGCGTATAGCCAATCCCGCGCTCCAGCGCATTGCCGATGACAGACCCCCAGCCATTGGCCGGCACGGACATCCACAGCGGGATGTCGTTATTCGTCAAATGCTCATGAAACTGATAAAAACCGACCCCGGGTTCTAGCGTCGCATAGGCAAAGCGCTCATCCACATCGAGAATCTTGTTCATCCGCGTCATGTCGAGAACAGCGCTTCCGGCCAGGACAGGCGCCGCGGCTCCATAACCGAGATTCTTGCCGCGCGCGACCGGCCAGAGCGGAAGCCTGTGCTCATTGGCGACACGCACGATCGCCTGCACCTCCTCAACGCTCTCCGGGGCCACCGCCGCCGACGCTGCATGATCGAGGCCGTCGCCGAGGGCGTAAGGATCGATATAGGTGTTGCGGTCGAGTTCGGTGGCGAAAACCTTGCCTTCCCCCAAGGTCTGACGCAGCGCATTTATCGCTCTGTCGAAACCAGCTTCATCAAGTCCCGGCGGTAGGGTTCTTTCAGCCATGCCCTGCTCCATGCGCACGCAGCCGTGGTGAAACCGGCCAGCCACGCTTCCTTCATCCCTATTGCCTCATCATAACGATCGTTATAATTGAAACAACTGTGAGTTCGCGCCCCGGATGGATTTTCTTTCATGAAAATGCGCGACCGCTTTATACGGCTAGAGAAGCTAAGGCATTCAGGGAGATCGCTGCAGATGCTAAACATGAAACGCAGAGATGTCCTTGCGAGCGGGATTGCTACGGTGGCTTCAATCACTGCCGCCAGAGCCGGAACGCTCCCCGGCAATCATATTACAATTGTTTTCTCGCCGAAGGTTCCACAAGCCCGAATACTGGCGCAAAGAGCTGCGCCCCTCAACGAAGCCATTCCTCTTAACGGCGAATTGGTGACATTGTGGAAAAACAGACTGCGCAATCATGGGGGCCCTTTAAAAGGCTATACAAACTGGAGCGATTATGTGCTTCTGCGCGGCCTCGCCGAAGAACAGGGCTTGCGGGTGCGGGAAGAGATAAAGCTCAACGCTTCCGGGAAAACTCTGTTTCGCTGGACAATCGCTTAACGCCGACAAAGGGAGTCCACATGACGGATATTCCGGAAATCCCGCTAGAGGGCAGTTCGGCGCCGGATGAGCCGAAACTCGAATTCGTCTTTGAAATTGAAATCAATTTTGCGCGCTATGATTCCATACAGGATATGCCGAGCGGCGCAGGCCGAGGCTTCGTCTATATCGAAAGCGGCGTCATCAAGGGACCGAAACTCAATGGCATTGTTCTGCCGGGAAGCGGCGGCGACTGGGCCCTCTTCCGGCCCGACGACGTTCTCGCCAGCGACGCGCGCTATATGCTGCAGGCCGAAGACGGAACGAAAATTCTCATGCATAACCGGGGCTTTCTTTGGGGACGCCAGCCGGACACGCTGAGCCGCATGCAGGACTGGATGTTCCGCGACGGGCCGGAAGTGCCGTTCGAAGAATTCTATCTGAGGTCTTCTCCGCAATTCGAAACCGAAAAAGGGCCCCATGAATGGCTCATGCGTCACGTCTTTGTGGGCATCGGGCGGCGGCGCAAAGACGGGAACACCATTCGCTATTACGCTTTGCTATAGGGCGGGAGGATTTCATGACAAAAATCGTGATTACCGGCGCCTCGGGACAGTATGGACGCATGGCGACAGACCGGCTGATCGCAAAGGGGCTTGGCGAAGACCTGATTCTTATCACGCGCACGCCCTCAAAGCTGGAGGATCGCAAGCGTCAGGGCTGCGATGTGCGCTATGGCGATTTTGACAAGCCGGAGACTCTTGTCGAAGCTGTGCGTGGCGCTGACAAGATGCTCTTGATTTCCGGCACGAGAGTTGGCGCGCGCATCCCGCAACACAAGGCGGCGGTTGACGCGGCGGCCGCGGCTGGCGTCAGCCATATCATCTACACAAGCTTCGTGAATGTGGAGGAAAGCAATCCGGCCATTGTTGCGATTGATCACAGAGAAACCGAAACCCTCATTAAGGCAAGCGGATGCGCATGGACCTTTCTGCGCGATGCACACTATGCCGACGCAATGATTCTCAATGCTGGGCCCGGCTTCATCGCATCGGGCGTCTGGCTTTCCAGCACCAAGGGCGGGCGCGAAGCCATGGTCTGGCGCGAAGATTGCGTCGATTGCGCCGTCGCCGTCCTCACGCAGGAGGGCCATGAAAACAAGGCCTATCCCGTCACCGGTCCGAACAGGGAAAATTTCGAGGATGTCGCCGCGATGCTGAGCGAGGCCTGCGGCAAAAAAATCAAACTGGTCGAAACCGACGATGACGGCATGTATGCCCATTTCGACGCGCTCGGCATTCCCCGCGAGCCGGTCGACGATCAAAGCGTCGCCGGCATACCGTGGAACAGCGATGATATGGTGAGTTTTGAACGCGCCATTCGCGAAGGCGCTCTCGATATCTGCACGGACGATGTTGAAAAACTTACAGGCCGCAAGGCACGGTCCGTACGTGACCTCATCGAGGCGAATAAGGAATTCCTGCGTCAGGTCGCAATAGACACCAGCGCGTAAGACTATGCGGCGTTCGCTTTCTTCACACGCGGACTGAGCGCAGCAAGCGCCATGCAACCGAGCAGCGGCGCCGCGCAGACCAAGAAGAAGGCCTGCGGCGAGTAATTCCGCGCGACGAGCGCCCCGCCGACAAGCGGCCCTGCGATTGCGCCTAACCGGCCGACAGCAACCGCAAGACCGATCGCCGCCGAATAAACATGTTGCGGATAAAACGAGGCGCTGAGAGCCATGATCGCCAAAGGCGCGCCCGAGGCGCCGGCGCCGATGATGACCAATAAACCGGCCCACAAGGCTCCGTTTGCCCCTGCCGCGCCGACAGCGAAAAAGGCCGCAATCGCCAAGCCATAAACCATGGCAAAGGCGAAAACGCCGCGACCGCGGTCAATGAACCAGGAAATAGCCAAACCGCCGGCCAGCCCACCGCCCTGAAAAAAAGCGGTCAGTTGTGACGAGGCTTCAAGCGAAAGCTGCGCCTCGGTCAACAGATGCGGCAACCAGCTCACAATCATGTAGAGCACGAAAACATTCAGCGTATAGAAGGCGACAAAGAGCGCCGTCGCCGGCAGATAAGGTGCGCTTAATGGCGCAAGGATAGAGCCGCGCGTCGCGGGCGCGCTTTCCGTCTGATTGTGCGTCGTTTCGTTGCGCGGCATCACGAAAAACAGCACGACCGCCAGTATCAGGATAAAAACGCCAGCCGCGTGAAAGATCAGTTCCCAGCCGCCAAGCCGCACCAATAGCGGCGTGATCAGCCCCGCCGTGATGGCGCCGATTGAAATGCCCGCCGAGATAAGGGCGACCGTCGCCGCCTTGCGCGCAGGCGAGGCAAGCGCCGCCGTGCAAGCCGTCACATTGGGCAGGCACGACCCGAGCGCGAGGCCGGTCAAAAACCGCCACAGGACGAATTCTACAAGCGTCGACGAAAAAGCCGTGCCTATGGTCGCGGCGGCGATGAGAGAGAGCGACCCGACAATTAAAACACGTCGCCCGAAGCGGTCGCCGAGAGGGCCAATAAAAAGCGCGCCAGCGCCAAGCCCCGCCAACACGGCTGACAAAGCGCCGCTGAAAGCGCTCGGCGCGATGTCCATTTCCTGCACCAGATAAGGCAAGGCGAGCGGCATCGCCGCCAGATCATAGCCGTCGATCATCATCACCATGAAGAACAACGATAATATCAGTCGCGGCCGATCCATTCTCATTCCTCCCTCATCAACATCGCCGGTCTTGCCGGAAATGCGGGTCTCCCCAATTCAAGACCGGCGCCCAGCGCAGCGGCGGCTCAATAGGAAAGCATCTCAAACCATAAAGGAAAATCAGCAACGACTTCACTGGAAGTGCGAGCTGAAATGCAGTAAGTTTGCAAGTGTTAAGGGAAGTCGCCATGCGATTCATCAAAGGAATTTTACGCTCAACTTTTGTTGCTGTCTTTTTTGGGTTGAGCGCAGCCGCTGTTGCAGCGGAGGGTGGCGACCCCGAGCTCGGTCGCGAGCTGTTTCAGGCCTGGTCATGCGGCGGATGTCACATGCTGGCCGACGCCGGCGCCATGGGCCAGATCGGGCCTTCGCTCGACGGCAATCCCAACCTTTCTTACGATTCCCTCGTGAACAGCATCGCCTATGGCGGCGGGGCCATGCCGGCCTTTGGCGGGCAGCTTACGGATGAGGAGATCGCCGGACTGGCCGCCTATATTCTTGAAGTCGCCGAATAATCAGACGCAATCAGTTTTTGATGCTCTCCGACGCCCCGATTTGTGCGAAATAATTCGTCACGCCATCAGGGTCGTTAAGCCACACGAAACGAAGATCGAAGCCAGGCAAGCCGCCAAGCGGCGTTTCGACAGTGATATTGCGCTTTTCAGCATTGGCGTTTACCGCCTCAACATCACTGACCACATACTGAATGCCGGCGCTGCCTGTATCCGCGGGCAGGGAATCGCCGACCGACCAGAGATTGATCGTGGTTTCGCCGTGACGATAGGGATACTGAACGACGCCTAATAGTTCATTCTTAATCGGCGGCAATTCATCGAGTCCGACAAAGTCATTATAGAAATCGCGACTTGCCCCCAGGTCGGAGACATTAATGCCGATTTCGACCTTTTCAAAATCCTCTGCACACCCGTCAGGCAAAATTATCATTTCTACGGAAAATCCGCCGGGATCCTTTACCAGCGCAGCGCGTGTTCCGTCTCCCCGTTCGATAAATTCCGGCGCTGCAAGTCCATGTGAAACAAATCGCTCGACGAGCGCCGACTCATCCGGGAAGAAAAGAGTAAAAAGACGAATGCCGGTTCCGTCATTAACGCCATCCAAATGATATTGACGCCCCTCTTTCAAGCCGGCGGCGAGCTTGATCTGCCCGCTGCCTATGCCAAACAGGATCATCGTCTGGCCGCCGCCAAGATCGATTGGCTGCAAAGGTTTGAGTCCAAGCACCGCATCATAGAACTCGACCATCGCTTCTGTCTGCTCAGGCTCGAAACGCCGATAGACATTCATTGAGTTTTGCGTGATCAGTGAACGTACTGAGTCTGTCATGGCTTGTTCATCAGGGGCCTCTTCGGCAAGGACTGCCGGGGCCGCAAGAAATGCGCCAAATGACAGTAATATTGCATAACACTTCTTCATGAACGTTCCCCTTTAATCCGGCAATGCGAAAACCATGAGCGCTTCGTTGTTGAGCGGCCCACCGTCCGGCCCTCTCGGGCTCGCGCCGAAATTGGCGGCCATCACAGCAACATATTGCTTTCCGTCCTTGCCGCGATAAGTAATGGGCACGGCCTGCGCGTGATAATCAAGAATCGCTGTCCACAATTCTTCACCGCTTTCAGCGTCAAAGGCGCGGAAGCGATGATCGTTCGTGGCGCCGATAAAAACGAGTCCTCCCGCTGTTACGATAGGACCGCCAAAAAAATTGACTGTTCCTGTGTTCTGTTTTTCTTTCGGCAACGCCTCGCTAACGCCGAGCCGTGTTTCCCATTTGATCTCACCGGTATTCGCGTCGATAGCAAAGAGCCGCCCCCAGGGCGGCTTGATGCAGGGCAAGGTGACTTTTTGGCCGTCTTCCTCTTCGAAACTCGCGCTGAATGACGAATAGGCGCCCGGCCCGGACAAGCTGCCCCGATCATAAGCCTGAGTGGACCCTTGCGTGCCGCGACCGTAATCGCCGGTCGCTTTGCGCTTCTCTATCCAGCCTATGCTGCCGCCTTCACTGGTGTTGATGAAAATGACGCCCTTCTTCGGATCCGCCGCGGCCCCGCCCCAGTTGGCCCCGCCATTATGTGGCAGATTGATGGACGCTTTTATAGGCTTTCCCTCTTCATGAAGGAAAAACGGCGTGAACGAACCGGCATTGAAGAAGGTTCCGCCATAACTGTCGAGCAAAGCACGGCAGGCGGCGGCGTGTTCTTCGGTGGTGTCATCGGCGGTGACGACATCTTCCGGCGTCCAGACGCCGCGCGATAATTGCGGCGGCTTTACCGGGAAGGGCTGAGTTGGCGAATACCATTCGCCAGGCACGTCTCCAGCCGCAACGGGTTTTTCCTCGACGCCGAACACCGGCTCGCCGGTTTCGCGGTTCAAAATATACATGAGCCCGTTCTTACCGGTCTCAGACAATGCGGGGATTGTTTTCCCATCAATTTCGACATCGACGAGCACCGGCGGCGGCGGCAAATCCCAGTCCCACAAATCGTGGTGAATAGTCTGAAAATACCATTTGAGCGCGCCTGTATGCGCATCGACAGCAACGATGGAATTGCCGAAAAGATTAGCTCCCGGGCGGTCGCCGCCATAGTAATTCGCTGACGGCCCGCCGACCGGCATGTAAAGCGTGTCAGTTTCCTGATCGACGGTCATATACCAGACCCACACATTCGTTCCGGAGCGATCTTTCCAGCCATCGTCCAGCCAGGTTTCATGTCCCGTTTCGCCCGGACGCGGCACTGTGTGGAACTCCCACAGTTTTTCGCCCGTGCGGGCGTCGAAAGCACGGCTGTCGCCCGGATCGCCGCGCTGCATTTCGGCGGTATTGGCGCCAATAATGAGAACATCTTTGTAGACGGTCGGCGCCGAATTATAGGACACGTCAAGCGCAACAGCGCCGGCATCGCCAAAATCCGGATCGATCTTGCCGGTTTCCGCGCTCAGCGCCATTATGCTGGCGCCTGTGGAATAAAATATGCGGGGTTGATGATCTTCATCGCCCGGCCAGTAGGAGACAGTCCGTCGAGCGATGCCCGCCGTGACTGGATGGCGCCAGATTTCATCGCCCGTGTGAGATTCAAGCGCGACAATCGCATTACCGATGGGGAGGAAGAGAACGCCGTCGATGACAATGGGCGTGGCGGAGCTGACCAATGCGCCGCCGCCTTTGGGACGCACACGGAATGACCAGGCCTCTTTCAGTCTCGACACATTTTCTGCATTAATCTCGCTGAGAGGCGAGTAACGCGTGCCGGCGAGATCGCGTGCGTAGCGCGGCCAATCCCCCGCCTCGCCCAATATGCTGTTGGACTGCGCACAGCCCGCCAGCGACATCAGAATGAGAGTTGAAAGCAGCACGCTGCGGATACGCATGAACGGCCCTCCCTAAGCTGTAACAGCTCTACGAGAGAGTAAAGCGACCAGTCCCGGGGCGCAAATTCAATCCAGCGCCGCTTCCCTATTCCAAAGGAGCACCTTCTCTGAAGCTCCAAAGAGGCCGACGGATGCTGCTTGGAACTCTTTGACGATTTTATGCAGCCCCGGAGACATTGAGGATCGCCCCTGAGGTGAAGGCGGATCTTTCAGAGACAAGAAACATCACCGCCTCGGCGACTTCCTCGGGCGTCCCCGCGCGTCCAAACGGGAATCGCTTGATGGCTTCCTCAAGCCGACCGGGGCGGTGCATGTCCGTATCGATGGGACCGGGCGACACCGCGTTGACGCGCACGCCTTCCGGCGCAAGCTCGCGCGCCAGACCGACAGTCAGACTGTCGACGCCGCCTTTCGAAGCGGCATACCAAACATATTCCCCGGCAGAGCCGTAATGGGAGGCGCGCGATGAAATAAACACAATCGAGCCGCCTTTGCCGCCATGTTTCCTGGACAGCCGCTTCGCTCCTTCCCGCGCCACGATCATGGCGCCCAGAAGGTTGATATCGAGCACCTGACGCAAGGTCTCGGTTTCAACCTCGGCGAGGGATGAATTCTTGCCCGTGACCGCACTGTTATAGACAATCGCTTCCAGCCCCCCGACAGCGTCGACCTCCTGAAATATGTTCTCAATATCGCCTTCGAGGGCAGTGTCAGCTTTAATAACATGAGCGCGTCGACCCAGATTGTGGATTTCCCGCGCGACATTGTCGGCCGCCGCCTTGTTGTTTGCATAGGTCAACGCGACATCATACCCATCTCGCGCGGCCGCAATTGCTGTCGCTGCGCCGATGCCCCGGCTGCCGCCGGCAATCAAAAGAAGAGGCGTTGGTTGAGACATATCAGCAACTCAGTATCGATTTTCATTCCGAATAGAAACAACTGCGCATCGTTTGGATGCGACTATAACGCAAAAATCACGGCCGCAAAAAAGAGGAGCCGGGCTGCACAACCCGGCTCCTCCACCTCGTCAGGGAGGGACAAGGATCGAAGGGAAAGGTCCTAGAACCGAACCCTTACGCCCGTGCGGAAGCGCATGCCGAACGTATCGAAATAGACCGGATTGGTCGGATAGTTGGACCCGCCCAGTCCGCCGCCGCCCGGCGCAACGGGAGGTTTCTTGTCAAACAGGTTATTGACCGCAGCAAATACCTCGAAATTTTCTTCGCTGGAGCCAACGCCAAATCCATAGGACACGGCGAGATCAACATAGGTCGCTGCGTCAACGCGATTGGTGCTGATGCTGTTCGCCATCATCGGATCATAACCCGAGTCTTCGGGGCCGGTATACTCAACCCCGTAAATGCCCGAGCCGACCCGGCGCACGGTCAGCGTCGAGTTGAAGCCTCCATAATCATAGGAAACAAAACCGTTCCAGATCCAGTTTGGCGCCGGATTGAAATCGCCGCCATCACGGACAGGGCCCGATTGCCCTGCATAATCGATAGGATCGACAGTGGGGTCCGGCGTCACCACGAAATCATATTGATGGTTCGCCAGAAGCCGCAAATTCAGATCACCGGCCAGACCGCTGTGAAGATTGTCCAGCGGCAGATCATATGCGACTTCGAAATCAAATCCGCGCACCGTCAACTGCCCCAGGTTCACCTGGCGGGCGTCGACAAAAGTGATGTCCATCGGGTTTGCGTAGGTGATCCGGTCACAGAATAAATCATATTCGTCGCAGAAATTGACTATGCCCTGCCCCGTGAGAGTCGTGACCACGTCCTTGATTTTTATCTGATACCAGTCCGCGGAGAAAGTGAGACCGGGAGCGAAACCGGGCGACACAACGAGGCCGAGCGTTGTGGTGTCCGCTTTCTCCGGCGTCAGGGAAAAGGCGCCGCCAGAGAGAATTGGCGTCGGATCATCGCCGCCTCCGCCCGGAGAGCCCGGTATAGCGGGGTTGTCGACGATGCCCTGGGATGAGCCCTCTTCCGTCGGCACATTCTTGAGATAGAGCTCCCGGAATCCGGCGGCGCGGATATCGCGGGAACGCGAGCCGCGGAACCGAAGCCCATCGGTGATGTCGTAGATCGTCGAGACCTTCCAACTCGTGGCGTTGGAAGTTTTTTCCTCGGACGTCAGACGATCCTTGGCATGATTACGTGTCTGACGCACCGCGCCGTTGATTTCGAGATAGTCTGCGATAGCCGCATCGCGCAGCAAGGGCACGTTCAACTCGAAGAACCCTTCCATCACGCTGATGTCGCCAGCGAAATCGAGACCAAAGGTGAAAGCGTAGTCATTATAGTTCGGAATATCGCCATGCGTGACATCGCCGCCTTCATCGCGATACTCGCCGCCCGCAGCGACGCCAATCGGCCCAGCGCCCCAGCCTTCGTAAATCTCCCCCTGGATGCTGCCGGCGATCACATGCTGGGTGTATTCGAAGTCCTCAACCACCGGACGGTAGGCGTAGGCGATAGCCGCCGGATCGAGATTGTCGAGACCAAAGAGATTTAAAGGCACGCAGCCTTGGGCCACCGGATCGGGGTCGGGCTCGAGCAGTTCGGCGCATACGATTTCGTTGGTCATGGGGTCCACGACGGCGTCCAGCGCATAAACAAACGGCGTGTTGACGCGCGAATTCTCCCGATCCTGATGACGGTCATTGCGGCCATATTGATAGTAGACATCCCAGGTCCAGCTATCGCCAAAGGATCCGTTCACTCCCACCAGACCGCGAAAAACTTCGGATTTCGATTCGTTATAGGCGGGCACCTGCGCGTCGATATCCTTGCCGAGGCTGAATGACGTGCCGTTCAGAAGGCTCACAAGCTCGGCCGGAAGATAGGGATTGGTTGGCTTCACAAAAAAAGTTGAACGCGGCCCGGCCGTAACGCCGGAATTGGTCGCCTTTCGATTAGCGTAGGTAAATTCGCCAATTACATTCAGATTATCGGCCAACTCATATTCGCTATAGAGATAGCCTACATAGCGTTCGATCGGCGTTTGAATATCTGAGTCTGCATAAGTCGACGCCCCGTCGCCGCCTTGCCGCGGGCCGAAGGTGGATGTGGAGACGTAATTGCCGGTGTCGAAGTCGAGAATGCCTGTGCCGTCATCATTGAAACGCTTGTTGCGCGCGGCAGGATCGGCTGGGTCGCGGTTCCTCACAACCCCATGCGGATCGTTAAACGCCTGCTTCGAATTCGGGCCAATAATGAAATTAGGCAGGCCGTATCCCGGCGAGCCCGGGATGTTATATCCGGACAGCATGCCGTTATCGAGAACGTTGCTGGCGTTGGTGAAACGGTCCCAGCTTTCCTCACACCACAAACGCACATCTGCGCAATCGCCTATGCCTTTTTGATCCTGAAACTCACCGCCAACAACCACATGCCCCCGGCCTCCGGCGAAGCCTGTCCCCATGGTGAGGGAGGCATGATATGTCTCGCCATCGCCGCGCGAGGTCTGACCATAGTCGACCTGTCCGCGAATTCCTTCAAAGTTCGTATCGAGGAGAATATTGACGACGCCCGCCACGGCGTCTGAACCATAAGCCGCAGAAGCGCCGCCTGTCACAGTCTCAACCCGCTGAATCATAGACGACGGAATCATGTTGAGATCGACAGCGCCCCCATCGGAACTCGGAACAAAACGGCGTGTGTTTACGAGCGTCAGCGTGCGCGTTCCGTTATAGGGGTTAAGGCCGCGCAAATTCGCGAAGCTGGCGCCGACATTGGCGCCGGCCGTGATGCCTGCCGTTGAGTCGGACTGGAAAGATGAGTTCTGCGGGATCAGCTTCAGGGTTTCCGCAGCATTGATTTGCCCAAGATCCTCAATGAGATCGCCGGACATTACGGTTGCGGGAATTGGCGAGTCAAAGCCTGTGCGCTTGATCCGGGATCCTGTGACGATCACATAGTCACTCGTCGCGGATGGGGCTTCACCGTCGCCATCCTGGGCCAGCGCCGGCGCGGCGCCGAGCGCGATCATTGCGACCGAAGCGCCAGACAACAGCGCAGATTTAGACATGCGGTTTAGAATTGAATTTCGCAACGTACTGCCCTCCCAGGCGTTATTTTCGCGCTGATGTTTCCGGAAGGAGAAAACCCGGACCTCGCGCCTTTGCCATGAAGAAGCTCTCACAGAAGCTGTAAATCAGCTTGCACCGGAGGGCATATCAGTTTGCGTTTGGCGGCACTGCCGAAAATATGGTCAGAACACTGAGTAGAGAACGCCGAATATTGCACCGCAACGTAGAATAACTTTATGACCTTAGAGCATGCGTCAATGCGGAAGCAGGTGCATGCGTCGATATTCCGACGGAGCCATCCCGTATTTCGAACGGAAGGCGCGGGTAAAATGCGCTGCGCTGTTAAAGCCCCAGGAGAATGCGATTTCCGAGACCGTCAGGCTGCGCCAGGCGCTATTGGCCATTTGCGTCGCGCATTCCTCTAGCCGTCGCCGCAAGATATAAGCAGAGGTGGTCTCATTGTCTTCTGCGAAAAGGACACGCAAATAACGGGCTGAAATTCGCATGGCTGTCGCCACCGCAGCCGGCGACAGGTCAGGGTCGGAAAGATTGGCTTCTATAAACTGTTTTGCCTGGGCTTTGCGAAGACCAACAACCGTCGAATTGGTCATTTTGTGGCCCAGACTGATGGAATAGGCTGTTCCCAAAACATCGAGCAAATGACCCGCGATACGGTCTCCGAATTCCTCGGGTATGCCTTCCTCTGCCTTGCCCCACAGGCTGTGCGCCATTGCAGAAGCCGTCCCCGTAAGGCCCAACTCCGCCGGGAGACGAAGACCGCACAACTGTTCCGGGCATGGCAAATGAGTCTTCAGCATTTTCGGCGAGGCTCGAAGTATTAAGAACCGCGCGCCTTTCTCCAGCTGAATGCGATGGGGCGCTGCGTTGTCGCAAAGCGTGAAATCTCCCGCCGTGAGGCGCGTCTCGTTTCCATAATGGGAAAAATTCGCCCCTCCCTGCGCCATCAGCAAAAAAGAAAAGAAATGGGATTTCGTTTCACTGATATGGGCGGCTGTTCGCTCGATGCTTGCGCCATTTGTACGCACATCGGCGAATCCTAAAAATCCAAGAGAGGTGACGCGCAGTTCAGCATCGAACACATCGCCCGAAGACGGCTGGAATGTGACTTGCGCGAAACGGCTCGAATAGGTGTTGTTCCACGAAGCCGTGCGCTGTGACGCCGGATAGTCAGCAGTCCGGTAATACTCCATACGTCCCTCCCAAGACTGATAAGCACGCTTTTCTCCGCTGTAGCGGATGTTTTTCTTTTAAGTTATACGCCCTTTTTCAATCCCGCAATCGCTCTTATCATCTTCGGCATAGGCTGGGCTTTATCCGAAATAAAGTTTCAACGCCGTCTGAGACAGACGCCACCGGTCTTCCGGTTTTGGCGCCCATCGGCGTAATCGTTCAAGTGCGTAGTCGAATGTGATGCGCCCCTCATACCCCACAAACGGACAGTCGCTTCCCCACAAAAGCCGTTCCGTTCCCATATTGGCGACAAGGTGGTTGGCGATCGTATCAGCGATCTTGTCTGCGTCTCCATCCGGGTCGGTTCGCCAGGCCGCTGTGCCAAGAAGACGAAATCCGCCGGATAGCTTGACCCAAACATTCCCTCTTTCGGCGGCACTCAATATGGCCTTGTAACCAGGGCAATTAACGCCCAGCTTCGGATCGGGATGGCCGAAATGGTCTATGACAACCTTAACGCCGCTTTCTTCCAGCGCCTCGAGCACGGGCGGCAATGACGGGCCTTCGATAGCGACATGAACATGCCAGTCGAGATCTCGCACCCGTCGAAAGAGAAGATTGTATTCCTCGCTGCGGAAGTCCGGCAATTCCGTCATGCGCGCGAGCTGTAGCCGGATGCCGATAATACCGTCATCATTCATGCGCTCCAGCGAATACCGGTCGGTGGCTGGCGAAACGATGGCGGTGCCGCGCAAGCGCTTATGCTTGCGCAGTTCGGAAATCATGTAGTCATTGTAAAAGCCGGATATGCTCAGGCCTGAAATCACACCAAAATGAATGCCGTATTCGTCCAGCAGTGCGAGATAATCATCGGCGGTGAATGAATAGTCTGTGCGTGTCCAGGCGTTGCTGCTGAGCGGCATATCTTGCTGGAAAATATGGGCATGACAATCGACGACAGGCGGCAAGTCAACATGGGCATCGCCCGTTGAGGTTTGCGCCGCAGCATCAGTGGAAACATGCAAAGTCATTTAGAAGCCGAATCCTGTGATGCTTTGGCTGAAGGCGATCCGCCAGACTCATCGTGACGTGACGAGATCGACCAGTCGAGTTTGAAATCTGGCGTACGGCCGCTCACAGGATTGTCAAAATGAAACCCCATGGGAGCAATTTCCGGATAGGGCGCGAAGGTCACGCCGCGCAACGGACCATCCGGCGGATATTTTGCTATGCTCTCCGGCGTTGGCGCAAAACGTTGCGCAGAACCTTCTTCGACAGCCGCCCAACCGCCCGTGTAGCTGGCGAGAAAAACATAATCGAGATCCATGCCCGCAATTTTCCAGACACCGTCTTCCAGCTTCACCTGGTTTTCATAAATGCCGGAGATGTAGGAGCCGTCGCCGTCAAGCTGGCTATTGAATTGGAAAAGCCGCAGGCGAATCTGGGCGTTTTTCCCATCTTGCGCGACGGTGACGAAGGGCTGCGTCTTTTGATGAATCGCGAGAAATGTCGGCGAACGTCCGCGATCCCCGTACCGCGAAAATAGCGACCCGCGAACCCGCTCGCGGCCGTAATAGGCGCCGATATAAGACAGCTCTTTCCAACCGTCCTCTGAAAAAAGGTCCGCGGTGTCGTCCCAACGGAATTCGTCAATGTAATATCCATAGGCATTGGAAACATTTTCGGCGCCGTCATAGGCCTTCGCGATAGCGACTTTGCGCTCAAGCGCATCGAGACGTGCCGGCGCTTCCGGTTTTGTGGCGCGCTCGACATGAGCGGAGAAAGAAATAGCAGGGCTCGCCTGTTCCGGATATTCGGCGCTAGCGAGCAACGACGCCGAGGCGCTCTCGCTCGCCTCTTCATGGGCCGGCAACAAATCGCGCGCCCAGCCTATCTCGTAATCTGCCGCAAAACGCGGATAGAGCTTCACGGACTGGATTTTCCAGACGCCTCCCTCTTTCACATAGGTATTTTCAAAAATACCGAACGCCCAGGCTGACGCTCCGCCATGCTGGCCTGTCATCTGCAGCTCGAACCCGCGCGCAGAGGCTTTATTGTCGCCGTTCAACGTGACAATCGGGTCAAGTTGCAGATGGTCGTTGAGCTCGCCTTCTTTGAGTCCCGCGTCGCCGAGCGCGAAGAACCGTTGGCGAATAGCCGCTTTGCCGCTGTACGCCCCTTCGCCGGCGACATCAAAGGTCGCCTTTTCAGCGAAGAGATCAGTCACATTCTCCCACATCTTCCGGTCGACATAATATCCATAAGCAGCCTGGAGATTCTGAATGGCGCTTTCATCGAGAAGAGCATCGGCGGTTGCAGCCGCTTCTGAAAGGCGGTCGTCTGCGTCACCTGCCGGCAGTGCAAGCGCTTTGGCGCTCTGTGGCGTCGGAGAACCGGCCTCCTCGGGCGTGTAGTGATAGGGCGTCAGCGGAACAGTGTCGGCTATGTTGCGCCACCCTTTGTCATAAGGGCCCGCATATTGAGGGTAATAATGCAGTTCAGAGATTTTCCAGACGCCATCTTCAAGAATGTAATCGTTTTCGTAAATG
Organism: Parvularcula sp.; assembly: GCA_002704915.1. GTDB lineage: Bacteria > Pseudomonadota > Alphaproteobacteria > Caulobacterales > Parvularculaceae > Hyphococcus. The sequence continues at coordinate 154,022 of PAIP01000068.1, forward strand.
CCGCCTTTCCAAAAAGCCCCCTCTCCATAATGGCCTAACATCGCAACTTCATGCCAGCGGCCTTGCGCCGTCGTTCCATCCTCGGAAAGCGTAATGACCGGCGATAAAAAAAGACGGACATTCAACCTGTCCGGCGGAAGGCCGTCGGCGCCGCCCCCCATCTCCGCACGAAAGTGATTATAGAGCGTGTCGCCCCCCCAAATCTCAACTCCCGGAGCAACATATCTCCCGTTATCCGCGAACAGCTCGCTCATTGCTCTCCACTCGCCCGCTTCCGCATATTGTGCGAATGCATGCTGCAGTCGTTTTATGTCGCGAATTGCTGCGGCGTTTTCCACTTCAGCGACAAGTCGAGCGCCCCGTTCCAGATCATCGGCGCTCCAGGCTGACCCCTCAATTGGCGTTCGGCCTGCGGGCTCATCCTGAAGCGAACAGGCGCCAAGGCAAAGCGTGAGAACGCCGACCAAACCGGCAAACCACAGCGGGGCGAGATTGTGAACGCTTCGTATCAGCACTGGAAATTACCGTTCTTCAAGCACTTCGCGAATGATGCTGTCGTCGATTAGAATCGAAAGCTCTTCGCGCGACCGCGCAGGGCGGTCATCGATCCTTGCGAGCCATTTTTCTTCCGCCTCAAGGACGTCGAGCAGGTCGGAGACCATTGTCGCCGGATAGCCATGATGTTTCCATGACCGCTTGATAAGATCGAGGTCATAGCCCGTCGCTTCATGAACCAGCGGCCAGGCGAGGCTTGGATCCTCATGGATCAACTCCGTCGCCTCGACAATGGATTTCACGAATTGTTTGATGCGCGCCCGCTTTTGGGGATCGGCGAGATTGCCGGCGGTCGTGTTGAGATTAAAAAGCTCGCGATAGATGTGACGTCCGTCGAATTCCACGGCGTCATCACCGATTGCATGGGCCGCATTTTCAATTTCCGGCTCCCAGATCGTCACCGCATCCACATCTCCGTTCACAAGCGCTTTCGGCATGTCGCTCAATGGAAGAATGCGCACAATTTCAACATCAGCCTCGCTTAATCCCACCGACTTCAGCATATTGTGCAGAAAATAGGCGGACGAGGTGTTGGGAATCGTCGCGATGCGTTTGCCTTTCAAATCTTCAAGAGAAGTGACGCCAGCCGATTTCCGCGCCACGATACGGTAATAGCCCTCGGCCACTGTCATGATGATCCGCAGATCGGGATGGCGAACGGAATAGCGCAACCCTTGCGTTTCCGCATGCGTGGCCACATCAGCGATGCCAGGCTCGCCATACCCCGGAATGCCCGGCTCGCCGACAAGATTGGGAATGCCGCCCATCTTGACGGTCGATTCACCCGGATAGACCTGATCCGACGCCAGCAGAACAGGCGCGATCTCAAAGGTCACCTTGTTGCCATGAACTCTGAACGGCTCTTCCGGCCCGGAAGACGACGCACAGGCGCCGAGCGTGAAGAAACACGCCGCAATAAGAGCGCGCCAGCCGTTCTCCAGCTTCAATTGCATCCAGCCGTCTCCCTATGATCCGGACGCATTTCAAACCAATGCGCGCCTTTTTTCTGGCGACACCGTCCCGGGTTTCAGCATGGAGGGTCAACATAAATGAGAGGAAATGCCGGGCAGGCAAAATTTGGGCGCCGGAAAGGTCAAACCGCTGCGCCGCAACAAACGCCGCCACCCCACGGGCTCGCCAGCTCTGGCGTGCGCCGGCGCTTGAAGGCCTGCGTCAAGGTATTAGCGCCGCCACCCTGGCAGGCGGCCGGGTCACTCCTCTTTCCCGCCAGTCGCAGGACGTTCTAGAGGAATGGAAAAGATTTCTTGCGCGGACGAGCGAGACCGAGGCTCGGCTGAGGGTATTCCTTTTTCAGGATAAAAGGCCAAAACAGCCAGGCTGAAGGGATTTGCGTCATGTCTTACGCTGAAATTCACCCCAATTGGGAGACTCTCTCCAACGATATTCTGGACGGGTATTCGCTGGAGATTACGGCGAAGGATGTGGCGTCCCTGCGGGAAGCCGCCCCGAAGATCGCCCCCCAGACGCCCATCGCCGTAACCTTCCTGCCCGGCGAGGAAATGGAGGCGCGCATTGCTGCGGTGAAGGCGGTGCGCGAGCTCGGCTTTGAGCCAATGCCCCATGTCTCGGCGCGGCGCCTGACATCCGCCAAGGTTTTCGAAGACATGATCAAACGGGTGACGAGCGAATCCGGCGTCAAACGCCTGTTCGTCATCGCCGGCGATCCGCCCCAGCCGGAAGGTCCGTTCGAGGATTCGCTGCAGGTGATCAGGACCGGGGTGCTGGAGCAAAACGGGATCAAGGCGATCGGCATCGCCGGCCATCCCGAAGGCCATCCGAACGTCTCCAAAGACGAGCTCTGGGTTTGGATGGAGAACAAGATCGCTGAAATCCGCCAGCGCGGCATGTTGCCGATCATCGTTACGCAATTCGGCTTTTCCGCCGAGCCGTTTCTCGACTGGCTCGAAGAAATGCGCGCGCGCGGCATCGACGCCCCGGTGCGGGTCGGCGTTCCCGGCCCCGCCGGCATCAAGCGGCTCCTGGGTTTCGCCGCGCGCTGCGGGGTCGGCGCCTCGGCGGCGGTCATGGCGAAATACGGCGTTTCCCTCACCCAGCTCATGGGCACCGCGGGACCGAACAAGCTTGTCACCGCCATCGATCAAGGTCTCGACTATGAAAGACACGGCCGCGTTCGCTTGCACTTCTATCCCTTCGGCGGCCTTTCCAAGACGCTCGACTGGATTCATGAATTCAGCGAGCACCGCCGCTGAAGATCGGCTTAAGGTCTGAAAGCCGTCCAGGCGATGTGGCGTACGCCGCCATTCATCTGCATGGGATCGTTTTTGCTGTTGATGTAATAGACGGTCAGCAGTTTTCCCGGCTCGATCTCAATGACCCTTGGATAGCCCACATCCCAACTGCCGCCATCATCGCGCAGGATCATTTCCGCCCCCCAGGTGCAGCCGTCATCCTCGCTGACCTTGTAGCGAACACCCGACGGCATGGTGCGATAGCCGTAAACACAGACAATGCGCCCGTCGCGCATGGGAACGAGATCGCCCGGCGCGCCGATATCGTTGACGCGCGATGAAAAGCTCCAGCTTCTGCCGCCATCAAGGCTTTCATAAATCTCCGTCCAGATGACGCTGCGCGCATCGCGCTGATATCGCAGCGACGCAATCACTTTTCCGTTCGGCAGAACTACGATGCGCGGATAGAAATGCGGCAAAGGAGAGTAAGGCGATTTCGACACATAAAAAGGAGACGGCGGACGCTCCTCCGTCATGAAGGAGAGATAAAGCCAGTCCACGCCGTTGGGCGATCCATAGACCAGCGGGCGCGGCGACAGAGCGTCCGGCGAAACGGTCTGACACCCAAGGAGATGCACGCCGTCTTCGCGCGTCGCATATATCGGCGAGCCAAAATTGGTGAGCGATGGCAGGCTGTATTGCGGCAGGATTATCGGCTCGCGCCAGGTCTCGCCCCCGTCGGTCGAGGCGCGCAGCCAGCTTTGCGCCTCACGCCCGAAAAGCGAGGGCACGCCGCCGCCCATGATCAGCGTGTCGCAGCTTTTGAAATCGAGCAGCGGCAGGTCCGACCAGTCGGCGGCTTCGCCTTTCGGAAAGTCCGCCGGGCTTTTCCAGGCCATATCGAAGACTTCCTGAACGCTCGACGCGTCCCAGCTCCGCCCGCCATCTTTCGAACGGATTGTGACGATATGCGCAGGCTTTTGCTGGATCTGGCCATGGTCGACATCGTCGGCGCCCGCATAATTGTTCCGCACGCGCTTGAAACTTGCGACGATATCGCCATTCCCGGTCTTCCAGAGACCGCAATAGAACGGCCAGCCGCAATATTCGTTTTCGTTGCGATAGACGATTCCATGTTCGGCTCGGGACACCCGTTGCGGCGGTTTGAAACTGTCTGTCATGGGGCGCAGCCTTTACGGGCGGAATTTAGTCCAGGCGATGTGGCGCACGCCGCCATTCACCTGCACGGGATCGTTTTTCAGATTCATGTAATAGATAGTCATCAACTCACCCGGCTCGGTTTCGATGACGCGCGGATAACCGAGATCCCAGCTCCCGCCGTCATCGCGCAGGATCATTTCCGGCCCCCATGTTTCGCCCTTGTCCTCGCTCACGCGGTATCGGATGCCTTGCGGGGCGATGCGATAACCGTAAACGCAGACGACGCGCCCATCGCGCATGGGAACGAGATCGCCCGGCGCGCCCCAGTCATTGACGCGGGAGAGATAACTCCATGTGCTCCCGCCGTCCTTACTCTCGTGAATCTCCGTCCAGATCACATTGCGCGGGTCGCGCTGATAGCGCAGGGAGGCGAGCATATGACCGCCTTCAAGAATAGTGACGCGCGGATAAAAATGAGGCGCGGGGGCGAAAGGGGAGCCGCCGGGATAAAATGGCGATGGCGGACGTTCTTCCGTAACGAAGGATAGGAAGCGCCAGTTCTTGCCGTCGCTCGAGTGATAGACGAGCGGACGCGGCGACAAGGCTTCCATCGAAGCGGTGTTGAGCCCCAGAATATGAACGCCGTCCTCGCGCGTCGCATACATGGACGAACCGAAGGCCGTCAGCGAAGGCAGATCGTATTTCGGGATCAGCATGGGCCGGCGCCATGTACGTCCGCCGTCGGTCGATGCGCGCATCCACGCCTCGCCGCCGGGCGAGAAGAGACGCGGAATGCCCCCGCCAATCAACAGCGTGTCCTTACTGAAGAAATCGAGCGGCGCCTCGTCAGACCAGTCCGCCGCGCCGCCTCCCGGAAGATCGCTTTCCTCCCGGATGTTCATGTCGAACACTTCCTGAAAACTTTCCGTGTCCCAGCTCTCGCCATTGTCGCGCGAGCGAATGGTCCAGAGCTTGCCCCGGTTCTTCGTCAGATTGTTGTGATCGACATCGTCATAGGCATTGTATTCGGTTGGAATGCGCTTGAAGCTCGCCAGCAAGGACCCGTCAGCCGTCTTCCAGAAGCCGCAATAAAACGGCCAGCCGCAGAATTCTTTTTCGTTGCGGTAAACGGCGCCATGCCTGACGCTCGCATCTTCGCGAGGCGCTATGAAGCGTTCATTAATGTCCGCGCTCCGGCGCATAGTCGGCGCCTGCGTGGCGCAGGAGGCGAGCGCCGTCGCTCCCAGTCCCGAAATAAGCACGTCGCGGCGTTCTATCATGGCGTTTCCATTTAACCGGTGCGAATTCGACTCTTTTGGCCCTCGCAGCAAAACCGGGCTTTGACGGTCTTCTAGCCGCATAGCCAAGAGAAATACTCATTGGTGCAGCGCGAAATTTGATCCAAGAGGCGGAGAATTTGGATGATCGGGGCGTTTGTCCTGTCTTTGGTTGCAAGACTAATATGCTTCGCACAAGGATAAGCCGCCATCAGAACAAGATTGGGAGACGCGTTATGATAGAACGCCGCAATATCCTTATTTCCGCTTTGACAGGAACGGCGCTGGCGTCCGTCTCAACGCTCGCCTCCGCCAAGAAATCCGCTGTCATCAAAAAATACCTGCCGGCGCGCCCCGCCAAGGATGCAGACCACACGGTCGTTTATCGCCGCGAGGATGAGTTCTGTTCCTGGCCCTATACGATGGGCTTCTGGGAGACGGCGGACGGCGATTTCCTGCAGAGCTTTTTGTCATTGACGGTCGTCTATGACGATCCGAACAACATCAATCACGATAATCTCGCCGCCCGCGCGACAGACCGGCGCATGGTCACGGTACGCTCGAAAGACCGGGGCCGGACCTGGAATGGAGACAACCCCATCATCAACATGCTCGACCGCGGCAATGATGGCGGCGCCGTCGAGAAGCTCGAACAGATCGCGCCTGTAAATTACCTCGACAAGAACGTGCTCATAAGCAATTTTGGCCAGAATTTCGGAAAGCCCGACGCGCGCACTTACATCCAGATTTCCAAGGACTCGGGAGAGACCTGGTCTCCGAAATCCTTCCTGCCCCTAGACGGTTTGAGCTCCCTGACCGGCCTTAATTCCTATCTCGTCCGCCCGGACGGACGCTGCCTCCTGTTCATGTTCGAGTCGGCCGAAGATGGCTGGAACCGGCGTCCGCTGGTCTATGGCAGTCTCGACGGCGGGACCGAGTTCCGCTTCATGTCCTTCATCACCCCGCAGCACGATCCGAAAGCGGAAGCCTCGGGCGACTGGAAGACCAGCCATGCTTTCGGCGGCCATCGCTGGTTCTATCCGCGCGCTATCATGCTGCCGAACGGCCGCATTCTCTGCACGCTGCGCTGCCAGCGCGATCCGCGCGGAACGATGTGGACCGAAGTTTACAAGAGCGACGATGGCGGGCGGACCTGGGGCTTTCTTTCAAGGCTTAATGATTGGGGCGCGCCCGGCAGCATGGTGCGTATGAGCGATGGCCGGCTGGTTGTCGTCTATGGGTATCGTCTTCCGAAATTCGGCATTCGCGCCGTTGTCAGCGAGGATGAAGGCGCCACCTGGGGCAGCGAAATCATCGTCCGGGACGACGGCGGCAGCTGGGATGTCGGCTATCCGAACGCCTATGAAGTGGAGCCCGGCAGGATCGGCGCAATTTACTATTTCAACAGCAAGGATGATCCGATGCAGGTTGTCGGGGGGAGCAAGGGCGGCGTGCGCCATATCGCCCGCAGCATCTTTACCGTAGACTGAGCAACTGACGATGCCGAATACATGAAAGCGGCCCGGCTATTATCCGGGCCGCTTTTTTGAGGATCGGCGCAAAGTCGCCACATAAAAAACCGGCGGCGGAAGGGAATTCGCCGCCGGTCAACCGGCGCTCATGGAAGGAAAGAGCGTTTTGCGGAGGGCTAAGCCGCCCCGCGTCCGCCGGGAATGAACAGGCCTTTCGCCGTGTCATAGAAAAGCGCTTTTTGCTGCTCCAGAGGAAGCCCGCTGGCGGAATCGAGCGCATGCTGGACGAATTCCAGATCGTCGACTTCGCTGTTGCCGATGTCCGATCCCCAGATCATATGATCGGCGCCGTATACCCCGACCGTATATTCGAGAAACTCCTTGAGCGGAGTCTCATCCGCAAGCAACATTTCGATAAGGAAGGTCGTGTATTTGTAATAGATGTTCTTGTGGTTCGCGAGCTCCAGATGCTCCGGCAGATAGCCCCAGCTATCCGGCCGCGCCCCATAGCGCGGGAAACCGATATGATCGAGAACGACGCCGACATTCGGATATTTGCCGGCGAGCTCTCCCACCCGTTTGATGGCCTTGCCGGGATCGTTGCGCGAAATCGGCATCAGCGTGATGGTCAGGCCGAGTTCATTGGCTTTTTCCCAAGAACCCGCCGCAGCATCCGTCAGGAAAGGGAACTCGTTGTTCTTGTCGGGAACACCCATGAAGCGCACGCCGGCGATCTTGTTTTCTTTCGCCATTTTCTCAAGCGTCGGAGGCGTCTCCGCAGCGGTGGCGTCAAGAATGACGATGGGAATGATCCGGTCATACTTGTCAGCAATGTCGAGAAGATAGCTGTTATCCGTGAAGTAGGTGCTTGAATATTGCACGCCGAGACCGCGCTCAATGCCGGCCTCGTCCCAGAATTTGAGCACCTTTTCCGCGGTCATCGGATTTTCCATGGCTTTGGCCACCATACGCTCCGGACCATAGCGCGCGGTCTTGGCGTTGAACGGGTATTTCCGCCAGTCATCCGTATAAAAATGGCCGTGACAATCGAACAGTTTGAAAGGCCTGTCCTTTGCTTTGGGCTTGGCGCCCATGGCCGATGCCTGTTGGGTTGCAGAGCCCAAAACGCTCGCCGCCAGGGCGGATGCAAGAATGGTGCGGCGTTCAATCATAAAAAGGTCCTCCCGATGGCGATCAGGCAATTACAAAAATTGGAGCGCTGGTCGGCTTTTTACGATCGCCACAATATCTTTTCAGCGCTCTTTCACTCTTCTGGATAGTGCAAACCGCGCTCATTGAGCGCGGTTTGTCAAGCAATGTTGTTCTAGAAGCGCTTCTTCACAGTGACATACCACTCACGCGGGGGCGCGGGCTGACCCAGATTAGTTGGAAGGCCAAACGCCTGGAACGCGATCTTGTTGCGATAGTAGAACTTGTCGAACAGGTTGGTGGCGCCAATAGAAACGTCGAAGTCGTGTTCATCGTTGTGATAAGTGACCCGCGTATTGACAATGCTATAAGCCAACTGATCGAACTCAGGAAGGTTCGCATTAAACGCGGTCCGGCCAGTATAGTACCAGTCGAGACGCGGCGTAATGGATCCGCCAAGCACATCCAGGAATTCATAAGACACGCCAGCGCTCGCCGTCCAGTCGGGCACGCGAACCACTCTCGTAATGTCTTCGGCGTCCCATTTGACGTAACCCATGGAGCCTGTGAAGCGAAGGTTATCTATCGGTTCCGCTTCAACCTCAGCTTCGATGCCCTTCACCTTGCCAGCCACGCTGTAGTAATAGCTGCGCGCAACGCAGTTTACGCCAACGCCTGCGGCGGGATTTCTGGGGCCGTCAAGGGCCATGTCATAGTCCCGACAGGTAAAGAACGCGGTTGAATAGCTCGTGCCGTCCGGACCGCCGGGGATAACAGTCGAATCCCCCGGCACGTTGCCGGTAAGATCGTCAGTGAGCTGAGCCTCCTGACCGGAATAGGTGCCCGGACGCTCCGTGAAATCCATTAGGAACGCAGCCATATTGAGTTTTAATCTGCGGTCAAAGGCCTCCGATTTAAAGCCAACTTCATAACTTCTAAGCGCCTCGCCCGGAGTCTGACCTTCTTGACCCGGCTGAGACGGGCGGACATTGAAGCCCGGCAGGCGGTAACCGGTGCCAGCGGATGCGTAAAGCATGAACTCATCAGTAAATCTGTAGTCAATGCCGGCTTTCCAGTCCCAGCGATCCGTCGCAATGGTAACGTCGAACACGGTGCTTGCCGGAGAGGGAACGAACATCGTTTGCCCAGGCGGCGTTGCATCGGTAAGACTGTTGAAATCGACAAACTTCTCGTCATCTGAACGGCGGAGCCCGCCTGTCAGATTCAATCTGTCATCAAGCAGATGGATCACCACATTCCCGTAACCGGCCCAAGCCGTCGGCTCATAGGTGTCAACCTGAAAGCGTTGCGTGCCGGCGCGGACGCCCTGTGGCTGACCGAGGTGAAACGCATCGCCCTTGTAATAGAAGAAACCGGCGACCCAGTCGATCCAGTCATGTTGGCCGGTAAAGCGAGCTTCACCGCTCCAATGGGTTTCGTCAAATGAGTGGTAAATTATGGAGTCGTTAAGAGGCGTGCCATCCGACGCCGCGCCGAAACTTAATTGGAGCTCGCGATATCCGCCGATTAGAGAGAAATCAATTTGGTCGGTGATCCCGAAGACGGCCTTGCCCTGAAGGCCCCAGTTGGTCAACGGCACAGTGTTGCCGTAGCATTTACCGCCTTTGAATATGGATCCGTTGTAATAGCTATTGCCCGGAATCAATGTGCCGGCCGGGAACGGATCGCAGTAGTTATCAAATGTCTTGTAGGGATCACCCGTTTCAAACCGCTCGTCCCACTGAAATGGGGGCTGCCCGGGCACGGAAAACTCGTCGAACGCCGTTACAAAATTTGGTCGCGACTGAGTTTGTGCGTAGTCGGTATCGATAATGTATTCGGCCGGAATCTCGTCATTTTGATCCATGTAGTCAGCGCTCATGGAAAACTCGACTCTATCGCTTGGTTCCCAATAAACGGAGCCGCGAATAGCGCGAGTATCTTCACCGCCGAGGTGATCAATCACGCAATTATCAGGCGTGCTGCCGCCTGCAAAAGTTGTTTCCGGAGTCTGAAACGGGAATGAACCCGCCAGCTCAGGCGTGCCGTTCTTGTACATCTGGCAGGTGAAGTCGAGCATCTCCTGATAGCCTTGACGCTTTTTCGACAGGACAGTCACGCCCACCGCCAGCGTATCGGTTACAGGCACGCTGAAACCCGCCCGGAAGTCGCGCCGATTGTAAGCGCCGAGCGTCGCCTCAATCGATGCGCTCGCTTCGGTCAGGCTTGGTTTTTTGCTGACCAGGTTGACGGCGCCGGCAATGGCGTTACGCCCGAAAAGCGTTCCCTGAGGACCGCGCAACACTTCCACATGATCCAGATCAAGCAAGTCGAACTGAGATCCGAAGAGGTGCGGATAATAGACATCGTCAATGTAGAAGGCTGCGGCCGGTTCGCCATTGAGCTGTGGGTCGTGCTGACCGATGCCCCTCAAAAACACGGTGACAGCCGGGCCATAAATGCCTTGCGCCTTCTGGAAATCCGCGTTGGGAACGATTTTGCCAAGATCGGCCGTAGTGGTAAGCCCTCTTACCGCCAGCGTTTCCGATGTCACTGCCGTGATAGCAATCGGCGTTTCTTGAAGGCTTGTTTCGACTTTGGTCGCCGTAACGACAATTTCGTCACTGCCTCGACGTTCGCCATTTTCTTCGGACTGGGCGTACGCGCCCTGTCCCGATAATAAGGCCGCCGTCGAGATGGAAGCCATCGCAAGGTTCTTAAACATCTCCTACCCCTTCTGCTGGATTCTATTTTTATTGATTGACGAAACCTCTAACCGAGCCCGGCAGGAGCGACTTGATCCAACCGGATCAAAATTTTGCGATGGATTTCGTAGTGTCAAATGAGACGCTCCGGGCGGCGTAGTGTGGCGCTTTAGCATCACAAATCCCGTGACGCCCGCATCGAAAAACATGGCGGATCAGACTCTTAACCGCGCCCAGTCGTCGACAGGAAATAGAAGAGGATCAAGGTCGCCGGCGCAACAATTTCATAATATCTGTATACAAATAATAAACAGTAAAGTTTTTACGCTCTATAACAGTGTCGGTATATGCGTGCGGCATTGTCGTGCAGGAACTTTTCCGCTTCTTCTGTAGTTAAAAAGTCAGCGGCGCTGCGCGCCATTTCGGTTTTCTCGTCATAGGGCCAAAGCATGCTCTGGCCCACATCGGACCCCCAGATAAGCCTGTCCGGACCGAAGCTGTCGACCATACGACGCACCAAATGAGCCGGCCTCACTTTTTCAGCAGCAAGCCGCTCCATATTAATTTCGGTAATCTTGAAGTTGACGTTAGGGACGTCTTCGAAAATTTTAATCGTTTCATTGATTCCAAAATCTGGCGGCGGCGGCATAAGGATGTCCTCACCGTCCTCTTTGGCGTATCCGACCTCCACCTGGGTCATCCCATAGGGCATGCCGCCGTGATCCACCAGAATCTGAAGGTCCGGAAACTGCCTGGCGATGACCTTCAAAAGCGGCAGATTATAGGAAAGCTGTTTTTGATAGAAGATAATCGTCATTGGCGTGCCGAGATCGGCGCAGGCTTTCCAGACATCCATAGCGGACGGGGAGCTCATCCAGGCCGTATCAAGAATCCAGGGCCGCGTATGAGCCATCCGGAAACCGCAAACTCCGTGATTTTTCACCAGATTTCGATAGAGTTTCGGCGTTTCGGGGTCTTGCGTGTTGAGAATGACAACCGGGTGCAGCCGATCCGGAAAGGCCGCCGCTGAATCGATGATGTAGCTGTTGTCATAACCATAAACATGGCCGCGTTGAACGAGACACGCTCTTTCAACATTGTTTCTGTCCATCATCTCAATCAGCGCCTCAGCGGTCACTGTATAATTTGGGCGGTCCGGCGTTGGCAGGTCGGGCGTGAGTGATAGCGGCTTGTATTTGTCCCAATCATCCGAGATCAGATGCGCATGGGTGTCAAACAATGCGATAGTCACGACGCAGTCCTCTCAATTTTTTGCTCGCAACATCAGACTTCCCGCCATTCCGTCTTTCTTGCGCAGATGTGCGTCACTGATCTTGCGGCCCTAATCCGCGCTTCTCTTCAGAGAACGCCCAACGAGCCCGCGCTTAAAAATCCGCCACCCCAAACCAGTGCAATATCGAGCATGACACCTGCAATCTGGCTGGGATGACGGCCGACCGCAGGGATGGGAGGAGCGGCGGACGGTAACGATTAAATTTCAGCGCAATTGAACGGACGCAAAGCACTCAACATGCTGTCGTCTCAATTTGTTTTTTCGATTTTTCACACAAAACCGCCAGCCCGAATGCAATCTGACGCCTCCCTTAGCCCAAGTCTTATTGTTGTGGTCTTTTGCAAAGACTATTCAGACTTGGATCAGGCAACTTGCCTGAAACGGAGGCGCAATTTGCCATATTGGCAAGCAAATGCTGGCGAGACAGCGTCTATTCTGCGTTAGGCGCGATTCCGGTTCGTTTCAAATTTTCTCATAGTCACGTTTTTCAAAGCGCTGCTATGTAGCCGCCATCAAGCGGAATAGTGCAGCCGTTTACAAAAGCGCCGGCGCGGGCGGATAGAAAGACAACGAGCCCTTCAATATCTTCCGGCTCGCCCGCCCTGCCGAGAGGAATATAGGTCCGAACGCTCTGCTTTACGGCATCCGACGATGTATCCGTGAGCCGTGACGGAAATGGGCCGGGAGCGATGGCGTTCACTGTGATGTGGCTGTCTCCCAGGCGCTTCGTCAGCGCACGCGTGAGATGATGGATCGCAGCCTTGGAGGCGCCGTAAGGAAACGCATCCCAGTTTGGAATATGAAGCCCGCCAATCGAGCCGATATTGATTATCCGCGCTGGATCTTCTGCGCTGGACGCTTTCTTGAGGAGCGGCAACAGCTTCTGAACAAGGAAAAAGGGCGCCTTTAGATTAACATCCATGACCGTATCCCAATCCTTGACAGAAACATCCGGCAAGGAAGCCGCCTCCCCGGCGCCGGCATTATTGACGAGAATATGCAGCCGCTCCTCCCGTCCGGCGAGTTCTGCGGCGAGCCGTTCCGGCTCATCGGCCCTGGAGAGATCTGCGGCCATGCCGAGGCACGTTCCTTTCTCTTCCGTTGAAAAGGTTTCCGCCAGCGCGCCGGTCGTCTCCGCATCTCGGCCGGTGATATATGTCTTGACCCCGCGGCGAACGAGGCCGCGCGCAATCATCTGGCCGATCCCGCTAGTCCCGCCTGTGACAAGCGCGACTTTTCCGTCAATGCTGAACAGGGGGTCCGGCATGGCGCTTCCTTTCTTAAAATCTTCCCGAAAATGATGGTGTTAACGGGGGTGTCGCCAAGATATCAAGCCTCCTGGCCGGCGAAGTCGAATTTTGCAGTTTGCTCAATTTATAGCGCCGGAAAAATCAAATTCAGCACTGTGAAGGCTCTTATTCTCATAAAGTTTTACTGCTAAATTCAGAGGATCGGGCAATAAGGTAAATTGCGAATAGACCCCTGTGGCGGGCGCATTACAGGCGTGCATCGGAGGCCGCATCTGAGCGCGCTCGCGCATTAGTGCAGCACCGCACACCCGCTCAGTATGCGGATGGGTGGATCGGTCCCGCCGCAAACTCGTTTGCCCCTGCGCTGACGACCATACTGCTGACGCTTCTTTGCTTGACGGCGGTCAAGGTCGATGCGAGACTCTGCAGAAAGCAGTAAAGTTGCTTGTGGAACCGGCATTTATAAAGTCGGGCCAAGCGGGAGGAGTAGACGTGGAAAAATACAGTACAATTGATTTGCCGACAAATGGCCGGACGGCGGCGTGGAACGCTCTGTATGCGTCTCGAATGAGCCAGGTGGAGTTCACCCCAGCGGATAAGCAGGGCTTTGGCGCCGAGCTCAGCATTGGCACGCTTGGTCCGGTAAAACTCGCAAAACTGTCGATGGATTGTTACAGCGTCGAACGCAGCAAGCTTCACATCAACGACAACCGGCCGCGCATTTATTCTCTTCTCCTTCAGGCCAAAGGCAGCAGTGTTATTCATCATTGCGGACATGAAGCCAATCTGGATCAGGGCGACTTTGTCCTTGTCGACACGGGGCTTCCGCATTTTTTCGATACAAAAGATTTCTCTACTACGATTATGGTGCGCGTTCTCCCGTCCCTTTTGCGCGAATATCTTCCCACGCCGGAACAGTTTACTGGACATCGGCTTGGTCACGCCGTCGGCCTCGCCGGCACGCTCGGCGCCATGGTGGAATCGCTGAGTGAAAGCGTGGGCGCAGGCATTCAGCGCGACCATGAAGAACGCGTTGCGCGCTATCTTCTCGAGATGATTTCCATGTCCTACACAGCCGGTTTCGATATTTCGGAAGAATCGGCTGTGCTGTGGCGCCGGCGCAATGACGTCATATCCTTTATCGAAGACAATTTGCGCGATCCGGAACTTTGCTGCGCCACGATCGCCAAAAGCCTCAATCTATCGCCACGTTATCTTCGCTCAATCTTTTCCGTATCAGGGGAAAAGATCTCGGCTTTTATTTTGCGGCGTCGGCTTGAGGAATGCGCACGGCAAATGCGCAATCCCGCCTGGAATGGCCACACCTTGACTGAGATCGCCTTCTCATGGGGATTTAACAGCGCGGCTCATTTCACGCGTTGTTTCCGCGATCAGTTTGGCATGGCGCCGCGGGAATACCGAAGCGCCGCAGTTACTGCATCAAGCACTATCCGCAACTAGGTTTTTCTGTCCGCTCCGCTCAAATCTTTTTTCCTCTGCGAACAAGACCTGAGGAGAAGAGATCGCCATGTTTCACCGCGGCCTGAGCCGCTATGAAACATGAAGGAGCGCGGCAGTGTATCAGGATGACGTCATCAAGCTTAATGCGGAGCTTTCGCTACTGTTAGCCGAATACTGGCACGAGATTGATACAAATGGGGGGCGCAACGCCTCTTCCTACTACACTGACGACGCTGAATTTCATGGTCAGTTCGCCTCCTATTACGGCAAGGCGAAAATTCAGGAATTTTATGATTGGCGCGTAAAGCAGGGGCCTCGCCTGTCGGTGCATTCCTTCACGAATTTTCGCGCATATTTTACAGGCGCCGATACGGCTGAAGCGACAAACTTTCTTTTTCTCTACGCCAAGAATGGCGAGAAGGTTTTGCCGACACACCCGCCAATAACCATCTCGCTAGCCACTGATCGCTTCAAACGCGCCGGAGACGGACGCTGGCTGTGTACCTATCGTCGTTTTGAGCACTGGTTTGAAGGCGACACGCCCGTGACAAATCCTGATCTCGGCGATGACAAATAAGGATAATGCGCAATATGCCTCACGGCGACGGAGCTTCTTCTCTTCAGCGCGGAAAACTGTCGCGAAATGACCTGATCCGCGACAAGGCTTATATCGACGGGAAATGGATTGAGGCCGATGGCAGCGCTTCTATCGATGTCGATGACCCGTTCACCGGCGAGATCATCGGCAAGGCGCCGTCGGTCTCCGAAGATCAGACGAAAGCTGCGATCTCTTCGGCGGAGAAAGCCTTTCCCGGCTGGGCGAAAGAGCTGACCCGCCATCGCGGCGCGATCCTGAGGCGCTGGTTCGATCTTGTCATGGATCATCAGGAAGATCTCGCGCGGCTCATCACGCTCGAAAACGGCAAACCGCTGAAAGAGGCGCGCGCGGAAGTCGCTTACGGCGCCGGCTTTATCGAATTCTACGCCGACGAAGCGGGCCGCATGTTCGGCGAGACTATCCCCTCGCCCGTCGAAGGACGCCGGCTGCTGGTGGAGCCCGAGCCGATCGGGGTTTGCGCCGCCATCACCCCCTGGAACTTTCCCCTCGCCATGCTGACGCGCAAGGCCGCGCCTGCGCTCGCGGCGGGCTGCACTATGGTCGCGAAGCCTGCAAGCCAGACGCCGCTTTCGGCTTACGCCCTCGCCGTGCTCGCCGAAGAAGCGGGGCTGCCGGCGGGGGTGCTCAATGTCATCACCGGCAAGGCCGGCATGATCGGCGGTCTCCTGACCTCATCGCCGGTGGTGCGCAAGATAAGCTTCACCGGCTCGACTGAGATCGGCGCGAAGCTGATGGAAGCCTCGGCGCCGTCGATCAAACGTCTGTCGCTGGAGCTCGGCGGCAATGCGCCGCTCTTAATCTTCGATGACGCCGATCTGGAAACGGCCGTCGAAACCGCACTTGTGGCGAAATTCCGCAATAGCGGCCAGAGCTGCATCGCCGCCAACCGCATCTATGCGCAAAAGGGAATTTATGAAGCCTTTCTGAAAGCTTTCGCAAAACGTGTGAGCGCCCTCGCATTGGGCGACGGGTTCAATGAAGCAACCGATATCGGTCCGCTGATCGACAAAGCTGGCGTCGCCAAAGTGGAAGAGCATCTCGACGACGCCGTCGCGGGCGGCGCAACCATTCTCTCCGGCGGTAAATCTTCCGGCGGTCAGTTGATGCCGCCGACCCTGTTGCGCGACGTCGCGCCGGACGCGCTGCTGACCCGAGAGGAAACCTTCGGCCCCCTTGCCGGAGTGATTCCGTTTGCGGCGGAAGAAGAGGGCGTTCGCTTCGCAAATGACACGCCCTTCGGTCTCGCCGCTTATCTGTGCTCGGAAAACCCGGCGACCATCGCGCGCGTGGGCCGCACCATCGAAAGCGGCATGGTCGGGATCAACACCGGGCTTATCTCCACTGCGGTCGTTCCTTTCGGCGGGGTCAAAATGTCCGGCCTCGGCCGCGAAGGCTCTTCGCACGGCCTCATGGAATATCTCAATCTCAAATATCTCTGCCACGCAGGTCTTTAGGAGACCCCGCCATGCGCAAAAGCAAAAAGGTCATCATCACCTGCGCGCCCACAGGCTCCATCCACACGCCATCCATGTCGCCTTACTTGCCCGTAACGCCGGATGAGATCGCGGCGGCTTCGATCGAGGCGGCGGAAGCCGGCGCCGCGATCCTGCATCTTCACGCCCGCAACCCGGAAGACGGACGCCCGAGCCCCGCGGCGAAAGACTTCATGGCTTTCCTGCCGCGCATCAAGCAGGCGAGCGACGCCGTCATAAACATCTCCACCGGCGGCAGCGCCAATATGTCCCTCGACGACCGGCTCGAAGGCGCCCATGCGGCGCAGCCGGAAATCTGTTCGCTCAATATGGGCCCTCTCATCTTCGACTTCAGCGCCGCCGGCGCGCGTGTGGAGAAATGGGCGCATGAGTGGGAGCGGGAGTATGTGGAAACCTCCAACGACCGCATCATGTATAATTCGAACAGCTTCATCGAACGCATCATGCGCGAGGTCGGCGAGGCCTACGGCACCCGCTTCGAATTCGAGTGCTACGATATCGGCCACCTCTACACGCTGGCACATTTCGCCGACAAAGGCCTGATCAAGCCGCCCTTTCTCATTCAGGGCATATTCGGCATTCTCGGCGGCATCGGCGCGGACCCGCGCAATCTTTCCCACATGGTGACCATCGCCGACAGTCTCTTCGGCGAGGATTATGTGTTTTCGGCTTTCGCGGCGGGACGCGCCCAGATGACCTTCTGCAATCAGTCGGCCCTGCTCGGCGGCAATGTCCGCGTCGGGCTGGAAGACAGCCTTTATATCGGACGCGGTGAGCTGGCGAAGAGCAACGCCGAACAGGTGCGTAAAGTGCGCACCATCATCGAAGCGCTGGGGCTTGAAATCGCAACGCCCGATGAGGCCCGCAAATTGCTCGACCTCAAAGGCGCCGACCGCACGGCGTTTTAAACGCCTTTAGTCTTTAAGCTCCGGCGGCATCGGATACTCATCGGCGTTCAGCACCCAGCCTTCCATCTTTGAGAAGTCCTCACGCGGGGGCGAGAAGATGTCGATCAAAAGATTGACGCCCGGATCGATCGCCGCCGAGGTGTGAATGGCTTTGGGCGGAATCACCGTCACCGACGGGGC
This sequence comes from Parvularcula sp., assembly GCA_002704915.1. GTDB lineage: Bacteria > Pseudomonadota > Alphaproteobacteria > Caulobacterales > Parvularculaceae > Hyphococcus. The sequence continues at coordinate 171,756 of PAIP01000068.1, forward strand.
GCCGCATTTTTCATGATCGTCATCGCGCCATTCAGCGATGTTGGCCGTCCACGGCCAGCGCAGATGGTGTTCATACTCCCCGCCGATAACCAGCGAGCATTGCTCGAACTCGTCATGATGGTGCGGCGAAAGTTTCGACGGATCGCGCGGCCCGTTTTGCGGCGGAAAGACATTCACCATGAAAGTGGTGCAGCGCCAGATCTTGCCGAAACGCCCTTCCTCTTCGGACACGTCGAGGCTGTAGCTGCGGATCTTGTAGCCTTCCGGCGGCGCCGGCCACGGCTTAAAAGGCGGAATATGCGGATGCGGCTCGCGATAGCCATCCGCATTGGCGGTCTTGTCCGCAAGGTCGCGGGACTGGCTCGTGAACAGGCGAATGACCTGTCCCGCGCCGGTGATCTCAATCGTGCTGTCGCCGGGCGGCACGATGGTCAGGGTGAAGCCGTCGATGTCCTTCGTTTCGCCGCCCGCAGTGACGCGCGCGCTCGTTTCCGCATCGGGCAAGATCAGCACATATTCATCAGGCTGGTTTTTGCGCTCGAAGACAGCGCCGGCTTGCGCTTCGGAAACCGCCACGATGGGATTCTGGCCGCGCGCCATCCATGTCTTCGCCTTGTCTGTCTCCTCCTGCGGGGCCATGTCGTAAAATCGCGCATAGACGCCGGGGGAAAAGGGCTGGCCGCTTGCCGACGCCGGCGCGCCGCTGGTGGAAAGACGGGAGCGGGGATCGACTGTCTGACTCATATCATCCTCTATTCTTTTTAAGCGCCCTGCTATTGAGACGCCTTGATTCAGTTTGTCCGGCTGTCAGCGACGGCCGCCGCAGCCGCTTTGGCGAAAATCGTGGCGTCATTGCTCACCATGACCAGCGAATAGCCCATCGATCGATAGAGCCTGGCGTCTTCGAACGTTGCTGCGGCGGCGCCGGAAAGCTTGCCCGCCGCTTTGGCTTTCTGCGCAACCTCAGCGGTGATTTTGCGCACTTCCGGATCCGAAGCCGGTTTTCCACTGGAAAGATAAAGGTCCCCATGCCCGATGAAGACGCCGTTCACCGTCGGCACTGAAAGGTAGTCTTCTATTGAGCCAAGGGCGTCCCAATCCTCTAACTGCACCATCCTCAGGCACTGCTCGTCGCCCCGGCGCAGATAATCCTCCATGGGCGCAAGGCCCCAGCCGCCCGCGCGCGAGGTCGTTCCAAGACCGCGCTCTCCTTTGGGACTGAAGACCATTTGCCGGGTAAGCCTCTCTGCTGTTTCAACGCTCGTCATGCGCGGCGCCAAAAGGCCGTCCGCGCCCGCGTCAAGCAGCCGCTGAATGCATGAGCCGGTGTGATCGGGCAGACGCACCACGGCGCCCATATCGCAGGCCTGCGTTGCAAAAATAAAATCATAGACCTGATCGAGACTGTGAGGGGCGTGCTCCATATCGATGACAAGAAAATCGAAACCCGCCCTGCCCAGCATCTCCACGGTCGCCAGACTCGGAATCTTCAGCCACGTGCCCAAAAGGCCGCCGCCGCGCTCCGCGCAAAAATCAAGAAACTGCTTCATGCTGATAATCCATAAAACATATACCGACCCGAATGAGGCGGACACTTTATCGAAACGGTCCCAGGAGTTGACATCACCGGCACTAGCTGCGCCAGAAATGATCATTGCGATCATATTGTCGGGACGGCCATATCGGTTAGCGTCTCAGCCGCCCAAGGAAGCGGCGCCTTTATCGAGTTGACGAAGATCGCGACCGACCGTTTCCGGCAATAATATCGTCGCAATGAGCGCGCAGATCACGCCAATGACGCCCATTGCTGTCATCGACACATTCAAAGCGACGCTCGCAGCGAGAATCGCCACGCCCTGGATGAAGATGCCGCTGGCGGCGCGACCGAAATTATAGGCGAAGGCCTGGCCGGAGGCGCGCACTTCAGTGGGGAACAGTTCAGTAAAATACGGGCCGAAGGAACCGTAAAGTCCGAACTGGCAAAAAGCCTGAATGATGCCCGCCGGAATAAGCGTATAGGCGTGACTGCCAAGCGGCGCGCAAAGATAGAAGATGGTTGCGAGAATAAAACCCACGCCGAAAAGACGAAAGGCCATGCGGCGCCCGAAACGGTCGCTGAAATACGCGTTTGCAAGAAGACCGAAAAAGGCGCCAACGCTGTTTAGGAGAACGAAGATTCCCGCCGTGGAGGCGGAGATGCCGCGCTCATTTTGCAAGAACGTTGTCAGATAACTTGAGACCGAATACCCCGCCCCTTGCGCGCCGACCGCCAGCAGAGCCGCAAGCGCCGTGACACGCAGATATTTCAGACGGAAAATTTCAAGCGGCGTCACCGACCTTTTTTCCGCGTCCCGCTGCGCCTTGCTTTCCTTGAAGACTTCCGAATCGTCGTCACCGCGCCGCACGAAGAAAATCAGGATGGCCGGCAAAAGCCCCACCCAGAAGACAACCCGCCAGCCGAATTCGAGCGGGAAAATCGCCACGAACGGACCTGCAAGAAGCGCAGCGAGCCCGGACCCCACCGCAACGCCGCTTTGAACGGAGCCCAGCGCTTTGCCGCGGTCTTTGCGGGCGACGATCTCGCCCAGGAGCACTGCGCCTACGGCCCACTCCGCGCCGAAACCGACGCCCTGCAAGACGCGCAAGATCAAAAGCTGCTCATAGCTTTGCGCGAAGCCGGAAAGAAAGGAAAACATCGAAAACCACAAGATAGTGAGCTGGAGAATGCGCACGCGGCCGAACTTGTCCGCCAGCCAGCCGCCCATCCAGCCGCCGATGGCCGAGGCGAAATAACTTGCGCTGGCCACCGCCGCCGCCTGCGCCAGCGTAATGCCGAAGGCCATGATGATGATCGGAATGAGATATTGATAGACCAGCGCATCCATTGCATCGAGCGTCCATGCAACGGAACAAGTCCAGAAGACGCGACGGACTTTTCTGTCAGCTCTCTGGTACCAGGAAAATGGTCCGCGTCCGATTGGTTCTTCAAGGGTGTCTGTCACGCTCATCAATTAGGCCTATATCTTTTTATGTGAGATTTTATTGCGCCGTTTGCTCTTCAGCGATGCGTTTTTCCAGCCCGGCTTCCGCCTTTTCGGCATAAGCCGCACAAGCGCCGGAATCAATGAACGGATTCGTGTCGGGATTTTCAGACCTGGCCGCAAGTTTCTCTTTTACGCCAAAAGAAAGCGGCGAAGGCGTAAGCAATATATCGCAAGGCAATGCGGCGACGGTTTGAATTGCATTGCGAAAGGTTTCTATACGCCCCTGATAATCTGCGCCCCCCGTAAAGCGGAATTCGGGCGCGGAACGCGTGGAAAAACTGTCCGCAAAGACTATGTCAAGGCAACCTTCATCTTCGCAGGACCGCCATGTCCAGGCGACGCTGCCCGGCGTATGAGCCGGCGTGTAGTGAGCGGTCAATTCGATTTCACCTGCGCTCACGGTTGCGCCATCCGCGATAATCTGAACCTCCGGCACGGGCGGGAAAACATTTTCTACAAGACCGCGCTGAGGATCGTCCTCGGTGGGTCTTCCCTGTTCCAGCGCTTCGGCGCCGCGCGCGCTGGCGGCCACTTTGGCGCCGGTAGCCCGCGCCAGGGCGGCGATGCCGCCAGCGTGATCGAAATGCGCATGCGTATTTACAATGAGCTTGAGATCGGCAAGCGAAAAGCCCAGCTCTTTTATGTTGTCCGCGATCTGCTGCGCGGTCTGGGTCATGCCGCCGTTAACCAGAACGAGGGCGTCATCCGAAGCGATGAGAACGGAAGAGATCATCGCCGTGCCCACATAATAAGTGTCGCCGTAAATCTGAAACGGCTCAGACGGCTCGTTCAGTCGCTCGCAGAAGCCGCATTCATGGGGCGGATCCGGCTCTACGGCCACTTCACGAAACGAACTTTCACCGGTCGAGGCGCAAGACACGCTCACCGCACAGGCAAAGCCGAGCCATATCGATTTTGACGAGAAAAAGATTCGACGTTTCAGGGCCATTTTTAAGTCCCGCAAGGCTTGAGCGTGACACAGCCCAAAGCATGTTTTTATTGAAGGCGACCCGGCGTTTCGCACCTTTATGCAGTCGAGCGCCCTTCCCCTCCCGGCCTGTAGGCAAGCCATGTCGAGGTTATCAACAGCACCATCTCACCGCTTGCCCTGAGAGGTAGGCAAATTTGCCTTACCCTCGGAACTATTGGCGATTTTCCTCGCGTTTCACCTCAACGCCGTCAATTTCCGGGCCGGTCGGCGGCATTTGATAACCATGCTCCGTCAGGCGGGCTTCAGGCAGTTTCTCGCAAGGCACGCAATCCGGCCAATAATGCTCGGGCGTCCGCCCGCTCACGGGGTTTCGATAGTGAAACCACATGGGCAGGATGCCGGGCCAGTCGACAGTTTCGCCTGCTCCCCCACGGAACCCCTCCTGGCGCTCGCCAAGTTCAGTCAACAGAACATCGGGCGGATATTTATCGAGCAACGGGCTGCGATATGGTTCGGCGCCTGCTTCCGGCTCTTTCGCCGCCGCCCAGCCGCCTTCCCAGCTCGGCGAGGCGAAATAATGCTCGTCAATGGTCAGCGTCCAGAAACGCCATATGCCGTCTTCGAGCACCAGTTGGTCATTGGGATACATTCCGCCATGAAAGCCGCCCATGTAAAATCTTGACGGGGCGTCCGGATCTTTCGAGGTCCGCGGCTGAAAGAGGCGCGTGCGAAGATTGGCCGAACGCCCGTCATGGGACACGTGAATTACAGGCTGCGTGCGCCAGTGGAAGGAGACTGCGGGACGCATTTCACGGGGCGGTCCCCACATGGCGTTGGCGGCCCCCATGATCCGATCGCGACCCATGTAATATCCTGCAAATGGGGATTGCTTGTTGCCTTCTTCCGCAAAAATGGAGGAGAGCGCCGTCCACTGAAAATCATCGAGGTAATATCCGTACGCAGCGGAAACATTGACCGCGCCGTCATAAGCCGCCGAGCGCGCAAGGCGCCGGCGCGCTTCGTCAAAACGCTCCGCAACATCGCCTGTTTTCCCGGCGTCATCATCCCCTGCAATATCGCCCGTAAGGTCCGAGACGGCGGCAATCTTGAAATCACCTGTCTCCACAGCCCGCCCCGTCGCCGGGTTGGGTCCCAGAAAAGCAGGCAGCACCGGCCGGGACCGCCCCATGTCGCCGCCATCGCCCCAGCCGACAGCATAGTCGGCTTTCATCAGGGGGTAGAGGCGCAACTCTTTCAGCTTCCACAGACCGTTTTCCTTGACGAAACGGTTGCGGAAAACGCTGATTCCCCATTGCGCGGTTCCCGCCTGTGCATCGCCAGTCATGGCGAGCTCAATGCCCCGGCTTTCCGCTTCATTCCCTTCAGGCGATATGTTGACAAGAGTGTCGAAAATCGGCCGCTCATTCAGCTCGCCATGTTCAAGCCCGGCCGAGCCCATGCGCTCCATCGCCCTGCGCACGCCATCGGGCCCCTTGAACACGCCAACGCCGCCAATCTCTACAGCGCTGTCCTCAGCGAAGAGATCGACCACGTCATCCCACATTTTACGGTCGACATAATAGCCATAGGTGTTCTGGATATTGCGAACAGCATCCTCGTCATTCAACGCGGCTATGCGTTGTTCCAGACTGTCCAGGGTTTCATCGGTTTCAGGCGCAGGGCCTTGCGGCTCGGGGATCGGGACGCCCGTTTCATCAATCGTAAAGTGATAGGGAATGATCGGCAGGTCTTCACCGCCGACATTCGCCCAGCCCTCGGCATAACCGCCTTCATATTGCGGATAGTATCGCATGACAGCGATCTTCCAGAGGCCGCCTTCGCGCACATAGTCGTTTTCATAGAGGCCGCCTTCAATCCAGGCCCTTCCTTCGCCGTCACCTTTGAAAGCGAGACTCATCCAGCGCGCTTCGGCGCTTTCTCCATCGACAGCAAGATTGACCAGCGGCTCATCGATGAATTCCGTATTCAGCGCGCCTGGTCCGAGACCGCCCACTTCAGCGCCGCGCCCCTCCAGCCAGTCAAGAATGGCGCCCCGTCCTTTGATCTCGGCGTCTCCCCACCGGATGACCGCGCCATCCGAAAAAAGGGCGGCCATGTCATTCCAAAGTCCATATTGCTGGTACTGGGCGTAGCGTCGTTGCACATCTTTCACCTGGCGCAGCGATTCCACACGCCCCACATCTCGGGCGAGGGCGTTCAGATCCTGAGACGCCCCCTCTTCGATCTGCGGTTCCGATTTTGCTTCCCCGGGCGTCTCTGCGCCGCAACCGGCGAGCAAGAGAATGAGAGACAATGCCGTCAACGCCCGGCCCAGTCTTGCGGCGGCCATCGCGATCCTCCCTTATTTCTTAAGCATTTGAATCAGCTTCGGGCGGACAGCCGAATGTTTCAAGACGGGAACGGGCGGCGCCCGCGATGAGCTAAAAATTAGTGCCTGCTGGATCAAATGTCCCATTCGCCCTTCCCTGATTGACCCCTCTCCCGGGGATACCTATTTTGGCATGTCAGGAATTGGTCACATGCTGAAGCTTTTGCGCATCGTTATCCTTGTCGCCGCCGCCGGCCTTTTCGGCGCGGCGCAGGCAGCGTGCGCCTGTGCGCCCTATCAAGCCGCTTCCGCCTCTCAAGCAGACGCAGCAATTCACGGCGGGACGCAGGGCTCGCATGGGCGCGCCACCGAGGGGCATGCAGGACACGGCCAGACCGGCAAGTCTCAGGCGCCCTCATCACATGATTGCGGCGAGGGCGGCGACGACTGCGAATTTCACGCAGCACACGACCTTGCGGCGAAGGCCAACACCGCAGCCAAGCTGGCGGCGCCAGCCCCTCTTTTCCAACTTGCAGTTCTTTCGGCTTCGCCGGCGATGCCCGATGCACGACGCAGCAGCGAAATCCGGTCATCGAACGTTGGATGGCTTCCACCGCCTGAGCGCTCGCCCGTTTCCCTGAAAGTCCGCCTCCGGAATTGAACGCTGACCTCAAGCCGTTTCAACGGCTTTGTCCTTTCAGCATTCAATTATCGGAGACAATACATGAAAACTCTCAACATTGCGCCGCTCATCGCGGGGGCATGCCTCCTTATGCCGGCGGCCCAAGCTCAAGACGCAAACAACTCTGGTCATCAGAAGGGCCATGAGGCCCACGACATGCAGATGACGGATCGATGCGCCCTCCCTATGGGCGAAGGCGTGATCAACGCGCTCGACGTCAAAAACGCCAAACTCAATCTCACCCACAAGCCGATTGAAGCGCTTCAATGGGACGAGATGACCATGGACTTCAAAGTCGAGAAAATTGTCGATCTCGCCGCCTTCTACGAAGGCGAGAACGTGCATTTCATGCTGAGGCCGGCAAAGGAGGAAAGCTGGTCTATCGCCATGATGTGCTCGCTTGAGATCGATGACGGGGCCCATGAGGCCTGCATGAAAGCCATGAGCGAAGAGCAGGCGCGGATCGCCGCCGAAACGGATGAAAGCTGCGCCGGCGTCGCCCCTGACCCCGGCCATCACGCTCATCATTAAGAGACGAGCCATGTTTTCAAGACGACATCTTCTGCGCAGCGCCGCGGCGGGCGGCCTATATGCCGGCGCGGCAGGCCTCTTGCCCGCTTGGGCCCAGAGCAATAACGGCGCCCATGACATGCGCAAACGGCCACCGGCGCTTACCGGCCCGACCTTCGATCTGACCATTGGCGACACCGGTGTGATGATTGGCGGGCGTCACGGCCATGCCGTTACGGTGAACGGAACCCTTCCGGCGCCGCTCATCCGCTTTCGTGAGGGCGAACACGTGACCCTGAATGTCACGAACACGCTAAAAGAAGACAGCTCCATTCACTGGCACGGTCTATTGGTGCCGTTCCATATGGACGGCGTTCCGGGAGTCTCTTTTCCCGGCATCAAGCCGGGCGAGACGTTCAAATACGAATTTGCGGTCCCGCAAAACGGCACATACTGGTATCATTCCCATTCCGGCCTGCAAGAACAGAGCGGGCTTTACGGACCGATCATCATCGATCCCGCCGGCGCCGATCCTGTCGCCTATGATCGCGAATATGTGCTGGTACTCTCCGACTGGCTGTTCGAGCACCCGCATAAAGTCTACGCCAAGCTGAAAAAGAGCAATGAAGTTTACAATTTTCAGGAACGCACGATTGGCGACTTCATTCGGGATGCGAAAGAAGACGGACTTGGCGCAACGATTGAAGACCGCGCCATGTGGGGCCGTATGCGCATGTCGGCGACGGATATCGCCGACGTCACCGGCGCCGTTTACACTTACCTGATCAATGGTCATTCCACCGAAGACAACTGGACGGCCCTGTTTGACCCGGGCGAGCGCATTCGCCTGCGCATCATCAACGCCGCCGCCATGACCATCTTCAATTTCCGTATTCCGGGCCTTCCCATGACCGTGGTTCAGTCCGACGGCCTCCATGTGCAGCCGGTGGATACGGACGAAATTCAAATCGGCGTTGCGGAAACCTATGACGTCATTGTCGAGCCCAAACGTCCCCGTCCTTTCGCGATTGTCGCGGAAGCCATTGACCGCTTCGGACAGGCCGTAGCGACGCTGGCGCCGCGCCCTGACATGCGCGCGGCGGCGCCGCTTCTGCGCGAGCGCCCGATCCTCACCCATAAGGACATGGCCATGGATCACGGAAGCATGAATGGCGACATGCAAGGCATGGATCATGGCGCGCATCAGATGGGAAAACAGGCGCATAATCACAAGCTGGGCGTCGGCGTCGATATGGTGGCCGCGGCGCCGACAAACCGCCTCGACGAGCCGGGCCTTGGCCTGGAGAATGTGCCGCACCGCGCGCTGCGCTATACCCAACTCAAGAGTCTCGAACCTAATCCGGACTCCCGCCCACCGGAACGCGAGATTGAGATCCATCTCACCGGCAACATGGAACGCTTCATGTGGAGCTTCGACGGCGTAAAATTCTCCGCCGTTGAAAAGCCTATCACCTTATATGAAGGCGAACGCGTGCGGTTCACCCTTGTCAATGATACGATGATGACGCACCCCATTCACCTGCATGGAATGTTTTTCGATCTCATCACGGAAAACAGCAATCACCGCCCGCGCAAACACACCGTGAATGTCAAGCCGGGCGATAAACTGTCTTTTGACGTCAGCGCCGATCATGTGGGCGATTGGGCCTTTCACTGTCATCTCCTGTTTCACATGCATGCGGGCATGATGCAGGTCGTCTCGGTTCTGCCGAAAGGCGAAGGCTCGCCGCCGAAGATGGCCCACGAAGACCATGACATGAAAAAATCGCTTCATGATCGTGATGCGCACAAGCATGAGAGTCATTAATCATGAGAGGGCAAAACACATTCTTTATTTTTGCGATGGCTTTATTGGCGGCGACCTCCGCCGCTGCGCAGAACGAGACGCCGCCCTGGTCGCAGGCTGACGCCTATCACGATCCGGAGGAAATGTCCGAGGCGCGCAAGGCGGTGCAGCATGAGCATGGCGGCGGCACGGCCTATTACTTTCTTGCGGACCGTTTCGAGTTTCAGTCCCGCGACGGCGACCCTGCGCTCTTCTTCGAAGGGCAAGGCTGGTGGGGCGGCGACCGCAACAAGCTCTGGCTCAAAACCGAAACGGAATATTCGTTTGACGCAGATGAATTCGAAGAGGCCGAGGTCCAGGCTTTGTGGTCTCGCGCCATCACCCGCTACTTCGATTTTCAAGCGGGACTGCGTCATGATTTCAGCCCCGATCCGTCGCGCACCTACGCCGCGCTCGGCGTGCAAGGTCTCGCGCCATACTGGTTCGAAGTGGATGCGGCGCTTTTTGTCAGCGATAAGGGCGATGTCAGCACGCGGCTGGAAACGGAGTATGAGCTAATGCTGACCCAGCGCCTCATTCTCCAGCCAAGGGCTGAAACGGAGATTTCCTTTCAGACTGTGGACCCGCTGGAAATCGGCGACGGATTTACAAATATCGAGCTAGGCGCGCGCCTTCGCTACGAATTCAAGCGAGAATTCGCGCCTTATATCGGCGTTAATTGGAACCGCGATCTCGGCGCCACAGCGGATTTCTCGCGCGCGGCCAGTGAAGATCCTTCCACGCTTTCATTTGTCGCGGGCTTGAGATTCTGGTTCTGAAAATGGCCCGGCGCGCCACCCGCGCTGGGCCTTTCGGGTATTTAGCCCAATGATTGCGCCCCCAGGCGCACGGCGCATATCTCCGATTGGAAGAAAATCCCACACCCAAGAACTTTCCAGCCAATTTCTGATTATTTTTCTCTCGCACGATCTACGCTCGATTAGATCGTCCGTGTGCGTCGCGCCTTAATTCCAAAGAAATCACGCAACAAGTCGCAGACTATGCAACGCATTTGATATTGCACCGCCGGCAAAATGCCGATAGCCTTTTGTTTAATCGGCCACTATTTAAAGCGCCGAGCACCCGGAAGGAATCGCCCACTGCTTTGGCGCGCTCTTGCGAGACGCGGCCTTAATAGCGCTTCACACTGTGAACCGGGCTTACTTCGAAGAGGGTGAATCGTGGCTGGAATTGAATGGGCTGAATTTCTTCCAACATTGGCGGCCATGCTTGCCGCGGGGCTTTTTGCCGGTTTTGCGGCGGGCATATTCGGCATTGGCGGCGGGTTTGTCGTCGTTCCCGCGCTCTATGCAATCTTTACAGTGCTGGGCGGCGACCCATCGGTAACGACCCATGTCGCCATCGGCACGTCGCTCGGCACGATTATCGTGACATCCTTGCGGTCCGTGCAGGCGCACGCGAAACGGGGCGCCGTTGATTTTGAGGTTCTGAAGACCTGGGCGCCCTGGATTGTACTCGGGGTGCTGCTGGGTCTGGTGCTCGCGAAATCCGTCGACGGCAAATCGCTGACGCTCATTTTTGCGATCGGCGTCTTCATCATGGGACTTTACATGATGTTTGGGCGCGCGGGCGCCCTCAAAGTGTCAGACACCATGCCCACGGGCTGGCTGCGCGCCGCGCTCGCCACCTTTGTCGGCTCCTTCGCGTCCCTGATGGGAATAGGCGGCGGCACCTTCGCCATTCTTGTGATGACGCTGTTCGGCAAGCCTATCCACCAGGCGATCGCTACAGCCGCCGGCTTCGGCTTCATCATCGCCATCCCCGGCGCCATCGGCTTCATGATCATCGGACAGGGCGTCGAGGGACTGCCGCCGGGATCGGTCGGATATGTGAACATCATCGGGCTTGTGGCGATCACGGCCATGACTGCGCTGACCGCGCCTGCGGGCGCATTTGTAGCGCACAAGATGAACCCCGCTTTATTAAAGAGGGTCTTCGCGACCTACCTCCTTTTCACCACGGCCGTGATGTTTATCGATGCCTATAATGCACGCATGGCCGAGCCACAGGCGCCTTATCTCGCCGAAGCGGCGACGCTCGATCATTTTGAAAGCGCCGTATCCGAAAGGAACTACACAGCGCTTTCCGGGGCGCCGCCGGAAGAAGGCCTGTCTTATTACGGACAGACGCCGTCTTCCCATGGCGAAAGCGATTCACTGGAGCAGTAAGAAACAAGACAATGGCGATGGGCTCAGCAGGGGCCCTGCGGCGTGAGGGGCATGTGACCATGGCGGGACTCGGCGATAATCGGCTATCCACAACAAGGCGGAATTTCGTAGGGGCGACAGCGCTGGCCATGCTCGCCCCAGGCGCAGTGAAGGCCGAAGCGCCAACACAAAATCACGTTCCAGGCTTCGCCCCGCCAGAAGGGGTCGCCCTCCTCTCCCGGAATGAAAATCCCTATGGCCCGAGCGACAAGGCTGTCGCCGCAGGGTGCGCCGCGACCCGTGACGGCGCGTATTATGCGGATACGTCGCTCCTTTATCTCGTGGACATGATCGCAGAGAAAAACCGCATCCCCCGCGATTTTATCAGCGTCAGCGCGGGGTCCGGCGAAGGCCTGTGCGCCGCTGCGCAATCGTGGACCCGGGACGGCGGCAAGATCGCCGCGCCGGCGCTGTTTTGGGACACCACTGTCCGGTATGCAGAGCGCCAGGGCGCGGAAGTCGTCACGGCGCCCATGAGCGGTGATCTTGGCGTCGACCTCAAAGCGCTGGAGGCTGTCATCGATGACGATGTGAGCCTGGTTCACATCACCAACCCCAACAATCCGACAGGCATGCTGCTCGACCCCGATGCGCTACGCTCTTTCATTCGCCGGGTGGAGGGCAGAGCAACCGTCCTGATCGATGAGGCTTATAATGAGCTGACGGATCATCCGGACTCCGCCTCCATGGTCGATCTCGTGCGCGAAGAAAAGAATGTCATCGTGTCGCGCACCTTTTCCAAGATCTACGGCATGGCGGGCTTGCGCGTCGGCTATCTCATGGCGCGCGCGGACCTCACAGCCCGCATAAGAAGCAATATCATGTCCTGGATTAGCGGTCCCGGCCTCGCTGCAGCCATCGCCAGCTACGATGACAATGCCTTCCTGAAAGAGTCCAAGTCAAAAATTATCGAGGCGCGGGAAATGGTGATGTCCGCTGCTCGCGACAACGGCCTTGACGCCCTTCCGTCCCAAACAAACTTTGTGTTTGTAAACGTTAAAGGCGACGCCAATTTGTTCCGGGACAAGATGCAGGCGAAGAGCATTTACATACGCGGCGCCTATCAAGGACTGCCCTCCTGGTCGCGGGTTTCCATGGGCCGAATCGATGATGTGGCGCGGTATATATCCACTTTGCCCGAAGCGCTAAATGGCTGATCAATCGTAGCGCGCGCATAGCTATACGCTGCCGCACCTTGAAATTTTATTCCAACACGACGGCGCCTTTGACGAGGCGCGCGTTCTTTTAAGCTCTTTATACGGAGTGAGATCAACGCAAGCGGTGTAATTTGTGGCGCCAACGCCTCGCCGAAGCATAATTTCAAAAATGTTTCAAAAAACTGTTGCAAAAGAAGGCTTTTTGTAATCACCTAAACTCATGCCGCATACTGATTAGATACTCAGTATAGGCAAAAAATATCTGCACACGGCTTAAAAAATAGGGCTGGCGCAGAACAATATATTGCGGATGAACGGGGCATAATCTGTATTCATCCGTATGGGAGGCGACGCTCGCGGTGAAATCATAACCTGCGGGGGCTCGCATGAAAAAAGCTTTCAAAAACCACAAAGCCTACATCTTTGCATCGGCGTGCGCCGTTGCGCTCTGTTCAATTCAACCCGCGTCCGCGCTCATTGACGATGAGGTCGTTGTGACCGGTGTTCGCGGTCTGCCGCGTTCAGTTCAGGATTCACCTGTGCCGATTGACGTCTTCAATGAAGGCGATCTGGAGGCGGTTTCATACACCGACGCCAATGACATTCTCCAGACATTGGTGCCGTCCTACACCCTCAGCCGCCAACCGATTTCGGACGGCTCGACCTTTATCCGGCCAGCGTCCTTGCGCGGCCTGCCGACAGACAAAACCCTGGTGCTCGTCAACTCCAAGCGCCGCCACCGCGCCGCACTGGTTTCCATTGGCGGCTCCGGCACGCAAGGCCCGGACATCGCCACCATTCCTGCGGTTGCTCTGAAAAGCGTTGAAGTCCTCCGTGACGGCGCCGCAGCGCAATATGGTTCCGATGCGATTGCCGGCGTCATCAACTTTATTTTGAAAGATTCCCCGGACGGCATCACGCTGACTGCGCAAACCGGCCAGTATTACGAAGGCGACGGATTTGAATACATCTTTTCCGGCAATGCCGGCTTCGGACTTGGCGACGACGGATTCGTCAATATCTCGCTCGAATATTCCAAGTCAGACCAGACAATCCGGGCCGAGCAATATTGCGAATCCTGGTTCTGCGTTCCCGAAGTCGCGGCCATGGACCCGACATTCGCAGCAGGCGTTGCGGATGCGTCTCTCGCCGACGGCGACATTGTACAACCCTGGGGCCGGCCTAATACGGAAGCCTTCCGCTCTTTCGTCAATCTGGGATACACCTTCTCCGATGCCGTTGAGTTCTACGCCTTCGGCAACTTTTCAGACAGCACAGCGGACGGAAACTTCTTTTACCGCTACCCGGGCAACGGCACGATCGAGGATCTGCGCCTTGAAGACGGTTCAATTTACAACTTCCTAGAAATCTATCCAGGCGGTTTCACGCCGCAATTCCACGGCGATGTCATCGATTACTCGGCAGCCGGCGGCTTCAGGGGCGATCTTGGCGGCGGTTTCACCTATGATCTTTCGGGCCGGGTGGGCACGAGCAAGATCGAATATTTCATCGAAAACACGGTCAATCCCTCGCTCGGGCCCGACACGCCGACGGAATTCTATCCCGGCGACCTCATCAACAAGGAAGCGCAGTTTCAGGCTGACCTTGCGCAGGTAGTGGACATCGGTCTTTCAGGCCCGCTCACCATCGCTTTCGGCGCAAGCTACCTGAAAGAAGGCTATGAACTCGTCGAAGGAGATCCCGCTTCCTATGCGGATGGTCCTTTCGCCCTTCCTGATCCATTCGATTTCTGTACGGATGCCGGAACGCCCACCGCAGCGGGCAGCATGATCGCGGGACTAGACTGCACCCTGCCAGAAGACGGAGGCACGGACCCCGTTTATCAGGTGGTCGGCGTCGGCTCCAACGGTTTTCCAGGCTACTCTCCCGAGTTTTCCGGAAAATACACACGCGACAGTAAGGCGTTTTATCTCGATCTCAGCGCCGACATAACCGATAGCTGGTTCTTGCAGGGAGCTGTTCGCTACGAGAATTATTCCGACTTCGATAGCCAGCTTATCTACAAATTCGCTACGCGGTATGAGCTGTTTGACGGTTTTGCGCTGCGCGGCTCCTACGGCACCGGCTTCCGGGCGCCGACCCCGGGCCAGCAAGGCACCACCAACGTGTCGACGCGCCTGCCAAACGGCTTCCCGGTTGCGACCGGCCTCTTCCCGGCCTCAAGCGCCGTGGCCCAAGCACTCGGCGCCGATCCGCTTGAGCCCGAAACGTCGAAGAACATCACAGCCGGCTTCACGGCGAGCTATGCCGGCATCGATCTATCGGTAGACTTCTACCGTATTGCGCTTGAAGACCGCGTCAACGCTATTTCAACGCAAGATGTTTCATCAGACCCTGCCGCCGGCGATGCCTATGATAATTATCTGGCTCTTGTCGGCGCCGGCGTCACCGGCGCTGAATCAATTGGCGGCGTGTTCTATTTCACAAATGCTTTCGACACAATTACCAAAGGCGTCGATGTGGTCGCAACCACGGATCTCGATTTTGGATCTGCAGGCAACACGTCGCTCTCTCTCGCTGCGAACTACAACGAGACCGAGTTCGACGGCAATGTGGACAGCCTTTTCAATCTGGAAGATCAATATGACTTCGTCAACGGTGATCCCAACTGGCGAGGCGTGTTCACTGCCTATCATAGCGTTGGCGGGTTCGGCGCTCTAGCACGCGTCAGCTATTATGGCGGCTATAGCAATTCCAACGGAATTATAACCGATCCAATCACTGACGAACCTATCTCGGTTCAGGACATCCAGGAATTCGACGGTGAATTTCTTGTGGATCTGGAGCTCAGCTACTCGTTCCTTGACCATTACAAAGTCTCCATTGGCGCAAGGAACATTCTCGATAATTATCCGGACCCAGGCATGATCGGCGAAACCTGCTGCGGCCGGATCTACCGCTCCGATTCCATCGTCGACTGGCAGGGCGGATATTACTACGGACGCGTGGAAGTGACTTTCTAACGACACGCTCGTTACCGCGAAAAAACAGGGGCAAGGCGCAACCCGCGCTTTGCCCTTTTGCTTTTGGCGCCATCCTTCTCCTTCAAACGGGCATAGGCTGTATGGAGGAAGAGCGTTCGCGATATGCGCCTTCACTTGCGCCAGAGCCTGTTGAGGCAGCCGCGGGAAATCATGCTATGCACCCTGCCTGCACATTCGAGGCGGAAGACCATGAGCAGCAAACAATACGGAAAACCGGAAAGCGGCGAACGCTTGTTGGCGCTCATCAAGGCCGCCAAAACAGGCGCGCCCCTGCGCACGGCCATCGTGCATCCTGTGGATGAGCTGTCTCTGGCCGGCGCTATCAACGCTGCGAGAGAAGGCCTGATCACGCCCATATTTGTGGGCCCCCGCGCCAAAATTGATGCGGCTGCGGCGTCCAACGCGCACAATATTGCTGATTTTGAAATTGTCGACGTTCCGCACAGCCACGCCGCGGCGGAAACTGCCGTTGCCCTCATTCGGGATGGAAGGGCAGACGCGCTCATGAAAGGCGCGCTACACACGGACGAGGTGATGGGCGCTGTCGTGCCGCGCGCCACAGGCCTGCGCACCGAACGCCGAATGAGCCATGTCTTCGTCATGGATACGCCGGCCTATCGCAAGCTGCTTTTTATCACGGACGCCGCAATCAACATTGCGCCCTCGCTGGGCGACAAGCAGGACATTGTCCAAAACGCTATCGATCTGGCGAAAGCGCTTGAGGTTAAAACCCCCAAAGTCGCAATTCTCTCCGCCGTTGAAACCGTCGAACCGAAATTGCAGTCCACGCTCGACGCCGCCGCGTTATGCAAGATGGCGGATCGCGGTCAAATTCGCGGGGGCGCTTTGGACGGCCCTTTGGCGTTTGACAACGCCATCTCTCCAGAGGCTGCAAAAACGAAAGGCATTGTCTCAGACGTCGCGGGAGACGCTGACATCCTTGTGGCGCCGAACCTCGAAGCGGGTAATTTTATCGCCAAGGAACTCGATTATCTCGCCGGCGCGGTCGCCGCCGGCATCGTAATGGGCGCCTCTGCGCCGATCATGCTGACAAGCCGCGCCGAAGGCATGATTTCGCGGACGGCTTCGGCTGCCATCGCCAAACTCTATCGCCGCGCTCAGGAACAATAAGCGTCATATAATATCCGAATGACCGCCCCGGCGGCGTCATTCGCGATACTATAGTAAATTGTCTGCGCCTCCCGCCGTGTCGCCACGAGCCCCTCCTGGCGGAGCCGCGCGAGATGCTGAGACACGGTCGCCTGACGCAAGCCAAGCTCTTCCGTCAGCTCGCTCACGGACCGCTCGCCATCCGCCATCAGGCACAACAGCATCAGCCGGTGCGGAGACGCCATGGCCTTCAGGAGATCGGCCGCCTCGCCCGCGTTTTCTTCCATTTCTGCAAACTTCGCCATATTAGCTCTTTACATTCGTATATTCGAATGTATATATTCTTACTGAACCCGGGACCGCAAGTCCACCCACAAGAGTGAGCAGGCAACAGGCCCGGAAACAGGGAGTTCCGTTATGAATATCGATCGGACCGTCTTCGCTTTCGCCGGCGTCGTGACGCTGATAGGGTTGGCGCTTGGGCTGTTTTTTCATCCCTACTGGTTCGCGATTAACGCATTTGTCGGCCTCAATATGCTGCAGGCCGCATTTACCGGGTTCTGTCCCCTTGCGATGATCCTGAAACGCCTGGGCCTGAAGCCGGGCATGGCTTTCGCCTGATCCAGTTCCTGCATTCATAAAAATCCCAAGACATTGCAGGAGAGCCGTTTATGAACCCCTTGCCGTTGAGCGCTGCGAACAAACCGGGGCTATATCTCTGGGGCGCCGCCCTGTTCAGCCTCATGCTTATTTTACTGGTGGCCGCGCCGACTTTGGCGCCGCAAAGCTTTTCTTTTCTCGAGCCTTTAAAAGTCGACACCGATCCGGAAAACATGCTTTCGAAAGACGAGCCAGTGCGCGTGTTTCACAATCAGATGAAAAAGGAGTTCACACTCTACGACCTGATTGTCGTTGGCGTCGTGGATGAAAACGATGGAAACGGCGTATTCAATACGGAGACGCTGGCCGATGTCTATGAGCTGACGAAATTTGCGGAAACGATCCGATGGACTGCCGGCGCCGGAGAAAGCGCCGAGCGCAAAGGGGTTATCGCTGTCGACCTTATTGCGCCGTCGACAGTTGATTCCATCGAACAGGCCGGCCTCGGCTCTGTAAGTTTTGACTGGCTCATGCCTGCGCCGCCTCAAACCGAAGCTGAGGCTCTCGCTGTAAGAGACCGCGCAGAGCGCATTCCGACCCTCAATGACACGCTCGTATCCGGCGATGGCAAAGCGCTGGCGATCTATATTCCGATCACCTCAAAGGATGTGAGTTTCCGCGTCGCGAACCAACTGCGTAAGAAAATTGTGACCTTTGACGGGAACGCCGTCTATCACATCACCGGCTTGCCCATCGCGCAGGACCAGTTCGGCGTTGAAATGTTCAAACAGATGGCGATTTCCGCCCCCTTGGCCATGGCGCTGATTTTCGCGCTGATGTGGTTCTTCTTCCGCCGTCTGAACCTGATTGTCTCGCCCATGATCGTGGCCATGGTCTCGGTGATCGGCGCCATGGGCCTGCTCGTTGCGACCGGCAACACGGTTCACATTATGAGCTCCATGATCCCGATCTTCGTCATGCCGATCGCGGTGCTTGATGCGGTTCATATTCTCTCCGATTTCTATGACCGCTATCCGTCCGTTCAGGACCGTCGCAAAACGCTCGAGCATGTCATGAACGAGTTATGGCGGCCCATGTTGTTCACGACGCTGACCACCTGTACCGGCTTCGCATCGCTGGCTTTTACGCCAATCCCGCCGGTTCAGGTATTCGGCGTGTTTGTGGCGATCGGCGTTTTCTTCGCCTGGTTTTTCACCGTAACGCTGGTTCCGGCTTATATCATGGTCATGCCGGAAAAGGCCTTTTCCGGTTTTGGCATGGGCGCCGGCGGAGAAGCCTCGGATCATGAGGCGACGCCGCTCGCGCGGTTTCTGCATGGCGTCGGCGATTTCGCGGTGGGCCAATCGAAGCTGATTGTCGCCGGTTTTCTTTTAGCGCTGGCCATCGCCGGCTATGGCGTCACCCAAATCCGGATCAACGATAATCCGGTGAAGTGGTTCCATGAGAACCATGAGATCCGCGTCGCCGACCGCGCGCTTAACGAGCGTTTCGGCGGCACGTATATGGCCTATCTGACGCTTTCATCCGAAAGCGAAGATGCCCTTGCGAGCGTCGCCGGAGATGCAGAAAAGCGTCTCAACGCTCTTGGCACGCCGCAGGCGCAGGAGCTTTCCGGAGAAGCTCAGGCGCTTCGCAGTTCCGCCGAAAGCGTTGATGCATTTCTCGCTGAGTTAAGCAACAAAGCCGAATCCGCGCGCGACGCCGCTGAGGCCGACGAAGACTGGTATGCGTGGGATGACGTCCTGCTCGCGCTTGACGCGGCCTCCCAGGCTGAGGAGGTTTTCAAACAGCCGGAAATGCTGGCCTATATTGAGAAGCTTCAGGCGCATCTTGCATCCACAGGTCTTGTGGGCAAATCCAACGCTGTCACCGATATCGTCAAAACAGTTCATCGGGATCTCTTTCTTGGAGAAGAGGAAGCTTATCGTATTCCCGATACGCCGGAAGCCGTAGCGCAGACTTTGATCACCTATCAGAACAGCCACCGGCCGCAGGACCTTTTTAAACTCGTCACCCCCGACTTTAAAAAAACGGTGCTCTGGCTGCAGTTGAAGAGCGGGGACAATGTCGACATGAGCGCGGTTATAAAGTCCGTGGACGACTTCATCGTCCAAAACCCACCGCCCGTCGCTGTTAGCCATAACTGGTTCGGCCTGACCTATATCAATGTGGCGTGGCAGCAGAAAATGGTGTCGGGCATGGCGAAAGCATTCCTGAGCAGTTTCGTCATCGTCCTGATCCTGATGACGATTTTGTTCCGCTCTTTCGCGTGGGGCCTTCTCTCCATGGCGCCGCTGACCGTTACGATTGGCGTGATTTACGGCGTGATCGGCCTGATTGGCAAGGATTACGACATGCCCGTTGCGGTGCTCTCCTCTCTAAGCCTCGGTCTCGCCGTCGACTACGCCATCCACTTCAATGCGCGCTCACGCGAACTCTATCGGCGGATCGGCAATTGGCGCGATACGGCGAAGAAAGCTTTTGGCGAGCCGGCGCGCGCCATCTTCCGCAATGTGATTGTCATCGGCGTCGGCTTCATGCCGCTGCTGCTGGCGCCGCTTGTGCCCTATCAAACGGTCGGCGTTTTCATCTCGGCGATCCTGTTCCTCGCCGGCGTCGCCACCCTCTTGGGCCTGCCTGCCCTGATCACCATATTTAAAAGAGTACTGTTCCCTGAAAGGAGGGCGTAATGTTCATCAGGAAACTCATTACAACAACAGCCGTCGCCGCTTTGTCACTCTCGACAGCGTTCGCGCAGGACGTTCAGGAGATCGTCAACAAAGCCAGCGCCGCCGCCTATTATCAAGGCGAAGACGGACGCGCGAAAGTTCATATGTCTATAAAGGACTCGCAAGGGCGCGAACGCACACGCGACTTCGTAATTCTCCGCAAGGATATCGACAATGTCGATAATGGCGAGCAGCGCTTTTATGTCTTTTTCGAGCGGCCGGCGGACGTGAACAAAACGTCTTTCCTTGTCTGGAAGCACGCCGAAGCCGATGACGACCGCTGGCTCTACCTGCCCGCGCTTGATCTCGTCAAAAGGATTGCGCCGTCCGATGAGCGCACCAGTTTCGTTGGGTCGCATTTCTTTTATGAAGACGTTTCCGGCCGCGGCCCCGAAGAAGACAATCACGTTCTAGAGGAAGAAACGGACGACTATTACGTTGTGCGCTCGACGCCGAAAGACCCTTCCGGCGTAGAATTCTCCAGTTACAAAAACTGGATCCACAAGGCGACCTTCATTCCGGTAAAAACGGAATATTACGATGAAAACGCCGAAGCCTATCGGACCTACACGGCGCTGGGCGTCGAAACCATCGACGACAATCCCACGGTCGTTAAGTCATCCATGGCGGATACGCGCATCGGCGGCGTGACGGAAATGGTCTATTCCGAAGTCGCCTACGACACCGGATTGCCTGAAGATATCTTCTCCGAGCGTTACTTACGCAATCCGCCCCGTCGCGAATTGCGTTAAGAGACAAGGCCGCGCGTCATGAAGCTCAAAGCCATCTTCACTGCTGTATTGCTGGGCGCCGCCCCGGCAATGGCGCAGGACGCGCCGCCTCTTCCTGCGGGCCTTTCAAGCGAAAGCGCGCAAGAGAGCAGCACCAAAAAAGAACCCTCCCCCGAAGCGCCGGCGTTGCCAGCCGGTCTTGGCGATGACACAGCGCCGGCGCTTCCTTCAGGTCTCGGGGAACAGACAGGGCCGGCCCTGCCCCCAGGATTGTCCGGAGATGAAGCTACATCCGCCTCGAGGGCTCCTGCTGACACAGAAGAAGAACCCTTTGTTGTTCCTTTTGGGCTCACCGGCTTCGTGGAGGCTCGCCTCGGCGCCCGTATTGTCGAAGATCCGACGCAAAAAACACTATCCATCGGTGAAGTGCGCGCGCAGCTCGGCCGGGATATTGAAACCCGTCATGCGACATTCCGTATTGTCGGCGATCTTTTCTATGATCAGGTCGAAGACGTCAGCGACGTCAATCTCGAAACAGGGCGCGGCTTTTTCGATTTGCGCGAGGCGAATGTGCTTGTCCGCCCGCTGGACTTTCTCGATATCAAGGCCGGCCGTCAGATCCTGACCTGGGGCGTCGGCGACCTCGTTTTCATCAATGATCTTTTTCCGAAGGATTTCCGCTCATTCTTCATTGGGCGTGATGACGAATATCTGAAAGCGCCTTCCGACGCGATCCGCATCTCTGCGTTCAACAACATCGCCAATGTCGAATTTGTCTACACGCCGCGTTTTGACGCCGACCGGTTCATCACCGGGGACCGTATCTCTTATTACAATCCGGCGCTCGGCCGTATCGCCGGGCGCGATGCGATCGTCATGCCGCAAGCGCGCGACGACTGGTTTTCCGAAGACGAGTTCGCCGCACGCGCCTATCGCAATATCGCAGGCTTCGAAGCAGCGCTTTACGGCTATGCCGGCTATTGGAAAACGCCTGAAGGGCAAACGCTTTCCGGACAGCCTTTCCACCCCCGCCTCGCTGTTATCGGCGGCAGCCTGCGCGGGCCAGTACGGGGCGGCATTCTCACCGCCGAAGCCGGACACTATTTCAGCCGTGACGATCTCTCCGGCGACGATCCCTTTATTCGCAACAGCGAAACCCGCTTTCTGGTCGGCTATGAGCGCGAAATCGCCAGCGAGCTCACGGCCTCCGTTCAGTATGTGGGGGAGGTTCTCTCCGACTATGCGGCGCTTGCCAATTCACTCCCCCCAGGAGCGCCGTCGCCTGACCGGATGCGTCATGTGGTGACGCTGCGATTGACCAAGCTCATGCTCAACCAGAATCTGACTTTGTCGGGATTCAATTTCTGGAGCCCGAATGAAAAGGACGGCTATTTCCGTTTCCGCGCATCCTACAAGCTTAATGATTCATGGCTTACCGAGGCCGGCGGAAATATTTTCTACGGCGCAGACGAAAACACATTTTTCGGGCAGCTTGAGAACAACTCAAATCTCTTCGTCGGCGTCCGGCGGAATTTCTAAACGCCGGACGTCCCGGCGCAAATATAAAGGAGGAAATCATGGCGCATATTGTCGTATTAGGCGGCGGGCTTGGCGGGGTCGTTATGGCCTATGAAATGCGCGCCGCAGCGCGTAAGGAAGATAAAATCACTGTGATTTCCGACAAGCCCACCTTTGATTTCACGCCTTCAAACCCATGGGTCGCCGTCGGCTGGCGCACGCCCGACCAGATCAGCGTCGAACTTGAAAAACCGCTGGCGAAAAAGAATATCGACTTCATTCCGGTCGCCGCGACGAAGCTGCGGCCGCAGGACAACGCGATCGATCTCGAAGACGGACGCGCCGTCGACTATGATTATCTGATCATCGCCACCGGCCCCGAGCTCGCCTTTGACGAAATTGAAGGCCTGGGGCCCCATGGCGGGCATACGCAATCCATCTGTACGACGCCCCATGCAAAAACGGCGCATGACGCATTCGAGAAATTCGTTAAAAATCCGGGTCCTATCGTCGTCGGCGCCGTTCAGGGCGCTTCGTGCTTCGGCCCCGCTTATGAGTTTGCGTTCATTCTGGATGCAGAACTGCGCAAACGGAAAATCCGCGACAAGGTGCCAATGACCTTTGTCACGTCAGAGCCTTACATCGGTCATCTGGGCCTCGATGGCGTCGGCGATACGAAGACCTTGCTCGAGTCGCAATTGCGCGACCATCACATCAAATGGATCACCAACGCCAAAGTGAAAGGCGTCAGCGCCGAAAAGCTTCAGGTCGAGGAACTGGACGAACGCGGAAATCTTAAAAAAGAGCACGAGGTTGAAGCATCTTTTTCGATGATGCTGCCTGCATTTCGCGGAATTCCCGCGGTTCGCGATATCGAAGGCCTCGTTAATCCGCGCGGCTTCATTATCGTCGACAAGCACCAGCGCAACCCAACCTATCAGAATGTCTTTTCTGTCGGCGTATGCGTCGCCATTCCGCCCATTGGACCGACGCCAGTGCCTGTCGGCGTTCCCAAAACCGGCTTCATGATCGAATCCATGACCGCAGCGACGGCTGAAAACATCGGCGCCATCCTGCACGGGAAAGAGCCCAGCAGCGAAGCAACCTGGAACGCCATGTGCCTTGCCGATTTCGGGGATGGCGGCGTCGCTTTCGTCGCCATGCCGCAAATCCCGCCGCGCAATGTCAACTGGGCTTCAGAGGGACGCTGGGTCCATCTCGCCAAAGTGGCCTTCGAAAAATATTTCATCGGCAAAGTCAAAAGCGGCCAGACCGAGCCTTATTATGAAAAAGCGGTTCTGAAACTGCTCGGCCTTGAAAAACTCAAGGTTTAGGGACGTGCTAAAAACCATCCACCGCTAAATTGGCTACGCTTCGCGCAATCATTAATTCTTCATTTGTCGGGATTACCCAGGCTGGGACTGAGGATTTGCGCGTTGTGATCAACGGGCCATTCGCATTATTCTTCTTATGGTCACAGTCAAATCCGAGCCAGCCCAGACCATCCAGAATTGCGGCGCGAATTGCAGCAGCGTTTTCACCGACGCCAGCGGTGAAAACCAATGTATCGACACCGCCCAAAGCACCTGCCAGCGCCCCGATTTCCCGAATGCAATGATAGACGAAGTAATCGACCGCTTCAGCCGCGGCCTTGCTATCGCTCTCCAATAGAACGCGCATGTCGCCGCTGACGCCGGAGAGCCCGAGCAATCCGGACTGGTTGTAAAGAAGATCGCTGATCGCAGCGGCGTCCATCTTTCGTTGTTGCATGAGATATATAAGGACGCCGGGATCAATGGCGCCGCTCCGCGTCGCCATGGGCAGCCCATCAAGGGCGGTAAATCCCATCGTCGTGGCGACGCTCCTGCCTTCACGAAGCGCGCATAGAGACGCCCCCGCGCCGAGATGCGCCACGATCATGCGTTCTGCAGCAGCCGGCCCGACGATCTCCGGCGCCGCCTGCGCAATGTAATCATAAGATAGGCCGTGAAATCCGTACCGAATGACGCCGCCGGCTTCATATTGGCGCGGCAAGGCGAAAAGCTGCGCGATGCGCGGCTGGCTGCGGTGGAAAGCCGTATCGAAACAGGCCATTTGAGAGGCTTCCGGCCAGCGCGCCTGTGCATGAGAAACGCCATCCAGATTATAAGGCTGATGTCCTGGCGCCAAGGGACACAGGGCGGCAAGCGCCTCTAACGTAGTGCCGTCAAGACGTTCCGGTTTGCAATAATGGGCGCCGCCATGAACGATTCGATGACCAACCCCGCTTACGGCGTCAGGACTATAACCGGCTTTCGCCAGACCTGCGTCAATCGCTTCAAAAACACAATTCCAGGCATCGTCATGCCCGCCGCCGCTTGATCGAAAAGGCCTTCGGACATCTGGCTCTCCGTCTGTCTGGATGCGGCATTCGCCTTCGCCCCCGATGCCGGAAACGCTCGCGCGCAGGAGCGGCGTTTCATCAAGTACTGCATGCTTAATTTTGTAAACCGCCGTCTTGATGCTCGACGAACCTGCATTCAGCGTGACGACAAGCTTGCTCATGGTGTTTCCGTCCTGCCCTCAACTGTGCCCTATCTTCCATCACATTATAACCGCCTACACTATCCGTAAGCTTATATGCGAGAGCCTGTCGGCGTTCATGGGCAATATCCGCCTTAACGCCATTCTCTGTTTTCTGAGTGATTCAGGAATAACCGAAACCGCCGCCTGCCGGTTTGACGGTCGCCAAGCCTCTCAGCATTAAGACGCTGTTTCCTGATTCCTTGAGTACGGTCGCTAGTGCAATGCAATACTTCGCGTCAACGCCAAATAGCCGACCGGAGAACTAGAAGAATCGCTGGACAATGCGAATCGTATCACCGGGCTGAAGCATCGTTGTTGCGGTCAGCTTGTATTTCTTCTCTTCCTCACCGGCGTGGTGAAGAACATAAAAAACAGACCGATTGGCGCGATAGGTGAAACCGCCGGCTTTCGCCACAGCCTGCATCACAGTCATGGCTTCGCCATACTCATACTCGCCCGGCTGGTTTACTTCTCCTAAAATATAAACGGGCCGAGGATCGGAGACTTCGACGCTGACCCGGGGATCCTGAAGATAGCGGCCCAGATAAGCTTCTCTGATCTTCGTCTGCAATTCATCGGTGGTAAGCCCCGCCGCCTGAATTGAGCCGGCCAGCGGCAGTTCAAGCGTCCCCAGTTCATTAATGCGGTAGGGTCCGGTGAGATCTGGCTCGGCGAAAATCGTAACCATGACGCCATCTCCAGCCGCGAGGCGGTAGGCAACATCCTCTTCGACCTTCATGACTTCGCCGCCCGTGGC
This sequence comes from Parvularcula sp., assembly GCA_002704915.1. GTDB lineage: Bacteria > Pseudomonadota > Alphaproteobacteria > Caulobacterales > Parvularculaceae > Hyphococcus. The sequence continues at coordinate 197,519 of PAIP01000068.1, forward strand.
GCAGGCCGCCATGACAAAAGCCAAAAAACTGGTGAGCAGAACACGCATGGATGACGGTCTCCTCGTCCCGATGATTTACGAGCAAATGATAGACCGGCCTCTTCGCAAGTGCAATAATAACCTTCGCACCCGCACAACTTCAGGCAAGCGGCGGCGTGTCGCAACGCAATCGGTCGATTCTGATGACGAATGTTTATCTCAACGGTCGTTTTCTTATGGCGCGGCAAAGCGGCGTTCAACGCGTGGCGCGGCGGATTGTGCTTGCGCTCGACGATTTGCTGAATGAACAGCCTGACATAAACAACAAATATCATCTCGTTTGCCCGGAAGGCGAGATGGATATTTCTCTCCGGTCGATTTCCACGATCCGTCTTCCGTCCACAGGACAACGGTTCGAACAGGCAAGCCTGCCCAGGGCCTGCGCCGACGGTTTGCTGGTCAATCTGGCGAATAGCGGCCCTTTAACGCATAACAACAGCATCGTCATGATGCATGACGCGCAGGTCTGGACGACGCCGAAGAGCTATTCGCCCGCCTTTCGCCTTTGGTACAAGAGCGTCCAACCTCTCCTTGGGCGCCGGGCCCGGAAGGTCCTTACCGTATCGGCCTTTTCAGCCGATAACCTGATGAGCCATGGCGTCGTCGAAACAGCGCCCACCGTCATTCACAACGGCGTCGATCATATTCTGGATGCGGCGCCGGAACCGGATGTGCTTGATCGGCTTGGCGTCACATCGAGGTCATACATTTTCGCTTTTGCCTCTGCGCAGCCGCACAAGAATACCAGACTTCTGCTCGATCTCGCCAAGTTCTCAGATGCGCCTGAAATCGTGCTGGCCGGCGACTTGCCGGACAACGCATCGCCTACGGAGAATATAATAAGAACAGGAAAGATCAGCGATGGAGCCTTGCGCACCCTCTATGAGAATGCGCTTTGTTTTGCACTTCCCTCTCTAACGGAAGGCTTTGGCCTGCCGGCCGGCGAAGCGATGACCTGCGATTGCCCCGTGCTTGCCGCGAAAGCCGGCGCGCTGACCGAAATATATTCGCAAGCGGCGATAATGCTCGATCCACACAACCCCAAAGACTGGCTGTCGGCAATTCAAGGCCTCGCCAATAATCCTAAAGAGCGCCAGGCCCTTATCGACAAGGGCCGCAAAAGGGCCGCGACGCTGACATGGGCCCGCGCGGCGGAAACGTTGCGCCGGATTATCGGGGAAACTCTGGAAGCTGACACCGCTCAACGCGCCGCAAAGGCATCGTAAATCCGCCTGTCCAGCGCGCACATTTCTTTCAGCTTAGCCAGATCCGCATCAGCAATATCGTACTGTTTTTCTTTTCTTTGTGCGCCGATATTGCGCTTCGGAAGAGCGATTTTAACGCCCAGATTTTCCTGACATTCACGGGAAAACGCCTCTTGGTCTTCCAGAACACCAACCACCGAGAATTTTTCCAGGTTTTGGATCGCACGCGCAGGAGCATCTTCGATGCCCTCCCGAACGCCCCAAGGCTGCTCACCGAAAAAATAGCAAAGTATATGACTTTCGATCCAGCCACGTCTGCTTTCCAGAAATTCCGAGAATGGATATTTTCGGCATTTGGGATCAAAGTGGTAATGAGAAATAAAACGGTCCACAGGATCGCGAAGTAATGTAACGAATAAAAATTCGTCCGCATATTGTGAGATAAAGTCCTCATCGATCGGCGCATGTCCTTGGATGTAGTGAGAACCGCCTGAGGCGTGATAGGCCATAAGATCACGCTTGAATCTCATCCAGTCAGCGGCGTCGACATCCTGCAAGGCGCGCGAACTCGCCTCTTCGCTGACTTTGAAAGATGAAAGGGGATATCGCGCCCGAAAAGAATGAGACAAAGAGGTGCCGCCGCATTTCGGCACGTGAACGAACATGACCTTGTTCTTGTAGAGAACATCTTTGATGTTCCGCCATTTCCGTCCCGCACCGGAAAAATTGACTGATTTGACCAAGCTGTTCAGCATGTCACCTCTCCAAATGAACTCTCGGCCTTTGCCCCCTCGGCCCGCGCCGACAGCCTCAGGGCATTCATTCAGCCGCGCTCTTCGACTGCGGCGGCGGCGCCAAATATCCCTCCGCCCGACCAAAGAAAATCGCGCCAAGCTCAGAGGTTTTCTTGAACCTGCCGCGCAGGACGTTGAGCGGTATTTTCGCGAGGGGACGCATCAGCCACCAAAACAATGAGGCTGCAGAATACTCATGAAGTCTCAGGACCCTTCCCAGACCGCGCGCATATCCGCGCGCTTTTATAATATTGGCGCGATCCGGTCTGACCTTCGAGATGTCTTCATGATGCCCGAAAAGATCCGGGTCATAAAACGCCTTTGCGCCGCAGGAAAGCGCGCGCAAGACGATATCCTGCCCCTCGCAAGCCTGAAACGGCGTGCTCGCGCCAACGCCGATGTCTTCGTCAAACCCCTCGATCTTCTGCAAAACCTCACGGCGAAAAAAGATCATCCATTCAATTTGCGTAGTGAAAACATTTTGCCGGCTCACCGGCTGAGGCGTTTTTTCAAAACGCCCATTGATGGATTCGCCTGACATATTCGCCGCACGACCGCAAAGAATGTCCGCATCGAGATCTTCGAGCAACTTCACCGCCTTCGATAAAAAATCCGCCGGATACCAGCAATCGTCATCGGGAAAAAGCACGAAATCGCCCCGCGCCTCCCTCCAGCCGACATTGCGACCACGGCTTGCGCCCCGCTGACCCGGCGTGTGAATGCGCTTCAACGGAAAGCTCCAGTCAGACTGGACAAAGGACGCCAGAAAATCCTCGTCATTCTGGTCTACAATAATAACCTCAAAATCGTGGAAGGTTTGCGCTGTGAGGCTTTCAAACAGCTTGGTAAGATCGCTGGTTCGTCCCAAAGTGGAGATGACGAGAGAAAGTTTCATTTAGCCCGCCCTGGGTTAAATTTTGCAGCTCGATGCGGGAGAGACTTCAAAACCGCCTATATGACGGCGCTTGCGTGCCTGAGCCATAACGTCAAAGATCCAAAATACGCGAGGGATGAAGCTTTCCCCTCATCATTGATGCGAACGCAGCAAGATTGCCGGAAAGACGCCCGCGATAGTCGACATACGGATCGTTCCGGATGCTCTTCACTATATTGGCGGCAATCGCGCGCCACAAAAATCGCCAGCAATATCGCGCTTGCATCGTCCCCTTTCTCATCAGGTAGATCGGATTAGCGATCTGCGAGTACCCCATGCGAACGCCGCTTGTACGGCCGCCCTTTACACCAAGATGAACGCCCCTTGGCGCCGGATGATAGATGATGCGCCCATAGGCTTGCGCCTGACCGGTGTAATCACGATCTTCCTGCCAGGCGTATAGAGGAAGGTCTTCGTCAAAACGCACATCGCGCGTCACGACATCGCGAAACGCCATGTTGCAGCCATAGACGGAAGAGATAGGCCTGGGCTCTTCCCATTGCGCCCAGCAGCGCCCTGGCGGCAGACGCCCTTCAAGATAGGCGAGGGCATCGTCTTCGCTAATGCTGGCGCCATGAATGCCGTCCGCGATTACTTGCCCGGTCACACCCATGATTTTTGGATCGTCCAGAAAAATGTTGCGGACCTGTTCCAGCCAATCGGCGGCGGGGCGAAAATCATCATCGAAAAACGCGGCGAACCAGTCGCCCGCCGGACGCCAGTCAGTGAGCACCCGTTCGATGCCGATGTTGCGCTGCAAGGTCAGACCAGGACGCGTGGCGTAGCAAAGCCGGCAATCGAGTTCAGCAAAACAAGGCGCTTCTTCTAGGCCATCCAAGTCGGCGGGCTCAGCGCCGACGAAAATCACACCCTTTGGCTTAAGGGTCTGTTTTGAAAGGGATAACAGAAGGCGCCGAGACTCCCGCGCACGCCCTTTCGTGGCGATTATGACAAAAGCCTCCATGGGCATCCCCGCTTACCCGCCGCTGTCACTATAACGGCGCCAAGGGAAGACTTGCAATTATTTTTTTGCGCTGCAACATAATTGATGGGGAGCTATTTCAAACAAATTCATCCCTCACAAGCGAGCAAAAAGAACAAATTTGGATACTTCACGTCGACGAGCTGAGACTTACGCATATGGAATGCAGATGGCCCTTACAGGACAGTTGAAACATAATCTCGGCGCCGCGACCAATGCATTGCTGCCGCAATGCAATTATTCTCGATGTATCTTTTTAATCGGGCATATGCGCTGCGGCTCCACAGCATTGTCCAATATTCTATGCTCAAGGCCTGACATCAGCGGATATGGCGAAACTCATATTTCGTATACAGACAAAAACGGGCCAGGGGCGCTTGTTCTTAATCAACTCAAAAGAAGCGCCTGGAAACCGCAGGCAGACTACCTTTTCGATAAAATATTGCATAATGTACTCGATTCAAAACCTCCGGAAGAATTCTTCAAAAGCTGCGCCATATTTTTGATACGCGACCCCAAAGCGGCGATTCCGTCTATTTTGAATCTCTCTCAAAAAACAGGGATGCGTGAATATGCTACCTTCAAAGACGCTGAGAGTTATTATACAGACCGCCTTTTGCATATAAAAACGCTTTGGAAGCGTTTCCCGAGCGATAGGCGCTGTGGTTTCACACATGACGCCTTAACTCAGGACACTAAAACTGTTTTGAATACCATCTCACAATTCTTAGGCTTGGAATCGCCTTTGAGAAACTATTACGCACCAAGCAGAGCAACTAAGCAACACGGAACAGGAGACCCGTTAAACGCACATAAGCATAACGCCATTGTAGAAGGTGGCATAAAAAAGGCGCGCAATCAGAATACCGTTTCAGAAGGGCGCAAAATAGCTGACCGAACAGAGGAGCTTTGGCTGGAAACCTCCACACTCTTTCAAAGAGACAGGGAACGATAAGAAAAACTCAATACCGTCACATCAACCTTGGCGCCTGCCCAGCGAGAAAGAGTCGCGATGATTGCGCAGTTTTTTTGAAGGGCTATTTCGCTATTTTCGCCGCCTCATCACGCAAAATCAGACCCAATCCGAAGCATCCTTGACGCGACACATTGACGATCCATTGCCAAGATCCGCAATCGACCAACCTTGCTCAAAAAGTGGCTCTTACTCATGACAGAAAAGTCAGTAGAAAAAAGCATCAAAGGCCCTACACTCCGCAAATGCTTGGTTCTTTGTGAAACGATACCGCAACGAGATCGAGCTTTTGAGTATGTACTTCAAAACTGACCAGATAGAACTAGCCACGCATGGCGTTCTTCACCCGGAAAGGGCTGTCCGTGCAAAACGGGGGCGATGATCAGCAACCAGGGTTCGGCATAAGGCTGGCGAAAGCCGGGAGCTGGTCCATCCTCGGAAAGTTTGCAGGACGGCTGATAGATCTTTTCACGCTGATCATTCTGACCAATGCGCTTCAACCGACAGACTTTGGTCTGGTGGCCCAGGCCATGACGGTCATCATCATTGTCGAAGCCGTGACCTCAATGCCCATCGGACAGCCTTTATTGCGCATGAAGGCGCCCGAAGGCGCCGCATATGATACCGGCTTTACGCTGACTTTTCTGCGCGCGATCGGCATCGGCGTCATAATAATTGTCTTGTCTCATCCGCTTGCTGCGTTTTTTCACGAGCCGCGCCTGCCTCCTCTCCTCGCCATTCTGGCCCTGGCGCCAATCCTGCGGGGCTGCATCAGCCCGTTAATGGTGGAATTCATTCGCAGCTATAATCTGCGCCCGGAAGCCATGATGGATATCTTTTCGAAACTGGCCTCCCTGGCGGTTGTCATTATCATGGTCTGGCTGTCGCCGAGCTACTGGGCGATTATCGCCGCTACAGTCACGACGCCTGCCGTGCTTTGCTTAATGAGCTATGCACTGGCGCCGTATCGTCCGCGCCTGTCGTTGAAATATTGGCGCAGTTTCGCTGACGTCATCGGCTGGAACGCGGTGATCGCAGCGTTAAACGCGATATTCTTTCAAATCGATCGCGTCCTTCTGGGCCGCGCTCTTGGGAATGCCGATTTCGGACGGTATGCGGTCAGCCGCACATTCGTGGATATCCCCCACCAGGCCATACTGGCGCCGCTCACGCGGCCAATGACCGCTTCCTTCGCACAAACGGAAAATGAAGGGCGCCGTCAAACGCTCTGGCTGAAATGCGCGCATTCCATGTTCTTTATTGTCGGACCTGTATTGGTGACGATGGCGATTCTGGCGGAGCAGATCATTTTCATTGTCACCGGACCGGACTGGAAAGGCGCTGGAGTTTATCTTAGCGGCCTCGCCCTTGCCTTGTTGCCGTCGCTTCCCAACTATCCCCTGAACACGTTGGCTATTTCCATGTATCGCACAGGCATGGCGGCGCAGCGCGTTTTTATTCAATTTTCCATTACGATTCCGCTGATGATTGTGTTTGTGCAATGGCACGGCGCCGTTGGGGCGATAGTCGCCCGAGGCGCAATCAGCATTTTCATGCTCTTTATCTCTGCGTTTTTTGTCCGTCGTCTTTTGAATCTTTCTGTCGCCAGGCAATTGGCGGTTCATTGGCGCACGGCGGTCGGGCTCGCGGCTATGGCGCTCGTCATGCTTCTTTTTAGAGACTTCGTAGCGGCGGAATCGTCACGGCTTATGGCTGCAGTAAAAGGCGGGATCGTTTTTTCGCTGGGCGGCGTCACATATCTTGCGGTCAATTTAGGGCTTTGGCGCATCTTCGGCATGCCGCAGTCACTCGAATCAATTTTCGTCACCCAGTGCAACGCGGTGATGCAATCTTATCGAAACCGCCGCGCGTCAAGAACTCCTCAGCCCTAGGGACGCGCCCGAAATCATGCCGAAAATAATCCCCGGATCCGGCGACGCCCCGGAGACGAGCGCCGGCAGAAAAACCGAGAACGCCCCCCATGCCAGCGCGGAGCCGACATTCGATCGAAAATCTTCAACGGCATGATAGGTCGACATTGCAAATGGCTTCAGAACGCTGACCAGAAACCATACGAATGTGACGACGCCGATCACGCCGGTGCTGCCCATGATGGCGGTGGCGATGCTTGATGATCTGAAACTTCCGGCTCCGATCCCTATTCCCCAGGTCGACATAAAGAAATCGATACCCTGCAAAGCCCAGAACAGCCGCTGCTCCCCCGAATCGGAGGCGCTTTTTTCCACCGTCAGCTTGCGAATGACATCGAGGAAAGACTGCGCCAGATCGGGATTCGTCATGAAAAGCGTCAGCACTGCGAGAAGACCCGCTATTGAGCCCCCAGCCGCCGCAACAATCAGTTTCGGTCTGAACATGGCCGGTTGCAGCACGCCACGGAGCAAAAAAATGAAAACATAGGCGGCGAGGCTGACGAGAGCGGTCGAAGACAAGGATAAAACCAGCAAGGGAAGCAACATGGCTGCGCTGACGCCCGTGGCGCGCGGCCAGACATCGCGCAGCCAAAGCTCAAAACTGCACACAAACCAGGGAAGCGCAAAAGCCGCATAGGCGGAAGGCTCCGGAAAGATCCCGTTAATCCGGGTAAAGCCGTCAATCGCCTGATTGTGCTGCGCGTAATTGGCGTTCCTGAAAAACTCCAGAAAAGCTTCGAAAGGCGTGCCCGAAAGAAAAAGATCGGCTACGCCTAACCCCGCATGGGTTACGGCGATGGCAACGATCGTCATCACCAGAACGCGCGGCGCCGAGGGCTGCTGAACGGCGATCCAGGCTGAAAGCGCGGCCATCATCGTTGCAAGCATGTAGAACGCCGTCGTGATGTTCTGGTTTGTAAAATGAAGCAGGGCCGTATCGAAACGCGACGTCAATCCTCGCGGGTTCATCGGAACCACCTGAAAATCGCCGGCGAAAATTAACGGCAACAGAAATGCCGAGAGCGCTCCATAGGCGCAAAACACGACCAGCGGGAAATTTTGGACAATGGCTGTGGGCAGGAGCGCTGCGCGACGCGCGCCCGGCAGGCAGACGGCTGCGGAAAGTATCACCATTGCGAGCAAAGAGGGTCGCACGGAAGCGCCCCCAAGCGATGTTAAGATCATCGCTGCGGAGCCGCCCATTAGCGTGAAAAGCATGACGGCGACAAGCAAGGACAAAGGACCGCGGGTGAACAGGAGGTATCCGCACACGGCCAAGACCGCCAGACCGAAAATGCTAAGGCTCATCTTCCGTCAGTTTCCTGCGCCGGCGCTGGCGAAGACCGGAGCCTTTGCGGGCGCGCCGCCAGCAAGGCTCCGCTCCACGACGGCGCGGATATTTCGGTCAAAATGATGCGGTGCGAATCGCTTCGCATTTTCCATGGCGGCGGCGGGTCTGAAATCGGCGAGCCAGTTTTCGCAAGCCTCCACCGCCGCGATCAGCGCGTCTGGCGTCTGCTCGTGGAAGAAAAGCCCTGTTTCCTTGTCGACGATAGTCTCCAGCGCGCCGCCCCGGCCATAGGCGATCACCGGACGCCCGGAGGCGTTCGCCTCCACAGGGATGATGCCAAAGTCTTCCTCCGGCGGAAAAATCAAAGCCCGGCAGGAAGCGTAGGCCTTGCGCAATTCGTCGAAATTGAGCCGTTCAACGATTTGGATATTCGGCCCCGCGCGCTTGGCGATGTCTTTTGCAAGCTCGCCTGCGCCCACCATCAACAACGGCAATCCAAGTTTCGTAAAAGCGTCGGCCACAAGACCCGCCCTTTTGTAAGGCGTCATCTGACCCACCCAGAGATAACGATCGCTCACTTCGGTCGACGGCGTGAAGAGATCTGTGTCGACCGGCGGATGCACCACCACCGCGTCGCGACCCCATGACTTGGCGATGCGTTTGCGGATAAACTCCGAATTGGCGATAAAAGCATCCACCCTGTTCGCTGAGGTGGCGTCCCAGCCGCGCATGTAATGAAACATCAGCGGCATGGCTGCACGGGCGACAGCGCCAGCCTGCGAGCGATAGTCATGATAGTGGTCCCATAAATAGCGCATGGGAGAATGACAGTAACAGACATGCGCAGCCGATGGCGGCGATATCACGCCCTTGGCGGGACCGGACTCGCTGCTGATGACGAGATCATAGCCGCGCAAATCAAGCCCTTCGAGCGCCATGGGCATCAGCGGCAGATATTTCTGATAGTGCTTTTTTGCTTGCGGAAGCTTTTGAATAAAGGTCGTCTTTACATTCCGGTTGCGAATTTTCTGCGAAACCGCAGCCGGATCATAAACATGCGTAAATATATCCGCTTGCGGATATAGGTCGAGGAGACGTTCAAGCACGCGCTCGCCGCCGCGCATCGCGACGAGCCAATAATGTATGATTGCAACCCTCATCGCTGATAATCCAGCCTTGCCTGCCTTTATCGTTCAGGCGAAGTAATGCCCTATATATTTGTTGCTGTAGGAAAGCGTGTCTTCGACGCCGAACCGGCTTTGCAGCTTCGCATTGACCCGCGTAAGCGCGACGCCCACCGCGTCCAGTGTGTGGTCCGGCAATGTCCTGATCGCCTGGCGCACCGTGTTCACCCGAGTTTTCCGCCAATGCACCGCGAAGAGAACGAAATCGGCATGCGCCGCAATCTTGCGGGCCTCCGCAAACGGCATGACCGGCGCGCCATCGAGAATGATGATTTCATAACGGCGCTTCAACTCGTCGATGAAACCCGCAAATCGCTCATCGTCAGCGAACTGTTCATTGTCGCGACTGGAATCGCAATTCTTCAAGATATCCGGACGATCCGGCCGTGTTGTGACGATTGCATCATCAAGCGAGGCGTCGCCCTGAAGCACATCGGAAACGCCGAACTCCACCGCCTTGCCGTTCAGGCGTGACAGGTCCCGCTTCATGCGGTCACAATCGACAATGATTGTTTTCTCGCCGGCGCGCGCGGCGGCGATCCCCAAGGCGGCCGTCAAGGTTGTCTTGCCTTCGTCAGGCACGGCCGAGGTGACATATATCACATGCGGCCCGGGATGGCCCAATCGAAACTGAATAGAGGTCATCAAACTCGAAAGGGATTCCGATAATGGCGAATGCGGATGGTTGATGACCGTCGACAATACGCTCTTGTCGTGAGGCGACACCGTATGATTGAGCGGCACGGCGCCCACCGCCGGCGCGCCCAGCTTTTGCTCGACTTCCGTTGTCGAAGTGAAGCCGCCATATGTCATCTCCATGATGAAAGCGGCGACGGCGGCGACCGTGCCGCCCAGGATAATGCCGAAAACAAGATTCAGGGGAATATTCGGCTTGCTGGGCGCACTGGGCACGCGGGCGGCGGTGATGATGCGCGCGTCAGGCTTTTCGACGCCTTCGCGCGCCACGATTTCCTTATAGCTATTGAGGAAACTTTCATACAGCGCCTGCGAAGCGCGGGCGCGCCGCTCAAGATCACCAAGCTCGACCGAAGCGGTGTTGTTCTTGGCGAGCTCCTGTTTGAGCTGGTTCAGGCTCGCCGTCAGGGAGGCGACCCGCTGGCGGGAGACATTATATTTTCCCTCAAGTCCTGAAATCACGCGGTTGATTTCGGTCTGGATCTGCTCGTCGATATCGCGCAGCTCCGCTTCGCCTTTTTTCAGCTCCGGGTGATCTGGCCCATACCGCCCGCTCAAATCTGCAACACGCATGCTGATATTCGCCCGTTGCGCGCGCAGCGATTGAACGACGCCGGAGGCAAGAACATCGCTCACATCATCCCCAGCCGACCCCACCTCAAGACGCTGGCGTGCAGTCGTCAGCCGCGCAACATCTTCCGCCGCCACGGCCTTGGCCTGCGCGAGCTGTTGATTGAGCGCAGAAATATCCTGTTCGGTAAGGGTTGCGCCGGTCGTGCTGAGCATATTGTTGGCGATGCGAAATTCCTGCACCTTTTCCTGATCGCTTTGCGCCTGCTGGCGCAGCTCTTCGATCTTGCGGTTGAGGAAGTCGGCATTTCCACGGCTTGATTGTTGCTTGCGGCTCAACTGGTCGTGGACATAAGCGCCGGCATAAGCGTCGGCCATCTGGGCGGCGCGATAGGGGTTGCTGTGGATATAGGTAATTTGGAGAGAGTAGGTGTTGCCGATGCGCGAGGCCCGCAAGCCGCTGCGCAAATAGTCTGCAACCAAGGGTCGCGAAGCCTCTAACGCCTCTTCCGTCGGCGCGAGCCGCGGCTCCGCCGGAGCAGCGCCGAACAGCCTGGCGAGCAATGACGGCTTGGCGTCCGCAGACATCAATAGCGGGCTGAACTCAGGGTCGTGAACAAGATCGAGCTGATCTACGATGGTGAGCGCGAGTTCGCGGGAATAAAGAATGCGCAGCTCTGTGCTTAGCTCCGCCTCCCCGCGCAGGATTTCCGACCCCTCCTCAAGCACATCGGGCGTGGCCTCCCCGCGTGTATTGAGGACCACCTCCGCCGACGCCGTGTATTGTTTTGGCGTCGTAAATGTCTTGATCACGCTCAATGTAAAAATCGCAAGAAAGATTACGACCGCAAGACCCAGCCGGCGCAGAAAGAGACTCTTCAGCATATCGAGATCGATGCGGTCGCCGCCGCGTGTCGAGTCAAAAGCCGATTTCTGGCGCGCGCCTTCTTCCGGGCGCCAGAATTGCGCTTCTTTCGGGGTGATGATCTCAGGCAAGCTCATTCGGCTTTCCGATCTTCCTGTTTTGACCCGCCGTCACACCGTTCATTTCAGGCCATCACCGACAGCTTGAAGGCGAGCGTGTAGCGTTCGAAGTTCTGTCCCGGCGCAGCGGTCGGCGAGAGCGAGCGATCGGCGTAAGACGCACGCACCCCGAGGGCCAAATGGCGGTTCAGCTTGTAGTCGCCGCCGATCTGCGCTTCATATCGCTCTGCGGTCGCATTGAGATTTTCAAAATTCTCACGCGCATAACTCATCATGCCGGTGACGATGAAGTTACGCAGCAACTCATAATCGACCGTCGCCGAAGACCGAGTAACCGTAATAGCGTCCACTTGTGAGAACGCGCTCGTCAGAATTTCCTGCCCGCTATTGATAGAGACACTAATTAACGGCGTGGGATGCCAGTCCACAGACGCTGCAATACTGACCCCGTCAAAATCGGAAAAGCTGTCATCGTCGAAGGTTGTCTTGCGATAACCGACAATCACACTACTGCTGATGAGTTCCGTCAGATTGTAGGCAAATCCGGCGCCCGCAGAAACCGATTGCGAGTCACGGCTGACGCCAGCCTCTTCATTTGTGAAATCATTTTTCGAGATGGTTCCATTGACGAGAAAAGAGAGGCGTTCGCTTGCGTCGATGCTGGCCGTTGTCGAATTCGAGACAGTGTTCCGGTCCCGGAAATCCTGATCAATATCGCCTTGCGCCGTTTCGATATCGCTATAATCGACCTTTGAAAAGGTAGCTTCATTGCGCAGGCCGAAACCGCCGAAGTCATGACTGAATCCTACTGCAAAGTCAGCAGTCTTGCGTTCCAGCGGCGCACCGAAACCCAGGTCATTTTCAACTGTGCCGCGCGCTGCTTCCTGATCGCGAAACGCCGCCCGCGCCGCATAAGTCGTGGACGGTCCGATCAGACCCAGCGCGCTCAGCGACGCAGCGTAGTTGTTTCGGTTCTGCTGCGTAATATCGAAATAACGATTGGCGTCCGCACTGAGCGACAACTGAACGGCATGGCGCGGACGCACATAACGAATATCTGCATTGGCGGAAAGGAAGGCGACGCCGTCCGACTGAGCGTCGACGCCGGAACTCAAGACATTGCTGTCGAGACGCACGCCGCTGTCGATACGCGGCAACAGTTTTACACCGTGAAAGTCGAAGCCTTTTGCATCATATGCCGGCTGAGGCCGCTTTCCGGCGACGTCTGGCGGCGAGGCGATGAAAATATCCTGCGCCGCCGCCGCTTTGCCGGAGATGGCCGCGATCACGCCGGCGGCGGCGTTTGCGAAATTGCGATGTCGAGTTACTCCGCTCACCGCTGCCAAACGCCTGTCTCCCTCACTGCCTTGATGAACAGCTCAAAGCCGTCATCGGCGCGACGCGTCCCGGGCGGATTTGCAAGCAGTTGTAAAATCCGCAGCTCCAAGCTTATGATAGCGAAAATTGGTGCGCTGCACAATGGCAATGCCGCGTTGCAGCGAACAAGGGGCGATTTGCCAGACGTCAGGTCACGATGACGCCGATCATACGCAGAAGCGCTTTGCCGCCGCGAATTTTCCTGAAACCTTTTCAAGAGGTTGTCAGTTGGATCAGCTCGGCTTGCGCCTTCTTGTTGCTGCTCTCCCAAGCTGGACAATGGCTCCCGCCGGCCGATCTGTTAAACCATCTCCTGCCTCAACTCCTTATGGTTTCGGCGATTTTTGTTGCAATGCAACTTGGCTTCGCCATCCGCTACAGAAACAGTCTCTGGGCGCCGCTGGCTATTGCCTGCCTGGTGATCGGCGTGGCTGGCCGGATGGTGCTTCCCGAGATAGCGGCCGCCGCCCCTTCCCCGCCCGATCGCCATGGCCGAAATTATCGCTTTGCGGTCTTTAACATGAAGCAGAAAAACCACACGCCTGACGCCGTTATCGACTGGCTGACAAACAACGCATTCGATTTCGCCGTTCTGCTTGAGGCCGATGCATCTGTTATTCGCGCGGTAGACCGGGCTTATCCCCACGCCGCCAATTGTCTCGAAAACAAGCGGCGCTGTTCAACGGTGGTGATCTCTGCGCGAGCGCCGGCGAAAATCAGGGGGCTAGCCAGTTGGGATCCGCAAAACCGCAAATCTCTCTCTGCGATCGAAACGGTTTTTTGCCTCGACGGCCAGGAGCTTACCATTATCGGCGCACACCTATCGCGACCCTGGCCGCCTTTTGCACAAAATCGCGACCTGAAAGATCTCCTCCGGCATGTGGCGGCGAGCAACGACCGCAACATAATTGTTGCCGGCGACTTCAACTCGACGCCTTGGTCTTTCAGATTTCGCGCATTCGATCGCAAGCTGGGCCTTACCCGCGTAACGCGCAGCCTTTTCACCTGGCCAGCGGACCGGATTGTCCCTCCGCTCTTGCCGCTCGATCATATTTTTGTAAGCCGGGGCATACGCGCAGGCGCGCCGCATACGGCTGCGGCAAACGGCTCCGATCACCGTCCCGTAGTGATGACATTTTCACTTTCTCAAAGTGGAGATCATGCGCATCAGGCAGTATGCAGTACTTCGTCATGAGAGAGCGGAAGAAAAGATATTCCCCGGAATTTCGCTTGATATTAGGCGTTCTCTCCTCTTCACAACCCGGCATCTCTGACAATCCGGATATTGACTGGCCAGAGGTTGACTGGAATGAATTTTTCCAGCTCCTTCGGCGCCACCGGATTACGGGACTTGTAGCCAACCTCCTCCTGTCACCTGCCGGAGAACACAAACGCTCGCCCTTGCCGAAAGAAATCATCCCGGCCCTGGCCGAGGCGCAGCGTCAATCGCTGGCGCAGGAAATGGCGGCGCTTGTTGAAGCGCGCGCCCTGATCGATCTTTTCGAGGATAACGGACTTGCGCCAATATTGCTGAAAGGCCTGACGCTATCCCATGACGCCTTCGGCAGGATCGGATGGCGCAACAATTATGACACGGATATCTTGTTGAGGCCTGACGAAATCCTGCTTGCGGACCGACTGCTCCGTGAGCGGAATTACTCCCGCTTTGAGCCCGCAGAAGACGCAAATGATCAAAAATGGGCTTTGTGGCGCCGGCGGCGCAAGGACGCCGCCTATAGAAATCAAAAATCAGGGTCGATTGTCGAACTCCATTGGCGCCTGTTCGATAACCCGGCCATTCTCCCCGCGCCCTTGAGAACGAGAAAAGCTGATCTGCTGGGCAATCTCTGTTGCACCATGCTCGAACCAGACGTGAATTTCGCCTATATCTGTTGTCATGGCAGCCAGCATGCTTTTTCGAGATTGAAATGGCTCGCCGATGTTTATTTTCTGGCCCGCAAAAAATCCGAGGCGGAGCTGGCGGCGCTATTGGAGACTACGCCCGATCCCTATGCCCGTGCGGCCATAGCGCAAGCCCTGCTCTTGTGCAGCAAGTTGTTTGGCCTTTCCTTGCCGTCAGACACGCTTATGTTTGAAAAAACCAATATCCGCCTCGCCGCCTGGATGGCCGATAAGACGCTGACCCGCGGCGGCAGCCGGGAGATCGAGACACTTCCTTTTGGCGCAACACTGAAAACGCTCAGCCATTATTTAATGAGCGCGGCCCCCGATTATCTCGCCCGGGAAGCCCTGTTCGATGCGCGCGAAAAACTCCACGGAAGGACTACAATATAGCGCGAAGGCGCAACTAATGCGGCAGCGCAGCAAGATTTTTGTTGCGGTAGCGAAAAAGATATTGACAGTACTGGACGGCGCGCGCCTAAGATTAACAGTTATTAGTAATTTTGCACTTTCAGAACGGTACGATTCTCTACGGAGGGGGCCATGCAAAAGAAAGTCTACGAGACGCCTGCGCTTGAAGAAGCCGGCTCATTCGAAGAAGTAACGCTCGCCATTCAGGGCGGGACGATTGTCGACCAGGAATTTATCGATTCCATCGTGTTGGGCGATCCTGTTCCCACCGGAGCGTTTTCCTAAGAAGCCGTCCAGCGGATCAGCGCCTTCCGCAGCGTTTGTATGAGCGGAGCCGCACCATGTATGTTGTGCCAGATCGCGTCGTTGCAGCCCCAGTGCCGGAAGGCGTCGCGATATTAAACACGCAAACTAATCGTTACTACACGCTGAATTCAGTCGGCGAATATATCTGGCGCGGCTTATGCGACGGTCAGACAAGCGATGTCATCATCGCCGGTCTTGCAGAGACATATGATGTAGAGGCGAGCCGAGCGGAAGCGGATCTATCGGCCCTGCTAAGCCAACTGGAAAATGCCGGCCTCATCGCTCAATCCAATGAACCAGCCTGATAGCTCATCCGTCGGCGCGGAATTTCGGTCCGCGCGCCTTTTTGTGCTTGCCTGGCTCAGTTTGATTTTATTCCGCTTCACACTTTCTCTTTTCGGATACCGCCTATCGAAGCGGCTTTTGCGCGATGATGTCGAGAATTTACAGCCGGCGCCGCCTGCTTTTGCGCGTCGCGCCGCTCTCGCCGCCAACCGGGCAAGCCGCTACACGCCCGGCGCGACCTGTCTGGTGCGGGCCATGGCGGGAAAATTCCTTCTCGACAGAAAATCTTTCGCATCGTCGATCTGCATCGGCGTCGCCAAAGAGATCAATGAACCGCTGAAAGCGCATGCCTGGCTGAAAAGCGGAGACCTTGTCGTCATCGGCGATGAAGAACGCCAGCTTGGCCGTTATGCGCCGCTGATGAGAAGCTCGTGACATGGGGGCGCTCGCGGGGATTTGCGCAGGGCCCGGCGAGGCATGGCATGAAGAGAAGATACGCAAGGCCGCGCGTCAGTCTCTCTCGGCGATCCAATCCTCAGGCGTAAACCCGTCCTCGCATCACTTTGAGGGCGGCGCCTTGCTGAGCGCCGCCGGCTATGCCGGCCTTGACGGGCTCTATCATGACAATAAAGGCAATGCGGCTGTCATTGAGGGCCGGCTCGACGACGTCGCCGAGCTTGCAGACGCGCTGGGCGTTGCGGGCCAGCTTGAGGATGCGGCCTTGCTCCTCACGGCCTATGATCGCTGGGGCCTTGATGTCGTCGAAAACATCAAAGGCAATTTCACCTTCGCCATGTGGGACGCCGGACAAAAACAATTATTGGCCGCCCGGGACGCCATCGGCTTCGGCCCGCTTTACTACGCATTGCATGAAGGGACGCTTCTCTTCGGCTCCCGGATGGAAGCCCTGCTTCGAGCGGCGCCGCAATTGCGCGCCGGGCTGCGCCACGAAATCCTCGAAGATTACGCCGCAAGCGCGATCGCATATGACGAAGACCGAACATTATATGACGGAATAAAGCGTCTTCATCCTGCGAGCCTGCTCGTTTTCAAGAATGGCTGCGTGGAAACGAAAACCTATTGGCGGCTGGCGCCCAAAGAAATATCCGGAGATTGTGGCGAAGAATTTCTGGCGCGCTTTACAAAGGCCGTTCAACGACGCATGCGTGGGGCCAGCCAGATCGCTTCATCTTTAAGCGGCGGACTCGATTCATCCTCCATCACTTGCTTGTTGCACAAGCGCCTCGCCAGTGGCGGCGCCCGGCCTCCCGTCGCGCTGTCCAGCATTTTCGATGGCAAAAACGGCCCTGACGAGCGCGACTATATGGACGCCGTTTGGCGCACGCTGCCGGCTTCATCCCGGAAACTTGTGGTTGATTCAAGCGAGGTCGCCGCTTTTGAAAAGCTCGACCGCCTCGTAAGCGACCACAGTCAGCCCTTATGGATGCCGAATGCAGCGATTGCGATGCATCCGGTCGAAGAGCTGCGTGACCGGACAAATGTCAATGTTCTGCTGCATGGCCATGGCGGCGATGAAGTCGTTTATCACGGCGCCACCTATCTTTTCGAACTTGCGGAGAAAGGTCGCTGGGGCGAACTCTGGCGCGAGCTCGATATGGAATCCATTAGCCGCAATCCATCGAACAAGCTCGTCTATTATCTTTGGCTGATGATGACGCTCGGCCCTGCGGCGAAGACGGTCTGGCGCGTCCGACAGGCTGCTGCGCTCCGTCTTTGCAAACAAAATGCTCTCGGCTGGCCCCTCGGCGCCGAATTCTGGCCGCGCCATGTGCGCGCCAGATATGAAGAAGATCAGCGCCTCTTCGCGCGCTTTGCCCGCCCCCACCCTACCGATGACTTGCGCGCCCTGCCGCGGTCACAGCGCGAACATCTTTTGATCCTGACGGACCCCTTGCAAGCCTATGGCCGAGAAGCGTTGCATCACCAATATGCGGGGGCCGGCGTTGAAATCCGCTATCCGTTCTGGGACGCCGAGCTGGCGGAATTCTCTGTTTCCCTGCCCGGCTCGGAAAAATGGAAAAACGGACTTGGACGGTCGATCCTGCGCCGGTCCATGAACGGCTTGTTGCCGACTGAGGTTGCCCAACGCAAAACCAAATACAATTTCAAGGGCTATCTGGCGCGCAGCATGCGCAATGGCGGGGGCGAGAACGTCATCGCCCATGCGGTTTACGATCAGGCGGACGACCTCGCGCCTTATTTCGATGTCGCCAAGCTTCAGAAAACATTCGAAACCTTCCGCAGCGGCGAGGACTTGCAGGAAGGCGTCGCATTGTTCGCGCTCTGGCGGGCGGTCATTCTCGGGGCCTGGCTGCAAAAAAACCGCGAGGCGCCGGCTTATGTCCACTGACGCCAAAACGCCGCCTTTCGCCTATGAATGTTTCGGGCAGCACATCCATTCCGATTTTCAGTTTCAGGAAATGGATGAGACGCAGGCGGCCGATCCCGATCTTTTGATCATTCGCAACAAGGCGTTGCTGCGGCCGCCCGAAAAAACTCAGATGGCGCAGTTTCTACCGGACCGGCAGTTCTTCGATTTTCCGGACGTCGCACAAGCGGAAATCACCGATAAGACGCGCCTCGCAATCGCCCTTTATCCCGGCGCGGCGGAGGCGATGCTGGGCCTGCCGGTCTTCGGGCCGGTCATGGCGACCATGCTGCATTACAGGGGGTATCTGGTTCTTCACGGCAGCGGCCTCGTCATCGACGGAAAACTGAATGTCTTTGTCGGGCATCGCGGCGCCGGCAAATCGACCACGGCCGCCTGTCTGGTGAAGCGCGGCCATCAGCTTTTCACCGACGATCTTGTCGTCATCGATCTGAGCGATCCTTCAAATCCTCTCGCCCTCCCCGGTTACTCGGCGATGAAAATTGCACCGGACATTGCGGGGCGCTTTCAGCCGGAGGAAGCTGAGCTGCTCTCTAATGGGGGCTATCCCTATCCAAAGGAGCGGTTGCGCATCAGGCAGAAGCAGCCGCTGCAATGCATGCCGATCAAGGCGATTTATGAACTCGAAAGAGCCGACGGCGCAGGGCTCGAAGCGCTCGATTTCAATCCGGCGATGAACACGCTCATGCAGCATTCTTATATGCTGAAATTTGGCAACGCGCCCATGGCCGCCGGGCGCGGCGCGGCGCACTTCACTCAGGTGACGCGGCTCGCAAGCCTAGTCGGCGTCCACAGGCTGAAAACCCCGTCAAGCCTCGCCGCCCTTCATCAGATCGAACCGCTTTTGACCGGAGCGGCCTGAGTGAAACAGAACGCCGCCTCTCCCAGATCCAGTGACAGAAAGCGTCACGACATCCGAGATCTCCTGGCGAATCTCATTGTCGATCAAAAGAGCACATTTTGGCTCGCAGCCTTTTTGTTGCTGCTGACAGGCGCGAGCGAGGGCTTCTCGATTGCGCTGCTCATTCCGTTTATCGGTCTTATCAATACGGCGGATGAGACAATCGACCTTTCGCCGCCCGCCGGCTTGTCAGGCGGAGAATCTTTTTCAATCGGTCTCGGCGTCTTTCTCCTGGCTTTTCTCGCCATTATCGTCATCCGCGCAGCTCTGGTGCATATCTCGGCGCTGACCAGCGCCCGGCTTGTGCAGGATTATGTGAAAAATATTCGCATGCGTCTTTTCGACAGCATCATCCATGCAAAATGGTCGTACTTGTCCGGCCTACGCAACGCCGATCTCTATCACGCAATGACCGCCGACATCGACCGCATCCAGGCGACGGTGACCGTGATCATGGAGCTGATCAAGTCATCCATCCTTATCCTCATTTACCTTTCCCTCTCTTTGCTGATTTCATGGCGGCTCACCCTCGCCGCCGCAGTCATCGGAACGCTGTTGATCCTGGCCCTGCGCCCCCTCCGCCGGCGAGCAAGCCAGCACGGCGAGACCTATACGTCGGGGCGGCGCGAGCAGTCGCGAATCATTTCCGACTTTCTCGACAATATGAAAATCACCAAAGCCTATTCAGCCGAAGAGCGATTTTCAAAAACGCTTGAACAATCGATGACTGGATTGCGCGAAACGATCATTTCGTTTCAGCGCCTTTCCTCCCGGGTCAATTTCATTGTTCAGGCCGCATCCGCGCTTGCGCTCTGCGCCATCGTTTATCTTGCGCTCACCGCCTTTGACATGACCGCCGCCGGAACGCTGGCGATCCTTGTTCTTTATTTCCGCTTCGCTCCGAAAGTTGTGCAACTTCAGGCTCATGCGCAAACGCTGAACAGCAATATGAGCGCGCTGCAAAACGTGCTTTCTCATATGCGCGATGCTGAGAATGAGCAGGAAGTCATATCCGGGTCACAGCCGGGATCCCTAAGCCTGAAAAAGGAAATCAGGCTGGAGAACGTCAGCTTCCAATATGACGGCGGAAAACAGGCAATCCGGGGAGCAAGCGTTGATATCCCCGCGAATAAAATCACCGTGTTCGCCGGCGCCACAGGCAGCGGCAAGAGCACCCTTGCGGATCTGTTGATGGGCATGATCGCGCAGCAACAAGGGACGATCAAAATTGACGGCGCGCTTCTGGATGAGCGCACGATCGGCGCCTGGCGGCGGTCTATCGGCTATGTGCCGCAGGATCCTTTTCTTTTTCACGCCACCATACGCGAAAACCTTATGCTCGCCGATCAGGAGGCCGATGAAGCGGCCTTGTGGACGGCCCTGCGCGCCGCGCATGCGGAAAAACTCGTCCGGACTTTGCCGGCGGGTCTCGATACAATCGTCGGAAACCAAGGCCAGTTGCTTTCCGGCGGCGAACGCCAGCGCCTTGTCCTGGCGCGTGCGCTTTTGCGCAAGCCTGCGCTTTTGATTCTTGATGAAGCGACAAGCGCTCTCGACTGGGAGCATGAAACCGCCATCGCCACATCGCTGAAGGCGCTGAAACAGGAACTGACCATTGTCATGATCGCTCATCGCCGACGCATCATCGCCTTGGCCGATAATATCGTGATCTTGCAGGATGGCGCCGTCATCGAGCAAGGGCCGCCCAAAGACCTGCTCATGGACGGGACGGGCTATCTTTCGCGACTGGAGAACAGCGAAAGCGGCTGAGGAAAATCGGCGCCTGCACTCGTCTTTTTTTCAAGCCACGAGCATCTTTGCTGCTTTGCAATAAAAAAATGTTGCAGCGCACGATGACTGCCCATAAGGTTAAATCGTCAGGAACGACGGGGGCTGTCATGGCGTTTGAGTCGCGTTCTAAGTCCGATCTCGACCCGATTTCGTTTTATCAAACGACCCCGGGAGCAAATGTCGTCGCCCTGCGCCAATCTCCCAAACCAGAGTCTGACGCGCGCGACGCAGCCAATCCGCCGGTCGCTTCCATGCCTGTGGGCGGCGCTTTGAAGCGCGCTTTCGACATTATGGGCGCTGCCGGGGCGCTCCTGTTTTTTGCCCCGCTTATGCTCGTGATTTCAGCCCTGCTTTCGCTTGAAGGCGGGCCCGTTTTCTTCGCGCATAAGCGTATCGGCTTTGGCGGCAAAAGCTTCGGGTGTCTGAAATTCCGGTCGATGATTGTCGACGCCGAAGCGAAACTTGAAGAATATCTCGCTGCGAATCCTGACGCGCGGGCGCAATGGCGGCGCGAACGCAAGCTTGATAATGATCCGCGCATCACGCGTCTTGGAAAAATCTTGCGGGTCACCAGCCTTGATGAGCTTCCGCAGTTCATCAATGTCCTTAAAGGCGAGATGAGCCTTGTGGGACCGCGCCCAATCACGCGCGACGAGGCCGGTTATTACGGCGAAAAGTTCACGCATTATCTCGCCTGCCGGCCCGGCATTACCGGCGCATGGCAAGTGAGCGGACGCAGCGATACGTCATATAATCAACGCGTCGATCTCGATGCGACTTATGCGCTCGGACATTCTGTAATGATTGATATGGATATATTGTTCCGGACGGCAAAGGTCGTGCTCGAACGCACGGGCGCTAAATAAAAGCCTCGCCGCCAAATCATCCCCCTCGGGATGGTTAAAGCAAGACCCAGCGCGCAACTGCGAAGATAAGCGCCCAGGACAGAACACCCAACGCAATCGCAAGCGCAATGCGCAGACCGCGCGGCAGCTTTTCGTACTTGCGATCAACAGCAGGAGCAGCGTCCCGTTCAGGCTTGCCGGTCAAATTGTCGGCATCGCGATCGAGAACATGCTCCTCGGATGCGCCCAAAGAGGCGGGCCGTCGCAGTTCCTGCGCGGTCGTGGTGTCCACGGTTATTTCCTCCCGGCTTTTGATGACAGTTTTAACACAAAGGCTTCAAAAAGTTTAACAAAAATACCTTGCCGAAAGATTGAGCAATGTTGCGCCGCACATAGCGAGCCCAAGCCCGGAGAGGGATACTCCGACAACTGAGCGAGTGAGCTGGCTTGGCCGTCAGCGCAATGCGCGGCGGCCCCGAAGACCATATCCGAACCAAAACCAGCTTTTATGAAGGCCCACAGGCGTGGCCTTGCTTGATGCAAGGAGGAAAGTTCGGGACAGCATTCCTTCGCATGTTCGGTTTTTGTTCCAACCCTTTTAATGCTGATCTTCGAAGTCGCGCGCCAACATTAAAGTCAGCCTTCAACCAGAACGTCCGACAAGCCGAACCGCTGCAGATTAACAGTGGCGGCGTCGAAGTTCACACGGGCAATGCGCGCCCGCGCAATGGCGCGAAGCATCCCGATCTGCGCATCCGCCGCCGCTTCCTCGCGCAGGTTCAGAAGGAAAAAATCGCTGGCCCCATTGGCGAAACGCTCCTGCTCGGCGCGGCGCATGGTTTCCGCCTGCTCGACTTCATCCCTTGCCATGCCGACGAGCTCAGTCGCGGTTTTCAGCTCAATCAGGATATTTCGAATTTCTATTTCGACGCGTTCCGCCGCCAGTTTCCTTTGTTGCAGCGTCGCTTCGCGTTTTGCTTCCGCCGCCGCGAGACGTCCGCGTGCTTCGCGCCGTTGCAGGGGCAGGGAAAAACGCAAGCCCACATATGCCTCGGTCATGCCGGACGGGGTATCGTCGATGCCCGCCGCATCAAAATCCTTGGAGACTTCCGCCTTCAGATCAAGCCGGGGCAGAAGCTGGTTGCGGCGCAGATCGGTTTCGACCTCAAGCCTTTCGAGAGCCGCAGACAAAAGCGCAAGTTCCGGCCGATGCCGTATGGCTTCCGCGATCGCCGCCGATGGCGACATGATTGTCTCGCTTTCCACGCCCGCGGGGAACGAATTGGGAAGGCCGTTGTCGGATGGGATTAGCGGCGTTCCGTCCGGACTTCGATAAAACAAGGACAGCTCGTTCGCAGCCGCTTCATAGTCCCGCTGCGCTTCGGCCGCCAGACGCTGGCGGCGAATGATGTTCTGCCGGTTTTCCGTCAGAAAGATAGCCGCCTGCGCGCCGCGGCGCACCTGTTCTTCCAGCCCGGTTTCACGCTCTTTGGCGATGGAAAGCAGGCGTTCATAGACCCGCAACTGATACCCTGCGGCAACCCAGCGCCAATAGGCGACGGCCGCCTGCCGCTGCACGCCGATTTTTGTTAACAGAACATCGAGTTCCGCCTGCTGCAGCGCCAGCCTGGCGTCGAACTCTGAAAAGCGCCGCTCATCGATCGAGCGATCGCGCAGCAGGGAGAAAACAACGCCCAGCCGCGCCTCCCCCGCATCGGCGGTTTCAAAATCGCGTTCATAAATCGGGAAGTCACCGCCGGACAGACGATAACCGCTGTAAAGGCTGGCGCCCAGCGGCCGCAGATTGCGCCGAATTTCGGCATCCAGCGCCTGTCCTGAATAAAATCCCGATACGCGGTCCACGGACTCGGCGGAAAATACGAGATCAAACGCCCCTTGCGCTTCAATGACAGCCCCAGCCGCCGCTTTCCGTCGCGCGAGGCCCTCGAGAATAGAAGGGTAGTTCTTTGCCGCGCTGGCAAGCACGTCATCGACTTCAAGCGCCGTGGTCTCCGGCGCCTGACCCAGCGCTGGGTGAAACGATGACGCAATGAGGGCCAACAGCATAACTATAACGCGCCCAAACCTCATA
This sequence comes from Parvularcula sp., assembly GCA_002704915.1. Lineage (GTDB taxonomy): Bacteria > Pseudomonadota > Alphaproteobacteria > Caulobacterales > Parvularculaceae > Hyphococcus. Next base: position 221,422 of record PAIP01000068.1, read on the forward strand.
AAGATGCTCCCATATTGGCGTCTGCGGGAAATTTGGGCGGGAAGTTATTCAACTGGCGCCAGAGTTCGTAACCGACAGACACCCGTTCCAGCAGCACCCAGCCCCGCGCGCCGGCGCCGAAGCGAATGTAACGCTCATCCGGCCATGGGTTGGGATCCGTTTCATCTTCTATGATGAGAACACGAAACCGGCCGCTGGCGTCAGCCGAAGGATCGATGGCGGCGACAACGCCGCCGAATGTGCCGACCGCAACAGAGGGCCATCCGCTGAACTGAACGACCGGCCAGCCTTCGAATTGAAGGCGGACCTTGGACCCTGGCCTCACAAGCGCAACATCGCGGCCGTCTATGAAGAGCTCGACAGCCCGTTCCACATTTTCAGGAACAAAAGTGGCGATGACATCGCCGGCATTGACAAAGGTCGCTGTGTCGCCGGCCTGCATGCGTATGATGACGCCATCGCGCGGGGCGCGAACAATCTGCATTGATTGCCGGGAAATGTTGACATCAATCCGGTTAAGCTGGGCTTCCGCATCGGCCACCTGGGTGCGCAAGGATTCAACGCGAATCTGCGCTTGTTCAAATTCGCGCCGCGAAGAGAGACCTTTTTCGAAAAGCGTTTTCATCCGGTCGTAATCGAGGCTGGCCGTTTTCTGCGCGACCTTTGCCGCGTCGATCTTGGCGATCACCTGCGCCCGCTCCGCTTCCAGCCGCTCAATCAGCAACGGATCATTGTCGACGATCCTGACGATCGGATCTCCGCTTTTGACGGCGCTCCCTTCGCGCACATGCCATTCCACTATGCGGCCGGAAACGAGCGCGTTAATCTCCTGCAACCGATCATTGGGATTCAGGGCGGTTACGACGCCTGCGCCTGCGCTCGTCTGCACCCAGGGGGTGAACACGAGAAAAACAAGCGCCGCAGCGACGCCTGCAGAGAGCATAATGGCGACGGCTGAAATCAGTCGAGGCGTCCGGATCGAAGCCAGGGTTTTGAAATGGCGGATATGACGTTCGCGAAACGGCATTGGTTACGCGCACTCCTCTTCTGTGGCAGGCGCGCGCGCGACTTCCGCAGTCGCAACCGCCAATCCCGCAACGGAATCGTAAAAGCGCTGCCGGTCGCGTCCCAGATAGAGAAATTCGTCAAAACCCAAATCGCGAGAACGATTGCTGAAATAGATCAGCGTCGTGTGGGGATCGTCACGCAACGCGCGGATCGCGGTCACGAGATGCTCCTCGCAAACGACATCGAAGAGCTGATTCAAAATAAGCACCCGCGGCCGCGCCAGCAGGGCTGCGGCAAGTTTGAGCTGCATGATCTCCGTGATCGACAGCGGCCACCCCGTAGTCGCGATCTTCGTATCCAGTCCGTCTTCGAGCTCGGCCACGGGCTGCTCGAGCCCGACCGCACGCAAGGCTTCCAGGATGCTTTCCGGCTCAGCATCTCCGGCGCTGAGGCGCAGATAATCCCTGATCGTCGATTCAATGACCGTCGGACGGTCAAGAACGATAATTTCCTGACGCAGCGCATGTATTTCCGTATCGCGGATATCGCGTCCGCCGAGGGTGATGTAGCCGCCCTTTTCCATGACGTGACGTTTCAAAAGATTGCAAACGAGACGTTGGACGCCATGATTTTGCGCGCGAGCCATCACCGCGGCGCCATTTTCGAGACGGAAATCCAATAGCGCCGGCGCGCCGCGCGCATCGCCCTGCACCTGGGCGAAAACGAGCGTTGAATCGTGACGCATGGGCATGTGAGAGCCTTTCGGCTCTTCCTGTCGCACCTCGTAAAACAATGACAACTCTTCGAGAGCGGCGCACAGATCGTAAAAATAATTGAGGTAAGCGCCGAGCTGCGACACGCCGAAAAAGGCCGCCGACAAGACAAGCTCCGCTGCAACAAGCTGACCGATGCTTAACTGACCTTGAATCACCAGCCACCCGCCAAGGCCGAGCAGGCTGGCGCTCGCCGCTGCATAGATAACGAAAAAACTGACCGTTTGAGCAAAATGACGGCGAAAATGACGACGATGCGCGTCTACATAGCTGGCGGTCACCGCATCAGTCCGCCCCAGGGCGTAGGCGATATGCATCTCTGATTTGTAATAACCGTTGGATGCGCCAAGCCCTTCAAGCCAAGCCGCGGCGATATGCTTTCGGTGCGACAGCTCGCAAGCCTCGCGGATCGCGGACTTCCCCCATACGCGCCACACGGCCCAAATGAATGTAATGAGGATCAGGTTGAAGGCGAGAAAAAGCGGATGATAAAAGGATACGAGAGCAAAGCCGACGCCCGCCTGCAAGATCAACGTAAACCCGCCGATCAGGAGAACCGGAATGTTCTTCTGGACCGTGAGGATGTCAAAATACCGATTGAACAGCGAGGTTCGCCCGTCATCTGCAAAAAACGGGTTTTGCGCATAAAGGGACCGCAGCGCGATTTCCGAAACCAGGCGAGCATAAAATCGCCGTCCGAAAATCTCCATCAAATGAACGCGCAGGGCGTTTAACAGTCCCGACACCAGCAACAGCGCGAAAAGCGTCAAAGACAGAACGACAAGCGGCGTGGCGAGGCCTGTATTCGCCACCGTATTGATCAGCATCTGAACGGAAATCGGCGTCGCCAGCGACAAGAAGCTGATGCCAATGCCGTAGATGATGGTCAGTATGAAAAAATCCCGTTCCGGTCCGAGTATTTTTCCAAAAAGGCTCACAACCTTGGAGAGCGTCATCGCTCGACCTTCGCCCGCCCATTCCATTTCTTTCTTCGCTCGTCAGACGAGCGTCCCCTCTACGATACTTGTTTGGAAGTGTCTGGTTTTCACGCTGGCGTCACGGCGAATGCCGGTGCGCCCGAAAATGCCTGGTGGTCGAGATCTGATCGAAGCTCTCCCACTTTCCGAAGAAAGCATTTCCTATCTGCGCCGGATCGCCTGCCGCATATGAAGCCTGAAGTTGTTTTTGACCGCGCGCGCCCAGACCCTCACGCGCCCCTATGTCGGCGAGCTCAGAAGGGCGCCTTTCTTCAGTAGGCTTTATTTCTTGCAGCATCAGCGGCGTTGAGAATGCAGGCGCCGGAGGGACAGGGTGGATGACTTCCGGCGCCAGGGCCGAGGGCGTCAGCATCAGGGCGGGCTGCGGCGCCGATATGGGATGACTATTCACGGCCTTCACGCGAGGCGCGTCATAGGAATCGAACGCGTACACAGACGAACTTGAGGCCGCCAGAACCGTCGCCAGCAAAAGCATCATTTTTTTCATCGTCGCCCTTTCAGGTTACGCCGCCGGCGCCAGACCCCGCAGGCTCACGCCCGAGGCCTGCATATGACGCAAGCGCGCTTTTCCTCGACCGGCGGCCAATGCTGCACCGCCAAAACCCATATAGCGACGCAACACTCACAACCAATTCAATTGGACAATGGATTTCGATAGAATTTTTCTATCATGTTTCCCGGAAGGGGGTCGCGACTTCGCCCTGCCGACCTCAAAGTTAAGCGCCCGTTCATCATTGATTTCGAGTCCTGGATTCATCGAGGGAAGAGAGATGAGCCGGATGTGTAAACAGGCCGGGACAAAAGGGGCCGCACCCGCGCGCCTCTGGCGCGCAAAATCATAACAACGAGGGTGAGCCCGATCGCGGTGTGGCTGGCGGCCATCTGATGATCACAGTCAAACTGGCGGTGGAAGCGGACAGGTTCGAACGCGTCTCGCGCCGAATTCCTTGATAAACGGGAATGTACAAGGAATTTTCACTACTTTGGGGTGATCGTGATCATATTGGCGCTCGAATTTAGGCGAAAATTCAATATCTTAGAATTGGATTCGCCGCTCTCCTTAACAGGGAATTATTCTGCCGAAACAGGCAAATGAAATCCGATAGTAAGGAATAGTCAGATCGAATCCGGTTTTGGAAAGCAGCGGTGGCTTTCTAAGTTAGCGCGCTACCAACATGCTGCGGCACCAGAAAGTCTTTTAAACCGACTTCAAGCGATTCCGCGCCACCCCTCTCGGTTTCGACCTATTCCCCGGGACGTCATATAGTAGGGGCTGTCGCCATTGATCTGTACTTGCCTATTCGCAGCCGCGAAGCATTTGGTGCAATATCCCTAGTTTCCGAAATGTGGTCTTTGAGACCAAATTCAGAATCGCTTGCGATATCAACGACTTCATATTTTAGAACAACGGCGACCAAGCCAAAAAGCTCGTTAGTCTGATCCAGACAATATCATCGAGGACACCGGTCAGTGAGCGTTTGGGAAAGGCGCCCCGAGGATGGTCTCCATAGTAGCGGCGATCATTTCCCCGAGGGGTATCAAAAAATTATATATCTACCAAAACGAACTCTTCTCCATCTTGTTCAGCACATTGATCCAACACGCCCAATAGCGAAGTTATCGCAAACTTATTTGGCGATCGAATCCTTCGCGAGTTTGTCTCTTCTCTAGTGACAAATCGAGAGTCCTGAATCGTCAAACAATTTATACGAGTAACTGATTCAGCATTTATCTTGGCTGCCCGGAAAAACTCCCTCGCCCAGGCAACCATCGACGACGCCATTGCATTGGCTGCATGCGCTGGAAGTAAAACAATTATTGATCTTAAATTTCGAATGCATATCGGCGCAAACTTTAATGAAAAAGCCATCTTGTTTATCTCTCTCACACAACACCAGGACAAGATCTCATCAGATAACTCTTCAACTCCAACATCAAACGATTCAAATCCGATCGCAATCAGCAGAAAATCAAAATTGCCTTCCTGGAACTTCAGCTGATCATAAAAGCGTTTAACTAGTTCCTGATTCCTTGAATCAAACGGCGTCAATTTATATGCGCCGCCTCCGCATCCCTCAGGAACCTCACCTAAAGCGGCGTAAGTAACAGAGATATTCCGCGTCGCTTCTGGCGTTCCCACCCAGTCAGAGAGCAAGCCAGGAGTCCCCAGGACCAAGAGATTATAACTATTGTCTTTCAGCACTATTCTAGCATCAGAATATGACACCTACAGCGGCAGCTTGGTAGTTTGTTTGAGCTCACGAAGCGCTATGCTGGAGCGAATCTGACTGACGCCCGGAAGCTCGAATAGAAATTTCTGCATAAAGGCATCGTAAGTCTGTATGTCCTTTGCAATAACCCGAAGAGTGAAATCTGAATCCCCTGTCGTCGCATAACATTCCTGGACTTCTGCCCGATCCATAATTTTCTGTTCAATCTCTGCAATGATGTTCTTGTACTGACGTTCTATGGATAAATGTACAAACGCGCATACATTGTAACCTAACTTTTTGCGATCCAGGACAGCGCGATACCCACTGATGTAACCGGCTTCCTCAAGGCTTTTTAAGCGCCGCCAACAAGTCGCTGATGAAGAAACGCCGGCGGCTTCAGCCAGTTCTTGCGCAGACAATTTTCCGCGTTCTTGCAACACCGAAAGTATCTTTTTGTCAGTGTCATCCATCCCGGATCCTCGCACCAAGCCTTTGCAGACATGCTGAGAAACATAACGCATAGCCGTGATACGAAAAACTCATGATTATGGTTAATTCAGCAACATTTGTTTCAAAATTCCCTGTATTCATGACGAGATTGAAAAGAATGGCCGCGAATTGCGCAGCATAGTGTTCACCGTAAGAAACACTGGAAAAAATGCTGTGCTCACAACTCTTCAAGAACATAATCCGCAGCTTGACGACTATGTTCTCGAAGACAGGTTTCGACGCGTAAAAGGACGCGTATTCCTCACCGGAACACAAGCGCTCGTCGCAATCCTCTTGATGCAACGGCGCCTCGATTGCGCAGCGGGTCTCAACACCGCGGGGTTCATCAGCGGTTATCGCGGCTCTCCCCTCGGCGCAGTCGATCAGGCTCTTTGGCGCGCTAAAAAATTTCTCAAAGAACACAACGTTAAGTTTCTGCCAGCCATCAATGAGGATCTCGCAGCAACCGCCGTCCTGGGCAGCCAGCAGGTGGAAGTCGAAGACACGCGCGAAGTCGATGGCGTTTTTTCCATGTGGTACGGCAAGGGTCCCGGCGTCGATCGCGCGGGCGATGCTTTGAAGCATGGCAACGCATATGGATCGTCACCGCATGGCGGCGTTCTTGTCGTGGCCGGCGACGATCACGGCTGCGTGTCATCGAGCATGTCGCATCAATCCGATGTCGCCTTCATGGCCTGGTATATGCCGACCATCAATCCAGCCAGCATTGGCGAATATATCGAATTTGGCCTTTGGGGATACGCCGCATCGCGATTTTCCGGCATGTGGATCGGCTTTAAGGCTGTTTCCGAAGCTGTTGAAAGCGCCGCCTCGGTTGAATTGCCGGACATGCCTGCATTCAAAACGCCTGATGATTTCGTCATGCCCGAAGGAGGCCTCAATTTCCGCTGGCCCGACCTGCCAGGCATGCAAATCGAAACCCGGATGCAGGATAAGAAAGAGGCTGTGCGCGCCTTCGCCCGCGCCAACCCCATCGATAAAGTGATTTACAACGATACGGGAGCCAAATTCGGCATCGTCACCACTGGCAAGGCCCATCTCGATGTCATGGAGGCGCTCGCCCAACTCGGAATAGACGAAGCCCGCGCGAGAGAAATCGGTCTCGACATTTATAAAGTCGGTCTTGTCTGGCCTATCGAAACTTCTGGCGCCGAACGTTTCATGGCCCGCAAGGAAGAAGTGCTCGTTATCGAAGAAAAGCGCGGCATCATAGAAAGTCAGCTTAAAGAATACATCTATGATCGCGCAGTCGAAAAACCGAAACGCATCATTGGCAAGCACGATGAAAATGGCGAGCGGCTGATTTCATGGGTCGATGAATTATCGCCCTCCATGCTGACGCCAATCCTCGCAGAGCGGCTTCGCAAAGTTTTCCCTACTCTTAATTTCGAGCGCGAACTGACGGTTCTGGAAAGCGCGACGCAAATAACGCCTGCGCCAGGCGGCGCCAAGCGCCTGCCCTATTTTTGTTCAGGCTGCCCACACAACACATCCACAAAAGTGCCGGAAGGCTCGCGCGCGCTTGCCGGGATCGGCTGCCACTTCATGGCGTCATGGATGGACCGCAAAACGACGGATCTCATCCAGATGGGCGGCGAAGGCGTCAACTGGGCGGCCAAGTCCATGTTCCTTTCTGAAAAGCACATCTTTCAAAATCTCGGCGACGGCACCTATTATCATTCCGGCTATATGGCGATCCGGCAAGCGATCGCCGCCGGCGCCAACATCACGTACAAGATTCTTTATAACGACGCCGTCGCCATGACCGGCGGTCAGCCGGTAGACGGAACGCTGACTGTTCCGCAAATCGCGGCGCAGCTTCTCGCCGAAGGCGTAAAAAAGGTCGTTATTGCCAGCGATGACCCAGAGCGCACTGAAGGATACGGCGTTTACCCTGCCGGCCTTGTGGTTCGACACCGCGACGAGCTGGACGAAATCCAGCGCGAACTGCGCGAGATACCCGGTGTCACTGCGCTTATATACGATCAGACATGCGCGGCGGAAAAACGCCGACGCCGCAAGCGCGGAACTTATCCGGATCCGGCGAAACGCATCTTCATCAACGATCTCGTCTGCGAAGGCTGCGGCGACTGCTCCAAACAGTCGAACTGTCTCTCCATTGTTCCCAAAGAAACGAAGCTCGGGCGCAAACGGATGATCGACCAATCCTCGTGCAACAAGGATTATTCCTGCGTTAAAGGCTTCTGCCCGAGCTTTGTTTCGGTCGAGGGCGGCGAGCTTAAAAAACCCGAGCCCCGTGCTTTCAGCGACGAACTCGAAACGCTGCTCGCCGCTTTGCCGGCCCCGCAGAGACCGCAAATCGACCGCGTCTATGATCTCCTCATCGGCGGCGTGGGCGGCACCGGCGTTGTCACCATCGGCGCAATCACGACCATGGCGGCGCATCTCGAAGGCAAGGGCGCGAGCGTTCTCGACTTCATGGGATTTGCTCAAAAAGGGGGCACGGTGCTCAGCTATGTGCGACTTGCGGAAACGCCCGACGCGCTCAATCAGGTGCGCATCGATCGGGGCGAAGCGGAAGCGGCGATACTCTGCGATCTCGTGGTCGGCACAGACCCGCGCGCGCTTTATGTCATGCGCGAAGGCCATACGCGCGCCATCGCCAACACGGATATCATCCCGACTGCGGATTTCATTCGTGATCGGAATATGGACTTTCAGTCTCACCTGCGTGTGAAAACGATTAGAGACGCTTGTAGCGACGAGAATGTAGATAGTTTCGACGCCAATACCGTCGCTGGACGGCTGATGGGCGATTTTGTTTTCTCCAATATGCTTCTTTTCGGTTTTGCCTGGCAAAAAGGACTCGTGCCGTTAAGCCTTCAGGCCATCGAAAAGGCTATCGAGCTTAACGGGGTCGCCGTTGAGAAGAACAAACGCGCTTTCTCCCTCGGGCGCGCGGCGGCCGTGGAGGCTGGCGTCGTGCATCGCGCCGCTGGTCTCGGCGACGCGCCGGAGATCGAAGAAAATCTGGACAATATTGTGTCTTATCGCGCTGATTTCCTGACCGCCTATCAGAACGTGGCCTATGCAACATCCTATCGTGATTTTGTCGCAGACATGGAAAAGGCGGCGGGCGCCCTTCCCGGCGCTGACGAATTCGCAAAGGCGGCTGCGCGTAATCTCTTCAAACTGATGGCCTATAAAGACGAATATGAAGTGGCGCGCCTTTATACAGACGGGTCTTTCCGGAAAAAACTGGCGGAGCAGTTCGCCGGCGATTACCGCCTGAAGTTCCACATGGCGCCGCCGATGTTTCACCGTGGACTCGATCCGGAAGGCCGTCCGAAGAAATCCGAATTCGGTCCGTGGATGCAGGGCGCCCTTAACGTCCTCGCAAAATTCAAATTTCTTCGCGGCACGGTGTTCGATCCTTTCGGACGCAGCACGGAGCGCCGTATGGAACGTCAGCTCATAGAAGACTATAAACGCCGATTGACGGAACTCGCGCCCAGGCTAACGCCCGCCAATATCGGGACAGCGACAAAGATCGCCGCTCTGCCCCAGGACATACGCGGTTTCGGACCCGTCAAGGAAAAGTCTGTCGCGGAAGTCGACAAGCGCCTGAAGATCCTGCTGGAAGAGTTCGATGCTGCTGAACCTGCCAGCCGCGCCGCTTGACGCTCGCCGTTTCGCTGATACGAAAGCGCTATGTTTCAAGACACTAAACTCCTCCCACCCGACCCGATTCTGGGATTGACCAAGCTCTTTCAGGACGACCCGCGTTCGGAGAAGATCGATCTTGGCGTCGGCGTTTATCGCGATCTTCGTGGCGCAACGCCGGTGATGAAGGCGGTCGTGCAGGCGGAGGCCAACGTGACCGCCGCGCAGAAGACAAAAGCTTATACGCCGGCGGACGGGGCGCCCGGTTTTGGCCCAGCCATTCTCGACCTGGTTTTCGGCAAGGATAGCAATATTCTGTCTTCCGGCCGCGCGGCTGCGGTGCAAACGCCCGGCGGCTGCGGCGCGCTGCGGCTTGCGGGCGAGCTCTTGAACACGCAAGGCGCCGCGAGCCTGACGCTGGGCGAGCCGACCTGGCCCAACCATGTTCCGTTGCTGTCCGCCGCCGGGCTGAAACTCAACTCAGTTCCCTATTATGATCGCGACGCAAATGGCGTCGACTTTGCGGCCTTCAAGGCGGGTGTCTCTAGGCTTGGGGCAAACGATGTGCTCCTCTTGCATGGCTGCTGTCACAACCCCACAGGAGCGGATCTTTCTATTGAGCAAGTCGACGAGATTGCAAATATGGCGGCGGCGCAAGGCTTCCTACCCCTCATCGACGCCGCTTATCACGGATTTGCAAAAGACCTCGACGCTGACGCTTACATGATCCGCAAATTTTCGGCGGACTTGCCGGAAGTGCTGGTCACCTATTCCTGTTCCAAAAATTTCGGGCTTTACCGCGAGCGCACGGGCGCGTTGATTATCGTCGGGGCGTCCGCAGACCGCGCGGCGGCCGTCAAATCTCAAGCGATCAGCCTGGCGCGTAAAAACTATTCCATGCCACCGGCTCATGGCGGCGAGGTTGTCGCGGAAATTTTAAGCGATCCTGCATTATCAAAGCTCTGGCGCGAGGAACTGACGGAAATGGCCGACCGCGTGCGCAGCAATCGCCAGTTGCTCGAAAGAACGGCGCAAGCCTCTGGTCTGCATAACCGGTTGAGCTTTGTTGCCGATCAAGCTGGCATGTTTTCACTTCTGCCGCTTTCCGAAGATCAGATTCGCATTATGCGTGAGGATTATGGCGTTTACATTGTTGGCGGCGGCCGCATCAATTTGTGCGGCGTCAACGAGGTCAATGTTGAACATCTCGTGCGCGCCTACAAGGCGGCCACATCGGCCTGACCTCGCGGCGAAATCATCTTCCATTAAAAAAGCGGCGCAATGGCAACAGCCATTGCGCCGTATTCTTGCCGGAGGAATGACAAGACTAGTAATTGAACTTCACGTCGAAACCATAGGTGCGCGGCTTCGCCTGAAACGCCAAATCGAAGGGCGCGCCGGAATATTCAAACGGATTGAAGTCGGCGTAATATTTTTCATCAAGAAGATTTTTAGTCCAGAGTGAAGCGCTCCAGCGTTCGCCTTCCAACGACGCGCGCAAGCCCACAAGATGAATCGGACTGCGCACATCCATGTTGTCGAGCTGCCAGTATTTGTCGCCCTGATACTCATAGTCTGCGCGCAATACGACATTGAGGCTGTTTCCAACTGGCTGTACGAGCTGGGCGCCGAAATTGATGTTCCAGTCCGTCGTTCTGGGCGAATGGGCGCCGATGACGCTGGCGGTGTTGACTCCGGATGCGGTCAAATAGGCTTCGAGCGCGGGGTTGCCGATGTCCTTGATTTCAGAATCCGTGTAACCGACGCCGCCATAAATGGTGAATTGATCGCTCGCCCGAATTTTGAAATCGGCGTCAAAGCCCCAAAGGTCCACTTCCGCAAGATTAGAGATGATTTGCGATGCGGTTGTCGCATCCACGAAGAAGAACTGGAAGTCTTCGCTCTCTGACATGAAGCCGGCGAGGTTAAATGTGACGCGCTGATCCCAGAATTGTGACTTCAATCCGATTTCGAAGTTCGTAAGCGTTTCGTCCTCGAAATCCGGCAGGACAACGCCCGGCGCGTTGAAGCCGCCGGAGCGGAAACCGGTGCTGTAGGTGAAATAGCCGAGCATAGCATCCGTAAAGTCATAGCTCAGTGTTGCTTTAGGTTGGAACGAATCAAAGGTCGCGGAGCGCTCGGAGCCGGTGACGCCTGGAATTTCCTGTTTGCGCTCATCCTCGTCATAACGGCCGCCAAGCTGAAGTGTCAGACGGTCGGTAAAATCGAGCTCGGCTTGACCAAAAATCGCCCACGCCGTGTTGTCGTTCGCCTCATTGCGATCGATGATGACAATGCCGCTGTCGAACTGTTCCGGCGTATTGTCGACGTCAATGAATGCACGCGTCAGGAGATCGCGCTCCGTATCGAGATAATAGGCGCCGATGATCCAGCGAAACGCCTGATCGTCGCGGGAAACGAAACGCAATTCGTGACTCAAGAGCGAGACATCGAGATTTTGCCCCTGTCCCAACTCGCCAAAAGGACCGAACGTGTCTTGCGTAGGGTTGGAGAAGTCAAGATCGGCGCGATAATCTTCGTTCAGATCCGTGTAGCCGAGAATATAGGTCGCTGTCGCAAATCCAAAATCTGCTTCAAATTTGCCCGAAGCGTCAAACACATCGCCCGTCGTGAAACCGGCGAAGTTGGACGTTGGCGGTAAAATATCATTGGCGTCATTGCCGCTGCGAAAGCCGGGATTGAGAAGGCTGTTCACAATCGTATCGTAGCTCGACCCCGCCTTGAAATTGTTGTATGAGGCGCGCAAATCAATGCTGATATTTTCAGCCGGAAAAATAGCGACTTTACCGCGGATCGAATAATCGTGATCCACATTATCAACGTCTTCGCCAATATAAGTGTTTTCGATGAGCCCGTCCGTTTCATAATATGATCCGGAAAGGCGGAACAGAACCGTTTCTTCGACAATTGGGCCACTGACCCCCGCCTGCGCGCGATAGCCAACGCCGTTTTCAACGCCTCCGCCGATAAAGCCTTCGAATTCGTTCGTCGGCTGTTTGGTGACGATGTTGATCGCACCGCCAATGGCATTGCGGCCATAGAGGGAGCCTTGCGGGCCTTTCAAAACTTCAATCTGCTGAACATCGAAAAGCGGCATCTTGAACTGCTTCTGATTGTTCTGCGGCACGCCATCGACAATGATCGCCACTGGCGAGTCGGCGTTATTGATCTGCGTCACGCCGCGAATGACCACGAAACTGTTAAGATAGGTGAACGAGTCGTCGAATGTGAGGTTCGGCGTCAGCGCCGCAAAATCCTCTGTCGATTTCATGCCGGCGTCTTCAATGTCGCTCACCGTAAAGGCCGTCACTGCTGTCGGCACTTCCTGCAGGGATTGCTCCCGGAACTGCGCCGTCACGGTAATGACGTCCGCCGGTCCGGCGCCCGTATCCTGGGCCTGCGCAGCCGGTAAGGCCATTGCGAGCGCGGACACAGCCGTGGTTAGACTAAGATAAGCTTTTCTGGCTTCTTGTTTCATATTGCCCTCCTTGAAGTTCCTTTCGACTTTCCCCTAAGCACGTGCAGCCTCTGCAAGCACTTCAATCGGAGTAAATTCAAAATCGAGCCCGAAGCAGCGCGGATGAACATACGCAAGCGCCTGCGGCGTCTTGAGGGCGTCAGGCGCGGCGGCTGCAATGACGCTGACTCTCTGGCCGTATCGCAAAGCTTCGGTTGGAATAGGCTCGGCTGTTTCCACATCAACGATGGTGATGAGGTCCGGCACAATAGCGTTCACAACGCCGTTGACGAGAACCACAAGATTTTCATTCTGAAACCGGATGTCAGCTGCGCACGAGGCATCATCGAACGCTTCAATCCGGCAATTGCCGATGGAAAAGCCCTTGGTGGTCTCGCGCCGCAAGTCAGTTATCTTTCCAGAGAAGACTTCCCGCGCAAATCCATAGATCGGATGGGTTTCAAGCACATGGATCAGCGCCCTTACGGGATCGCCCGCCTTGCGCCCTTCCCTTATCGCCTCGCCGATCTGAAGCGCCGCGCTAAGCGTATTATGTACTGTCGCGTGTTTAACATCTGCGCCGCTCATGGCGTAACCGGCAGTCAGGCAACTCATCCCCATCTGAACCGCGATGCTCCGCGAAATGTCTTCAGTACGCTGTGCGGTGTCAGCCTTGACCACGACCTTGTTCAAATGATCGTCGACAAGAACGAAAGGGCAGGCCGAAACCCCCTCGAAATTCATGGCCACCATGGCGATGCTTGGAAACGCCCGGCCCATACCGTCGACATCGACAAGCGGCAAACCAAGGCGCGCCGCGGCGACGACCGGCAGCGTTGAATTGAAACCCCCGATCTCTCCCGGCATTAGCGCGTCGATAGGCCGGCCGATCTGCGCCGACAATTCCTGCACCGCGCAATCAATATCGTCGCCCGACGCGCCCTTTTCACAAAGCACGGTCGGGGCGCCCATCATCGCGACAAACGCCACCGTCGCATCATCGGAAAGTTCATCGACGCCAATAATGCGCGGACTGCCAAACTCGCGAATGGCGTTTTTCGCCATCAATCGGCCGAGATAGGGATCGCCGCCGCCGCCAGTGCCGAGAAAAGCGGCGCCGCGGGCGAAATCTTCGAGATTACTCTCAGAAAGCACAAGCTCCCCCCGCGCTGACGCATTGGCGCTGATCAAGCCGCGCACGCTCATGCTGCATCTCCATAGGCTGTATTAAGATCACCGGCGACTTTGATGCGGAGACGAACAGAACCGCCGGGCATGTAAGCAAGCGGCAATTCCTCTATTTCCATCGTCTCAAGGCTCGCCGCATCGGCGCCTGCGGCAACTGCGCGTTCATTGGCTTCCGAAACAGCGGCAGCGATGGTCGCTTCCCGCCCTACGCCTTCATAGGAAAAGACCTTGTCGACCTCGCCGCCGACGCGCGCGATTGAAGCGCCGATGGCGTTGGCGACGCTGGCTTCTTCATGAGTATGAACTTCGCTGACGCCTCTGAGCGGTTTGTTGATAAGGACCGAACCGCCACCGACAAGAATAAGCGGCGCATCGCCGCCCGTTGTTTTCATTCGGTCGATGCCACCTTCCACCAGCCGATGGATTTCCCTGACTGCGGCTTCGACCATCGCCGGATCGAGGTGGCGTACGCGCTCACGATCACCAATATCAGCATATCCCGCCGCGACCGCGATATCGGTCGCCGTCAAAACATCGCCGCCAAAAACCAGCGCCTTTTCCATAATGCGATAGCCGACGGATTTCGGTCCGACCTTCACCCTGGCGCCGTCAACAGAAACAAGGCTGCCGCCGCCTAGACCGATCGCACAAACATCCGGCATGCGGAAATTCGTCCTGACGCCGCCAATATCCGTCATGATTGAGGATTCGCGCGGGAAGCCGCCGCGCAACACGCCGATATCCGTCGTCGTACCGCCAATATCGGCGACGAGCGCATCCGTTAGCCCCGCGAGATGCGCACCGCCCCGCATACTGTTGGTCGGGCCGGAGGCAAAGGTGAGTATTGGGTGTCTTTCGACAAAATCAGCACTCATCAGCGTGCCGTCATTCTGGGAGATATAAAACGGCGCGGTGACGCCAAGCTTTTTCAAAGCCGTCCGGAAGCCGCCCACGGTTTCCATAGCTAGCGTTGCAAGGCTGGCGTTCATGATCCCCGCGTTTTCGCGCTCCAGCAGGCCAATGCGGCCGATATCTGATGACAGGGTGATGCTGCTATCCGGATGTTCGTTTCTGACGATCTCGCCGGCGCGTTTTTCCATAACGTCATTCAACGGCGCGAAGACAGCAGAAATAGCGACCGAATTTGTTCCCTCTTTATGGAACCGGCGCGCAGCTGCAGCGACTGCCATCTCATCAAGGTCGGCATAGGGGTGCCCGTCAAATTGGAAACCGCCACGCACCATTTCGATGCCTGCCGCGACTTCATCAGCAATGTCATCCGGCCAGTCTGTGAGCGGCGGCAACGCTTTCGCCGCCGGCAGGCCAATGCGCAAAACGCCTACCCGGTCAAGGCTGCGCCGCTCGACAAAAGCGTTTGTGAAATGCGTTGTTCCGATGGAGACAATGCCGACAGCATCGGGACTGATACCCGCCTGCTTCATGACGTGGGCGATGGCGGCGACAATACCATCGCTGACCTGAGCCGTTGTCGGCGATTTAATGGACGCCAACACCTCACCGTCGTGCATCAGGACCGCGTCCGTGTTGGTGCCGCCGACATCGACACCGATCCGCAAGAATTCTTGTTTATCCGCCAAAACAGGCGCCCTCTCGCCGCTGCGGCCGCCTCGCCGCCCCAATAGAAAACGTAACGGAAAATCTGTGCTATCGCGCGGGCTTCGGTCGGTAGGCTGCCCCACAGATTGGTACGGCGTGATTTTCAAGAATTTTTTATGACTACTAAAATTAGTAGTCTAAATTGACCCCGCAGCCGGAATCCCGAGGGCGCGCCCTTTTTGCACCGCATCGAGCCGGTTTTGGGCACCGAGTTTCAGATAGATATTTTTCAAATGATATCGAACGCCGTGTTCAGTAACACCGATCACCAGTGCAATCTGTTTATCGGATTGGCCGGTGGCGAGCTGGCGCAAAACGGTCAATTCTTTTTCTGTCAAAATCGACTGCCCCTGGTCAACCGTCCCTACCGAATCTTCGTTTTTTCCCTGCACAAGACGCATCACATCCCGCACATTCGTGTAAGCTTGCTCAGCGCCTTGAAAATCATACTTTTCTGACATGGCGTCATGGCAGAGCCAGAATGCGCGTGCAAATTGCGGCCCGATGCTCCTGTTCAACATGCCAAGATCGTCTTCCCCGCCGCTTCGCGCAGCAAGAAGAGCGCCGAGGCGGCAAGCAGCGCGCTTATTGCCGCGATCCAAATTTAGGTCGCGATAGGAGCGCCACATCTCCAGATCGGTTTTCGACGCATTATCGCCCAAGAGATATAGAGCCGCTTCCCCGACGGCCTCTCCGGCGCGCCATGGCGCGATATGAAGATATGATTGCGGATCTTCCTTAAAGCCGGTTATTTTTTCAAAAGCAGCCACTGCTTCGTCTCTTCTTCCCGAGGCTGCCAACAACAGCGAGCGCTCGGCGAAGCAAATATCCAGCAGATAGCGCATATCATTTTTAGATGAGAACGCCGCAAACGATTCCAGCGACAACAACGCCTCTTTCAACCCGCTTGCACCATATTGCTTTTCACTCAGCGTCCTGAAAGCGGAGGCGTAAATATCAAGCCAACCCTCTCCTTTCATCAGGCTGACGACAACATTGGCCAAACGCTGAAACTGTTTCGTTTCCAAAGGAAGCGCCTCATGGTCGCATTCAAGCTTTAGAATCTCAAGCAAGGGCTTGACGCCTGTGTCATAAGACAACTCCTGGCGAATGATGTCTTTTGCTTGCGCAAAGGCGGCTCCGTGACTGTGCTCGGCGTCCATCAGCCAGTCCACCATGCCGAGATGCAAGTGGATATAGAACTCGCCGTAAACAGACCCTACCGCGCGGAAATAAGCGATCGCCCTTTCAGCATGACCAATGGCTTCATGAAACAGTCCGCATTGATGCGCGCTCACGCATTTCATGGTGAGTACATAACCCGTGAAAAGGCTCGCGGTTTCAGACGCGCTCTTCTCGAAAGTCTCTATTTCTTCAATCGGAATGTAGAGCCCGCGATAGATAGACAGCATGATCTTGCAGGCGAATGCCGACATGGAAAGAAGTTCGTTTTCTTTGAAGCGTTCCTGATGCTGCTCTATGATGCGGTCATAAAGAACGCCGGCTTCATATTGCTTGCCAGACTTCATCAATATGATGCAACGCATGAAGCCGGCGCTTGGCGACGACAACACGGCCTTCTCATCCAACATACGATCGATTGGGCGGAATTCGATCAATCCTTCTTTCAGCCAGAGTCTCAAGCCGCAGGTTGCATCCAGAATGTCGCAAAGCAAACGCGATTCCTTACTGGCGAGTGCGTGACGCACCGCTCTTACATGGTTTCCCTTTTCTGAATACCAGTGTGCCGCTTTCTCCTGTAGACGCTGAAATTCTTGAGAATGTTCATCTTCAAGCTTATGCAAAAGATAGTCGCGCATCATTGGGTGGAGGCGATAGCCGCCGTCATCGCCGGATATGGGCGCAATAAACGCCTCAAGACTGTCGAGTTTTTCTCTCAGCGGATATGCCTGCGGAACGCCAAGAATTTCTTCCATAATGGCGTCCGACAGATCGTCAAAAACCGACGCCTTGATCAGGAAATGGCGCATCTCTACGTCGAGGCGCGACAGGATTTTCTGCTCGAAATAAGTCGTAATCGAACTGTCATTATGACTGATGTCGTCAATATGGCGAATATCAAACTCACCAATGTCGGCGGCCGACAGCAACAGGCGCACCAGAACCGGCCAACCTTCCGTCTGGTCTTCTATACGCGCAAGTTGTCGCGGTGTAACGCGCGCGCCCCAAAGCAATTTCAACTCATCTTGTGAAAAGCGCAGATGGCGCGGGCCGATGCGCACGACGAGCCCGCGATGTTCTATGTCGACCGTATTTATACCCGCCGCTTCGCGCGACGCCAGGATCAGCGTGCAGTTTTCAGGCAAACGACGCAGCAGTAAAGGCATAACCGAGTGGCGAACATTCTCACTCAATCTCTCGCAGTCATCAATGATAAGACGGACCGGACTTGGATGACGCTCCAGCTGCGACAACAACTGGTAAATCGATTGAAGCGCATTCTTTTCCGTATAATGCTCGAAGCTCATCAGTTCCGACCCAGAAACATCAACGCCGGAAGCATGCGCCGCAAAAGCGAGATACGCCAGAAACGTGTCAGCGTCGTCGTCTTCGTCAACGGAAAGCCAGCAGACCGTTTCGCCCTGCTCCTGACGGCGGTCCTTCCATTCGGAGAGAAGACATGTCTTGCCGTATCCGCCCGGCGCCTCGAGAATGATCAGGGCTCCTTCTGCGCCTTTGTCCAGCAGGGCGACAAGCGCAGGCCGGGGCAACACTGACAGCAATTGCCGCGGCGGCGTTATTTTTGACCGCAACAGCCAAGGCGCAATGACGTCTGAGGAACCGGACATAAGAGACTTTCACGCCAGCAACAACTTCCAACGCCCTATCTTTGCACAGCTGGCGGACGAGGAAAATCTCGGATATTGAGCCGTCAGCAACAGGGCGCGAGACCAACAAACATACACGCCCCGTCGATCAGCGACCTTTCCAGACAGGCTGTCGTTTTTCAAGAAAAGCGTTGACGCCTTCCTTTTTGTCTTCAGTCGAAAACAACAGCGAGAAGGCCTGCCGCTCAAACGCCAGATGCGCGGCAAGCGGCGTATCGAAAGCTGCATTAACGACTGCTTTCGCCTGCTGCATGGCGAGCGGCGCCCGGCCGGCGATTTCCGATGCTAGCCCGATGGCGCGCGCGGTCGCTTCTCCTGCTTCAGCGAGTTCGGCCACAAGGCCGTATTGCAAAGCCTCTTCGGCGGTGATGGCTGCGCCGGTCAGCACCATTTTCATGGCGCGCGAACGCCCGACCAGCCTCGCCAGCACGGCGCCGCCGCCTGCTCCCGGAATTATGCCGAGATTGGTTTCTGGCTGGCCAAACTTCGCTTCTTTCGAAGCGACCGCTATATCGCAACACATCAACAGCTCATTGCCGGCGCCGAGACACCAGCCTTCAACAGCGGCGACAACCGGCTTGCGCGTTGCTCGGATCGCCGCCCAAAGCGCAGGCCGTTCGTCTGCAAGTCCCTCGGGCGCTTCTTTCGGCGCCATCTCATTGATATCGGCGCCGGCGGCGAAAATCTTGTCGCCGCCTGTGATGACAAAAACGCGCACACCCTTGTCGCGGTCGCCCTTCTTCAACGCATATGCTATTTCTGCCAGCAAGGGCGTCGCCAACGCATTGCGTTTTTCCGGGCGGTTAAGGCGCAGCAAGCGGACGCCGTCGGCGGGAATTTCAATCAGCAGTTCGTTTGCGCTGGGCATTTATCAACTCCTGATGGGCTTCCGCATTCAAGGCTTCGCTTGGGCGATAGATTTCATCGCTAGTTTCCAATGCGATCTCATGCAGAGCGTCACAGAGCTTCACCACTCCATATTCCCGGGCCCATTGCATCGGCCCGAAGGGATAATTGACGCCGTTCATCATCGCCTTGTCGATGGCGGCGGCCTCGGCGACATTGTCCCGTATGGCGTCGGCGGCGCAGTTTGCCAGCTGCGCAAGCGTCCGGAAAACAACAAGACCCGGCCCGTCGGCAAGCTCAACCGATTTTTTTCCGAGCGCCGCGGCAAGTTTGCGCGCCGCTTCTCTTGCGCGATCGTCGGAGGCTGCGAAAGCTATCGCCCTGGCGGACTTGGGATCGCGCATCCAGTCAAGAACAACGCAGGAATAGCCGGGCGCCCGCGCCATTTTCCGAGCCGTCTCGCCGAATGTGAATGAGACGTCCACGTCGTCGACTTTGGCTTCGCGCTCACATCCCTGATCCGTCAAAGGTTCAAAGGCGACACCGCATGCTTCCAGAAGAAAACGCATGTCAGCCGCTTCTCCGCCCACAAAAATCGAGCGCGGCTTTTCCGCTGCTTCGGGTTCGAATTTTGGCCCCGGTTTTTCTGCGCAATCGCTGTAATCGAATACGCCCCGGCCACTCTTGCGCCCCAAACGGCCAGCCGCGGCGAGCTGTCCCTGCAACAAGGACGGATGGAAGCGCGTCTTTCCAAAATAAGCGTCAAAAACCGATTTCGCCGATTCGTAATTGACATCGTGACCAATGAGGTCGCCCAATTCGAACGGCCCCATGCGAAACCCTGCCAGATCTCGATAAACAAAATCGAGCGTCGCCGCATCGGCCGCGCCCTCTTCATAGGCTCGCCAGCCTTCGCCATAAAACGGGCGCGCCACGCGATTGACGATAAAGCCCGGCACGTCGCGCACCATTACCGCGACCTTGCCCCATGAGGTCACTAACGCCAACGCCTCTTCCTTCAGCGCCGCATCTGTATCGAGGCCGGCCACCACCTCAACCAGTTTCATCACCGGCGCCGGATTGAAAAAATGCAGGCCCATGAAGCGGCGCGGCCTTCCAATGCGGGCAGCCAGCGCCGTCACCGAAAGCGAAGATGTGTTTGTCGCGATCACTGCATTCGGCGACAGCACAGATTCCAAAGACGCGTATAGAGATTGCTTCGCATCGGCGTTTTCGATAATCGCTTCAATGACAAGCGCTGCTGGCGACAAATCGCCCGCATCGAGCGTCCAGCTAATGCGCGCCTGGAGCGCCGCTGCTTCTCCCTCATCGATTTTGCCGCGCTTCAACAGGGCTGCCGCACCTTTGGCCACGACATCGCGTCCGCGCACCAGCGCGTCTTCATCGCGATCGAGCACAATGACGCGATGGCCCGCTTGCGCCGCGACCTGCGCAATTCCTGCGCCCATGGCGCCGGCGCCGGCGACGCCGATGAAACTGTCTGCGTTAAGGATGGCCATTCAATTCCGCTTATTGATCGTAATCGACAACAACACGCGCCGTGCGGGGGTGGCTTTGACAGGTCAGGATGTAACCGCGTTCGACTTCGTAATCCTCAAGGGCATAGTTTACGTCCATGTCCACTTCGCCTTCAATCAGCTTCGCGCGGCAGGTGGAGCATACCCCTCCGCGACAGGCGTAAGGCGCATCGATTTTCGTCTTTAAGGCCGCCTCGAGCAACGTTTCGCCGGGAGCGATTTCAACCTCGCGCGCAGCGCCGTCAATAATGATGGTCGCAGCGGCGCGCACGCCGTGTTCTTCGCCCGGAAGCATCGACTTCTGACGCGCGCGTTTCGGGAGAGCCGAGGCGAACAGCTCGAACTTGATGACGCCCTTGTCCATCCCATGCGCCTCAAGGGATGCCGCCACGGCCTTCATCATCGGCTCCGGCCCGCAAATGAAAGCGAGATCAGCCCGTCCCACATCGATCCATTTGTCAAACAGCGCATCGCATTTTTCACGGTCAAGCCGGCCGGAAAACAGTTTGATGTCGGCCACATCGCTTTCAAGCACATGAACGATGTTGAGCCGTCCCAGATAAGTGTTCTTCAGATCCTCAAGCTCTTCACGGAACATAACGGCGTTTGCCGCCCTGTTTCCATAGACAAGCGTGAAGTCCGACTTCGGCTCAGCTTCCAGCACTGTCTTGATAAGGCTGACCATGGGCGTAATGCCGGAACCGCCGGTGAAACCAAGATAGGACCGCGCCTTTTCCGGTTTTAACGGCGCATGAAAATTTCCCATAGGCGTCATCGCCTCAAGGACGTCGCCGACCTTCAGCTCATCATTGGCGAAGGTTGAAAACCACCCGCCATCAACCTTTTTGATGCCGACGCGCAAGACGCCGTCATTAACGCCCGCACAAATCGAATAAGAGCGACGCATCTCTTCGCCGTCAAACTCACGGCGAAAAGTCAGATACTGGCCCTGAATGAATTTGAACGCGCTTTTATCTGCTTCAGAAGGCTCAAGGGTGAGAATGACGGCGTCGCGCGTGTCGCGTTTGATGTCGGCCACCCGAAGGGAATGAAATTTCGCCATGGTCAAAAACTCTTGAAATAGTCAAACGGTTCGAGACAGTCATTGCAACGCCAGTGAGCCTTGCATGGAGTGGAGCCGAATCGGCTGGTTTCGACCGTATTCAGCGATCCGCAGCGGGGGCACGCCACCGGACCAGCGGCCTTCATGGCCCCGACACAGGCGCCTTCGACGGGCGGGGCAATCCCGTAGTTTTTCAGTTTTTCGCGCGCATTGTCCGTAATCCACGCCGTCGTCCAGGCCGGCGATAGGCGGGTTTCGATGCGAACATCTTCAAGACCCCGCGCATGCAGCGCGTTTTCGATATCGAGGGAAATGACCGCCGTCGCCGGACAGCCGGAATAGGTCGGCGTTACGGTCACGACATACTTCCCGTCTTCCATCGACACATCGCGAACAATGCCAAGATCGACAACCGAAACGACAGGAATTTCCGGGTCCGGCACCTCTTCAAGCCACCGCCAAACCCGATCAACCGAAGACGATTGGCCGCCGCTTGCCTCGCCTGCTTTCTCCGCCGCCGTCATAATACTCACCAGACAGCGCCGGGATGAGAACGCTGAAGCCATTGCATCTCCGGCAAGAGATGACCAAGCGCTTCGGAATGATCCCCCACCTTGCCGCCTTTGCGGATCGGCGCCTGCCAGTCGGCTGTCAGCGTCGCCTTTTTCAGCATCCGCTCCATATATTCTTTATATTCCGCTCCGATTGCGCCGAGATCCGGGCCCAAGCCCTTATCTGCAAGCGCAACATCGATCTCGTCAGCGCATGTCAGCTCGCCGGCGAAAGGCCACAAAACATCAAGCGCATCCTGCATGCGCCGGTGGCTTTCATCCGAGCCGTCGCCGAGACGGATAACGAAATCTTCCGAGCGCTCAAGGTGGTATGTCGCTTCTTTCGCCGATTTTGCAGCGATCGCGGCGACGCGCTCATCGGAAGATAATGTCAGCGCTTTCAGCATGGGCAGGTGCCAGGCATCGAAAAGGAACTGCCGCATCAATGTGTGACCGAAATCTCCATTGGGCTGTTCGACGAGCAGACAATTCCGGAACTCGCGATCGGCGCGCAGAAAAGCAAGGTTATCTGCGGTGCGCCCTTCGCCTTCGATCTCGCCCGCAAACCCAAGCCACAGGCTCGCTTGGCCGATGAGATCAAGCGCTACATTGGCGAGTGCGATGTCTTCTTCCAGCACCGGCGCATGGCCGCACCAGGCGGAAATGCGTTGCCCCAGGATCAAGGCGTTGTCGCCCATGCGCAAGGAAAGCTCAAACAGAGTCTGGTCATGTTTGCCCGTCGCCATCACATGTGCCCCACTTCATCCGGAATATCGAAAAAGCTCGGATGACGATATACCTTGGCGTTGGATGGTTCGAACAAAGGCTCCTTGTCGCCCGGCGCCGATGCGGTAATGTCTGTCGACTTCACCACCCAGATGGAAACGCCTTCATTGCGGCGCGTATAAACATCGCGCGCATTGTTGAGCGCAAGCTTCACATCCGGCGCATGCAGACTGCCCACGTGACGGTGCGCCAGACCGTGCTGTCCGCGCACAAACACTTCCCAAAGCGGCCATTCGTTTGACATGATCTCTCCTATTCCGCCGCCATGATGCGGGTTTCTTTTTTCCTGGCATGCGCCATCAGCCCCTCTCGGAACCATGCGCCATCGTCCCAAGCCTTGCGCCGCGCCGCCATACGCTCGGCATTGCAGGGACCATTGCCTTTCAACACCTCGTAAAATTCGTTCCAGTCGACCTCCCCGAAATCATAAGAGCCGCGCTCTTCATTCCAACGAAGGTCCGGGTCCGGAACTTTAAGCCCGAGATAATCCGCCTGAGGAACTGTCTGATCGACGAATTTCTGGCGTAATTCGTCATTGGAATTCTGCTTGATGCCCCAGGCCATGGATTGCGCCGAATGAACGCTGTCCGTATCGGACGGGCCGAACATCATCAGGGACGGCCACCACCAGCGGTTAATCGCATCCTGCGCCATCTCTTTCTGCTCAGGCGTTCCTTTCACCAACTTCATCATGATGTCGTAGCCCTGACGCTGGTGAAAGCTCTCTTCCTTGCAGATGCGGATCATCGCGCGCGAATAAGGGCCGTATGAACAACGTTGAAGCGGGACCTGATTCATGATCGCAGCGCCGTCCACGAGCCAGCCGATAGCGCCGATATCCGCCCAGGTCAGCGTCGGATAGTTGAAGATCGATGAATATTTCGCTTTGCCCGACAGCAATTGCTCCGTCATTTCATCGCGAGAAACGCCGAGCGTTTCCGCCGCACAATAAAGATAAAGCCCGTGGCCCGCCTCGTCCTGCACTTTCGCCAGCAGGATCATTTTACGCTCAAGCGTCGGCGCCCGGGTGATCCAGTTTCCTTCAGGCAACTGGCCGACAATTTCCGAATGGGCGTGCTGCGAGATTTGGCGAACCAATGTCTTGCGATAGCCTTCTGGCATCCAGTCTTTGGGTTCGATTTTCACATCCGCGTTGATGCGCTCTTGGAAGGCGCGCTCCTGCGGCTCCATTTCGTCGAGAGACTTCACGCCCTCGCCGGTGGATTTGACCATCTGTGCGTACATTGCCACCCCTTTTCAAGCGGTTCATTCGCGCTGCGGTTACCCTATAATAAATCGACCGATCGGTCAATTATATAGAAAATAACGTTACTAACGTATTGTTTTTCATACCTTTTCAATTATGCACGCAATGCCTTGACCGACGCCAATACACATGGCGGCAAGCGCATAACGCCCGTTCCGGCGATGCAACTCCTCCGCCGCGGTAAGAACAAGCCGCGCCCCGGACATGCCCAGCGGATGACCCAGGGCAATCGCGCCGCCATTGGGGTTCACATGCTCTGCATCATCCGGAAGGCTCAACTCGCGCAAAGTCGCCAGCGACTGCGATGCAAAGGCCTCATTGATTTCGATGACGTCCATATCGCCGATCGAAAGCCCCGCCTTGGCCAGAACCGCCTTCGCCGCCGGCGCAGGGCCGATGCCCATGATGCGCGGCGGCACGCCGACCACGGCGCCGGCGACAAAACGCGCGCGGGGAGAAAGTCCATTTTTCTTTGCAGCAGTTTCCGAACCGACAATCATCGCCGCCGCGCCGTCATTCACGCCAGATGCATTGCCCGCCGTGATGACGCCTTCCTTTTTTACAAAGGCTTTTAAAGACGCGAGCTTTTCAATCGACGTTTCGCGCGGATGCTCATCCTTGTCGACAATGATCGGATCGCCTTTACGCTGTGGAATAGATACCGGCACAATCTCCGCTCCAAGCCGTCCATTGGCTTGCGCCGCCGCCGCGCGCTGTTGCGACCGAAAAGCAAAAGCGTCCTGGTCTTCCCGGCTGATTGCAAAATCCTCCGCAACATTCTCCGCCGTTTCCGGCATTGAATCGATTCCATATTGCGCCTTTAAAACCGGATTGACGAAACGCCAGCCAATGGTGGTGTCAAAAATTTCCGCGCTTCGCGAAAACGCCGCGTCCGCCTTACCCATCACGAAAGGCGCGCGGGACATGGATTCAACGCCGCCCGCAATTATCAGGTCCGCCTCGCCCGCCTTGATCGCGCGGGCCGCCATGGTCGCCGCATCCATACCCGAGCCGCAAAGGCGATTGACTGTCGTGCCCGGCGTTCCTTCGAAAAGGCCGGCGAGGAGCGCCGCCATGCGCGCTACATTCCGGTTGTCTTCCCCGGCCTGATTTGCGCAACCAAGGATCACATCTTCAACTGCTTCCCAGTCCGCCTTCCGGTTGCGCTCTTTCAAGGCCCGCAGCGGAATGGCCGCAAGATCATCGGCGCGGACCGGAGACAGGGCGCCGCCATAGCGGCCGATAGGCGTTCTGACGCCGTCACAAATAAAAGCATCCGTCACGAATTTGATTCCCTTTCATCAAGCACAGAACCGCCTGCCGTGCGCGACAGCCCTTGAAAAACAGCAACAACACGCCCGTCATCAACGGTGACGCGCACCGTGTAAACGCCGGTTCTTCCCGATGCGCCGTCTTCACGGGCCTCCGCGACCAAGGTTTCACCGGCATAGGCTGGAGACAAAAATGAAATCGACGCTTGTTGCGCGAAAGTGGCGACGTTTCGAGAATTGCATGCCCAGGCGAACGCGGTATCCGCAAGCGAAAAAATCATGCCGCCATGAGCGGTCTTCAATCCATTGAGCATGTCTTTGCGAATAAGCATTGAGCATTTCGCCCATCCCTCACCCGCGTCAATCAGCTTCAACCCCCATGCCTCGGACGTCGTTTCCCGCGCATATAGCGTGTTGGCGACGGCAAGCCCTTTCTCGTCAGGGGTGTTGAATTTAGTCATAGATTTCTACGCTTGGAGACAATCTCGCATCGGCCCGCTCCAATATTGTAATTGACCGACCGATCGTTCAATTATATGATCCCGATCAAGAATGCAATTGAGAATTGCCAGCATTTTAAGGGAGGGGGGTCCGTGAGGCCCGGTCGCCGCGATGGCTTTCAACACAATCATATTCAGCATTACCGATAACATTGCGCGCCTCACACTCAACAGGCCCGACCGCCTCAACAGCTTCACCACCGAAATGCATGAAGAGGTGCAAGCCGCCCTTGACGCTATCGAGAAGGACAGCGACGTCAGAACCCTTCTTCTCACTGGCGCCGGGCGCGGCTTCTGCGCAGGACAGGATTTGTCCGATCGCGCCGTCGCGCCGGGAGGCGACGCCGTCGATCTCGGCGAGTCCGTCGAACAACGCTACAATCCATTGATCCGCCGATTGACGAGTTTGCCAATGCCGGTGATCTGCGCCGTCAATGGCGTTGCGGCAGGCGCCGGGGTGTCAGTCGCCTTCGCCTGCGACATCGTTCTTGCGGCAAAGTCCGCAAAATTCATCATGTCGTTCGCAAATATCGGCCTTATCCCCGATTCAGGCAGCTCATGGACCCTCCCCCGGCTAGCCGGACAGGCGCGCGCCCTCGGCATGGCGCTGACAGGCGAACCCGTCGGCGCAGAACAGGCCACTGACTGGGGGCTCATTTGGAAATGCATTGAGGATGATGCGCTTTCTGGAGAAGCTGAAGCGCTGGCTGCGAAATTTGCTTCAGCGCCCACGCGTGGCCTTTCTGAAACCAAGAAACTGATCCGCACCGCCTTCACCCGCACGCTCGACGATCAGCTTAAGCTTGAACGCGACAAGATGCGAGAGCTCGGCTTTTCCGATGATTACAAGGAAGGCGTCGACGCCTTTATGAACAAACGCAAACCCCAATTCAAAGGCAAATAACAAACGCCCTCGTCCAACAGGAGAAACCCATGACTGAGACTATTCTGGAGAATTATGCGCTGGGCGAATGGCGCCGGGGCGATGGCGGCCATGCCGACATCCGGTCCGCTATTACGGGAAAGACGGTTGCAAAAACCTCTTCCGCCGGTCTCGATTTCAAGGCCATGGCGGCTTTTGCACGCGACATTGGCGCCCCCGCGCTACGCAAGATGACGTTTCAGGAACGCGCGGCCATGGTGAAGGCGCTCGGCCTCGCCATCATGGAGCGCAAGGAAGAACTATACTCCCTGAATATTCACACCGGCGCCACGCGCAAAGATGGCTGGATCGATATTGAAGGCGGTGCCGGAACGCTTCTGTCCACTGCCTCCAAGGCAAAGCGCGAGCTGCCCGACGACACAATTATTCTCGACGGCGCCGTGGAGCAGATTTCCAAGAACGGCGCCTTCATGGCGCAACACATTTACACCTCTCCGCAAGGCGTCGCAGTGCATATCAACGCCTTCAACTTTCCCGTCTGGGGCATGCTTGAAAAACTGGCGCCAACGCTCATCGCCGGCGTTCCTGCCATCGTCAAACCGGCAACGGCCACCGCCTATCTTACCGAAGCCGCCTTCCGCATTCTCATCGACTCCGGTTTATTGCCCAAAGGTGCAGTGCAGCTCATCGTCGGCTCCACCGGCGATCTTCTGGATCATCTGACCGGACAGGATGTCGTGTCCTTCACTGGCTCTGCCTCGACGGCGTCGAAACTAAAGGCGCATCCCACGATCATTCGCGAAAGCGTGCGATTCATCGCCGAACAGGACTCGCTCAACGCCTCCATGCTGGGGCCGGACGCCACGGAAGAAAGTCCCGAATTCGACCTCTTCGTCAAAGAGGTTGTGCGCGAGATGACGGTCAAGGCAGGCCAGAAATGCACCGCCATTCGCCGGGCGCTCGTTCCCGCCGCGCTTCTCGACGCGGCGCAGAACGCTATCGCCGGACGGCTTGCCAAAACCACCATCGGCGATCCCGGTCTCGAACAGGTGCGCATGGGCGCCCTCGTCTCTCAATCCCAACGCTCTGATGTGCGGGAGAAGGTTTCCATCCTTTCAGGTGAAGCGAAGATCGTTTTCGGTGATCCGGAAACCGCCGTAATCATCGGCGATGACGCACAATCCGGTGCTTTTGTGTCGCCGATTCTTCTGCGCTGCGACGATCCGTGGTCTGCAAAATCCGTTCACGAAGTCGAAGCCTTCGGTCCAGTCTCAACGCTGATGCCGTACAAGAATTTTACAGACGCAATTGAGCTTTGCAATCGCGGCGGCGGTTCGCTGGTCATGTCCCTCTTCACCCATGATCCGCAACTCGCACGCGAAGTGGTCCGCAACACCGGCGCCTTTCACGGCCGCATCGCAGTCATCAATCGCGACAGCGCCAAAGAATCGACGGGGCATGGCTCACCGCTCCCCACGCTGGTTCACGGCGGACCGGGGCGCGCCGGCGGCGGCGAGGAGATGGGCGGCGTTCGCGGCGTCAAACATTACATGCAACGCACAGCCATACAGGGCTCGCCGGATATTCTCGCCGGGATCACGGGCGCCTGGGTTAAGGGCGCGCCTGTCGATGCGGAAAAACCGCATCCCTTCCGCTATAAATTCGGCGAGCTTGAGATCGGCAAAACCATAGACACCGATGCGCGCACGATCACGCTCGACGATATCGAGCAGTTCGCCCATTTCACCGGCGACACGTTCTACGCCCATATGGATGAAGAAGCTGCGAAGGCCAACCCGTTTTTCCCCGGCCGCGTCGCCCATGGCTATCTCATTCTTTCCTTCGCCGCCGGTCTTTTCGTCGATCCGGCGCCGGGTCCGGTGCTCGCCAATTACGGCCTTGATGAATTGCGCTTCCTGACGCCGGTTTCGGCAGGCGACTCTATCAAGGTGCGCCTCACGGCAAAGTCGAAGAAAAAACGCAATGACGAATATGGCGAAGTCAAATGGGATGTTCTCGTGACGAACCAGAATGACGATCCGGTCGCGACCTATGAGCTTTTGACCATGAATGCGATTTGAGGATGTGGTGGACGCCGGCTACACCGCGCTCTTCGATAAGAGAGAGAAACTCAGCCGCGAGGAGTTTTCTCGCATCCAGTTACGGCGGATGCATGAGACTTTGAGACATGCCCATGATTGAAAGGTCTGCGGGCAAGGCAAAGCGAATTCACGATTTACGAGAAAAGGACTGAAGCATGATTAAACTCATGGCGCTTTACAAAAAGCCTGATGATGAGGCGACATTCCTCAAGCACTATAACGAGGTGCATATTCCGCTTGTGAATAAGGTCCCGGGACTCGCCCGGACCGTTATTAATCGCGTCACCGCTTCGCCCTTGGGTGGCGACCCCGAATATTTCCTCATCGCCGAAATGCATTACCCGGACAAGGAAACCTTCGATGCAGCCATGGCCTCGCCGGAAAACCGAGCCTGCGGAAAGGACCTGATGTCCTTTGCGAAAGGGCGCGTCACTCTTCTCATTGCGGACGAACAGGCATAAGAAGTCGCCTTTTCAACCTTAAGAGACTGGCGAACACCTGGATATGGCGCGTACGCAGGCAGCAGATTACGATCAAAAGCGCGAGATCATCACAAGAAAAGCGGCCGAGCTGTTCGCAACGAAAGGCTTTGCCGCCGCATCCGTGTCGGATCTCGCCCGAAAATGTAAGATTTCCAAGTCGCTCCTTTATCATTACTACCCCTCAAAAGAAGCTATCCTGTTCGCAGCCATGTCGGATCACATGGACGCCCTAGTTCGTATCGTCTGTGACCGGAAAAAAATAAAACACACCCCTGAGGAAGAGTTTCGCGCGCTAACGCGCGACTTATTGCAGTGCTATACTGGCGCTGCACACCATCAGAAAATTCTGCTTTATGAACTCTCTTTCCTGCCGGCGGCGCAACGAAAAGAGATCATCGAAAAACAGCGCGAGGTCATCGGTGCGGTTGAGGCGCTTCTTGCCGCCATGATCGCGAAAGCCAAAACCAACAGGTCAAAACTCAGAGCGAAAGTCATGCTCTATTTCGGCATGATGAACTGGACCCATACATGGTTCAAAGCCGCGGGACCGATTACGCGGAACGAGTTGGCGGACGAAATCGCCAACACAACGCTTTGCTCTCTGAAATAGCTGCTCTGTTCCCAAGGTTCTGAAGTCACGCGGACGGGGCGGTTCCGCCCGTCCAGCACCTCTGTTCAGTGGCTACACTTTCTAGCGGCGCTACGTATGGATGTGCTCAAATGTAGATTTTATCGGTAATTTACACTATAAAATAAATGTAATTTACCGAGGTTTCGATGAAATATGAACAAGGGTCCAGCCGAAAAGGGTATGGAGAATTCCGGCTTCACTGGCGCAGCCTGGCGGCTGTCACGATCGCCGCAAGCTTTGGCTTTCCGACTCTAGCTTTTTTTAGCATTGGCGTCTTCGCCCCAATCATGGCGGAAAAATTCAACTGGTCTTTCAGCGCCATGATGGGAGGCATCACCCTCGCCTCCGTGGTCATCCTGATTTGCGGGCCTGCAGTCGGCCGCATGATAGATCGGCGCGGACCACGACGAATTGCTGCTTTCTCACTCGCAGCTTTCGGGCTGAGTTACATGACGCTGGCGCTCTCCAGTGGATCCCTCGTACAATATTATGTCAGTTGGGCCCTCATCTCGATTACCGGCATTGGCGCAACAGCCATTTCTTTCACCCATATCATCAACACCTATTTTCAAGAGCGGCGCGGCCTGGCGCTGGGCATTGCGCTTTCCAGTTCAGGCATAAGCGCGATGATCGTCAAACCATTGGCGGGCGTCATCATCGGGCTTTTTGGATGGCGCGAAGCGATTTTTCTGATCGGATTTCTGCCGCTTCTTATTGGCGTCCCCGCATTGCTATGGGGGGTTCCCAAAGACGCTGCAGGTGGTCTGGAAGAGCAAGCACGACAGACGAAGAAGAACCTCTCTATGGAAGGCGTGAGCCTGCGTCAGGCGTTAAGCCAGCGTCCATTCTGGATATTGCTGGCAGCATTTGCAGCAATCGCTTTCGCAAACGGGGCCCCAATCCCCAATCTTGAAAACATTTTAAAGACCCATAACTTCGCCGCCGCCGATATTATCGCACTCACCTCGCTCATAGGCGCATCGCTGATCATCGGCAGGGTTTTCGGCGGATGGCTCATCGATCATTTCTGGGCGCCGCTGGTGGGGCTTGTTTTGCTGATTTGCGCGGCCGGCGGCTGCTGGCTTTTGTCGCAACAAGGCGTCAGTCATTTCGAGGCGATGATGGCCGTCATTCTTCTCAGCCTTGCCGCCGGCGTTGAATATGACCTTCTCTCCTTTCTGGTGGCCCGATATCTGGGACGGCGAAACTATGGCGCGATCTACAGCGTGCTCTTTGGCGTCTTCGCCATCAGCACAGGGTTTGGCCCGGTCGTTCTCGGAAGTTTCTACGATCACCAGGGAAGCTACGCCAGCGGCCTGTTAATCTGTGCGATCTTGCTTGTTGCGGCGGGGTTTACGCTGCTGACGCTGGGACGATACCCAACACTTCCAAAAGCAAGCGGTGAATAAGGAAAGGCGCCTGCGGATTATCTCAGCAGGCGCCGTCCCCTCGGGAGGTCTGTCAGACTATTCGACGGTCCGCAGACCGGGCATTTAGTTCCGCAACGTCAACCGCACGCCGTAGGTTCTCGGCCGCGTCGGGAACGCGACGTCGTAAGGCA
The DNA here is from genome assembly GCA_002704915.1 of Parvularcula sp. GTDB lineage: Bacteria > Pseudomonadota > Alphaproteobacteria > Caulobacterales > Parvularculaceae > Hyphococcus. The sequence continues at coordinate 253,161 of PAIP01000068.1, forward strand.
GGCCTGTCGCCTGACCCGGGAAGAAGGTGTCATAGGCTTTAGTGTCGTACAGGTTCTTCGCCCAGAAGGACAACGACCATGTGTCGTTTTCAATACCGACGTTCAAATTGCCGAATGATTTTGGATCCTGCACATCAAGATTGTCGTGGAACCAGTAGCGGTCGCTCATATATTGAATGTCGCCGCGCAGGAAGAAATCCAGATTTGAAGAAATATCCTGCGTAAAGTCGAAGCCTGCCGTGACAGACCAATCCGCGGACCTCGGCGTGTTATTGCCGACATATTGCGGGAAGAGCGGAAACTCCTCGATCTCTGTTTTGGCAAGTCCCACATTGGTGAACACGGTCAGCGGATCTGCAAGGTTCGCCGACAGCTCAAGCTCGCCGCCGATAATGCTGACCTTCTCTATATTGCTGGTCACGTTTGCGCGGGCGACGAAGTCGATATACGAGAATTGATAGTCTTTCACGTCATTGTAGAAGACCGCGCCGTTCAAGGTTACGCGCCGATCCCACCACTGCGTCTTGAAGCCAAGCTCATAATTCGTCAGCGTTTCGGACTTCGCGATCGGGAAGTCTGCGCCGTTGAAAGCGCCCGAGCGAAAGCCCACTGAATATGTCGCGTATATCTGGCGATCGTCATCGAAACGATACATGAGACTGGCGCGCGGCTGGAACTTGTCGAATGTTTCTTCGAGATAGGTCCCTGTCGCGAAATCAAGCGCTTTGCGCTCGTCCTGATCGTAACGCGCGCCCAGGGTCAGCGTAAGGTCATCGCTGAGATCATAGTCGACCTGTCCGGACACGCCGAAATTCGTGCGACGGCTTTTTTCAGGGCGCCGGGAAAAGATCATTGTGAAAGGATCGTTTTCAGGATCGCCTGCATCGGTGAAAACTTGAGTTGCAAGATTGAATTTGGAATGGAGAATGTCTGCAGCGACAAGCCAGCGGAAGGGACCGTCGCCCGGGCTGATGAGACGAAACTCCTGCGAGGCGATTTCCTTGGAAAAGGGCTGATTGTTGCCGATGCCCATCGCGGACGTGAAATCGAGGTCCGTAATCTGCCGCTGATCGAGACGGGTATAGCCCGAAATCGATCTGAAAGTCGCGAAAGGAAACTCATGTTCGAGCTGGACGGTTACATTTTTTGAATCGCCATTGCCGCGATTGGGAAAGTTCGATTCCGGCACGACGAAGTCGTTAGCGTCGCCAGAAAAGACAGGTGCGAAGATGACGCCAGCCGCGTCAAAGTCAGAATAACTGCCAATCAGGCGCAGAGTGGTCTGATCAGAGATCAGAAAATCAAGATTGCCCCTTAGCGTCACATCGTGATTGACCTTGTCCGCCCCGACGCCGGTAAAGCTGTTTTCAATGACACCATCGGTCGAGAAAAAATTCCCAGCGAGACGAAAGCGCACCTTGCCGGGCGCAAGCGGACCGGAAACGCTGGCGGTTGCATCGAAACTGTCGCCGTTCCCGTATGAGATATCGGCAAAGGCGCTGAACTCATCGGTAGCGGCTTTAGTTGTAATAATAATGGCGCCGGCTTCCGCGTTCCGGCCGTAAATCGACCCTTGCGGTCCGCGGAGAACTTCGATCTGTTCGATATCGAACAGGCGCTGGTTCAACTGCCTGGAATCATCCTGCGGCACGCCGTCGACGAGCACCGCCACGGGCGGGTCTGCACGGCTCGCCTGCGCAATGCCCCGAAGCACGATGACGGAATTGGAATAGGTGTCGGTCCGTTGAACCGTAAAGTTAGGCACGACACGCTGTAATTCAGAGGATTGCCGGATGAAATTGTCTTCCAGCGCTTCTGCGCCTACGGCGTCAACCTGAATCGGCACATCCTGCAATCGCTGTTCACGCTTTTGCGCTGTTACGTAAATTTCGTCTCTGGGCGCTTCTGTCTGCGCCGCCGCCGCCCCAATCGCATACGGCGAAGCTCCGAGCAAGAACGCCGCGCCCCAAGTTTTTTTCTGGCCGTTTTTCATGTTGCCTCTCCGCTTACTAATTCAAACGCATCTGCAATTTAGCAGGATGCGTCGCCCCTCAGGCCTCCCAGTTATCAACAATTCCGACCATGTGATGATCGAACACTTGCCAGCGTTCGCCGTTATGACGCCAGCCATTGATGTAGGCGACGACCTTTCCTTTAGTCAGACTGCTGATTTCATCGCCGGTTGGCATGCCTTCCGCAACTGTCGAACCGGGTTTGAATTCTTCGTTGTTGTATTTGACGAGCCCTAACGTCACGACCGTATCGCCTAGCTTGTGCGCGACCACATGGACCCAGTTGGTGTCCATTTTCTCGATATCCTTATCGAGCGCGATCATCTGTTGTTTGTCGACATTCAGCGTGGGCCAAGGCTGCGCCGTGCCCAGAAAGTCGTCTGCGAAAAAGTCTTCGAGCCAGTCATGGTCTTTGTTGGCGATCGCGGCGCCCCACTGCTCATACAGTTCCCAGAACTGGCGGGACAACGCCTCATCGACCATCTGCTCACTCCTCTTCACCCATGTCGCAGCTCTGCGTCCGCGTCTTTCCGCTTAGCCGCACAGCCTTACAACATAACAATCTCATATTGATGATATTTTGTCAACGTTTTGTGTTTTAATAGCATATAATTCGATAGTGTATTGCTTTTATTTCCAAATCTAAGCCGGCGGCGAGTTAGAAAGCTCGCCGACTGATCAGGCCTTCAGTTCAGGAATCCTTTTCAGGCGTCGACGACGAGCGCGTCGGTTTTCGGCCGGCCGATACACAAGAGGGCGGTTCCATCGCCGAGATCGGCTGTGGTCTCTCCTGCCAGCACTCGCACCTTGCAGGTAAGGCACACGCCTGCCCGGCAATCGCTGGCGGTCTCAACGCCGACCGTTTCGGCCAGTTCCAGAAGCGACAAGTTATCCGACGCTTGCCAATGGGCCTCTTTTTCCGACTTGCGGAAGAGCACGTTCGCGCTCTCAATTTCGGTTTCACCCGTAACCGGCGCGGCGAATTCTTCCGTATGAATGTGACTGGGATTGCCCCCGCTCTGAATAAGGGCTTCTTTCATGTCGGCGCAAAAACTGTCGGGGCCGCAAATATAGAAATCGGCTTCAAACCACGGAATATCGACTCTTTTCCCGCCCAGCGTCACATGCAAATCGCCAAGTGATTGCTTGACGAGGTCTGGCGTCACACGCCCTTGCAAACAACCTTTTTCCTTTGCACGACTGAACGCATATGTCGCCTGAAATGAGGGGTGCTTTCGCTTCAACTCTTCCAGAACATTGCGAAACGCCATGTCCCGAGGCGTTTTCGCGCCGTAGATCAGCCTCACATAACCCGGCTCTTTCTTCTGAAGATGCGCATCCAGCATCGCCATCAACGGCGTTACGCCAATGCCGGCTGCGATCAGAACGACAGGATGAAAGCTTCCCATATCGAGCGTGAAGGCGCCGGATGGCGCACGCAGCTCTACAACATCGCCCACATTGAAGTTATGCAGCCGCCGCGATCCGGCCCCTTCCTGTCGCAAAACCGTGATCCTGTAATGGTCCGGTTCATAGCCAAAGGACGATAAACTCCATGTGCGAGTGATTTTTTTTCCGCCCTCACCCGTTAAACGGACATTCACATGCTGCCCCGCTCGCATCTGGCACAAGGCGCCGCCGTCCTCCGGTTTCAGGGTGAATGACTTGATATTCTCCGCTTCTTCATCAATCGATGAGATAATAAAGGGCCGCCAGCCAGACCACCGGTTCTCGGCTGCATTAAGCGCCCTTTCAGCGACTTCCTTTTTGGCGCCCAGAAGCAGCCTGTTTGCCGGGCTCAACTTCTCAAAGTCGAGAAGTTTCAGGAGCGGCGCCAAAGGCGGCGCACTATGACCACCGATAAAGTCGCAGACATCGGCGACGCTCGGCATCTCAAAATCATGGGAGACGCGGTTTAACATATCCCCCGGACGCACAACGCCAGGCGTCAGAACATCCAGATAGACGCCGGTGCGCCGGGACTGTGCGAAGGTCTTTTGAAAGCTACGCGGCTGATTAAGCCGCCAGGCCAGCTTTACACACGGGGTTCGCGCGCCGCTGACAACGAGCTTAACTTCACTGCCGAGCGTAAAAACATCGCCGACTCTCACCGCCGTCTCATCGAGATCATCGAGGGTGAGGTTCTCACCGAAAAAACCATCAGGCCATTTTTCAGGATCGACGCCTAAATACTCTCCCCAATAGTCATAAGCAGATCGTGCAAAAGCGTAGAGCTTATCAGGGTGGACCGCTCGCTGATCATTTTCAGCGCCGTTTTCCGTAATCACCCAAGGCTCCTCGACAGGCTCCTTCAGATGAGCGGTCTTTACAATCTCCGTCCCAATCTGGACGGTCTGAACGCGACCGACGGAAAAGTTCAGCAGGCGCATAATCCCGTTTCCGCTCCAAGGGGAGGACGGCTGCAAATGTCGCAACACCATCCAGCAAGCATCTCTGAAAAGTCCGCCAACCTCATTTGTATTTGACAGCAAAACATCAATATGTCAACATTTTAATGGTATTTTGTATGTATTGATCACTTTCAAGGATGCCCCATGACAGAGAAATCCTCCGACATTCCCGCCAGCAATAAAAGGACTGGGATCGTCCCCGAAGGGATCTGGGTGCTCGATCAGGAACGGTCGAAAAAGCTCGCCCCCTGCTCTCACACCCTCTGGGTGATCAAGGATGACGGGAAAGAACTCACCTGGGTTTCCATCGAAACTGGCGAGGACGACGTCCACAAGATCACCTCATGGACGGGCCAATATGGCGGCGGCCCCTCAACCGTCACAGGCAGCGGTTTTGTCGCCAACCTCCGTGCGCACGGTCCCGATGAAATGGAAACCTATGGCGAAATACCGGAGATGGGTCCCTTTTCGGAAAGGTGTAAAGTCGACCCCTCAGGAACATCCATGACATGCAATGGAAAAGTGGAAACCAAGGACGGCGTCCTTACCTGGCTTGAGGTTTTCACCCTGCACTCTGCGTCGCCGCATTTGCCGTTGCTGCTGAAGCCATAGACCGCGGAGACCGACAGAGCAAAAACAACTCTGTCTACAGAATTTATATGCGACTAACTGGCGGCGCTAAGCGCGCTAACGAGCTGACTGGACGTCGCCGTGAATCCGAAACAAAAACGCACATTGTGAAGCGTTGCCTGCATGCAAAAATCAGGAGAGGTCGTAGCGACGCAATCTTCCAGCATGACGGTGTCATATCCGTGAAAATTGGCGTCCATCAGCGTGCCGAGAACGCAGTGATCCGCATTCACTCCTGCAAAGAAAAGCGTTGTCACATCGAGATTTTTTAAGATCGCATCGAGCGGCGTATCCCAGAATCCGCTGATCCGGTGCTTGCTGACATGAATATCGCCGGGTTCCTGATGAAGGCCGTCGATAATAGCGGCGCCCCAACCGCCTTCTTCCAAAACGTGATAGTCGCCATGGGCTGTTCTGATCTCGCCCGCGAGTCCCGGCGCTTTTCCGTTGGGATTGAATGGATGCAATGTCCCGGGCGACAGGTTCATGCGGTCCGGGCGCACACCCCAGCTTACCCAAATCACCGGAGCGCCTTGCGCCCTAAAGGCGGCGGCGGCCTTGTTGATAGGCTCTTTCAACGCCTGCGGCGCTGATACATCGATGCCCATGGACCCGATCCACCCGTCAGGCGCGCAGAAATCATTCTGCATGTCGATGATGATGAGCGCCGCGCGGCTCGCGTCGAAGACAATATTCTGGGACTGCGCTTCCAGCTCCGCTGCCTTTGGCGTCCGCGTTGCGCGTCGCATGTCCACAACACAGTCGGAAACTTTGTATCCGTTCCGGTCAGACGCGCCGAGCGCGACCCACTCATCGCTTTGAAACCCTGCTTTTCCAGTCATCGCCTGCGTTCCTTCCGTTGCAATTGACCCAGCCCTCATCATTCTGTGTGGATCTCTTGAATTATTGTGGATATATACTATATTTTGTCAATAATTTAACGCCATATCATCTTTATATGATGCGAAAGGAATGCTGCTGGCGGGATGTCCTGAAAACATGATACTGACCATAAAATCAGTATTTTATCGTCATTAGAGATGGAAAATGAGCGCAAAAAAAACCACCGCACCGAAGTCAGATGACTTTGAATCCCTGTCAGAACTGGAGCTTTCGCTCACGATCCTCTGGAATTCCGTCAAACGCTGGATGAACCAGCGCAGCAAAGAGGGTGAACTTAACGGGCTGTCGGATCTCGACGTTTTTCTGATGCACTTGCTCGTCTATCGGGACCGCCAGCTTCGCGCGAACGACCTCGCTTTCGCCCTGTCGATCGACGACATGCACCTTGTCTCCTATTCGCTAAAAAAACTTGTCCGTATCGAAGCGATCTCCAGCACCAAGATCGGCAAGGAAGTCTTTTATAAGGCGGACGAAAAAGCGAAACGTCACTACCGGGAGTTTCTCGACGATCGCAAGCGCTTCCTCGAGCCGGCGCTGAAACATTTGAGCTATGGCGATTACGATCTTGAATCGCTGGCGCAATTGTTGAGAGCGCTTTCAGGCGTTTACGAACAGGCCGCCCGCACAGCCGCCTCTTCTAAAAGTCCGGAGTAACGCATGGGTCGGTGTGTTTTGCTCCTGACTGCCTGCGCGCAAATCTCACCAAGGCAGAATAGCAAAGCGAGTGAAACATGACGGTCCTGATTTTCAATGAAGCCGAAGTGCGTCGCCATTTGACGCCGATAGAGTGCATCGAGGCGATGCGACAGGCAATGATCGCGCTGTCCCGCGGTCAGACGCAGCAACTCCCCCGCGAGATCATGACCATGAGCGGCGGCCGCATGCTCGGCATCATGCCGGGAGCCATGAATGCGGACGCCGATTTCGGCGCAAAAATCATTAGCGTCTTTCCGCAGAATTTCGCTGAAGGCAGACCGTCGCACCAAGGCGCGGTCATGATTTTCGATGCTGAAACGGGCGCGTTGAAAATTCTCGCCCATGCCGGCGAAATCACCGCGATTCGGACCGGCGCCACCAGCGCCGCCGCCACCGACGCGCTTGCACGCAAGGACGCATCTCAACTCGCCATTCTCGGCTACGGTCATCAGGCGTTTTCACACGCACGGGCGATTTCAAAAATCAGAAATCTGTCCAAGATCACAATTTGGGGCCGGGATAAGGAGCGCCGCACCGCAGCGGCGGCGAACCTGGAGAAAGAGCTGGGCGTTTCATGTGAGCCCAAAGCCAGCGCCGGCGAAGCCGTGAAAGACGCAGATATTATCTGCACAGTAACTGGCGCCAAGGACCCAATCCTTTTTGGCTCCGACGCCCCCGACGGAGCGCATATCAATGTCGTCGGATCAAGCTTCAACGGCCCTGCAGAAGTCGATAGCGACCTCGTTGTAAAATCTGTTTATTTTGCCGATCATCGTCCTTCTGTGATTGCGCAAGGAACCGAATATATCCGCGCCCATAACGCGGGACTTATCGACGAAACACATATCGCGGCCGAAATCGGTGAAGTATTTGACGGAAAACACACCGGCCGTAGATCTGATGGGGAAATCACACTTTATAAATCCCTTGGCCACATCGTTCAGGACCTCGCGGGCGCAATCCTGCTTGCTCACAAAGCTGCAGAAAACAGTATCGGCCTCACAGTAGATTTCTAGGGTCTGAACCCAATTTATCGGATTGATTTATTTGAGCGAAGCGTGATTCAGGGATTCCCGAAAGGGAGTCTGGGATGGCGCGTTTTGATCTGAGTGATGAGGAATAGGCGGCGATCGAACCGCTGCCAGAGACTTCGGGCTATTGCGCCTGTTTGCCCGGAAGGAGAGCGTCTCCCATACGCCATAGAGAGACGAAAGCTCACGCAAGCGTTTGAAATTTTGGCTAATCGTCACGCACCTGAGCGAACTGGGGATTCGATCAAAACAGGCTGGCGGCAGAGAGGGATTCGAACCCCTGCGCGCCTCTGGCGCGCAAAATCATAAGAACGAGGGTGAGCCCGATCGTGTTATGGCTGGCAAGCGTCTGATGATTTCGCATAAGTGGCGGACAGAGAGGGATTCGAACCCTCGAGACGGTTGCCCGCCTACACGCGTTCCAGGCGTGCGCCTTCGACCACTCGGCCACCTGTCCTCACGCCGATAACGCACGGCGCACGCGAGTCTTTATCTCGCCGCCTTCGCGGCGGGGCGGCCTTCGACCACTCGGCTGCCTGTCCGTTCAGAGGGGCCGGAATATAGTCAAGGCGCTCGCCTGCGCAAGGCTTGGGCCCCGCATTTTCGCTGGCTTTCTGCAAAATAGGGCGAAGGAGACGCACAGATTTGCAGGGGCGGTCCCGCCGGGCTATTCTGATCTCGGGTAAGGTTGCGTTAACCATTCGAGGGGCTCTAGGAAAATGGCTGCGTTTCGTCTTTTGGCTTGGATTTTCGTGGCGATCGCCATCGCGCTGTTGGGGGCGGACGGCGTCACATCGCTTGAAACCGGCGAGCCGGTGATGCGCTCGACAGAATTTATGCTGGGACTTATCGGCATTGACGGGGCGGCCATTGCGGAAAATTCCCCGGGGGGCGTCTCTCAGGCGATCCGCACCATCATGGGGCTCCCGCTTTGGGGCGTCTTCGGCGTCATTGGCGTGGTGATGACCCTGATCTTCCGACCGATGGAATAGGCCCGCGGCCTTATCTTCTTCTCAGAGCTGTTTTCTTCTCAGGCTTTCGATGCGGCATCGCCGCGCTCCTCGGCGCGGAGTTTCTCCAGCTTGTTGCGGTAACGCGTCTGCACCGTCGACACCACGACCATCACGAAGATGACGAAGTAGAAACTCGCCTTCGACATGGCGACGACTTCGAAGCCGAAGAGATGCATATGGGCGAGATGGCCGCCCTCGGTGATCAACAAGACGCCGACAATGAAAAGAATAAAAAGTCCGATCACCTCGAACATCCGGTTCTTTTTCAGAAACGCAGACACATGATCGGCCATGACGATCATCATCACGCCGCTGATGATGATCGCCGCGGCGATGACCCAGACGACGCGCGTCAGCGCGATCGCCGACAACAGCGAGTCGAAGGAAAAGATCAGATTCATGAAAACGATGGTGGCGATGGCGACCGGCACGGATTTGGTTTGGTTTTTATCCAGATTCTCCACATGCTCGACTGCGAGAAGATGCATGATTTCCTTGGTCGCCGTCCACATGATGAAACCGCCGCCGAAAATCGACACGATGGAATGGAACGTGAAGGACGCTTCGAAAATTCCATCGAGCTGGGCCCCGAACAGCGGCTGGGTCAGGGAATTGATGAGCCCCAGCACCACCACCATCAGGACAAGGCGCAAGATGATGGCGAGGCTGATCCCGAGCCAGCGCACGAATTTTTGCCGCTCCGCCTCAACCCGTCCGGACTCGATGGAGATATAAAGGAGATTGTCGAAGCCGAGGACCGCCTGCAGCAGGATCAGCATCAAGAGGGTGAACAGGTTTTCCAGCGACAACAGCGACTCCATTTCACGCCCTCCTTCAGATTGAGCTGGCGCCAATGGGCCATGTTTCGCCATCGCGGACAAGCGTGGCCGCTCGCGGCTGGCCTCCGGCGGGGAAACCCGTCATCATGCCCCGGATAAAGGAGTCAGGCGATGATGAAGATCGCGCTCGCTCTCGCCGTCGCGCTGGCGCTGGGTTTCATTTTGTCGGTTCTTTTAAAAACCCCGCGTCATGACCGCGACTGGGTCGTCGGCGTTTCGCGCATGCCGGTTTTCGAAACGATGCCCGACGGGCGACGGCGCCTGCACAATATGCGCGCCTTTGAATTCTCCGCCCATCATGCCGCCAAGGACTGGCGCGAGACGACGCTGGATCCCGCGGATCTTGAAGAGATATGGTTTTTCACAGAACCCTTTCCCGCGTTCAAAGGCGCCGCCCACACCTTCATCAGCTTCGTTTTCGGCGGAGACACCGATCAGACCATCGCCATTTCCGTTGAAGCGCGAAAAGAGCGGGGCGAGGTTTATTCCGGCTTTAACGGCCTCTTCAACAAGTTCGAACTGATCTATCTGTGGTCGACGGAAAAAGATGTTTTAACGCGCATCGCTATCGGCCTCGATCATGATTTGTACGCCTACAAACTTGACGTCACCGCCGAGCAAAGCCGTGAGATCCTCAATCACTTCATTGAGCGCACCAATGAGCTGAAGGATCGCCCGCGCTTTTACAACACCATTACCTCCAACTGCACCAATGAGCTCGTGAAATCGATCAATGGCGCCTTTCCAGGCGCCCTGCCCTGGCATTTTTCACATGTGCTGACGGGGTATGCGGCGCGGCGCCTTCATCATCTCGGCTTTCTCGACCATGAGACGCCTCGCTTTGAAGACCTGCGCGCCGAAGCGCTGGCGACCAAGGCTATTCGCGCCGCCGCGGAGGAGCCCGACCCGGCTTTTCCGGATGAATGGCGAAAACTCATGACTGACGAGAAGCGTTAACGCGCGCGTAACGCGACAAGCCGTTCGCCTTTGACGATAAAACGCATTGCCGTTTCGTCATTTCGATGAAGCGAATTTCTCCAGCGCCGAGCCGCGCGCCACGCTTCTTTTCAAGGCTGAGGTCCGCGCCTATCTCCCCCTCATAACAAGAAACGAAGGAGAGACCCATGACCCGCGTAATTACATTCCTGACGATCTGTACTGTTCTGGCTGCTGCGGCGTACCCGGCGTTTTACGCTTATGCGTCCCTCGCGTAATCGCCGAATTCGCACCAGTCTAAAGAAGGCGCCGCCGGCAACACCCCATACCCCCACCCAACTGTCAGGCGGCGCCTTTGCCTGCCCTTCTTACAAACGCTTCGTAATCCTCCGGCGTGTCGATGCCCGGCGCCGCTTGGGGAATGAGCTCCAGCGCGATCTCGCCCCCCCGCTCCAGGATGCGCAATTGTTCCAGACGCTCGATCTTTTCAAGCGCGCCCGCCGGCGCAGCAGCGAAATCCATCAGGCTTGCTTTCGAAAAGGCGTAGACGCCGATATGGAGATAATAATCCTGAGGCTGAATAATGCGTCCCGCCTCATCGCGGGGCCACACCGCCTGATGGCGCGTGAAATAGCGCGCCCAATAGGCGTCGTCGGCGATTTTCGCGCCAAGGATGGCTTTCACCGCGGACGGGTCTTCCGGCGAGCCCGGACCTGCGGTCGCGTCGGCCGGAAACGGACAGGCAAGGGTTGACGCAAAAGCGCCGGTTTTTGCCTGCAACGCAATCAGGCGGTCGATATAGCCCGGTTCGATTTCCGGCTCATCGCCCTGAAGGTTGACGATGATGTCCGCGTCGATCTTTTCCGCGGCCTCGGCGATGCGGGCGCTGCCGGTTTCGTGCGTGTCGCTGGTCATGACCGCGGCGCCGCCAAAGCCCGCGACAGCGTCAAAAATCCGCTGATCGTCAGTGGCGACCAGCACCGATGACGCGGCTTTCACCTTCGCCGCATTCTCATAAACATGCTGGATCAGCGGTTTTCCCGTACGCGACAAGAGCGGCTTGCCGGGGAGCCGCGTGGAGGCGTGGCGCGCCGGGATGATGATCGCCGCTTTCATGCCCTGCGCACCCTGCGGATAAGATGATTGAGAATGACGGCGCCCGCCGCGCCGGATAAAGCGCCGAGCCCGTTGGCGACAGCGTCGGCGAGTTCAGGTGAGCGCACGCCGCCCACGCCCTGCAGCCATTCGAGGAAAACGCCATAAAGGGCGAGGGCCAGCGCCGCGCCCCGGCGTTTGTTGAAAAGGGTGAGATGCGCCCACACCGCCATGGCGCCGAGCGCGGCATAGGCGAGAAAATGCGCAACCTTGTCCGCAAGTTTCGGATCGCCGAAGAGGAGCGAAGAAATCCATCGCGTCACCGCAAAGCCCGGCTCCACGTCATCGGGGTTCGGCGTCAGGGTGAGATAGGTCACCAGCGCGAAGAGCAGACCAAAAAGAACGCGCGGCCCTAGATGGGCGACACGGCTCATACGCTGCTCACATGTTTCGACTTATCCTGGCGCGCCGCCAGCCGGCGCTCCCACTCAATGGCGGTTTCGACGATGAAGTCGATATCATCATAGCGCGGGCGCCAATCGAGAACGGTGCGGATGGCGGCGTTGTCGGCGATCAGTTGCGGCGGATCGCCGGCGCGGCGCGGCCCCACTTCATAGGGCATCTCTGCGCCGGTCACGCGGCGAAAAGCGTCAACCACTTCGTAGACGGAATATCCGCGGCCATAGCCGCAATTCAAGGTGATGGCGCCGCCCTGCCCGCGCACCCGTTCGAGCGCGGCCATATGCGCCTGCGCCAGGTCGTTCACATGAACATAGTCGCGAATAGCGCTGCCGTCCGGCGTCGGATAATCGCCGCCATAAATCTGAAGGCTTTCCTGGCGCAAGCCAAGGGCGATCTGCGCGGCGGCCTTGATCAGATGGGTCGGCTTGCCGATCTCGCCGGCGCGTCCTTGCGGGTCGGCGCCCGCCACATTGAAATAGCGCAGGGTGACGAAAGAAACGCCATGCGCCGCCGCTGCGTCTTCGAGGATGCGCTCGCTCATGGCCATGGAGGCGCCATAAGGCGTGATCGAGCGGATCGGCGCGTCCTCGGAAATCGGCGTGCGCTCCGGCGTGCCGTAAACGGAGGCGGTTGAAGAAAAAATGAACCGCTTCACCCCGGCGGTGACGCAGGCGTTCAACAGGCGCAGCGTGTTCGCCGTATTGTTCGAATAATAATCGAGCGGATGCCTGATGGATTCAGGCACCAGGATCGAACCGGCGAAATGAATGACCTCCTTAACATCATGCTCGGCGAAGGTTTTCAGCAGCGCCGCTTCGTCGCCGACATCGGCCTCCACAAAAGCCGCGCTTTCCGGCGCGAGCCAGCGCGCGCCCGTGGACAGATTGTCGAGCGCAACGGCCGCCTCGCCGGCGTCTTCCAGCGCCAGCAGCATATGGGCGCCGATATAGCCGGCGCCGCCTGTCACCAAAACGCTCATCTCGCCCGTGTCGTCCTGTTTCCGCCCGCCCGATCAGGCTGATTTTCAGCCTGGAGCACGATTCCTTATCAGATTTTTTATAGCCTTTTCCTATCCATGAGTGTACCGGCAGGCATGGAATTCGCTCGCATGGCGCGCATGATCGATCAACTCTTGAGGAAATCGGGCTCGGACTGGCCTAAAAACGCGGCGGTCCCGGATGGCAAAAGAATTTACGCCATTGGCGACATCCATGGCCGCGCCGATATGCTCGACGAGTTGCTTTACGACATCGAACAGGAATCGGGCTCGCTCGACGCGGTGCAACTTGTCTTTCTCGGAGATTATGTGGACCGCGGCGACGACAGCCGCGGCGTGATCGAAAAGCTGATCCAGATCGCCGCAAACCATGAAAACGCCGTTTTTCTGAAGGGCAATCATGAGGAGTTGATGCTCGACTTCCTGGAAGAGCCCGAAGATCTCGGCCACTGGCTGGACTGGGGCGGCGAGGAAACCATGGAAAGCTATGGCATCAGTACGGTGGGCCAGCCGAAAGAAGCGCTCGCCGAACAGTGGTTCGCCCTGGCCCCGAAAACCCATTTCGATTTTTTGAAATCGCTGAAGCTTCATCACATAGAAGGCGACTTCCTGTTCGTGCATGCGGGGCTTCGCCCCGGCGCGCCGCTGGAGGAACAGACCGACGCCGACATGCTGTGGATCAGAAAGCGGTTTCACAACGCCGCGCCAAATGAGCGGCCGGATCATGTGGTGGTGCATGGACATACGCCCACGGCGAAACCCGTTGACGCCGGCTGGCGCATCGGCGTCGACACCGGCGCCGTTTACGGCGGCATGCTGACCGCCGTCGTCCTGGAAGGAACCGAGCGCCGTTTCTTGAGCGTCGCCGATTAGCCGTTCGCGGTTTTGATATCGGGATTGTCGGCGATCAGGCGCGGGCCGCCCGCAGCAGCGAGGATCGCCCGCAAGGTTTGCGCGCCCGCCGGGCCGTCGCCATTATTGATCGCCTTGCCATATTCGCTGGAGAAATTCAGCGAGGTCACGATATGCGGCGAGGGCGTCACGAAAATAATCTGGGCGCCCAGCATGATCGCCTCGCGCCAGCGCTCCAGCGTTTCACGCTTGTAGCGCGCGGACGCGATGAGGAAATCGGGCTCGATGGAGCGGGATTCGGCTTCGGAAATGATCCGCGGGCCTTTCTCGCCGAGACGCTCCTTTTCTCTGGCTACGCCCGTATCCACCGCCGCGGTGACGGCTTTCGCTGCGGGACCGACCCAGCGCAAAAGCGCTTCGGTCTGCGCATCGGCGCCGATGATATGGGCGCATTCGCCCCGGCCGGCGATGTCTTCTAGAATTTCGACGAAGTCACTGCGCAATTCCGCGGCGCGCTGTTCGAAGGACTGATAGGGCTGCAGGGCGCGCATGGCGAGCGCGTTTTCCTCGTCCCAGAGCCGTGCAAGACGCTCGAACCACGGATCGAAATCATATTCGTCGAATTCCGCATGGGTGATGAAGAGGCGGATGGAGCCGCCTTCCTTCGCCGTGAGGGCGCCTTTGAAGACTTTCAGGCCAGCCTCGCGCAAGAGCCATTCGAGAACGGAAAGAGAATAGACGGCCGAGACGCCCGCCTGCAGCGTTTCAACGCAAGTGCGCGTCAGCACCATGGGCGCATAGAGGGTTTCGAGTGCAAAGACGCCGTCGGGCGCCAGCAGCTCCTTGACGCGCTTTAAGAAGGGCCGCGGCTCGGCGATATGCTCGACCACCGACACAGCGGTGACGATGTCGAATTTCTTGTCGCCGAAAGCGGCGTCGAGATCCTTTGACGGGAATGACGACCTTCCGGTCCACGCCCAGTCGCCGATCTCTTCCACATGATCGGACGGGTCAACGCCGAAACGCTCCACCCAGCGCGGATAGAAAGACAACAGCGTGCCGTCATTGCAGCCGATATCGAGCGCAGCGCAATCGCGGCCGGAAATCATTTCGAGCGCTTCGGTCGCCACCGCGCGCAAATGATCCCGCGTCGAGGCGTGATGGCCCGACGGCGTATAGGTGAAATCGTCTTCTTCATTCGCCGACTGCAAAAGACCGCAAGCGCGTGCATCGCGCGACGGATCGCACAGCACATAGTCGACCGAATGATCGGGTTTGCGTCCGAACGCCTTTCGCGGCCCGAAGGGCATGGAGAAAGCGGGACTCAGCGCCTTAGATCCGCATGCGCGGCAATGCGTCAAATGTTTCACGGGAGCGGCGCCTTTCGAAAACCAGAGACCCAAGTTTCCGAAAAGCTCGCAGCTCAGCGCTAATAAATTGTAAAATTCAGGAAAAAGCCCAGTGAAAGCGGGGGTTTAAACACCCTCCGCTTACGCAGTTTAACAAACCCTAAACCACCGCGAGCCAGATCAGCCACAGACCCGTGACGAGAAGCGTCAGCATGGTGAGCACCGTTCCCACGGCGCGTCCGGTAGGCCAGACCCCCATGCCGAGGCCGAGAAGATGCGAGACCCGCGCAAAGAAGAAAACGCCGCCCAGCACATGAATGCCGATAACCGGCGCATTCAAAAGCGCAAGGAGCACCAGCCCGCCGATCGCGGCCGGCGCATATTCAATATAGTTTCCTTGCGTGCGGATCGCCCTGACCATGGCGTCGTTGCCGCCGTCGCCAAGATTGACCTTGTGCTTCATGCGGTTTGCGCCGACGCGCGCGCTCAGAAAAATCAGCAACAGCGCGTTAAGACCGACCCAGAGGGCGGCGGCTTCGAGTGATGTCATGGAATGTTTCCTTCCTGATCTTTGTTTTTACGCGCTTAGACGTTCGATGAGGCGGCGAATGAACACCGTCCCCTCCTCCACCTGCTCCAGCGTGATATATTCGTTCGGCTGATGCGCCTGGTCGATGGAGCCCGGCCCGCAGATTACGGCGGAAAAGCCGCCTTCCTGAAACTGTCCCGCCTCCGCCGCATAGGAAACGACATCCGTGCTGTTGAGCCCCGTAATCGCCTTGGCGAGATCGGCGGCGGGATTGTTGTCCTCCGGGGCAAGCGACGGCGCATTGCTCATCTGCTCGATTTCGATGCGGCAGCCGGGCGCCTTGGCGCGCATTTCCGCCTCAATGCCGCGGGCGAAATCGGTGAATTCGCCGATGATGTCTTCTCGGCTGTCGCCGGGCACGACCCGCAGATCCCATTGAAACATCGCCTCGCCCGCCATGATGTTGAGCTGGGTGCCGCCGCGCACCACATTGACTGTCATGGTGGAATAAGGCGGGTCGAAGGGCGACGAAGCATCGGCCGCCGAGGCGCGCCGTTCGCGCATTTCCGAGACCTTGGTGATGAGCTTCGCGGCTGCTTCCACCGCGGAGACGCCGCGGTCGGTCTGGCTCGAATGGGTGGTGTAGCCCGTCACTTTTACGGTGAAGGAAGCGATGCCCTTATGCCCGTCGATCACCTTCATGTTTGTCGGCTCGCCGACAATCACCGCTGAGGGTTTGGGCATCTGTTCGGCGATTTCGGCGATCATGCGCGGCGCGCCAAGGAGGCCGATCTCCTCGTCATAGGAAAGCGCGAAAATGATCGGGCGTTTCAGACCCGCCGCCAGCATGTCCGGGACGAGCGACAGGGCGATCGCCGAAAAACTCTTCATATCGGCGACGCCCCGGCCATAAAGCCGGCCGTCTTTTTCCGTCACAACGAAGGGATCGGTGTCCCACGCCTGCCCCTCGACCGGCACCACATCCGTGTGGCCGGACAGGACGACGCCGCCTTCGACCTTCGGGCCCACAAGCGCATAGAGGTTGGCCTTGGTTCCATCGTCATTGAAGACGCGAAAGGTCTCGGCGCCGAACCCTTGCAGATAGGTCTCGACATCATCGATCAGCGCCAGATTCGATTTATGGGAGGTGGTGTCGAAGGCGACGAGCCTTCTGATCCATTCAAGCTGGGGGGAAAGGTCACTCATGCGCCAACCCTGCGCGAAACAAGGGCCGCATGGCAAGCGTCAACAGCGCCGGAGGCGTTGTTTTCTTCCTGAAATCGTTGGGAAAATCCGGCCTCTGGCCTTGCCGGCAGGAGGCTTTCTGCGTGGATGCCCCGGCATGAGCCGGGGCATCGACAGAAATAGAGACCGTTTTAGGCAGCCTTCCGGCGACGCACGGTTTTGCGCTTCGCCGTCGTTTTCTTGGCGGCTTTTTTCGCAGCCGGCTTTTTCTTGACCGTCAGTTTGGTCTTCTTCGCCGCCTTGCGCTTGGCCGGCGCTTTGCGCGTGGCCGTCTTGCGCTTTGCGGTTTTACGCTTCGCCGTCGTTTTCTTGGCGGCTTTTTTCGCCGTTGTTTTCTTCTTGGCGGTCGTCTTGCGCTTGGCCGTCGTCTTCTTCTTGGCCTTCACGGTCTTTCTTTTCGCCGCCGGTTTCGCGGCTTTTTTCTTCACAGCTTTTCTCATTGGAATTCATCCCCTGAAACGCTGACCAAGTGTCAGCAAGAATCCCCATTATCTTGATGCGGGTAAACGAACAATAAAAAAAACAAAATCGCTCTTGACTCTGATCCCGCTACGGAAGGTCCGTATCAGGAATCGAAAACCCCCGCTCGGACATCGAGCGGGGGGTTCAAAGTTGAGTCCATGAAGGAAGACTCTGCTTACTTCACCGAGACGAGTTCAACCTCAAAGATCAGCGCTTCATTAGGGCCGATGGGCCCGCCGGGCGTTCCCGTTTCGCCATATGCAAGGTCGGGCGGAATGAAAAAACGGTATTTGTCGCCCTCGCTCATGAGTTGAACGCCTTCGGTCCAGCCCGGAATGACGCGATTGAGCGGAAATTCAACCGTCTGACCGCGCACATAGGAAGAGTCGAACTCCGTGCCGTTCAAGAGCGTGCCCTGATAGTGTACTTCGACCGTATCGCCCGCGTCTGGGCTTTCGCCATCCTCCGGGCCTTCTGAAATCACTTCATATTGCAGACCGGAGTCGGTTGATTTCACGCCCTCTTTCTTGGCGTTTTCCGAAAGAAACGCGTTCGCGGTTTCGAGATTGCGTTCGGCGTTCTGCACTTTGATCAGCTCCACATCGAAAATCAGCGCTTCATTGGGGCCTATAGGCCCGCCCGGGGTTCCCATCTCGCCATAAGCAAGATCGGGCGGCACGAAAAAGCGATATCTGTCGCCTTCGCTCATGAGCTGAACGCCTTCGGTCCAGCCCGGGATGACGCGATTGAGGGGAAACTGTGCTGCGGCGCCGCGAGCTCTGGAGGAATCGAATTCCATCCCGTCCTTGAGCGTGCCCACATAATGAACGACGACAAGGTCGGTGGAGTCCGGCGACAAACCGTCCTCCGGCCCCTCTTCGAGCACCGTATATTGCAGGCCCGACGACGTGACCTCGACATCGTCGCGCGCCTTGTTCTCTTCGAGGAAAGCTTTCGACGCGGCGAGATTTTCAGCGGCCAGCTTTTCGAAATCGGCTTTCAGCTCGGCCTGGGTCTTGGCTTCGTCAGGCAGGTCTGCGGCCGGCCCGGCGGTTTCCGTTTCAGCCGCAGCGTCCGTTTCCGCTTCGGCGGCGGCGTCGCTTTCCTTCTTTTCTCCGCAGGCGGCGAGCGCCAGCGCCGCGGTCGCGGCGAGCAATAAAGACTTACGCAAAACGATGCTCCTTTAGTGATTGAGGCGTTGATGACAGCTTGCGCGGGACCCTAGCCCAAGCCTTCCATGAGGACAAAACCGTTCAGCGCGCGGGAATTGTCGCGGCTCATTACTTTCACGTAATTCTACGCGAACAGCCAGGAAGGGTATGCGTTCCGTCTCCGCCTTTCAGCTCCCGAGGCGCTTCATCACATAAAACGCATAAATCGCCGCCCAGGCGAGGGCGAGGCCGTAAGGAACGAGGCGCTGGAGGCCGAGCCGCGCGGCGAGCCTTGCGCCGAGCGCCGTCAGCGCGATGGCGAGGGTGAAGCGGGCGAGACGCGCCACATAGCCCACAAGCGCGAACAGAAACGGATTGACGCCGGCGGCCCCCGCCTCCACCGCGTAAATCTTGAACGGCGCGCCGGTGACCGCGCCGACGGTGAGATCCCACGGCCAGAACCCTTCGAGCTCGCCGTGAACGCGCAGCAAAAGATCCTCGCCGATCAGCGGCACCGAAAGGATGAACGCCCTTGCCGCCTCTGCATCCGCCGCGCCCCATATCGCCATGGGCAGCGCGCCCAGCGCCGCGCCGCAGGCCGCAACCGTGGCGAACCGAAAGGCGCGGGAGAAACCGAACGCGAGAACCGCCGCCGTCAAAAGAAGATCCGGCACGATGAAAAAGAAGGTCGCCTCGGCAAAGCCCCAGAGCGCGGCGCCCGCAAACCACAATCGCTGATCTTTGAGCCCTATTCCCATGGCTGGAAATGTCCCTGTTCGGCGAGCTCGGTCATCTTCAGTTCGAGCTCGCCCATGAAACGTTGCGGATCGCCGGACCAGCGGATGGGGGCGCCGGCGATCACATCGCAATTGAACGGCACGAGAATAAGGCTGCCCCTGGGAAGCGCCTTGCCGAGCCCATGCATGAAGACAGGATAGATCGGCGCGTCGGGCCGCGCCTTTGCGAGATAGGCGACGCCGCGTTTGAAATCCGCGCGCTGTTCCGGCTCGCCGCGCGAGCCTTCCGGGAAGAGGATCAGGATCTCATCGCGGTCGAGCGCCGCCTCGAGATCGGCGAGGGGGTTCTTTCTGACCCCGCCGCGCGCGAGCGGAATAATGTTGATGATGTTGAACGCGAACCATTTGAGCCATTTATTGGCGAGAAAATAATCCGCCGCCGCCGCCGGCCGGAGGCGGTGAAGGTCTTTCAGTGGAAAGAGCGCCATAAGCGTCAGCGTATCGAGATGGGAGTTATGGTTGGCGACCAATACCGCCGGGCCTTTTTGCGGCAGGTTCTCGCGCCCGCGCACATTGACGCCGAGGATGATCAGCAGCACGGGCCGCACGACGAGGAGGAAGAATGCCAATTGAAGAATGCGTTTCATGATAAGCGCGTGGCCTTCCCCCCTCTCCCGCTTGCGGGAGAGGGAGTCCAACGGGGTCCCAACCCCGTTGGACGGGTGAGGGCCTGCAACCCTTCTGTATTAATGTGATGGCCAGCGTAAATCGATGTACTCATCACCCTCACCCCTAACCCCTCTCCCGCAAGCGGGAGAGGGGAACGCGTCATCTCGCTATCGCCAGCCTCTTGCACTAAATTAAGAAAGCACGACTTTTCAGATGCAAAAGTCGTGTTCATCAGATGCGGCCCGAAAAGACGAAGAAATGCATGGCGTGGTAGAACACCGGCGCCGCATAGGTGAGGCTGTCGACGCGGTCGAGAATGCCGCCATGGCCGGGGATGAGCCCGCCGGAATCCTTGACGCCGAGATCGCGCTTGAAAGCGGAGATGGTGATGTCACCGAGAAAACCGGCGATGGCGATGATCGCCCCCGCGACCGCGGCGATATAAAACGGCATGGGCGTCAGGAACGGTCCGGCGATGGCGGCGCCGACAATGGTGGAGCCAAGCCCGCCTAGAAAACCTTCCCAGGTTTTCTTCGGACTGACTTTCGGCACGATTTTGTTTTTGCCGAACAGCTTCCCCCAGGTGAATTGCGCCACATCGTTGAATTGAGTCAGCGCCACAAGGAATAAAAGAAGCCCCGCGCCGCCCGCAGGTCCCGCAACGGCCTCATCAGCCGCGAGCAGCATCGCCGTATGGCTGAGGGAGAAAACGGTGATCATCAGCCCCCAGGAGATTGTGCCCACGGCGCGCAAAAACCCTTCCGTTTTTCCCGCAAGCGTCATCGCCATGGGAATGAAGAGGAACATCCAGACCGGAATGAAAGTGAGAAAGAGGCCGTAGCTGTCCATATGCGCGAAAGTGAACTGGATGGGGATGGTCCAGTAAGCAAAGAGCAGGATCAGCCGGTCGACGCGGCGCGTCGGGATCAGCGAGAGATATTCCTTGAAGGCGAGAAAGGCGACGAGAGCCAGAAAGAGCGTTGAGACAATGCGGTTCGTGACGATCGCAATGGAGAAGATGGTGATCATGAACCACCACGACTTCACCCGCTGCGAAAGCTCCTCCGTCGCGGCGCCGGGCGCCCTGCGCTTCATCACCAGCACGGCGATGCTCGCCGCGATCAGCAGCGCATAGATGACGCCGATGGCGTAGAAGACATTATCCGGCAGCGCGTCAGGTATTGGCATGGCCGCCCTCCTTTAGCGCCATTCTTGAACGATTGACGATGGTGGCGGCGCCAAGCGCAACGGCAAAGGCGATCAAGACGATCGACCAGCGCCCGGGATCGAAAAAGATCAAAAGCACCGCCAGCGCGCCGAAGAAAAAGGCGCGGTCCGATTTGCCGAAGGGCCCGTCATAGCGCCGCGAAGCGCCGACAGACACGCCGATGACGCCGGTCATTTCCGCGATGACGCCGAAAAGCACGGCGACGACCACCAGCGGCGCCGGCAGCCCCGCAATGAAGGCGAAAGGCAGATAGAGCGCCGCATCGGAAATCACATCCGTCAGTTCGTTGAGGATGGCGCCGAGTTTCGACGCCTGCCCGAATTCCCGCGCCAGCATGCCGTCAATGGCGTTCAGCGCCATGCGGAAAAAGAGAATGATGGGCAGAAGCGCCAGCACCCATTTGGCGCCGGGGTTCATCAGATGCGCGGCGCCATGAGCAAGGCTTAACCCGCAGGCGATCAAGGTCACCTGATTGGCGGTGACGCCCGCCTCCGCGAGGCGCGTGCAGAAGGGCCGCAGCAGCGCCTGAAATTTCGGCTTTAGGTCGTAAATGGTGGGCAAGAGGGGCTCCCCGGTCCGGCGGCCGAAGCATAAGCAGATTTGCGCAGCATGTGCGAGCGGGCCCGTATTGACCGTTAAGATGAATATTGAAATTCTAAGGTGCTGGCCTGGAGGACCCTATGACCAGCATGCTCCCCTCTTCTCACCAACGCTTACTCGACATCATCCAGCAAAAACTCAGCGCTGACAGCCGCTTTACGGGATTGCTCGCCGGCGGCTCGCTCATCCATGGAGGCGTCGACGAATTTTCCGACCTCGACCTTGTGCTTGTCGCCGCCGATAGCGCCTATGACGCCGTTATGGAGGAGCGGCGCACGATTGCCGAGGGGTTTGGCGGCCTGCTCGCGGCCTTTACGGGCGAACATGTGGGCGAGCCGCGGCTCCTCATCTGTCTTTACGGCCCGGATGTCGTTCACGTCGATCTGAAATTCGTGACCGCAGACGCGCTGTCAAATATCATTGAACGCTCGCGCATTCTCTTCGACCGCGACGGATCCATGGCGACGCTTCTGGACAAGGCGGACGTGCGCTGGCCCGACCGGGGGATCGAATGGTTCGAAGAGCGTTTCTGGATCTGGATTCACTACGGCGCGACGAAACTTGGCCGCGGCGAAATCTTCGAAGCCATCGCCATGCTCGCCTTCATCCGCGATCAGGTATTGGGGCCGCTCATCTATAAGCGTGAGGAACAACCGCAACGCGGCGTCCGACGGCTCGAACAGAAATTCCCAAAAGCGACTGAGCGCCTGAAAGCAACGCTTGCGGAGCATGACCGCACAAGCGTTAAAGCGGCGCTACAATCTACGATGACGCTTTATGAGGAATTGACGGCGGGAGAACTTCCGGCCGACACCGACCTGCGCCGAAGCGTGCAGGCATATGTGAAAGCGCTTTAAGACAAGTGTCAATTCAGCCCGTACTCGCTTACCGAAGCGAGCTCCGACGCGCCGATGAGCTTCTTGCCGGCAAGACGCACGGAATGGATCGGGCCTTCGAGCTCGGCCGTCCAGAAGGCGAGGAATTTGGACAGCACCGGATATTTCGGGGCGATGTCGTAATCCTGCCAGACATAGGCCTGGAGGAGCCCCGGATGGTCGGGAAAATGGTAAAGGATTTCCGCGGTGGCGAGGCGATAGCCATCGAGCTGCCTCTTGAAGGAATGATCGGTCCTCATAACTGTCCCCTTATGCGACGCAACAAATGACGCGACCGGGATAGTATCGGACGAAAATCTCGCCATCTGACAAGCTTGACATCCCGGTTTAAATCAAAATTCTTGAAGTTTTTTCAACGGTTTAGCAGCCATGCGCGCGCAGTGCTGACAGCCTCGGCCAAAAAATCGCCCGCAGCCGCAATTTTTTTCTTTACACCGGAGGTCATCATTCCTATTTCGCGGTTTCGTCATTCCCATGGGACCACTCGCAAGAATGGCGCTTTGGTTGTAGCTGCCTTTGCGAGGTTCCATGAGATGGACAAATTCAAATCTGCGCTTGCGCTGGTCGTAGCCGACCGTCCGGACCTTCCCGTTCATTGCATCCGGCCTCACGCCGCTGAAAAAGCGGCGGACTGGTTCGTGCGCCGTTTTCCCGGCGACGTTCTCTATGCGGTGAAGGCGAACCCCCACCCCGCCATTCTCGACGCGGTCTACGCCGCCGGCGTGCGCTGGTTCGACGTCGCCTCCCTGCCGGAGATTGAACTCGTCGCGAACCGCTTCGACGACGCGACGCTCGCCTTCATGCACCCGGTCAAAGCCCGCTCGGCGATCCGCAAAGCCTATTTCGATTATGGCGTCCGCATCTTCGTCCTCGACAGCCGCGACGAGCTTCAGAAAATCATCGAGGAAACAGGCGGCGCGCGCGACCTGCATCTGATCGTGCGCCTCGCTGTCTCTTCCGATTACGCGGCGCACAAGCTTGGCGGCAAGTTCGGCGCGACCGGCGTCGAAGCCGTCTCGCTGTTGCAGGCGACCCGCGCCGTTGCGGACGAGCTTGGCGTTTCCTTCCATGTGGGCTCGCAATGCATGCGCCCCGAAGCCTGGCGCGTCGCCATGGCCCATGTGGGCGGTCTCATCCGCGAAGCGGGCGTCACCGTGGACATCGTCGATGTAGGCGGCGGCTTTCCGGTTGCTTATCCGGGCCTCACCCCGCCGCCGCTTGAGGATTACATGCGCGAAATCGAGGCGGCCTTCGAAGAGATGCCCGTGCTTGAGAACGCCGATCTGTGGTGCGAACCCGGCCGCGCGCTCTGCGCCGAAGCCGGCAGTCATGTGGCGCGCGTTGAGCTGCGCAAGGGCGATGCGCTTTATCTCAATGACGGCGCTTATGGCGCGCTTTTCGACGCGGCCCATGACGGCCTCGTCTATCCGGTGAAGCTTCTCCGTGAAAAAGGCTCGCCCCGGCGCCCCTTGCGTCCGTTCAAGCTCTACGGCCCCACCTGCGATTCCATCGACGTCATGGAAGGCCCGTTCATGCTGCCCGCCGATATCGGCGAAGGCGATTATATCGAATTCGGCCTGACCGGCGCCTATGGTTCCGCGCTCGCCACCAAATTCAACGGCTTCGGCGAATATGTCGAAGCGCAGGTCGCGGACGCGCCCATGACCAGCGTTTTCGAGGCGCAAAAGCCGAAACGCCGGTCGGCGAAAGTCATCGCCATAGGCCAGAAACTCTAACGGCTCGAAAACACTTCCAGCATCGCTGGCAATCGCGGCGCTGATCGTCTAGATCAGCGCCCATATCACGGCCCTCCGCGCGTTTTGGAACAAACGCGGCCCGGATCCGGTTTTTAGAAAACCCGGTTACGAGAAAGGACCGAATTTCATGACCGCCCAACCTCAAGACAACCGCAAAGCCGAACTCCTCAGCCAGCCGATCGAGCATATCGACATCACCCAGTTCGATGCGCGCCCGATCATCGACGCCTGGGGCAAGATGAGCTTTACCAGCCGCGACGCCGCGCGCGCCGCGCAGATCCTCAACATGGCCATCGAGGACGAGAAATGCTCGCCCTGGCTGATCATGGCGGGCTCCACCGGCGCCGGCGGATGCCTTCACGTCTGGCGTGACATGATCGAGTACAACATGATCGACGCGGTCGTTGCGACGGGCGCCTCGATCATCGACATGGATTTCCTCGAAGCGCTCGGTTTCAAGCATTACCAGGCGAATGAAATTCCCGACGACAACACCCTGCGCTCGCTTTACATCGACCGCATCTACGACACCTATATCGACGAGGAAGAGCTCCAGCATGTGGATCACACGATCTACGACATTTGCGAGAGCCTTGAGCCGCGGCCTTACACCTCGCGCGAATTCATTTACGAGATCGGCAAATGGCTGGCGGACGGCAACGCCAAAAAGCCGGACTCGCTGATTCAAAAGGCTTACGAAAAAGGCGTGCCGATTTTCGTGCCGGCTTTCTCCGACTGTTCGGCGGGTTTCGGCATCGTCAAGCACCAGGTGGAGCGCCGCAAGGCGGGCAAGCCTTTCGTCACCATCGATAGCGCCGGCGACTTCCGCGAGCTTACCGAAATCAAGCTTGCGGCGGGCACCACCGCCCTCTTCATGGTCGGCGGCGGCGTGCCGAAAAACTTTGCGCAGGACACGGTCGTCTGCGCCGAAATTCTCGGCCATGAAGATGTTGAGATGCACAAATACGCCGTGCAGATCACCGTCGCCGATGTGCGCGACGGGGCGTGCTCCTCCTCAACGCTGCAAGAGGCGGCGAGCTGGGGCAAGGTCTCGACCGTGCATGAGCAGATGGTTTTCGCCGAAGCCACGAGCGTTGCGCCGCTGATCGTTTCCGACGCCTGGCATCGCGGCGGCTGGAAAAAGCGAAAAGCCCGCAACTGGGCAAGTCTCTTTGAAACCGCTTAAATCTTTCATCTCACTTTAATCTATCTTACCGGAATGGCGCCGGCGCATCGAAAAGAATGCGCCGGCGGCCGTCTTTTCGGGGGTAATTACGCCGCGCGCATTAACCGGATGTTTCCCGCAGAGAGGCGAAACTCGCGCCTGAAAAACGCGCCCGGGCGCGTTGTTGAAGGCGAGAAGTTATGTCTCTGGCGGCGCGTCGTTTCGGCCCGGCACTCAGCAATAACGCAAGACAGCGCATGGCTGAATTGCGCGCCTATCCGACCCTTGAAACATGGCTCAATCCTGTCACCCGCGGCCTCGCCCGACGTCTCGCCAATATGGAATGGCAAAAGACGCTCGACGAAATCGACTTCGAATATCGCATGACCGATGTGGAGATCGCGGGCCGCTCTTGCGTTCGCTACGAAACCGCGGGCGATAACAGCGACGACCTCTTCATTTTTTATGTGCATGGCGGCGGACTTGTTTGCGGCTCGCCGCGGCTCAACGCCTCCATGGTTCTGCCCGCCCTGCGGCTCACCGGCGCGGAAAGCGTCGGCGTTTCCTATACGCTTTTGCCCGAGGGGCGTTTTCCGAAGCCGCTGGATGAAATCGACAGCGTCTACAAAGCGCTCCTGCCGACGCTGGATAACAAGCGTATCGTCATCCTCAGCGATTCCATGGGCTGTATGCTGGCGCTCGCCAATCTCTTGCGCTGGCGCGACGAAGGCGTGCGCCTGCCTGACCGTGTCGTTCTGGTCTCACCGGCGCTGGACGGCGCCGCCGCCAGCGACACGTACCGTACGCTCGATCGCCATGATCCGTTGATCCGCTCTCATAACGGGCGCAATGCGCAAAAGCTGTTTGAGTTTTATGCGCCCGGCGAAGACCTCAAAAATCCGCTGATCTCGCCGATTTACGGCTATTTTCCGGGTTTGCCGCCGATGCTTGTCCATGTGGGCTCTCGCGAAGTTCTGCTCGGCGATGCGGCCCGGGTCGCAGAACATGCGCGCCGCGCGAATGTGGAAAGCACGCTTCGCGTGTTTGACGGCATGTTTCACCTCTTTCACATGCATTGGTCGTTGTCGGAGGCGAAAGCCGCCCATGACGACATCGCCGACTTCATCCGCAAAGCGTGAGCAGCGCTTTGCGCTTTTTTCACCTCGTGATATGCTTTTCGCCAAGGGGGACAAGGCAAAGGCAGTGGCGTAACTATGTCTGTCACCCAAACGGCTGCGCCGGGAATGCCGCAATGCGCGCCCTATGAGGCGCCGGCGACAACCGGCCCCGATGAAATCACGGATCTGAGATCAGTGCAGCGTTGCGCGGAAGCGCAAGTGGGCGAGCTTGCCTGGCCAACGATTGCGTTATCGAGCGCGGGCGTTGCGTTATTCCTATTGATCATTGGGCTGACGATTTCAGGCGCGCTCAATGTCTTTATTGCGGCGCTGATCAATCTTCCTGTTTACTATATGCTTTATACAGGTCTTCATGAGACCGCCCACCGCAACTATCACGGCCGCAACAAGTCCCTGCGCTGGATCAATCACGCCTTCGGCCTCATGATCGGCTGGATCATGTTCTACCCCTATTCCATGCATGACTATATTCACCTGACCCATCATGCGAATACGAACGACCTTGAGAAGGATCCCGATGCGTGGATGCGCGGCGATGGATTTCTGGCTGTCTTTGCGCGCGCCGCGACCCTGCCCTGGCGCTACTGGTCTTTCACCATCGGCAATAAATTGAAAGAGCCGGGCGGTGGAAAATTTCTCGCAAAAATCGCGCTGCAGGGCGCGCCGTCGCTTATCGGCGTCGCCATTCTTATATCTTTGGGGTTATGGCAGGTTGCGTTGATTGCCTGGTTCGGATCGCTCGTCATAGCCGTCGGGATTCTCGGCGTCTGCTTCGACTGGATCGTGCATCATCCCCATGGCGACCAGACTCTGTTGGGCGGCACGCGGGTGTTCGCCGCGCGCAAGGGATGGAAGCGTCACGCCCTGAAAGCTGCGCTTTTGGGACAAAACTATCACCTGATCCATCATATTTATCCGCGCACCCCCTTTTACCGCTATGACCGCGTCTTTGAACAAAGCGAGGATTTTCTCCGCTCCCAACGCGTCAATATCATCGATGTTTCCTAAAGCTCAGACGCGGCGCGCATTGCCGCGGGTGACCGCAATCCGGAACAGCGCACAGGCGATGACATAAAAGAGCTCAACATCGAACGCCCGGTTGAGAATGAATTTTTCCCAGAATAGCCCGCCCGTATTAAAGAGCGTGCCGGCGTGATAAATCACCAGAACGCCATGCATGAAGCATAATGGCGCTGGAAACCATTTCCCCCGCGACATGCGGAAAAACAGGGCCGCGGTTATCGCGTCGATGACAATATAGCCGCAGGTCAGCGCCGTCCCTTCCAGCACGAGCCAGAACTGAAGGCCCGCAAGCCAGTTGAGGAAAACGATGCGTGCGGCGGTGAGGATTTGCTGAGAGCGTGAAAGATGCGCGGCCATCAGCATGGCGCCGATGGCCGCGGCGTAAAGGCTGATGGTTATCCAAGCCCCAGTATCGATCGAACAGCCCCCAGCGGTTCAAACTTCGGAAGACCGCCGCCCGCCGCCTGGAAAAGGTCGGCGCCGGCTTCCATCGCTTTCGCATTCATGGCGTCATGCGCCCTGGTCGTGACTTCCGCGAGATTAACCAGCGCGGTCTGGATCTCCGCAAAAGCTTCAGCCCCTTCTGATGCATGAAGTTTGCCATCAAGGCCCTTGGCGGCGACGGCGCCGGCGGCGAGAGTCGCGGCAAGGCCCGCAATTTGCTTCTCAAATCGCAACAACACTAACTGTTCTTTTCGGAGATCTGTCATCTCTTATCCTCGTCATTTGAAAATGTGGTACTCATTACGCAAACACAACCATAGCGCGAACATAAGTGAGATTAACGCGGAAATACAACCTATGCGGGAATATTAATTTGCACAATGACGAAGATAATTACGCGGCCCGGATCGGCCGGATGATGTGGCGGGTGGCCAAAAGGCGGGCTGAGGAAGTCAGTCTTTACGGCCCGGGGCGTCCGCAGGAGGCGCTCAGCAACGCCGCAGCGAGCGGTGCTGAAAATAAAGCTCCGCCGCCAGTTCCGCGCCCCGGTCGAGCGCCGACGGCGCCGGAACGCCCCCTGACTCTTTCAGAATTTCTTCGAGAACTGGCCGCAGAGCTTGCGCAAGACGAGCCGGACCCTGACGGGTCGTAAGCGGGCTCAGCGCCGCATAGGTGTGGACCGCCGCTTCCGCCGCAATCGCCAGCATGGCGGCGCCCGGCGCCGCATCCTCTTCCGCGCGCAGATGATTGATCACAACGGCGACAGCAAGGCGCAGCCTTTCAGGATCGAGGAGCGGCTCTTCCTGTCTTGCGGTGAACCCGACGACTTCGGCCCCGCCGCATGCGGCCCCGCCATAAAGCATGTCGAGCGTGACGGCCCCGCCCGTCGCCTCGACGATCCGCCGCGCCAGCATGGGCTTGGGGGCCTGCGCGCCGGAGACGATCCGGTAGAGCGTCTGGCGCGAAACGCCGACGCGCGCGGCGAAATCCTGAAACCCCTCCTCCACATCGCGAAGATATTGCTTCAGCGGGTGCATTGCATTTTCTCTCTCCCTCGCCAGTGGCGAGCGGAAAATCTGTCACGAGACTCGCAACATTGGGTAAAGAATTGCTGCGCTGGCGAAGACCCTCTATGACCCGCGCGACACCGGCCGCGAGGGCCGCAAATAACGCCAAAACCATGAGCGCGCTTCTTTTATCCCTGACGGACATCCGCCTGCAGATCGGCGGCGACGCCCTGTTCGAGAACGCCTCGCTGCAGGTGGGCGAGCGGGCGCGCATCGCCCTTGTGGGCCGCAACGGCTCCGGCAAATCGACGCTGATGAAGATCGCCGCAGGGCTGATAGAGGCGGATTCCGGCGAACGCTTCCTCCATCCGGGCGCCACCGTGCGTTACCTGCCCCAGGAGCCGGACGCCAGCGGTTATGAAACCATCGGCGATTACGCGCGCGCGGGGCTCGATGAAACCGGCGGGGCCCATGAGGCGGAGACGCTGCTTTATGAACTGGGGCTCGATCCCGCTGCGGCCCCGGAAAATCTTTCCGGCGGCGAGCTGCGCCGCGCCGCCATCGTTCAGGCTCTCGCCGCCGCGCCGGACATCCTCTTCCTCGACGAGCCGACCAACCATCTCGATCTTCCCGCCATCGCCTGGCTCGAAGAAAAACTGCGCGGCCTTTCTTCCGCGCTCGTCCTGATCAGCCACGACCGGCGCTTTCTCGAAACCGTCACCAACGACACGGTGTGGATCGACCGCGGCGAAACCCGGCGCACGGGCGTCGGCTTCAAGGATTTCGAAGCCTGGCGCGACAAGTTTCTCGAAGAAGAGGAAACCGCCCTGCACAAGCTCGGGCGCAAGATCGCGGCGGAAGAACACTGGATGCGCTACGGCGTCACCGCCCGGCGCAAACGAAATATGCGCCGGGTGGGCGAGCTTCAGGACATGCGCAAGCAATTGCGCGAGGCGAAGCGCGTTCAGGGCGGACCGAATTTCACCTTTCAGGCCGGCGGCGCATCGGGCAAGCGCGCCATTGTCGCCGAACATGTGTCGAAATCCTTCGACGGGCGGAAAGTCGTCGACGATTTTTCCATCGAGATCGCCCGCGGCGACCGCATCGGTCTTGTGGGCCCCAATGGCGCCGGCAAGACGACGCTGGTCAATATGCTGACCGGCGCGCTTCAGCCCGACGAAGGCAAGATCACGCTTGGAACCAATCTCGAGATCGTCTCGCTCGATCAGCGCCGGGCGCGCCTTGAGCCCGAGATGCGCGTCGCCGACGCCATCAATGACGGGACCGGCGACTGGGTCACGATCAATGGCGAGAAACGCCATGTGGCGACATACTTAAAAGACTTCCTGTTCGGTCCCGAACAATGGCGCCAGCCGGTAACGGCGCTTTCCGGAGGCGAGCGCGGGCGCCTCGCCCTTGCCGCCGCGCTGGCAAAACCGTCGAACCTCCTCGTTCTCGACGAGCCCACCAACGATCTCGATCTTGAAACGCTGGAAATGCTCGAAGAGCAATTATCCGCCTACGAAGGAACCCTGCTCCTCATCTCCCACGACCGGGCGTTTCTCGACAATCTCGTCGCCAGCGTCATCGCGACGGACCCGGATAAACCCGGCCGTTGGGTCCGCTATGCGGGCGGCTATGACGACATGGTCGCGCAGCGCGGAAGCGCGCCGGGTCTTGAAGGCGCGGAGCAAAAGAAAAAGACGCCGAAACAATCGGCCCCCGCTGAAAAACCGAAACCGGCGGCGAAAACCAAACTCTCCTACAAAGAGCAGTTCGCGCTCGAAAAACTCCCCGCCGAGATCGACAAGCTGCAGGCGGACATCGCCGCGCTGAAGGCCAAACTCGACGATCCGGATCTGTTCGCCCGCGACGCGGCGCTTTTCGACAAGACGGCGAAAGACCTCGCCGCGGCGGAAGAAAGTCTCGCTGAAAAGGAAGAGGAGTGGCTGACGCTGGAAATGAAGCGGGAGGAGTTGGGAGGATGAAGTATTCAACCGTGTAAAAATGCTAACGATGACATCTCCCCTCGCCCCCTTCGGGGGAGAGGGGCCGGAGGTGAGGGGGACAACTATTAAATCGGAGAACTTTTTCCTTTTGTGATTCCCACCATCATTACATTGGAAAAATATTGACGGTTCAACTTTAGGCTTCGCACCCTCACCCCAACCCCTCTCCCGCCCGCGGGAGAGGGGCTTTTTCTATTTGCCCTTGCTTAGGCGAAAATCGCCACGCTCTGACGCCCGGCAATCACAAGCTCGCCGTCGCGATTCCAGACCAGCATGTCCTGACTGGAATAACCGGCGCCCGCATGTTCGGCGCGGGACTCGAGCAGCCACCAGCCGTCGCGGGTTTTCGGTTCGTCGCACAAGACATTCACCATCCAGGTCATGGAGCTGATCGGCGCGAATTCCGTGAACATGGGCATGAGCGCCGGCGGCGGCATGTCGGCGAGGGCCAGCAGGGCGACGATGTCTTGCGCCTTTTCATCGCGATGACGCACCCAGATGAAATGGTCGTGGTCTTTCGAACCGCTGACGGGAACGCCGCCTTTCGCCAGCCGCGCATCGAAATGGCGGGCGAAGCTGACGGGGCTTTCTTCCGGCGGACCGAACGAGCCGCACTCCTCCGGCGCGGGCACATCCGGCGCCGGCGTGAAAGTTCGGTTCCATTGCGACGGCCGCGCGGCGCCAAAGGCGAATTCGCAGCGCGTGGCGATGCCTTTCTCCCCGGTCACCTCGGCTTCGACAAAAGTCACCGACTTCCCCTGGCGCAGCAGTTTCGCACGCCCCTCGACCGCGCCGCCGGCCGGGCCGATGAAGGACACCATGGCCGAGCGTAAAGGCGGCGCCTCGGGAAAGACGCGCCGCGCCGTTTCCAAGCAGATCGCGGCGGAGAGCCCGCCATAGGTGGTGCGCCCCTGCATCCAGTCCGGCGGAATGGTCAGGGAAAGGACGCCGTCGTCAAAGGCGGCGCCGGACATCATCTCGGAAAAGGAATGGCTCATAAGCTGTCTATGCGGGGCGCTAGGCGGTCTCGGCAAGACCGTGATGCAGCCCCATGCGACGACGCCCTTTGGAAAGCGCCGGGGATTAACCCTTCCGGCCTTTTCCGGTAGGATCGCGGATGTGGGATGAAGACCCTGACTTTTCAGGGCTCGAAGGGGGCAATGACATGAGCGCAAAAGGAAAACCATCGCCGGTCTCCGCCGCCCTCAAAAAGGGGGGCGCGTTCCTGTCCCGCCTGCCGTTTCTGTCCTCGCGTTTTTCCGCCAAGGCCCCGTCGCCCCAAACCTCCCGCCACTATATGCCTATGGATCCGACGGTGGCGCTCTTCCCCGGAGACGAGACGCCCCGGGACGAGACCGCCGAGCTCGGTCAGGCCCTTGGGGGCCGCCTCGCCGACAGCGCCGACAAGGTCGGGCGGCGCGAGGCCATGCTTCAAAGCAACGCCATCGCCCTGAAAAAGGTCAGCGACCACCGGGCCGGCGGCGAAAAGAGCCTCACCATCTGGGGGATCCGGTTTCTCATCGCCCTTGGCTGGCTCGGACTCGGTTTCTGGCTCAACCAGTCGGCGCTTTACGCGCGCGCCAATGATCTCGAAACCGCCTTCGCCGGAACCACGCCCGCCGACGCGGTGATCCTCGCGCAGGCCTTTTTGCTGGCGGGCGGCGCCGCAGCCTCGGCGGCGATCGTGATGATCACGCTGGTCTTTTTAAGAGGCGACGCGACCAATGACCGGCTGCGCCGTCAGAGCGAAGCCTTTGGCGACGAACTTGCTCGCGAGGCGCGCAATCTCAACGCTGTGCTCAAAACCTATCGCGACAAGGTGGTCGCCAGTTCCGCGGGCGGCGGCGTCGCCGCGGCGAGTCAGGCCCATCTGACGGCGCTTGAAGCGGCCTATTTCTTCCGCAACATCTCCTTCCTGACGACCGTCAATCCCGAGACGGCCGACGACGCCTATCAGCGATTTTTGAAACGGTATTGCCCGCCCGCCGCGGGGTTCACCTTTATCGACATCGTGCTCGCCACGCTCATTGGCCTGATTGGCGGCTCTTTATTCGGCCTCGGGCTCGGCTGGAAACTGTTCAAGCCTGCGGGCGCGGGCGGCGAACCCCTGGTCCTGGCCATCACGCAATATCCATGGGCGCTGCAGGCGCTGGTCTATGGCGGGGGCGCCTATCTCCTGACGGGAATCGTCATCGAGCTGTTTTCCGGCGCCGTCGGCCGGCGCGAGATGACGAAGGCGAGGAAGGACGCGCTCGATTCCATGCGCAGCGCCTACACCGCGCAGGAGGCGCCGCTCGAATCGGAAGTGGTGCGCCAGGTGGAAGATGTGGTGGCGATCCTCGCCGCGCGTCTCGGGGGCGCCGGGGGCCCGGGGAAAACGAATCACGCGGGGGCCGATTTGGCCGCCGAAGCGCCGGAACCGGAATGGCGGCGCCGGGATTCGTCGGTGAAATTCGTCGATGCGGGCTTCTCCCCGGCGCCGGAACGCTGGCGCACGGACGCTTATGCGAAAAAATTTGAGGCGCAAGAATTGCGCGGCTCGGGAGCGAAACGAGGCGGCGAAGCCTTTAAAAACCGGCCTCGCGATTAACCCTTTCAGCGCACTGATTGCGCCCCGTTAAGACCTCCTTAACCAAAAACTTTTGCCCACTGACCAACTTCATGTTGACGTTGGGATGAGGCTCTATCACTATATCTTGTGTCGACGCGGGGCGCCGGCGATTCACAACAGAAACGGAAAGCCGCGCCGGATGCGGCCCCTTTCGGGCAATCCGGGCAGAGGGTTTTTGCGCGCCTTTTCGAAGGCGAAAGTAAAGAGGGACGGGGCAAGAATGTCGTTCTCAGAAGCCGCCAAAGAGATGGAAACAGTCAATCCGGCCAATACGGGCCCGGCGCCGCGCGAAGACGCGGGCGCGAAGCCGGAGGCGAAAAAGCCCGCCCTCAAGGTGGTCAAGGATATCGTCGTGGACCGCTCGCGCGACGCGCTCCTCACCGAATTCGGCAAGACCACCATGGAGGACCGCTATCTCCTGCCCGGCGAGTCGTTTCAGGATATGTTCGCGCGGGTGGCGCGCACCTATGGCGACGACGCCGATCACGCCCAGCGCATTTACGACTATATCTCGAAACTCTGGTTCATGCCCGCGACGCCGGTCCTCTCCAATGGCGGGGCCAATCGCGGCCTGCCCATTTCCTGTTTCCTGAACGCCGTCGGCGATTCCCTCGACGACATTGTCGGCACCTGGAACGAGAACGTCTCCCTCGCCTCCAATGGCGGCGGCATCGGCACCTATTGGGGCAATGTCCGCTCCATCGGCGAGAAGGTGAAGCATTCGGGCCAGACCTCGGGCATCATCCCCTTCATCCGCGTCATGGATTCGCTGACGCTGGCGATTTCTCAAGGCTCCCTGCGCCGCGGCTCGGCGGCCTGCTATCTCGACGTCCACCATCCGGAAATTGAGGAGTTTCTCGAAATCCGCAAACCGTCGGGCGATTTCAACCGCAAGTCCCTGAACCTGCATCACGGCGTCAACATCACCGACGAGTTCATGCACGCCGTCGCGGCCGATGAAGAGTTCGGCTTGCGCTCGCCGAAAACGAACGAAGTCCTGCGCACGGTCTCCGCCCGCAAGCTGTGGCAGAAGATCCTCGAAGTGCGTCTCGCCACGGGCGAGCCTTATCTGTTGTTCTCCGACACGGTGAACAAGCAGATGGCCAAGCACCAGCGCGATCTCGGCCTGAAAGTGTCGACCTCCAATCTCTGCTCGGAAATCATGCTGCACACAGGCAAGGACCATCTCGGGAATGAGCGCACCGCCGTGTGCTGCCTCTCCTCGATCAACGCCGAGAAATACTGGGAGTGGAAAGACTGCCCGGAATTCATCGAGGATGTGATGCGCTTCCTCGACAATGTGCTTCAGGACTTCATCGACCGCGCGCCCTCCTCCATGGACCGGGCGAAATACTCCGCGGCGCGCGAGCGTTCGGTGGGGCTCGGCCTCATGGGCTTCCACTCCTTCCTTCAGTCCATGAACATTCCCTTCGAGAGCGCCATGGCGAAGTCGTGGAACACGCGCCTTTTCAAACATATCCGCATGGGCGCGGACGCGGCGAGCGTTGCGCTGGCCGAAGAACGCGGCGCCTGCCCCGATGCGCAGGAGCGCGGCGTGAAACAGCGCTTCAGCCACAAAATGGCGATCGCGCCGACGGCGTCGATCTCCATCATCTGCGGCGGCTGTTCGCCGTGTATCGAGCCGATCCCGGCCAATGTCTACACCCACAAGACGCTGTCGGGCTCCTTCACGGTGAAGAACGCGGCGCTCAAAAAACTTCTCGAGGAAAAAGGCGAGGACCATGACGAGACCTGGAATTCGATCCTCGAACATGAGGGCTCGGTCCAGCATCTCGACTGCCTGACCCAGGAAGAAAAAGACGTCTTCAAGACGGCCTTCGAACTCGACCAGCGCTGGGTGATCGAGCTTGCCGCCGACCGCTCCCCTTACATCTGTCAGGGCCAGTCGGTGAATGTGTTCCTGCCCGGCGACATCGATAAATGGGACCTCCACATGCTGCACTGGTCGGCCTGGGAGAAGGGCGTGAAGTCGCTTTACTATTGCCGGTCGAAATCCATCGCCCGCGCCGGCTTCGCCAATGGCAAGCGCGTCACGAGCGCGGAGGCCGAACGCGACATGACGTCAGAGCCCGGTGCGGAAAATATCGGCATGGCCGAAATGATGCAGGCCGCCGCGAAGACCGATTACGATGAGTGTCTGGCTTGTCAGTAAAATTTTCAACAGATTAAATACTTGATAAATAAAGAATAATTTTGTTTACGGTTTGTTCTTGACAAACTGAATAGGAATCTCCATCTATATTTGTGAGGGGCGCAAATATAGATGGAGGCCCCCATGGGCAAACCACAAGACCGAAGTGTTTATCGCCGTCCTGATGGAAGCTGGGCGAATAAGAGAAACGATTCAGATCGCGCCTCATCAATTCACGATACGCAAGCTGAAGCGGAGCGAACAGCACGCGAAATGCTTGGCAATCAGGGTGGCGGCGAACTCACGACTATGGGCCGAGATGGCCGTATACGGAGCAAAGATACTATTGCCCCAGCGAATGACCCAAATCCTCCAAAAGACAGAGAACATTAAGCCCGTGGCGGAAAATATTATAACTACCGATTTAGGTGGCTATGTGGCGCTCCAACATTTAGCCCCCCATGAGTTTTTTATCTGCGGATCGCGAGAGGATTTTCAATACGGCCTTTACCTTGGAAAAACAGATTTGGGCAACTGCACCTCAGTATTTTTTCCAAAACGCCCAAAACTATTAGCGCCTAGAATTACTCCGATTTCTGCTGAAACGCGCGTTATTCCGCTAAGAAGACGCATCCATATAACTCATTCGTATAATTACGATGCGTTTAAATTCCATCATAATCGAGATTTTTGGCCGGGAGATATTGTTCTGCATGGAGAAGCTCAACTTTTAGCATGCGCAACACATCCTTATGGGCCCATATTTCTAGACCTAAAGACCTTCTCTTTCGAACAAGAGCCAGCCTATGGCCACTCAGTAATAGTAGAGAAATGGCAAATACAAACGCCTTCCCAATTAGACCCATCCATGAGCACGGCGTTATATGAATACTCTCAGGAGGATGTGGGATAATGAAAGCATTCATCTCATATTCCCATGCTGACGAAGCGGCTGTTGGTGACCTTCATAAGCATTTGGCCGCAATGAGGCGTGCCGGTCAAATTGATGCATGGTTCGACCGCGAAATATTGGCGGGAGAGAATCTTGATTCATCAATAATTTCAGAGTTATCGAGTGCCGACATTTTCTTCGCAATGATCAGCCCTGATTTCATCAATTCAGATTATTGCTTCGAAAAAGAAATGGTCGAAGCGCTAAAAGGTCACGACGAAGGAACCATCCGCGTAATTCCAATCATACTAGAGCCATGTGATTGGCAAAATACTCCTCTTGGAGATTTAAAAGCCGTTCCAAAAGACGGAAAGGCCATCTCAGAATGGACCAACAAGAATACTGCCTGGCTTGATGTCGTGAATGAAATCAAGCGTGTTATTTCTTCACTTTCCAAAAAGAGCTCGGCGGCTTCTTTTGTAGCCGCAACTGCGAGAGACGCGCCCGAAAAAAAATATCGTATTGAACGTGATTTTGATGCGATCGATAAGAGCGATTATCGCGAAAAAGCATTCGCAACAATAAGCGAATATTTTCAAGAAGCCTCCGCCGAGTTGGATGAAGTTGAAGGTATGAAGGCTCGTTTTAGGCGAATAAGTGACGTTGCTTTTTCATGCTCTGCATATAATCGGATGACAGCAAAGAAAGAGGCGCATATTACAGTCCGACTTGGTGGCGCAAATTCTTCTTTCGGCGACATTTCATATGTTGATAAAGAGAATGACACCGGAAACTCTGCAAACGGATGGTTCAGCATTAATGCAGACAAATATGATATGTACCTTTCAAATTCGGGAATGACAGGCTTCTCAAACCAAGAGGCAAAACGCCTTACCCCAAAAGCTGCAGCGGAATTCTTATGGAATCAGTTCATTCAACGCGCCGGAGTCTCTTATGAGTGAACACAAGAGGTACTACTGTAAAAATTGTCAAAGAAATTTTGAGCTTAAGGTCCTAAGCAAAGAGGAAAGCGAAGACGCACGGCGACAACGTCAACCACTAAACCCTATACGCTGCCCTCATTGTGGACGCGCCGATTTCGATGAAGGTTGGCGTTAGAACAATTGCGCATGGTCACCGTGGTATCGAAAACACCGTCCACGGCTCGCACAGGTCTGGCGGCCGAAGCTCAGTATGCGGCTATCGCAGCGTAGGGCGGGCTTTAGCCCGCCGCTTTTCTCCTTCAATGGCGGACCAAGGCCCGCCCTACGATTTGAAACCCTCTCGGGCGCAAGCCGGGAACCAACCCCCTCCGTCTCGCTGCGCTCGACACCTCCCCCATTAGCATGGGGGAGGAAGGTGAATGCCGAAAGCGCAGCGGTAGTTTCTCTTCCCCCGTTTACGGGGGAAGTCCCGAGCGGAGCGAGGGGATGGGGGTGAATGAAAGTCAGCCCCTCCGCCCCTTAGGGCCGCCTCCCCCGCCTTGCCCCGTCCCCGCCGATCTGCTCTGGTGTTCGCGCAAGCAATCGAAAAGGGGCCGGGCATGAATGTCAGAACCACGCTGTTCGCCGTAATCGCTGTTGCGGGGCTTTGCGCGCCCGCCATGGCCGCGGATGACGAAGCCGCAAAGCTGAAACTCGCCGAGGAGCTGATCGAGCTGTCGCAGGCCAAGCAGATGTCGAAACAGATCGTTGCGCAGATGGCGCCCATGCAGATGCAGGTCATCAGGGCGACGCGCCCCGACACCACGCTGACCGATGAGGAGTTGGAAACCGTCCTCGACAAAACCTCCGAGATCATGATCGAGGAGATGGCGCCGGCGATTGACGCGCTGATCGACAAGATGGCGCCGGTCTATGCCGAGGTTTACACGCTGGAAGAGCTGCAAGGCGTCGTCGCCTTTTACAACTCGCCCGTCGGCGCGTCTTTCCTGTCGAAACAGTCGAACCTTGTCGAAGCGTCAATGGCCGTGTCCGCGCAATGGGCGCAGGAAACCATGCCCGGCGTCATGGCGCGGGCGCAGCCGCGCATAAAGGAAATGGTGGAAGAGTATAAAGCGCAGCAATAGCCGGAGCGTCGCAGCGCTCACCCAAAGAAAAACGGCGCCGGGCGAGGCGCCGTTTTCATATGTCCGGTTGTGTTCCGCGGGCAAACGATCCCGGATCTGCATTGCGTCACTGCGTGCTGCAACGCGTCCGGGATGACGGAGGGCGTTGCCCGCACGGGACGGCGTTCAGGCCGCTTCCTTGATCTCAACGAGGGTCAGGCCGAAATGCAGGTCCTGCCCGGCGAGCGGGTGATTGCCGTCGGCGACCACTGCTTCCTCGCCCACTTCGGTGATGGTGAGGTTCACCGTGGAGCCGTCCTGCATCTTCGCCGAAAGCTGGAGGCCCGGCTGCGGCGGCTGGTCGGCGGGAAGCTGTTCGCGCGGGATCTGCACCACCATTTCCTCGCGGCGCGGCCCGAATGCGTTGTCGGAGGGGACGGTGACGGCCTTCTCCTCGCCCACGGCCATGCCGTCGAGCGCGGATTCGATCTCGGGAAAGATTTCCGACTGGCCGATGGTCAGCGTCTGCGGTCCCTGCTGCTCCGTGCCGCCAACGACGCGCCCGTCGCCGGTGCGCACGACATATTCAATGGCGACGATGTCGCCTTTCTTGGCTGTGCTCATGAGTTTGCCTTTCGTCTTCGAATTGTTCGCGCCCAATCGCAGAAGCGATCGAAATTTGGATTTCGCGCGCCTTGGGGCACATCTTCTTTACTGGCGCTGGCGCGGAACTGCGCCGCCTCGCTCAACGCCCCTCAGCGGACGCGAGAAGACTCGCCGGCGGAAATCGGCCCAAAGACCAAACCAGGGGCCAAGCCGGCGTCATGTTCATGACAGACCTCGCAAATGGGGGCTTTCGGGTCAAGGCGCAAGGGCGCACTGAGTGCCATATGAGTGATGGGGGCCGGCCTATTATAAGGCCAAACGGAGACCCGTGGATAATTTTTCACGGGGACCCGGGGCGGGCGTATCATGCGCATTCGCAAAGCCCACAGAAGGATGAGCCCCCGTGAAACACTGTTGGAGGAATCGTCCAAATGGCGCCAGATTCGCCGCAAAGCGAGAAAACATGCGGCCGAAAAAGAGCGGCGGCGTGTAACGGAGCGCAGCAGGGCGCGGCGATCCGGCCCCTGTCGCGCCTCCGCGCCGCGCATAGACTTGCGCCGCCGGCAAGAATGGAGACGTCCCATGAAAAATCTGCGCAATAGCCTTCTTTGTTTTTCGGCGGGCGCGCTGTGGCTCGCCGCCTGCGCGCGAGAATCGGAGGACGCGCCCGTCTCGCCCGATCCCGCCGACATCGCCGCGGCGCGCGAGGCGGCGAGCGCTCTTGGCGGGCGATTAAAATCCCGGCTCGTCGAAACCATTGGAGAGAGCGGGCCGGTCGCCGCCATCGAGGTGTGCAATCTTGAGGCTCCGGAAATCGCGGAAGCCATTTCTGAAGAGACCGGCATGGCGGTGGGGCGCACCGCCCTGCGCTGGCGCAATCCGGACAATGCGCCCGACGCGTTTGAGCGCGCGGCGATGGAGAGGTTTCTCGCCGAGATCGAAGCCGGCGCCGATCCGGCGGGGCTTGAACGCGCAGAGATCGTGACGACGGCGGAGGGCCGGCAACTACGCTACATGAAGCCGATCATGACCGGGGGCCCATGCGTCTTGTGTCATGGCGCCGCAATTTCAGAAGAGGTGAAAGCAGCCATTGCTGCGCGCTATCCGGACGATCGGGCGACGGGCTTTGCGCCCGGCGAATTTCGCGGCGCCTTCACCATCACAAAGGATCTTTCGCCATGAACAGGCTCGGGGTTTTCGCGGGGCTTTGCGGTTTTGTTGCGGTCGCGCTCGGCGCCTTCGGCGCACACGGGCTTGAAGGCCGGCTTTCCACCGAAGGCCTCGACTGGTGGGGAACTGCGACGCTTTACGGCCTCGCCCACGCCGTTGCAGCGCTTGCGGTTTCGATGTCGGAAAAGTCCATACTGCGCCGCGCGGGCTGGGCTTTCGGCATCGGCGCCGTCATCTTTTCGGGCTCGCTATACGCCATGGCGCTTGGCGCGCCGCGCTGGTTCGGCGCGATCACGCCTGTCGGCGGGGTTTCGTTCCTCGCCGGCTGGACGATGATCGTTTTTGCAAATGCGCGAATGCGGTAACGGACGTTAATTCCGTGTACGGATGAAAAGGCTGGTCGCCCCGATCAGGGACGTCCCGGCGATAAAGCCGACCAAAAGAAGTTCCAGAATACCCATCGCTCTCTCTCCCCAGACAAATCGATGCCTGTCCAGTGGGGTTCATCATTGTGGTGGAAATAGGGCTGCGCCGGGGCCTTGCAAGGGCGGACGCCATCACGCCTTCGTGCGCGCGGCGAGAGGCCTTTATTTTGCGCCGGATCGATCGAAGCGGGCGGGTTCCTTGCTCTTATTTCGTGCCCGGCTCCATCGCCTTGAGGAGGACCCGTCCGAAATCGGCGGTCATGGCGAACATCCCCATGGCGTAGCCGCGATGGATGACGCCCGTGCCCTGCCAGATGTCATATATGAGATAGCCGACGGCCCCCATGATCACGAGCCGCGCGATAAAGGTCGCGCTGAAATTGAGGGTCTTGGCGGTAAGGCGTTTTTTGCGCTCTTCCGGCGTTTCGATGGCGCCGAACGGGCGGATGCGCGAGAGGTCGGGCTGCACCTCCACGCGGACGCGCGGCGCTGAGACGGAGGGCGTTTCAACCGCGGCCGCAACGGCGGCGCCCCCGCCGGCAAGGCTGGCGAGACGGTCGGCGCTGATGCGCGGCGCTTCCTGCTTCTTTTTTGCAAAGGCCATAAGGTTTCTTTCCCGACGCCCTGCGGCCAGTTTGCCGGCGAACCGGTTGAGAGCGGGTCAAGGCGGCGCCGGCAATTTTAACGATCTCTCCTGGGCTCAACGGGACAAAAGAAAAGGGCGGCTCGAAAGCCGCCCTCTTCGAAGTCCCCTCTAGGCGCGTCCGGTTTAGAAGCTCTTGCGCACGGTCAGGCCGTAGGTGCGCGGGGGCGACAGATAACCTGAGAAACTTCCCGGCTGGATAACCGTCGGGAAGGCGCTCAGGAGATATTGATCGTCCGTGAGGTTGCGGGCCCAGGCCATGACCTGGAAGCCGTTTTCGGTTTCGTAGCCCACAGAAAGGTTGAGGACATTGACTTCCCGGCTCGCAATCGCCGCGGAGACGTTGTCGACAACTTGCGTGTCGCTTTCGAACAGATACTCGGCCCGGATAAAGCCCTCGGCCCCATTGCCCATGTCGTGGGTGTAGGTGGCGGAGGTCGAGACGCTCCATTCGGAAATGCCGGCGGGCGTGAAGCCCGAGGCGTCGAATGTCGTCGCCCCGGCGGCGCATTCCGGCACTGAGAACCCTGCAAAAGAGGTGCAGGGCGCATTCGGGAAGGAGTCAAACTCCGGATCGAGATAGGTCACGCCGGCTGTCAGCGAGAGCGCATCCCACGGCGCGTAAGCCGTCTCAACCTCGAAGCCGCGCACCGATTGTTCTTCGGCGTTGGCCAGAACGAAGCCAGTGCCGATGAACAGGTTCGACTGGAAGCCCTCAATGGTCTGATCGAAGATAGCGGCGTTGAAATAGCCGCGATCGAATTGGGCCTTAAAGCCAAGCTCGAACAGCTCGACGTCTTCCGGGCCGGCTTCACGACCAAATCCGGTCGCCGGATCCGGCGGCATCGAGTCCGAGGACAGGTTCACCGCGCCTGCTTTCCAACCCGTCGAATAGGAGAAGTAAGCATTCAGGTTGTCCGTCACGTCATAGGCGATGCGCGCCGTATAGGTGACTTTGTCATCGCTGAGCCTGCCGTCATCGAGCGGATCGGCCGGGTTCGGCACATTGACCGGAACCGGCAGGAACTGCAGCGGTGAAAGCGCCAGCGCCGAGTTGCACAACAGCGCCGGGTTCGTGGCGTCGCAGGGCGTTGCGCCAATGGCGCCGGCGACCGTGCCGATTGTCGAAACGTCGCCCGGCGCAAACGGCATGCCCGTCGCCGGATTGATCACCACGCCGGGCGCCAGGGCCGCAAGCGGCAGCGGCGAACCGGCAAGCGCCGCAATGTTGGCCGGGGTCGGCGGAAGCATGGTGATGTTGGCGAAGGCGCCGCCGAAGCCGACTTCAACGAGATCCACATTGTAGAAAGGCTCGTTATTGATGTCGTTCAGCGTGTAGTCTTTCTTGTCCTTGATCCAGG
This sequence comes from Parvularcula sp., assembly GCA_002704915.1. Lineage (GTDB taxonomy): Bacteria > Pseudomonadota > Alphaproteobacteria > Caulobacterales > Parvularculaceae > Hyphococcus. Next base: position 296,355 of record PAIP01000068.1, read on the forward strand.
ATACGCCGCCCGAAAGGGTCAAGCGGTCCGTCAGATGGATGTCCGCCTGGCCGTAAACGGAGTAGGATTTGTTATCCATCGTATATTCGCCGAAATACCCGGCGCCCGGCTGCAGGAAAGTGCCCGCCGGGAGCATCAGCGCCGACTCCAGGCCCGAGATGCCGCCGCCGGCGAGAATGCCGTCGATAAAGGCGCGCGTTTGGGTGCCGCTGATCACATCGCGGGAGAAATCCACGCTTTCGTCAAAGTAGAAAGCGCCCACAAGCCAGTCGACCGTGTTGTCGCCGGTGGAAGAAAGCCGGATTTCCTGGGTGAAGGTTTTATACTGACGATCCTGCGGGTTCGTGATGATGTCTGCGGCACTGAAGTCTGCATCGGTCTCAGTGTTGTCGGTCTGCGTGCGATAGGCCGTGATTGAGGTGAACTGCGCAGCGCCCAGATCCCAGTCGCCTTGCAAGGAAACGCCTTTGCCCGTCAACTCGTTGGACGGCGGCGTATTGAAAGCAACTTCATACTCGGTGTCGCCGGCGGTATCGATCGTCTCGCCGAGTCCGAAGGGGGCCGGCGCGCCAATAGCCAGGGTCGCAGGCCCGTTGAAGAGCTGGATCGCGCCGCAGCACTCTTCGTCGATCTTGTTGTAATCGCCAACGAGGCGGAAAGAGAGCACGTCACTCGGCTCCCAGAGCAGCTCCGCCCGGGTGGACCAGCGGCCGCGCTCATTCGTGTCGGCGCCGGTTACGACGTTAGTGTAATAGCCCTCACGCTGGTTGATGCTGCCGGAAACGCGGAAAGCCAGCGTTTCGGTCAAGGGGCCCGTCAGCGTGCCTGAGAACAGAATCTGATCGTAGTTGCCGTAGGACGCTTCAACACTGCCCCCCAGCTCAAATTCCGGCTGCTTAGTGGTGATCGAAATAGCGCCGGCTGAAGTGTTTTTACCAAAAAGGGTCGATTGCGGACCACGCAGCACTTCGACCCGCTCAAGGACCGGCAGGTCGAGGATCGCCGCAGCGGAACGCGAGCGATAAACGCCATCGATAAAGACGCCGACCGAGCTTTCAATGCCGGGGTTGTTCGCGCCATTGCCGAAGCCGCGGATGATGAAGTTTGTCTGAGACGAGTTCTGAAGCTGAGAAATGCGCAGCGAAGGCACCGAGAACTGAAGGTCAAGGAGATCCTGAATCTGGGCCTTTTCGATCAGCTCATCGTTGACGACAGTCACCGCGATCGGCACTTCCTGAAGCGTTTGCGCGCGCTTGGTTGCGGTGACGACGATTTGATCGGATTGCGCCGCCGCGCTTCCCGCAGCGATCGCACCCAGCGCCGCGCCGGTCAGCAGGCGTGCGGCGTAAACTTTCATCTTGGAATCGATCTTCATGTTGTAACCCCTAATCTTGCCCCTCCCTGTCGGGGCGTTATTCCCGGTGATACTCTTTTCCGGGCGTTGAATTCTTTTCTCTCACTGCTTCCGCGCCGTCCAGCGAACAGTTGCAGGCGACTGCGCTCCGTATCAAAGCGTTACAAAATTACAACAAGTACTAGCACCCTTTATAATGTTGCGACGCAACATAGATTTGGCCCTCTTAAAGTGACGTGAAATTGGTCAAGAAAGAATTAACCAGCCATCTCGCTGAAAACGAGAGAGTGGCGGCAATATTTGCCGCTCCGCGGCGGGCCCCATGATCCGAGCCGGATAAGACTGAGCCAAATAGCGAAACTTCGAACCCTCAAGATTCGCAAGCGCGACTGCGCTCCGGCCGGTCCGGCCGCCCCACCGGAGCCGCGAGCGAAGGGGTGGTTTTATTTTTAGAATAATTTCAAGATATTATTGAACGGTCACTGTTCACACATGCCAAGCTCGGCATGGGCGACAGCCAATTGCTGATTGGTGTCGGCAAGTTCCAAAACCGCTTTCAAGTCGTCCAGGGGAAAACGAAATCGTCCCAGCTCTTTCGTTTCCATGATGGCGGTCCGGCCCGAAAACAGGGCCTCAACGGTATTGTCCTCAAGCGCAGCCCATTGGCCGCCGCCAACGCCCCATTTCTGCAGAAGAACGCTATCGACAATTATATAGCTCTTTTGCGGCGCAAAGCCCCGCCCACTTTCCTGCGCAGCCATGTAGATACTGTAGTAAGGGTCCTGTCTGCCGTTTTTGGGATCGACCTTGCCGCCAACATTGAAGCCAAACCGCAATTTCTTGCCCTTGCTTTTATCGGCGTCAAGAAATTCCGGGTTGCGCACATAAACGATTGCGCTCTTGGGAGACCATGACATTACCCAATTAGCGTACGTCTCGGTTCCTTCACATGACACGACTGTTTGCTGGGTTTCTGCAGGCGCTTGAGGCGCCTCGCGTGCATTGATGTCATCAATAGTTTTTCGCACAATATTTGAGAGATAGGACCGATTAAAGGCAAGCTTGCCGCTATCGTCCCCGATCCACCCAAAAAGCACGCCGCCGCCAACATATTCCCGGGCGATCAGAACACATCGAGGCCGTGCGTAATCATCCGTGGCATCGTAGCCGATAACTGGCAGATCTTTTTCCATAGCCGCATAGGCTTCAGGATCTTTGACTTTTGTAATTGCAAGCAGCGCCTCATCCGCCAAATCGCGTTCGGGTTCCGCCTTGGCCGTGACGAGTGCGGGGCAATTATTGAGTTTCCCTTGCTCCGTTTTCAATCTTTCAAAAGCCTCAGCGAAAGGCAAATCCGTACGCGCATCAAGATTTACCGTGATGATCGCTGTCTTGTGCTTATCGTGACGCAGAACCCAATAGCGCTGTGCGTTCACCTGGCCTGCACGAACGCTCCATCCATTTCTTTCCGCAGACCATTCCCCCTCGGCTGCATGAGAAACAGAAAATCCGATCAAGACACTGATCATAACAATAACGAAGCGACCAATCATCATGCTTTTCCCTTAGCCCTCACTACGCCGGGCAAGCGCGTTTAAGTACGTTTTCAAGTTCAAGATCTCGCGTGCGCCAGTTGCGCTTGTCACAAAAAAACGTGTCATTGCTGTTGTATGGCGCGCCGCGCCCCTCGCATGCCCTGGCGTATCCGTCGCAACGCACAATTTCTGGGCAGCCCCATGGTTCGCAATTGGCGTAGTCTGTTCCCTTTTTACAGGTGGTAATGTGCTTAAGCGCTTCGGCGCGGCACGCTGCGACTTTCGGATCACCTTGTTGAGCATGAAGATCCGCTTCTTGAGGCGCGTCGGTCTTGCCTGCCATGAATTTCAAGGCGGCGCCGATAGCCTCGCCTTTTTCATAGGCTGTCATTGGCTTGGCGCTCTCAGATGCGCGTTGCCGTTTTTTCTCTTTGAGAAGCGCCAGTTCAGCCTCTCGAAGAACGGCCAGCTCCTCTTTCCCTCCGCCAACAAGCTTGCCCGTCGTAACAAGCAGCGTTCTTGGGTAACCATACCAAAAAAGAGCGCGATCGATGTCTCTTGGCGAGCCGTAGCGGTAAATCTCTCCTAGCCTTTTGGCGGCGCGAACATGTCCCTGCCTTGCAGCGAGGGTGAACCAGTGTTCCGCCTGAGCCATGTCAAACGCCGAACTTTTTATATCGGCAAAGGAGAGCGCGCGTTGATACTGCCCCTCAGGGTCGGAAGGCGGCGGGGTTTTGTCAGAGGATCCCTCGCAGCTCCCATCCGCCTCGGCGTTTAATGCAGACCGAAGTTCAGGGACCGCCGCTGCTGAAGGCAGCTCTTCAATAGTGCCGCCATTCGCCTCGGAACTGCTCTCACTTGCCCAGGCCTTTTCAACACGTTCTTCGAGTAAAGAGCGTTCATCCGATACAGACGCCCTTGTGACGGCAAAGGCCACGCCAAGCGCGCAAAGCGCGAGTGCGGTCTTCATCGAATGCCTCAAGATACGCCCCCGGATCGTCGTCAGTCTCTAGCGCAATAAACTCTAACTGCGTTTTGCAGCAAATGCACGCTCATGGCGGTCAGGAAAGCACCAGCATGTGGCGGAAAGATGGCGGATAGACCCATATGGCGAGAAGAAGGGTTTTGCCTGCTTTTCTTACGCCTTTGATATCGCCCCCAGCGTGTTGGCTATAGATGGCGCTGTGAAACTCTTTCAACCAAAAGCCCTGCGCATCCACATAAATCAAACGCTCTTTTCCAAAGAGGCGGTCAAGACGGACAAAGCGCGCTGATAGCGCCTTGACAATGACGCCGCCTTTTCTTCGGGCAAAGATGAAAACCGTTTGGGATCGCTGTTGTCCATCAAGCCACAAATCTTGACTTGTATGGCGCCTCTATTGCCAGATAGAGCCAGACGCTCAATCCGTTCAGCATATGTCAGGCCGTCCTCAGGCTTTTTGGTGACGGCTTCGACAATCTCAATCGTCTTTTCCGAATATCCGCGATTTCGCAAGTCTTGTGGCGTGATTTCACAATCTTCAATAGCGTCATGCAGCAAAGCCGCATGCTGAATATCTTCACACGCCTCCGGAAAAGCCTGGAGCAGCCGCTGGAAAACACGAACCACATGACCGATATAGGGCGCGCCCGCTTTATCCACCTGACCGTCATGAAGGCGGCTCACCCAGCTTTTTGTATCGGGAATCGTAGGCATAAGCTCATTTAACTATGGATTTGACGACGCCCCATTCCGGCTGCGGCGCGCCGGGCCGCTAAGGCTTCAATTGCTCTGGCGTGGCCTTCTCGTCGTCAAAAATGTCGACAATATGAAATTTTTCCATCTGGCTGATAATCGCCATTTTATCGTCCTCATCGAGGCCCGGAACATCAAAACGATCCATCTCCTTAACGCAGCAAAGGATCGTATGGATCTCTTTGCTGTGCATTAGTTCGATCGGTGGATCACCCTCAACATCCATCATATTGATCACTTGGCGAATGTAGGACCGGCGCTCTTCCTCCTCCCAAAACAGCCTGTAATGCAATTCAGTATGGTGATAGATGCTCTCGGCATGACGCACCATAGCCTTGATCGCCTTCCATTCTTCCGGCGAGGCGTCAAAAGTCGCAAAGGCGTAATTCGTGCGTTCAATTGTGATCATGAGCAAGAGTTACGCAAATCATGCAACAGGCTTCAAGAAAAATTTGTTCGCCAAGGGATCGGCTCTGACAGCTCCCGCCCATTGGCGCCGCTTTCGAACGCACCCGCCTGAAGATCGTGAGTCCTATCAATATGGTGGGCGCGAATGACGAAAGTTTGAATCTGCAGGGTTTGCCAGCGCGACCGCGCCCGCCCGGCCAGGGCGCCCTCGCGGAGACAATTAGTGAAGCGAATTTGTCGCGAGCGAAATGATGGCAGGCGCGACGGGGATCAAACCAGCACCCCTACGGCGAGAATGTAGATGGAATTATAATTTCTTCTTGATTTTCAACATACTGCTGAATCGAAAATTGAAATGCGCCCGTTCCGTCAGCCCATTCTCGCAGCCCGGCGCTTCATCTTCCTTCCGGATCGGTTTCAGGAGACAAGAGCAACTTGTCTTGTCCCCTGATAACCGGTCCGCGATTTTTGAATTTCTCTGGAACAGCGAAGGCATGGTGAATCTGTTGCGCCAGATCAGCTTCTAACTCCTGCTAGAAGCGCACGCGCGCCGTCGCGGCGATGGTGCGCGGATCGCCCGGCTGGCTGAGACGCATGCCGAGGCCGACCGCCTGTTCGTAGACGAGATAATATTCGTCAGTCAGGTTCGTGCCTTCGATCCCGATTTCGAGATTGGGCAGCGATGCGGGCGTGAAACTCGCCCGTGCGCTGACCAGGGCGTAGCCCTCCTGCAGCGAGCCGGTGTCGGCGATAGTCAGGAACTGATCGCTGCGATAGCTGAGATCGCTGCGCAGCATGAACTGGCCGATCCCAGTATTCCAGGAATACTCAAAACCGGGCGTCACCGACCATTTCGGGACGTGCGGCAGTTTAGTGTCGAGCGTGACGCCGACGACGCCGTCATCGAGGTCGGTGAACTCGTTGTGGGTGTAGCCAACCCCGAGATTGAATCGCAACCCGTCCGCAGGGCGAATAACGCCGTCGAACTCGAAGCCGTAGAGCCGCGCCGTGCCCGCGTTGTCGGTGAGGTTGACGAAGCCGCCGGTCGGTCCCGGAACGATGACATTAAGCTGAATATCGTCCCACTTGCTGAGGAAGCCGGCCAGATTCGCCGTAACAAGCCCGTCCATCGCTTCCGTCTTCACGCCCGCTTCGAAAGTGCGCAGCTTTTCCGGATCATAGATCGGCGCGGCCATGGTCGCGGTCGGGTTGCCGAAGCCGCCGCTTTTGAAGCCCGTGGCATAGCTCGTATAGAGGAGGGTATCCGGGGATACTTTCCAGTTGAGGCCAACACGCGAGGTAAAAGACGTCCATGACGAACTCTGAGTCTGGCGCGGCGTGCGCACCGCATAGTCGAGCTGCGGCAAAGTCACTTCAACGGTAAAGTCTTTCTTGTCGTGATTGACACGCGCCCCGAGGACGAGCGTCAGGGCATCGGAGAGGCCCACATCGAATTGGGTGAAGGCGGCGTAAGATTTTGCCTTGTAGTCCTGATAGGTGAAGCTGTCGCGCGCATCGCTCGCAAGACCGGTGATTTCGTAAACGCCATTCAGGAATTCGCTGAACTTCTCGCTCTCACCGCTCTCATCGAAGTAATAGACGCCGGCCACATAATTGACGCGTCCGCCTGCGATTTCGCCCGACGCCTGCAACTCCTGACTGAACTGCTGGTCGGAGATGCGTTCATCTGTCGACGAGATGCGGTAGGGGCTGTTGTCGCCATCGACCTGCACCCGTGTGCTGAGATCGCGATAGGCGGTGATGGACTTCAGGGTGAACGTATCCGACGGCGAATAGGTCGCCGTCAAAGAACCGCCAGCTACGATGAAATCATCCCGCAGCGGGCTCGCCGCCCAGGTCCGGTAGGTTCCGGGTAGCGCGAAAGCGGGTCCGTATTCCGTGCCCGGCGCAAGGCCGTATTCGGCGTTCTGAACAGGCGCCGCGATGGCGTTGAACCGGTCGGTAAAGCCAGAGCCGCCATTGTCGACTTTATACTGCGCGACAGAGCCGTGATTGTTTTGGCGGCTGTAATCCCCGCGCAGATCGAAGGTGAGATCGGGCGTAGCTTCGAACAGGAAGCCGGCGCGCATGATCAGCCGCTCTTCATCATTAAGCTGCTGTCCGTTGTAGAGGCTTTGACCAAAGCCGTCGCTGCTGAAATAGCCGACCGAGGCCTTGAAGCCGAGACGGTCTTCGATCAGGGGCGTGTTGATCTGCGTCACCACATCGGCGCGATTATAGTTGCCAAGACGGCCGAGCATCATGCCTTCGGCCTCGCCGGAGGTTTTCGCTTCGGTTGTCACGACGTTGATCGCGCCGCCAATGGTGTTGCGTCCGTAGAGCGTGCCTTGGGGCCCGCGCAGAACCTCGACGCGTTCGATGTCGGCGATGCTGAGAAGACCGCCCAGCGTGCGCGCCATATAGACGCCGTCCACATAAAGACCGATGCCCGGATCCGTCGGATAGGCATAGTCGCCCGTGCCGACGCCGCGCATCCAGCCGCCATAGGCGGCGCCCCCGGCGGTCGGGCGGTTGGTGTTGGTGAATTCGACGTTCGGCGCGAAATTCGAAATCCCTTTAAGGTTCGTGACGCCGCGATCGTAAAGATTGTCGCCGCTGAGCGCGGAGATCGAAATCGGCACGTCCTGCAGGCTTTCCTCGCGCCGCTGCGCCGTCACGATAATCGTGTCGCTCGCAGCATCGCCGCCTTGCGCCGCCGCCGGCGCCGCGAGCCCGCCAATGCCGAGCGCGCTGACGGATAAAGAAGACAGCAACGCCGCCTTCGCTTTCATTGTTCTGTTAGTCTGCCGATATACTTTCACTTGTTCCTCCCGGCTTGGTTTTTGTTTTTCAGCTTTCGAGCGGATTGATTTCCGTTCGATTTATGATCTCGTCCTGCACCTTCTTCGAGAGTTGCACGAAGAAGACGCTGCAGCCGCCGATCCGCACCACCAGGTCGCGATGACTGGCCGGATCTTTCTGGGCGCGTCGCAAGGTGTCTTCATCGAAGGCGTTGAACTGAATGTGCTTGCCGCCTTCAGCGAAATAGTTCCGGATGAGCTGCTCGATCCGGCGACGCCCCTTTTCGCTCAGCAAACCTTGCGGATTGACCCTGAGATCGAAGGCCATTGACTGCCAGGCGCCCTGATCGATTTTGAGCGCGCTTTTGAAGGTCGCCTCGACGCCGTTGAGATCGCATTTACGCATGGGCGACAGAGATTCGTCGGCGATGCTGTCATCGGCTGCTCGTCCGTCCGGCGTGGCCCCCGTCTGCTGGCCCGCCGGCACGACGCAGGTGCCAATGGTGAGCGCACTCGGTTTCTGCCGGCCGCCATAGCTCGTTGTCAGGCTCGAAATATGCCTGGCGCAGAAATCGTAAAGATCCGCTGCGATCCAATCGACATAATCATTGTCATTGCCGTATTTCGGCGCAGCAAGTGCAAGCCGGCGCGCTTCCTCGCCGCCCTCCCCACGCCAGTCCTCACGCAAATGTCGCAGCATGTCTTTCGCGGAAATCTCCCGCTCTTCAAAAACGAGCTTTTTGATTGCGGCCAGCGAGTCCGCGACATTGATGAGGCCGATGGGATTCAAGGCCGATCCGTTCTCGAACGGCATGGTGCGGCCCAGAATATTCTTGTCTGCGCCGATGCCGCCAACGGACAGCGCCGATTCCACCGGCTGCGGGAAAACTTTGCCGTATGAGTCAATGGTGATGTTGTTGAACTCGCCCTGAAGACTCAGGAAGTGGGCGAGCTGGCTTTTCACGGCGACATAGAAACTGTCGAAATCCGCCGCTTCTTCAAGGCTCGGCGTGTGCGGCCCCACCTGCTCGCCGCTGCGCGGATCGACGCCGCCATAAAGCGCGAACTTCAAAACCAGCGTCGCGACGAACATCGGGCTGGCCACCATCCGGGACGCGCCAGTGATGTTAACGCCGAGACAACCCGCAACGGCGTAATTGCGCGCGGTTTCGATATCGACGCCTTCGCGAGTCAGGAAGTCGATGCATGACTTGTCCGCCAGCATCGCAGGCAGGCCGACGCCGGTCGCTATCAGCGACAGCGCCCGGTCCATCAGAGCATGCGGTGTTTTTTCATGCACCCGCATCGTCAGGCTCGGATGCGGCGCCGGACAGGTGTGCGCCGCTTCGAGAATAAGGTGCGTCACCTCATTGGTGACATCGTCGCCGTTTTCGTTCTGCCCGCCAATGACGCAATTATGCCATTTCGACAGGCCGCCATATTTATCGCGATGGGTCTGGCCCGATGTGATAACAATGTGGGAGTCTTTGACGCGCAGCCACTGGAAAAACTCGAGCGCCTCGTCACGCGTTATGGCCCCTGATTCGACATCACGCGCATAATACTCCCCGAGAAGCTGGTCGAGCCGCCCGTAAGAAAGCACGCCCGACGGCAGCAGCACCGACCAGATGATCCACAAAGACTGGAAAGCCTCAACAAAATTGCGCGCGGGATTGGCCGGCGCATGGCGGCAGGCGCGTTCAAGCGCCAATAGCTCTTTTTTACGCGCAACATCCGGCGTTTGAGCCGCCGCTTTTGCCGCTTCATCCGCGAGGCGGCCCGCATAAGTAATGATCGCCTTCAACGAAATTATGATCGACGTCAAAAGCTCTGCGCGATTAATGGCCTCCGCGCTGTCGAGACGGTTGTCTTTCAGCTTTTGCTCGGCCTCGTCAATGAGGCCGTTAAGCCCGCGCTTCAATACCGCTCCGTAATCCGGAACATAGATGATCTGGCTGATTTCGTGATGCACCCCCCAGCCGCAGCCGATCATGCCGCCGGGACCCCAGCCCTCCTCCTTGTTGCGGAATGGCGGCAGCACCACGCCAAGCTGGGCGTAGGGCCATATGCGCTCGTCATTGTAAAGCGACGTCATGCGCGCGGTGAGCGAACGCGTCGCCCAGTATTCGTTCATCTCCTCGATCTGCGACACGTCGGCGTCATCGACGATGAAGCCGCCCTTGCGCAGCGCCAGAATTTCCTCCCTGTCCCACGGAGCCCAGAGGCAGCTCAGTTCGACGCCGCCGGGCTTGCTCGCAAGATTGCCGGCGAGGAGATCGTCCGGTTCGATGAAGACATTAATGTTTGTGAGAACGGCCTCAAGCGCACGCGCCACCCGAATGACCTGAGACTGGCCTTCGGTTTTGCGGAAGGATTCGGTGACGATTTTCGCTTTTTCGATGCAGACGCGGTATTCGCTGCTCCGCATTTTTTCGAGGCCAGAAAATTGACGCGCGATCCGTTCCGAACGCGGATGATGGCCCGCTTGACGCTCCAGAGTTTGGGCGCTTGCACTCATTTCCTACCTCTTCACGCAACGGAATAAGATTTCCGTTTTTTACTTTTCAGGCATGGTAGGCGGCTGCGGCCTGTGCAGGAAATTCATGCTTCGCATTCAGTTTATTCTTGTGATGAATAGCCTAGCGCGCCGCGAGCATGTCCTTTGTCGTCTCGACAATGACTTTGCGAAGCCACATATGAGCCGGGTCATAGTGAACGCGCGGATGCCAGGCCATGGAGATCTCGCTGTCGGGAAACTCCATCGCCAGATCGACAACTTTCACAAGCCCCTGAGCGGCGTAAGTCTGCGCGAGTCGTTCCGGAAAAATAGCGCACAAATCTGACTTCGCGATGATGTAAGGCACAATGGCGAAATGCGATACGCGCGCGACGACCTTGCGCTTTAGGCCCTGCTTTGCAAGCAGGCTGTCGACGATATTCGGATAGATCGGACGATCGCTGTCAAGCGCCACATGCCGTAAATCCACAAACTCTTTCGGCGAAAGCTTTCCCTTCTTTTTCGCTAACTGTTCATTGTCTGGCGCGCAGACAAGAACGATGCGTTCGTCGCATAATTTGCGCTTTCGCCAGTTCGCCGGCAGGGTCTTTAACCAACCCACCCGCGTGTCAAAGCGCCCTTCATCGAGGTCGGCGAGATCTGTCTGGCGGTTTGGAATGATGGATATAGTCGTCTCCATCTCTGGCGCGAGTTTCGCGAGCCTGCGCAACACTTCCGGCAGCAGCACCTGACCGGCGTGATCCGTTATGGCGATTTTGAGATTCTGTTTGCTCGTAGAGGGATCGAATTCCAGCGGATCGAAGAGGTTCTGGACCGACGGCATCAGATCTTCGAGCTTGTCGCGCAAGGACATGGCGCACGGCGTCAGGACAAGCTGGTTGCCTTCCCGGATCAGCAAGGGATCGTTGAAAATCTCCCGCATCTTGCCAAGGGAATGGCTGAGCGCCGGTTGAGAAAGGCCGATCTCCCGCGCAACACCGCTGATGCTTTTCTTTTCCAGGAGCATGTAAAGCGCCCAGAGCATGCCGATATCGAGTTTCCGGATATGCACATCTTGGATAGCCGTCATAGTGATTAAACAATAGCGTCGATAAGCGGCGTTGTCTAAATTATCCTCGAAAAAAGAAAACCACATTAGGGAGCCGCGCGTCCGCATGGTTAATCGCGAGCTGGAAGAACCGCGCCCTGCAGTCAGTCAGCGCGCGCTTATTCTTCTTCTGCTTTATTTTCTGAACACGCTTCTGGTGCTGGACAAGATTATACTGTCCGTCTTGCTTGAGCCGATCAAAGCAGAATTCAGCCTCAACGACTCCCAGCTTGGCCTCCTCACCGGGGCCGCCTACGCGCTGTGTCTCGGCGTCGCCAGCATTCCTTTCGGCATTGCCGTCGATCGCACCAACCGGCGCAATCTCGCCTCCGCCTGCCTTGCGGTCTGGTCGGGCATGACGGCGCTCTGCGCCATGGCCCCCAACTATCTCGTATTCCTCCTCGCCCGTCTTGGAGTCGGGCTCGGCGAGGCCGGCGGCGGCCCGACGTCGCTGTCGATCATCTCAGACCTCTACGAACACAAACGCCGCGCAACAGCCATGGCGATCTTTTCGCTCGGCTCGCCAACAGCGGCGCTGATCAATCTCACGCTCAACACGCAGATCGCGCATCATTTCGGCTGGCGCGGCGCGCTTATTGCGGCGGCTGTCCCCGGCCTTCTTCTCGCTTTGTCGATCCGGCTTTTCACGTCAGAGCCGGAGCGCCTCAATACGAGGACCCAGAGCGCGGCGGAGGAAGCCCCGCCGCTGAAAGAAACGCTTGCTTTTATTTTGAGCCAGCGTTCACTTGTCTGGCTGCTCAGCGGCGCAGCGATTTCCTATATCGTGCTCGCCGGCGTCAGCTCCTGGAACTTCTCTTACATTGTGCGCAATTTCGACGTCAGCCTGCATGAGATCGGTCCCTATTTCGGCGTCGCCATCAGCGCGGCGGGCCTTATCGGCACCTATCTGACAGGGCGCGTCGCCGATTATCTCGGGCAGAAAAACGAGGCCTGGCGCTGCTGGGTGATGGCGTTGACGACCGTCGGTGCGATTTCTTTCGGAACAGTTGTCTTTACCACCTCAAGCCTCACCGCCGCCGTTCTGTGTACGGCGGGCCTTGCAACATGCGCGACGCTTTGGACTGCGCCAGGTTTTGCATTGTCGCAAAGTCTCGTGCGCGCGCGAATGCGCGGGGTCACTGGCTCCATCATTTTTCTGATCGCCAACCTTATCGGTTATGGTCTCGGGCCTCTTCTCGTCGGCGTCTTCAGCGATCTTTATTATGCGACGCAAGGCGAAGACGGCCTGCAATTCGCCATCCTCGCCGTCCTGTCGCTGGACATCATCGCCGTCTTCTGTTTTCTCAGGGCCGCCGGTCCGCTGACGGAAGATTTAAAAAGGGCGCAAAAAATTTAGGAGGAGGTGAGAACTGAAAGTTCGAACCGAAACCCGGAGGCGCCTCGCAGTCTGTCAGATAGGGAAAAGACGTCTCGCGCCGACACTATGAAAATGGTGGAGGTGAGTGACGAAAGTTTGAACCGCAGGGTTCGCCAGCGCGACCGCGCGCCGCCCGGCCAGGGCGCCCTCGCGGAGACAATGAGCGAAGCGAATTTGTCACGAGCGAAATGATGCTTGAGGGGACTGGATTCGAACCAGCCTACGCAAAGCGGCCAGATTTACAGTCTCACGAATCCTGTTCAAGGCTGTCTCAGCCTGCTTCACCAATTCAATAGTCCCTGGTGGTCGGCGCTGCAAATATCGCTGGATATCTCTGCCTCTCTCTGGGCGATTCGTTCGATAGCGCATTAAATATGCACCGAAATCAAGGATTGCACGCTCTAACTGCGTACATTGTCTCGGGAACACAACATTCGCGCGCCTGTTCTAGAAAATTATGCCTGACGTCCTGACAACGGCGTTTTCCACGACCACGCCGGTCTGGGAAATCTTCTTTCGGATGCTGATGGCGTGCATATTCGCATTCGCCATTGGTTTCGACCGTGAATATCGCGGTCGTCCCGCTGGCTTGCGGACCAATATGCTGACAGCGCTTGCCGCCAGCGCTTTTGCGCTCATCGCCATCGAAATGATCCACGCCATGGGTGACGAGGGCGAGAAAACACAGCTCGATCCCATCCGCGTGGTCGAGGCGGTGACTGCCGGCGTCGCTTTTCTGGCGGCCGGCACAATCATTCAATCGCGCGGCAATGTGAAAGGATTGACCACGGGGGCGGGCATGTGGCTATCCGGCGCCATCGGCCTCGCTTGCGGCGCGGGCTTCCTTGCTGTCGGATTTATCGCGACCCTGCTCGCCGTATTTATCCTTATTCCGCTGGATATAATCGAGGAGCATCTTCCCTCGAAAGAAAAACGAGAATCCGAATCCGGCGATTAGCCGTATCAGCGATGGCCTCGCGCTGCGGAGGCCTCCTGAAGCCTTTCCAAAGCTTTTACGTAAGCCGCTTCCCGTAGCGTTATCTCCTTTTTATTCGCTGTCTGCAGGACCGATTGCGCATTATGTTTAATGCGCTCCCGAAGGTCAGTCATAATTTCATCTCGGCTTTGACGAAGATGGCGCATATTCTGCACCCACTCGAAATAGGACACCGTCACCCCGCCGGCATTCGCCAATATATCGGGAATGAGTTTGACGCCTTTCTCCTCGAGAATTGGATCCGCTTCGACCGCGGTCGGCCCATTGGCGATTTCCAAAATGACTTTCGCCCTGATGTCGCTCGCATTGTCCTCGACAATCTGGTTGGCGATAGCGGCCGGCGCCAGCACATCGCACTCACTCGTTAACACCTCTTCATTCGTCGCAGCGCTCGCATTATTGCCATCTGCAAAGCCGCTGACGCCGCCCGTTTCCTCAATGTGATTTTCCAGTTTATCGAGATCTATCCCGTCGGGACAAATGACGCCGCCGCTGGCGTCAGCGACTGCTGTAATCTGAAAGCCGGCCTCTCGCGCGGCCCTTGCAAAATTACGTCCGGCGTTTCCAAAACCTTGCAGCGCCACCGTATGATGACGCTCCGTAAGCCCAAAAGCATCCGCCAGAGCTTCAAGAACGCACAAGGCGCCCTCGCCGGTTGCTTCAGTCCGGCCTGCGACACCTCCAATCGCCAAAGGCTTGCCCGTCACCGCCGCCTCAACATGGCGATTGCGCAGCACTTTAATCTCGTCGGCAAGCCATGCCATGGTTTGCTCGCCGGTATTGATATCGGGCGCCGGAATATCCGTATTGGGATCAGTCAGAATATCAAACGCCCGGGCATAGGCGCGGGTTAGTCTTTCGCATTCATAGGGCGACAGTTCCGAAATATCGACGCAAACGCCTCCTTTCGCCCCGCCAAAGGGAAGATCAGCCAGCGCGCATTTGCATGTCATCCAGAACGCCATCGTAATGACCTCGTCAAGACATACATCAAGGTGATAGCGCACCCCGCCTTTGGTGGGGCCGAGAAGCTCGTTATAGCGGCAGCGCCAGGCCTTGAAGAGGCGCATGGAGCCGTCATCCATACGTACCGGCAGAGTGGCGCTCAGCGTTTGCTTTGGATAACTTAACTGGTCGAGAAGAATATCATCGACGTCAATGAAACGCGCTGCGTTGGTGAGCCGTTTTCTCGCTTTTGTAAGTTCTTTTCCCAAGTCCGATCACCTCTTTCTGTTAAAATGCCCATTTTGCGGCGCCGTTCCAGAAAGTGATGGAATTATTTGCAGAAGAGCGTGTTGCATGATGGATGATATCCGTAACTTCCCCTTCCCCGCAGCCCAGATACGAATTTCGATGCTGGCGCGAGGACGTGACAGGCATGCTTCAGAACTTCCAGAAAAGTTTTGACGATCTTGGCGTGGAGGAAAGAATAGACATCTACCTCCTGCCGCGAAACAATCAGGGTTTGCTGCCGAAAATCCGCGGCGGGGAAAGCTTCGAAATCAAGCGTCGTCTGAATATCTCCGAGAGCTTTGAACGTTGGGAAGTGGCGGTGCAGAAAGACTTTCCGCTTTCCGCCAAGACCGTTGCTCATATCCTCCATATTTTGGACGAGCACCGGCTTGAGGTTGTTCGCTTGCCAGACAGCCGTGCAGCAGTGGAGTTCTTCGGCCCTTGCCTTGATACTTTGTGCGTGCCGAAAATGCGTCGGCTTTTCAAAAGCAACGGTTGCAGGGCGGAAATCACTCATGTTCTGATTTCTCTGAAGCCATATGAAACAGTGGCTTTTGAGAGTGAAGATCCCAACGAAATTGCCGGGAACCTGGAAAAATTCCATCTGAAAGAGTGTGACAACAAAAATTACGGCGCAATGCTGAGGGAAATCGCTGTTCCATCCTAAAATGAACGGAGGTCGGCATCTCGGATCTCGACGAGCAAAAAAAGCCAGTAGTTTTAATTACCGGGGCGGCTGGCGGCATCGGTTCCGCCTTGCGCGAACGCCTCTCCGGCCGGTGTGACATCATTGGCCTCGATCTGAAAGCGCCGGACGACGATGCTGTTATCGAAGCGGACTTGACGTCGGAGGAATCGCTTTCTCTCGCCTTGGAGGATGTGCGCGATCGCTGCAACGGAAAGATCGACGCGGTTATTCATCTTGCAGCCTATTTTGATTTTACCGGAAACAGCAGCCCGGCCTATGAAAAAGTCAACGAAGAGGGCACGCGCAACCTGCTTCACGCGCTGAAAGATTTTTCCGTCGATCGCTTCGTCTACTCAGGCACGATGCTTGTCCATCAGGCGACACAGCCGGGCGAGCGGATTTCAGAAGAAACGCCTATCGATCCGAAATGGGCCTATCCCATTTCAAAAGCCAATACAGAACAGATTATCAAAGACGAAGCGGGAGACATCCCGCTCACCCTGCTGCATATCGCCGGTCTTTATGATGACGGGACGGCCGTTCCGACCTTGAGCCACCAGATAGCGCGGATATATGAGCGAGCACTGAAAAGTCATGTCTATGCCGGCGATCCAAACGCCGGACAGTCCTTTATTCACCGAGAAGACTTGCTCGATGTGCTTGAGCGCGTCATTGACCGGCGAAATGATCTGCCCGACAAGCATGTAATGCTGATAGGGGAGCCGGAGGCTGTTTCCTATCAGCGCCTGCAAGACGAGATCGGACACCACATTCACAATGCGGAGCACTGGCGCACGCTGATCCTGCCGAAGCCGGTCGCCAAGTTCGGCGCCGCGCTTGAGGAAAAATCGGAGCCCGTCGTTCCCGACGATCTCGATCGCGGCGAAAAACCCTTTATCCGCCCTTTCATGATCGATCTCGCCAGCGATCATTACGCTCTTGATATCGACCAAGCACGCCATCGTCTCGACTGGGGGCCGAAACATTCCATCCTTGAGACGCTCCCGGCGCTGATCGACAATCTGAAAAAGGATCCGCTTGCCTGGTATAAAGCAAACGGAATCACGCCGCCGCGCTGGATGGAACAAGCTTCCGCCCGCAATATCGATCCTGAAGCGCTTCGCCGCAAACATGACGACGAGCTGCGCCGGCAACATCGCGCTTTTTTATGGGCCGCGCTATTTAACATGTTCGCGGGGACATGGCTGCTGACGGCGCCGGCGTTGTTGAATTACGAAAACGCCGCCCTAGCCTGGAGCGACGCGCTTTGCGGCCTTCTCGTTATCGGTCTGTCTTTCCTTGCGATCCATGTGCGTTTCGCCATGGTGCGTTGGGGAATCGCCGCAATCGGTCTCTGGGTGATGTTCGCGCCGCTTGTGTTCTGGACTCCTTCGGCCGCCGTGTATCTCCATGGCACGCTTATAGGCGCGCTCATCTTCGGTTTCGCCGTGCTGTCCCGGCCGCCGCCGGGGGTTGCGCGCATGGCGATTGAAACCGGCCCCGATGCGCCGCCGGGCTGGGATTTCAATCCCTCGGCATGGCTTCAGCGGCTTCCGATTATTTTTCTCGCCGTGATCGGCCTTCACGTCTCACGCTATCTGACTGCCTATCAGCTTGGTCACATCGACGCTGTCTGGGAGCCTTTTTTTAACGGCAGCGCTGGCGATCCGCAAAACGGCACGGAAGAAATCATCACCTCCAGCGTATCGGAAGCCTGGCTTGTCTCCGACGCCGGGGTTGGCGCGCTTACCTATATGCTCGAAATTCTGACCGGCGTCATCGGCTCCACGCGACGCTGGCGCACCATGCCATGGCTGGTTCTTGTTTTCGGCGTCATGATCGTGCCGCTCGGCGTCGTCTCCATCACTTTCATCATTATCCAGCCTATCGTTATCGGCACATGGTGCACGCTTTGCCTGATCGCGGCCGCAGCGATGTTGTTGCAAGTGCCCTACTCCCTCGATGAGCTCGTGGCGACCGGCGGATTTCTCTGGCGCAAGAAGCAGGAAGGCGCTCCGGTGTTGCGCATCCTCTTCACCGGCGATTCAGATGACGGCGAACCCAAAAAGGATGCCGCGGATGAATTCGATCAGCCGCCGGGCGCGCTTGTCAAAGACATGGT
The DNA here is from genome assembly GCA_002704915.1 of Parvularcula sp. Classification (GTDB taxonomy): domain Bacteria; phylum Pseudomonadota; class Alphaproteobacteria; order Caulobacterales; family Parvularculaceae; genus Hyphococcus. Next base: position 314,211 of record PAIP01000068.1, read on the forward strand.
CGGCGGCGGCCTGACCACGCCCTGGAACTTGCTCGCCTGCATCGTCATCGGCATATGGCTCATGTTCACTCGTCTCACGCTCGGCGCGGAAGGCGGCATGGCGAACGCCGACCATTTAATCGGCTCTCTCGTTGTCACGACATCCATGATCGCCCTTGCAGAGACAGCACGACCCTTGCGGCTTCTCAATATCGGCTTTGGCCTTGCACTCATGATCACGCCTTTCGCGTATGGCGTTGGCGTGATGCAACTGATCATGGGTCTTGCAACCGGTCTCGCCTTGATCGTGCTCAGCTTCCGCCGCGGTCCGATCAAGAACGCCTATGGCGTATGGAGCAAATTCATCATCTGACGGAGACCGCCATGACAGATCAAATGCGGGCAGAAACCGAACTGACGGATAAAGAGTATGAAAGCAGAACTGCTGAAAAACTGCGACAGGGCCGCATCGTTCTCCATAACCGCCGCCGGAAACTTATATTTTTCGGCGGCCTGGCAGTACTTGTGTTGATAGTGCTGATGCTTCGCTTTGCGGGCTAGCAGCACGGCAAAAGCGCGAACTTTTGCGTCTACCGGCTGTTTCCACAAGGCTTCGTTGATACGGAAGGTCCCCATGACTCGACTGAAACTGCTTCTTTCCTCACTTCTTTTTTTTCCTTTAGGCGTCGCCGCTGAACAACACGCCGCTTCAGATGCGTCGTCAGCGAGGGCGGCGGCCGTCTTGAAAAAAGACGACGACAGCCAAGCGGGCTCGGTGACGCTTGTTCAGACCCAATCGGGGGTATTGCTCACCGCCACGCTGACAAATCTCGCGCCAGGGGTCCACGGGTTCCACATTCATGAAACAGGCGCCTGCAAACCTGATTTTAAAGCGGCCGGCGGACATTTCGCGCCACAAGGCGATGCGCATGGCCTTTTGGTGAAGGCCGGCGAACATGCCGGCGATATGCCCAACATTCATGTCGGTGCGGACGGAAAGCTGAAAGTGGAAATCCTCAACTCCGAAATCTCCCTGCTGGAGGGAGAACCGGGATATCTCTTTGATGACGACGGCGCTGCGATCGTCATTCACGCAGGCGCGGACGATTATCGCTCCCAACCGTCCGGCGATGCAGGCGACCGCGTGGCTTGCGGCGTCATCAACGAAGGCTGAGCAGGCGCATTGACGTAAAAGGGGCGGTTTATGAAGGCGGCAACGCCGGCAGATAAACGATTCACATTCTCCCGGTCTCAGGCACTGGCTTTTGCAGCGCTAGCTGCGGCTGCATTCGCTTTGGCTTTCGCCAGCGTCCTGACGAGCGGCCCCGTTTCCCATCATATGCTGGCGCATATCGCGCTAATGAATTTTTTAGGTCCCTCCCTCGCCTTTTTTACGATCTCGACAGTCACAAATAAGACGCGGACACAAGCGCCAATGATATGGCCGGCAACATTGGCGCAACTATTTCTGTTTCTTTTCTGGCACGCTCCACCCGGCGTCGCTGACGCCGCTTTCGCAATCGCCGTCATGCATGCCAGTCTGGCGATCGCTGCTTTGTGGTTCTGGTTTGAAATCATGAGATGGCGAAAAGAGCGGCCTTGGACTGCGGTCGCCGCGCTGGCGGTGACGGGAAAGATCATCTGCCTTATCGCCGCCCTCTACGTTTTCGCTCCGCGCGCGCTTTATGGGGGCGCGTTGGAGACTGCGCTCGCCGATCAGCAGCTCGCAGGTCTTTTTATGCTGGCGGCCTGCCCGCTGACCTATCTCGGCGCCGCCTTTTTGATCACAGTCGCAGCGTTTGACCGCCAATCCGCCCGGCCAGTCGCCAGCGGAGATGCGGCGTGACATGGTGTTGTCGCGGCGCATATTCTTAAAAGGCGTTCTAATTCTCGCCGGGCTTGCGCTGGCCGGCGCCGTCGGCGCGGTGCTATTCGCCTATTCGGGTCTTTACAATGTCGCCGCCAGCCGCGGTCATCCGCTGTGGCTCAACTGGTTTCTTGAAACCGGCATGCGCCGGTCGGTCCAGTTCCACAGCGGCGATGCGCCGCCGCCGGACCTAAGCGACCCGGCTCTCATCGCTCTCGGCGCCGCCCACTTTCAGGGCGGTTGCGCCCCCTGTCACGGCGCGCCCGGCCAGCCGATCAATCCGGTTTACGAGCATATGCTGCCCTCCCCGCCGAGCCTCAGCGGACATGTGCCGCGTTGGGAGGATCGCGAACTTTTTTGGATCGTCGAGCACGGTCTTCAATATGCGGGCATGCCGGCATGGAGCGGCGAGAACCGTCAGGATGAAGTCTGGGCCGTGGCGGCATTCCTTCGGCGTCTCCCGGAAATGGATGCAAAAACCTATCAGGCGCTGGCGCGCGGCAATGCGGAAATCGAAAGAGCTTCGGCCGCTCAATTTGTAAACACTGGACGCTCGGCGCTGCACCTCACCGCCTGCGCGCGTTGCCATGAACATGACGCCGCGCCGCCAAGCGGCCTCGTTCCCCGCCTTGCCGGCCAGCCGCAAACTTATCTCAAACGGGCGCTGAATGAATATCGCGAAGATAAACGCCAGAGCGGCATAATGGAGCCGGTGGCGGCCTCCCTGGATGAAAGCCAAATCGCAAAGCTCGCCGACTATTATGCGTCCCTGCCCACGCCGCCCGCTAACAACGCACCGCCTGGAAAGGTCTTCGCAGGCAAGCGGATAGCCCTTGAAGGAGATCCGAAGCGCGGCCTGCCGCCTTGCGAAAGCTGTCACGGCGCCGCTGCGCTCGCAGACTATCCGCGGCTGGCCGGGCAGTCGGTTGAATATATCGTCTCTCAGCTTGAGCTGTGGCGGCGCGGGGGACGGGCGCAAACGCCGCAAGGCGATCTTATGGCCGAGATCGCCGAACGCATGAGCGATGAGCAGATAGACGCTGTCGCCAACTACTATGCTGGCGGAGGCGGACGATGAGCGCTCCTGTCAGCAAAGCCGTGTTTGCGGTTGCTGTCTTCGCTCTTGTCGGATGCGAGGGGCCGCAATCCGCTTTTTCGGGGACCGCTCCCGAATCTTCCCGAGTTATTTTTCTCACCTGGGTGATGATTATCGGCGGAACTATCATTCTCGCCGTTGTCTGCGGCGCTATAGCGGCCGCCATCAGCGGCCCGGCATCCTGGAAGCGCGCGCTTCGCAACGAGCGCGTTATTCTTTACGGCGGCATCGCCTTTCCTGTCATCGTGTTGACGCTGCTTCTCTTCTACGGTTTCGTGCTGCTGCGGGCCGGCGACAGTCTGGTTTCCGATGAAAACGCGCTCCGCGTGGCCGTGGTCGGCGAACAATGGTGGTGGCGCGTTATTTACGAAACCCGGGGCGGCGAAACCTTTGAAACCGCAAACGAGCTTCGTATTCCGGTAGGCCGCACGGTCGCCATCGAGCTCACCAGCGCCGACGTCATCCATAGTTTCTGGGTCCCGGCTTATGCGGGAAAGCTCGACATGATCCCGGGGCGTACAAACACGCTGCACATCAAGGCGAAACATCCGGGCCTCGCGCGCGGCCAGTGCGCGGAATATTGCGGAGGCGCCCATGCGCTTATGTCGTTTTTTGTGGAAGCGCTTCCGGAAGACGAATTCGAACAGTGGATCGAAAAAGAAAAATCGCCTGCGCTGCGGAACAACGAAGCCGGCGCGCGTCTTTTCCATGCAGTGGGCTGCGGCGGCTGCCACACTGTGCGAGGCACAAGCGCAAAGGGCGTGATCGGGCCCGATCTCACCCATGTCGCCTCGCGCCATTCCCTCGCCGCCGCGGCGCTCGATAATGACGAAGCCGCTTTCCAGCGGTGGCTGCGGATGCACCAAAAAATAAAGCCGGACAACCGAATGCCCGGCTTCGATTTTCTGAGCGACGAAGAAATCGCCGAGCTCGCCAGTTATCTCGGGGGCCTTGAATAGATCATGCCCGATTTTCAGTCTTTCTCGCTCACGATCAATCTTGTGATCTTCGCCGTCGCTGCGGCGGCTGTATGGCTCGCAGGAACAAAGATCGCCGGTTACGCCGATGAACTTGCCGAGCGCACCGGGCTCGGCGAGGCGCTGATGGGTCTTTTGCTGCTGGCCGGCGTCACCTCCCTGCCGGAAGTCGCGACCAGTTTCGCCGCCGCCCAAGCGGGAGACGCCCCGCTCGCCGTCAACAATCTCCTCGGCAGCATCGTTTTGCAGGTCGCCATTCTCGCTTTCGCCGATGCGGTTTACGGCAAGCATGCCTTGACCTCAGTCGTCCCCGATCCGGTCGTCATGCTTCAGGGCGCTCTCAATATATGCCTTTTATCCTTTGTCGCTCTTGCTGTGCTCGCCGGTGACACGGCGCTCTTCGGCGCCAGCGCCTGGACATGGGGACTTTTCGCAGGCGCGATGTACAGCCTGAAAAAACTGACCGAAGCCAAAGGCCGGCAGCCATGGATCGCCAATGAAAAAACCGAACGGCCGGAAACAAAAAGCAAAAAACCTTATGCCGACGACTCCATGACGCGGCTGATCGTCAAGACCGGCGCCGCAGCCCTAATTATTCTCACGGCGGGCGCGATCGTTTCCCAGTCCGGCGGCGCGATCGCAGAACAGAGCGGCCTCGGGTCTTCTTTCATGGGCGTCGCCTTTGTCGCCATCGCAACGTCTCTTCCCGAAGCGAGCACGGTCTTCGCAGCGGCGCGACGCGGTCTTTACACCATGGCGATTTCAGACATTCTCGGCACGAATATTTTGAATGTCGCGCTTGTTTTCGGCGTCGACATGATCGCCGGGGGCGATCCGGTTTTGTCAGTAGTGGGTGATTTCGCGGCCGTCGCCGCCCTTCTGGGCGTTGCGACGACGGGCTTCTTCCTCATGGGGCTGGCCGAGCGGCGCGACGCCGCCATCCTGCGCATGGGGATCGATTCCATCCTTGTCGTCATTACTTATATTGGCGGGCTTGTTCTTCTCTATTCCATGCGGGGAACACCATGAGCTGTCCCGCCGATTACGAACTTCCCAATCCCGGGCCACGCCCCGAAGGCGAGCGCGAAGAGCTTTTACGCATCTGGAAAACACCCGGCGGCTGGCGCCTGCCCACAGCCGTCAACAATACGGTCATCGGACTTCTTTATATTGGCGCCGCATTCGCCTTTTTTGTCGGGGCCGGCATCCTCGCTCTTGTGATGCGAACGCAGCTCGCCCTGCCGGACAACGATCTCGTCAGCCAAAATCTCTATAACCAGCTTTTCACCGTTCACGGCACGACCATGATGTTTCTTTTCGCCGTGCCGGCCATGGAGGCGCTTGGCGTCATGCTGCTGCCGCAAATGCTCGCAGCGCGCGATCTTCCCTTCCCGCGCCTTTCCGCCTTCGCCATCTGGGCCTATGTCGTGGGCGGCAGCGTTTTCTTTCTGACCGTCTTTCTCGATCTTGCGCCCAAAGGCGGCTGGTTCATGTATCCGCCGCTGACGCTCACCCAGTTCTCGCCCGGCGATAATGCGGATTTCTGGCTCCTCGGCATCGGCTTTATCGAAATCTCCGCCATCGCCGGCGCGATTGAAATCATCGTCGGCGTCCTGCGCACGCGCCCGCCCGGCATGTCGCTCGACAAACTGCCGATCTTCGGCTGGGCGATGCTGATTTTTGCTGGCATGATCATGGTGGCGTTTCCGGCGGTCATTCTCGCCACCATGTTTCTCGAAATCGAACGCGCTTTCGGGTGGCCTTTCTTTTCGCCGGAAGGCGGCGGCGATCCGCTGTTATGGCAGCATCTGTTCTGGTTTTTCGGCCATCCGGAAGTCTACATCATCTTCCTGCCGGCCGCGGGGCTCGTCTCCATGATTGTGCCGACCATGGCGCGGACCCCGCTGGTGGGCTACCGCCTCATCGTTGTCGCACTGATCGCCACTGGTTTTTTCAGTTTCGGCCTGTGGGTGCATCACATGTTCGCCACCGGCATACCCGCGATGAGTCTCGCTTTCTTTTCAGCCGCCAGCATGGCCGTCGCGATCCCTTCCGGCATCCAGATATTTTCCTGGATCGCCACCATCGCCGATTCCAAAGGCAAATATCAGATCAATGTGCCGTCGCTTTTCGTTCTCGGCATGCTGTTCATTTTCACCCTCGGCGGCCTCACCGGCGTGATGGTCGCCATGATTCCGTTCGATCTCCAGGCCCATGACACCTATTTCATCGTCGCGCATATGCACTACGTCATGATCGGCGGCATGGTGTTCCCGCTCTTCGCCTGTTTTTATTACTGGGTTCCCATGGTTGCGAAAAAGCGCTTGTCGGAGCGCCTCGGGCGCTGGACATTCTGGCTGATGTTCATCGGTTTCAATGTCGCGTTCCTGCCCATGCACCTGACCGGTCTGCTCGGCATGCCGCGACGCATATGGACATATCCCTCTGGACTTGGATGGGACGGGCTCAACATGATCTCCACCATCGGCGCCTATATGATCGCCGCGGGCGTTTTGGTTTTCATTATCGACCTCATCCGTAATTTTCGCGTCGGCGAAGGCGGCGAGCCGAATCCATGGGGCGCCGGCACGCTCGAATTCCTGCCGCAGGATGTTTATTCCACACGCTCTATTCCTCATATCACCAGCCGCGACACCTTATGGGATCAGCCTAATCTCGCCGAGGAAGTCGAAAGCGGTCAGCATTATCTGCCCAATGCGCCGACCGGCGGACGCGAGACCATTGTCACTTCCGCCATCGAGGCGAAACCGCAATATGTGGTGCAGATGCCGGGCCCCGGCTGGGCCCATGTCTGCGCCGCGGTTTTCACCGCCGCTTGCTTTTTGCTGCTCACCATCAAGGTTGTGACGCTGGCGGTTATTTGCGCAGGCATTGCTGTCGTCTCCTGTCTTGTCTGGGTCTGGGACATCGACAAGGGCCCCGACAAGGGGCCCGTCGATATCGGCGGCGGGCACAGACTGCCTGTCTATATGACCGGCCCCTCCGCTCACGGATGGTGGGCGATGATCGTTCTCATGATTGTCGCCGGATCGCTCTATCTCGCCTACCTCTTTTCCTACTTGTACACTTGGACGGTGACGCCGGAGGTCTGGCCCGACGCCGCTGATGAGCTTGCATCGCTGCGTTGGCCTGCGCTGTCGGCGCTCTCTTTCGTCTGTGGCGCTGCCGTTTACTGGTTCGCGCAGAAGTCGCTCGGACCCCGCTCGGCGCGACATGCGTTGACGCCCGGGCTCCTGCTGCTGGGCGCTCTGTTGATCAGCGCCGGCCTCGGCTTTGAAATATACGGCCACTGGTCTGCGGGCTTGCGCGGTCCTCAGTCCAGCTTTGACGCGCTTACTTACATGGCGAGCTTTCTGACCGGGGAGATCGTTGTCGCGATCCTGATTATGACGGTGTATGTGACCGCCCGGCATTTTACCGGCAAGCTCGACAATGTGCGCTTCGCCAGTCTCGAGAACACAAACCTTCTTGTCTATTACATGACGGCCCAAGCCCTAATCGGACTTGTGGTGGTTCACGGATTCCCCAGACTGGTCGGCGCGTCATGAGCGAAGCGGGCGAACAGTTCTGGCGGGCGACCCTCTATTCGCTCTTCGGTCCCTTGCTGTGGACTCTGCACTTCGCGCTTGTCTATGGCGGCCAGCACGTCGCCTGCGCGGCCCCGGTGTCCGCCGCTTCGGCGTGGATTACCGGCGGAATCATCGCGGCGACAATCATTATCGCTATCCCGCTGTCTGTCGCCAGCTTTCGCGCCGACGTCCTGGCTAAATTGTTTGCCCTTTCCGACTCGAATGTTGACACAAGCCGTTTTCTGGTTCGAGCGATGAGGCTGCTATCTCTGCTCTCGCTTTTCGGCGTCATCTGGGCTGGCGCCGCTGCAGCTTTTTTGCCTGCCTGTCCGGCGCTGCGATAACATGCAGCAACATCCATTACTTTTTCGCTCCGGAGCGTAAAGCCGCCGAACAATACGCATCGCCTTCATCACGCCGCTCCTTTTGCTTCCAGCAACGAACGAAGATATGATTGTCAAATGGAACATGCCGCTTCGGAATTTAAGAACGAAGTTAAACGTCGCATGAGAACGCAATTGAGGACAACCACATCGGAACACCATGAAATTTAACCAGGTTGAAAAATTTTTCTTCATGGCGACCCGCCTCTTTACGCTTGTGGCGGTAGCTGCGTCCTTGGGCGGCGCCCTCTTGATGTTTTATCTTGGCGCCGAAAACACTTTCAACGCTTTCGCGCATCAGTTCACGACATCGCCCAAGCCTGTGGAAGGACTGCCTGACGACGAGGCGACCGTGATCAGCTTGATGGTTGCGCTGGATAATTTTTTGATTGGCGTCGTTTTGTTGTTCTTCGGCTATGGCGTTTATGGCCTGTTCGTCCGCCCCGACTTCAATTCACGCGATCTCGGCTTGCCGGAATGGCTTCATGTGGACCAGATCGGTCAGCTCAAACAGACCCTCGCTGAAGTCATCGTTGTTGTCTTGTTTGTGCTGTTTCTAAGGGTTGCCCTGCAGACATTTCAATCCGGCGCCGGCGCCATTACCCTTGCGGACGTTGGTAGGTTTTTAATGCTGCCCCTGGCGATCGTCCTGCTCGCCGCCGCCCTGCGGCTTGTGGAGTTGCACCCCAAACCAAGATCAAAAAGGAATGACAGCGCGCCGCCCACGAAATCTGCGGGTGGAAGTTGATTTAGAGGCGCTCAGCTCACGTAAGGTTTGAGCCAGTTATCGAATTCCTCGACAAACTCTTGCAGATAGCCTTGCGTTTCGTTGTCCTGGAGACGGCCTTCCTTGTCGAATTTATCATCGGCATTCGCAATCAGGATTTCCGTTGTCGGCAATAGCGGCATGCCATTGTAAAACGCCACCTGGCGTAAATGCGCCTGCGCCCGGGCGGTGCCGATCATGCTGGGCGATGCGCCGATAATCGCGGCGGGCTTATTGAAAATCGGCCCCTTTCGCTCCGGCCGGGACAACCAGTCGATCGCGTTTTTGAGGACGCCGGGAATGCTGTAATTATATTCCGGCGTAGCAAAAATAATCGCCTCGGCAGGCTCCAACCGGTCGCGCAAGGCCTTCACCCGCGGCGGCCAGCCTTCAGCTTCCACGTCTTCGTTAAAGAGCGGAATATCTTCAAGCGTGACGATATCGAAGTTCCAATGGTCTGGCGCGCATATGCGAACAGCCTCCAGTGCTGAACTATTATACGATCCTTTCCGAAGGCTTCCGGAAATTCCGGCGATCTTAATGCTTTGGGCCATGATCACTTCCAATGCTGCTCTATGCAGACAGAAATCCCCCCGTATTGTTCCGCGCACGCCGCGTCAAACGTGATCGCGCGGAATGATTTCGCTCCAGCTTTTGCAGACAAATCGCGACTCGCCCTCAAACGCATCCAGCTCGGCGTCTATGTAGAAATTGTCGCGATCGGAGCGCAGGCAGGTTCTTGTCCGCGTAGTGACGGTCCAGTCACCGCGGCGCAACATTCGCCGCCACTCGGTTTCGCCGCGAACCGACGTGAAATCACCCGTTTCCGCTGAATAAGTTTCGGTCGCCCGCGCGCCCACCGTCAAATCAATGTCGTCGAGTCGCATGACGCCGCGATCGTCGATAACTTGGAGTTCAGACGTGTTTTTGCCGAGATCGCGCACAACTCTCCAGGCATGTTCGGGCGTTTCTAATGGAGTGATTGCGGGGCCCGGCGCGCCCACCGCTTCGTCAAACTGCTTTTCTTCGCCGCGCCCCGCCGGGCGCATGGGGATGAAAATACGGCTCTCGCCCGTCCAGATGCGTAGCCGCGTCGATTGCGGCGGCGTCCAGGCCAGCGGCCAGTAGACGGTGGAGACGGCGATGCGGATGCGGTGTCCCTTGGGAAAATGCTGCGCAATATGATTCAGCGGCAGGCGAATTTTGTATTTCTCTCCGGGTTCAAGCCGTTCGGGATGCTGACGGCTATTGCGATGCGTGAGATTAAGCAGGCCATAGGTGACGCGCGTGACCTGATGATCGGGGCGCATGTCGGACATGCGCACGGCGACCATCGCGATGGGCGCATCGGACGAAAGCGTGAGTTCGACCTCAGGCGCGCCGAGGACATCTACGGATTCTTCGAGAGGATCGGTCTGGAAGACCAGGCCGCCGCCATCTTCCGTGCGCTGATCGCCGGCAAGATCCGGCCCGTTGGCGTAGGAACACCATTTGCCCGCAAAAAGCCCCAGCGTAACCGGAGACTGCACATCAAGGGGTTTCGTTTCGGACGCTTCACCGGCCTCCGCAAGATGCCGGCCCACATCAAGGGTCAAACATTTTTTCTCCGCATCCGCCGGCGGCCATTCATTTTCGACAATCCACCGCCCCGGCCGTCGCGCCTCAGATGGATTTGGCGGCGCGCTGTCTTGCAGATATGCGGCAAGACGCGGTTCATCCTCGATCCCGTTCGGCTCATCCTTGAGCCAACGATCCCACCAGCGCAGCGCTTCGCCCAGAAAATCGATCGACGGTCCGGGACGGCCGAAATGCGGATAGGCATGCCCCCATGGGCCCACCAGCCCCTTGGTGACGCCTTTCAAGTTTTCGAGGAGGCGGAATACAGTGTTGGTGTAGCCGTCGGCCCAGCCACTGACAGCGAAGACCGGAATGTCGATGTCCTCATAGCGTTCACACACAGAAGCGTGGCGCCAGTACCCGTCGCGGCGCTGGTGCTGCAGCCAGGTTTTCAGCCAAAAGCCGCTGCCCTCCAGCCTGTCACGCCACATTTCACGCCAGCGGTTTCCCACTAGCGCCGGATCCGGCGGCATGGTGTTGAAGGAAAACATGACAGACGCCCAAGAGAGATTATCGCCCAGCAAGACGCCGCCCATATGATGAATATCATCCGCATAGCGGTCATCGCTTGACGACACCGAAATGATCGCCTTCAGGGGCTCGGGCCGCATCGCCGCGATCTGCAGCGCATTAAAACCGCCCCAGGAAATCCCCATCATGCCGACCTTGCCTGTGCTCCAGGGCTGTTTGGCCAGCCAGTTGATCGCCGCGACGCCGTCATCGAGCTCGCTCTGTAAATATTCGTCCTTCAGAACGCCTTCCGACTCACCGCTGCCGCGAAGGTCGAGGCGCACACAGGCATATCCGTGTCCCGCCAGATATTTATGCGTCTGCTCATCGCGAACCGTCGTGCCGAATCGTTTTCGATAGGGAATGTATTCAAGAATAACCGGAACCGGCCGGTCATCGGAATCGACCGGGCGCCATATCCGGGCCGCCAGCTTGCAGCCGTCTGCGCCCGGTATCCAGACATTCTCTTCTTCTATGATTTCATGAGGGAAAGAGTCGACTGTTTTCATGACGTTGCCGGTATCGGTTTGATTAGGAAAGTCAGGGAATCGATGCACCTGTTATACTCGTCCTCCAGCATTTGCTGGCCATCCCCGCCGAGAAAGATATCCGCCAATTCGTAGCTGTAACTATCCTGATAAAACAGCTCCGAAAGCTTCACGCCCTTTTCTACAAGAATATTGACGTTTATATCCGGCAGGATTTTCGCAAGCTTTTCGATTTGATCTTTGTCCGGGATATCAGCAACGATCCCGTCGGCTTCGTGGGAACGGAGCATGTATTTCGCCGCCACCTTGTTTTCCCCTTCGCCTCTTGGCATTTCGGGTTGGCGTCCCAGCGCCAGATCAATTGCGACTTTATGATGGGACACCCCGTCCACCATCCTAAAAAGCGGCGCGTGCGATTTTGAAATTCTGGGATTTATCTCCAGAATATGGAGCTTGTCCTCATCGGGATCCCAGAAGAATTCGATATTGAAAGGCGCGTTGTCATAGCCGATCTGATCGATAAGGCGCGCCGTGATTTCGCTCGCGCGCTTTGTCGTCTCTTCAGGCAAATCGGCCGGATATTGGTAAGATGAGAAGCTCGACCGATGCTGGCCTTCGCGGATGGAAGCGACAACGCCGTAAATGACGGTATTCCCGTTCCAGACATACCCTTCGAGCGTGAATTGTCTGGACGCCGAAATAATGCCTTCCGCAATTGCATAATTTCCGTCGATTTCCGCGACTTCAGGATCCACCTCCACATGGTTGAGGAATTCATTGAAAGGCTCGCCGATCAGGTGGATTCTTTGGCGACAGGTATGAAGCGCTTTGTCCAAATCACTCGTATCCTCGACCATAAAACCAAGGACTGATGAATGGCCTTTCACCGGTTTCAGCCAGAAAGGAAACTCAGGCGCCGATACGCCCCGCCCGGTCGCAAACGGATTGATCGCCTTATAATTCGGCGTATCGTCAGGAAAGGCATGTGACTGGACGAAGCGCATCCAGTATTTGTGCTCGCATTTGGCGACCGCCTCCGGCGAAGCGCCGGGAAGATCATACTCTCGCCTCAAAAGGGAGACCAAAGAGGTTACGGGAAAATCGAGATCGCCGATGATCGCGTCCGGCTCGACATCGCTTTCATCAATCGCCTCTTTCGCCCGGGCATAGAGATCTTCGAAATTTATTCGGCCATGAGAAGGCTGCACATCCTGCCTGTCGAGAACCTTGATCGCAGCAGACCCTTCCTTCTCGGCAATCTCGCGGACGAGGCCGAAATCGAATTTACTGTTTCCAATAGAGAAAATGGCTTTTTGGTCCATGAAAAGGAAACAACAACAGCCCCACCATGTTCCATTACTTACGAGAAATTAGTTTCGGACGGACGTGTCCTCCCCGCCCCGCGAGCCGCAACCGTCTTCGTAAAAACGGCGACGCCCCTTCCTGGGAAACGAACGCAAAGCCCGCGCGCATCCTCGCGCCGTCCTTATCCGGACCGCAGGTCCGGCCGCCTTCGAGGCAGGGATCCGTGAAGACCAAGACGACTGCCACGCCTTACATCGGTCGCGGATTTGTAAGAACTGATCTAACATCGCACCCGGATGCGGCCGCCGCCAGTCCAAGGGTCTCGCGCGTCAAACTCGTTAATTATTGACTTCACATCCGACAGTCCGACGAGTTCATGCGGACGTCACTCTCCCAGCTACATCAAACGTCCAACTGCAGCCCGGTCGTGAATATAGCAACCATGGCGAAGTAGCCTATCGTCACAAGAAGTTCGACGATTTGACGTTCGTCAAGCGCGTCCGTGAGCTCGCTAAAGTCGAAGTTCGCCACCATCTCTGGCGCTTGGAAATAAACATCGACCAGCGCCAATACGCGCTGCTCCAGGGGCGCAAACGCTTCGCCCCCTTCCTCACATTGCGATTGCATCACCTTGTCTTCAGACATGCCAATTTGGCGTGCAACCCGCTGATGTTGCGCCAGCACATATGGGGCGTTGCAGCGATATGCGACCCGCAACGCCGCAATCTCGCGCAACTCCGGCGACAGCGCGCCTTCCATCATGACCGCAGCGCCAAGTCCTGCGAACCGCCGCGCCAGGACGGGACTATGCGCAAGAGTGGCGAACAGGTCCAAAGGCGGCGCCTTGGCGAGAAATTCATCCTGTTCCGGGTTGCCCATTCCTGGACGAAGCAAACTGACTAACGTCATCTTGACCTCATGCACTGACCCGGCGCCATTCCGGGGGACGGACGTTCCATTCGGCGGCCTCTTCCAGCAATCGGCCGACCTGCAGGACCGTTTCTTCATCGAAGCTGCGGCCGACAATCTGAACAGACAAGGGAAGCCCGTCCGGCGACAGGCCGCATGGTACAGCCAGAGCCGGTTGGCCGGTCACATTAAAGGGCATGGTGAACCCCGTTGTCGCAAATCCGATATCGAGGGATTGATCGCCGCAAATAACGGCGCTTTTCGCCTCCTCGAAGGTGAATGCCGGCGTCGGCGTCGAAGGAACCAACAGAACATCGACATTCGCCATGCTCTGCGCCATTGCCCGGGCAAGCATCACCTTCGCGCGGCGCGCCCTGACATAGTCCGTCGCAAGCATGGTGCGTAAAGGAAAGACGATGTCGCGCGGCGCAGAACCATAATCATCGTACTTTTTTTCAAAGGTCGGGGCATGCCAGACATTATTTTCTCCGCCCATAAGCGTGCCCCAGATTTGCAAAACGTTGGAAAGATCCGGCAAGTCTACGGGGACGATATGGGCGCCCTGCCCTTCCAAAAGCGATTGCGCATGAAGCCACGCGTCAAAGACCTCAGGCCGCATGCGATCATGGAAAAACTCTCTCGGCACGCCAATTCGCGCGCCCTTGCGAGGGGTTTCAAGCGCCGCGACATAGTCCGGGACCGGCCTGTCTGCACAATCGGGATCAAGAGGATCGTAACCGGCGAGAGCTTTCAACAACAAGGCGGCGTCAGCGACGCTACGGCACATGGGCCCTACTGTGTCCATTGACCACGCAAGGCAACCCACGCCCCGGATCGACACACGCCCATGGGTGGGCTTCAGACCGACGATACCCACATAAGAAGCCGGGTTACGCACAGAGCCGCCCGTATCCGTTCCAAGCGCCGCCGAACATAAAGCCGCAGAGACGGATGTGCCGGAACCATTGCTCGACCCGCCAGCGACGCGTTTCCGGGCCCAGGGATTAAGCGAGCCCTTGTGCAATGGGCTCGGCGTCGTCAGCGCAAATTCAAATGTGTTGGTTTTACCAAGAAAGACGGCGCCTGCGGCCGCGAGCCGACTGACCGTTTCCGCATCTTCAGAGGGCACATTGTCCTTAAAAACAACCGACCCATAAGTCGTCAAAACCCCGGCCGTCTCGATAATATCCTTGACGCCAAGGGGCGCGCCAAGCAGCAGAGCATGCTCGTCTTTTCCCGCATAGGCTCGTTCTGCAAGCCGCGCCTGATCCATCGCGCGCTCCGCCGTGACGGTGGCGAAGCCACGCAACGCGCCATTTTCTTTCTCTATCCTCGCCAAATATCCTTCGGTCAATTCAACGGGAGAAATCTCACCCGCCGCCATAAGCGCTAACTGCTCCGATGTCGTGGAGAAAAGAATGTCGTCATCAATCTGCGCCATGTTGAGCGCCTTTCCTGTTTAGACCGGTTAATCTGTACTCATCAGTGAGCGAATGAACTGGCGTTCGGCTTTATGCGCGGTCTGAAGCGCCTCCGAGCTCGAAAAATTATGGCCTTCCCCGTCCAGAATGCAGGTTTCACAGCGGGTCCCGTTGTCCTTCAGGAGCCCCGCCATATGCATGACGCCGTTAACTGGCGAAACGGCGTCATTGCCTCCATGGAGAAACAGGACCGGAGTGCGAATATTCCTGACATTGCTGATCGGCGAACGCTGCTCGAACAGGGGCGCTGTCAGATTGTCGGCACCGATCAGGGTTTTAAGATAGCCGCTTTCGTATTTATGCGTTCCGCGGCCAAGCGCGCGCAGATCAGTCACGGCCGCGTAAGCCACGCCGCCGGCAAGCCGTGAATCTTTTGCGAGCACATGCAACAATGTAAAGGCGCCGGCGCTTGACCCACGCAAGACGATACGCCCCGCGCGGGCCAGCCCTTTTTCGATCAGGCCATCAATCGCAGCAATGCAATCCTCGACATCTATGACGCCCCAGGCCCCATTGATCCGCCCACGAAAATCTCGTCCGAACCCGGCGGAACCGCGATAGTTAAGGTCGACAATATCGCAGCCGTCACGCCAGAGGGCTTCCAACGGTGGCGACAGTTGCTGTTTCGCGAGACTTTTTGGGCCGCCGTGAAGATTGATAACAGCGATCCCAAGAGCCCCTGCAGGATCGGCAGGATAATAATTTGCAGAAACAGCGTCTGCATTCGAGGTTTCGATGCTCATCAACGCGGGGAAAGCCGCCTTGCCGTCGCTCGACGATTGGCCCTTCCATAAAACGGGACAATCAGCACCGAGATGACGCACTTCCGGCGCGCCAGACACAGGCAGCGCCGCATAAAAAACCCCGTCGCCGCCCGCGCAGATCAAGTCGTCCGGCGGAACGCTCGTTGCAACCGGCGCCGCGCGCCCGCTTTCAAAGTTTAAGCTCGCAAGCCCTGAAACACCCTTGTCCCAAACGACAGCCAGCGCACAACCGGGGCGCTCGATCACATAGCTGCGCCCTCTTTGACCGGCAAGCGAGAGGCCAATGTCCGCGCCTGCCGAAACGACAAAACAGAGGCTGTCTCGGTCAAGCCGCCAGATATCGAAATACCCTTCGGCATCGCAAAGCACATACAGCGCGCCATCCGGCCCCCATAAAGGTTGGGCCAAAGCCGCCGCCGGCGCCGCAACACGGCGAATGGAAGCGGCGCCAGCGGAAATCTCTCCGACAAACAGCGATGTCCGCTCCCAGGGCATGTAGGGAAGGTCCCATCCCAGAAACGCAAATCTGTTACATCCCGGATCAATAACGGGCCTTGAAACAAAATCGGCCAGATCAAAAAGTATCTCGACCGAGCCGCTTTGCGAACAAATAGACGCAATCGCATTCGATGTCCGCCCGGCCCCATGCCGCCGCTCAGTGACACCGAACACCCGGTCGCCCGCGCATGCGAGATCGCCAAACGCAAAGGCGCCATCCCCGCCCGCAATCAGCGCCGGCGCCGAGCCCGCTCCTGCTCTCCAGACACCGCCATCGCCGCTCGAGGCAAACAAGACCTTGCGCCCCGCCGCAGTAAGGGAAGGCAAGCCATACCCATGAATTGTATTGCCAATATCCGCTTTACCCGTCTCGACTCTTTGCGTCGGGGCGCCGGGTTTCAGCGCTGCAATATAAGGCGCCGCCTTATCTTCGCCCGGAGATATGAGAGCGTAGATGCAGCCATCTCCGGCAACAAGGTCGACGATCTGATCCGACCAGGGAAGATTATTGCTCCGGCTCATGACAGGACGCTTAACAGTTCCCGGGTATAAGGGTGTTGCGGCGCATCGAATATCTTGTCGCGCGCGCCGGTTTCAATAATTTCGCCATAACGCATTACGGCAATATCGTCGCTCATATGGCGTACGACGCCGACGTCATGACTGATGAAGATATAGGCCATGCCCGTGCGCTGCTGCAGGTCGAGGAGCAAGTTTATCACCTGAGCCTGAATAGAAACGTCAAGAGCCGATGTCGGCTCATCAAGTATCAAGAGCTTGGGCTGTGATGCGATAGCCCGGGCGATAGCAAGCCGCTGGCGCTGACCGCCGGAAAGTTCATGCGGATAACGATTAACGCATTCGACCGGCAAGCCGACCTCGGCGAGAAGCGCTTCCGCGCGGCCTATTCTTTTCTTGTCGCTTCGTATTCCTGAAAGCAGCAGCGCCTCAGTGCATATTTCCCATATGCGCATACGCGGGTTCAGAGAGGAGCGCGGATCCTGAAACACAATCTGCATGGCGCCGCGCATATGTCTGCGAACAGCCGGCGTCAGCCGCTTGCCTTGAAATAAAATCTCGCCGGCAACGGGGGCGAGCCCCGCAAGCGCAAATGCAAGCGTGCTCTTGCCAGAGCCGGATTCTCCCAAGACACCCAGAGTCGCGCCTTCACGCAGGGAAACACTCACGCCATTCAGCGCATGCACATGCTTCTTTGTCACGCCAAGCCCCTGGGCAGGAGCGTCATACCGCACAGTCAGATTGCGCGCCTCAAGGAGAATGCTCATATTGCTCCCTCCAGCCAGCAGGCGGAGGCGCGTTCAGGGTCGCCCGCTGAAGCCTGAAGCGGCGGACGCACGGAACACTTTTCGAAGGCGTGCGGACAGCGGTCCCGGAACTGGCATCCCTCGGCAGCGTCTGCACCCGACGGCGCCTGCCCGGCGATCGTATCAAGGCGAGTCCGCGGCGCAAAAAGCTCCGGCCGCGACGCCAGCAAGCCCTGTGTATAGGGATGGTGCGGGCGGGTGAGCACATGATGCGCCGGCCCTGTCTCCACTACCTCGCCCGCATACATCACATAGACGCGCTCGCAGAGACTGCGAACCACCGAAAGGTCGTGGCTGACGAAAAGGATCGCAACGCCGCTCTCCTGCGTCTTGCGGCGAACCAGCTTAACGATCTGGTGCTGCGTCGTAACATCCAGCGCGGTCAGCGGTTCATCGGCGATGATCAGGCGCGGATTGCAACTAAAAGCCATTGCGAGCAATACGCGCTGACGCATTCCGCCACTCAACTGGTGGGGATAACAATGCAGAACTCTGTCCGGGTCTTCGATACCCATCTCTGACAATAGCTGTTTCGAAAGCGCATAGGCGTCACGCGATGATTGCGGCTTGTGGGCGAGCAGCACGTCGTGCATATGCCGGCGTATGCTGCGCAAAGGGTCCAGCGCGGTCATCGGCTCCTGAAACACCATGGCCGCCTGCGCGCCACGCAAATTTCGCATCTCGCGCTCGGTCGCGTCGAGCACATTTAAACCCAACACGTCCAGGCGCTCTGCTGTCAGGCGACATCTGTCGCCCAGTGGAAGAAGCCACAACAAGCTGCTGGAAGTGACGGACTTTCCGGAGCCGGATTCGCCGATCAGGCCGACGACTTCTCCCTCGCGAACTTGAAGGGAAAGACTGCGCACCGCCGTCCGCCAGCCTGAATCATCGGCAAAACGGACTGTGAGGTCCTGAATATCGATGGCGGATGCGCGGGTCACGATGCGTCCCCTTGCGGGTCAAGAAGATCGCGCAAGCCATCGCCCAGCAGGTTCAATCCTACCGAAACCGACAGGATCGCAACGCCGGGAAACAGCGAGTACCACCACTGATCGAGAATGTAGTGCCGCCCGGCGCTGACAAGCGCCCCCCACTCCGCAAGCGGCGGCTGCGCGCCAAGACCGATAAAGGACAGCGCCGCGCCAGCAAGAAGCGCTGCTCCGCAATGCAATGTCGCAATAATCACAACCGGGCCGGCGATATTCGGCGCTACATGCCGCCGCAGCCGAAACCACAACGAGGCGCCGGCCTGCTCCGACCATTTCACATACTCCATTTCACGCACCAGGAGCGTCTGTGACCGGACGAAACGCAGATAAAAAGGCACGGAAAGAATGCCAAGCGCCAGCATCGCATTTTCAATGCCGGGGCCCAGGGCGGCCGTGAGCGCAAGCGCCAGAACAAGACTTGGCATCGACAACATGAGATCGACGAACCGCATCGCCAGGAGATCGACCCAACCGCCGATCAATCCGGCAAAGGCGCCCAGTACGCCGCCGACGACGAGACCGATCGCAACAACGCCGAAGGCCGTGAGAAGGGAAGCGCGCGCCCCAAAAATAACACGGGAGAGAATATCGCGTCCGACTTCATCCGTGCCGAGCAGATGCGCCGCGCTCGGCGCTGCAAGATAAGCGTCAAGATCTATATCGTTCGGTTGACAGGGAGCAACCAAAGGCGCGAAAAGCGCAATAACGATCCAGAACCCGATAAGCGCTCCGCCAACAACAAGCATCAGACGCCGCTTGGCTGAACCTTGCATCATCCGATCCCCCTGACCCTGGGGTCGAGAAGCAGATAGACGATGTCAACGAGCAGATTGGCGAAGACATAGACCACCGAGGCGCAGACGGTGAAGCCCATGATCACGGGGAAATCCAGGGCGAAGATGGCGCTGAGCACGAACGAGCCAAGGCCGGGCCAGGAGAAAATACTCTCGATAACCACGGAGCCGAAAATCAGCGACGCAAGCTCCAGCCCGAACACAGTGATAAACGGCAATAGCGCATTCTTGAGCGCATAGCTGAGGATGATTTTTCGTTCGGGCAGACCGAATGCGCGCGCAGTGCGTATATAATCCTGCGAGAGCGCTTCAATCATCGAGCCACGCACGAGCCGCATTCCAGCCCCAATGGAAAGAACCGCAAGTGTAATCGCAGGAAGCGCGAGATGCGACGCTGCGCTGGCGAACGCTCGAAAATCCAGGGCCAAGAGAGAATCGACAAGAAGAAATCCGGTGACGGACGGCGGCGGCGTTAACAACGGATCGAAACGCCCCGGTCCGGGCGCCCATCCGAGCACCCCATAGAATAGATAAAGCAGCACCAGGGCGATCCAGAACCCCGGCATCGAGATCGCCGTCACCGAGAGGATGCGTATGACATGATCGAGCCAGCGATTGCGATAGAGCGCCGCCGCAACCCCTAAGGATACTCCGCCAAACAGACCGAGAACCATCGCCGTCAGCATGAGCTCCAGCGTTGCAGGCAGCAGACTTGTAATCTCTTCGAGCACTGGCCTGCGCGTCACGATAGATACGCCGAAATCTCCGTGAATCAGTCCGTCAAGATAGCTTGCAAACTGAACGTGCAAAGGCCGGTCGAGTCCGAGCTGCTCATGGATTTTTGCAACGACATCAGGCGTCGCATTCGGCCCGGCCAGCAGCAGAGCCGGATCGCCCGGAATAACCCGCGCGATCAGAAACGTGACCATCGTGACGCCGATAATAATAGCGACAAGCGCGATCAGGCGTCGAATGACAATGCCGATCATCTGGACCCGTCATACGCTTTCTGCGCTATAGCGCTCAACTGTTTCCGGTCAACCTTGCCATTGGCGAGGATCGGCAGGCGATCGACAATTGTAATCGCCTTTGGAACCTTGTAGTTGGCGAGCCTTTCGCGCAGATGGAGCGCCAGCTCCGCCTGATCGGCCTTGGCGCCTGCTTTCAAGACGACGAAGGCGGCTCCCACTTCTCCATAAAGCTCTTCAGCATGGGATACTACTGAGGCGGTCTCAACGGCATCATGCGTTTCGAGCATCTGTTCTACTTCCTTCGGATAGATGTTGAAGCCGCCGGACTTGAACATGTCGGAACGCCGGCCCGCCAGCGAGATGTTGCCGTCTTCCCGCCAATACCCAATATCGCCGGTGCGAAGCCAGCCGCCTTTCGCAAAAGCGTCCGCCGTCGCCTCCGGACGGCGCCAGTATCCCAGCATGTTCGTATCGGCCCGGAACTGTATCTCGCCAGGCGCGCCGACACCGCAGATCTTGCCGAAATCATCGACGATGCGGCATTCGAAAGCGTCCCCCGGCCTGCCAATGGAATTCGCCATCGCGTCGAGCGTTTCGCCCTGCGCGGACCATGTCACATTACAGGTCGTTTCTGTTAATCCGTACACAACACAGGATCGCTCACAAACTTGCGCAAGACGCTCGATCAGGGGCCGGGCCAGCGCGGCGCCGCCCCAGCCAACCATATAGACCGAAGAAAAATCGGTCGTTTCAAACGCCGGATGAGCCATCGTCATCTGGATCATCGTGGGGAACCCGCCCCACACTGTTAATTTCTCCCGCTCGACGGTCGCAAGCTCCCACGCCGGATCGAATTTCTCGGCGAAAACGATGGCGCCGCCAGCGAGGAGCGTCATGCAACAGGTGTCCCCGACGCAAGCGATATGGTTGATCGGCAAGGCGCAGATCATCCGCGGAGCCGGTCCATCCCATTCATCAAAGCGCGCGCGATTTCCCTTGGTCAGGCCATGTTGCGACAACATTGCGCCCTTCGGTTTTCCCGTCGTTCCTGACGTAAACACGATAAGGGCCGGATCGTGGGGAGCCGCGTCTGCAATCGCCGCCTCAAGGCGCTCATTGTCAACCTGGTCCCCGCGCGCAAGAAACTCCTCAAATCTCGTCTCTTCCGCGCACTCGCCGCCAAAAACTGTCAATGTCTCCACGGACGGCGCGCCGGCCAGCGCGATGAGATCGGGCCGGTAGTCCCGGCCGTCAAACTCGGCCAGACCGATCAACAGTTTCGGCTCCACATCGTCGACGACATGTTGCAGCTCTTCGATACGGTTGCGCGTGCCAAGACCGACCCAGATGGCGCCGATCGCTGCGCTGGCGAGAAAGACGAGCCAATATTCCAGACGCGACGTCGACAGCATCGCCACCCTGTCACCGCGCCCGACCCCATTCGCCAACAAAGCGCGCGCATAGCGGTCCGTCTCCCGGCGAAGCTGCGCGTATGTCAATCGGCGCGCGCCGCAGATCACAGCCTCTGCGTCCGGAGCGATTGCTTCAACCTCCCTGAGGCACGCATAAAGGGTGGTCCCGGTCGTTCTGATCATTGCGCCCGGAATCCATTCTGGACGAACTCATCCGACCGCCAGACCGACATTGAGAGCCAGCGTGCGACAACTGCTGGGCGCGCCGCGCCCTCGCCCCAGATATTGACATCGACATGGCGCAGAACGCGATCCGGCTTCGGCATCTCCACCGAGTGCAATGTCGCCTCCAGCCGAATGCGCTGGCCCACCAGAACCGGCTCCACAAACCGCAAACGGTCGCAACCGTAATTCGCGGAAATAATATTAGCGGGCGGATCGCCCGCCATGCGATAGGCTTCTTGCAGCATCGACGTCATCATCGACAGCGTCCAGAAACCGAAAGCGATCGTCTGGCCGAAAGGACTGTTCTCGCGCGCCCATTCAGGGTCGATATGCATTGGGTCCGGATCATGCGTACACGCCCCGAACTGATCGATATCCTCCTGGGTCACAATACGCCATGCCGTCGGACCAAGCGTGCCACCCACCAATGCGCGCTCTTTTTCATAGAACTCCAGGACTGTCATCTGAACGCCTCCTTGCCATTGCCTTTGACGGGAAGGATGATGCGCGATCTTTTGCCTGCGCCGCGGTGAAATGTCAGGATCGGATCGCCAACCGCCGGTATCCGGACAAACGTGTCCTTGTCTGCCCCCGCAAAACGAAAACGAAGTTTGTGTCCTTTTCGGATCACGACGGAAATCGGCAACAGCGGAAACTGGAAACGTTCTTCGGCGCCAGCTTCCAGCGGACGCAAATCATCCCCCAGGAAACTTCGGATGTCGTCCCCGGCGATCAGGCGCATATCGTCAACGAGGTCCGCGCGATGCATCAACCGCAGAACGCCCTCCGTCAGGTAGGTCGCGCGGCCATCTGGCGCAATATCGTCCATATGGCAGAGCGCCATGACATCCTCATGCGTGGAGGAAATGTAAAGGTCGAGCGCCGGTGTTCCGGTAATCTCGACATCCTCTGCAAGCGCAGGCGTTTCATAGCACAGCCATCCCGCGCCATCGCCCTGATCGGGGTATGCAACCGGCTTGCCCAACTGCGTGGTCCACCGGGTTTCCACACCGCTGCCGATATTGAAGTCCGCCTCATAGGCGTCACAAGATGTTTTCGCATCCGCGGGCTCAGGCAAGAGGCGTCCTTCATCGCCCAGGAACAACACTGACGGCGAGATGTCCGCCGGCGGCCAGATATCGGTCTCATTCCAGGCATTCGTTCCGAGCGTCACATAACGTATCAATCTGCGCTGCGGCTCTTCCGGTTCGGGCGCCATCGCCTGGTCTAGAAAATCCCGGATCATGCGCATTTTCTCGGCATGATCCGGCTCCGTCGGACCGTATGGTTGCGCATATGGGTCCGCCGTCTCGCCGCCGCCATGGCTCCACGCGCCGATAATCGCAACGCCCGGTCCCTTTGCCTGACGGAACCAACGGATAGCGCCCGCGCCGACGCCCGCGTCCATCCAGCTCGCCCAGATCATGATCGGAATATTCTGACGGTCGATCGCATCGAGATTGCCGATAATGGTCGGACCTATATCGACTGCGCCTTCGTGTCAATCTCGGATTAAAAACGTACCAGTCTGGCGCCGTAAAAACGTACCACTGAGTGGCGAGTTGGGCTGGCCGGTGCAGCGACAATCAGCTTGAGAATGAGCGTTATTTGGTGAGGCGTGGCCGCGGGCGCGGCGCTGCGGAATGACGCAAAAGGCGCGCTGACCGTCTTCGAGTCAGGGCGCGCCTTTTGTCCATTCCGCATTGTTTTCGGCGTTTCGCCGCCGCTGATTATCCGTTCGCTTCGGCGCCAGCGTTTGCTTCCGGCCCCTGTTTGTTCTTCTTGGCCTGCGTGAGCCGGTAGCTTTCGCCATTCATTTCCAAAATATGAACGTGGTGGGTGAGCCGGTCGAGGAGCGCCCCGGTGAGACGCTCCGAACCGAAGGTTTGCGTCCATTCATCGAACGGCAAATTGCTGGTGACGATGGTGGCGCCGCGCTCATAGCGTTGGGAGAACACTTCGAAGAGAAGCTCGGCGCCCGTTTTCGACAATGGCACAAAACCCAGTTCGTCGATGATCAAAAGTTTCAGATTGCCGAGCTGGCGCTGCAGCCGCAGGAGCCGTTTCTCGTCGCGCGCTTCCATCAGTTCATGAACGAGGGCGGCGGCCGTCATGAACCCGACCGCCAGTCCCTTCTGGCAGGCGGCAAGCCCAAGGCCGAGCGCGATATGGGTTTTGCCCGTGCCGCTGGGCCCGAGCGCAATGACGTTCTCGCGCCGATCAATATATTCGCAGCGGGCGAGATCG
Organism: Parvularcula sp.; assembly: GCA_002704915.1. Taxonomy (GTDB): domain Bacteria; phylum Pseudomonadota; class Alphaproteobacteria; order Caulobacterales; family Parvularculaceae; genus Hyphococcus. The sequence continues at coordinate 338,404 of PAIP01000068.1, forward strand.
CGCACGAGCGGCTTGTTCAGCGTCGGCATCGCCTTGAAGTCGAACGTATCGAGGCTTTTGACCGACGGGAACTTCGCCGCCCGGATGCGCCGGTCAACAAGACGCCGCTCCCGGTCGATCATCTCCAGTTCTGTCAGCCGCAGGAGATATTTGACATGATCGTCGCCGGCTTTAGCGGCTAATCCGGCCTGCTTTTCATATTCGCGCTTGAAGCTCGGCAGGCGCAGCGTCTTCAGATAATGATCGAGCAGGAGGTGCGGCGGCTTCGTTTCCGGGGCCGGCGCAGCGTCAACGACAGGCGCTTCACTCATGCTACGGACCTTTCCCTGATCAGCGCCAGATAAGAGCGCGCTTTCGTGGTCGCCACATCCGCCTTCGGCAGATTGGGATAGCGCTCAAGATTAAGCCGGGCCGGACGCTTTTCGACCGCACACAGCGTCAATTGCTTGACCGCGTCATAGGAGATCGTTTGCAGGCGCATCGCGTCGCGAACCGCCCGCTCGACATGTTTCATCGGGAAGGTCTCAAGAAGACGCAGCACCTGGATATATTCCCGCTTGCCGTGCTTGCCCATCCGCCCCTCGGCGCGCCGGCGGAACTCGCCAAAACAGTCCGGCAGATTCCAGCCTTTGAGCGGCGCCGCCTGATCGAGCGCCCCGGGCTTCTTTTCAAGCAGCGCCAGATAATGCAGCGGATAAAAAACAATGTCGTCGCGTTCATAAGAGCGCTCATGCCGGGCGATCTCTTCCGCGCCGCAGGAGATCACCACCTTGTCGACGAAGCCCTTGATCAGCACCTGGCGATGCGCATAGGCGCTCGGCACCGAGTAATCCGACAGCCGGTAGCGCACGAGCGCCTGGCTCGTCGCCTGACCGGAGCGGCGGTCGCACGCCTCATAGGTTCCCCCGGGCAGGTCCCGGAAGGCGCACCTGTCCGCCTCAAAGCGTTCGCCCACGGTTCCGTCCTTGCCCCGCATTTGCCGGTCGCGGCGCTTACGGCAATCCCTCACGAGTTTGGCGTTCAGCTTTTCGAACGATGTCGCCCGCGGGATCGGCACAAGGAAGTTCCGGCGGGCGAAGCCGACGAGATTCTCCACCTTGCCCTTGTCATTGCCGCAGGCCGGGCGGCCGAAACGGTCCTTGAACAGATAATGCGATACCAGCCCGGAGAACATTTGCGTGCGTTGGCGTTTGCCGTCGCCCAGTATCCGCGCGACGATCCGCTTGGAGTTGTCGTAAAGAATCGTCTGCGGCACGCCGTCAAAATACTTGAAGGCGCGAACATGACCCTCGCACCAGGCTTCCGCCGTCTCCTGCGGGAACACCTGAACGAAGGCGTCATCGCTATAGGGAAGGCTCATCACGAACACCGCCGCGGTCTGCTGGACGCCGCCGATCACGACTTGCGCTTCGCCAAAATCCACCTGCGCGTGGCCAGGAGCATGCGCCAAGGGCACAAAGGCCTCCTTCAGCACAAGCCGGCGATCGCCCACATAATCGCGCACCGTCGTATAGCCGCCGTCAAAGCCGTACTCGTCCTTTAACCGGTCGAATATCCGCTGGATTGTGTGCCGCTGCTTTTTCGGAACTTCCAGATCCTGCTGCAGGATCGCGTCAATCACACCCGTATAGGGATCGAGCTTCGGGCGCTTCACCGGCTTTGAGCGCCGGTAACCCGGCGGAACTGAATGCGATAACGCTTTGTTAACCGTGTCTCGGTGAACCCCGAACTTCCGCGACGCCGCGCGACGCGACATGCCGTCAATAATAACCGCTACTCTTATCTGCTCATATAAATGCACGCCATACATCCCCGGGGCTCGCTTTTCGCAAAACCCAGGGGCATATCCCCGGAAACGAAAATAAATGGCCCACTTTTACACCGCCAAAATCAGGCGGCCACGTGGCACACTTTCTCACCGATATTCACATACGGGGCTTGCAGTAGCTTCTAGGATTGTATTTTCCCCGCATTGGGCTGACTATCGCGATATGATTTTACGATACTCAACAACTCATCACATGCCTCAAGCCTTTCCTCGGCCTGACTTATTGCGGCTTTAAACTTAGACAGCTCATTGTTAGCATTGGACTTAGCTTCCCAAACGAGCGTTTCCAGATCGTAAAATGACCGTGCGTTTATCGATAACTCTTCCAACAAACTGACCGCATCATGGACACGCTGTATGTCATTTTTACCTGGCGGAGCCGTTCGTAACAACAGTCTGCAAAATTCATCAAAGTCTCGACTATGACAAGGCAAACTCATACCACATCCTCCTTCTGGCGTGCAGACGCAGGAGAAATTTGCGCGACCTGATGACGGGCACGCCTCGCAAGGTATTTTTGAATTGCCTTGACCGTCTGGCGGCCAGACCCCTTTGCAGTTGAGATGATCTGAAGTAGCTGATCATCGCTAAGAAGGTTGCCCGTTTCTTGTTGGATTATAGATCGGGCACGAGACAACCAATGCTCCGGCGATGTTAGGCCCACATACACTTTCTCACATCGGTCGATGACAGGCTTGCTGACGTTATCAACTTCGTTTGTTGTAAGAACAAACAATGCATCAACTTTCTGTCCAATATCCATGATGGATTTGAGCATCTGCATGGCATGCACATTTAGGTTGTCCACCTCTTCGAGGATCAGGTAGCGCCTATCACCATTCGCATACAATGGAATCTGTTTGCCAATTTTGTTCTGTAGCTCTTCAACCTTTCTGAATATGCCGCAATGATAAACCGTAACATCACCCGGACAGTAATTTGGCTCAACCAACGCCGGAATCAGTCGGGCGATGGTAGACTTGCCAGTTCCGGGGGGGCCGTAAAGCAACAAGTTTTCAGTTGTGTGTCCGTCTTTGTAGTCTCTAATGGTCCTCTCTACCGTAGGACTGGGAAAGACGAGATCCTCAAACGCCGCAGGGGCGTATTTTTCACTTGATTTCAAATTCATTTTTTGTACTTTCAATGTTGCTTGGCCAGCTGCAACTGGCCAAGCTGTTTCAGAACAATGCTATGACGTCATCTCAGCGAGTTGATCAATTTGATCATCCGCTGTGGTGGCGTTTGTATCCCATGCCAATGTGATATTGCCCTCGATACTATCTGTAACAAGAACATCGCCGTTGTGGCACAGTTTCGCTGGTTTGAGGTTATGGACATTAAGTCCGCCCTCAGATGGAAGAAGACACGCCATTCTTAAGGACGTCTTCTGTCCCTTTGCGATGCCGTAGAAGACAACAATCTGATCCGGTTCGGCGTTGAGAGGCACTACATCAATGGTAGCGATGCTTTTTCGACTGCGAACAGCCTTCAAACGCTTCTCGAATTTATCAGCCGGACTAGCCTTGTCTTCGTCCTCGTCCCTTTGTGGGCCGCCAAATTTCTCTGGCGCCCGGTTTCGGCGGATTTCATTGAACCCGCCGCATTCATCGACCCAGTTTGAGAAACGCGCAAAGTCAGGTGATTTTTCGCCCAACGCACCGGAGAAGTATCGATACCCAGTTTCTAGCACATTTGCTTCATCGCTGATTCGACGACTATCAACTGAATCTCCCTTCCACATAGCGCGCGCAAATCTTACCGATTTACGGCTGGACTTAACCTCCTTTTTGGTGAACCCACGTTTGGCAAGCCATTTGTTGATAAGCTCATCATGGTTCTCCTGCTCGCGCACGCGCTCATAAAGCAGATAGTTGTTGTGGGCTACGCGCCTTCGATATATGTCGAAGCTCAATTCACCCGACAGCAGCTCCTCGTTCTGCTTTACGACTGCATCACGCGCTTCCTCTAGCGGAAGGTTGTGGTCCAGAGGCTCAATGCTATGAGCATCGAGCCCCATTGCGTGCGCCTCCTCATCAGGCACACAGTCTTCTTTGTCGGTCATAGGTTTTCTCCTTTCTCCCGACGTTTGACGGATCATTTGATCCGGCCGCCGGAACCCGGCGCTCCGGATGAGCACCGGCGGCGACGAAAAACTCAATATCAAAGTTAAATGTTTAAGTCAAGCAGAAATTAAACTATTTTCCGATATTTCTCGTGAAGTCGAGGTTTTATCAAACTTTAATATCGAGTAGGGTGACGCATAAACGAACGCAGGAGATAAATGTGGCGGCCCCAAATCCGTTCCTTGAAGCCAAAAGGCGGTTGGCTTCGTATGACGCCGAAATAGACGCTATGAAGAAGAAACTGAGCGCGCTTGAGGCAGCCCGTAATGAACTCGCAAAATCAATCGCGGTGATTGAAGGCGCACCTGCAGACATTGAAATGCAGGCCCCCCCTCAACGAAAGCGGGATAACAAGAAGCTGAACCTAGAAGAGAAAATCCTGATCTTGTTGAAAGGCGATTTTCCTGATGGGCTCGAGACCGCAGAAATGAAAGAAGTCATGGAGGAGATGTGGGGTGAGGAGGTCAACATCTCATCCCTCCGAACCAACCTTTCCCGGCTACGCAGCTCTGAGACAAATACAATCACACGCATCAAGAAAAAATGGCAAATGGCTCACAACTAGCTCCCTGAAGACCGGTGAGATTTTCTCAACTTTCCGTAGTACGGGACTTAGCTGGATTTTTTGCTCTGATTTTCAGGTCGCATCAGATTTTGATCCGCACTACAACAACCGAGAAATGTTGAGCCCCTACTCCCTACGTAATTACGTAAGCCCTACCCCGAATTACCTCCACCACGTTCTGAACCTACTCTCCCACGGGGTACGTAGGTGGGGCCAAACATGCTTCCGGTGGCGGTGATCGATGCCGACAGCAAGAGCTATATTAACTTGAATCTTCTGCTCAGCGCCGCCGGCGTTGCAGCTCATCCCTTCGTAAATCCGGTTGATTATTTTGAAAGTCCTCTTTTTCAGGAGGCGCATGTCGTGGTCGTCAATCTTGCATTACCGGATTTTGACGGTCTCGACGTTCTGAAATATGCAATCGAAAAATCGAAGGCGGTTTCTGTTTTCGCCTCTATTAATGCCCCTGATACACAGAAGACTGTCGCGGCCATGCGCTGCGGAGCGCAAAGCGTTTTTGAAAAGCCAATTAGAGCTGAAGCCATAATCTCCGCTGCTTCTGGTAACGCGACAGCCTCCGGATTGGAAAAGCGCAACAAAACAATCTTGGTCTCTCAACAGCTAACCGGAAGGGAGCAGCAAGTCCTTCAGGGACTGCTAGCCAATGAGACCAACAAGGAAATTGCCGAAAAGCTGGGCGTAAGCGCACGGACCGTGGAAACTCACCGGGCAAAACTTTATGCCAAGCTCCACGTCAACAGCGCAACAGAACTCATTCAGAAATGGAAAGCCTAAGGAGGGGATCGTGGCACACACATGGGTAAGGATGGAAGACAGGCTCGGACGCATTCGAACCGCGCCAATCGGGTTTAGCTGGTGGGCTCTGCTATGCGCAGTGTTTTTCGCGACATTCATTCCGCCTTTAATAAGAGGACAATGGGCCATGGCGTTTGTGACAGCATTGCTTACGATCTTAACCGCTGGCGTGTACGGATTGATCTATCCCTTCATTGATTATGTGTTTTATCGGGCGTTTCTTTATAATAACGGCTACAGACCCGTTTCAGTATATGGGAAAATGTCACAAGAGGAAGTCGAAGAGGCTACAGGCTGGAGCTTTCTATCAACCCCTGACGCCCCAACACACAGACATCTTCAAATGGCGCATGACCAAAGCTTTGCTGTTTGGTGCAATGGGCAACGCCCGTCTGGAAGCCAATCAACAAAATGCAGTTCGCAATTATTTAGATGCCGAAAATGTGGATCAAGCGGGTGCCTGAATGGAAATGATCGGCCTTGCAGCAATGCAGCTTTTAAAAATGGGCGCTGCATGAGCTGCGGCAATATCAACAGAGACCCGCTGTAGATACACAGAAAATATGCCAGGGCCAATTTGCTCTCAAGCATGTCGAGGGATAAGAAATGTTTATGACCAAATACGCTTGCATTACGAGCTTTGCCAAAGACGGTGAATTTCTCTCAGTACGCTCATGTAAGGGAACTAAAAAAGCATTGTCGCTTCTTGAGGAATGCGTTGAAGAAGAGAAGATACTCCTCGACATCAAACCCGGTGATGACGCTTATCAAGTGGAATTGCCAACGCATGCCGAATTGAAAAGACTTTTGAAGAAACACAAGAAGTTTATTCTCGAAGGCGAACATTATGTTTGCGTGATCGCCGAGACTTACTTCATTTAATGTCCTCCGTATACCTATTATTAAGATTTAGTCATTTTCGGCGACTAAGGCCCTTATTCTAGGCCCTCTTGCATAAATATATATGGAGTTACTTTGTTGCTAGAAACAAGGCGACAAGCAACAAGATGGGTTGCTGTAGCTGTTGCTGTTTGTGTGTTGGGTAACTTAGGTGACTTGTAACTTCTAAAGCCACCTCCCTCGACACACAGCAACGGCGACAGAAACAGAAAACCAAATCAGGCCTTTGCCTTTATTTCGTCTTCGGGGAAGCAACCCTAGCGACGGGAGACGAGGCAAAAAAGAAACTCCAAAAAATGAAAAGCAAGCCCGGCCAATGTGATGGCGGGGCCAAATATGGAGATTGATAATGAAAAATACTAATTACGATTACGCTTTACGTATTTATGAGAATAAGCACCTTGGCAAGTTCGTTGGACCCAGCAAGAAGAATGTGGATTTCTTCAACGGGTCAATTGAAATCCACCGGATTGGAAAATTCGTTTTTGACCTGCGCGATTTTGAGCTCGCGAGGTTAGGCAAAGACCCGGATGAAAGAAAGGCTTTATCGGCGCTTGGCAAAGATGTTGCTGAACAAGTATTAGAGTGCAATAGCGCGTATGACAAAGGCGTTCTCTTGGCTCGGCTGTTCCGCTGGGATGGTCAAAAGCGGAAAAAAACGTCTGCAATGGGCGTGATAGTCCTCAACATTGAAGACCGCCGCTATGGCGTAATTCTGGCTGAGGACGAGAGCGAGCCCCTTTTGTTGACCGGCGTAGTCTATCCATGCCCACAACAAAAAGACTCGAGCAAAAATATCCCTGCCTATTTCTATTCAAGCTATGACGTTTCGGACGTTGCTTGAACGGTGGCCAACCTAAGACCTAATTCTTTGGTCGACTGCCGATGAATTAGGCGCATAGTGGGGTGCGTTCCAAACTAGCGAGGAGAACGCACCCCATGTCAATCATCGATCAATTGAAGCTTACGCAAGAACAACGCCCTGCTGAACTCTCCCCAGAGCAGCGGTTGCGGCACAAAATGTGTGAGGCGCTCAACAAACAGCTTGCTGCCGCCATTCATGATGCGGGTGAAGGACGCCCTTACGAACGCTATGAAATCGAGGAGGTTGAAAACCCTGAGACCGGCGAAATTGAGCAGCGCAAAGTGAAGAAGCGATTCACCCGTTGGTGGTGGCTCGGAGATAATGGCTCATACTTTTTCTCGCTGCGCTATGGCGGCAAGCCCATTGAGATCAAGCCCAAGAAAACCTCGATTGAAGTTGCCGATGAAAAGCAGCTTGTCGATGCCATCAAGGCATTGCAGGAGGCAATCAAAGCAGGCGAACTGGACACACCTCTTAAAAAAGCTGCAGACGCCCGTAGAGCGCAATTCGCCAAACGCAGCGCTAAGAGCGCTGGACAAGCGGCGTAGCTCTTACCGAAGAGATATGGCCCCGGTACTTATGTGGCCGGGGTCATTTCATGGATGCATCCAAAGAACATAGTATGGCTTCAATTCTAGTGGACGAAATTTTTCTCAAGCGCCTTCGTCATCAGCCCTTTTCAATTAGCAAGGTCGAAACATATAGGATAACTTGCATCCAGATAACCGACATTCAGCTAAAACTCATCATGAATTACATCCTCCGGCCGGTATTCCGGAAAAACGTCATCTGTTATGCTCATGTTCACAAGCTTCTGTATGGAGCACTTATCAGTTTCGAAGATCACACCAAGATAATGAGCACTGAAAATTGCAAGCTTTTCCGTTTCAGAAGATTTATGTTCCCATACCTCTGCAGCCAAACCAAATTTCTCAGCAAGATCCGGCCATTTGCTTATGCGCGGCCTTGAAACAAGCTTGAATCCGCAAAACTCTGTGTTGATCCAATTTTTTCCAAAGCCCGAAAGATAGTAGCGCAAGTGAAGAAAATGGTGTGCTGCATAATATTCAGCCCCTTCAAAGCGCTTTAAGGCTTCTTCCAATGATGGCGCACCCTCTAGGTCCTTTTCAGTAATTTTAGTATACGCCAGCTCCAAATCATTTTGAGGAGCAACGTAGGTTCGGATCACATTCGCACAAGTCAGCGTCTCTATATCCAAATCGCAGGACGCAATTTCAATAATGCTAGAATCCACTTTTGCATCGTCAGTCTCGATGGCCATGCACCGTATGAACATATCTTGTGCTCACCATTAGGGTTAGGTTTCGATTATACGAAACCACTAACCTGCTGCTTTGCTAAATATAAAGCAAGCAGGAGACTCCGTCATGGCCAAAAGGAAACAACAAAATAGGAAGTGGTTGTCAGAGGACAACGAACTCATCCTGCAAAGTTTGTACGAAATTAGCCAGGCAATTAGGCAATTCTCGCACCATCAGAACAAGCTGCTTGAAATCATAGAGAACTGGCCTGTCCCCGGTTTTGTGGACGGTCGGTTAAGCTAACGCCATCTTTTCCTCGAATTCAATCGGGCTGAGATAGCCGATCGTCGAATG
>PAIP01000069.1 GCA_002704915.1 Parvularcula sp.
AGCTCAATGGCAGAGCAGAAGCTTCCCAAGCTTACGACGAGGGTTCGATTCCCTTCACCCGCTCCAACTTTTCTCAATTGTTGGTTCCGCCGGCTAGAAATACGGCGGAAGTGGTCGGCAAAGATGGCCGCTGATCGAACAAATTTTTCACCCAGCTAGAAGAATGATGAGGAGTCATTCAGCTAACAATAGCCGGCAGAATCGCTATGCAGTGACAATGTGAGCCGAGGCCTGGTCGAGCAGCATATCTGAAATTTGCGCCTTCGCTCGTCGACTAACAGGCGCGCCAATTCAGCCAATCGATAAGGTCGTCTCGCCTATATCCGACATTATCTGTAAATGTCGCCGGATTATATAAAGCATGGCTGGCGCCGAGCTGGAAGCGGAGAAGCTAGTCTTATCAAGCGCATTGAATTTGAAGATTAATGCTCGCTTTGCGCTTTTTAGGAGCTTTGGCCTGTCCCGCCAGTGGGACGGGGTGAGCCTTATCGACCATTGGCAATGATGAGATACGAACCGGAAGTCTGTCCTGTTTTTTGTCTTACCGTAAAACAAGGATGCCAGCTTGGGGATTTGAAAATTCTTTCCAATTACATCAATTTATGAGGATGACATTTTATGTCATAATCCATTGTTGGATGTTTGCCTGAAAAAAGTCCATTCTGACATTTTAGATTCTGCTGCGGTTAAATCATAACGGCCTGAGGAGAAGTCAATGCCTAAGAAAGCGCCGGTCTTTCAGGAGGTTGCAGGGGACGCTGCATCAGACAAGGCGGATCTCGGCGAGAAAGCTTATCGACTTCTCTACGGCGAAATTGTCCGTTGCAGGATTCTGCCCGGCGACGACATCACGGAAGCGCAAATGTGCGAGAAATATGATCTCAGCCGCAGCCCGGTGCGCCGGGCGCTGGCGCTGCTCGCCCATGACGGCCTGATCACGCCAATCCCCCGTCTTGGTTTTCATGTTTCCGATATCAGCCTGGTGACCATACGCCAGACTTTCGAAATGCGTGCGGCGTTGGAAGGATTGGCCGCGCGGGCGGCCGTCGGCCGTGTGGATGTCGGCCTCCTTCGCAAGCTCAATGAAGAATATGTTTCTGGAGCGAAGGCGGGCCGCCATGGCATGATGGAGATTCACAACAGGATCCATCGTGAAGTTTACGCAGCCAGCAGCAATCCCATTCTAGAAAAAGTACTGACCCAACTGCTCGACCAGTCAAACCGTATCGCCTATTTCGTGCCAAAAGTCGGTGGACGGGCGTTTTCCAGCAGCGACATCAACGCCGAAGAGCACGAATTGCTTTTTGACGCGATAAGCGAGAATGACGCTGAAAAAGCTGCAGCGCTGTTTCAGGCTCATATCCGGGAAAGCGAAGAGCAAGTGGTCGAAGCGCTGATGCAGTCTCGCTATTTCAGCGAACTTCCTATCCGGGTCGAAAGGCCGAGCGGCTAAAGGAAGCAGGGCGCTCGCCCGCCCGCGTTTGGGGCATTCAAAGAACGCTAGTCGAAAACTTCGTGAAGGCGGCGGATCGCTTTTTTCATAGTCCTCAGGGGCTGGGACGGGGCGTGCGCCTCCGTCAACGCCAGAATTTCGGCAAAATTTCTTGGAATGTCAGAAAAGGCAATTGACATTCCATAATGCTATATTAAAAATGTCACAATGGAGAGGGCAAAATCATAGGGGGTCATGATGAGAGGCGCGGCACATTTATTGGCATCCACGGCGGCGGTGGCTTTGGTTTCACAGGCCGGCGCGAATGCACAGACTGAGCAGCCGCAGACAGGGGCGCGTGCTGCAACAGATCAGGTGGTCGTCACGGCTCGCCGCCGTGAAACCGTATTGAGCGTGACGCCGGTTTCTGCGACGGCGTTTAGCGGCGAGCAATTAGAGGATGCCGGTATTGGAACCCTCGATGAGATTGCCGTTCAAACGCCGAACTTTAATTACGTGGATACAGGTCTTCAGCCCCGCTACCGGATTCGCGGCGACGGCCTTCAGGTTTTCAACGACACATCCGATTCGCCCGTCGGCTTCGCCGTGGATGAGGTTTTTTATGGAGCGGGCGCCCTTCAGCGTGCGCCGCTTTACGACATTCAGCGGGTTGAGGTTCTTCGCGGCCCCCAGGGCACGCTGTTCGGTCGAAATACGACTGCCGGTCTCGTCAATGTCTTCACCAACCAGCCGACTGAAGAGCATGAAGGCTATCTGACGGGTCAGTTCGGTTCGTTCAAAGGGCGGTTGATTGAAGGAGGGGTTAGCGGAGGGATAACCGATAACATTCGCGGTCGCGCCTCCTTTTATTACAATGAGGATGAAGGCTTCCAGACGAACCTCGCTATTCCTGATGGGGTCAAATGGTCCAAAAAGGATGTTTTCTCGGCTCGTGTTCAGTTGTCTGTTGACTTGACGCCCGACGCGAACCTGCTCCTCAAGGCAGGCTATACAGAAGATCGCAGCGTTGCGCCGATGACCGGAACGCAAGGCGCGCTCGATCCGGATACGCTGGCGCCCTGCAGCAACGACCGCATTATCGCCAATGAATGCGTCAACGGCGTCGGTTTCATGGGGGTCGTTCCCAGGCCTGAGCGCGGTTACAGCGAATATGACGGTATGCCGAACCATCTCGATTTTGCTGAATATTCGGCACGATTTAATTGGGACATCACGCCGTCCATAAAGCTTGTGTCGATTACCGGCTATCTGGATTACGACCGGTATTTTCAGGAAGACGGCGACGGTTGGGCTGTTGGCGGATTCCTCGGAAACGCCGGCTCGATCTATGGTCTCGATGCAGAGCAATTCTCCCAAGAGCTGCAATTGCATGGAGAAACCGGCATCGCAAACTGGGTGCTGGGCGGCTTCTATTATAATGACGATCGGACCGCTATCAGCACAATTCCGGAGTTTTTCGGTGATGCGATCGATACGACCGGCAGAATTAAGACTGAATCATTTGCGGGGTTTGTCAGTGTTGACGCGCCGGTGACGGAAACGGTTTCGTTGGAAGCGGGAGGGCGTTTTACAAATGAGACGAAAGAACTTGATCTCATATTCGCTTTTGCTCCGGACGCCAGTTATGAAGTTGAGGTGAATGAATTCACCTGGCGAACCGGCGCCAACTGGCGCCCAATAGATCCGGCTTTCTTCTATTTCAATGCTGCAACAGGGTACAAATCCCCCGACTTCAATACGACATTATTGTTCGGCGATGCGTCCGCTGCTGCGCCGACTGAGCCTGAGACCAGTTTTTCCCTCGAGGCGGGTGGCAAGCTGGACCTCGGTGATGGGAGATTTAGCCTGTCCGCGGCGATTTTCCGGAATCGCGTCAAAAACAAGCAGGCGACAGTTACGCAAATTGTCAATGATTTGCCTGTCGCCCGGTTGTTTAACTTCGGCGAAGTGGAAATCCGCGGCGCCGAACTGGAATTTGCTGGCAAGCTGGCGGAAGGGCTGACAACGAAATTTGGAGTCTCGCTGCTTGATACGGAAATTCACGCACCGGCGACGACGACATACAGTACCGGGCCGGCTAGCGACGTTACGCCAATCGACGGCAATGAGTTGCCCGCGACGCCGGAATACACATTTAACGGGCTTGTGCGATATGACTTTCCTGAAGTGTCTGCCGGTAATTTCGCACTTCAGGGTGATTTCAACTATATTGCCGATCAGTACTTCCAGCTCGACAATAATGAGCGGGACACACAGGATGCATATGGCGTCTTGAACCTGCGTGCTTTCTGGCGCGACAGCACTGACCGGTACAGCGTTCAGGTTTTCGTCGAAAATGTAACCGACACCACTTACGCCTCTTACGTTGGAACGTGGAACGGTTTTGACACGCGCTATATCTGGTGGGGATTGCCGCGTACCTGGGGCGTTCGGGCGGGCGTTGAATTCTAGCGTGGAAGGCGGGCTCTCACCGGCCGGACTGGCGCCGGTGCATGCGCAAACCAGGCGTGAAGAGGTGATTGGGAAGCCGCTGCGCTTCCCGTTTCATTGTCAAGCTGGCCACATGCTAGCTTGGCTGTAAATCGATTACGGCGGCGATTATGCGTACGCTTTCCGCTCGACCGGAGTGAGCATGAGCAGAGATAAATCAACAAGCGGACGGCTAACCATCGGCGTCTCGCCCATGGTCAAGAAAGTCATGGAGGGCTTTAAGATCAGCCGCGCGGTTCGCAGCGGAGATTGGCTGTTCACCAACGGACAGATGGATATCGGCGACAATGCCAAGACCCTCAATCCGGATGACATGCTGGCCCAGAGCGTCACTTGTATGCGCAGCATTTACGAGGTGGTCGCGAGAGCGGACTGCCGGCTTGCCGAACTTGCGCAGATTCAAGTTTTCTATCTCGCAGACGCCATCGAAAACGAGACCGCCTATCGTGAGCAGATACTTGAAGAGTTCCCGGAATGCCGCGACACGTTGATGATTTTGACGCCAGTGCCGAGCTTCGCGACTGTCGGTCATGTGGTCGAGATTGATGCGATTGCCGTTAAAGGAAAGCGCAGGGCCGTGAAGAGTGAGAAGGGCGTCACACTCGGCGTCAGGCGCGGCGATTGGGTGTTCGCTGAGGCTCGCTCTAATAACAGTCCGGCTGACGCATTGGCCGAGTTGCGCGAAACTCTTGACGGCCTCGGGGCTGACGTCAGCGATGCATGTCGAATCTACGCATATTACGGCGCCGAAAGGGAGATCGAAGAACGGGTCTCGATGCAGCTGGAGCTAGCGACCGCGTTTCAGCAATCGCGGCCCGCGATTCACGCAACGCTGCTTCCTGGAAACAGGAGTTCGGATTGTAAAATCGCCCTGGAAATTATTGCAAACGTAAACGCCGATGCGCCAAGGCGCGGTTTCGGCTCCGCCTACAGCCCCGATGCGATTGAAGACTGGCCGTTTAGCAATGCCCTGCGATGCGGAGAGGTTGTGTTCGTGAGCGGTCAGTTTCCCGTAAACGAAACCGGCGAGATCGTTCACCGAGGCGATATCGCCGAACAGGCCAGGGCGGCGATGCGCGCCTTGCGCGAAGCGCTGGCCGAGGCCGGTGCAGGAATGGGTGATCTTGCAAAAATCAAAACCTATTACGAAGGCGCCTGGGACAAGGAGAATTGGTTTGACAATCTGAGAGCCCGCATGGAGCTGCTCAGCGATCCGGGTCCCGCGTCTTCCGGTATTGAAGGATTGCCGCCGGTGGAGGACGATGCGCTGCTGTCAGTAGATGGCGTGGCCGTTCTCGAACAAAATTGAAGCGGTAGAGCATGACCATCATCCGCAATCACGCCGTTCTTCTGGTTTTGACATTCATCATCATCATTCACGCCATTGATCGACTTGCGATCGTGATCCTGCTCGAGGATATAAAGAACGATCTCGGCCTGACCGACGCGCAGCTCGGGTTTTTATCAGGATTTGCTTTCGTCGTGCTCTATGTGGCGGCGAGCATCCCGATGGCCTATGTCTCCGATCGCTCAAATCGCAGCCGCCTTATTGGCGCCGCCTTGATGGTGTTCGGCGGGATGACGGTGCTTTGCGGTCTTGCACAAAATTTCGCGCAACTCGCTGCAGCCCGGTGCGGCGTCGGCATCGGCGCTTCGCCATGCGTGCCGGCGGCCCATTCAATAATCGCTGACATCTATCCGCCGCGTCAAAGGACCACGGCGCTTTCCATTACGGAATGCGGGTTCTTTATCGGCTCGTTCATCGGTCTGTGGTTGTGCGGCTGGATAGCCACGCATTATGGCTGGCGTATGGCATTTTTTGTGGTGGGTCTGGCGCCGGTCCTTCTTGGGCTCGTTTCATTCTTTGTAATGCGCGACCCACCGCGCCGCGCCAAAGCGCATGAAGCGAATCGCAGCTTCCTGGGTTCTCTCGGTGTTATTCTTGGCGTACCTGCAGTGCGATATTACATTCTCGGAAGCGCTCTGGCGGTATTCGGCCTGGCCGGCATGATCACCTGGCTGCCGACCCTGATGATACGCGCTTATGATATGACGCGTGCGGAAGCGGGCGGATATATCGGCGCAATCAATGGCGTTGGAGGGTTGTTCTTTACCATCATTGTCGGCGTCGCCGCCGACCGGTTGTCGCGGCGGGACGCGCGCTGGAATCTCTGGATACCGGCGTCGCTCTTTGCAGTTAGCGCGCCCTTCGCGGCCATGGCGTTTCTCAGTCATACACCGATGGCAATATTGGTCTTTTTCGCGTTCGCCGCGTCTTTCGTGACGGCCTGCAGCGCGCCTATTGTCAGCTATTCCCAACAGATCATGCCGTCCAATGTCCACGCCATGGTGACAGCAGTGATATTCTTGGCGTTGAACCTCATTGGCTTCGGCGCGGGTCCCCTAGCCATTGGCGTTCTTAGCGACGCATTGGCGCTGATCTCCAGCGAGGATCAAGCCTTGCAAAAGGCGCTGCTTTACCTTGCACCGCCGGCCCTCTTGATTGGTTCTGCTTTCGTGACGCTAGGGGCCAGTCTTTCAGGTAAACCGCAAGAGCCCGACAGGCTGCAGACGGCGCGCTGAATGCTCGAACCCGACCTTGGCGCAGATGGGTCAAGAGCGCCGTTCAACAAAGGAGACATGTTTCGTGAAAGCGTTATTGTCCTTCAGTCCCGGCGGTCCTGAAACGCTGAAGCTGGCGGAAATGCCGGTTCTCAACCCCGGACCAGGCCAATTGCGCGTTCGCGTTCTCGCCTGCGGGATCAATTATCCGGACGTGCTCATCATTGAAGATAAGTATCAGTTCAAACCGGAACGGCCATTCGCGCCAGGAAGCGAGATTACCGGCGTTGTGGAGGCGATTGGTGAAGAGGTCGAGGGGTGGAAGCAAGGCGAGCGCCTGATCGCTATCATGGGCGCCGGCGGCGGTCTCGCAGAACAGGCGGTCGTCAAAGCCGATGACGCCATCAAGTTGGGCGATGATCTAGATCCTGTGGAAGGCGCCGCGCTCGTCTTCACCTATGGCACAACGCTTCATGCATTAGCTGATCGGGGCCAGCTCAGGCCAGGCGAGACGTTGTTGGTGTTAGGCGCGGCCGGCGGCGTCGGGCTGGCCGCCATTGAAATCGGCAAGGCGATGGGCGCGCATGTTGTTGCGGCGGTTTCAAGTTCGGAGAAAGCCGCGGCGGCGTCAGAAGCGGGCGCGGACCGGACCATGATCTATCCGCGCGGGCCATTTGACAAAGACGCATCGAAGGCGCTTTCGCGCCAGTTCAAGAGCGAGGTTGGCGATGATGGCGCGCATGTGATCTATGATCCTGTCGGGGGGGATTATGCGGAACCCGCTCTGCGTGCGATTGCCTGGGAGGGGCGTTACCTGGTCGTCGGTTTTCCTGCCGGTATTCCCAAACTACCGCTGAATTTGACGCTGTTGAAAGCATGCGATGTCCGCGGCGTGTTTTGGGGCGGCTTTTTCATGCGCGATCCGAAACGTCACCGCCAGCATGTGGCGCAGCTTCTCGAATGGTGGCGGGATGGTCGTATTCGTCCGCGCATAGACAAAATTTATCCGCTTGAGGAAGGAGGCGAGGCGATCGCGCGGCTTTCGAGCCGATCCGTTATTGGCAAAGTTGTCGTCCGTTTGAATTGAATATTGAAGGGGTCACGTCAGATCGAGATGCGTCCAGTCATGGGCGAGATAGGCGACGCTGTCGCCCGTATGCACGACCGGGTCTTGCCTGACCGCTATCAATAAAACGTCTTTCGGCACGATAACAGTATCGGCGAACAAGCCGGTAAGATCGGTGACCGTTCCAATTTCTTGCCCGGCTTTGATGAGAACCCCGGGTTGATGCTTAGACTGCCACATGCCGCCCGCATCGGAATTGCAATGGCTGCGTTCGGACACCAGCCAGGTCTTTACTCCTTTGGGATGGTCTTTTTGCGCCGGCAGCATGCCAAGCTCGGCGCATATACTGCCGTAACAGGCGGCGCCGAAGCTGACCTGGTCCGGCGTTGCCCGTTGCGCCACCCCGAGCTCGATCATGAATGCGGGGATGCCGTTGGCCAGCGCCATGTAATCCAAAGCGCCCGCATGGTTGCCGGGATGTTCGCCGGAGCCGGGCTTGACGCTTTGATGGCAAATCACGAAAGGCTCGAAACAGCGCATGTAGCGATAAAGCTGTTCCGGTTTCACAGGGCAATCGGGCGGCAGCTTGTAAACGCCATATACCATGCTTTCAAAGTCGGTCCCCTGCGCATGCATACTCAGCAAGAGATCGGGCCTTACCGCCATAACCTCGCGAAACAGCCGGTCCGCCATGCGTTCGGTTACAAAGCCGTTTGACCGGCCGGGAAACATCGTGTCGAGGTTTTGACCGAAATCCTGTTGTGTGCTCCAGGTCCGGCTTTCAAGCGCCAGAGGATTGGCGCTAGCTGTGAAAATCACGCAGCCTTTCAGTGTTTTCGGGTCGAGACGGTTGCAAAAATTGATGCCGGCGACGATGGCGCATACTTCTGTCCCATGGACTTGGCCGTTGATCCAGAGCGTAGGTCCCGGCTCCTCGCCGATCACGACAATGTAGCTGACGGCGATTTCCGCTCCGGTCGCGCGCGCGCCCAGCGGGATGCGCCCGCGATGAACCGTGCCCGGAGCCCCGTCGCGGGTGATTGCTTCGATCGTCATTAGTTCTAGACCGGCCTCATCCATGGTTCTTGTTCGTCCTTTTCTTGATGCGGTTTCAGCGACGCGGTGCGCAAGCGCAACCCCGATGAAACCCCTTGTCTTACCAGCCGATCGCGAGAAAGGCTGTTACAAAGCCCCAAAACGCCATGCCGCTGCCCCATAATTGAAATTTCAGAAAATCATATTGACATATCACAATTGATAAAAGAAAATGTCAATATTGCGAACGGTGCTGTAATCTATTGTTTCCGGCTGCTGAAACCGGATGAGGGGAGCGTTAAGGCCTGTGGAAAATCTGCAATCGGGGATGGATGCAGCATGCGTGGCGGGTCTCGCCGGCTTATGCGTCGCGCTTGCGCTTTGGACCGCTTCCAGACAATGACGGATCTAAAAACAAATTCCGGAACTGTGGCGAATTCAAGCCGGCATATCGAGTGGTCCGTGCGCGATAGCGTTGGGGTCTTGATGCTGAATCGGCCTGAAAAGCGCAACGCCATGTCTTCGCATATGTATGACCTCTTTAATGAAGGCATGAGGGCGCATCAGTCAGATCCTGATGTGAAAGCGATACTGATTGCCGCAAACGGCTCGGCGTTTTGCGCCGGCGGCGATCTCAACATGATCGATAACGCCAAGCGCGGCGTCATCAGCGCTGATAATCTGGACCTTGAATTTTGTCAGTCGGGGTGGGTGACCAAGCCGATTGTTTGTGCGGTTGTCGGTGCGTGCGTCGGCGAAGGCGTCGCTATTGTTCTTGCGAGCGATCTTGTGATTTGTGGCGCCTCCGCGCGATTTTGCATGCCTGAAGTGGGGTTTGGCATTCTGCCCGTCGATATTCCGTTGCTGGCCGGGCGAAGGCTCAATCCTGCCTATATGCTTGAGGCCTTGCTCACAGGCGATTGGAAGGATTCCACCTGGGCGGATAAGGTCGGTTTGGTCAATGAAGTCGCGCCCGATGACGAGGTCTGGGATAAGAGCTTCGCGCTCGCGAGGAAAATCGCAACTGCGCCAAGCGATGCTGCTGCGCTTGTCAAATCACTGATTTACGACGCGCGGACTCCGGGCGATATTACCGCAATAAGAACGAACGGCGCCGCCGCCCGCGCAAAAATTCAAGAAGAGCAACGGCGCTGAGCGCTGTTCGGACAATATTCTAGCTTGCCCGTCAGGAACGCATAATGAGTTTTGTTTTGCACCGCCCGGAAGTCGAGACGTTGTCAGGTGAAGAATTGCGGAACGTGCAGCTATCGAAATTGCGCCAGCAGCTTGTCCGTGTATATGAAAAATCGCCATATTATCGCGAAAAATTCAAATCCGCCGGTGTCGACCCGCATAACTTCAAAAGCTGGGCGGATTATGCCGCATACCCTTTCTTCGATAAGGAAGAGGAGCGGATCAGCCAGCAGCGCTCGCGTGAAGAGTTTAATCATCCTTTCGGCATGCATGTGACCTGTGGCGTTCGCGAGATCAACCGCGTCAGCGCGTCGTCCGGTACCACCGGCCTGCCAACCTATGTCGGCTATACGGCGAGGGACAGGGCGGTCTCGGAAGATAACTTTGCACGCATGGCCGCGCGAACAGGATTGGTTCGCGGCGACAGGGTAATGTTCGCAGGCGTGATGAGCATGTGGATCGTGGGCATCCCCGCAGTCGATGCTTTGCTCAATCTTGGTTTCGCCGTCATCCCGATCGGCGGGTTGGCGAAAACCGAGCGCCTTGCGCAAACGGCGATGGATACGCGTCCGGATCTCTTAATGTGCACGCCGTCATACGGACTTCATTTGATTAAATCCGTGCCGGAAAAAACGCGTTGGCGCACTCAGGATTTCGGCATCCGCAAACTTTATGTCTTCGGGGAGCCGGGAGGCAGCATCCCGAAAATAAGGGAACAATTGTCGGAAGGCTTTGGCGGCGCGGAGATTTACGACATGTCCGGCGGCACTGGATGCAATAATCCACTTGGTATCTCGTGCGAAGAAAATTCAGGGATACATCTTTTCGCCAACGACAACGCCCTGATGGAGATATTGGATGACGACTTGCAGCCCATGCCTTTGGAACATGGCGTAGAGGGTGAGGTGGCGTTTACCGGTCTTGTAAAAGAATGCCAGCCACTAATTAGATTCCGCGACAAGGACATCATTCGTGTTTACACCGATCCGTGTCCTTGTGGACGTCCCGGGCCGCGAATAGAGTTCCGCGGGCGCATTGACGACATGCTGCTCGTTAAGGGCGTCAACGTATATCCTAACGCTGTGCGCGACGTGGTTGCGCGGAGTTCCGATCTCGTCACTGGCGATATCCAGATCGTTCGGTATTCTTCATCCGCCGTGGTTGAAGCGCCCGTGGATGTCCAGGTTTGCCTGAAAAAAGGCGTCAGAGAAGCACAGCAGGCGGCTATCAAAGAACAGCTAGAATCCGCTATTCAAAACACGCTTCGCTTCAAGGCGCAGGTAAACCTGGTGCAGCCAGACGCATTCAGGCCTGAATATGGCGCAACCGGAAAAGCCAAGCTGGTGAAGACGGTTTCAAATCCGGACAAGGCGTAATCTCTATTCAGCTGCGAAAACAAACTGCGGCTGCGGCAGCGGGCCTGGGAGTTTACGCGCAAAACTTTCTAGAAAAGGGTGACTATGCTCATTGAAATGACGCAAACCGAAGACATACGCATTATTCGCCTCGCTAATGGCGGAGCGAATATCCTGTCGATTAGCAATGGCATGGCGGCGGCGCTTTTTGATGCTTTCAACGATGCATTAACATACCCTTCCTGCAAGGCGATTATTATCGCCGGGGCGGGCCGAATGTTTTGCGGCGGCGCCGATTTAAAAGACCTACCCATCGCCGGCGAGTTGCGCGACATTTTTGACGCTATCGAACAATCTGCGAAACCCGTTGTTGTCGCGATGCACGGTATGGCTTTAGGCGGCGCGGTGGAGTTGGCTATGGCGGGGCATGGCCGCATTGCGCATTCGGATACGCGGTTTTCATTGCCCGAGGTTAATTTAGGTCTGTTGCCCGGACTCGGCGGCACACAGAGATTGCCGCGGCTCGTCGGCGCAGAAGCGGCGCTTGAGATGATGTTGGCCGGAAAGACAATTAATGCCGAAGAGGCGCTGGCGGCCGGGCTTATCGATCATGTCACGAATGACGATGTGGTAGCGGAGGCAATGGCGCTTATTCGCAATAAAATACTGACTTATAGGCGAACGGACCAGATTACGCCGCCTGCGGACTTAAAATCAGCTCTCCAACGTCATCGCAATGAGACCCATGATCCCTATAATCAAGCTCAGAAACTCATTCTCGACAGCGTTTCAGCGATTTCTGAGGACTTCGAAACAGGGTGCGCTGTTGAACGCAGCAATTTCGACTTAGCTATGAAATCCGAAAATGCGCAGGAATTGCTGCGTGATTTTTTCGCCAGACGCGACAAAAAAGCCGGCCGTGAGGATGCCGGACCCGGGAACGCCGGGCGCAGCGCTTCCCAGGCCCAATTGCACTGTTGACAGTATTGGCGTCAGGACGGAAGCCGCACAATCAGCTCAAGTTCCAACTGCAGCTTCGGTCCGGCAAGCGCAGCGACGCCCACTCCGGTGAGACTCGGTTTGGCGCCGTCGAAAAATTTGATGAGGCTTTGCATAACGATGTCCTGGCGATCGGGGGTCAGGTCGATCATGTAAACGCGAGCGTTGACGATGTCTTCCGGCGTCGCGCCGACCGCGGTCAACGCTTTTCTCGCGTTGTCCGTGACGATATCAGCCTGTCCGGCGAGACCGTCCGGAATCTCTTCGCCATTGGCGGGCCAGGCAACTTGTCCCGAGATGTAAGCCAACCGGCCAGGTTCAGCTATGGATATCTGCGAATAGCCGATAGCCCCGGCGTCAGGAAGCGAAGGAGGGTTCATGCGCGTGACAGGTTTTGTCATTATTTAAAATATCCTCGTCTTTAGTTGAAGGGCGAGCGGTTCAGGCGTCCTCGGAGGCTCTCAACTCGCGCAGGCTCGGCACGAAGAAGTCAGGCAACAAGTCTTCGTCGGATGTTCCCTCGGGCGCGTATGCGCTCAGGTCAGTGATTCCATGCATGGCGAGAAGCTCATCATCAACAAAGAAATTGCCCGTCACCTTCGCCGCCTCGGATGTGAGTATAAGATGCGCAGCGTCGGCCATGATATCCGGAGAGCGGAGCACGCCGCCTTGCGAGGCCGGCTTGAATTCAGCCATGGCGGCTGTGTCGATCGCCGTGCGCGGCCATAAGGCGTTGACGCCGACTTTTCCACGCAACTCGCCGGCTGCGCCCAGCACCATGAGGCTCATGCCATATTTGGCCATGGTGTAAGCGACATGCGGTGCGAACCAATGCTCGTCCAAATTAAGGGGGGGAGAAATCGAAAGCATATGCGGATTATCCGATTCCAGCAGATAAGGCAGGCATTTCTGCGTAACCAGGAAGGTTCCTCGCGCATTGACGTCATGCATAAGATCAAACTGTTTCATCGGCGTTTCCAAGATGGCCGTGAGTTTGATCGCGCTTGCGTTGTTGACGCAGATGTCTATACCGCCAAAGGCGGACACGGTCTTTTCGACGGCGCTCTCGACTTGAGTCTCATCTCTGATATCGCAAAGGATTGGAAGCGCCTGTCCCCCGGCGTTTCTGATCTCTTCGGCGGCTGTATGAATTGTGCCGGGGAGCTTGGGGTGCGGTTGATCGGTTTTGGCGGCGATAGCGATGTTCGCGCCGTCTCTTGCTGCGCGCAATGCAATAGCAAGGCCAATTCCGCGGGATCCGCCGCTGATGAAAATGGTTTTGTCCTTTAACGAAGGCATTGATTTCTCCTGAACCCTTGCTGCTTGTGATGTTTCGGGATGATCGTCACCATCCGTTGTGTTCAAGCCACGCTTCAAGCATGGGCATGCGGTCGACGCCCCAAAACGGCTCTCCGTCGACGATAAAAGTCGGCGACCCGAAAACGCCAAGGTCAATTGCGCCTTCTACTTCGTTGCGAAATGCGTCTTTGATGGCTTTGCCGGCAAGCACATTAGCGGCGCCATCCCGGCAAAAGCCGGATTCTTCGAGAACATCGAGTATGGTCTTTTCATCGGAAATATCGCGTCCCTGCGCCCAATGGGCGCGATAAAGAGCGAGGGTCAGATCGCTCATCGACCGGCCCTCAAGCGACCGAGCCCAAGTTAAGGCGCGAGATGCGGGAACGGAGTCGAAGCCGAAGCGCGCCTTGTTTGATATGACTAGCCCGTAATATCTGGCTGTCCGTTTTATATCGTGCAGAAGATATGAACCCTTGAGCGGCAACTCCAGCGGCGGTGTCGCCTTCATGATTTTTCCCACTGATACGCGCAGCAAAAATGGGCGCCAGTTCACCTGACGGTTAAATCGTTTCGCCATCGCGCCGATCCGCTCAGCGGCGAACCATCCATAAGGAGAAATAAAGTCGAAAAAGAACTCTATCGTCGGCTTGGGAGGCGCGCCTGCTTCCGCGGAGTTGCGTAACCCAGCCTTCATATCAGGTCCTCTTTTCCGTTTTTTTCGATTGAGATGGCGGGCAAACCGCTAGCCTCAGTCATATTCACTTCAAGCAGTTGTTTGCGTAGAGCGAATTTTTGTATTTTTCCTGATGCGGTCTGCGGGAAGGAGTCCAGAAATATCCAACTGCGAGGTACTTTAAAACTCGCCAGTTTCTCACGGCAGAATTTTTCCAAGTCTTCGGCCGCCGCAGCTTGCCCGTCACGCAAGATGAGGCATGCAGCCACTACCTCTCCCCATTCAGGGTCCGGCAGACCTATAACGGCGACGCTAGCCACGGCGGGATGTTCAAATAGGACATCTTCCACTTCCTTCGGGTAGATATTCTCACCGCCGCGGATGATCATGTCGCGCAGTCTCCCGTGAACGCGGCAATATCCAAGCGCATCCATGGCGCCGATATCGCCGGTATGGAGCCAGCCCTCCTGATCTATAGCTGCACGTGTGGCTTCTGTGTTTTTATAATAGCCTTCCATCACACTATAACCGCGCGCGCAAATTTCACCGGAAACGTCAATCGGCGCGATATCACCGGTTGCCGGATCAACGATTTTTAACTCGGTTTGAGGCAGGACTTTGCCAACAGTTTCAAACCATGTTGGATGCGGATCTTTCACGGCCGTATGAGTTAAATAAGGGGACGCTTCGGTCTGGCCGAAACCGATCGCCACTTCGACGCCGAGAACTTTTTCGGCCCGGCGCACCAGTTCCGCCGGTACTGGCGCTCCGCCTAAGGTTACGAGCCGCCAGGATGATACATCGCGGGGATTGTTTTCCTGCTCCTCGAGCATTCTGATGAGCATCGTCGGAACACATAGCATGATTGTTCCACGCTCCTGCTGAAATAGATCGAGCAACACTCCTGCGTCGAATTCCGGCGGTATAATGTGAGCGCCGCCCGTATGGAGCGCGCCTAACGTCGCCAGCCCGCACCCTGCCGTGTGGAACATTGGCATAGGATTAACCCAGACATCACAAGCCGTAGCGCCGATGGCCTCCGCGTATAAACGGCCATTGTTGCTCAGTCCCCGGTGCGACAGGCAGGCGCCTTTGGGAAAGCCTGTGGTGCCGGAGGTGAATTGAATCTGCGCGCGGTCTGTGGCTTCGACCGTCGGTAGTGATTTCTGATTATTGTTGCCCTTCAGATCGTCCAATGCGCTAAGGCGAAGCACAGTGTGCAGCAAGGGCAGCTCATTACGTGTTTCATCGAGGATTTGAAGAAGATTTCGGCCTCTGTAGTGATCCTGGACGACAACGCCGCGTGCGTCCGATTTTTCCAGAACATATTTCAGTTCATGCGCAAGGTAGGCGGGATTGACTGTCACCAGAACGAGACCGGCGAGCGATGCGCCGAGTTCGAGCAGCACCCATTCAGGACAGTTGCTTGCCCAGACCGCCACATGATCGCCAGGTTCGAAGTGCTGCAACAACGCGTTTGCGACTTTGCGGCTTTCTTCGGCAAGCCCGGCATAACTCCAGCGACGCCTGGCGCCCCCAGCGCCGCCGTCAATTAGGGCTGTTCGGGCGGCGTGTGTCTCCGCCAGTCGCATGAGCGCGGCGCCAATCGTTTCTTCTAAGATGGGACTGCTTTTGTCGGCTGGTGAATAAGAGCTCGTCAGCGACTTCGGGTTAGCACGCATGTCCTGCATTTTGGCGTTCTCCCATCGTTTCCCGCAAACGCGCCAATAGGGGAAGGCGCCCCTCTCCACATATTTGCGCGAAGTGCATTATTTGAAATTTTGCAAATATTGACATACTGCACGCAAGCCGTAAAGTTGGAGCGCTGAAAACCGAACAAAAAACCGGGCTGGCGTGGGCGGCTGCCAAAACAAGCATGTACAAAGCCTGTCCGACCGGGAGGGAGCGTAGCGCTATGTCGTCAGCAAGAGGCGTCCCTGTAAGGGATACGATTTTATGGGTTGAGGACACTGGCGAAGTGGACTTGCCGGTTATCCTTTGTCTGCATTCTCTATTCGTCGACGGCCGCATGTTTGAAGGCCTTGTGCGGGAGGCCAAGGGGCGTTTTCGTGTTGTCCGCCCGGATTTCCGATCGCAGGGAAGCAGCGCGCCGGCCACGGGCGAGATCGTGTCCATGGAAGAGTGCGCCGAAGATATGTTGGCGCTGATCGATGTTATGAAATTACCCCCCTTGCACATCGCTGCAGCCTCCATGGGCGGCGATGTGTCCGTGCGGATGGCGGCGGCCCGGCCAAATCTTTTCTCGTCCATGCTGATGATGGGTTCGTCGGTGCGGGCTGAGCCGCCGGACCAGAAAGCTCAGTTTACGCAATTGCTGGAGCGCACCCTGGCAACCGGTTTTGCTGGAGAGGATCTCGAGATGCTGATGGCGATCATGTTCGGTGCTGCGACTCGAGGACGGAGGGATATGCAGCCAATACTTGATTATTGGCGTGTGAGAATGGAGTTGCTTCCACGCTCGGCATGGCCGGCCATGTATGGCGTTCTGGAGCGGAAAAGTGCAAGCGCTGCGCTTCGCAAAATCAAGACGCCGACCTTGATAATCAATGGCAAAGACGACATCGCCCGGCCTCCTGCATGGGCCAAGGAGGTGGCCGAGGGCATTAAAAGCGCCGAATTGATGATGTTAGACGGCATCGGTCACAGCCCGATTCTCGAAGCGCCCGACATCGTTATCCCAAGGATGCTGCAATTTTTTGAACGCGCCTCTGGCGGCGCCAGGCAGTCAAGAAAGCTTTTTGGCGGGTTGCTTGGTTGAGGCGCGTGGTGGGAACCAGGCGTTTCAATGAAGCATGAGGCGGCGGAAAAATAGACGTCAATATAACTTATTTCACGCAAGGGAGCGCCAAAGATGGTCTTCAACAATCAATATTCGCTGTCGATCAATGGAAAAATGATTTCGGCGGGAAAAACGTTCGGTGTCGTTAATCCTGCGACTGAAGAGGTTTTTGCAGAAGCGCCAGATGCTAGCCGAACACACTTGGACGAGGCCGTTGCTGCAGCCAAAGCGGCGTTCCCGGCGTGGTCCGGCAGGCCAATCGTTGAGCGAAAGGAATTGGTCGCCGCCATTGGAAAATGCCTGGAAGACAACCGCGAGGAGTTTTCGCGTTTGATTACGCTTGAACAGGGAAAATCACGCGCCGGCTCCGACTTTGAAATTGATCTTTCTGCGAGCTGGTGCCGGGGCGTTGCGGAATATGACTTGCCGGCAACGATAATAGAAGATTCATCTGAGCGGACAGTTGAGGTCCGTCATACGCCAATTGGCGTTGTCGGCGCCATCACGCCATGGAACGTGCCGATCCTTATCGCCATCTGGAAACTGGCGCCTGCGCTTCTGGCCGGAAATACGGTAGTGTTGAAACCATCGCCCTTCACGCCACTGGCGACGCTCAAGCTGGGCGAGCTTTTGCAGGACGTGCTGCCTGCGGGCGTATTGAATGTCATTTCGGGCGGCAATGAGCTTGGGCAGTGGATGACCGACCATCCCGACATTGGAAAGGTGTCCTTCACCGGTTCGACGGCAACCGGAAAAAAAGTCATGGAAAGCGCGTCCAAAACCCTTAAGCGGGTGACGCTGGAGCTTGGCGGGAATGATGCGGCGATTGTGCTTCCCGATGTCGACCCAAAAGCAATTGCGCCAGCTCTGTTCTGGGGCGCGTTTTTCAACAGCGCGCAAGTATGCGTCGCAGCCAAGCGGGTTTATATCCATGAAGATATTTATGATGCGGTGGCGCATGAACTGGTTGAATTTGCCAAGACGGTGACGGTCGGGGATGGGGCGCAGCAAGGCGTCGACCTTGGGCCGGTTCAAAATCGCATGCAGTTTGAAAAGGTCAAAAGCCTCCTTGCCGATTCGAAGGCGCAGGGGCATCGTTTCTTGATGGGAGGGGAGCCGTCCGGCGGGAAAGGATATTTCATTCCGATTTCTATTGTCGACAATCCGCCAGAGAATTCGCGTGTTGTCGTGGAAGAAGCTTTTGGGCCTGTGCTTCCGCTATTGAAGTTTAGTGACATTGATGATGTCGTGCAGCGTGCAAACAATACGCTTACCGGACTTGCTGGATCAGTCTGGTCTAGCGATCCCAAAAAGGCGCGTGAGATCGCGGAGAGACTCGAGACAGGGACAGTGTGGATCAACGAGATCTTGTTCTTCTCACCTGATGCCCCGTTTTCCGGTCATAAACAGTCGGGTCTTGGCGCGGAACACGGCATGGAAGGTTTGCTGGAATTCACGAACACGCAAACGATCACATCCAAGAAGCTTGAAGCGGCAAGCTGACAGGAATTACAGGAAAGCTGCATGATCGATAGTAAGGCAGAAGGCGCAGTGATGCGCCCTGTGGCGATCGTTACAGGGGGCTTGCAAGGGCTTGGGCTTGGCATTGCTCAAGAATTGTTGTCGGACGGTTTTCGTGTCGCCATCGTAGATTTGCCACAATCGCCCCGTTTGCCAGAGCGCCTGGATGGGGATCCAGACGGCTGTCGCTATTATCAGTTGGATATCGCAGATATTGACCGACACGAGGATGTGCTCTCGGCGATCGAAGCGGATTTCGGCAGGATGGATTGTCTTGTCAATAACGCAGGCATTGCGGCAAGACCTTTGACCGATATTCTGGATCTTGAACCGTCTGCCTTTGATAAGTCGGTTGATGTCAATCTGAAAGGCACATTTTTCCTGACGCAGAATTTTGGGAAAAAGCTGATCGACACCAAGGCGAGCGCTAAAGACGTCTATCGCTCGATTATCATCATCACTTCAATTGCTGCGGAAATGGTTTCCATTGAACGTTCCCAGTATTGCGTCACCAAGGCCGCGCTTAGCATGGTCGCTAAGCTTTTTGCAGCTCGCCTTGCGTCGGAGGGTGTTTATGTCCATGAGGTCAGGCCGGGGTTTATGCAAACGGCCATGACGGCGTCGGGCAGCAGCGGTAGAATAGAAGAATTACTGCAGAGCGGCTTCGTGCCGGTTCCCCGCTGGGGGCAGGCCGGTGACGTGGGGCGAGCGGTGGCCTCTCTGGCGGCCGGGCGTATTCCTTATATGACAGGCCAGCCTTTTTGGATTGCTGGCGGGTTGAACATTGCGCCTAACCTTTGAGGGCGGATCTCCTGCGAGCTTATAGGATGTGGCGCGTCGCAAGAAGTCGTGCCTTCGATAAACAAAGCAATTTCCAAATTAGGGAAAATTGCGTTATCTGAAACACATATGGAGCAGCAGACCACATTACAGACCGTTGAGCGGGCGATTACGTTTCTGGAATATGTCGCGGAAGCGGCGGAGCCTCCGCATATTCGCGAAATATCTGAAGCGCTCGATCTCAATATCACGACCTGTTACCATTTGCTGCGCACGCTGGTCGCCAGGAATTACATAAAACGTCGGACGGACGGCCGGTTGGAATTGGGCGACGGCGTCAATAAGCTTTTCCGCAGTTATCGACGCACTACGGATATTGAAGAGTACCTAGCCGACGTCGTTAAACGCCTGGCTGCAAATACGTTCGAAACGTCGAGCTTGTCCTTAATAGAAGGCGACAGCGTAATCTTGAAAGTCCTTGTGGAGGGATCGCATCGACTTCGCGTGGCGGGGCTCTATATCGGTTTAAAAGGTTACGAATATCGTAGAGCGGCAGGAAAGGCTGTGCTCTCTCACCTGAGAGAGAAAGAAAGGTCCGCGATGCTGGATAAAAGCCTTGCTGACTTGTCAGAAAAGCAGAGCAAGCCGATCAGAAAAGCTTTGGAAAAAGAGTTCAAGCAGATAGCAGCACGCGGATGGGCTATCGATGACGGCCAGACCGAAGAAGGCATTATTGCTATTGGCGCGCCGATATTTGATGCACAAGGACATGTCCTTGGGGCGGTCAGCACAATTCTACCGACTGTACGAATGGAAAAATCTCGCGATAAATTTATTCAGTCAGTAATGGCCGCCGCCGGCGAGGCGACGCAGTTACTGAAAGAGGCGGTCGAAGACTAGCTTCAAATCGGCTTGTAGCGGCTGTCCGATAAAGCGCCATGGGGTGGCGCTGCCTTCCCAGATGAATTTCACCAGGCCTTTCCCGGCGAGGCGCGCGCTGGGAAGGGGCTTTACTGCTCGCCAGCAATGTGCAAATAATGCATTTATTGCAATATATGAAATTATGTGTTTGGCTTCGAGCGGGGCTTGCCGACAGCGAGCCCGCGCGGAGCCATGAGGAGGGGACTGGATGACCGAGAGCGTTGCTGAGGCGATTGCGTCTGCGCTGGTGCGGCACGAAGTTGAATTTGTCTTTGGTCAGAGCAATCCGACAGCCTTAATGCTGGCGGTTGAGGGCGCCGGCATCCGGCAACTCCTCTACAGGACGGAGAATGCTGCAGGCGCAATGGCCGACGCCTATTCTCGCATTTCGAACAAAATAGGTGTTGTGGCTGCTCAGAATGGCCCGGCCGCCACGTTGATGGTGGCGCCTATGGCGGAAGCGATGAAAGCTTCAAATCCCATGCTGGTGTTGGTTCAGGAAGTTCCGGCGTCCCAGCGCGATCGCAATGCTTTTCAAGAGCTCGATCACTTCGCCCTGTTTGCCGGAGTATCAAAGTGGGTTCGCCGCTTGGACGACCCTGACCGAGCTGCGGAATATATTGACCTGGCGATGACGGCGGCCAATGGCGGACGGCCAGGGCCGGTCGTGTTGCTCCTTGCGAAAGACATGTTGCTCAAACCAAGCGATCCGGCAGGTTTGCCGCGAAGACAAAGTCTTGGACGCTTCCCGCTTGACCGTCCCCGGCCCGAAGCTCAAACCGTTGAGGTTGCGGCCAAGTTGCTTGCTGACGCGAATTCGCCTGTTGCGATTGTCGGCGGCGGGGTTCATGCGGCGCAAGCCACGCAAGAGCTGGCCCGTTTCATTGATGTTTCTCATATACCTGCTGCGACAACCTTTATGGGCAAGGGGGCCGTAGACGAAACAAGCCCCTTGTCGATGGGCGTTGCTGCAAATATCACGGGCGAAAACGGACCGGCGGACGCATATAAAGATATGCTGGCGAACGCTGATGTTGTTCTGCTAGTTGGAACACGCACCAATGAAAATGGGACTGATGCGTGGTCTTTAACGTCAAAAGACGCCGTTTATATCCACATCGATGTAGACTCTTCAGAAGTCGGAAGAAACTATGAGAGCGTGCGTCTTGTCGGTGATGCGAAATCGGCCATATGCGATCTTGCTGCAGCGTTGGAGAGGCGTGATTTAAAAAAGCGCATTCAGAGCTTCTCTGATTTGGTCGGCAAAATTGATGCCGGCCGCAAGCGAAGGGAAAACGCGCTTCGCCCTGAGTTGATCTCTTCGGCGCGACCTATCATGCCGCAACGCCTTATGGCCGATCTCGATCAAATGATCGACGCGGACGATATCGTTGTTGCGGACGCCAGTTATTCGTCTGTTTGGGTTACGGCGTATCTGACGGCCCGGCGAGCTGGGCAGCGCTTTCTAACGCCGCGTGGATTAGCGGGGCTGGGCTGGGGACTGCCATATGCCATGGGCGCCAAGCTGGCGCGCCCGCAGGCGAAAGTTGTCGGTGTGGTGGGGGATGGCGGTTTCGCTCATGTTTGGGGTGAGTTGGAGATGGCGGTTCGCGAACACATTCCGCTTGTGCTTATCGTTCTCAACAATTCTCAACTTGCAATGCAGCGCCACGGCGAGCTGGTCGGGTTTGGAAAAACGACGACCGGCATTGAGTTTGCTGCTGTGGATCACGCCGGGATAGCCAGAGCGGTTGGTGCGGCGGGCGTGCGCGTGGAAGACCCGGAAGAATTCGGGCCTGCGCTACGAAAAGCGCTCGCGGCTGATACGGTGACCGTTCTCGATGTCATCAGTTCTCCAAACGCATTTGCGCCGCTGAAGGTTTTTGAAGGCCACACGCAAAAGCTTGATACGCCGGCGGCCAAAAGACGCGCACATCTGAAAAGTGTAGAGGCGTGAATGGCGACTTCGGAAAATTTTGAGAACGAAGAACAGTCGTTAAATGAACAAAGGCTCCTGGGTTCCGTTCGGCCTCAGCTTGTAACAGGCGACGATTCGGACCGGTTGCGCCATTTCAGAGTTTCTCCGATGAGCGCGATGTCATCAAGCGCGCCAATAGCACGGATTTGGGCTTTGCCTTCTATGTTTATACGCGTGACCTCGATCGGGTCTTGCGAGTTGGAGCGGATCTCGAAGCCGGGTTGGTAGGCGTCAATACTGGGTTCATTTCCGATCCGGTTGCGCAATTTGGCGGCGCCAAGCAATCGGGGCTCGGCAAAGAGGGCGGGGTTGTAGGCATCGAGGAATTTCTCAGCGCCCAGTACAGCGGCATCGGCCTGGGCGCATAGCCTGTGAGTATTCTGCGCTTTTTCTAAAGTGAAATAAGCCTTTTTCAGCAAGTCGGAAATGCAGCAACGGGGGCCGGATGCCGATCCCCGTATTTTTCTGTGCCCCCATCGGGAGGCGGCCTCACAGAGGCGTTTTTTCGTCCTGGCCGCTGGCAGAAATTTCAGTATATGAAAAAGATGCAAATATTGACATCATGATGAAACCCGGTACGGTGGGGATAAGGGCGCATTTCGAAAATAAAAAAGCTGCGCTGGTGAAGCTCCACGGGGGGGGATGATGAAGTTAAGTGTTTTCAAAAGCTGTTTGGCGTCCGCCGCATCAACGGTTATTTCCATCGGCGCAGCGCAGGCGCAGGTCGATGAAATTGTCGTTACATCGCAAAAGCGCGAGCAGAATGTTCAGGATGTCGGCATCGCTGTGACGGCATTTGGCGACGAGCAAATCAGGGCCGCGGGCATCTCAACGGCTGATAATGTTGCGGACTCAATCTCCGGCGTACAGATCTATAATTATCGGGGCAAAAGCCAGCCATCTTTCGTTGTAAGAGGGGTTGGAACCCAGGATTTTGCGCCGAACACGTCGCCGACAGCGGCCGTTTACATCGACGAGGTTTATCTCGGATCAAACATCCTCACAGGCTTTCAGATTTTTGATGTCGAGCGTGTCGAAGTTTTGAAAGGTCCCCAGGGAACACTGTTCGGCCGCAATACGACAGGCGGTGCGGTCAGCTATACGACGAAGAGGCCTACCGACGAATTTGAAGGCTATGCGGAACTCGGCTATTCGAATTATCAGTCAGTAGACGGCAAGCTGGCGATTGGCGGAGCTGTCGCAGATGGGATCAGAGCCCGTTTGGCGGGAAAAGTATCTAATCAAGCCCGTGGATATTACGAAAACACCTTTACCCAGGATCAAAACCCATTCGGGCCTTTTCCCAACTTTTCTAATCTGGAGACGGATATTGGCGAAGACTTCAACTGGGCGGCGAGACTGCTTACTGAATTCGATATTGGCGCTAACGCGACCCTATTGCTGAATGTTCACGGCGGCGGCAGAGAATCGGATACTTTGCCTGTCACTTCATTTGGATTCACGCAAATCCCGGGCTCCGGCGGGGTATGTCAGGCCACCGCCACGGGCGGTGCGGTTTCTGATCCGCGCTTTTGTGGCGATGCCTTTGGCTACTCCGATACGGATGGCGATCCGTATGTCGTCAGCAATGATGTCGTCGGTAAGAATGATGAAGAGAACATCGGCGCTTCGGCTCGTTTGGAATGGGATCTCGGATCTGTATCCTTTACATCGGTATCCGCTTATGAAAATGCAGATAAGCTGCAGAGCGCAGACGCTGACGGTTCTGCCTTTGCGGTTTTCACAAATGAATACGATATCGAGTTAAAACAATTCAGCCAGGAATTCCGGCTGAACTCAAACTCAAATGGCGATCTATTCTGGATTGCGGGGGCGTATTTCAGTTTCGATGAAATCGATCAATTGTTTTACGGCGATTTGAATCCGCTACTTGGGCTTGGTGTCGAGTTTAATAATGAGTTCGAGCAGAAAACCACTAGCGCCGCAGGCTACGGGCAAGCAGAGTATTTTTTCACCGATAAACTGCGCGCGACTGCAGGACTGCGGTTCACGTATGAAAAACGGGACTTCTTCAGCATCAACACCTTTACGGATGAGTTTGGGAACGAGACAATCGCGAACTTCGGTCTTACGCCAGACGACGCTGCGATCATTGACGATACTGTCACCAATAAAAAACTCTCGGGCCGCATCGGCCTGGATTATTTCCTGACCGATGATGCGATGATTTACGCAAGTTATTCGCGAGGCTTCAAAAGCGGCGGCTATGATGGCGACTTCTCATTTACGCGCCAGCAGCTGGACCCCTACAGCGAAGAGATTCTAACCTCCTACGAATTCGGCTGGAAAACGACTCTGGCGGACGAGCAGCTTCGTTTCAACGGCGCCGCCTTTTACTATGATTATGCCGACCCGCAGGTTCGGGTGCAGCGCATCAGCAACGCCGGCCTTCCGTTCAACCAATTGATCAATCTGAATTCTGCAGATGTTCTCGGTGTTGAGACGGATCTTTTGTGGGCGCCTGTTGACGGGCTGGATTTGGCGGCCTCCTACACATATCTCGATACGCAATTAAATGTTGTGGACCCTGATCCTGCGCTGGCTTTGTTTGACGGAAATGAGCTTCCGCTTGCCGCAAACCATTCCTTCACCGTATTGGCGCGATATGAGCAGCCAGTGACAGATCGTTTTTCTGCATCGTTCCAAGTCGACGGAAAGTATAACGGCGAGTATGAACTGAACGCGGAAAACCTGCCCTGGCTAGCACAGGATTCCTATTTCTTGCTCAATTCGCGGCTGAGCCTTTTTGAAACGGATGGCGGCTGGGAGTTGTCTGTCTGGGGGCGGAACCTGCTCGATGAGACCTTCCTGATCGGTAGCTATTCCTTGTTTGGCGCCTTCCCCGGCTATTACAACGCGCCGCGAACCTATGGCGTAACGCTTCGTTACGACTGGTAACGGATATAAAGTTCCGCCGCTGCTCAATCCCTCATCGACGGCGTTGGTGAAAGGCCGGCTCCCTGATTGGCGGGCGTATAGAGGCAATCAATGCGAGAAGTAAGTCAGAGCGACGTTAAGAGCGGGCTATACCCTTGGTTTGTCGTGATCGTGTTGCTAGTGGCCTACACCCTGTCGTTTATTGACAGGCAGATCATATCGTTATTGGTCGATCCCATACGTGATGACCTCAAGATATCAGATACGCAGATCAGTTTGCTTCAGGGACTCGCGTTTGCCCTTTTCTATACGCTGATGGGCATCCCAATAGCCAAGTGGGCGGACACGCGTTCACGACGAAACATCATTGTTGCGGGCGTATTCGTATGGTCCTTGATGACGGCGTTTTGCGGCATTGCCAAGAATTATTGGAGCCTCTTTATCGGACGCCTGGGCGTCGGCGTTGGAGAGGCGGCGCTATCACCCGCATCTTATTCAATGATAACAGATTACTTTCCTCCAAACAGGTTAAGCACAGCGTTGTCGCTTTACGGCGCTGGCCCATATATCGGGTCGGGGCTTGCATATCTGCTCGGCGGCGCGACGGTCAGCTATCTCGACAGCCTTGGCGCCATTAACATGCCGGTCCTTGGCGCAGTTTCCAGTTGGCAAGCAGCGTTTGTTATTGTGGGTGCGCCGGGCCTCATTCTGGCGCTGTTGATGCTGGTTCTTGTCCGGGAGCCGGTGCGCAAATTCGAAAGACCTGATCGCAAACATGAGGTATCTTTTATAAAGGATGTGGCGCCCTTTATGATAAAGCATGCGAGGTTCTATCTATGCCATGCTTGCGCCATCGGGCTTGTTTCGTTGGTCGCTTACAGCACCTTTGCCTGGCTGCCGTCCTATTTCATCCGCGTTTATGGGATGCCGGTTGGTGAAGTCGGTAGGAATATCGGTCTCTTGATTCTCATTTTCGGACCGCTTGGCATCATGGCGGGCGCGCGCCTTGCTGAGTACTTGCAAAACAAGAAATCATATATTGACGGCGCCATGCGCAGCGTATGGATCGGCACGTTTTTGATAACGCCCGCAGTAATAGGCATTACGGCGATACGCACCGAAGTGATCTCTTTTTCGTTAGTGGGCGTCGTCTTTTTCCTTGTCGCATTTCCATTCGGGTCCGGCGTTGCGGCGCTTCAAATGGCGACGCCTCCGCATTTTCGGGCGCAAGCCTCAGCCGTGTATCTGTTCATCAATAATCTGATAGGGTTGGCCATTGGGCCGACGGCTGTGGCGCTGGTCACAGACTTTGTATTTGAGAATGACGCCGCCGTCGGCGCCTCGCTCAGTATTGTCGGGGCGGGCGCCGGCGCCGGCGCATGTTTGCTGAGTTATTTATCGCTTAAACCGTTTCGGAAAATGTTAGCGGCCGACACCTTTTGATGCGTTATCGGCTCAGTATTTCTGCGACGCAAACGAAGAGGAACAGAGAATATGAGAAAAATGCTGAGATCTTTGACCCTCTGTGCCATCGTTGTTAATGGCGCAGTCTGTCCGGTTGCCGCGCAACCCCATCCGCAGTCAAAATGGGGTAAAGAAGATACGATTGGTTCAGCCAATTATCTGACAGCGGAGCTGGCGCTTGGAGCAGCTGAGCTGGTTACGACAGGAAAAGTTTATGCGCTTGGCCTTCCTGTTGGCGGCAGCTCGCCCGCGGTCGCGCCGCGCAGAATGGCGATCAATATATTGATGCCGGGCCAGTATGGCGGGGCCACATTGGGATCGAATGAAGCGAGTTACCTCGATGACATGATTTCAGGTTGGCTTGGCGTCGGCACCCAGATAGACGGTCTGGCTCATGCCGGCCGCCGTGGAGTTTTTTACAATGGAAACAAAGCGAGCGATTTCGCAACACCGACCGGCGTCAAGAAACTGGGCGTCGAGGGCATTCCGCCAATCGTCACACGTGGCGTCTTGATCGATATCGCCAAGCATCGAGGCGTGACAAGGTTGGAAGAAGGAGAAGTAATT
Source organism: Parvularcula sp. (assembly GCA_002704915.1). Taxonomy (GTDB): domain Bacteria; phylum Pseudomonadota; class Alphaproteobacteria; order Caulobacterales; family Parvularculaceae; genus Hyphococcus. The sequence continues at coordinate 27,056 of PAIP01000069.1, forward strand.
TCGCCGGAAGAGTTGGAAGCCGCGGCGAGAGAGCAGGGCGTGTCCATCCGTGAAGGCGATGTGGTGATTATTCACACGGGCTGGATATCCATGCTCGACGAAGATCCCGACCGCTTTTTGGCGGGTGAGCCGGGAATAGATCGAAAAGGCGCTGAATATCTTGCCGGCAAGAATGTCGTTGCGGTTGGCGCGGACACATGGGGGATCGACGCCGTTCCATTCAAGGACGACACTGTCTTTGATGCGCATGTAACGCTGCTTTATGAAAACGGCACCTATTTGTTGGAGAGTTTGGACACGCGCGAACTTGCGTCGGACGAGGTCTATGAGTTTATGTTCGTGTTAGGGCAGCCCCGCTTTGAAGGCGCGGTGCAGACTGTGGTCAATCCTGTTGCAATAAAATAGCTTGTGGGCCTCCTGAACAGGTTTCTAAATGTGACGGACGAAAAGCCTCAGGAGGATATGTCAACTAAGCTTGATGTTATTTGCAATCCTGTGTGATGGTTCCCAGGCGACAAAAGCAGCTGGACTATTCCCAAGCTTACGACAAGGGTTCAATTCCATTCACCGATCCCTGCTATTAAAGAAAACGGGATGCCGTTTATGCCTCGCACGCGTAAACTCGTTATAGCCGCATAGCTGCGCCAACAACGCCGCCAACGCTGACGGCCGCTTGGCGGCCTGCGCATCCGCCAGATGGGCGTCTCGCTAGGTGGTCTTCGGCGGGAGATGACCGAGGAGGCGCCGATGATTGGCAAAGACAGCCCCTCCGATAGCCCGAAACTGTCGAAGCTGTGCCGCTTCACCGTGGATCTGGAAGCGATCAGGGTTCCGGCCCTATTCCTGCGTGGCGAAGACGATCAGATCGTCCCGATTGAAAACTCGGCGCACAAGGCGATCAAACTCGTTCGCGATAGAACCTTGAAGACCTATCCCGGGCTTTCGCATGGCCTGTTCGCCAGGCATCCTGAACTGATCAACGTCGACCTCCTGGCGTTCATCCGCGCCTGGGCAAGAAACACGGGCTACAATCGCGCGCCGTAACGGCCACACTGACAATGGGGCAATATCAAATCGAAACGTGGAGAATTATTGTCGTCGCGAAACGCAACATGATCTTTCCCGCCTCCGCCCATGCGCTTTATGAAGTCCATAATTCCCCTTAGTGGAGCCCGTAACTATCTGAAACTATTATGGTTATGGGCAGCAATCGAGCCCGTCACCCGCTCCATATCGCTTTATTTCTATATTTGCTTGAAAAAGAAAAATTCAAATTAGTATTTGAGAGCCTCTTTTTTGAAAATTCCTGCAATAATCGTCTTATAAGACAGGTTCTATTTTTTGTAATGCATTTCGAATTTCGTAATTATTACAGCTTTGATATTGAAAACTGTTCCTGTATTTTGATGCTAATGCCGCTCAGTCAGAAAGTTTGAGTGATGTGAGCGATTCCGCGGGGGAAGTCGCACAAGAAAATTCATGAACGCGTGGAATTCACGTGCGAGCAAGGCTGTGGGTGACATAGGGCGTAAGGTGCATGGTTGGTGATAATGAAGGCGGTTCCGGCGTAAAGTCCGTGAGCCAGGCCATACGTATTCTCAATATCGTCGCGGAAATGAATGGTCCTGTTTCCCTGAAGGAAATCGCGGCGCGCGCCGAGGTGGCGCCCAGCAAGGCTCATCGTTATTTGCAGAGTTTATGCACCTGCGGCTTTTTAAGTCAGGCGTCGAAATCGGGCGCCTATGATCTCGGCATGCAAACGCTGCGTCTTGGTCTGGCTGCGATAAACCGGGTCGACATCATCAATCGAGCCGGCGAAGCTTTGCCCGGCCTTTCCGCTGAAACCGATGCTGACGGATTCCTGAGCGTCTGGGCCGAAAGCGGTCCGACAATCGTGCGGTTCGAACGGTCGAAGCGGCCCACAATGGCGATGCTCGGCGCGGGCGTCTCCATGCCGGTTCTAACGTCTGCTACAGGATTGGTTTTTCTGGCCTTCGGACATCCTGACCGAATAGAGGAAGTTGTAAGGCGGCAGACAAAAGAAAATTTCGATGAGGCGATCAAGAAAGTCTCTTCCCGGGTCGAGACGATTCGCAAGGCAGGTTACGCCTATTCTGTCGGCCTCATCGTGCCAGGCAGGCAATGCATTGCGGCGCCGATTATGTCCTATGACGACAAGGTGATTTCGGTAGCCTCGCTTGTTTCCCTTGAGCAGGACATCGTTGACCCCGACAGCGCACATGTGAAAAAGCTGCTCGATTTCTGCAAGCGCTATTCGATCCGGAAGCGCGGCTATGCCGAAGAAACGCTGATCGAAAAAAAGATCGCCGTTTAACTCAGAAACTGTCTTTCAGGCGCCGCGTCTCTGCGAACACCTCGACGGGCTTGTCGCCGGCCATGTTGATCGCGGTTTGAAGCGATGGATCGGCCGCGCGCAAAAACGGATTGGTTGCGCGTTCGAGGGCGACGGTTGTGGGCACGGTCGGAAGATTTTCTGCACGCAGAGCATCGACCTCCGCCGACCTTTTTTTCAGATCAGCGTTCTGCGGGTCCACGGTAAGGGCGAAAGCTGCATTTGCTTTCGTATATTCATGTGCGCAATAGAGTTTGGTTTCGGCCGGCAGCCGCGCGATCATCGAAAGAGATGCCCACATCTGGTCGGCGGTGCCTTCAAACAGCCGCCCACAGCCCATGGCGAAAATCGTATCGCCGACAAAGGCGGCGCCGTCATCGGCGAAATAATAGATGATGTGCCCCAGCGTATGGCCCGGCGTTTCGTGAACCACCGCCCTTGACGCGCCGAGCATGACGTCGGCGCCTTCACCCACCGGACGGTCGAGGCCCGGGATTTTCGCCGCCTCGCCTTTCGGGCCGATGATTTCGCAGCCCCATTTTTCTTTCAGCGCCTCATTGCCGCCCGCATGATCCCAGTGATGATGGGTATTGAGAATATGGGTGAGCTTCCAGCCTGCGGCCTCGAGTTCGCGATTGATGGCTTCCGGATCGGGCGTGTCGATGGCGGCGGTCTCGCCTGTTTCCCGGTCATGGATCAAAAACCCGTAATTGTCGGAAAGACAGGGAAACTGGCGAATATCAATGGGCATGGCTAAGTCTTTCGGAACTGGCGGGCAAGAGATTGACGGCTGATTAAGGCGGGCAGCATAACAATCGAAAAAGCCCGGTGCAAAACCGCGAGGAGCCGGTCGCAGCCTGTTATGGCGCCAGGAAGCATTCATGCGCACTGATATTCTCGATTTCCACGAATTCTATCAGGCCCCGCTTGGGCGCATGGCGCATGAGTTCATTTCAACCCGGTTGACGGAGTTGTGGGGTGAGGGCGCCGGTCTTTCCATTGCCGGATTTGGCTACGCCAACCCTTATCTCAAGCTTTTCACGAACGCCCATGCGCGGTTCGCTCTGGCGCCGGGCGGTCAGGGGGTGATTCGCTGGCCGCGCGAGGGCGCGAATGCGGCGAGCCTTGTGGGCGAACATGAATGGCCGTTGCCCGATGCATGTCTCGACCGCGTGCTCATTATTCACGGATTGGAGGAAGCGCCACAGCCCCAGCGCCTGATGCGGGAAGTGTGGCGCGTTCTTAAAGACGACGGCCGGGTCATCATTGTCGTCTCCCATCGGCGTGGGTTGTGGTCAGTGATCGACACAACGCCTTTCGCCGCGGGCCGGCCCTATCTCAAACGCCGTCTCGAGGGCCTTCTGCGCGATGCGGTGTTCCGTCCCACGGTCTGGAATTCAGCCCTGTTTTTCCCGCCGCTCCGCTCAGGGGTTCTTCTCAGGGCCGCCCGTGCATGGGAACGGGCGGGTTCGCGCCTGTGGCCCGGCCTTGGCGGGGTCCTGATGCTTGAGGCGGAAAAGGACATGCTGGCGCCGGTGGGCCTGGTGCGCCAGGAGGGCGCGCGCGCCGTGCGGCCCGCCTTGGCTGCGCCCCAGCCATTGCAGCCCCGCTCCCGGTCCTGAAATACGAGCGAAATCGGCTCGGTTGCCAGCGCCGCCGCCCCGCCGCTATATCGCGGGCGGAAAAGCAAAGGATTTTGAGAAGATGGCGCTCCCACAGCCGCGTCCCGGCATCATGGACATCAAGCCTTATAAACCCGGCGGTTCGCAGGCGCCCGGCGCGCAGGAGATTTTCAAGCTCTCCTCAAATGAGTCTGCGCTGGGGGCCAGTCCCAAGGCCCTGGAGGCCTATCGCGGCGCCGCGGACAGCTTGTTCCTTTACCCTGACGGCGCGGCGACGAAGCTCCGGGAAAAGATCGGTGAAATCCACGGCCTCGATCCGGAGCGCATCGTCTGCGGCGCGGGGTCCGATGAACTTCTTCAGCTTCTGGTCCGCGCCTATGTGGGCGAGGGCGACAATATCATTCAGAGCGCCCACGGCTTTCTCGTCTATGCGCTTGCCGCGAAAAGTTGCGGCGCCGAGCCGCGTTTCGCCCCCGAGAAGAACCTCGCCGGCGATGTCGACGCCATGCTGAAGCTCGTCGATGAGCGGACGCGCATGGTCTTTATCGCCAATCCGAACAATCCGACGGGCGCCTATATTCCCGACGCCGACATCCGCCGCCTGCGTGAAAATCTGCGCGAGGACATCATTCTCGTGATCGACGCCGCCTATGCGGAATTCATGGAGGAGGCGGACTATGCAGATGGGGCGGCGCTCGTCGATGAGCATCCCAATGTCGTAATGACTCGCACATTCTCCAAGATTTACGGGCTTGCGGCGCTGCGCTTAGGCTGGGCTTATTGTCCCTTCGCAATTGCGGATGTGTTGAACCGTATTCGCGGACCCTTCAATGTCGCTATGGCCGCCCAGGAAGCGGGGATCGCGGCGGTCGAGGATCAGGACTTCGTTCAAGAAAATCTCGCCTATAACCGCGCCGAGCGCGATTATCTGCAACAGCAGTTGGGCGGTCTCGGTCTCGACTTCGTGCCGAGCTACGGCAATTTCATACTCGTGAAGTTTCCTGAAGAGCCGGGCCATAACGCCGACGACGTTCAGTCCTATCTGAAGGCGAATGGCGTCATTGTGCGCGAGATGGGCGCTTACGGATTGCCGCAATATCTGCGCGTCAGTGTCGGCCCGAAAGCGGGAAACCGCAAATTCATCGAGCTTCTGGAAAAGAAATTCTCTCGTGACTGACAAAGTGAAGTTCAAGCGCGCCGCAGTTATCGGAGTCGGGCTTATCGGTTCGTCGCTTGCGCGCGCTCTGCGCGAGCGCGGGCTTGTCGATGAAATTGTCGGCGTTGACCGCGATGCGGATGTCATCGCCCGCGCGCAAAAACTCGGCGTTATCGACAGCGGCGAAACCGACCTCGCCAAGGGCGTTAAAGGCGCGGACCTTATTGTGGTTTCGACGCCCGTGGGCGCCATTGGCGCGGTGGCGAAAGAACTTGGCGAAGCGGCGGAGGACGGCGCGCTCATCATCGATGTGGGCTCGGTGAAAGGCGTTGCGGTGGAAGCCGCCAAGGCCATGCCTGAGCGGGTTCATTTCGTGCCCTGCCACCCCGTTGCGGGCACTGAGCAGTCAGGGCCTGAAGCGGGCTTTGCGTCGCTCTTTCGGGACCGGTGGTGCATCCTGACGCCGGCCCCGCGCGAGGATGAGGCCTATAAGGCGGCAGTGGAGAAAGCCGCCGCGTTATGGACGTCGGTCGGGGCAAGGCCCGAGATCATGGATGCGGGCCATCACGATCTGGCGCTCGCCGTCACCAGCCACCTGCCGCACCTCATCGCCTTCACCCTCGTTGGCGCGGCGGACGATGTTGAATCGGTGGCGCAGGGCGAAGTGGTGAAATATTCCGCCGGCGGTTTTCGCGACTTTACGCGCATCGCCGCGTCCGATCCGATCATGTGGCGCGATGTGTTCCTGACCAACAAGGACGCCGTGCTGGAAGTGCTGGGCCGGTTTTCGGAAGAGCTCGCGGTCATGCAGCGCGCCATCCGCTGGGGCGACGGCAAGGCGCTTGAAGACGCCTTCACTCGCGTGCGCGGGCTGCGCAAGGCGATTGTCGAAGCAGGCCAGGAAAGCGCCGCGCCGAATTTCGGCCGGGATAAAGGCGACTAGTTACATCTTTTGTCAATTCTGATTAGGTTTGCACGTTTGAAGAAGGAATCAAGCACTCCCGTCGGTGTTTGATCCCTTTGTGCTATCTTCCGAAGGTCGCGTTCCGTTTTCGGCAGACCGTTCTTTGATTCTTTTTTTCGCAGTTTCAATCAAGGCCCTTCTCAAGTCATCAGGCATCTCAATGCCAAAATTCTCATATTCATCTTCGATCAGCATGTTGTTGAGGTGTCGATCATAATCGAATGCGATAAACTTCGCCCACTTAACGTGGTTCTGGATATGTGAAAGAGTCAGGAGAAGCGAAAGTGCATCTGATGGGCGGCGAATGAGACCATATTCTCCGGGTTCGACAGGAGTGCCGCTGAAATCGACGAGTCCACTCATTGTCACTCGCTTCATAATTAGATTTTCGCCCAAAATATGAATGATCTCGACGCGTCGTTCGGCCGGTATCGATGGGTTCTCTTGATAAAAGAGTTTTACATTTTCATATATGGTCTCAAGTGAGCTGCCGGCTTTTTGAGCAAAAACAATTTTTAATGGCCAGTGCTGATAATAGAGTAAGTTCAGGCCGGAAATCATCCGATCCGTCGCAGGTGGCGTTGGCGGGATAGAGGCCAAGTTGTCGAGGGCGTCATATAGGTCTGTCTTTGCAAGCGTCGACTTGCAGCTTATCGCCGCGAGACAGCCTTCAATTGAAGCATGCGCAATCTCGTTGCCGCGCGTGTTTCGCAAGTCGTAAATAGGAGAATCACCTGCGGTAATAATTCCGTCAATCTGTTTGCTGGCATTCCCATCTGCATCAAAGATCGAGCCGCCACTGTGTATGTTGCATGACGAGGGTATGTAGCGTGAAAGAAAGTCGAGATATTTGTTTTCGCGATCTTCTCCTCGATTGCCCATGTGTGGATACACCTCGGCAGCTTCCAGCTCTCCCTTGAGAACTAGCGCTACTTTCTCAAAATGTTTTACGAGGCGTACGTTGAATGAGTCGGCCAAAGGGAAACCTATTCACAGGAATTCGTAGATACTTATGCGTACTAAAGCTAATTTTCGACGTTAGCTGGTTTTTCGCTTAAATCCGAAAAGCGTGATAATAATAACTTAAAAGCGCTTACGCATCTTCCTCGTCCATGGTCACCTCATAGCCCCACAGGGTTTCAATATGGGTGAGGACCGCAGCCGCGGTTTTTTCGTTCAGCTTGCGGCCGTTATGGACCGTGTGGCGAAGCTGGAGCGTGCGGTCGCCTTCGAGATCGGCGCCGACGACCTGAATGTTCGGCTCATGCATGCCGAGATCATACATAGCGCTAAGCGCCTGGCGCACCTTGCGGAAACCGCGGTCGTCATGGATCGCCTCGATCTCCACATGGCTCTGTTCGGAATCATCGCCGATGGCGAACATGCGGAAATGGCGCATCACCGTGGGGGAGAGATATTGCAGAATGAAACTCTCGTCGCGGTAATTCGCCCAGGCGTCTTTCAGGACATTGCGCCAGTCATTTGAGCCGGCGATGTCGGGAAACCATTCGCGGTCTTCGCCTGATGGGTCCTCGCAGATGCGCTTGATGTCTTCCATCATCGCAAAGCCGAGCGCGTAAGGATTGATCCCTGAATAGCGCGGATCGTCGAATTCCGGCTGGAAGACGACGGAGGAGTGCGAGTGCAGGAACTCCATGATCGCGCCTTCGGAAATCTGGCCGCGATTGTAAAGCTCGTTCATGATGTAGTGGTGGACGAACGTGGCGCAGCCTTCGTTCATCACCTTGGTCTGTTTCTGCGGATAGAAATACTGTCCGATATTGCGCACGATGCGGACGATCTCCCGCTGCCACGGACGCAAAATCGGCGAGGCTTTCTCGATGAAATAAAGAAGGTTTTCTTCGGGAAGCTGGATGTTCCTGACTTCCGCCTGACGTTCTTCCTTTTCGTCTTCGGGTTCTTCCGAATTGGGGAGCGTGCGCCAGATATCGTTGAAATTCGTTTCTTCGTGCTTGATGCGGGCGGCGATGCGCGCCAGCCGGTCGGCGTCGGAAAGGCGCGGCGGGCGGTTGTAACGGAAAACGCCCTGATCCATCAGCGAATGGGCGGCGTCGAGCACGGCTTCCACCTCTTCGGCGCCATATTCGTCTTCGCATTTCGCGATGTATTTTTTCGAAAAGTCGAGATAGGGCAGGATGCCGTCCGCGTCCGTCCATTGCCGGAAGAGATAGTTGTTCTTGAAAAAGTGGTTATGGCCGAAACAGGCATGCGCCATCACCAGCGCCTGCATGGTCATGGTGTTTTCTTCCATGAGATAGGCGATGCAGGGGTTCGAATTGATCACGATCTCATAGGCGAGACCGGAATAGCCCTTTTGATAGTTCATCTGGTCGCGGGCGAAATGCTTGCCGAAGGACCAGTGCTTGTACATCAGCGGCATGCCGTGGCTTGAGTAAGCGTCGAGCATCTGTTCCGACGAGATGATCTCGATCTGGTTCGCATAGACATCGAGGCCGAGATCATTGAGGCCGATATCCTCAATTGCGTCATAGGCGCGCTTCAGGGTTTCGAAATCCCAGTCGGCTTCGTTGTAGATGAGGGGGAGTTTTTCGGCTGTTGCGCTCATGACCAACTAACTCCGATCTTTGCACCGGCTTTTTTCCACCGGACGGCAATTGGCATTAGCACCAGCATGGGGACGATTATTGGTGTCAGAATTGCCCAAACGCCAGGATCAAGAATCACTTCCAGTGAACCCATAGGCTCTCGTGTTGCAGATATATCGACGCCTTTGAACCCCGCCCAATAGACCGCCCACGAGGAAGCACCAAACAAAAGTCCGCCAATCATAACAACCAAGAACGCAAGTGTGCCTACTAGCGATGCAAACCACTTTTGTTTTATCCGCTTTGCTATTTGATAGGTGGGCCAAAATACCATTAGCGCCCAAATGATTGTGAGCAATAAAGCCGCCAAAGTTGGCAGCAAGAAGTCCATGGCGGTCGGGCTTGTCACGCCGCCTCCTTCTTGTCTCGCGCGAAAAGCTCGCGGAAGACCGGGAAGATATCTTGAGGGCGCGCGATGCGCGTCTGCGCGAAGTTCGGCCATTGCGGCGCGAAAGAGCGATAGGCGCGCCAGAGTTCCGCGCCTGAATCGGCGTCCGAAAAGACTTCCAGCTCGCGCTCGTCGAGAATTTCGATATAGGCGTAATATTGCGAAATCGGCATCACCTCTTCGCCGAGCATCTCGACGCAGCGCTTGGCGTCGCCGGACTGGGTGAAGCCGTCAGAAGCCTGCGCCACATAGATGTTCCATTCATGGGCCGGGAAGCGGTCGCGCTGGACCTCCAGCATTTTTTCAAGCGCGGTCGAGACCACCGTGCCGCCGGACTGGCGCGAATAGAAAAAGGTTTCCTCGTCCACTTCCTCGGCGTGGTGCGTATGGCGGATGAAAACGACCTCGACGCGCTCATAGCGGCGTTTGAGGAAGAGATAGAGCAGCATGTAGAACCGCTTGGCGAGGTCTTTCTCGCGCTCGCCCATGGAGCCGGAGACGTCCATGAGACAGAACATGACCGCGGCGGTCGTCTCCACCGGCGTCGGCTCATAGGCGTTGAAGCGCAGATCCAGCGGATCGATATAGGGCGTGAAGCGGCGGCGCTTTTCCATGCCCTCAAGCTTTTCGAGGATCGCTTTTTTCTCCGCGATTTCCTCCTCAGACGGGCTTGCAATCTTCTCAAGCTCGAAAAGCCGCTCTTTCAGCTCGTTCATTTCCTTTGTCGACGGGCGCTTCAGCGCCAGGCGCCGGCCATGGGCGTTCCGCATGGTGCGGATCAGATTCATATTGGTGGGCGAGCCGGCGACGGTCAGCCCCGCGCGCTTATAGGCGTAGGATTTGATCTCTTTTAAGGAGCGCTTGACGAGATTGGGGAGTTCGAGGTCCTCGAAAAAGATGTCGAGAAACTCGTCCTGGGTCAGGGTGAACTGGAATGAATCCTCGCCCTCGCCGCTATCGCTCGCTTCCTTGCCCTTGCCGCGGCCTGCGCCCTTGGGCGGTTTCTTGATCTTGTCGCCAGCGGAAAATTCCTTGTTGCCGGGATGGACGGCTTCGCGCGCGCCCTTGTCGCGGTCATGGGAAAAGCGCGGCTCCGCCGTCGATTTCGACGGAATGGTGATCTTCTCGCCCTTGTCGATCTCCTTCATGGACCGCTCGCGCAAGCTTTTGTTCACCGCTTCCTTGATCTGCGCCTTGGCGCGTTTGAGGAAGCGCTGACGGTTCCCAAGGGACTTGCCCTTGGGATTCTTGCGCCGGTCGATGAAGTGAAAACTGTTCATAAGAGGTTTTAGGGGTTGGGGGTCAGGGATTAGGGGAGACTGTAAAGCCTCTAATCCCTAAAACCTAACACCTAATCCCTCCCTTAACCGGCCTTGTTAACGCGCATATACCATTCGACGAGCCGGCGGACCTGACGCGGCGTATAGCCCCGCTCCTCCATGCGGCTGACGAAGTTCTCGTGTTTGGCCTCGGTCTCCGAATCCTTCTTGGAGTCGAAGGAGATGACCGGCAGGAGGTCCTCAACTTGCGAGAACATGCGCTTTTCGATGACATTGCGCAGTTTCTCATAGGACGTCCATTTCGGGTTCATGCCCTCATTGTTCGCCCGGGCGCGCAGCGCGAATTTGACGACTTCGTTGCGGAAGTCTTTCGGGTTGGCGATGCCCGCCGGCTTTTCGATCTTCGAAAGCTCGGCGTCAAGCGTCGCGCGGTCGAGAAGCTGGCCGGTGTCGGGGTCCTTGAAGTCCTGATCCTCGATCCAGGCGTCCGCATAGGAGATATAACGGTCGAAGAGGTTCTGGCCGTATTCCGCATAGCTTTCGAGATAGGCTTTCTGGATTTCCTTGCCGATGAACTCCGCATAGCGCTGGGACAGCTCCGACTTGATGAAATCGAGATATTGCTTCTCGGTCTCGTCGGGGAATTGCTCGCGCTTGATGGCGTTTTCCAGCACATACATGAGATGCACCGGATCGGCGGCCACTTCATCCGTGTCGAAGTTGAAGGTTTCCGACAACACCTTGTAGGCGAAGCGGGTCGAAATGCCGTCCATGCCTTCGTCGATGCCAGCGGCGTCGCGATATTCCTGCATGGTCTTGGCTTTGGGGTCCGTGTCTTTCAGCTTTTCGCCGTCATAGACCCTGAGCTTCGAATAAAGGTTCGAATTTTCGTGCTCGCGCAGGCGGGTCAGCACCGAAAAGCGCGAAAGAAGGTCGAGGGTTTCCGGCGCGCAGGGCGCTTCGCTCAATTCCGAGCTCGCCAGCAGCTTTTCATAGATCTGCCGCTCTTCCGTCACGCGCAAGGAGTAGGGCACCTTGATCACATTGATGCGGTCGAGGAAGGCTTCGTTATTCTTGTTGTTGCGGAAGGCCTGCCACTCGCTTTCATTGGAGTGGGCGAGGATGACGCCGCTGAAGGGAATGGGCCCGAGCGCTTCGGTGCCCACATAATTGCCTTCCTGCGTTGCGGTCAGGAGCGGGTGCAGCACCTTGATCGGGGCCTTGAACATCTCGACGAATTCCAGAAGGCCCTGGTTAGCGCGGCAGAGACCGCCCGAATAGGAATAGGCGTCGGTGTCGTCCTGGGAGAAATGCTCAAGCTTGCGGATATCGACCTTGCCGACTAGCGCCGAGATGTCCTGATTGTTTTCATCGCCGGGTTCCGTTTTGGCGATGGCGAGCTGGCGCAGCTTCGACGGGAAGATGCGCACGACTTCGAATTTCGAAATGTCACCGCCGAATTCGTCGAGGCGCTTGACCGCCCACGGGCTCATCAGGCCCGTAAGACGGCGCTTCTCGATGCCGTATTTGTCGCCGAGAAGGCTCTTCAGCTCTTCCGACTGGAACAGGCCGAGCGGGCTTTCGAATACCGGCGAGATTTCGTTGCCGGCTTTCAGGACGTAAATCGGATGGACCTCCATCAGGTCTTTGAGGCGTTCGGCGAGCGAGGATTTTCCGCCGCCCACAGGGCCGAGGAGATAGATGATCTGGCGCTTTTCTTCGAGGCCTTGCGCCGCGTGCCGGAAGAAGGAGACGATGCGCTCGATCGTGTCTTCCATGCCGTAGAAACCTTCGAAGGCTTCATAATGGCGGATGGTGCGGTTTGAAAAGATGCGGGCAAGCCGCGGATCTTTCGAAGTGTCGACCAGCTTCGGTTCGCCGATGGCTTTGACCATGCGCTCCGCCGGTGAGGCGTAAAGCATAGCATCGTCGCGCGCCGCGAGCAGGTAGTCGCGCAGGCTCATCGCCTCCTGTTTCAGCTTGGTGTAGCTCTCGGTAAAAACATCAAAGACATCGAGGCTTTGGTCGGTCATGATCGCACGCTCACTTTTCACTCGCTCAGATCGCGGGGAGGCCCGCCCGCGATTTTTGTATTAAAAAAGGCGCTGGCCAAACCAGCGCCCCCCGCTCGCACTACGCAACTTCGCCGCCAGCAACGGCGATTTCATCTCCCGGCGCCTTTTCCGGTTCTATTGGCTCAGTGCAAAAGATATGGGTCGCTTTCCTCATGAAGCAAGCATGGCGCCCGGCCATTCTTTTCGCTTCTTTGTGATTGCTTCCCGTCATTTCGCCCGCCGCTATAAAACCGCCGCCTTGTTGTTTTTACCGCCCCGTCCCCAATACAAAACTCTACATACAACGCACGCCAGAAAGCCGCGCGAATGAAGGTTACCGAAGGGTCCCTAACATTTCGTTTTTTTGACTCGATTGCCGAATAATATAACATCGATTGGATAAGGGCGCGACAGTAAAAACGCGAAACGACCAGCCTAATTGTCGCCGCAATTTGAGTCGTGAAGTTAAAGCCCGCAATTGTGCGGCATGTGCTTTATTGGAAGCTTCTGCCAATCAAGCCATGTTGTTTGTCGGCGCTGTGCAGGGCGTTAGCGCTTTCACGCGCCGGCTGCCAAAAATTTTACGCAGCTTCAATATTCGTTGAGGATTCGGAAACTGGTCGTTCGCGCCGGTTTCGCCGGAAATGCAGGAAAACGAGAACGCTCGCGAGGGCTGAGAAAAAGCACCAGACCGAGGCGGCGGCGAAATAAAAGGCGACGACCGTGACGATAGCGCCCAAAAGCGTCGCTCCGCCAAACGCAACGACATAGCGGTAGCGAGACAGGAATAAGGGCGCCGTCGTCGCAATAAGATAAAGACCCAAGAGGCGATATTCGAATTCATGATCCGTAGCGTAGCGCAGGCCGTCCGATATGGCGGTGACGCTGTAACGGTGATTGACCAGAATAAGCGCGAGCGCACCCGAGACGAAAAGGCCGGCGGCCAGCAACACCCAGAGACCGGGGCGGCGGCGTCCGCGCTCCATCAGGATGACGCTCAATGGAATATAACTCGGCCAGAGAACCTGCGCGATCATGAGATAGGCGACGATCAGCGCGTAAGGGACGCCGCCGTGGTGAAGCGTCATCCAGATCGCGCCTTCGATCGCCTGATGGGCGGCGAAAATAACGGGGATTGCGGCGAAGGCGAGATCTTTTGCTTTCGGTTTTTGCGCCAGCGTCGCTGCGCCGACGCCGCCGATGATGGCGGCTGCGGTGAAGCTGGCGGCGGCGGAAAAACACATGGGGCGAGCTTAGCGCTGCGCCGGGCTTTCCGTCGAATTATTTTGCCGATTACTCCACCGGGGCATTGGGGGAAAGGAGGTCGCCCTGCGGCTCCTCGCGGCGCTCCTCCTCCACCTTTTCTTCAAGGTGGGTGTCGGGGGCGACGTCCTGCGCCGCCGCAGGGGCTGCGCGTTCGCGCTTCTTCGGTTTTTCGGGGCCGGCCTCTTCGGTGGTGACGGTCGCCGCCGCCGTCTCTTTCAGGATTGGCGGGGCCTTTTCGTCAAACCGCAGGCGATAAATGGGTTCGGGCAGGGCGAAGCCGGCGTCTTCAAGGGCGTCTTTAGCGGCCGAAAGGGCGAGGCTGCGCGATTTTGCAAAATCCGCCTGGCGCTGGTCGATCCAGGCGGCGAAGAAGATGACAATGTTGGAATCGCCAACGACCTTTATAAAGCCGAGAGGGGGTGGCTCTTTCAGAACGAAATCGAGGGATTTCATGGCCTCGATGCCGGTCTCGATAGCGGCGATCGGATCGTCATCGGCGTCGACGCCGAGTTCGAAATCGAAACGGCGCTCCGGATTGCGGGTGTAGTTGAGGATCACCGCTTTAAAGACGCTGGCGTTCGGAATGCGCAAATGATTGCCGTCGAGGGTCATCAGGATCGTCGCCCGCGAGGTGAGGCGGATGACCCGGCCTTCCTTGTTGTCGATTACGACGTGATCGTTGGGACGAAAAGGCTGGCGCAGGGACAGCATGATCGAGGCGATGTAGTTCTCGATCGTGTCGCGCACGGCGAAGCCGACGGCGAGGCCAATAACGCCGGCGGCGCCGAGAAACGCGCCGAGCAGCGCCGTCGCATCGAGAAGGCTTAAGGCTGCAACGGCGCCGAGAATGAAGAAAAGACCGCGAAAGGTCGAGGCGGCAAGCTCCGCGATAAAGGCGTTTGGCGTGATATGCCGCCAAAGCCAGCGCCATGAAGATAGCAGCCAGCCAAAAGCGGCGATGGCGGCGAACATGGCGAGAGCGAGGAGAATGAGCGGCAAGGAGCGCAGCGCATCACGGAAAAATGTCTCCGCCTGTCCCGCCGCGGGCGTCAGGCGGGTCGAGACTGAAACATCCCGTTCGATTTCATTCTCGACGGTGACGACGCCATTGATGCGCGCCGCGATTGCCTCGGCGCGGGCGGCGGCGTCCGCTGTTTGTGTTGTGCCGGAAAGCGTGACGACGCCCGATGCGACCGATGCCTCCACCCGTTGCAGCGAGTCGATCTCGGCAAAGATGTCGTGAATGCGTGCGGCGATCTCGGCGTCGCCTGCGCCCGGCGGCGCGGTTTCGATGACGGGGGCGGGATCCGCCGGCGCCGGGTCCTGTGCGCTGGCGGGCGCGATGATGATCGCGGCGGCCATGAGAAGCGCAATAATCTTCAAACCTGTCGTCATGACGCTGAAGAACACTCCTCTTTTTTAATGGTTGCGAGAGGGCGCGGTCTCGCGTCTCTTAGCGCGCCAGCGCGTCATCGATCAGTTTCGCTGTTGCTCCTGCGCCGTAAATCTTGGTGAAGGGGCCCATGCGCGGGCCTGCTTCCTGGCCGAAGACAACTTCGTAAAGGCCCCTGAACCAGTCGCGAATGTTTTCGAAGTCCTGAGCCTTTCCCGCGTCGAAAACAGCCGTCTGGTAATCGTCTTCGGAGCCGTCCTCGCCGATTTCTTTCAGCCGCGCCGACAACATCTCCAGCGCCGCCCGTTCCTTGTCCGAAGGCGTGCGGAATTTTTTCGTCGGCTGGATGAAGCGCAGGAAATAGCGCTCCGCATAGACGAGCATGGCGTCGGCGGCAGCGAACTCTTCTTCCGTGGCGTCAGGGCGATATTTGCGGATAAAGCCGCGCAAGACGGCGGCGTCCGCCGCGCCCGCGGCGCTGACGAGATTCAACAGCATGGCGAAGTTCACCGGCGGCAGCACCGCCGGCGGCTTGCCCTCGTGAATATGCCAGACCGGGTTGTCGAGAGCCTTCGCGCCTTCCTGATCGCCATATTTCTCCAAATGCGTCCAGTATTCGTCGGCCGTTTTCGGGATGATGTCGAAATAGAGCTTCTTCGCCGATTTCGGATTCTGGAACATGTAAAGCGACAGGCTTTCCGGCGAGGCGTAGGTGAGCCACTCCTCGATGGTGATGCCATTGCCTTTGGTCTTGGAAATCTTCTTGCCCTGTTCGTCGACAAAGAGCTGATAGTTGAAGCCCGCGGGCGGTTCTGCGCCGAGCGCTTTGACGACCCGGTTCGACAGACGCACCGATTCCGTCAGGTCTTCGCCCGACATTTCGTAATCGACGCCGAGCGCATGCCAGCGTCCGGCCCAGTCGACTTTCCATTGCAGCTTCGCCGCGCCGCCGGCGACGCTCATGCGGGTTTTCTCGCCGTCTTCATCCTCGAAAACGACTTCGCCCTTTTTCGCATCGATCTCGAGCATGGGAACGTAAAGAACGCGTCCCGTCTTCGGTGAGATCGGCAGGATTGGCGAATAGCTCGCGCGGCGTTCTTCACCCAGCGTCGGCAGGATGATCTCCATCACCTGATCGTAGCGTTCAAGAACGCGGATCAGCGTGTCGTCGAACATGCCGCTGCGATAGCACTCGGTGGAGGACATAAACTCGTATTCGAAGCCGAACTGGTCGAGAAAGGCGCGAAGCTTGGCGTTGTTGTGATGCGCAAAGCTTTCATGTTCGCCCCATGGGTCTGGCACGACCGTCAGCGGCTTTTGCAGATAGCCGTTCAAGAGTTCCTGGTTCGGGACATGGGGCGGGACTTTCCGCATGCCGTCCATGTCGTCGGAAAAGGCGATGAGGCGCGTCTCCCGCCCCGTCAGCAATTCAAAGGCGCGGCGCACCATGGTGGTGCGCGCCACCTCGCCGAAGGTGCCGATATGGGGCGGGCCGGAGGGGCCGTAACCGGTTTCGAACACGATCGGACCATCCTTTTTCACCTTGTCGAGACGCTTGATCAGGGATCTGGCTTCCTGAAACGGCCAGCTTTTGGCCGCGGCGGCGTCTTCGGCGGTGAAATTCTTGATCTGGAGGGCGGTCATGATGGCGTTGCTTTCGGCGTTAAAAGAGAGGCGGAGGTTTAACGCGGCGCGGCGGCAGGTCAATTGCCGCTAACCTCGCGGTTGCCGTTTTCCGGTCGCGCCGCTAGGGTCCGCCCAATTCTCGGACAGCCATATTCTAAGGAGCCCCATTCATGGCCGGAAGTCTCGTCAGCCTCACGCCGCAGGAAGCGGTGATCTATCTGATGGTCATGACCTCGGCCTCCGATGGCGCTATCAAGGATGAGGAGCTTCGCACCATCGGCCGGGTCGTGCGCTCTTTTCCGCTCTTTTCCGATGCGGACGAGGCGGGGCTTGTGGAGACGGCGGAGGCCTGCGGCGCGCTGATGTCGTCCGAGGGCGGGTTGCACAAGGTTCTGGAATCGGCGGCGAAAGCCCTGCCGGATCATTTGGGCGAAACCGCCTATGCGGCGGTCGTCGACGTGGTGACGGCGGATGAAAATCTCGACGTCACGGAAATCCGGGTGCTTGAGCTCATTCGCGAGGCGCTGAAAGTATCCGATGAAGGCGCGCAGGCGATCGATCACGCGGCACGCGCCCGTCACATGACGCTCGACGAGGCGTCGTAAGTTACTTTTCGACGATGCGCGCCTGAAAAAGCGGAAACAGTCCGAAGAGGATTTGCCCGGCGAGGCCGAGTGCGCCGGGCGTCTCTTTGTAGGCGGATAGCTGTTCGGAGAGGCTTCGGCCAAAGCCGTACTCGCCAAGGATGAACTCGGCCAGCAACAAGAATCCGAAGGCGGAAAATCCCATAAGAAGGCGCGGGGCCGTTGCCGCCGCCACGGCGAAGCGGCGCACCCAATAGCCGCAGAGCAGCCAGCTTGCACTCAGGATGAAAGGCGTCTCAATAAGCACCGCCGCGAGCGGGCCCAGTGCTGGTTCAAGAATGAGCACGCGCAGAGATCCCAACAGGAAGCCTACAGCGAACACCGAAGCGAAGTAAGCGACGCCTGCGAGAAAAACACTCATCGCAGCATCATCCAGCACATGCTGGAGACGAGAAAGGCGATAATGACGTTCAGCGCCGAGCCTTCACGCGCCATGCGGGCGATGGAGATGCGCTGGGTGCCGTAAATGATGGCGTTGGGCGCGGTCGCCACGGGGAGCATGAAGGCGCAGGAGCAGGAGATAACCGCCGGGATCATCAAGAGCTCCGGTTTCAGTCCTGCGCCGGCGGCGACGGCGGCGAGAATCGGCATCAGCAAGTTCGCCGTGGCGGTGTTCGACGTCACTTCGGTGAGGAAGGTCACGGAAAGGCACAAGCCAAGCATGGTGAGGAACAAGGGCGCGCGTGTCAGCCCTGCCAACTGATCGCCTATCAGCACATCAAGTCCGCTCGCCCGGAAGGCGCTGGCGATGCAGATGCCGCCGGCGAACAACAGCAGCATGCCCCAAGGGATGTCGCCCGCCGATTTCCAGTCGAGCAGGGCGCTTCCCTTTCCGTTGGGCACGAGAAACATGAGAATGACAGCGAAGACGGCCACGGTGGAATCGCCCGCGTTTTCCATGCCGAGGGCCCCGGACCAGCCGCCGAACGGTTCGATCCGCGTCACCCATAAAAGGATCGCCACCGCGAAGACGATAAGGGTTCGCTTTTCATCCGTGCGCCATGGGCCCGGATCGGAAAGTTCCGGCGTTCTGACGCCGCCAAGGGAGCGGGTCAGCCAGAGCGCCATAACGGGAACGCCGATGACGACGATGGGCAGGCCGATGCTCATCCAGTGCAGGAAAGAAAATTCCTCGCCTGTCGCGCGCAGGTAGTTGTCGGCGAAAATAAGATTTGGCGGCGTGCCGATCAGCGTCGCGGTGCCGCCGAAGGAGGCGGCGTAGGCGATGCCGAGCAGCAGCGCAGGGCCGAGCTTCGGATCGTCCGTGCGCGTCAGGATCGCGAGGGCCATAGTGGCGAGCATCAGGGTGGTCGCGGTGTTGGATATCCACATGGACAAAACCGCCGCGGCGACCATGAAGCCGATCACCAGCCGGCGGCCCGACCCGCCGACCAGCTTGATCATATAAAGCGCGAGCCGCTCATGGGCGCCGGAGCGTTCCAGCGCTTTCGACAGCATGAAAGACGCCATCAGGAGTATAATGACATATGAGCCGAGCGCGGCGGCCGCCTCGCGCTGGTCGAGAACGCCCGCCAGCGGAAACAGCGCAAACGGAACCAGCGAGGTCGCCGGGATCGGCAGCGCCTCGCTCACCCACCAGAAGGCGGTCAGCGCCGTGATGGCGATGGTGGCGATAATGGGTTCAGGCAGTCCTGCGACAAAGGACGCGGCGCCGGCGACGGCTGCGAAGGCAAGGCCGGAAAGAATGCGCATGGGGTTCATGGGCGCGCAGTTTGTCCTTGGTTGCCGCGCGCTGTCCAGCGTGCTCATCTCTCCTGATCCGTCTGGACCGGCGGGACGGGGCGGGGTAGGCAGGCGCCCATGATCGAAAACACCCCTGAATTTGTCTATCGTCTCGCCAGCGCCGAAGAATGGCGACAGGCGCAAGAAACCGGCGCCCTGCCGCGGCGCGATATCGATGTGAAAGACGGATATTTCCATCTGTCGACGCGTGAACAGGCGTTAAAAACGGCGCGGCTTCACTTCGCTGGGGCGACCGATCTGGTGGCGCTTGAAATTCCTCTCGCCGCAATCGCCGACAAGGTGAAGTTCGAGCTTGCGCCCAAGCGCGGCGAGGCCTTTCCCCATTATCATGGCGATCTCCTGTCGAGCCATGTGCGAAAGGCCATCCGGTTGGAGCCGAACGGCGCGGCGTTTTCCTTCGGAGGAGATCAGTGAGAACGCCGATTTTCCTGGCGGGGCTCGGCGCCATGGCCATGGGCGCGCTCGATGCGGAGACGGCCCATCATCTGACGATCCGTATACTGAAGGCCGGCTTGGGGCCGAAGGTCGATCTCGAAACGCCGCGCCTTGCCATCGATGTCGCCGGCATTTCCTTTCCCAACCCCCTGGGTCTCGCCGCCGGTTTCGACAAGAACGCGGAAGCGCCGAACGCCGCGCTTGATATGGGGTTCGGTTTCGTCGAGGTGGGCGCCGTGACGCCGCGCCCGCAGCCGGGCAATCCGCGCCCCCGGGTTTTTCGGTTGCGCGCCGATGCAGGCGTCATCAATCGTTACGGGTTTAACAATGACGGACTTGACGCCGTTGCGGCGCGGCTGAAGGCGCGCGAAAGGCGCGGCATTGTCGGCGTCAATCTCGGCGCCAATAAGGATTCGGAAGATCGTACGGAAGACTATGTGCAAGGCGTAATAACGCTTGCCGGGCTCGTGGACTTCTTCACGGTCAATATTTCTTCGCCCAACACGCCGGGCCTGCGCGCGCTGCAGGGGAAATCGACGCTTGAGGAATTGATGCGGCGGGTTCTCGCGGCGCGCGATGCGGCGGCGGCGGGAACGCCGGTGTTTTTAAAGATCGCGCCGGATCTCGCCGATGAAGACAAGGCGGATATCGCTGATGTGGCGAAGGCGATGGAGCTTGACGCGCTGATCATCTCTAATACGACGATTGCGCGCGCTCCGAATTTGCGCAGCAGTGCGGCGAGTGAAAAAGGCGGGCTTTCGGGTCAACCGCTTTTCACCATGTCGACGGCGCTGTTGCGTGAGTTCTATCGCATCATTGGAAAGGACGTTCCGCTGATTGGCGTCGGCGGCGTGTCGACGGCGCGCGACGCCTATGAAAAAATTCTCGCCGGGGCCTCGCTGGTCCAGCTTTACACGTCGCTCGTCTATGAAGGGCCGGGGCTGCCGTCACGAATTCTGAAAGAGCTGCCGTCTTTTCTCAATGCGGATGGTTTTACGACTATTGACGAAGCCGTGGGCGCGGGCGCGCAATAACATTCCATCACATTTCGGCGACTTGCTTGTAAGCATCTGAAATCTCTTCGCATCCTCTGAAGTGCGGAATGCGACTTTGCTGTTTTTCCCGTGTTTAATACGGACAGTTGCGTTTTTCATTTTTCATTGAAATTACGGAGAAGAAACATGATCCGAAGAGTTCTGACGGCCTTTATTGGCCTCACGGCTCTCTTTGTACCTGTAACAGCGGCAAACGCCGCAGTGCTCGTTGGTCAAACCGTCGTTGAACCGACTTTCGATTTCGATTCAGCAGGTTTGACCCCCTCTCTGCTTGGAGACGCCGGCACAACCAGCGAGGGATATTTGTCATTCCCCATTACTGGTGGCAATCTGGGCGCCGGGCTGATTGAACATGAGAATTCTGGCGTTCGACTTACCGCAGGCTCTGTTTTCGTCGATCTGGAAAATTTCCTTATTGATATTTCCGACCCGGCAAATGGAACTATTTCAGCCGATGTTTCGGCAAGCACCGGCGCTATGGTCGCCGATGCGCCGGTCTTTTCCTTTGATTTGACCTCGGTCAGCGATCCTTTCGACCTCAGCAATCCGACGATTGAACTTTTGTTCACGGCGGCGGCGTCAAGTTTGTTGAACAGTGTCTTCAATCTTGGGGACCCGGATGCGTTAACCGGCGCACGCTTCGGTTTTGCCGCGACTGCGCCTTCCGAAGTGCCTTTGCCTGCCGCGGCATGGTTGTTCCTTGCCGGCGCCGGAGCGTTGGGTATGTCACGGCGTAAAAAAGCAATCGCTTAAGTTGGCTTTTTAGCGATTAGAGAGGGCCGCCTTGTTCGGGCGGCCCTTTTTAGCGGAAGTCGTTCTGTAAACGCGGCAGCCAGAAGGCGAGCGTGACAGCGCGCAGAATGAAATACAGGGAAAACGCAGCCCACAGCCCGTGATTGTCCCACCGCCCGGCGAGCCAGATCGAGGCGGCGATAAAAAGCGGCGCGGAAATGATCATGGAATCGCGCATTTCCCGAGAGCGCGTGGCGCCGATGAAAATCCCGTCCAGTTGAAAGCCGATAACGACGATCAACGGGCTGACGACCACCCAGGGCATATATTCCGTCATCGCGTTCCGGATCGGCCCCGCTGGCGTCAGCAGGGCGGCGAGCGGCGCGCCCGCAATCCAGTAAAACAGTGTGAAAGCGACAGCCGCGATGCTGGCGAGAATGAAGGTCTTGCGCACCGCTTCGGCGTAGCGCGCCTTTCCAGCCTCGCGATCCTTCGCGCCGATGGCCTGTCCGACGAGCGTTTCCGCCGCAATCGCCGTGCCGTCGAGGGCGAGGCCGGTAAAAAGAAAGAGCTGCAACAGCGCCTGATTGGCGGCGAGCGTGACATCCCCAAAAGCACCGCCGCGCTGCACGAACCATGAGAAGGAAAAGGCAAGCAGCAGCGTGCGGATGAAGATGTCCATATTGATGGAGGCTGTGCGGCGCAGGCGGTCGGCCCTCCAGAACTCGCCGGGCCGCCAGTGGCCGGTCAGGCCGCCTTGTTTTTTCATGATCAGGAGAACGAAACTGATGGCGGCGAAAAAGCCGGCGATTTCGGCGGTCAACGTTCCCCAGGCGACGCCGGCTGCGCCCCAGTTCAATCCGACAACGAACCAGTAATCGAGACCGATATTGAGGATCGTCATGAAAAGGCTCGCGGCCATCAGAAAGTCTGTGCGTCCGCGCGCTGTCAGCCAGCCGAATGCGGCGTAGGAGGCGAGGGCGAAGGGCGCGCCCCATATGCGAATGTCGAAATAAACGCGCCCGTGCTCAAGGGTTTCGGCGCTCGCCTCCGATCCGGTGCCGAGGAGCTGAAAGGCGAGGAGGCCCACAGGAATCTGCAGGAGGACAAGGATGACGCCAACGCCGGCGCCGATGACGCCGCCGCGGACAAGCGCTGCACGGGCTTCGCTCTCGTCTTCGGCCCCCGCCGCCTGCGCCGTCAGTCCGGCGACGCTCATGCGGATGAAACCGAAGGTCCAATAGGCGAGGGAAAAGATCACCGAGCCGAGGCCGACCGCCGCGATGTCGAGGGGCCGCGCCGACTGCGCCAGCGCCCAGACATCGACAGCGCCGAGAAGCGGCGTCACAGAGGCCGCCACGGACGCCGGCCAGGCGAGGCGCAGGATGTCCCGATAGGAAACAGTTGTCGTGGCGGCGGTCATGGCTTCCGCCTAATCGCTCTCGCCGCGCTTGTCACCTTGGACCGAACGGCGGACAATGCCGGCAATGAGAGAAGACTGGGAGCAATGGGAAACGCCGCCGGGCGGGACGGGAAACAAGCTCGATTCCTCCGAGATCGGCGCGCTCGCCCATCTTTATCGGGGCGAGGTCTACCGCTCCACTATCTGGCGCACACGGCTCGATAATACGACAAACTGGTCGGTGGTGACGCTTGGCATCGCCCTGTCGGTGACGTACGCCAACCCTGCCGCCTCGCCGCTGCCGCTTTTGCTGGTGGGCATTCTCATCACTATGTTCCTGATTCTGGAATCGCGGCGTTATCGCTTCTTCAATGTCTGGCGCGCGCGTTGCCGCTGGATCGAGACGAATTTCTATGCGCCCATGCTGTTCCGCTCCACCCGGCCCGATCCCGGCGAATGGCAGGACGTGCTCGCCAAAGATTATCTTGCGCCGCAATATCATATCGGTTTCTGGCGGGCGATGGGCCGGCGACTTCGCCGCAACTATATGTGGATTTTCAGTTTCCAGGCGATCGCCTATGGCGGCAAGATCGTTATCCATCCGACGCCAGTCGCCTCGTTCAGTGAATTGCTGGACCGCATGGCGGTGGGGCCGTTTCCGGGCGTCATGATGCTGGCGCTGGGCGTCGTCTTTCATGGCGCGTGGCTCGGTCTTACAATCCACACGCATCTGCTCGATCACCGCGCCCATGGCCGCAGCCGCAGCGTCGGCGGCATGGGCTAGCGCTATTTTATGAACGCGCGCCCGCGGCGTAAGCGGCAAGTTCCGCCTTCAGGCTGGCGTTTTCCGCTTCAAGCGATGCGAGCTTCTGACGGGTTGGCGCGAAGGCTTCTTCTATCTCCGCGCGGGTATAGCGCTCGGTGATGTGCTGCGGGCAATTCCAGTCATAGCCGGCGACATCAATCATTACCGCGCGTTCCGGCGTCGCACGATAGTCCGGTTTTGAAAGGCGTGCGATCAGACCGGGATCGTCCGCCGCGTCCACCGTGCGCGCATGGCCGAGGAGCTTCAGCCGGCGGCGGTTCGCGTAGTCCATGAAGAATAGCGCGATGCGGTCATCAGCGCTGAGATTGCCGACGGAAAGATACTGCCGGTTGCCCCTGAAATCAGCGTAAGCAAGAGTCTTTTCATCAAGCACATGAAGAAATCCCTTGGGCCCGCCGCGATACTGAACGTAAGGCCAGCCTGTCTCCGACACTGTCGCCTGATAAAACCCGTCGCGGGCGCGAATGAACGCTGCTTCGGCTTCGGTCAGCGCATCGTTGGGCGGCGCTTCGGGCGCAAGAAATTTTGCATAGGCGTTGTCCGACCCCTGTTTTTTCTGCATTTCCAGAACACGGGGCGTAAAGGCGATGTCGTAAAAGGCGCGCGTCATGGGCTCTCCCTCCCTTTGGCTGTTCGCATGGCGCTATAGGCGCCGGTCATTTTCCGAAATGGGCTGATCATTGATGCTGGCGTAGCGGCGGCGCATCAGGCCGTCCGCATCGAACTCCCACATCTCGTTGCCGTAGCTGCGTTTCCAGTTTCCATCCGCATCGCGCGACTCATATTCGAACCGCACGGCGATGCGATTATCCGTATGCGCCCAATATTCCTTGCGGAGCTTGTAATCGAGCTCTTTCGACCATTTGTCTGCAAGGAAGGCGCGGATTTCTTCGCGCCCTTTGAGGAATGTGTCGCGGTTGCGCCATTCGGAGTTTTCCGAATAGGCGAGGGAGACTCGCTCCGGATCGCGGCTGTTCCAGGCGTCTTCGGCGGCCTGAATTTTCGCGCGGGCGGTTTCTTCTGTGAAGGGAGGGATGAGCTTGGTCATGACGATTCCTCTAGTTCACTGCTGCCGGAATTTGGGCCGGAATAGTGGTTTGGACGATCTCCACGGGGCTTGCCTGGCCGCGGGCGAGGCGCGCTTCCGGCGTGAAGGCGAGCAGCAGGACAACGCCCAGCGTAAGAACGAGCCCGGTTGCTGCGCTGAAGGCGACGGCCAGATCATCGATCTGGCGCATGTAAAAGGTGGGGCGGGTGGTTTTCATGGATCTCTCCGTTGGTCCTCATAGGGGTAACCGATCTGTTACGGTGAAGATGGCAAACCATAACTGATCTGTCAATGTTGTGCCGGATCTCTTTTCCGTGAGCGCCAGAAACCAAGGTTTTCATCCTGCTTTCATAGTCAGGATAGGCTTATCCTTTGTGCATTTCAGCTTGAAGATTCATCCTGTGGTTCCTAGTTTACCGATCGGTATAGGAGAACGCAGATTTGAGCGCTTCGAAGAGAGATGAACTGGTCCAGAAGGCCCTGAAGGCGTTCTATCGCGGCGGCTTCCACGCCATGGGCATGGATGCGCTGGCGAAGGAGACGGGCGTCTCCAAGACCGCCATGTACAAGCATTTCCGGACCAAGGAGGATCTGATCCTCGCCGTCCTTCGTTTGCGGGACGAGCAGTTCCGTAACTGGCTTATTCGCAGGGTCGAGGCGCTTGCCGAGAGTCCCAGGGGCCGGCTTCTCGCCGTTTTCGATGCGCTCGGCGAATGGTTTGCGGAACCGGAATACCGCTCCTGCATGTTCATCAAGGCGTCGTCCGAATATCAGGACCGTGCGCATCCGATCCATTCAGCGGCGGCTGAACATAAAAGACTGCTGCTCGGTTATTTCGAAAAGCTCGCACGGGAAGCGGGCGCGAAGGAGCCGGAAGAGCTCTCCCGGCGCATCCTTCTGATAAAGGAAGGCGCTATCGTGATGGCTCATCTTGGCGACCGCGAGGCGGTGGCCAAAAGCGCGCGAGGCGCGGCGGAAGATATTCTCGCCGCCGCTCTTTAATCCCTGATCTTTAGGTCGCCTGCCGACGTCACCGTCCGGTAGAAACAGGACCGTCTCCCCGTGTGGCAGGCGGGACCCGTCTGTTCGACGACAAGTTCGACCGCATCCTGGTCGCAGTCCGTGCGGATTTCGACGACGCGCTGGACATGGCCTGAGGTTCCCCCCTTGCGCCAGAGTTCCCCGCGTGAGCGCGACCAGTACCATGCCTCGCCGGTCTTGATGGTCTTCGCCAGCGCCTCCGCATTCATATGCGCGAGCATCAGGATTTGGCCTGTTTCCGCATCGGTTGCGACCGCAGTGATAAGGCCGTCGGCCCCGAATTTCGGGGCGAAACGCGTCGTTTCCTCCACGGGCTCGTTGAGGGACTTTGGATCGGCGAAGGGGGCGTTGACAGTCATGTGCGCGACCATAGCAGTCTCGGCGCGCCGGGAAAGCAGCTTCTTCTCGCCTTCTTGTTGCCTCCGCCGCCCGGCGCGGCTAGCAACGGCGCCTAGAGGAAAGATCGCCCCCATGGCCCTGACGATTTACGACTCGATGGCGCGAGAAAAGCGTGTGTTCGAACCCGCCGATCCGGACCGGGTGACAATGTATGTCTGCGGGCCGACGGTCTATAGCTACGCCCATATCGGCAATGCGCGCTCAGCGGTGGCGTTCGATCTTCTCTATCGAGTGCTGCGCGCGCGTTACGGCGCCGATCACGTCGTCTATGCGCGCAACATCACCGATATCGACGACAAGATCATCAAGGCCGCGCAGGAGACGGGCGACCCCATCGACGCGATCACCAAGAAATTCGCCGAGATTTACCGCGCCGACATGGGCGCCCTTGGCGTCATCAGGCCGGATCTGGAACCAAAGGCGACGGGTCATGTTGGGCCGATGATTTCCATGATGGAGCGGCTTATAGAAAAGGGCGCGGCCTATGCGGCGGAGGGGCATGTGCTCTTTTCCGTCGATGCTTACGCCGAATACGGCAAGCTCTCCGGCGCGGACCGCGACGAGATGATCGCCGGCGCCCGGGTCGAGGTTGCGCCTTACAAGAAAAGTCCGGCGGATTTCGTTTTATGGAAGCCGTCGAAGGAGGGCGAGCCCGGCTGGGACAGCCCATGGGGACGCGGCCGTCCGGGCTGGCATCTTGAATGCTCGGTGATGATCGCGAGCGAGCTTGGCGAGACCATCGATATTCACGGCGGCGGCCAGGATCTCAGATTTCCACATCATGAGAACGAGATCGCGCAATCGGCCTGCGCTCATGACGGCGCGCCGCTCGCCCGCTACTGGATGCATAACGGGTTCCTCCGCATGGGCGCCGACAAGATGTCGAAGTCGCTGGGCAACATCGTCCTCGCCCATGACCTGTTGAAAGACTGGCATGGCGAGGTCGTTCGCTGGGCGCTGCTCTCGGCGCATTACCGCCAGCCGCTGGAATGGACCGAAGAACTCTTGAAGCAGTCGAAAAAACAGCTCGACCGCTTCTACCGGCTCCTGGGGGAAATTCCGTTTACGGAAGAAACAGGCGCTGCGCCGGACAGCATCATGTTGGCCCTGGAAGACGACCTCAACACGCCCGAAGCCTTCGCCGGCCTTCATGAACTGCGCGACATCGCCGGCCAGGTTGAGGGCGACGCGAAGCAAAAAGCGATTTCCCGGCTGCGTGACGCCGGCCGGCTGATGGGGTTCTTCAACGAAGACCCTGTTGAGTGGAAGAAGTTTGGCGTTTCTATAGAAGACCGGTCAGTTTTGGACAAAAAAGTTTCTGAGTACGATGAAGCACGTAAGAACAAGAATTATCAAAAATCGGATCAACTTCGTGCCGAGATAACTATGGAATATCCGGTTAGCATAGAAACCACAGGTGGCGTTACAAATTGGGTATTTAAACCAAAAACAGATTCAGAATCTTGATGTTGGAACTGCAAAGTCTGATGGATGATGAATTCTTCCCCCGTTTACGGGGGAAGTACCCGCGAAGCGGGGGATGGGGG
>PAIP01000070.1 GCA_002704915.1 Parvularcula sp.
ATCCGGCGGCGTGCCGGGCGGTTATGTCCGGAACACGGCGGAATTCGAACCGCTTGCAGAAGAAAAAAGATTTATCGCGGTGGTGGAGGCGCTGACGCCCTGCACCGATCCGGAATATCGCCAATTCGATTTCTGGCTCGGGACCTGGGATGTGACGCCCGCTGGCCAAAGTTCTTCGACGGCGACGAATAAGATTTCGACCGAGCATGGCGGTTGCGTTGTGCTGGAGCAGTATGATGCGGGCGGCTTCACCGGCATGAGCATCAACTTCTATGACACTAATGACGGTCATTGGCATCAGACATGGATGTCGAACGCCGGCGCCGCGCTTTACCTCAAGGGCGGGCTTGAGGACGGCGCCATGGTGATGTCTGACAAAGAGCTTGCAGACTCAGACACCATCAATCGGATCACCTGGACGCCCAATGAGGATGGCAGCGTGCGCCAGCATTGGGAGACGTCGACCGATGACGGCGCAAGCTGGACGACGGTTTTTGACGGCCTCTACACGAAGAAAGCGCAAGACTAGGCGATGGCGACGCGGATCAGTTCAGGGGGGCGTCCTCAACGGAGACAACGCCCTTTTCAAAGCTCCATGTCAGCGTCCGCCAGACCCAGCCGCCATCTTTCGGCGCCAGCGATGCGAAGCTGAAGCCCGTTGGCGCGCCTGTTTTGTCAGTGTCGAACCGGCCCCAGGCGTTTCCGTCGAGGAAGATCATGCCGTCTTCAGGCGTCAGCCTCGATGCAAAAGGCGCGAATTGCGCCGACCATTCTTGCGGGAGGGGCGGCGGCGTTGCGAGTGTTTTCAAATATTCGATGATGTTGAACGGCGTGCGCCATGTCTCGCCGCCATCATAGCTGCGGCTCATTTCGAAATGCTGGTCGCCGCCGCGCAGGAAATCCGTCGCCCATTTTTCCTTGAAGACGCCGTCGGGATCGTGACCTTCGCCTTCCGCCAAGAGCCGGGCGCCGTCCCAGTGCAGCTTGATATCCGTGTAGCCGTCCACGCCGACCATGACCCAGAGCGTTCGCCCGCGGCTGCGGTCCTCGTTCCAGATGGTGATGCTGGCGCCATGGAAAACCGGCGCGCCGGCCGGGCCGATGGTCCGGTATTCCGAGATATCGGCGCGTCCGTCATGAAAACAATATTGCGTGGCGCGGTCATGACTGGATTGAGCCGCGCCGTTTTCGTCAAAACCCGTGCTCCAGGCCTCAAGCACCGCCGGTTCGCATTCAGTGCGATAGCCGGGCAGCTCCGGCGCCGTCTGCAAGGCGAGAATGGCTGCAAGGAAAATGGACTGCATTGCTGGCTCTCCCCAATTTTATGTTTTTTCGTTTACGGCTTCACCGCGCTCAACATGTAATTGACGCTGACATCGTCGCCGATGCGCCAGATATCCATCAGCGGGTTGTAGCTGACGCCGGCTTCCGCTGTTACAGTAAGGCCCGCGCGCGACAACGCCGCCTTCGCTTCATCAGGCTTGACGAATTTGCGCGGGTCATGCGTGCCCGCCGGCAGCCAGCGCAGAATATATTCGGCGCCGATCTTCGCCAGCGCCAGCGCTTTCAGGGTTCGATTGATGGTCGCCATCACCATCATGCCGCCGGGTTTGACGAGATTGCCCGAGCTTTGCAGGAAAACATCCACATCGGACACATGCTCGACGACTTCGAGATTAAGCACAATGTCGAAAGGCTCGGTGTTTTCCTCGACCAGCTTTTCGACGGTCGTGGCGCGATAATCGATATCGAGGCCAAGCGGCTCTGCATGCGCCATGGCCGTCTTGATGTTGCGTTCCGACGCATCGATCGCGGTCACGCGCGCGCCGAGGCGGCGCATGGGTTCGGCGACGAGCCCGCCGCCGCAGCCGATATCGAGCAGGCGCAGCCCCTCCAGCGGTTTCTCAGCGCGCCGGTCGCGGTTGAAATGCGCGCAGGCGCCGTCGCGGATATAGGCGAGGCGGACCGGATTGAATTTGTGCAGCGGCTTGAATTTGCCGAAGGGGTCCCACCATTCATCGGCGATGGCTGAGAACTTTTTGACCTCATCTGGGTCGATTGTGGTAATTCCTGAGCGTGAAATTGCGTCTTCGTCTGTGGTCTTTAACCCGGACTGCGCCATTTTTGACATTTCCTCGCTTGCGCGCGGACGCGCTGCTTTCTAGAGATACGCCAGATTTGCGCCTCCGGCTGGCGGGGGCAAGAGGGACATGATTTCGCAGGCGCAATATGGCCCGTATCGTGATGAAATTCGGCGGCACGTCGGTCGCCAATCTCGACCGCATTCGCGCGGCGGCGGATTTTGTGCGTCGCGAGGCGGATGCGGGCCATTCGGTCGCTGTCGTCGTCTCAGCCATGGCGGGCGAGACCAATCGTCTGGTGGGCCTGTGTGCTGAAGCGGGTGAGCCGGCGCCCGCGCTAGACGCGCGGGATGTGGAATATGACGCCGTTGTCGCCTCGGGCGAGCAGGTGACGTCCGGGCTCCTGGCGCTTGTCATGCAAAATCTTGGTTATCGCGCCCGGTCCTGGCAGGGCTGGCAGATCCCGCTGAAGACCGATCTCGCCCATGGCAAGGCGCGAATCGCCGAGATTGAAGGCGAGGCGCTGGGCGAGGCTATCGACAGCGGCGAAATCGCCATCTGCGCCGGGTTCCAGGGCATTGCGCCCGATGGCCGCATCGCGACGCTCGGCCGCGGCGGTTCGGATACGTCGGCGGTGGCGCTCGCCGCTGCGGTGGGTGCGGAGCGCTGCGACATCTATACGGATGTGGACGGCGTCTATACGACCGACCCGCGGCTCACCAAACAGGCGCGGCGCATCAACAAGATTTCGTTTGAAGAGATGCTGGAAATGGCGTCTGTGGGCGCGAAGGTGCTGCAGACCCGTTCAGTCGAGCTCGCCATGCGCTATAAGGTGCCGGTGCGGGTGCTTTCGAGCTTCGATCCGCCCGACGCGCCGGGGCCGGGCACGCTCATCTGCGATGAGGATGATATTGTGGAAGAAAACGTCGTCACCACCGTCACCCCCGATTTCAACGAAGCGAGCGTCACGATTCTCGCCGTGCCCGACGAGCCGGGAAGGGCGGCCGGAATTTTCGACGCGCTCGCCGCGGCGAATATCAATATCGACATGATCGTCCAGAGCGCCTCGCGCGAGGCCGGGTTCGCCAATATTTCTTTCACCACGAAAGAAGGCGACCTTGACCGCGCCATGAAAGTGCTGTCGGAAGAGCAGCCCAAGATCGGCTTCAAGGCGACGCAGTCTGACCGGAATGTCGCCAAGGTCTCCGTCATCGGTCTCGGCATGAAGAGCCATGCCGGCGTCGCCGCGACTATGTTCCGCACCCTCGCGGAAAAAGGCATCAATATCCAGAATATTTCCACATCCGAGATTAAGATCAGTGTCCTGATCAATGCAGACGCGGCCGAATATGCTGTGCGCGTGCTGCATGAGGCTTATGGTCTTGATAAACTGCCGCAAGCCGCGAAGGGCGGAATGGCCCTTGCGCGCAGCGAAAGGCCGCGATGAGCATTGAGAAAACACGCCCGCCTCATGGCGGTCATGGCGAACAGGGCATCACGGTGCTCCTGAAGCGCATGCGCGACGCCGTTGCGCATGATACTAGCGCTCAGGAACGTCTCGACCTCCTGACGAAAGTCATCGCCAGCCATGTGGTCGCGGATGTCTGCTCCATCTATCTGCGCCGCCCCGACGACGTTCTGGAGCTTTATTCCACAGAGGGCCTCAATCCACAGGCTGTGCATAAGACGCGGCTCAATTGGGGCGAAGGTCTGGTGGGTCTCGTCGCCAAACGCGCCAGCCCCATGGTGACCTCTGAGGCGCCGAAGCATCCCTCTTTCTCCTATCGTCCGGAAACGGGCGAAGATCCGCTGCACTCATTTCTGGGCGTTCCCCTGATCCGGTCCGGCAAGACGCTTGGCGTGCTTGTCGTTCAGAACAAGGCGGCGCGTGAATACACGCATGAAGAAATCGAGGCCGTGCAGGCCGTCGCGACGCTGCTCGCGGAAATCGCCGCATCGGGCGAACTCTTAAGCCAGGAAGAAACGCATCTCGTCGGCGAGATGCTGCACCGTCCGGAAAAACTGAAAGGCTTCGGCATTGTTTCGGGCATCGCCGTCGGCAAGGCGGTCTATCTCCAGCCGCCTGCGCCCAAGCACAAGGTCTTTGCCAAAAATCCGGCGGAAGAAGCGGCGCGGCTTGAGGAAGGCTTGAATGAGTTGCGCCAGTCGGTGGATGCGATGCTGGCGACCAATGCGTCCCTGAGCGGCGTCTCGCGCGAAGTGCTCGAGACCTATCGTCTCTTCGCTTATGACCGCGGCTGGAAGGACCGGCTGCGCGCGGCTGTCTTTTCAGGGCTCACGGCGGAATCGGCGGTCGAGCAGGTCAAGTCGGAAAACCGGGCGCGCCTGTCGCAATCGCGCGATCCTTATCTGCGTGAGCGCATGCACGATCTCGACGATTTGTCGAACCGGCTGCTGCGCCACCTCGCCGGCGACAAGAATGTGGGCAAGCGCGCGCTTTATGACGAAACGATCCTCATTGCGCGCACCATGGGGCCGGCGGAACTGCTCGAATATGACCGCAAGCGCCTGAAAGGCCTGGTGCTTGGCGAGGTGTCCGCCACCTCCCACGTCGCCATTGTCGCCCGCGCCTTGAAGCTTCCCATGGTCACCGGCGCGCCCGAGGCCATGGAGCTGACGGAGGAGGGGGACACGGCGATCATCGACGGCGACGCCGGCGAGATTCACATTCGCCCGTCTTCCGAAACGCTGGAGGAGTTTCGCGCCAAGCAGACGCGCTATCGCGAGCTTGAAGAAAGCTATGTCAGCGAAAAGAACCTCCCGTCGCGGACGAAGGACGGCGCCGACGTCGCGATCATGATGAATGCGGGGCTCGCGCTCGACATGCCTTATCTGGACCAGACCGGCGCCGAAGGCGTGGGGCTTTTCCGGACCGAACTTCAATTCCTGATCGGCTCGCAATTGCCGAGCGTCGCCAGCCAGGAAGCGCTTTACCGCGAGGCCTTGGACCTTGCGAACGGCAAGCCGGTGATCTTCCGCACGGCCGATATCGGCGGCGACAAGACCGCGCCATACATGGATCATGGCAATGAGGTGAACCCGGCCATGGGCTGGCGGGGCTTGCGCATGGCGGTGGACCGGCCCGGCATGATCAGGCCGCAATTGCGCGCGCTTCTCTCCGCGGCGGCGGGCCGGACCCTTTATGTGATGTTCCCCTTTGTCACCCTGCCGACCGAAATCGATGACATTCGCGCGCTGCTCGATCGCGAAATCGACCGGGCGAAGCGCCGCGACAAGGAATTGCCCGAGGCGATCAAGGTGGGGGCCATGATCGAGACGCCGGCCTCGGCCTGGCGCGCTGACCTGATCGCGGAGAAAGTCGATTTCCTGTCGGTGGGCGGCAACGATCTCGCGCAGTTCTTTTTTGCCGCGGACAGGGATTCAGAACGCGTACAGCGGCGTTATGATCCCATGAATGGCGGTTTCCTGAACTTTTTGAAAAACACCGTCGAGAAAGTGTCCCGCACCGGGACGCCCTTATCTTATTGCGGCGAGCAGACGGCGGACCCGGTGACGGCTGCTGCTCTGATCGGCGTCGGGGTGCGGTTGTTCTCGCTTCCTGCCGCCTTTGTCGGCCCGTTCCGGCGCATGGTGCGCACACTCGATGCAAAAGCCGTGGCTGAGTGGCTCGACGCCAATATGAGCGCGCCGGAAGTGACCTTGCGTCCCGCTTTCAGGGAGTTTCTGAAAAATTCCGGCGTCACGCTTGAATAAATCGCAGGTTAACGCATTCCTGTTTAAAGATGGGTGATATTTCACCTTGAAGAGGCCCTTCAGCGCGGCTTTTTTTGCTATGCTTGCAGAAAGCTGCGGATTCGAAGGCGAATGCGACAAGCGAAAGGCGTTAACGTGACGACGGCGAACGGGTCAGCGGAAATAGTCGATATGGCGGATGCGCGGGCGCGGCTGGCGGCGGACGCCGGAGAATTTGAACATGTGGGCGCGAAGCTCGCCGCCATTCGTGAAAGCCGCGGCGTTACCTTGCGCGAAGCGGCGGCGCGCACCCATATCCGCGAAAACCATCTCGCCGCCATCGAAACAGTCGATGCGAGCGGGCTTCCCGCTCGGCCTTACGCGCTGGGCTTTGTGCGGACTTATGCGGAGTTTTTGGAAATCGACGCACGCGCCGCTGTCGAACAGTTCAAGTTCGATGCAGGCTATGATGCGCCGCAGCCGGTCGACGCGGAGAAGTTCCGCGCCCCCGAGGAGACGGCTGAGATTCAGGGACGCGACATGTCGCTTCCCGTCTTTGTCGCGATCATCGCCTTCATCCTCTGGGCTGCGTGGCAGATCACATTGACATCGAAGGTCACGCCCATCGGCGAAAACGCCGAGCCGGCGCCCGCGGCCGTTTCGCCGACGACCCAGACGCCCGCCCCGGCGCCTGTCATTGGCGAACTCATCGAAGCGCGTCCGGTGGAGCAGATCGATCCGGTCTATCCGTTCAACTGCGCGCCGAGCGCACAGGGCGTCGAAACCGTCACGGTCGCCTTTACGGTCACCTCAACCGGCCGCATCGCCGGCGAACGCGTTGCGGGCTCCACAAACGCCTGTTTTGACGAGGCCTCGCTCAACGCCTTGCGGCGCTGGCGCTATGAGCCGCGCACGGTCGATGGCGTCGCCAAGCCAGCCTACGATCAAATCCACGTTTTCCGCTTTGAGCGCCCGTAAGAAGGCGCACCCAGTAAGCCTTTGAACGCCCATAGCCGCCGTTTTGCGCGCCTTTAAGGGCGAGGGCCCAGATGGGGCTTGACTTCACAGCCGGGCGCGCAATCTTGGCGGTGCAATACCGGGTGTTTAAAAGGCCCCGCAAGGCGAGAGCAGGTTCCATGTCAGTTCGTCCCTGGCGCGATATTGAGCGCCGAAAATGCCGTCAGATCATGGTGGGCAATGTGCCTGTGGGCGGCGATGCGCCTATTGCGGTCCAGTCCATGACCAACACGCTCACCTCGGATGCGCAGGCGACGATCCGTCAGGTGAACGAGATCGCCGAGGCCGGCGCCGATATCGTGCGTGTTTCCTGCCCGGATGTGGACTCGACAAAAGCGCTCAAAGAAATCTGCAAGAATGTGCCGGTGCCGATCGTTGCGGACATTCACTTCCACTACAAGCGGGGCATCGAAGCGGCGGAAGCGGGCGCGGCCTGTCTCAGAATCAATCCGGGCAATATCGGCTCGGAAGACCGCGTGCGCGAAGTCATCAAGGCGGCGAAGGATCATGGCTGCTCCATGCGCATCGGCGTCAATGGCGGAAGCCTTGAAAAAGACCTGCTCGAAAAATACGGCGAGCCTTGCCCTGAAGCGATGGTGGAAAGCGCTCTCGACCACGCAAAAATTCTTCAGGACAATGACTTTCACGAGTTCAAGATTTCGGTGAAGGCGTCTGACGTGTTTCTGACGGTTGCGGCCTATCACGCGCTCGCCGACGCTATCGATTGCCCCTTGCATCTTGGCGTGACCGAGGCAGGCGGTTTGCGCATCGGCTCCATCAAGTCGGCGGTCGGTCTCGGCAATCTTCTTTGGGCCGGCATTGGGGACACCATCCGCGTGTCGCTTTCCGCCGACCCGGTGGAAGAGATCAAAGCCGGTTATGACATTCTGAAATCGCTGAACCTGCGCCATCGCGGCGTCAATGTGATTTCCTGTCCGTCCTGCGCGCGTCAGGGCTTCAATGTCATCGAAACAGTCGAAACGCTTGAAAAGCGCCTTGCGCATATCACCACCCCGATGACGCTTTCCGTCATCGGCTGCGTCGTCAACGGGCCAGGCGAAGCGCGCGAGACCGATATCGGTTTTACGGGCGGCGGGGCCGGCAAGGAGCACGGCATGATTTATATCAATGGCGACGTGGATCATCGCATCGACAATTCAGAACTTGTCGACCATCTCGTCGAACTGGTTGAAAAACGCGCAGCCGAAATCAAGGCGGAGGAAGAAGCACAGTCCGTCGCTGCGGAATAGCGAAGCAACATTTGCAAGCGCGCGTGAGGGACGCCCTCGCGCGCGTTTTTTCATGAAGAAAGAAGAAGAATGATAAAAACGATTACGCTCGCGCTTGTTGCACTAGTCCTGGCATCCTGCGTGCGCGGCGGCGCCGAGGCGGCGGAAGGGGAGACAACCCATCTCATTATCATCTTTCATGTGGCTGAAGGTCATCTGGAGGATTTCCTGCCGATCATGACCGGCATTAACGAAGGCATGTCGGGCGAGGAAGGGTTTGAAAATGCCGTCGTCTATCGCGATGCGGACGATCCGCTGACTTTCACCCTCATCGAGAGATGGGAAAGCCGGGCGTTCCACCGCGCCCATTACGACCGCATTGTGGAATCGGGCGACTGGGCGAATATTTTGGCCATGCTGACCGAGACGCCTGTGTTGCGTTACAATGAAAAACTCTGATTGCGTAAATTATGATCCCTCAGGAAAAGCTGAACGCACTGATTGCGAAATTCGAAAAGATCGAAGCCGCCATGGCGACCGCCGCCGGCGCGGAAGAAATTGTGCGTCTGTCCAAGGAGCATGGCGAGCTGAAGGACGTCGTCGAAAAGGCGCGCGAACTCACTTCTGTGCGCACACAGATCGTCGAGCTTAAAGAACTATCCGAAGGCGACGATAAGGAAATGGCTGACATGGCCTATGAAGAGCTGCAGGAGCTGAAAGAGAAAGCGCCTGAAATCGAGCACGATCTTCAGCTCATGCTGCTCCCCAAGGACAAGGCCGACGATAGCTCCGTCATCCTCGAAGTGCGCGCGGGCACTGGCGGCGATGAGGCGGCGATTTTCGCCGGCGATCTTTTCCGCATGTATCAGCGCTACGCCCAGCTTCAGGGATGGAAGGTTGAAGTGCTCTCAGCCTCGGAGTCGGATAAAAACGGCTATAAAGAAATTCAGGCGAGCATCTCCGGCGACGGCGTCTTCGCCAAGATGAAATTCGAAAGCGGCGTGCATCGCGTTCAGCGGGTGCCGGAGACGGAAACGCAAGGCCGCGTTCACACATCGGCGGCGACGGTGGCGGTGCTGCCCGAGCCGGAGGATGTCGATATCGAAATCAACGAAGCGGATCTCAGGATCGACGTTTTTCGCGCCTCGGGTCCGGGCGGCCAGTCGGTGAACACAACCGACTCCGCGGTGCGCATTACGCACATTCCCACCGGCGTCGTCGTTTCCCAGCAGGATGAAAAATCGCAGCATAAAAACCGCGCCAAGGCGATGAAGATCCTGCGCGCGCGCCTTTACGAAGCCGAACGCGCCCGCGCCGAGGCGGAACGGGCCGCCGCGCGCAAGGGCATGGTCGGGTCGGGGGATCGGTCGGAGCGCATCCGGACCTATAATTTCCCGCAAAGCCGCGTTACCGATCACCGCATCGGCCTTACAGTTCACAATCTCGATGAAGTCATTCGCGGCGACGGGCTCGATCCCATTGTTGAAGAATTGCGCGCACAGGATCGTGCCGACCGCCTTGCGGCGATGCAGGAAGATGCCTGATGCGCTGCCGACCATCGGCGAGGCTTTGCGCAATGGGGCGCGATTTCTAAAGGAAAGCGAGACGCCGCAGCTCGATGCGCGAACAATCCTGAAGCACGTGCTCCGCGCCGATGACAGCGCGCTGATCGCTAATGCTGATAGCCGTCTCGGCGCGGACGACTACAAACGATATTTAAAACTTCTGGACCGGCGCGCCGCGGCCGAACCCGTCGCTTATATTGTTGGTGAGAAAGAGTTCTGGAGCCTTCCGTTTGAGGTCACGCCCGACGTGCTCATCCCGCGTGATGATTCGGGCGCGCTGATTGAGGCGGCGATAAAGCGGCGAGACAAAAACGAACCGCTGCAAATTGCCGATCTGGGAACCGGATCGGGATGCCTTCTATGCGCGCTTCTGACGGAATTTCCCAAGGCCCGGGGTGTTGGCGTCGATCGGTCGGAGGCGGCGCTGGCTGTGGCGAGGCGGAATGCAACGCGGCTGGGGCTTGCTGAGAGAGCGGGTTTTGTCGCCGGGGACTGGCTGGCGGCGCTGTCGGGCGCTTTTGACATTGTGATCGCAAACCCGCCTTATATCCCGCAAGGAGACAAGGCTGGGCTTTCTCGCGATGTGGCCGCCTATGAGCCGCCTGGCGCCCTGTTCGCCGGCAAGGATGGGTTCGACGCCTATCGCTCCATCCTGAAGGATCTGCCCTGCTATCTGGCGAAAGGCGCGCTTGTGCTGATGGAATGCGGCGCTGACCAGGCCGATTCTCTTGCTGTCATGCTCGCCGACATAGCGCCCGAAAACGCAATATTTACCTTCTGCGACCTCGCCAACCGCCCGCGCGGAGCCGGATTCGACCTCAGAAAGGCGGAAAAAAAGGATTGAAATGCGCGGGTTAAACACTATCATAGGAAGCAAGACAGGGGTTCAACGCCTTCGACTTCCTTTGAATCATCGGCGGCCCGGTCTTGCATCCGACCATCGTCCGGCCTTGACGTGATCCGTTTGGGGGATCGTTTTACGGAAACAGTCGGTGCTGATCCCGCAGCCTCGCTGCGCCAGGAACAAGACAATAGCATGAAGAAAAGGGCGGACCTTATCCGCCGCTAGCTCGACAGACTGTTTTCATCGCGAAAAGACGGGTGCGCCCGCTTTTCGGAAGGGGAATTGTTAAAGGTAATCCTATGAAGCGTGGCCGTAACCAACGCCGCCGTCCGGGCGGCGCCAATCCAAACCGTGCGCTCGACTCCAACGGACCCGATGTGCGCATCCGGGGCACTGCGAACCAGATTTACGACAAATATCTGGCGCTTGCCCGCGACGCCTCATCCTCCGGCGACCGGGTGAAGGCGGAAAGCTACCTTCAGCACGCAGAACACTATTTCCGGGTGATCCGCGCCATGCAGCCGGCCCCGCAGCCGAATCAGCAGGGCGCCGACGCCGAGGGCGAACAGCCGAGCATTGACGACAACGATCAGGACCAGCAGCCCAAGCGCGATTCGCGCCAGCAGCGCGGACGCCGCAATGGCGCTGACGAGGAAGCTGGCGAGCAGGGCGACAAGGACGGCGGCAAGAAAGAAAACGACGCCGCCGCCAAAGACGAAGAGTCCAAAGACGCCGCTGAAGAAGAAAAGAAGCCTCGCCGTCGCCGCGCCCCGCGCCGCAGCGCCAAGAAGGACGAAGACAGCGACGCGGATGCGCCCGCCGCCGCTGCGGCGGAGTAAGTGTCCAAGGGCGGTCAGCCTCGAAATATAGCGCTGCATTGCGTTGTGTCGGCGAGCGCTCTCATCGCCTAAGCTCCTTTTGAAAAATTCAGGAGGGGCGCATGAGCCTATCAGAGTCTCTGTTCGATCTTTCAGGCAAAACCGCCATCGTGACCGGCGCCTCGCGGGGCATTGGCGAGGCCATTGCGCGCCGGCTGGCCCAGCACGGCGCCTCCGTCGTTGTCTCGAGCAGAAAGATCGACGCCTGCGAGAGCGTGGCGAGGTCGATCAACGAAGCCGAGGGCCGCGAAGCCGCCTTCCCAATCGCCTGCAATATTTCTCATAAGGAGGAATTGCAGCGTCTTGTCGATGAAACGAAAGCGAAGTGGGGGCCGGCGGACATTCTTGTGGCCAATGCGGCCGTCAATCCTTTTTACGGTCCGTCCTCTGAGATGGGTGACGACCAGCTCGACAAGATCCTCTCCTGCAATGTGAAGGCGCCCCACTGGCTTTCGCAGATGGTGCTGCCGGACATGCGGGCCAGAAAGAACGGCGCAATTGTCATTATTTCGTCAATTGGCGGTTTTGTCGGCTCGGGCGCAATCGGCGCCTACAATATTTCCAAGGCGGCGGACCTGCAACTTGCGCGTAATCTCGCCGTGGAAGCGGGGCCGGACAATATTCGCGTCAATTGCATCTGTCCGGGCGTTGTCAAAACCCGTTTCGCCGAAGCGCTGTGGAAAGACCCGAAGATCGAAAAGATGATGACCGAGCGCTTGCCGTTGCGCCGTTTCGGCGAGCCGGACGACATCGCCGGCGCCGCGGTGTTTCTCGCCTCGCCCGCAGGGCGCTGGATGACGGGACAGGCGATGATCATCGATGGCGGAACGCTTATCTCGCTGGGCGAGCTTTAAGGCGACTAAAGCGCACGCGTCGATTTTTCGAACCAGTCCTTGATCTCGGCGGGAATGAGCGCACCAAGCGTTTTGCGCACCCGTGCGTGATAGTCATTGAGCCATTGGCGCTCGCCATCGGTCAGCAAGTCTGTTTTCACAAGATCGAGATTGATCGGCGCCAGCGTGATGGTCTCGAATTCCATCATTTCGCGCTCGCCGCCTTCAACGGGCTTTGGCGGCGTCACGACGATCAGATTTTCAATGCGGATGCCGAAAGCGCCTTCCTTGTAATAACCGGGCTCGTTGGAAAGGATCATGCCAGGTTTCAGGGCTTGCGTATTCACGGCTTTGGCGATGCGCTGGGGGCCTTCATGTACGCCGAGAAACGAGCCGACGCCGTGGCCGGTCCCATGATCGTAATCGAGGCCGGCGTCCCATAAGGGTTTTCTAGCAATCATATCGAGTTGGTGACCCGTCGTCCCCGCCGGAAATTTCATGGTGGCGAGCGCGATATGTCCTTTCAGGACGCGGGTGAACCGGTCGCGCATTTCTTCCGTCGCCTCGCCGATTGGGACGGTGCGGGTAATGTCGGTGGTGCCGTCGGGATATTGCCCCCCGGAGTCCACGAGATAGAGCGTCCCGCGTTCGAGCTTGATATTGGATTCCGTCGATACGCGATAATGGGGCAGGGCGCTGTTGGGGCCGGCGCCGGAAATCGTATCGAAGCTTAAATCGCGCAGCATGTCCGACTGGGCGCGGATCGACTCCAGTTTTTGCGCAGCGGTGATTTCATCGATCTCGCCGGATTGCGCTTGCGTGTCCAACCAGTGAAGAAAAATAGTGATCGCGGCGCCGTCGCGAATATGGGCGGCGCGCGCGCCTTCGATCTCGGTTTCGTTTTTCGCCGCGCGCGGCAGGGCGCAAGGATCGGTCATCCCGATGATGCTCGCGCCGGCGTTTTTCAGATCGTCCACATATTTCGACGGGGCAAGGGCCATGTCCACGGCGACTTTCGCGCCCTGTTTGCCGAGCTTATCAAGCGCGGCGGCCACATCGCTTTCTGCGCGGATGTCCACATCGTCGCCCAGAAAACCGGGCAGCTCATTGCCGACTTTTTCCGGCGCGATGAAAAGCGTCGCTGTTCCGTCCTTGTTGATCAGCGCGCGGCCAAGCGGCAAGGGCGAGCGGGAGACGTCGGCGCCGCGCACATTAAAGAGCCAGGCGATCGACGGCGGCGCCGTGATCAGCGCCGTATCGGCGCCGGCTTTGGCGACAGCGGCTGCGATCTCGTTGCGTTTTTCTTCCGACGACTTGCCTGCGAATTTGAGGTCATGCGGCTTAACCGGCGTCAGCGGCGCCGCCGGCTGGTCTTTCCAGGCCGCATCCACCGGATTTTCGGTGACGGCGACAAGCTGGAAACCGGTTTTGTCTGCGGCGGCTTTCAGTTTTTTGACATTCGCCGAGGTATGCAGCATGGGATCGTATCCAATGCGCCATCCATTTTGCGCATTTTCGCCGAGCCAGACATGCGGCGGCGTTTCCATGAGATCGACATAATCGAAAAAGGCGTTGTCCGCCTGCTGGCGCACCTGCACGGTGTAGCGACCGTCGGTGAACATGAACGCCTTGTCCATCAGGATGAGCGCTGCGCCGGCGGAGCCTGAAAAACCCGTCGCCCACATCAAGCGTTCGGCGTAGGCAGGGATATATTCGTTCTGATACTCATCGTCGTGAGGGATCAGGAACCCGTCGAGCCCTTGCTTCTTCATTTCCTCGCGCAGTAGCGGCAAATGCTTGCCGGCGAAGGAACGATCGGAAACGGGTTCAAAGGTTTGAAACATGAAAATATCCAAATCTGGGGAGCTGAATGACGCGAATATCGCGCTTCGCCGTCGCGCCCACAAGGGCGCGCCGATTACATTTTGACGAAGAGCAGGACCGGCCAGGTCGCCTGATCGAGGCGGTTGATCATGCGAAAACCTGCGGCTTCGTAAGCGGAAACGACGCTCTCTTCTTGCTCCGTCATCAGTCCCGCAAGCATGACACGGCCGTTTTTCGCCACGTGGTCGGCCATATCCGGCGCCAGCTCGGCGAGCGGCCCTGCGAGAATATTGGCGAAGATGAAATCGAAAGGCGCCGCCGCTTTGATGTCGTCATGATCGAACCCGGCGGCGGTCACCATCTTCAACCTGTCGCCGACCTCGTTGAGGGCTGCGTTTTCCGCTGCGATTTCCACCGATGTTTCGTCGATATCGCTGGCGAGAATCTCCCGGCCCCACAGCTTCGCCGCCGCAATAGCGAGCACCGCCGAGCCGCAGCCGAGATCGAGGATGGATTTCGGCGCCCAGCCGGCGAACCGGTCAAGCAGCGTCAAGCAACCCGCTGTCGTCGGATGATGTCCTGTACCGAAGGCTTGATTGGCGTCGATGCGGATCAGAATGTCGTCCGCTTCATTAGGCAGCTTGTCTGCGTCATGCACGCCGTAAAGCACAAAACGGCCGCATCTGACGACGCCCAGCCCTTCCAGCGAGTGCGCAACCCAGTCGATGTCGGGCAACTCTTCCAACTCTGCATCCCTGACCTGGTGTTCCGCCGCGATGGTTTCGACTGCCTCCATGTTCGGCATGTCTTCGAAATAGGCGTCGAGACGCCAGGCGCTGGCGCCGTCTTCAACCGTTGCGTCGTCTTTGCTCAGGCTGACGGCGCCCGCAGGCGGCCAGAGGACTTCGCCCAGCGCATCGCCAAGGGCTTCAAGCGGCGTCTTTTCGCCCGTCCATGTCAGTTTAAAAGATGTCTTGTTCACGCGGCCTCAACAAACGTATCGATCACTTTCTTGGGGCCGGAATGTTCGAAGTCAACGGTGAGTTTCTGCCCCTCGATGGAGGCGATCTTTCCGTAACCGAATTTCTGGTGGAAAACGCGCTGGCCCTTCTTGTATTTCGACTTGCCGGGCGCAGAGACGGAGACGGTCGCGCCCTTGCCCTCTATCAGCGGCGGTTCGGCGGCGGGACGCGATGACGCGGCGCGGGCGCGCCTCCAGCCCGGATTGTCATAATAGGCGTCGTCTTTCAGCTTCATGCCCTCAAAAGCGGAATGACTGGCGAGCGAGGAGGCGGCGTTGCCGTAAAGCCCCGGCTCCGACATCACTTCCACATGCTCTTCCGGCAACTCGTCGATGAAGCGCGACGGGATCGCCGCCTGCCATCGCCCATAGATCTGCCGGTTGGCGGCGAAGGAAATGCGGCAGCTTTCTTCGGCGCGCGTGACGCCCACATAGGCGAGGCGGCGTTCTTCCTCGAGCGCGGCGTTGCCTTTCTCGTCGAG
The DNA here is from genome assembly GCA_002704915.1 of Parvularcula sp. Taxonomy (GTDB): domain Bacteria; phylum Pseudomonadota; class Alphaproteobacteria; order Caulobacterales; family Parvularculaceae; genus Hyphococcus. The sequence continues at coordinate 15,489 of PAIP01000070.1, forward strand.
CGAACGTTTCGAGGGAAAGATTTCCTCTTCCCAGCCAGGCAGGAACACAATTGGAAATTCGAGGCCCTTGGCCGCGTGCAGCGTCATCAGCCAGACTTGTCCGTCTACGGAGCTTTCGCTGAGTTCGGACACCAGCGCCACATGGTCGAGATAGGCTTCGAGCGTGTCGAATTCCGACACCGCCTGAATGAGTTCTTTCAAATTGTCGAGCTTGCCACCGGCCTGCGGGCTCTTGGAGTTCTTCCACATCTCAATATAGCCGGATTCTTCCAGCACGAGTTCGGCGAGGTCCGCAGGCGGCATGTCCTTCGCGTCTCGGGACCAGCGGTCGATGGTGTCGACGAAGTTGAGAAGCGAGCGGCGCGCCGCGGCGGCAAGGTCGTCGCTTTCAAGGGCGAGGCGCGAGGCGGTCATCAGCGGAACCTCATTCGCCCGCGCGATCTTGTGCAGCGTCTGCAGCGCCTTGTCGCCAAGCCCGCGCTTGGGCTTGTTCACCACGCGGTCGAAGGCGAGATCGTCATCGGCGGAGCGGATGAGGCGGAGATAGGCGAGGGCGTCGCGGGTCTCCTCGCGCTCGTAAAAGCGCGGGCCGCCAACGACCTTATAGGCAAGGCCCAGCGTGTTGAAGCGTTCCTCGAAGGCGCGCATTTGAAAAGACGCGCGCACCAGCACAGCCATGTCGGAGAGCGAACGGCCTTTCATCTGTTCGGCTTCGATGTCGTCGCCGATGAGGCGCGCTTCTTCTTCGCCGTCCCAGACGCCGCGCACTTTCACCTTTTCGCCTTCGTCGATGTCCGTCCACAGCGTCTTGCCGAGCCGTTCGGAATTGGCGGCGATCAGTCCTGACGCCGCGCCAAGAATTGACGGCGTCGAGCGGTAATTGCGTTCAAGACGGATGACCGTCGCGCCCGGGAAATCCTTTTCGAAGCGCAGGATGTTTTCGACTTCGGCGCCGCGCCAGCCATAGATCGACTGGTCGTCGTCGCCGACGCAACAGATGTTTTTGTGTTTCTGGGCGAGGAGGCGCAGCCAGAGATATTGCGCGACGTTCGTGTCCTGATACTCATCCACCAGCATGTAGCGAAAACGCCGCTGATACTCTTCGAGCACGTCGGGATTGTTCTGGAAGATCGTCAGATTGTGGACCAGCAAGTCGCCGAAATCGGCGGCGTTGAGCGTCGTCAGCCGCGACTGATAGGCCTTGTAGAGATCGATCCCGCGTCCGTCGGCGAAATGCCAGGCTTCGTTCTCGGGAACTTTGTCGGGCGTCAGGCCGCGGTTTTTCCAGCCATCGATGACGATGGCGAGCCCGCGACCGGTCCAGCGTTTGACGTCGAGATTGGCCGCCTCGATCACCTGCTTGGCGAGCCGCGCCTGATCGTCGGCGTCGAGAATGGTGAAATTGGATTTGAGCCCCACGAGCTCCGCATGGCGGCGCAGGATCTGCGCGCCGATGGAGTGGAAGGTGCCGAGCCATTTCATGCCCTCGACCGATTCCCCGACGAGCTTTTCGATGCGTTCCTTCATCTCGCGCGCCGCCTTGTTGGTGAAGGTGACGGCGAGAATCTGCCAGGCCTGCGCGCGGCCTGTATGGAGAAGATGGGCGAGCCGCGTGGTCAGCGCTCTCGTCTTGCCCGTGCCCGCGCCGGCCAGCATCAGGACGGGGCCTTCGGTGGCCAGCACGGCGGCCCGCTGCTCCTCATTCAGCCCTTCAAGATAGGGGGCGTTTTCGCCGGCGCCGGCCGCAGGCCGGGCCTCGCGGGCCGCTATGGCGCGTTCTGAAATGCTGGGCTTGCGATCGCTGGCGGAAGTCATGAACTTTGTGTACCGAAATGAGAACGATTCTGGAACATTAAGAAATATAGAGCCTTGATGGATTTGCAATATTGACCTGAATCGCGAGACTGGGCTCGCGGAGATAAGGGCCGGAGCGGCCCATAAAGAGGAGACCGATGGATGGCCGGAAAATTTGAGCTTTACAAGGACAAGGGCGGGGAGTTCCGCTTTCGCCTCAAGGCAGGCAATGGCGAGAAAATCCTTGCCAGCGAAGGCTATAAGGACAAATCCGGCGCTGAAAACGGCATTGCGTCAGTCAAGAAGAACGCGCCGGACGACGAGCGCTATGAACGCAAGACGTCGACCAACGGCAAGCATTATTTTAACCTCAAAGCCGCGAACCATCAGGTGATCGGCACCTCAGAGATGTATGAGGCTTCTTCCGGCATGGAAGGCGGCATTGAGTCGGTCAAAAACAATGCGCCCGGTGCTGAGATCGACGACCAGACCGGCTAAGTACGTAAATAGAGATTGTGAGAACGCCGCCCGTTGCGGGCGGCGTTTGCTTTTTATAAGCAGTTCTTTTCCGTCAGTGTGCAAGCGCTTCGCCATGACCGACAAACATGACCGATAAACCTGTATTTACGCATCGCATTGCAACCGAGGCTGATACGGACGCCATCGTCGGTTTGATGAAAGCGTCCATCGCCGAGAACATGAAGGGATTTCTGACGCCAGAAGAAATCGTGGCGGCGCAGGAAACCATGGGGCTCGATACGACGCTTCTTGAAGACGGGACCTATTTCGTGATCGAGGCGGAAAAGGACGGCAAAACTGTCATGGCCGGCTGCGGCGGCTGGGGCAAACGAAAAACGCTCTATGGCGGCAATCACACCAAAGGCCGCAATGATGCTTACGCCGATCCGGCGAAAGACGCTGCGCGCATTCGCGCCATGTACACCCATCCCGACTGGACGCGGCAGGGCGTCGGCACATTGTTGCTGGAGCTGGGCGAGAACGCGGCGCGTGCGGCGGGGTTCAAGTCGATAGAACTCGGGTCAACTGTGCCGGGAGAACCCCTTTATCGCGCGCGTGGCTATAAGGAAGTCAGCCGGGAAACGCAGATCGCCGCCAACGGTCACGTTAATACGATTATTCTCATGCGAAAGGCGCTTTAACACCCCTCTTGGAGAGGTCATGAGCCTTCTATCAGAGTCTCATTTCCTTCGAGCAGCTCATCGCTGCTGCTCAGGAGGTCGTCCGAACCGGCGTCCTGCTCAATAAAGCCGTCAAGCACTTCCTCGCAGTCGTCCTGAACAAAGGCGAGATCGTCAATCAGAAAACGCAGGATGTCGCCCGCTTCGGACGCATTTCCGCTCTTCATGCTGACCTCGATTTTTTTCGCGCGCCCGCCGACATAGTAAGCGCCGGCCATATTCATCCAGCGCACGGTTTTCTTGCTCCATTCGAACTCGGCATTTGCGTCTGGCAACGCGGCGCCGGTTTCGTCCCAGCCCTTGATGGTGACGGTAAAGGGTTCATTGTCGGCGCCGCCGGTGGGATAGATCGCCATGGTGGCGACGCAAACCGGCTGATCGAATTCGATGACCAGCGGCGCATTGAGATAATCATAATAGCCGGCGGCATAAGAGCCGCTGGGCGCAGCCGGATAGGTGCAAATCGAGTCATAATAGAAATGGCGTTGGCCGTCGCAAATCTGACGTTTGACGCCCTTGCCGAAATGAACGCCATAGTCTTTGGCGTAAGCTTCGCGAATGATGTCGCCATGGCGCCCTGGCGGGACTTCGAAGTCGATGACGCGATAGGGGCCCGCCATGTCTTCTGCGCTTCGCGTATCGCGCTTGATTACTTGTGTGATGGTCGCGGGATTTGTGTCGCCATCCGGATCGGGCCCGATGCCGTTTTCATGCACATAACCGTCCGGCGTGTCGACGGCGAAAGCAAGGCCGGAGGGAAAGGCGGCGCACAAGGCTCCGCCCGCAAGGCAGTTAAGAAAATGAAGTCGTTTCATCATGCGTTCCTCCCCAGCCCTAATAATACTCCGCAAAAAGATGGGTTCCAACTGTCATGCGTGGCGGTCAAAAAGCGTTGCAAAATCACATCACTAGTCACGCCGCCGCGGGCGTCGGCGGCGTCCGCGCCTTGACCCATCGGGGCGGCGCGGCCCTAATCGCTGGCGTCTGTCAGGGAGTTTTCATGTCCGGATTATTGTCTCGCTTTCTCACCGTCTTTCTGGTTTTTGCGCTTGCCGCGTGCGCCACATCCGAAGCGCCTTTGCCGCCGGAAATCGCCGCCGCCGCCGCGGATGCGCAAGAAGAGGACAGCGCGGCTGCACGCATGCGCGCTGACATTGCATGGCTGGCGGACGATGCGCGCGAGGGCAGGGAAGCGGGAACGCAAGGCTACGAAGACGCCGCCGATTATGTCGCCGCTCGCCTCAAAACCATGGGTGTTGAACCGGGCGCCGACGGACAGTGGAAACAAAAAGTTCCGCTTGTTTCGGGAACGCCTGTTCTTGAGGCGGCGGCGTTTTCCGTTACCTCACCTGAAGGAGAAGAACAAACACTGACAACGCTGGATGATTTCGTTGTCTATCCCTCTATTGCGTCGGATACTTTCGAGATTGCCGATGCCCCGGCCGTCTTCGTCGGCTATGGCGTGCATGCCCCGTCTTTCAATCATGACGATTACGCTGGCGTCGATGTGAAGGGTAAGGTCGTCGTTTATTTCTCCGGGGCGCCGGACATTTTCGATAATGAAAGCCGGGCGCATTTCAACTCGTCCAGCCTGAAGGCGAAGGAAGCGTCAGCGCGCGGCGCCGTGGGTGCGATCGTTCTGCCAAGCGCCGCTAGCGAAAAGCGCACGCCCTGGGAGCGTCGTATTGCAAACCCCCGCTATTCCCTCATGACATGGCGGTGGCCGGACGGCCGGCCGGAAACATCCGGCCCGAATATTCAAGGAACGGCCTTTATTCGCGCCGGCAAGGCGCCGCTCTTGTTTGATGGCGCGCCGGTGACTTACGAAGCCTTGCGCGCCGCGGCGAACGGCGAAGTCGAGATGCCTGGCGGGTTCGATCTTGCGGTGAAAGTCTCGATGGCGGGCGCGATGATGCGCGAGGATCTGACCAGTTCCAATGTCGCCGGCCTCATCCCCGGCGCCGATCCCGAATTGAAAGATGAATATGTCATCCTGACCGCCCATCTCGATCACATCGGGATCAATGAACGCCGTCTTGAAGAAGGCAAAGACGCGATCAATAACGGCGCCATGGATAACGCCACGGGTGTTGCGACCATGCTTGAGGCCGCACGCCGCTTCACGGAGGAAGGCGCGCCAAAAAGAAGCGTGCTGATCCTCGCCGTGACCGCAGAGGAAAAAGGTCTGCTCGGCGCAGATTACTTTGCGCATTTTCCAACGATCGGCGACGGCGAAATGGTCGCCAATGTCAATCTCGACATGCCAGTCATGTTGCACGAATTTACCGATGTGATCGCCTTTGGCGCGGAGCGGTCTTCTATCGGAGCAGTCATGAAGGCTGCGCTCGAAGAGACGCGCGTTGCGCTGGCGCCGGATCCGATCCCCGAACTCGGGATTTTCACACGCTCAGACCACTACCGCTTCGTTGAGAAAGGCGTGCCGTCAATCTTTTTATGGACCGGTTTTGCGAATGGCGGTGAAGAAAAATTCTGGGACTTCTACAAGAACCATTATCACAAACCGAGCGACGACATCACGCAACCGATTCTTTATGACGAGCTCGCGCGGTTTGCGGAGATCAATTACATCATTGCGCGCGCCCTCGCCAATGCCCCTCAAAAACCCGCGTGGAATGAAGGGGACTTCTTTGGCGATCTGTTCGCAAAATAAAAACGGCCCCCATGGGGCCGTTTTTCTGTTTCTGGCGCTTGATGTCCTGGCCTATTCGATAGCGTAGATCAGCGAGACTGTGACATTCACTTCCGATTCGCCCGCTTCCATGGGGACATTCGCGGCGGCGTCGGCCATCTCCATGCGCGCGGAATACATTTTCGGCTGCGGCGCCTGGGCGTAACCTTCCTGAATGGTGAGGAGTTTGCCGAGACGCACGCCCGCGGCGTCGGTTAGAAGTTCGGCCTTGCCTTTGGCGTCGGCGACGGCGTCGCGTCGTGCTTCTTCATAAAGCGGCTCAGGGTCCGAGAAGGAAAAGGAAATGCCGTTCAGGGAATTGGCGCCGGATTGCACAGCCTGATCGATGACCGAGCCGGCTTTGGACAGATCGCGCAGGCGCACAGTGACATTATTCGACGCGGTAAAGCCGATCACTTCAGGGTTGGACCGGTTTTTCTCGTAATCATAGCGCGGATTGATGGAGAGGCCGGAGGTCTGAATATCCTTGTCCGCGACGCCCAGTTCTTTCAGCTTTTTGATGGTCGCGGTCATGTCGGCGGAGTTCTGGCGCAGGGCGGCGGCTGCGTTCGGCGCTTCCGTGCGCACGCCAATATTAATGGACGCCATATCGGGCGCGGCGGCGGCGCGGCCTTCGCCGGTGACGGTAATGGTGCGCACGGCTTCGGCGGAATCGGCGGCGCTGGCGGCCGGGGCGGCGCAACCGGCGACGATCAGTGCGGCGGCGGGGATAAGTGCAGAACGCATGAGATTTGGCTCCTTTTTAAGGTATCGTTGATGTGCAGGCCCGGCGCGGCGAAATCATGGCGGTGATTTTGCGGCAATGTGTCAACAAGGATGGGGGCTTTCAAGTTCGTGTGAGGACGCCAAAAGGCGGCGCGGGCGCTGGTCTTTCGCGTTTCTTCGATAGCTGATAAGACGGCGTTTCTCTTGAGCCGCGCCGTCCTGGCGCGTTGAAAGGGCCTGTAGCTCAACGGTTAGAGCTGGCGGCTCATAACCGCTAGGTTGGGGGTTCGAGTCCCTCCGGGCCCACCATTTATTGAATTAAATCAATAACTTAGCGGTATTCGATTTTCTTGGGTAACAGCTTTTACGCCGTTTTAGCCCATTTGGGTAACAATCTGGGTAACACTGGTTCGCGCTAGGGCCCAGAAAAACGGAAAGGCTCTTACCATGAAAACGCTCCGAATGACGGACCGTTGGATACGGACGATCTCGGTTGAATCCGGCCGTGAAGAATACTGTGACAGCGTCGTGCGCGGGCTTCGCCTGCGCGTCTCGTCCGCGTCAAAAAAATGGTCGGCGGTGACGCGCCGCGGCGGCAAGCAGATGCGCACCAATATCGGTGACTATCCCGAGATTTCTCTCGGCGACGCCCGGAAGCACGCCGACCATATTCTCAATTCAAAGACGGAAGCGGCGGCGCGGGGCGAGACCCTGACAGATGACGATCTCTTCCCGTCACTCCAGACCCTCTGTGAAGACTATGTCGAGCAGATGAAGGCGAAAGGGCAGAGATCGCATGACGCCTATCATCGCGCGCTCATTCGCAGCGATCACAGCTTCTGCAATTACATGGAACGGGTGCTCAAGCGACCGGCGCGCGTCGTGGATGTGAAGCAGGAGCATGCCGTCGACTGGCTGCGCGAGACCTATCAGCGCTCGGCGGCGCACTCGCGCCATTGCCGCGCCTATCTCCACGCGGTCTTCGCCTGGGCGATCAAGGCCAATCTTGATTTCACGACGAACGCCAGTCGCAAGAATTACGGCATCACCGTCAATCCCGTAGCGGGAACGCCGACGGGTCCGAAGGCGACGCCGCGCCAGCGCGTTCTTTCAAGGGAAGAGCTGAAAAAGATCTGGGAAAAGCTGCCTGACGCCTGCGATCCGCGCACGACCGCCGCGATCCGCATGGTCATGTGCATGGGCGGCCTGCGCATCACCGAAATCTCCGCCTCGAAAAAGGACTGGTACAAGGACGGCTGGCTGTGCCTGCCGACAACCAAGAACAAGCGCGAGCATCATGTGCCGCTGACCAAACATGCGCAACTGCAATACCAGATCGCGCTCGCGGTCACGAATTCGGAAAGCGACTATCTCTTTCCGAATACCTATGACATCCGCAAGCCGATCGACCCGACGTCCCTCGGCAAGGTCGCACGGCGCCTGATGAGCGATTTCGGGATCGAGCCCTTCCAGCTGAAGGACTTGCGCCGCACCTTCAAGACGCATCTCCTTGATGGCGAATATGTCGAAGAGCGCGAAATCGATATCTGGCACAATCACGGCCAGCATTCCGATGTGGCGCGCAAGCACTACACCTGGGCGGAATACAAATCCGTCAAGCAGCGCGTCGCAGAAAAAGTGGATGCGTTTCTCAACGAGGTGGGCATCTAAAGTCAGGGCAGACCTTACCCGACAAAAACCACTTTTGTAGGGTAAGGCGCTAAATTAGAGTATTGACTAAGCAAAATGGCGTGAAGGGATATATCTCTCTGTTTTAGCAATTATGTCTGCAATTATTTTACCGCTTTATTGGCGAGTATGCTTCTTGCCCAATATCGCTGTTTCTCGTTGGCAACCTTTATCCTATCGCCTAGGCTCCTGTTCGAATTGAGCGGGGGCGTGAATAAAAATGCAAAATTGGCAGATTGAAGATGTCTCATTCTTGACGATGGGAGTCGCCGCAGTGGTTTTGCTCGCTGCGATTTCACTCTCGATGATGTTGATGAAAACTGTTCGTGCGTGGCATGCCTCACGCAAACCGATAAAGCTGATACTTGACGATTCTCCATTGAGTCCGAATGCAGGATACTGGTTCGGCGTAGGTATACGAAAAGAAGCATTGCGCGATGCTCAGGCGTCTGAACCGTCTGCAGTGTTTACAATTGGCGATTGGACGAAAGATGTTGGCAATATCGGTGAACTAATCACCACGCTTCTCCATGTGACTACTGGCTGGCGCCAGCTTCCATCGCAGCCGGACGGAGATCACGGTATCGACGGTATTTTCGTTCGAAAGAAAAAGGCCGGATACGAAGTACGCTTCGTTGAAACCAAGACCGTAACTGATTCCGATCCTTTGAAATGGTATAGAGAAGACCAATTAAGCGCTGTCGGACTAAGACGTCGACTAGATACACTTCGTCGAATTTATGAACCGGCCGACAAGCAGCATATGTGTCAGGGAAATATTGACGCGCTGAAAAATGCGATAGATCGGCGGTCCGTGCATATTTCTAGTTTGCTGTATGGGCACATCCTGAAAACAGGAGAAACACACATTTATTCCGCGAACAAGGACGGCGACCTTAATATACAATCGAAAGTAACGCTCAATTCCGATGAACATCATTATATCTTTGAGGGGCTGGCGATCGGACTTTCAAGATTTGATAGACGAAATCGGTATATTCAGGATCAAGTTGCGATGGCGGACAATAACGGCGAAGATCTTCTCGAAGGCCGTGATCATATTCAAGAAATTGCGTAATGGAACGCGCTACATCGTTACACGATTAAGCAACCCCAAATCTCGAAACCAGTGAGCAGGCGATTCGAACTTACTGGGCGGGCATTATTGAATTCGCCGAGAGTACTCTTATGCCTTACGCGACTTGAAAACCACCTTAACTCACATCAATGGCTTGAACCCGCAGGATCCTTTGCAACCAGATACTGGCCCCTCAGCCAATATCTGAGAGATCTTACGTTTACACCGAGCACAGGGCACGTAGAAATTGCGCTCTTCGAGCTGACGTGGAGTTGCCGCATTGTTTCTGGTGTCGAAGTAAGTAGGCCGCCACCTGTCAATAAGATCTCCTGGGACAAGTTTCCAAAGGTCTCCATGGGTCTGGTTGCGCTCATCTAACTTGGCGACATTGGTCCTCTGGTAGAGATTTGTTTCCGCGAAAGCTCTAACTTGAACAACCGGGCCCGGCTTAGCTCCAGATCCAAGCCCGTTACCCTGTTGATGCGGCGAAGTTGACTCGGCCAGCGACAGACCAAACTCGAGATCGTGAAATTCCTCCGAGGACTCGGCACCTCGCCCAGTGGACTTCAGGCTCACTCGCGCGACATAGTCATGATCGATCTGTAGGTTGCATTCGATCCGTTCAAGCAATGGCTGCGCTTTGGAGTCAACTTCGACCTTCACGATGCATAAAGAGCGTCGAGGATCGTTCGGCGAGGTCTTTCCGAGCCTTACCGGCTTTGCAACCTCCACTACCGCGACGCCCTCCCGTGGGTCCACGCAAAACAGGCGCGTGTTGGCGACGTTCTGCGTCTCGTTCTCGATCGGAAGGGTCCAACCGGCATCAACGAGAGCGTGATAAGTGCCCCGGCCCGACGTGTCTGCGACCAGTATTTCGATCGGTTTTGACAGTTTGAGCCTTAGCCCATCATTCGCTATCCAAGCAGCGCCTTCGGCGATGATACGGTCTCCATTTTCGATCCGCGGAACCCTCCCCACAAACCTTTCCGTCAGGCCATCCCGAATTGCCGGCATGTTGACCATCCCGCCAGTTGCCAGGCAGAGTTCGATGTCCTGGTAAGTCAGCTGCGCCTGCTCCAGTATCTCATCGATCCGAGCTAGCCCACGCGCGACAATGCTAGAACTAAGTTCCTCGAGTTCAGCCCGGGTGACCGATGCAAGGAGATTTTTTCCGGGCCCATCCGCCTTGAGGTAGTTCCGCACGATCACGTCTTCGGTATCGACCTTGGGGTCGGACAAATGTATCTTCAGGATTTCGCATTGGTGCAGCAGCTTCGCCGCCATGCCTGGTTGCTCGAGAGCCGTGATGTCTTCCAAGCCATGCGCAGAAGCATGCTTTTCGCGTAGGTGATTTCGTAGCCGTTCGTCGAACCTGTCACCGCCAACTTCGTTGTCGCCAAGATTTCTGACCTGCATGATCGCACCACCAGTGATGCGGCAGAGCGTCAAGTCGAGCGTGCCGCCACCCCAATCGAATACCAGTATGGATCTTCCTTCGAGGCGCGCCAACTCGCGGCCAAGGTCAGGTTGCGCACGAAGGTGAGCATAAAGAGCAGCTACCGGCTCGTGTACAAACTGCACGACGCCAATGCCGGCTTTCCGGGCCGCTTCGCGAAGGGCTCGGCGCTCAGGCCCTCCGAAGTCGACTGGAATGGTAAAGACCGCTCGAGCGAGATCATGCGCAGGTGCACCGCCTCGTGCGATGGATGCGTCGGCTTTCAAGTGTCGGAGGACTTCGGCGACGGCATCAGTAGGCTCAACAGGTCTGCCATCCACGAATATGGGACCATCTCGCCTGAGCGACATCTTCGGAGATCGAACGAAGCCTGGTGGGGCGCCACCTTCGGTGATGTCCATGTTCTCGCGTGCTTTGCGTCCAACTACGATGTCCGCGCCACGGTACCAGATGACTGACGGATGAGGGCGACGGGTAACTGGATCTACGAGAGCGAGGGCGCGCCCCCCTACGGAGACCGCCGCGAGACTGTTCGTTGTTCCAAAGTCGATGCCGAAGACGGTCTCACTCATTCCTTAGCCTCTTCAATAACTGAAAGCGCGGCTTTCACGCGTCGAAGCGCAGTTTCCGGCGCTGAAGGGTCGATTTCTAGAGCGTCAATAGCATCCGCAAGTAGAGGGCCAAGTCGTTCACCCAGAAGCACCTTCTGCTCGGCTTTTGTCTCCGTCAGATCGTGACCCCAATGATGGCGCTCAGCTGCAAGGGTCTGCTCCAATTGGGCGATGGCGGCGTCGCGTTCAGTGATGGATGTCCTTGCATTTTCAAGCTCGATGCGAAGCTTTTCGATCTTTCGGTTCGCATCATCGAGGCGATGTCGAACGTCATTGGAAATGTTCCTCTCGCGCGCCCGTTCTTCTTCCGCGACCTTGACCATCCGGTCGCCGACTGCCGCCATTGCAGCTGCAATGCGAAGCTCACCAATCCTTCCCTTCTGAACGGCTCGCTGAGCCGCCCGCGTAGCCGTCTTCAAATCTTTGAAGAGAACTGGAGGAAGTTGTTCCGCGACCTGCCACGTTTTAAGCGACCGTTTCTCGACAAGCCAACAAATGGCGATCCGCAGAATATTTTCAGCGCGCCTCTTATCGTCCGTCTTTTCAGAACCTAGGCCTGCGAAGAGTTCACGCAGAACGGATTTGAAGATGCGTCCTGCATCGTGGTCCTGCGGGTCGAAGGCTTCCCCAAGTTGCTCATTCAGGCGCGCCTGTGCGGCCCCCCATATCCATGCATCGACTGGCTCCGGCGGTGAGGCTTGGGCCATCAAACTCCAGAGGCGCACCGCGTCGGGGTCCTTAGATGACATGAGCTTGACGGCCTCCTCTTGGTCCGCAGGGCGGAAGCGCTTAACTTTATTCTTGCGAAGAACCTTGAAAAATTCCGAGGGGCTCGCACGATGTTCGCCGAAATACCCCACAAGTGTGGGAGGAATTTCAACTTCGTCAGGCGGGGCGCTCTGGGCGTTATTCGGCCCCTCTGCCTGCTTCTGGGTATCCGTGCTATCGGCCTTGGTTCCTGGCTTCTCTTCTTTCTCGGTCACGTTGATGCTTGCTCCAGGTATTTGCTCGCCCATCGGCTGAAGGGATAGACTTCGGCAATTTGCGTTAGTGGTTCCAAGGCGCACTCGGTCGAACCGAGTCTCCACGCTGATGCAGCCCATATGGCGAACGCCTTCTGGTGATCAGTTGCGTCGAATAGGTCGGAATATGCGAGCGTCCTACACTCCTCATCCAGGATCGGACTCCATCGCCGCTGTGCAGTGAGATGTTTTGAAAGTTCAAGCATCCGCCCTGTCCCGTGATCGATTGGACAAACTGGCCGTCGAGTGATGTTCCCCAGTGGGTGCGGCAGGCTGGCGGAGGTTGGGTTTGATAGCAGCTCGATAGCCAAGTCTAGCTCCCAATATCCCGTGCGGGCTCCACTCTCTCTAAGGTCGTTCAAGGAGAAGCGTATTATGCAGGTAATCAACCTTGCGAGTGGCCGCGGGAAGTCCTTTAGGACATCGAGCGCACGTCCGTACAGTTCTCTATAGCGGGAGAATGGAGTGGTGAGCTTCTCACCTTCTGGTCGCTCTTTGATTAGAACCCCGAGGCAATAGTCGGCTAGGCCTGAGGCATATTCCTTTCCTGATCCCTGAGTCCTTTCATCTCCGAGAAAGGAGCCAATCGAACTTCTGGTTATCGCTTCTGACGCTAGGATTTCGGAGAACGCTTGCTCCACGCGCTTCAATTCAGTTTCTTGCGCAATACGGAACGAGAAATCATAATCAGTCGCAACGGGTGTAGCTTTAGGTTCAGATGCATTAACCAGTTCAAGCCTCAATTCAGCTTGGAACGTCGTCGATATTATCTTTTTGAGTTTGTCAGCGGAGACCGGCTTTTGTTGAACGCCGTCCAGGCGAACAATTGCATGGCTTGTGTTCGCAACAGCAATTTCTGATAACGCTAAGGTCGATCGGACGACCGCTTGCCCGCTCGGTTCGCGGCCGCGCAGCATGATGAACGGCCGCTCTACGCGATGTTTGGCGTAGACATGGTCGTAGAACTCGGACTGGTTCGGAAAAACGGATGAGCAGAACGGGCAGGAAAAGCTAGGCTCCCTTACTGGCCCCGGATCAGGGGTAGTTTCGGTACCTTCATAAAAGGCATCTAGGTCACTCTCGCGTATCCATCCGACAGTCGGCATTTGGACCTTTCGTGTGCAATCCTCTACCGTTCATTGAACGAAAAAAAACCTTATGGTCTTCATAAATTTGCTCGAATACAATACTCGGTCAATCCGAGCGTCAAAAAGATAACCACATTACTTGCTCCACGACGACCGCATTAACGCCTCAAAATCCCGGCGGGACAGGACCTCGGCGCAATCGCGCCAATCTTCGTGGCTCGGACTGCTTGAAGCGTTGTAGCGAAGGTCGAACCCAGTCGCTTTCTCTTGGGCGTTAATGTACTCATCCATCCGTACACCTAGCTCTTCAATATCTTCGATCCAGTCGTCCTGAATCGTATCCGGCAATGAGCCGAAAAGATCGTACCGATCACGCATCCGTTCCGACAAGCGATCATAGACTTTTTCGTCAACTGTCCCTTCGTTCACCAGGTTGAGCATATCAACTTTTTCGCGCGTCTGACCGAACCGCTTTATTCGGCCGATCCGCTGCTCCAACCGGGTTGGGTTCCAAGGCAAGTCGATATTAATGAGCGTGCCGAGCGTTTGAAGATTGAGGCCCTCACACGCAGCATCTGTTGCGACCATGATTTTCAATTCATGATCTGCAACCATCTCTTTGAGCGTTTCGCGTTCAATGCTGACGCTTTCTCCTTTGCGATAAAGTCTGCTCCTTGAGGCGCCGGCATAAAGCCCGACAGGTAGGTCAGGATACTTCGCCGCGAGCGCGTCCGCGCACCACTTCGCCGTATCGTAATACTGGCTAAAAATGATCGCGCCGTGGTCGAGCCACTTTTCTCGTTCAAGAAAATGGATGACCGCGTCGATCTTCGGATCAGATGTCATGCCTTCGAGCCTCGCAATCAGGCGACGCAAAACATCCAGTTCCTCGGGGGCTTCAGATGACAGGGCTTGTTCTTCGTCGCCAGTGTCGGCCACGACAGTCTGACCTGCGATAAGCGCGCGAGCTGTGCTCAATCCGGCGGCGATACTGGAGCAGATCCGCTGCTCCATGAGGTTCTTCATGAAGCCGCTGCCCTGACCGCGTTTTGCGAGTGCTTTGCCGAAATTTCGCGCTTCACGGTAGGCTTCACGAAAATCCTCGCTGGTGCGTAGCGCCTTGCCCTCAAAAAGCGCGTCAAACCTTTGCACATCGCGGACGAATTCCCTGTCCGGGTGCAGATCAACGCCAATCTTTGGCAGCAATCCTGATTCTTCGAGATCGCTGCGTTTACGGAGTACAACGTGCCGCGTGAAGGGGTTTTCACGCTGGAAAAAAGTCGCCTCCGAAATTCGCCTTTCGATCTCTTCTTCGAAAAGCTCTCGCGTCTCAATACTGAGGTCGGTCAGCGGACGGTTGCTGTCGGCTAATTTGTCATCGAGCGCGAGGTCTTCGCGGATGGCGCTGAAGAGCCGCCGCGCCCTCGGTTCCTCCGTTGATTTCACCAACGGAAGAGGGGAGCGCAGGAGATCCCAGGCATGAGCCAAAGTTGTGATGTCTTGCTGTCCGGAAATTATCGGCAACACCTCTGCCGGCGTGTGCCATTTCGCGAAATCGTTTCCGAGGACGAAGTTTCCGGCGCCCTGATGAAGAATGCCGACAAGGTCCCAAAGGTCTTCCGGACGCGTTTGGATCGGGGTTGCTGTGCCCAGCAACACATGATCGCTGCGGGCTGCAATCTCCCGAGCGAACGACAGAAGCTCATTCGGCGACCCGGCGTCAGGGCCAAACCCCTGACGGCTGCGCGCCTTGTGGGCTTCATCGAGAATCACAACACCGAAACGCAACGACATTAGGTGCTGCTTTTCAAGACTGTGTCGCATCATCAGGCCGGTCGAAATGATACCGATCCGAAGGGGGCAGTTGACGATCTGCTCGCGCCCTGCTGGTGAAATCGCCCGGTCCTCAGGATCGAGCCAGACTTTCTTTTGCGTATCCCAGCGTGCGCAGGGTATGCCGAGTTTATCGATCATCTCGGTCTGCCACTGCTCGCAAAGGGTGGCGGGCGCGAATATGACGACCGGCTTTTGACGCTTATCTTCACGGTCGCGCAACAGGCACAAGGCTAGCGCCGCCGTTCCGAGCGACAGTGTTTTGCCAAGGCCGACTTCATCGGCAAGTAGCAATCGAACAATGCCGTAATTTTCAAAGTGACGCAGGCACTCGGTCAGGAACCCTTGTTGCCAGGGGCGCAGTGAGAACCCCTCGCGATAGAGCGGGGACTCGATCAAGGCCGCCGGGGCCAGGTCTTCGGCGTCCTCGATCTCTTCGAATTGCACTTCGCGACGATTGCCACGGCGCGCGACTTCCCGGATCACGGCGCGCGGCAATTCCTTGGCGGCGTTCCATAGGAATTCGAACTCCTCTTCTATCCATTTGACGCCTTCGGGCGAGGCGTCCTCCCAGAGGATTTCATAGTGTTTTCTCCAACCGCTGCGCGTCTCATTCATCGACCCGATGAAGCCGAGCTTGCGGCCGTCTCTCAGCTCGATCACCCCGGCCTTGCCATGAAGGAATCCGCAAACGGAATCCGGCGCCACGCGAACCGCTTGCCCGTGCTTTTCAAGAAACGTGTCCAACAGCCGATAGCGCTCGCGTTGTAAGAGCGCTTCACCCTCCATCTCGCCCGCGTTCCAGCGACCAAGCATTTTCGCTTCCCGCAGCTTGGCGATCTTCAGATCGTCCGGGTGGATATCGACATTACAAACGATCTTCACGTCCGGAATTTTGTGCAGCGCTTCGCCTGCAACCTCGAACAAGGAACTCGTGAAATACCCGGCGATCCGGCGATAGCTGCGCGCGCCGTCGAGATGCTCCAGAAGCATGGATTGATCGAGCGGCCGCGTGCGGGAGGAGAAACGCCGGATCGTCATGAGTTACAGCGCCCCCATACGGTCAATTGCCAATCGCTCTCATATTCTTGAGCCGCGCCCCGAGAACTTCGGCCGCGTCGCGAACCTCGCTTTCCGGCGCCTTGCGTTCAAAGAACTCCATGAGGTCGATCAGGATCGAACGCACCTCAAGAAAGTCGGGCAGGTCGATCTGGATTTGTTCAAGAACCGTTTGCGGCTCAACCTCATCGATGATCTGCCTGAGGCCGATGATAAGACGGCCAAGCCAGGTGCCGCCGATCTCGGTGCTGTCGGTCAGGTCGCGCGTCTCAAACGCGGTCACGCTTTTCAGCTTTGCGGCGTTCGCGGAAACGCTGCTCATCACTTTCGTGTAGTCTTCAACGCGGAACGCCTTCGCAAAATTCTGGTAATTGTCGAGCTTGCTCGCCCCGGTCGTCTCCATATCCATCATGCGCACATAGAAGCGCTGTATGCCGGAAAGCCGCGCCCAGGTTTCCGCATCAAGACCTTCAGGAACGAGAAGGCTGTTCGCCGCCTCGGCCGCCTGCTGGACAATTTCGTCAACGACCGTGACCTCGCCCCTCGCTTTCGGGCGAAGCGCGAAGCTCGTGACATCCTCGCCGCCAATCTGCGTATAGGCGGTCAGAACCTTCAATGCCGCCGCATAACCGGCCATCTGCAAATCG
This sequence comes from Parvularcula sp., assembly GCA_002704915.1. Taxonomy (GTDB): domain Bacteria; phylum Pseudomonadota; class Alphaproteobacteria; order Caulobacterales; family Parvularculaceae; genus Hyphococcus. Next base: position 32,380 of record PAIP01000070.1, read on the forward strand.
GAATCGTTGAAGACGGGCTCGCCCATCTTGTCCTTCACCTCCTCATTGAGGTTCAGCATGCTTTCGATCTGACGTGCGACCTCGGTGCGCACAGCGGGGAGAATGCGCTGCTTGAAGCCGGGCTTGTCGCCGGGCGGGCGCTTACGCAGCATCAGGATCACCGTGCCCTGAACATAGCCGCCCTTTTTCAATTCGGAGGTTGTTTCCGTCGCAATGTACCAGGCGGCAACGACCTGAAGGCCGGCCGCCCAAAAAATCCCAATCATGTCTGACCAAACGCCGGTGTCCTGATGGGTGAACATGACGCATTGCATGCCATTATCGGGCATATGGTCCGCCATCGCCTTGTAGGCGTCGACCATGCCTTTTCGGAAATCGTCGCCAGAACCCTTGATTACAAGCGCTCGACGGGAGTCCCACACCCATTCATCGAACGGGGTGGGCGGATTCTTGCGCAACCAGGCGATGAAAAACTCGGTGATCTCGTGGTAGTTCACTGCATCAGCATAAGGAGGGTCGGTTATCCAGTAATCGCAAGAGCTAGCTGGCTCGTCGGCTGAGCCAGAAACCACGTCTCGCTTAACGTTCGGAAGGGGTGAAGAAGCCATCTTGAATGATCCCGAACCGAAGCCAGACCACGAACGCGTGGCATAATTATAAAAGGTATTAAGGGCTTGGTTCGAGAAAACCCCTTTGGGGCCACCGAGCCCTCCACCTTGTGAAGTAGCCCAGCGGCAGAGTCGCGAATTGAAATCTGCCATCTTGGCAAGATTCAGCCACCCAAGTGGAGCTGCTTCAGATTTACGCCACGCGGTCTGAGCCAACGCCTGCAATAATATCTGGCGTGCGTTGAAGAGATGATGCCAATGAGTCCATCCCCGCTCTCTAATAGGCTGGTTAGTATTATAGCCCGGCTCGATATCCATATCAGTGACAATTCCTTCAGATTGCCAAGATGATAAGTTATCGGCCACGATCTCCTCAACCTTGCGTTCTCGCTCCAAATCAGCTTCGGACACACCGAGAAAATAGGTATTTTGGCGTGCTTCGTAGATCGAGTCTTTCGTGATCCACTGAATCGCGTAGAGTCGTTCTTGGAAGATGTCGTCTTCACGCGGGATGAAATCAAATTTTTCCCATCGGCGTAGTCTGTTGAGGGTTGATCCATCTGGTCCGCGATAATCTCCGCGCAGGGTTTTCACTGACGTTCGATAGGTACGGCCATCAAGCTCGTAGATGAGGGCGCCATCGTCTACGGTGCCTTTCTCCGCTTCCTTCAGTTCCTTCTTCGAGACATCACTCACGACTTCGATATCAAAGCGCTTGTTCGCATGATCAGGTCTAAGCCGCGCGATCGCGCCGAGCTTCGGCGAGATCACCCGGCTTGGCAGCATCGGCACCATCCATCCGGTTTCGGGGCACTTAGTCTCTACGCAATAGAGATAGGCTTTGCCACGATTGCCATGTTCGTCGTGTTCAACGCCGAGATCGATTAGTTCCCTGTCGACGATCTCCGTTACCGCTTTCTGGGCTTTTTCGAAATTGGCGCGTTCCTTCTTAGAAGCGCCGATGATGTTCATTGCGCCCCATGTCAACATGCAAGCGATCGGATTAAGGTCGGCGGCATAGGCGTCACAGCCCATCCTGGCAGCTTCAAACGGGATAGATCCGCCACCGGAGAATGTGTCTCCGACACGCGGGCGATGACCAAAGCGCAATATCCCTAATTGTTCGATTAGCTCAGGGAATGAGTTCGCCTTGATGCCCCATGCCTTGTAGTGTGCGTTAACTGCGGACCAAATCGGTGAATAGAGCCAAGTCTGATCGACCTCCTCGGGCCGCTTGCACAAATCGGCCTTTTCCTCATAGGTCGAAAACGTTGCGAGAGCGCGTTCGATCAGCTCAAGTTTTGTTCCATCTGAGACATCGCGGTTCCACCGAAGCGTAATACCTTCTTCATCTGCATCGAATGGGCATTCAAGGTTTTCATAGCGATCGCCATTCCCCTTCTTGTCACGTGCGGTAAACGAAAAGAATTTCCACGGATTTGAGATGGTAAGTCGTGCGGCAATGTCCTTCGGCTTCAGCTCGTTTTGAGCAAACGCACGACGCGCGAGCGCGTGGTCATCGAACGCCAAGAGTTTCTCCAGAATCGCCAAATCTTTCTGGTTGTCGCCGGTCTCCGGAAGTAAGCAGCCTAACACAATAGATCGAACAAGGATCAATGGCTTGCGTCCTTTCCAATAGGAGCCAAGACCGGTAAGTGTTTGCGCAGCGACCGCTTTCCGCTCTTTCTGCGCCTCGAACGAAACTTTCTGCGCTGGGAATACCGACTCAATGAGGGCAGGGGCGTCTTTTAGGGCGAAGGGCGTCAGTTTCGTCACTCGGAATCATCCTGGAAAAGGTCAAGCGTCGGACGGTCGCCGGGCTTTGTGAGTTCGCGGCGCGCGCGCGGTTGCAGGAGGTCGCTTTGGGCGATGTCGCCAAGGGCGTGCTTTAGGGCGAGGCGCCAGCCTTTGCCCGCATCTTTGTAGGTGCCGGTGGCGATCGCCGTCATGCCGAAGAGCCACCAGCGTTCTTCCGGGCGAAGCGCTAGCCAGTTGCGTACGGCGATCGGGATCTTGTCGAGATCGAGATCTTCAACCGCCCAGGCGAGGACGCAAAGCTCCTTGCCGAGAAGCCGATCGACCTTGTTATTGCCGGATTTCCATGCCGACGTTTTTAGATCATGGCCTTTTAGCCGCGCATTGAACGCGCGCTGCACTTCAGCGCGAATCGCCGTCCAGCGCGCGCGATCGAGCCGCACACGGTCGATCACCGAAAACTCATCGCTCGTCGCCTGAAGACCCAGATATTCCCTGATCTCGACCTTGCCGGCGTTGGCTTTTGGAATGAGCACGTCGAAATGGTGCGGATCAGATGTCGCCGGCACGCCGAACCCTAGGGTCGGTTTGGAAATCGGGTCCGGGTCGATCTTTCGTGATGCGCTTGCTCTCGCCATTGCCTCAGCCTTCCTGAACGACGTCGCCTGGGCGTAATTCGAGACTGGCGAGCTTCGCAAACTCTTTCACGTCGAAGCCGCTTTCGAATGTGATGCCGTCCGCGATCGTCACCGCCACAAGCGCGGCGTGATCATTCAACACTTCGCGCAAACTATTGACGACGCCTTCGATGATCTCGGCGGTGATTTCGCGCTCCTGAAATCTCACCGAAACCGTATGCTCGCCTTCGCCGATTTCGATGCGCACGCCCTTGAAGAGGGTGTTCGCGCTATCCCGGAAACGGTTGATAACGCCGAAGACCTTGTCCGTATCGTCGAGGGTCACCCGCTTCTTCTGGAGCCGCGCCGGCTTGGCGTCATCGACCTGGACGCTTGTGTCGCCGCGCGCCGGGATCTTGAAATCGGCGCTCTTGGTCGCTTCCCCGGATTGGGCGTAGACAAGCAATCGGACTTCATTCGCGCCGATCTCGAACGGCGCGTCATACTCAACCCCGTCTTTCGGATTGGACCCGTCTGTCGTGTAACGCAGTTTGGCGCGGGGCGAGGCTTGCAGCGTCACCTTGCGCTTATCCGCCGCCGGTTCGACCTGATGCCGGATCTTGATATCGGCGAGCCATCGGACCGACGGGCCAGGCTCAAATTGCCCGGTCGGGTCCTTCGCCCAGAAATAGAGCGAGCCCTCTTCGGTTCTGAAATTGTCGAGGTCATCGACTTTCGGATCGGCCTCGCTGACCGCCGCTTTTGTCGAGTAGTGAATATGCGGGCTGTCGCCGGCATGGCGCGGGGTCAGCATCAGAATCGAGGCGCCGTCATCGCCGCTTGTTTGAACGGTGACGTTGACGCTCGATTTTTCCGTGGGGAAGGGACCCTTCTCGATATAGCCGTCTTCGCCGAGCCGCCAGCGACCTTGCTTCAGTGCTTCCTGTTTCAGCGCGTCCATGCCGCCGGACCCGGGCATCCACGTCCATGCCGGATTGCTCCTTGCGCGGCTGACGACGTCTTTCCATGGCGTGCGGCGATTGTCCTTTCCGGAGGGCCAAAGGTAGGCCTCCGCCATCGCGAAGGCCTCTTCGTAGTTTCCGGCAAGATCGAGCGTCAGTTTATAATTCGCGCGCGGGCTCGCCAGCAGCCGCTCGATCTGAACTTCCGCAGACTGATCGCCGTCTCCGATCTTGAGACCATTATCGATCGTGACCGGCGCCAGATGTTCGCGATCGTCGATCTCTTCAACGCTCGGGAAATAGAGCCGGTTATAACCGGCCGACAGCGCCTTGTTGAACCGGTCCTCGGCTTCCTCGAGGCGATCGCGCGCCTCTTCATAAAGCGTGTCGCCGGGCTTTAAGCGCTTTGCGATTTGCTCAATCGCATAAAGTTCGCGAAGCCGGTCCTCGACCGCGTCTGCGAGGTGGCTATCCTGACCCGTCAGGACCAGCATATTGTTCTTGTCCTGCTGATAGTCGAAGAAATTCTGTAAATCCTTGGGCGGCACTTTGCCGTCAGCGCGGATAACAATCAGAACGCGCGGTCCGCTGAGTTTCAAATCATCGAGCTTCGGCAGAACCTGCAGTTCCTGATAGGCTTTGCGACTCTCAGGCTGCAATATGCCCGTCAATCGATTGATCAGCGCCTGATCGATTTTGGGTTGCGGGATTTCCTTCGCCGTGCGTTCGATCTGGCGCGAGAGATTCTCCGTTTCCTTGACGTAGAATCGTTGATCCTCCCGGTGAAGATACCACGCCTGCTCGCGCAGTCGCGTCAGGGCTTCCAGAAATTCATCCGGCTTGCGATTTGGCGCAGACAGGAACTCGATAATCTCGCTATCGGACAAGCCAATTCGCCCGCCGACCGCGCGCGACAGTGACGAGGCAAGAAGCAGCGTCATCACCTGTTGCGCGGCGTCGTTGCCGAGTTCGTCATCGATCGTCTCCGCAATGGCGTTGCCATTGTCGGAAATGTCGCGCGTAACGGCGGGCAGAAGTTTCGGCGCGATGCGTTCGATTTCGTCGCGCACCTGATCGTCCTCAAGATCGAGATGCTGCGTCCCGATAAGAAAAACATCGTCTGATTCTCGTTGCTCGACGCTTTTCAGAAGTCTGGCGGTGAACTGCATCAGGCCGCGTGTTTGTCGAAAGCCTTCGTTCTCCTTGAACAAGGCGACGAGGTGCTTGAATGACGGATGAAACGGATAGGTCTCGCGCACCTGTTCAGTGATCTGTTCGATACTGGACGCGACGATATAGCCGCCGCCTTCAGCCTTCTTCACCTGCGCGGCATATTCTTCGGCGATATCCGCGATCACGCGATCATCGGGCAGTTCATCGATGAGCCGTTTTTTCAGGATTTCGTAGATTTCATTCCCGTTGAGCTGGACCGGCGTGATCGTCATCGCCTGGCGCCGGGTCTCCGATTTGAGATTCTCAACGGCCTCTTTCAGCGCCTTGGTCTGGTTCGCATAGCTCCCGGCGAGGTTCGCGACGATAATGGCGCAGTTTGGCAATTCTATCGCGGCGCTCATCAGGGAGCTCAGGCTGTAGACAACCATGTCTGCAAGCGTACCGTTCCCATAAGACTGCGTCGCGGCGTTTTGCAGATAGGGCGGCAGCTCGTCGAGGAGAATCAGGGTGGGCGCATCGCCTATGATCTCCTTCCACATTCTTTGGTCGACTGATTTCGGACCGTTGACCCAATGCGGCTTGATCTTTTCTCCGGCGCCCAATTGCTCGGCGATTTCGCCCCAAAGGTAATTGTCAGGGCTGTTACGACCATTGAACGCCGCAATGCGCGCCGCCCCAAAGTCGAGGCGGCTGTTCAATTCCTCCGGGAGCACTTCCGGACGCAGATGCGGATGGCGCGCCAGCAATCCAAGCGCGACCATCATATGCGTTTTACCGCCGCCCATCGCTTGCGTCAGTTCGAAGACGGCCTGATCCGATTTGCCGGAAAGGCGGAGCATCCCTTCTTTGAAGAGTTGCTCCATGCCCTTGGTGACGAAATTCCGCGAAAAGAACGCGCGCCCGTCGCCCTCGTCATTGATCAGGTCCCAGAGGTTTTCGATGCCTTGCGCCATCCGGTAATCGCGAACAACCGGATTGAAAGCGCAGGCTTGTTTGATTGTCTTAATCATTTGGATCCGCCCCCGCTGCGCATAGTAGAATCGCTATCACTATCGTCATCTTGTTTATTGGCGCAGTAATTCATAATCATCACTTCGATCATATTGGCGATAGATCGATGTTCTTTTTCCGCCGTTGTTCGGAGCGCCTCTTTAAGGTCCGGATCAATGCGAAGCGTCAGCGTCGCCGATTTGGTGTTCGCCATGGAGGTCTCTTACTGCAATTGTACTGCGCCTTGCATCATGGGTGGCTTCGCGAAAAAATGCAATCGACGACAGCGGCCATTCTTCTGAATTTGGTCATGACCGGATGGCAATCGGCGGGCTGCCGCACTTGCCGGTTCGGACCAAACCGGTTTGAGTTTTCCACATGAGGCAATTTATCGTCTGCTTGGTTTCGATGGCTGCTTGCAGTGCAGAGCGCGACATTGGCCCTGAGCCGGTTACCGAGATTGTATGGTTTGACGGTGACAGCGGTGCAATAAACGGCGTCGATTTTCGGTTGGCCGATGTGGATGCGCCGGAAACAGGGCCGCTGAAATCCAGAGGCGGCGCTCAATGCGAAAATGAGCGTGCGCGCGGTTTCGCGGCCAAGAAATTCATGATGGATGCGACATCATCGGCGTCGATCCGCATCACTCAATCAATTGGCGCTGATCGATATGACAGAGAGATCATTCGCATCGAAGTGAATGGTGAAGATCTCGCTCAGCTTGGCGTATCGGCCGGTCATTTGGCCCCTTGGCCGCATCGCGGATCAAAAGCGCTCAAAGCAAAGCCGGATTGGTGTAAATAGCTCCGCATACGGCCGGCTTTTGAGAATTGCCCTAGTCATCAATCGAAGGGTGAGTCTGGCGTCACCTCAGTAACGTCGTTGCTCAGCTTAAAGCCTCTCTCCGCTTCGATATCTGTCCCGACCAGCCGGGGGTGAGCGGACGGCGCGTTTGCCGGAGCGCGGTCGCCGCGCAAGGGGGCGGGTGTTTCTCGTCGACGACCGTCCTTGGACGTCCTACCTACGGCGGCCCCTTGCGCGCCGCCCTCGGGCGCTCCGGCCGATGCGCCTTTCCGCCGCCCACCCCCGCCTGATGCGGGAAAAACGAAAGGGCGGGGAAGGAGACTGACATGACTGACCAACTCACGACCGACGCGCCCGCTGCGGCGACCGCACCCGCTCGGCCCGATCGACCGCGCATCTACGTGGCCTGCCTTGCGGCCTACAATAATGGCTGCCTGCACGGGCGCTGGATCGATGCGACCACCCCGGACGAGATCATGGACGCGGTGCGCGCCATGCTGGCGGCGTCGCCCGAGCCCGGCGCCGAGGAATGGGCGATCCACGATTATGAGGGCTTCGAGGGCGCAAGACTTTCCGAATACGCGTCCTTCGAGACCGTTTGCGCGCTTGCGGATTTCATTGAGGAACATGGCGAACTCGGCGGCAAATTGCTCGAGCATTTCGGCGACGACCTCGCCGAGGCGCGCGCCGCTTTCGAGGACTACGCAGGCGAATTCCACAGCGCCGCCGATTTTGTCGAGGAGCTTCATGACGATACCGGAACGCAGATTCCGGAATCACTTCGTTATTATATCGACTGGGAGGCGCTCGCCCGCGACATGGCGCTGAATGGCGAGATCATCGCCATTCAAACCGGCTTCGACGAAGTCCACATATTCTGGTCGCGGTAAGGGAGGATTGAGCATGACTCCCGAAACCACCCGCTTTCGATTTACCGTGGAAGAACTGCAGCAGGCCGATGACTGGTCGGAAGGCTTCTGTCTCGCCTGCCGCGCCCCGCGTGAATGCTGCGAGCCGGACGCCAGCGCCTACCCGTGCGACGAATGCGGCGAGAACGCCGTTTATGGTCCGCATTGGATCGCCATCGCCGGTCTCTTCAAGGAGGGCGCGCAATGACGTTTACGGAACGATTTTCCGACTTTGTTTGCGAAGGCGACAGCATCGCATGCGAAATCGATGGCTTTGAGATCGTCGCGCGCATTGTGCGCGACGATTGCCCGGATGCGCCCGATGAGCGCCAGGACGGATTTTGGCCCTCGCTCTACAAGGACGCACCGGGCTTTATCGGTCCCGGCCCGAACCATCGTCAGCGTTTCGCCAAAGCGCAAGCCGAGGCCGAAGCCGTCATGGCGGCATGGCGAAAGGATGAATGGTTCTATTGCGGAATCGTTCTTTCTGTCTCGCTTGATGGCGTGACGCTTGAGAGCCATGCCGCCAGTCTGTGGGGCGTCGAGGCGAACTACCCAGATAGCGACAACGCCTATCTGACCGAGGTCACGCGGGAACTTTTGCCCGAAGCGCTCGATGCCGGGCGCGCTGTCGCCCGCCGCCTTTGCGCGACCCTTGAAGCCAGCGGGGCGCCCGCCTGACCGCGAGCGCCCAGTCTCAAAGCAACTCAATCGAAAAGGAGCCGCATCATGGCCCAGCCCGTTCTCAAAACCATTCCGCTATCCGAACTCAAAATCTCAAAACTCAATATGCGCCATGGGCGCAAGAAGCCTGACGTGTCCGACATCCTGCCGTCAATCCGGACAAGCGGCGTTCGCCAGACGCTTCTCGTGCGCAAGGAAGGCGATTTCTATGGCGTCGTCGCCGGACGCCGCCGCTATTTCGCGCTGAAAGAAATCGAAAAGGAAACCGGTGAAACGCCGGATGTTCCGTGTGCGATCATGCCGGAAGAGGATGCAGCGAGCGCAATCGCTGCATCGGTCATCGAGAATGTCGGACGGCTTCCGGCTTCCGAAATGGAACAGTACGCGGCCTTCAAACGCCTTCATGGAGAAGGCCGCAGCGTAGACGAGATCGCCGCCTTCTTTGGCGTCACCGAGCATCTGGTGCGCCGCGTTCTCGCGCTCGCGTCGCTCGCCGAACCTATCCGCAAACTCTATGCCGAGGACGAGATCGACCGCGAGACCATTCGGGCGTTGACGCTCGCCACGGCGGCGCAACAGGCGGAATGGTTGCGGCTTTATGAGAGCGCGGACGAACGCGCGACGCGCGGGCGTTCCTGCAAGGCGTGGATCACCGGCGGCGCTGCGATCACGACGGACAAGGCCTTGTTCGCGCTTGACGACTATGAAGGCGAGGTCATCGCCGATCTCTTCGGCGACCATGCGGTATTCGCCGACACGGACGCCTTCTGGAAAGCACAGTCTGCCGAACTGGCGCGGCGCATTGAGGGCTATGCCGCCAAGGGCTGGAACGATGTTGTCTGCCTCGAGCGCGGCGCATTCTTTCATCGATGGGACCACCAGAAGCTGACCAAGAAACAGGGCGGCAAGGTCTTTGTCGAAATACGCCATGACGGCGCCATCACTTTCCATGAAGGCTATGTTTCTCAGGCGGAAGCGCGTCGGCGAGAGAAGGCAAACAAAGATGGCAATGCCGCAAACGACGACGCGGCAAAGCCGGAAATGTCGGGACCGCTCGCAGAATACATCCTCTTGCATCGCCATGGCGCAGCGCAGGCGAGCCTTTCCGCGCAACCCGCAATCGCCCTTCGCTTGATGGTCGCGCATGCGATGACAGGGAGCGCGCTCTGGCATGTGCGTTCCCATGAATGCGCCAGCCGCAAAGAGGATACGCGCGCGAGTCTTGAAGGCTCGAAAGCCTCCGCCGAACTTCATGAAAAACGCTGTCGCGTCGAGTCGCACTTTGGCGCGTTAGGCGTTGACGGCAATGCGCGCCGCAATGCCGATGCTTATCGGCTCTGCGAAATCTTCGCCGCGCTTCTCGCCATGGCGGATGAGGAAGTCATGGAAGTGCTGGCCTATGCCATGGCCGAGACGCTGGAAGCGGGCGGGCCGGTCGTCGAGTCGGTGCTAAATGTTTGCGAAGTGGATTTGTCCGCCTACTGGAAACCGGAACCCGTTTTTTTCGATCTCTGTCGCGATAAACGCGCGATCAACGCCATGGTCGCCGATATCGGTTCGCAATCCCTCGCAGAATCCTGCGCGAAGGACGCCGCCACGCTCCAGAAATCCATCATCGCCGACCGCATCAAGGGCGAAGGCTGCGAAGCGAACCCCGAATGGCGGCCGGGCTGGATGCAAAGGCCGCCAACCCGGATCGTCGAAGGCGCTGGGTCGCCCCCAGCCGATGCCTGGGGGCGGATTGCGCATCTGTTCGACGTGACGGAGACAGGGTCTGCGTGCAACGTCGATACTTTGGCTCAACCGGACGCCGCCTGATCGATCAGTCTCCCGTTCAGGCGGATGTCGAACCCGTCCGGCGCCATGGCGTCGGGCGGGTTTCCTTTTGCGCGTCGATGGAGTGGGCGCCATCAGCGCGGTTCATTTGACCGGCGCAAAAATCGCCCCGTCTTTGGGTCTCGCCGGGCAATCCGAATTGTCGGCCAGACTGCATTCTTCCGTTTCCGGAATATGTGCGCCGAACCCCTTGTTCCCGTCTCATGCCGTGTGACCTGGACGACGCCTGCCGGCCCTTGAAACCGGCCCTTGCGAAGAATTTTCCCCGCCGCTTGTGCGGCTCCTCGCGCAGCAAAATTCTTCTCCGGGCCGGTGCTCCACTCACGTTTCGCCCCGCCTCGCGGCTCGCCCGAAAAGTGGAAGCCACTTTTCGGATAGGCGAGCGCGCGGGAGATCGGGTTCAGGCCCGCCCTGCGCCGTCCGGGCGGTCCGGCGTCGACGGGGACAAGGGGTCCCCGGGACACAAACAGAAACGAAAGGAACCACACCATGGCCAACGCACTCGGATATGTCAGCGAGACCAAAACCGGCTTCGAAGGCGCTCTTGCAATGATGAACCTCTCAAGCCCCATCCGCATCGAGAAGAACGCGGAGAAGACCGCCGACGGCCAGCCGGACTACCGCATCTTCGCCGGGGAGACCTCGACCGAAATCGGCGGCGGCTGGGTTCGCAAAGCCAAGGCGTCAGGACGCGAATATGTCTCGATCACCCTCGCTGATCCGCAGATCGGCCCGCGCAAGATCTACGCGAACCTTGCGCCGGTCAAAGGCCGGGAAGGCCGGCACGTCATCCTCTGGAATCCGCAAGGATAAATGAGGACGCAATGCATGCAGCCTCCGGCGCTTCGGCGCCGGAGGCTTTTCATGCGTGTTCACTCATGCGTGAGCGTCACGACCGCACGCGGAATTCCGCGTGCGCTGGTACGGATTCTGCAGATTCATTCGCGGGGAGACGACTGTCGAGGGGGCATGCGATGGGGTGCATACTCAATCATTGTCATGGCGATATCGCTATGGATATCGTGGTGATCGGCTATTACGCGACGTTCGTTGCGGTCATGATCGTCCTGTCGCTGCTGTCGCAATCGAGGGCGATCCTCACCGCCGGATTTCTGATCGCGCTTGTCTGGCTCGTCTCCATTCTCTGGTTCTTCGCCGCTGACATGCGCCATTATTATGCGCTCGCTTTGCTTCTGGATGGCGCGCTTGCCTTTCAGTTCTGGCGCATGGGCCAGCGCGAAGTTTTCCCATCGGTACTGTGCTATTTGCTGATCGGCGAAATCATTTTCATTGTCGCCGCGCGCGCCGTGTCGCTGAGTGATTTCTGGACGATCTTCGTCCTCAACCGCATCTTCGAGGCGATGCTTCTCTACGTGATCGGCTCGGCGATCTATCGCATCCGCACGTTAAGGGCGCCTGAAACGCATGCGCCGGAAGCTGATGCGAACCGTCTGAGATTTATCGCGGGATAGCGCGCATTCGGGCGTCTATGGTCAGTGTTTCGTCGGTTCCTTCGACGCCAGTTCGGCGGCGAGAACGCGCAAAAACCGAAGAAATCTCGTCTCGACTGCGATCGTTTTGCCGCTGGAAAACGTCACCACGGTCTTGTCGCCGTCAACGCGCTCGTCGAGCTTGCAGCGCCAGTCCGCGTTCCTGAAAAGGTCGAATGACATGGGTGATGACTCGCCGTTCCTGATCACGGCGATGTCATTATAGGTGATGGCGTCCTTTGTCATCTGACCTCAGTGAATTTGTTTCCTAAGCGGCGCATTCATTCCGGGATGCCAGTGAGAAGCAGGCCGAGCGCAGCGCCGTCCTTGAACGAGGCTGGAAAACTTCCCCGGTGTTTTTCCGCGAGTTCCAGAAGCGATTTCTGCGCCGGGTCAGCGCTGCCATTTGCAATGGCGTCGAGATTTTCATCGAGCAGCAGATGCGCCATGATCAGCGTCTGGATCGAAATCCCTGAGGCGTCCGCGACGCGCTGCAAGGCCTTCATGGAGACCGGACGTTCGCCCCGTTCGATCCGCGAATAGACGGGCTGGCTGATGCACAAAAGCTCGGCCATTTCCCGTTGTGTCAGCGACCAGTATTGCCGGTAAACGCGAAGCAGGGGACCGAATTCAAGCGCCATCACTCATACTCCTGTAGGCGAAAAGTGTCCCGAATCCGGACGCGAATGACAAGCGTTTCGCGTCGGATTCTGGCGCCGTTATGATCACAAAACATGGTTAACGGGCGCCGTTATTCTGTCAGCGAATAGAATTGGCGCGGGTGCGAATAATCACGCGCGAAATTCGAAAGCGACCCGTGCGACTTCGAATGGGCGCGGCTTTTCGGGCGCTGTTTTTCCGACAACGATATTTCTAGCGCGACGGGAGAATTTTTCGTCGCGCAGGCCTCGTTCATGAGGCGCAGAGACGATGAAAATGGAGAATTCGCGCGTCAGCATTCCGGAACTGACAAGCCCCTATCTGAAGGTGGAGGAAGCCGCTTTGTATCTTCGTGTCAGCCAGCGATCGCTGGAACATTTTCGCTCCGAAGGCGGCGGCCCGCCTTATCGGAAACACGGTGGATCGATTGTTTATCACATCGAAGATCTTGATCGCTGGTCCGCCGGGCGACGCTTCGAATCGACGTCGAACAGGTCGGAAGAATGATGCGCACCAGAACAACGACGATCCATCTTGCAGTCGCCGGCGTTGCTTCGATCTGCGTCGCCAGCGCGATCTCGTTCGCGCCGAAACTCGTGTGGAACGCATCGGCCAGCGCGCCGGTCGGGCTCTACAGGATCGACGAAAGCGCGCTGGCGGTCGGCGATTTCGTGCTGGTTTCCCCGTCTGAAGAGGCGGCGAAACTTATCGCGGAGCGAGGATATCTGCCGCCGGATATCCCGCTCATCAAGCGCGTTGCGGCGATGTCCGGCGATGAAATCTGCCGCGAAGACAGCGCAATCTTCATCAATAAAACCTTCGTCGCGACAGCGCAAATTTCCGATTCTCTGATCCGAAAAATGCCGACCTGGAGCGGCTGTTTCACGCTTCATACAGACGAAATCTTTCTTCTCAACGACCATGAAAAATCGCTCGACGGTCGGTATTTCGGGGCGACAAGCAAGTCGGATGTGATCGGCGTGGCGCGGCCTGTCTGGGTGACGGAGGCGGCGCGATGATTGGGGAGCGGAGGAAGTATTTTTGGGGGAGGGCAAGATTAAAGCTTTGGCGCCACGAAGGCCCCAAAGCCAGTCTGCACGTCACGTCTGGGGGCGCCATCGCGGTTGGGGAGGGCGCCAATTGGCGCCAGCTTTTACCGTGAGCACCGATGACGACTTCCGCCCAAAACTCGGGCGCATCCGCAGCGCCGGCGGGCGCGCGGCGAAGCGCTATATGGCCAAGCTTTATGTGCGCATGGAAAAAGCAAAGCCCGGCGCTTTCGCCAGGCGCGCTGACGGGCGCTTTACGGGCGCGCGGATTGGACGCGGCGCGGGTGTCGCCGCCGCGTTTGTCAATCGCTCTCATCCCTTCGCGAAATTTCGCGCGCGCCGGGTTGCGGTGAAAATCCGCTCGGTGCGTTTGGGGAAAAACGGTCTGCCGAAGGCGCGGGCGCATCTGAAATACATCCAGCGCGACGGCGCCGAGCGGGACGGAACGCCGGGCAAGCTCTACGGGCCGGATCGCGACGTGGTGGATGGCGCGGCGTTCCTCGAAGAGGGCAAGACTGACCGCCACCAGTTCCGCATCATCCTGTCGCCGGAAGAGGCGGGCGAGCTTGAAGACCTCAACCGGTTCACGCGCGATGTGATGGCGTCCGCCGAACGCGATCTCGGCACGAGGCTCGATTGGGTCGCGGTCAATCACTACGACACCGATCACCCCCATGTGCATGTCGTGCTGCGCGGGCGCGCCGATGACGGCAAGGACCTCGTCATCGCGCGCAATTACATCACCCACGGATTTAGAGCGCGCGCCGAGGAGCGCGCGACGCTCGAACTCGGGCCAAGGCGCGATCTCGATATCGCCGGGGCGCGCATGCGCGAAGCGACGAAAGAGCGCTTCACCTCCATCGACCGCGAGCTGCAGGCCTTGAGCGCTGATGGCCTTGTCAGATTGAGCGAGCCGAAAACCGTCTATGACCGCTTCCGGTCGAAACTGTTCATGGCGCGGCTCCGCACGCTTGAGCAGATGCAGCTTGCGCGCCGCGACCGCGACGGCTGGCGCCTGTCGCCGGCGATGGAAGCAACGCTTCGGGAAGCCGGCCGGCGCGGGGATATTATCCGCTCCATGGAGCAAGTCGTCGGCGAGCGGCTTTCGCTTCAGAATGTGCAGGACTATTCGGGTGAGGCCGCGCCGACCAGACTCGTCGGGCGGGTGATCGGTTCCGGCGCCGCGGACGACGCCCATGACAGGCGCTTCCTGGCGCTTGAAGGAACGGGCGGCAATCAGTGGCATGCGGAGGTTAATCTGGCGCCCGGCGCCATGCCGTCCGCGGGCGCCATCGTTGAACTGTCGAAGGCCGAGGGCGCGCCAAGAAAATCCGATGTCACCATCGCCGCGATCGCCGAGCGCCATGGCGGCGTTTATTCAGGCGACCTTCATGCCGACGCCGACCCGAAATCGAGTGCCGACTATCGTCTCACGCACAAGCGCCGCCTCGAAGCGTTGCGACGCGCTGGAATCGTCGAACGGGACCCGGATGGAAGCTGGCGTATTCCAGCAGACTATCTGGCACGCGCTGCAGAGTTCGAGCGCGGACAGGCTGGCGCGCAAGTCCGGGTTCTGTCCTGGGTCTCGCTCGAGCAACTGCCGGAAGCGCGGGCACGCACCTTTCTCGATGAGGCGCTCGAGAAGCGCGGCAATGTCGACACGGTCGCGTCGGGCTTTGGCGACGACGTCAAAAAGGCCATGGCGGCCCGGCGTCGATGGCTGATGGCGGAGGGGCTCGCCAGTGAGGAAGGCGGACGTTTCGTCATCGACCGGAAGCGCCTCGCCCTCATGGAGCGCGAGGCGCTGGTCGCGGAAGGCGCTCGGCTTTCAAAGCAGTCTGGCAAATCCTTCGGGCAGGCCGTCGAGGGCGAGCGGGTCGCCGGGATTTACCGGCAATCCGTCGATTTGCCGGCAGGTCGCTTCGCCATTGTCGAGAAGTCAAAGGAGTTCACGCTGGTCCCTTGGCGCGCGGCGCTGGAGGCGAGGGCCGGGATGGAGATTTCAGGAGTGATGCGTAGGGGCGGCGTCACCTGGGAGTTCGGGAAAACCCGCGGTGGCCCGGCGATCTAGGGGGATTTCGATGAAATGCAAAACGGCATCAATATATAGAATACTTGCCAAATGGCATATTCTGTCCTATATGGAGGAAGCGACGAATGGAGCTGATAATGTCCCTGCAACTGGTGGAAAAGGCCGCCGTCCCGGAAACCCTCGCGATGATCACGGACGAGGAAGGCGAGGCCATGGCCCGCGCCGCCGTCAACCTGTTCCGGCACTGGGGCATTACCGATGCGGAGGCCTGCGTCCTCCTCGGCGGGGTTTCCAAGCGCACCTATGCGCGCTGGAAGGACGGCGAAATCGGCCGCCTCACCATCGACCAGAAAACCCGGCTCTCGGTCCTCATGGGCATCCACAAGGCCCTGCGCATTCTCTTCACCGAGAAAGCGCGCGTCTATGAGTGGGTCAAGAAGCCAAACAAGGCATTCGGCGGACGCAGCGCCCTCGACATCATGCTTGGCGGTTATCTCACCGACCTCTTCCGTGTGCGGCATTATCTCGATGCGGCGCGCGGATGAGGAAGGCGCTGCCTGTCTCGCGCATTGAGTGGCCGGATGCGCGGCGGATCATCTCGTCGCGCTATCCGCCGGTCGATCTTTTCGAGGACATCGCTGACCCGCGCGACTGGGAATTGCTTGCCGCTGCTGAGGCACGAACCAATCCCCGCGTCAATGAAAGCCTCGGACGGCTCGATCTCGTCCCGCCCGATCGGCGCATTTCCGGCGCCGGAGCCAGCTACGTCATGGCGCCGTTCGTTCACGTGAGCCCGGAATGGGCCGGGCGGTTTCATGACGGGACGTTCGGCACCTATTACGCTGCAAAGACATTCGAGACCGCCGTCGCCGAGACCGCGTTTCACAAGGGCGTCTTCTTCAGGTCGACTGACGAGGCGCCGGGCTGGATCGCGCAAATGCGCGAGATGGTTGGCGCCATCGACAACGAGTTTCATGATCTGCGAGGGAAAAAAGCATTCGCGGATTGCCTTCATCCGGACAGTTACGTCGCCTCGCAGGAACTGGCGCGATCGTTACGGGCTGCAGGCTCAAGCGGGCTTGTTTATCCAAGCGTTCGTGACGCCGGCGGGGAATGCGTCGGCGCCTTCTGGCCGGATGTCGTCGGGCTGCCGGTGCAGGGGCGGCATCTCGGATATCATTTTGACGGTAAAAGGGTTGATCTCGTTCGGGACGAGGGGAGCGGGGATGTGTGGCGGCTGGTTTAGTTAGCTGTGCTCGACAAAGCTGAGGTCTTTCCCTGCGGCCGTTGGGCGCTTTATGCCAGAATCGAAAGGAAAAGAAGTTTTGATCTTTCTTGAAAGCTCAAGCTAGTGAGCTAGGAAAAATCACGATATTTGAAAGCTAATAGGAAAGAGTATGCAGATGTCGATAGTGCACTCACCACAGGCCTCATATTTGACACCGAGAGTTGCCGCATCTGTTGAGCCTCGCGATCGGGGACAGTGTGGGGATCGCAAGTGAAGAAAGATTACCGGCTTTACGAGCTCAATGACGAGGAATTTGAGGATTTTGTGGTTCGGCTCTGCCTTCGTTGGCTGGGTCAGGGAGTGACGCCCTTTGCGACGGGAAAAGACGGCGGGCGGGATGGAAAGTTTCACGGCAAGGCGAATTGCTTTCCAAGTGCTGTAGGCGCGCATGAAGGCCATTTTGTCCTGCAAGCGAAGCATGTTGCTGCACCGAATATGTCGTGTTCGGACAATGAGTTTGAACGCCTCCTAAAAAATGAACATCAAAAAATCAAACGCCTTATTGAGGACGGCATTTGTGAGCATTACATCGTTTTCACCAACCGAAAACTCACTGGCGGCGCCGATAAAAAGCTAATCAAACAGCTAATGCAGCTAGGATTGAAGTCGGCCGCGATAATTGGCGTAGAGCGGCTTCATCTTGCTTTGGAAGATGATCCGGCTTTGAGAGAATCTCTGCCGAATAAAGAAGATAAATCCCCATTCCGCTTCGAGCCGGACGATCTCGTCGAGGTGATCGGTGCCTTTCATGATTATACCAAATCTGACGATGGAGATGGCTTTGACAGCGCTCACGACTTTGAAAAAATCAGCCTAAAGACTGAAAAGAATAAATTGAACGGATTGAGCAAAACCTATTACGAGGAAATTATCATCAATGATTCAATGCCCTATTTCCATCGCATCGAAGCATTCCTCAAAAATCCGCGCAACGACGCTTTTCGTGATCTTTATCATGACGCTGCCGATGAATTGAAGCAGAAGATTCTCGTCAACCGCTCGAAATTTGAAACATTCGACGACGTATTTGCTTTCCTCTATGAGGCAGTGCAGAAACAGAGGACGGCGCTTAGAGGCAAACGACGCCTGATCACGATCTTGCTCCATTACATGTACTCAAACTGCGATATCGGCTCGAAACGCGCGGCGGAGAAGCCCCTAAATGCTGACACCTAGCAAGCATCTAAATCTCGACACGTCAGTTCTGCGCGTTTCCGCCATCATGCTGAAGGAGCTGAAGAAGCGCGGGATTGTGGAATTCGAACGGCTAAGGAGCGTCGTCCTCAAACGCGTTGGTCCGGACGGCGACGTTGCGTTTATGCCGTCTTTGAGCTTTTGGCCTGACCCATCGAGGTGCTCCGAGCCATTTGTTAGACTCGGCGGGTTGTGCGGCGGCGTTCATGCCGCCACGCTATGAACGTAAGGCGGCATGAACGGCCTTGGCAAGATGGCCTTTGGCGCTGGCGGTCGGTAGCCGAGCGAAGAATGTGGGCGGAACGTGTTGAAGTGTTCGCGCCACCATTCGATCAGCGTTTTGGCTTCTTTCATCGTATAGAAGATTTCTCGCGCAAGTAGTTCGTCTCTGAGCTTGGAGTTGAAGCTCTCGCAATATCCGTTCTCCCATGGGCTGCCCGGCTCGATGTAGAGCGTCTTGACGCCGAGCCTCGTCAGCCATTCCCGCAGCGCCGTCTCGATAAATTCGGGGCCGTTATCGGACCGAATATGATCTGGCGGACCGTGCGAGAGGAAGAGGTCGGCAAGCACCTCCAGAACAATTCTCGCGTTAAGCCTTCGCTCGACACGGATCGCCAGACACTCCCGAGTAAACTCATCAATGACGCACAGCATGCGGAACGGTTTGCCGTCATGGGTTCTATCCATCACGAAGTCGTAGCTCCACACATGATTTCGATGTTGCGGCCTCAAGCGCACGCAAGAGCCGTCATTCAGCCATAAGCGGCTTCGCTTCGGTTGTTTCTGGGGAACTTTCAGCCCTTCACGTCGCCAGATTCGGTAGACCCGCTTCTCGTTCACATGCCAGCCGTCTCGCCGGAGCAAGGCGGTGATGCGACGATAGCCATAGCGACCGAACTGTTCGGCGAGAGCGATGATCGCTTTGGTCAGCGCCTTCTCGTCAAAGCGGCCACATGGCTTCTTGCGTTGGGTCGATCGGTGCTGACCGAGCGTCTCACAGGCCCGGCGTTCTGATACGCCAAGCCCTTCAACAACCCGGTCAACACACGCCCGGCGACGCGAAGGGCTTAGAAGTTTCCCTTGGCGGCCTCAGCGAGGATCAGCTTGTCGAGCGTCAGATCGGAGACCGCCTTGCGAAGGCGCAGGTTCTCTTTCTCAAGCTCTTTCAGCCGGCGCGCCTGATCGACGCCCATGCCGCCATATTCGCGGCGCCAGCGGTAGTAAGTTTGCTCTGTAACGCCGATCGCCCGAACCGCCTGGCCCGTCGTTTCGCCACGACTGAGGCGGACCTCAACCTCACGCAGCTTCGCAATAATCTCTTCTGGTTTGGCTCGTTTCGCCATGTCTCAGCTCCTTTTTCAAAGCCGAGACTAACAGATTCATCGGACCACTTTCCCGGTGGCAGACCAGTCTGTTAAATGATTTGCGCATTCTGGGCGCCGATCATCGTGATTCAGCGCGCTGAACGGCGGCGAAGGTGATGAATAGATTTGCGGCTGGCTGACTCTTTTCAATTACGTGCGCGCAATGCTACATTTACTTTTGACGCCTCATCGCAAGAGCTTTGATGGGCGCCCGAAGGTGGGAATCCTGTTATCGTTGAACCCTATTCAAATGGAGCGCCTATGGGTTTGAAAGGCGGTTGTTATTGCGGGGCTGTGAGGTATGAGGCCGGCGGCGCGCCTTTGCTCAAAGCACAGTGTCATTGCCGCGCCTGTCAGCACTTCTCTGGCGGCGCGCCGAACTTGTTCATGCTGATGCCTGCAGAGGAGTTTCGTTACATGAAGGGGACTCCCAAGAGTTTTGCGCGGCCGGATAAGGCAGACGCAGTCACACGTGAATTCTGCGCGGAATGCGGCGCCCATTTGATCACCCGCCGGCCAGGACTTCTGCCAGTCATTCTGAAAATTGGAACGCTCGACGACCCTAAGGTCTTTGGGGGCGCCGATATGGCGATTTTCACCGCGGAAGGACAGCCCTATCAGCTGATTGCCGAAGGAGCCCCGTCATTCGAAGGTCTGCCGCCGCCAAGATCGTAGCGCGGGCCGGTCGATTGAACCAACTTTCAACTTTGAGAAGATCTCCATAAGGTCTTTTCGCGATTGCATCGTGATGTTTATCGCGGCGCGGCGTTCATTGCGCCCCGCTAAACACCGACTTTATCCTGAAAAATACTTTGGCCGGACGATCTTCTATGAAGGCGGTTGCGTCCACCTACTACGCGGTTATCCTTCGAGTATGCGAACCGCTACATGCCATTGTAAAAAGCTAACGCTCGAATGTCGCGGCGAATCAACAAAGATATCCCTTTGTCATTGTTTCGACTGCCAGCGGCGCACCGGCTCTCTGTTCAGCGTCTCTGCATTTTTTCCCAAAACGAATGTCAGTTTAGTTGAGGGAGAGGCAAAGATTTTCACTCGTCATTCTGCAAGCGGATGCGATGTGACCTTCTATTTTCGCTCAGAATGCGGCTCGAACTTGTGGTGGAATCCCGAACGGCTTCCAGAATTAACAGGGGTGGCTGCGGGTTCTTTCGCCGACAGAGATTTTCCCATGCCGCAACAAGCGGTTTGGACAGTGGATCAGCATTGCTGGCTTCAGCTTCCGGATAAGATCCCGTCTTATCGACAAAATCCCTTTCGTGTTGCGCCAAAAGGATGATCGAAGGGGCGACCTTCTTCCCAAATGATAAAATTGGACTATTCGGACAACCGGACAAACACCGCACGATTGATTGCATTGTCATACCATGGCAGAACATCGTCCAAAATCTGTTAAACATGTCACTCGTGTTTGGACGTAGCAGCTCATTCATTCCATTTCCCACCGAAAATGGCGCACCGCGACACCTCTTCGAGCGCGATCAAAGTTGGCTGCGCAACCGCGCTTACAGACGATTGGGCGCGCGCTTGGAATTTGAAAGATGAGACAGCACACATCTATAATCCTTCTGAATCTGATGTCGTGGTTGCAAACACCCTTGCGTCAATCTGATAACGGCATGCTGAACTCGTCACTGAAGTCGCAACTTGACCGATTTATTGCGGCGGTCTCAAGTCTCTCACGTCTAGCGAATTAAAGAGCCGCATGCCGATTGCGACGAGCATTGCTTCATCGAACACCCGGCCGGTCAAGCTAATCGAAAAAGGAACGGGATGCATTTCGGCGCCAGCGACAATATCTTCGGGCGGGACAAACCCGCAGAAATCCTTTCGAGTCGGTTGATGGACAAGACCAACGGGCAAGACGAGCGCGGGATTGCCGCAGTGATTGCCAATGGCTAGGAGCCCGCCGGCTTCGTTAGGGTGCAGGATTGCATCCACATTCTCCATTGTCCGCGCAAACTCTCCCATCAGCTTGCGCCGAAGACGCTGCGCCTGGATGTAGTTTACAGCTCCTTCGTAATGCGCTGCACGCCAGCTATTCGGCCATGCGATGTCATCCTGCCATTTCATTTCCGCGTCACGGCCGCTCACCGTCAATTCCTGAAAGGTGGCGGCCGCTTCAAGGACGACAATGCCGCCAAGCGCGTTCATATCAAATTCCGGCATGCCAATATTGACGAGATTGAAGCCAGCCCGGCGCGCCGCGTCCAAGGCGGCGCGGTCTGTCGGGGGCCCGTCGGCGAACCACTCTTCTCGATATCCGAGCCGAACCCGCTTGGGCTCAATTTCCGGAATCTCTAAAAGCGGCTCGTCAATCGCACAAGGATCAGATCCATCCGGCCCATGAAGGACAGTTAACACCCGCGCGGCGTCCAGCGGATCGCGCGCAATAACCCCGATCTTGTCGAGAGACCAGCACAAAGCCATCACGCCGGTGCGCGGCGTTCGCCCAAATGTCGGACGCAGGCCGACCGCTCCGCATCGAGACGACGGCGACACGATCGATCCCATCGTCTCGGTGCCGATTGCAAATGCGCAAAGACCATCGGCGACGGCCGCCGCGCTTCCCGCCGAGGAGCCTGACGATCCTTCAGACAGGTTCCAGGGATTTCGCGTGCGCCCTTCGTACCAGACATCGCCATAAGCAATGGCGCCGCAACTCGTTTTCGCAAGCAGGACCGCACCTGCATCGCGCAAACGCTTGACGATGACGGCGTCAAATTCCGGAATGCGATCCTTATAAGGTTCGGCGCCCCAAGCCGTCCGAACCCCCGCTGTGTCGACTAGGTCCTTCAGTCCGTATGGTAGGCCGTGTAGCGGTCCACGCCATTTCTCGCGCTCAAGCTCGCGATCGAGCTTGTCCGCTTCAGCGCGCGCCCGATCCGCAAGCAGCGTGGCGACACAAAAAAGCGGCGCGGCGCGCTCGGCGATGCGGGCGAGGTATATCTCAGTGAGATCCCGGCAAGTGAGTTCTCGCCGAGCGATCCAGGCGGACAGCCGCCACGCGGGTGCGAACGCTATGTCGTCACGCCCCTGCGGAGCCGACGGAGCGTTAGGCATGCGCATCGCCGAGCAATTTGATAGCTGCGGCGTCCAGCCCGGGAGGCGCGGATCGAACAATTCCGCCGGCGCGATTGCGTTCTCGATCGGCGTTTGCGCGATACGCCTGGCGCGCAGCATAATCTCTTCGACGGCGCCCGACATCTGTGTCCGCTCGGCGTCGTCAAAAGAAAGGCCAGTGAGCGGTTCGCAAGCGTCCAACAAGCGGGTCGGCGCTTTGCCCGCTGCTTGCGCGTTCGAGCCGAAAGCGCCGGCGGCCAGTCCCGCGAGAACTTCTCGTCGTTCCACGGTTCGCCGCCTGCACTCGGGCTCGGCTGGCCGCCGTGGAACGATGGTCCCCTTTTCATTCGACATTAGAAGTTTGCGCTGGCTCCGAGGAAGAAATAGCGGCCGATATTGTCGAACAACGCGCCGCGTCCCGTGCCCTGGAACGTTTCCCTGCTGAACGGCGGATCAACGTCGAACAGGTTGTTGACGCCGCCATAAAAGCGGAGACTGTCGTTCACATCGAACGAAGCGTATAGATCGTTGTAAATGCGCGAGGACACCTCGTTGTCGCTGCGCGCTTCATCGCTCGCCTGCACGTTGACGTTGGTGTGCGAGATGTAGCGCACTGTCCAGTCGAAGCCGAACCTGCCAGTCGAGAAACCGGGCGTCGCGTTCAGGCGCCAGACCGGATTGTCGACTTCGCCGCGGGCGATGTCGAGCGTCGTCGGATCGCCTTCGACGACTTCCAGCTTGTTTTCGATAAGATACGTCCCGGCGATGGCGAGGCGGCCTTCCACTGCGCCGATCGGCCGCTGATAGTTCGCGTGGAAATCGACGCCCTCCGCCGAAAGACTGCCGACATTGATCGGCGAAACGTTGACGCTTGAAATCGCGCCGTCGGAACTGCGCGTGACGAGAGTGCAGAAGGGGTTGTCGATCGTCGACGCGTCGACACAATTGTCGACCGCGCGTTCGACCGGAACGGTGCCGACAGCGCCCTGAATGTCGATCTTCCACCAGTCGACGGACGCCGAAAGGCCGTGGATCGCGCCGGGCGTAAACACCGCGCCGGCGGTCCAGCTATTGGATTTTTCCGGGCCGAGATCCGGATTGCCGCTCGTGACGATGGTCTTGAAGACGCCGGTCGTCGGATCGACATACCCTACCGGCAATCCGAGCGCCGCGCAGTTCGCCGCTCGATTGGGATTGAGATTGATGCGCGACGCGTCGCATGGGTCGAGAATGAACTGATTGCTCGTGGACCCGGGGTTGTAAAGTTCCGAGAGGTTCGGCGCGCGCACGCTGCGCGAACGCGTCGCCCGAAACCGGACATCCGAGGACGGCGCCCATTGCGCGCCGAGTTTCCATGTCGTCGTGCTTCCAATCGTATTGTAATCGGAAAAGCGCACGGCGCCTTCGAGCGAGAGTTCTTTCGCGAACGCTTGATCGGCGAGAATCGGCACAAGCGCTTCGCCGAAGACTTCCTTGACATCGAATGAGGCGGCGATCGCGTCGTCGGTGAGATAAAGCAGCTCGCCCGCCGCCTGACGCGGATCCGGCGTCTCGTCCGTCTTCTCCTTGCGGTACTCAACGCCGGCCGCCGCCTTCACCCAACCCGCCGGCAGTTCGAATACGTCTCCGCTCAGTTGAAGCCCGGCGACTTGCTGCGTATTCAATACTGTGCGGTGAGACGTGTAGTCGAAATAGGCGAGTGCTTCAGGCGTCGCCGCCGCCGGACCGAAGAGGTTGATCGGGACACATCCCATCGCCTGCGCGGCGGGATCGGCGCAAACCGGACCCCCCGCGCCCATGATCGCATCAACCGCTTCGTTGAAGCGCGCGGTTATGCGATTATGCGTGCGTTCCGCGTCGGCTTGATAGCGGCCGTACTGGTAGAAGGCGAGCCAATGGAAACGCTCGTTCAGATCGCCTTCAAAGCCTAGGACGCCGGTCACCGTGTCGCGATCGACATAGCGGAAGTTCTGACCCTGATCGACGTTGGTGCGCCCGATCGTCAGCGTGGTCTGACTTGCGGCCGACATCAGCGCCAGCACGTCGGCGGGGATCGTCGGATTTGTGTCGGGAATTGTGATGCCGAGGTCGAAGGTCGGCTGAAGCGGCGCAACCGTCTCGGTATGTGCGTATTGCGCGTCGATGAAGAGATCGATCGCGTCGTTGATTTCGTATTCCAGATGCGTGGTGGCGGCGAACACCTCTGTGCCGTTGCGCAAAGGGGCGAAATCCGCGTCATTGAACCCGTCGCCGCCGACGCCCCAGAAAGAAACGCGCTGATCGTTCTGCAACGGCCTGACGCCGCCGGCGTCATAGGTGTAAAGCTCGCCGCCGATATCGAACGTGCCGCCATAAGACGTGCCCGGATAGCGGTAGTTCGTCACCGCAATTGAGTCGAAAACTCCGTCAGCGGGGCCGGTATTATCGGGATTGCCGAAGAGTTCGACCTGATTGCGGCCGAATTCGCGCTGATTGGCGCGCAGCAAATGATCTTTGTTGTAGGAAGCGCCGAAGACGACGCGCCCGCGCCCGTCGGCGAATTCCGAGCCGACCAGCGCGCCAAGCGAATAGCTTTCCGCATCGCCATTGTCGGAGATGCCGCCCCGGCCGGACACTTCAAGGCCCTGGACATGCGACTTCAGGGTGACGTTGACGACGCCAGTCACAGCGTCGGCACCGTAAACCGCCGCTGCGCCGCCGGTGATGACTTCGACGCGCTCGACCATGTTGGCGGGGATCGTCGAGAGATCGACGGCCGACGAGAGCTCGGTGCCGGATACCCGGCGGCGGCCGTTTATCAGAACGAGCGTGCGGTTCGTGCCGAGCCCGCGCAAGTTAATGAAAGCCGCCCCGGCGTCGCCGTTATAGTAGCTGTTTGACTGCCCGAGACCGACCCCCACTGTGGGCGAGAGGGTCAGAACGTCCGCAATATTGCCGACGCCGGCCGCTTCGATCGTTTTTTCGGCGATTGCATCGACAGGCTGCGGCGTATCGTAGCCGGTGCGCGCAATGCGGCTGCCGGTGACGACAATCCTGTCGCCGCTCGCGGCGCCATTTGAAACCGCGCTTGGACCCTCGTTTTGCTGCTCGCCCGCCTGCTGATCGGCCGTCAAAGCCACGCGAATTAGCCGCGGTTCGCCGGCCTGCGCGAATTCGTTATCCCGCGGATCGCCGATCAGCACCACGTCGGAAGCCGTTTTGCGCCAGGCAAGCCCCGTCCCGTCGAGAATCTTCGCAAGCGCCGCTTCCGGTTCGTAGTCGCCGACGACGCCCGCGGAGGTTTTCCCGGCGACGACCTCATTCGAGTAAAGAACCTGGCGGTCAGCCGCGACGCCATAGGCGTTGAGCGCCGAGGACAGGCTTTGTTCAGCGATTTCAAACGATATCTTTTCTGCGGCGGATGCTGCGGGCGCCGCAAAAGACAGAGCCACAGTCGCCGCTCCTGCAATCAAAACGGATTTCAGTGATATCTGTTTGGAATTCGTCATCTTGGCCCCTCCTGGCTGAACGCCTGATCAGGCGGATTTTTCCGCCTTACATGAGGGTTCGACGCATCACTCCCGATTCGCCTCAGTAGCAAATACGTCACACATCGGAACACAGAGCCGCAATTTCCGTTTTCGCCGATCGAAATCATGATCTGACACCCTCGCGCCGCTTGTTGTGCGAATGCAAGAGCATTTCAACCATTGCCGCAACATATGCGCGCTTCGGCCATCGCAAGCGCGCCGCATCGCGGTCAAATGCTCAAGCCGGCGCGTGGATAACGATGGAGCCATCGGCGCGCCGTTCAGCGCGCACGCCGAAATATACTTGCAGCGCCTCGACAAAAGCTTCTGTGTCGCCTGTGTCAAAAACACCGCTGACGCCGAGCGCCGCGACCTTTTCGTCGCCGGCGACGAGGGAGATGCGCGAGTAGCGATTCATGCGTTCGATCGCGAGGCCTAACGGCTCATCCTCGAAGTTTAGCTTGCCGCGCCGCCATGCTGTGATTTTCGATATGTCGGCCCGGGGCTCGACCGAAGACGCGCCGGAGGCGTCAGCGACAAGGCGCTGGCCGGGCGTCAGTTCCCTGACGTCTGGCGGAAGATCCGCCTTGTCCACGCCGGGAACGACTTTCTCATTGCGATCACCGGCATCCGTAACCGCGACCTTGCCTTCGACGAGCGTG
Source organism: Parvularcula sp. (assembly GCA_002704915.1). GTDB lineage: Bacteria > Pseudomonadota > Alphaproteobacteria > Caulobacterales > Parvularculaceae > Hyphococcus. The sequence continues at coordinate 59,046 of PAIP01000070.1, forward strand.
ACAAAGACCTCGTCGTTGACGAGTTCGACGTTAAAGGCGGTGCCGAGCGCCACAACCGTCTTGCCGCCCGCGGTCACGCGGAACGGCCGGGTCGGATCCTTGGCGACATCGAAAAAAGCTTGGCCATGCCTCAATTCGATCAACCGCAATTGCGGCGTGTAATCGACATCGACCGCGGTTTTCGCGTCGAGGGAGATTTTCGAATTGTCGGCAAGCGTTAAGACGCGCGTTTCGCCGATATCGGTCTCGTAATACTGCGTCAATTTCGTTTCCGGCGCGGACGCGCCGCGCAGCGCCAAAACAAGCGGCGCAGCGAGAAAGGCGGCGGCGAGACTCGCCGCTATCGCGATCATGCGCGGGCGCCGGCCAACGCGCCAGCGGAAGATGGCGGCGCGGCGCGCGCGCGAAAGCGCATCCCGGCGCGCGGTCACGATCTCCGGCGCCGCGGCCGCGCCGTCCATCAGCTCCCAGGCGCTTTCCACGTCCGCATAGGCTTTCGCATGGGCTTCGCTTTGGCCGCGCCATTGCTCGAATGCGGCAAGGTCATAATCTCTCGCTCCTGCCCGCCGCAACGTCATGAACCAGCGAGACGCCTCGTCGTGGACGTCCGGTTCCGTATCGTTCATCTCTCCCAAGGCCTTGTCGGTCGTCATGGCTTGCCCATGCGCCTGGCGACATGCGCCAGCGCCTTCATTATGTGTTTTTCGACGGCGCTGAGCGAGACGCCGTAAAGATCTGCGATTTCGTGGTATTTCATTCGTTCGAGACGGTGCAGCAGAAACATGTCGCGGGTTTTTTCGGTCAACTCGTCCAGCGCCGACATAAGCGTCGTCAGTTGTTCTCTACCCTCATAGACGCGCTCAGGGGAAAGCACCTCAGCTTTTACAGCGGTTGCGAATTCTTCGGCTGCATGCTGGCGGCGAACCAGCGTTCGTCTCCCTTGGTCCCGCACTAGATTGGCAGCCGCGTGAAAAAGAAAGGCCTCGGCGTTTTCGACTTCATCGAGGCCGCCTCTTTTCAAAACGCGGACGAAAACTTCCTGGGCTAGATCTTCGGCGTCAGCCTTAACTGGCGCGCGCCGGCGGAAATAGGCGATAAGCGCCGGACGATAGCGCGCGGCCAGTCGCTCGACAGCTGCGTCAAGTTCGTTCCCGGAGCCCTTGTTATCGTGCGCACTCTCCACCGCTATTGACGCTCGCGTGGAGCTCTCCCTGCTGCCCGAAAAACTTTGCCCTAGTAGTGCTATTGTTACAATCGCTCGACCGCGATTTTCAAAGCAAAAATCGGCCAACTCAATGCGGCTAGACACGAAAATGCGACGCAAGCGAATTTTTTTCAGACGGAAGGTGAGGATGATTGGCGTTCGTGCGTCTACATGAAGACAATTGGCTCATTAATACGCGGCCAATAGCGTTGACTGGTGACCGAGGCGGTAATATGCACGCCAACAGCCGCTGTGACCGCGTGCAGACTTGATTTGCACCAATAGCCAGGCGTCATGCGTCGCGACGACGAGTCCATGGAAGAATTCGCTTTTTTTACCGCGACTTTTCCAGCACTTCTCCATATGACTTCGCCCAGCGTTTCATCAAAAACAGCTGCGGGATCTGCACAAAGCACCGTCAATCCCCTAAAAAGCGCTGTTCAACAATCGATTTTATTTCACAAGTCGTCGCCATGCCTATTTCCTTGGCTGTCTTTGCAGGCACGGTAGTGACAATCGATGTCTCTTGAGTGGTATGACGAGGCGATCTCACGGTCACTAAGTACTCCGTGTCGATCTTCCTCAAACCGTCCTCGCTTTGTTGGCTTTCGACCTTTGGCCCGCGCCAGTGATCTTCCTTCAATCTTTCCCACTGAATGTCCCTGTCGCCGGCACCCCGCGGGGTGGAACGGTTCTGGAACATCCATGTAAACATCGAACGTTTGATCGCTCTCGCGCATGATTTCCGCCGGACAGCTCTCGGCGCTCAATATTCGGGCTTCATGTCGCCGCTGGCCGCTGATCGGCTGCATATCGGCTGATGCGCCCAAAGACGCCAGCGACGCGTCGAGCAAGAGCGTTCGAAACAGCATTTCATTCCTCGTTTTCAAGCGAGCCGGGCAATCGGCCGGCCGATTGATAAACAAATCATTATCCACATAGCCTTGCGCGCTCAGAGGCCATCACGCTCGAAGCTTGTTGCCGCAGGCCGCTTATATTAGGTTCGTCGGATTTTGCGACGCTTGCAGAACTTAGTTTCCACTGTCGAGTAGCTCACCGTGGCCTGACCCATCGAGGTGCTCCGAGCCATTTGTTAGACTCGGCGGGTTGTCGTACGGCGTTCATGCCGCCACGCTCTGAACGTAAGGCGGCATGAACGGCCTTGGCAAGATGGCTTTTGGCGCTGGCGGTCGGTAGCCGAGCGAAGAATGTGGGCGGAACGTGTTGAAGTGTTCGCGCCACCATTCGATCAGCGTTTTTGCTTCCTTCATCGTGTAGAAGATTTCCCTCGCAAGCATCTCGTCTCTGAGTTTGGAGTTGAAGCTCTCGCAATAGCCGTTCTCCCAAGGGCTTCCCGGTTCGATGTAGAGCGTCTTGACGCCAAGCCTCGCCAGCCAAGCACGCAGAGCCTTCTCGATGAACTCGGGGCCGTTATCGGAACGAATGTGATCCGGCGGGCCATGTGTGAGGAATAGATCAGCAAGCACTTCAAGAACGATCCTCGCATTGAGCCTTCGTTCCACTCGAATAGCCAGGCATTCGCGCGTGAACTCGTCGATGACGCACAGCATGCGGAATGGTTTCCCGTCATGGGTTCTGTCCATCACGAAGTCGTAACTCCACACATGGTTTCGATGTTGCGGCCTCAAGCGCACGCAAGAGCCGTCATTGAGCCATAAACGCCCACGCTTTGGTTGTTTCTGGGGAACTTTCAGCCCTTCACGTCGCCAGATTCGGTAGACCCGCTTCTCGTTCACATGCCAGCCGTCTCGCCGGAGCAAGG
>PAIP01000071.1 GCA_002704915.1 Parvularcula sp.
CATTCGACGATCGGCTATCTCAGCCCGATTGAATTCGAGGAAAAGATGGCGTTAGCTTAACCGACCGTCCACAAAACCGGGGACAGGCCAACCAGTATGGCGCTGTAGTCGATGAGTTTCTGTCCTTGAACAAATCCATTCAATCCACCCTCTACTACCTATTGAATCTAGTTGATCGAAGTGACCAGACGGTAACTTCAGTGGAATATTATGCGTACCAAATTGAATCCCATATACTTCCGAGCGTCGACAGACTCTTGGAGAAGATAAAGAATATGATAATGTCCAAATTCCTCAGATAAGTTTTGAGGCGGTTATTGCGGTTTCATATCTATTTCTTGGCGATATTTATCGTAAGCAAAACGGGCCTCTCTTTCTAAAGGCACGTTTTTTAAATCAAAACCTTCAGCGAGCAGCGCTTACTTGAACACTGCTTTCTCAATCTCGTAGGAGCGCGCGCCGCGGGGGGCTGCACCTCGACGCTGTCGCCGACCGACTTGCCGATCAGGGCGCGCGACGCCTCACGCCAGCTCCTCAATTTTCCGCAAGACATGCTGCCAGTGCGTGAACAGCAAATACTGGCCGGCGTTCTCCACCCAGGTGACCTGGCTTTCGGGAACCCGCTCGCAAAATAGTTCGACGCGCGAGGGCGGGACCATGATGTCGCCAAGCCCGTGCAGGATATGCATTGGCATGGTGAGCTTTTGCGCTTCGTCAACATAATCGCGCGAGCGGATGATGCATTCCCGGCAATAGGCCTCGCAGCCCTGATTGATGGTGTGATGCAGCGCCCGCACCATGACGTCATAGGCTTCCTTGTTCTTCATCGCCTTGATGTCGGCGGGAATGTTCCAGGTGAGCGCGTCGATGAAGCGGTCGTGATTGCCGCTGCGGATCAGCGCGGCCCCGGCGCGGGTGATGAAAGGCAAGAGCTGCGGCGCATAGCGCGCAACCGTATAGACCTGACGCTGACGCACCGGCAGCTCTTTCAACCATTTGTCTTTCCAGATCGGGGCGTGACTCGCCGCCATTAGCGCCTGCACGCGATGGGGATACCGCCGGGCAAAGCGCAGCGCGTAGATCGAGGCCATGCCATGGCCGAATATAATCGCCCGCTCGATATTGAGGTGATCCATCACCTCGCAATAATCGGCGGCGGCGCTGTCGAGCACCGCATCGATGTCCTGCCCCGGCAAGGGATCGGAAAAGCCGAAGCCGGGCCGCGAAGGGGCGATGATGCGGATGTTTCTTTTCTCCGCAGCGAAGAGCGCGCTCGGCGTCCATTCGACCCCATACATCATGTTATGCGCAAAGAGGACGGGGATCCCCTCGACCGCGCCCTGTTCGATATAGGCGAGGCGGCGCCCGTCGCGCACAGTCAGGGTGTTGCGGCGCAGGGGAACATTCGGCGCGCTTTTGCCCGTCGCCGGAAGATCGGAATGCTGCAACATCGTCGTCAGATTGGCGAGCAGGGCGCCGAACAGCCTGATGATATCGGCGATGCTGTTCGTTTCTGTCTTCTTTTGTATGGATTTAATTTGTGTACGGAGTGTATTGACGGACTTTTTCCGCTGCCCGGCGATCTCCTGCACGGTCAGGCCCTTCATGAGGGCGAAGGCGATGTCTATTTCCACGTCCGAGAGGTTGTAGGCCTTGCGCAGGACTTTTCGCTGCTCCGGGTTCAGCGAGAAATCCGAAAAGGTCAGCAGGTAGCGCACGCCGCTTTCCAGAAGTTCGCTGTCGATATTGACCTTGGAGAGGAGCAGGCACCCATCCTGATCGCGCCAGCTTCCCTTTAACGGCACGACGCGCAGATTATCGTCTTTGGTGAGGTCATGAACGGCGAGTTGAATATCGCTCAACGCGTCGTCATCGAGCCCGAAATCGGAAAGCTTGGGGGCGTTCGACCGCGTGGCGCCGCGCGCCGCGTTATTCAGCGCGGTGATCGCCAGACGATCGTCGAGAATAATGGCGGGGCCCGGCGCCGATTCGGCGATGGCGAAGGCGCGGTCGCCGGATGATTTTTTTCGCCCCAGCACATCCAGAAGGGTGAGCGCCGTCTTGAAATGGCGGTCCACCGGGGCTTCCCCGGGGCCTGGATTTTTCGCCCTGAGGTTGTAGAGATAGGCCTCAACCGACTCCATGAACTGGTCATAATGCTCAGGCGAAAGGGTCGTGGCGTAAATATCGGATATAAGCTGGTCGCTGATTTCCTCCCATTTCTGGCCTGCGGCGCCGTCTTCACCCATTTCTCACGCCCCCTTCACAGAAAGTCCGACCCAATCACCTATAGAGGTGATCGGGTTTTGCAAGTTTTATGCTTTTTCTGAACGTGCTTCGGGTAACCGGAGTTAGGTGTAGTCAACGTGGGGGATGACCACACGCGCAACACATCGGCGCCGCGGGGTCGTCGCCTGTAGCCGACTTAAGCGGCATGACGGTGAGTTGCGTAACGGGAGAGAGAAGAAGCCGGCCTTTCGGGGCCGGCTTTTTTCATGAGGCAATGCAACGATAAGCCTTCAAAACGAAAACGCGCCCTTCTTGGAAGGGCGCGTTGTTTAACTCATCAGTTTGGCGAACCGCGGTTATTTGAAAACCACTTTCTCGATTTCATAGGCGCGGGCGCCGCCCGGCGCCTGCACTTCGACGCTGTCGCCGACAGACTTGCCGATGAGGGCGCGGGCGATGGGCGAGGAGATGGAGATTTTGCGCTGTTTCACATCGGCTTCGAGATCGCCGACGATCTGCCAGACTTTTTCTTCTTCCGTGTCCTCATCGATCAGGGTGACTGTCGCGCCGAACTTCACGGTTTCGCCATTCAGCGAGGCGACATCGATCACCTCGGCGCGGGTGTATTTGTCTTCCAGATCGAGAATCTGGGATTCGATCCAGCCCTGGCGTTCTTTCGCGGCGTGATATTCGGCGTTTTCGGAGAGGTCGCCATGGGCGCGCGCTTCGGCGATCGCCTGAATTACGGCAGGGCGCTCTTCATTCTTCAGTTTTTTCAGGTCGGCTTCCAGCTTCTGGTAGCCGCCAAGGGTCATGGGAAATTTTTCCATAGCGTGGCCCTTTCTCTCTCCTCATGGCGAAGCGCGGCCCGGATTGGCGCGCCTCTGACGGTTAAGCGAAAAAAATAGCGCGGCCGGGCGGGTTTTCGCCGGGCCGTCGCTCATTTTCGGACCGGCTATTTAAGCCCGGCGGGGGCAAAATTCAAGAGGATATCGCCAAGAACCGCACCAAGGGCTTGAAATTTAATAGTTTTTCTATTGCGCGGCGAAGTAGGCCTGAAGCGGCGCGACCTCCAGATCGCCGGCCCGCATGGCCTCGATGGCGCGCACAGCCGCCCGGGCGCCCGCCGCCGTGGTGATGCAGGGAATCTTCTGGGCGAGCGCCGTTGTGCGGATCGACCGCGAATCCTTGATCGATTGCGCCCCTTCGGTCGTGTTGAACACCATATGCACTTCGCCGTTTTTGAGCGCATCGACGATGTGGGGACGGCCTTCGAGCACCTTGTTGACTTTGGAGACGTCGAGCCCTTGCGCTTTCAAATAATCCGCCGTGCCGCCGGTGGCGATAATGGAAAAGCCCATGGCGAGAAGCTTTGTTGCGGCGTTGACCATGTAAGGCTTGTCGGAATCTTTCAGCGACACGAAAACGCAGCCCTTCATGGGGATGCGCGCGCCGGCGGCGATGAGGCTTTTCGCGCGCGCCTTGTCGAAATTGACATCGATGCCCATGACCTCTCCGGTGGAGCGCATTTCCGGGCCCAGCACCGTGTCGACGCCCGGGAAGCGCGCGAAAGGAAAGACGACTTCTTTCACGGCCACATGGGTGAATTCCGGCCAGGTGAGATCGAGATCCTTGATTTTCTCACCCGCCATGACCTTCGCGGCGATGCGCGCCACGGGAAGGCCCACAGCCTTCGCCACAAACGGCACGGTGCGCGAGGCGCGCGGGTTCACTTCGAGGAGATAGATGACATCGTCCTTGATGGCGTATTGCACATTCATGAGGCCGACGACGCCAAGCGCCAGCGCCATGCGGCGGGTCTGGTCTTTCAACTCTTCGATGAGTTTTTCGGAGAGGGTGTAGGGCGGCAATGAACAGGCGCTGTCGCCGGAATGGACGCCAGCTTCCTCGATATGCTCCATGACGCCGGCGATAAAGACGTCCTCGCCGTCGCAGATCGCATCCACATCGACTTCGACGGCGTTCTGCAGGTAATGGTCGAGGAGAAGCGGCTCGTCGTCGTTAATTTCGATCTGGGCCGTGGCGAGGTAGTGGGCGAGCCCCGCCTTGTCGCGCACGATTTCCATAGCGCGCCCGCCAAGCACGTAGGACGGCCGCGTCACCAGCGGATAACCCACTTCTTCCGCGACGGCGGCGGCAGCCTCGCGCGACGGTGCAGTCGCGTTTTTCGGCTGTATAAACCCTAGTTTTTGTACGAGTTTCTGGAAGCGCTCGCGATCTTCGGCAAGGTCGATGGCGTCATAGGGCGTGCCGAGGATGGGAACGCCTTCGCTTTCGAGAACGCCCGCAAGTTTCAGCGGCGTCTGTCCGCCATACTGAACGATGACGCCCAGAAGCTCGCCCTTTTCCTGTTCCTTGGCGACGATCTCCAGAACGTCTTCGGCGGTGAGCGGCTCAAAATAGAGCCGGTCCGACGTGTCGTAATCGGTGGAGACGGTTTCCGGGTTGCAGTTCACCATGATCGATTCGACGCCGATATCGGCGAGGGCGAAGGCCGCGTGACAGCAGCAATAATCGAATTCGATGCCCTGGCCGATTCGGTTCGGCCCGCCGCCGAGAATGATGACTTTCTTTCTGTCCGACGGGTTGGACTCGCAGGCCGGCGCGCCGGCGAAAGACGGTTCGTAGGCGGAATACATGTAAGGCGTTTTGGCGGCGAATTCCGCAGCGCAGGTGTCGATGCGCTTGAAGACTGGATGCACTTTTCGCCCGCGCCGATGATCGCGCACTTGCTTTTCGGTTGCGTCGCAAAGCTGGGCGAGACGCTTGTCGGAAAAGCCCATGGCCTTGAGGCGCCGCAGAAGTTCCGGATCGTCGGGCAGGCCGTCACGTTCGATCATGCGTTCTGTTTCGACGATCTCGGCGATCTGTTCGAGGAACCACGGATCATATTGGGTGATGGAGCGGATCTGTTCCAGCGGCAGTTCATGTCGGAAGGCCTGAGCGGTGACGCGCAGCCGGTCCGGCGTCGGCGCGGCGAGGGCCGCACGAAAGGCGTTGGCGTCGTCACCCTCGCCAAGACCCGGGATCTCGATGGGATCGAAGCCGCACAGGCCCGTTTCGAGTGAGCGCAGCGCCTTCTGCGCGGACTCTGCGAAGGAGCGGCCGATGGCCATGGCCTCGCCGACGGATTTCATCGCCGTCGAGAGCGTGGGCGTAGCGCCCGGGAATTTCTCGAAGGCGAAACGCGGAATTTTCGTGACCACATAGTCGATCGACGGCTCGAAGGAGGCGGGCGTCGCGCCGGTGATGTCATTGTCGAGTTCGTCGAGCGTGTAGCCGACGGCCAGTTTCGCCGCGACGCGCGCGATGGGAAAGCCGGTTGCCTTGGAGGCGAGCGCGGACGATCGCGACACGCGCGGGTTCATCTCGATGACGACAAGGCGGCCATTGTCCGGATTCACGGCGAACTGCACATTCGATCCGCCGGTCTCAACGCCGATCTCGCGCATCACCGCGATGGAGGCGTTGCGCATGATCTGGAATTCCTTGTCGGTGAGCGTCAGCGCCGGGGCGACGGTGATCGAATCGCCCGTATGCACGCCCATGGGATCGACGTTTTCGATGGAACACACGATGATGCAGTTGTCCGCCTTGTCGCGCACAACCTCCATCTCGAATTCTTTCCAGCCGAGAAGGCTTTCATCGATCAGCACCTGGCCGACGGGGCTCGCTTCAATGCCTGAGCGCACGAAATGCTCGAACTCCTCGCGGTTATAGGCGACGCCGCCGCCGGTGCCGCCGAGGGTAAAGGCCGGGCGGATGATGGCGGGCAAGCCGATCTCGTCGAGATATTTCATCGCATTGGCGACTCCGCTCGCGCGGTCGTAGCCGATGGTCTTGCCGGCGTCGTTCTTGATCGCGGGCGAGGCGGCAATCGCAGAGCGGGGATTTTCGAGCCCGATCTTTTCCATGGCCACGCGGAATTTTTCGCGGTCTTCGGCTTTTTCGATGACATCGGCGCGCGCGCCGATCATCTCCACATTGTATTTTTCGAGAACGCCGGCCTGTTCGAGATCGAGCGCACAGTTCAAAGCCGTCTGTCCGCCCATGGTGGGCAGCAGCGCATCGGGCTTCTCGCGCGCAATGACCTTCTCGACGAATTCAGGCGTGATCGGTTCGACATAGGTGGCGTCCGCCAGCTCCGGGTCGGTCATGATCGTCGCCGGGTTCGAATTGACGAGGATGACCCGGTAGCCTTCCTCCTTCAGCGCCTTCACCGCCTGAACCCCGGAATAGTCGAATTCGCAGGCCTGGCCGATAACGATGGGCCCGGCGCCGATGATGAGAATGGAGGAGATGTCGGTGCGTTTCGGCATGCTTTACTCGCGCGCAACCCCGCACTTGCGGGCGAGCCAGATTAGCGGCCGCACGCGCGCGGGTGTGAAGGAATCAATTGTCGGTTAAAGCGCTGTCTTAGGGGAAGGAGACCGCAAGGGGAAGGGGCGAATCGCAACGAATTTTCCGATTGACATAATACCAAAAGGTTTCATACAAAGGGAAACCATAAGGTTCTATTTTGAGGCGGTGAAATGCCCCCTGCCGATCAAACCCAGCCCGTCTTCCGCGCGCTCGCCGACCCGACACGGCGGGCCATCATTTCCATGTTGGCGGACGGCCCCCGCGCCATTGGCGACATCGCCGCTGAATTCGACATGACGCGGCCCGCCGTCGCGAAACATCTCGCCATTCTGAAAGAAGGCGGCGTCATTGCGGTCGAAACAAAAGGCCGCGAGCGCATCAACCGCCTTGAGCCGGAAGCGCTCAAAACCGCCGCCGACTGGCTCTCCTATTTCGACCGGTTCTGGGATGACCGGCTCGCCAAGCTCAAAACCGTCGTGGAGAAATCATCATGAGCATGAAGATCGTCAAAACGCTTTTCCTGAAAGCGCCGCCTGAACATGTGTGGAAATTCCTCACCGAAGCTGATCAGCTCGCCTTGTGGTTTCACCGCGGCGCAGAGGATCTGAAAGCAGGGGGCGATTGGGCCCTTCTCACCAACAGCCACGGCAAGGACGGGGAGAGGATGTGTTGGGGAAAAGTGCTGGAAATGAAAAAGCCGGAACGGCTCGTCCATACATTCACGCATAACTATCTCAAGGGTGTTGAAACGACCTGCACCTGGACCCTCGAAGCGGTGAAGGGCGGCACCATCCTCACGCTCGTTCATGAGGGCTGGGAGAATTATGAAGACGATCCCTTCGGCATGGGCGCCAATCACGACAAGGGCTGGGACGAGCATTTCTCGCGCCTGCGAACCGTGGCGAGCTGATTATTCTCCGACGCGAACAGAGAAGTTAGCTCCAGTTTCATTTTGGAATTTTTGCAACCCAGTCAGTATCTGAACAACCTCTGACGCCGTTAAATCGGTGGTTGTCATGTAATCGACCACGCTCCCAATAAGAGCAGCGTTGGCGGTTGCTTGTGTGCCACGAGCCTCGATCAAGGCCTCCACATTTTTCTGACATAGAAGATCGAATTCGGTTTGGTCGCGATAACCATCTTTGCTGCTGAGCTTTGCTAAACACAACGCATTTAAGTCGTCGGTTCGCAGCACTTCTTTTACGATTTCACCGACAGTGGTTGAAAGCTTTTCCAGGGTTGCCTCGGAGCGCGCGCCCGGCATGCCGACGGTGCTCACCTCGGCATGCGTGGCCCCGCCAGCAACGACTCCTTGAGCATTCTTGATGCCGGTCTCAATCGCCGCCTTGTCTTCTTTCAGGCCGGCGATTTCTTGATCAATCTCAGTAATGCGTTTTTGCGCCGCTTTCTTTTCGTCGTCATCGCCATCACCATCAGCAATTGCTTGCTTTTCACCTTTCTCAGTCTTTAGCGCCTCTATTTTCGCATCAATCGCGTCTTTTTGGGCGCGGAGTGAAGACAATGATTGCGCCGCTGACGCCTGTCCCTCGGTGGTGAGCGTGACGGGCGGCGCTTTAACCGTTCCGGTCAGTTGTTCAATGCCCAATAGCGCCACCATGTAGCGCTGATAGCGCCGCGTCAGAATATCGAACTGCACCGGAGAAAGGGCGCCGCCCATATATCCTTCGCACGCCCGGTAAAAGGCGTCGCGCAAAAGTTGGATGCTCTGGGTGCGCAGGCCGACATAGGCGGCTGCTTCCTGCGATGCGGCGGCAATGGAAGCGCCAACTTTCCCGTTGCCGCCTTCGGCGGCCAGTTCGGCCGCGTAAGCGGAAAGCGCGTCCGGACTAGGCTCAGCGCACACGATGGTCCTCGTTGATCCATCATCCCACTTATCCCGCGAAACCAGCACCGCACGTTGTTTGATATCCACCATGGCGCCGGAGCCGTCATTGACATCAAAATTCCGGAACGCCGTATTGTGATTGGCGCTGCAGCCCGCCGCGCCAAGTAACAAAATAACATAACAGATTATTTTCTGAAAAACGCTCATATTCTCCCCCCGCATATCCCCATCCGCACCGTATTGTATAAATAAAAAATAGGCAAATACTTTAACAGTACTGGATGAAACCTGGTCCGTACTCACTGCGATGTCATTGAAATAGCAAGCGTCTTCGGTCTCGCCGTCATCAAGGCCCAGCGCGCTCAATCGGCGCCGCGACCTCCGCCGGGCCGTAAACTAACAAAAGTTTTAACTCCTCCCATGCCGCCGCTGTCGCCGGTCATGCTATGACATGCGCCATAAATCCCGGGGGAGGCTGGGAGGTCTGAAATGAAATTTGTCAAAGCCGCTGCGGCTTTGTGCGCGTTCCTGTCGCCGGCATTGGCGGCGGACACTGTCGACATCCGCGAATGGAAAGTGCCTTACGAGAATTCACGGCCGCGCGATCCTTTTGCGGAAAGCGCCACATCGGTCTGGTTTGTGGGACAGCGCACAGGTTATCTCGCCAATCTCAACACGGAGACCGGCGACATCTACAAGATCGATCTGCCCGAAGGCGAAGGACCACATAATCTCATTGTCGGGTCCGATGGCATCGTCTGGTATGCGGGCAACCGCACCGGGGTGATCGGCCGCTTCGATCCGAAAACGAAAGAGATCGAAGAAATTCCCATGCCCGACGAAGCGGCGCGCGATCCGCACACGCTGATCTTTGACGAAGGCGAGGAGAATATCTGGTTCACGGTGCAGGGCGGCAATTTCATGGGCCGGCTTAATATCGAAAGCCGCGACGTCGATCTCATCCCGTCCAAGACCGAACGCTCGCGTCCTTATGGAATTAAAACAACGCCGGACGGTGCGGTCTGGGTCGATCTCTTCGGAACCAACAAGCTGGCGCATATCGATCCGCAAACCCTTGAGCTGACCGAAATCGTCCTGCCGCGCGAAGACGCGCGCCCGCGCCGCCTCGAAATCACGGACGACGGGCGCGTCTGGTATGGCGATTACGCCAAGGGCATGCTCGGCGTCTACAATCCCAAAACGAAGACCTTCAAGGAATGGGCGATGCCGCAAGGGGAGAATTCACGCCCCTATGGCATGGCGTCGGACAGCGAGGGCCGCATCTGGCTGGTTGCGACCGGTGTTGAGCCGAATGTCTTTGTCGGCTTTGATCCGGAGACGGAAGAGTTCTTCTCCCGCACGGAAGTGCCGTCGGGCGGCGGCGTCATCCGGCACATGCATTTTCATGAGCCCTCGGGCGCCGTCTGGTTCGGGACGGATACGAATTATGTGGGCCGGGCCGTGGTCGAACCGCCGGTGACGGACTAGACAATAATGAAACCCTTTTTGAGCTTGGCATGCGCTGTCGCCGTTCTCACGGGCGCGGCGCTCGCTTTCCCGAACGGCGCTCCCTGGGGCGCGGACGACCTTAACGGCGCGCAAAGCTGCGCCAGTTGTCATTTCGATTATGAGCCGGAAGCTGATTCCGCACTGTTGTCTCTCGCGGGTCTGCCCGAAACGGTGCTTGCCGACGAAACCTATGAATTGACGCTTTCCTTTGCGCCGGGCGGCGCGGAGATCGCAGGGTTCCTTTTGAGCGCCAGCGGCGGCGTCTTTCACAATGCCAAAAGAGGCATTGAAGCGAATGAACAGGAAGTGCGCTCGATCGCGCCGTTGCCTGCGAAAGAAGGCGCAAGCTGGGTTGTGAAATGGACGGCGCCGGAAGAGGTCGAAGAAGAAACCGCCGGCGCGATTATCTTTTACGCCGCCGTCAATGGCGCCAATAACGACATGTCGTCTTTCGGCGACCGGGTTTATTTCAGGACGTTTTCAACCAGGCTCGGCGACTAAAACGAGGAACGCCTTCCCACGACTTGATCGTGGGAACCATGGTTGGAGACTGCAGGCATTTTGGGGACGCCACGGTCAAGCCGTGGCGAGGCGGCGAAAGCAAGCAGAAAAGCTTACTGCCAGCGCTTTGACAGCTTCTGGTCTATCTCGTTTGGCGTCTCTTTCGTTGCGCCCTGATAGCCCGTGATGTTGTCCGCCACGAAGGGGTTCGACTGGCGCTCGCGGTTGAAGGTCGAAACCGGACCGTGCCCCGGCACGAACTGGACGTCGCCCAGCGGCCAGAGTTTTTGCGTGATGGAGTTGATCAGCGTGTCATGATCGCCGCGCGGAAAGTCGGTGCGGCCGATGGAGCCGGCGAAGAGAACATCGCCCACAAAGGCGATATTGGCGTCCTTGTTGTAGAGGACCACATGGCCGGGCGTGTGTCCCGGCGCGGTGATCACCTGGAACTTGACGCCTTCAAGCTCGACCTCGTCGCCATCGTTGAGCCATTGGTCCGGCGTGCAATTCTCGCCCATGCCGGGATGGCCGTATTTCGCCCAGTGATCGGCGATTTCGTCGAGCCAGAACGTGTCTTCCTTATGCGGACCGATAATCGGCGCGCCGGTGGCGCGTTTGACGGCCATGGCGCCGCCCGCATGGTCGAGATGGCCATGGGTGATCCAGATCTGTTCGATCTCGGCGTCGAAGTCTTTTGCGGCCTGCAAAATCTTTTCGGGCTCGCCGCCGGGATCGACCACGGCCGCCTTGCCGCTCGGCGTGCGGATGATCGAGCAGTTCTGCTGGAACGGCGTGACGGGAACGAGGCGAACGGTGAAGGGGGCTTGTGCTTGGCTCATGCCCCTTACCTAAGCGCTGCAGAGTCGAATTGCCAAGGTCAGAATGCTAGTTTTTGGAGGCGGCCGATCCTTCGCGACGCCCAATCGCCTCATCCTGAGGATTGAGCAAGCACATATGCTTGCTCAATGTCGCGAAGGGCGAGGGCGATTGGACTCCTCAGGATGAGGCTGAGTGTGTGGCGAAAGATGTTTTGAAGAATCTGCGCTAGAGGCTGATCGCTTTCAGCGTCACCAGCGCTGTCGCCACCATAACCCGTTTGTCGCCGGTTTCCGCATAAACATCGGAACGGATGACGCCGATGGAGGCGCCGCGGGACAGCGCCGTCGCTTCGGCGACCAGCATGTCGCCTTGCGCCGGTTTCATGAAATTAATCTTGAGCTCGATGGAAAGGCACGCCTTGCCCTCGGGCAGAACCGAGGCGTAGCAGGCGCCGGCGGCGTGATCGGCAAGGCCCGTTACAACACCGGCATGAACATAGCCCATGAACTGGACCAGTTCTTCCTTGGGCGCGACTTCGAGAGCGACGAAACCCTCCCGGAATTCGCGCACATGAAACCCGGACTCCTTCGTGAAGCCGCGGCTTGTGGTGAGCTTTTCAAAGGTATCGCCAAGATCGCTGCGCATGAGCGAAGGCTAGCCGCGCCCACGCGCCCGCGCCAGCGTCTTGCGCAGTTAGCGGCGTTCAAGCCGGCTTATTGCGGATCAGATAGCGGTAAACGCCCAGGAGGTTGATGCCTGTCAGCACGAGATTAGTGACGAGCAAGCCATTGTCATTGTCGAGGGCGGCGAAGATGACCCACAGCACTGACGAAAGGGTGAAAATGACAAAGGCGATGCCCGTCGCTTTCTGACTGATATGCGCCGCGATGGTGCTGGCGGCGACGATGGTCAGGATCGTCGCCAGCCACTGAATGACATTATGCACGGGGGATTACGCTCAGGCCGCTTTCACTTCGTCTTCGTCGATTGGCATGATGGCGGCCAGCACGACCTTCTTGCGGGCGTCGAAGCGGTCGCCGATGAGGTCTGCCTGTTCTTTCGAGAGGATTTTCCGCGCTTTTGGGAAGAAGTCTTCTTCCTCCTCATCCATGTGATGCTCGATAAGCTCGGACAGCGCGCCGAATTTCACGCCCCATTCCTCGCTTGTCACGGGGAAGGTGTCGAGTTCTTCGAGAAGGCCGTTGGCGACATGGTGTTCGTTGAGCGCCTCATAGGAATCTTCGCTCATTTTCGTGTCGTCGCGAAGATAGGAATAGAAAACCGCTTCCTCGACCTTGTGATGGGCCCACATGTCGAGCTTGAACTTGGTGAAAAGCTCCGTACGGGTTTTTTCCGCCCGCGCGGTGGTTTCTTTCAGCTTCTTCATGACTTCGCGCGCGTCGTCATGGTCTTTCTTGATGCGTTCGTAAATATCCATGGTCCTGCCTCCCTGCTGCTCCGTTCAAGGCTGCAAACACCGGAAGGCGGGCTTGGTTCCGCGGGGTTAAGCCGCCTGTTTAAGCCCGTCGACGAAGCGCCGGAAAATATAAAAGCTGTCTTCGGGGCCGGGGGAGGCTTCCGGGTGATACTGCACCGAGATCGCCGGCGCGTTTTTCAAGGCGATCCCCGTATTGGTGCCGTCGAAGAGCGAGATATGCGTTTCCTCGACATTGTCGGGGAGGTTGTCGCCGTCGACGGTGAAGCCGTGATTCATGGAAACGATTTCGACCTTGCCGGTGGAGAGGTCCTTTACCGGGTGATTGGCGCCGTGATGGCCTTGCGGCATCTTCTTGGTTTTGGCGCCGGCGGCGAGGGCCAGCAATTGATGGCCGAGACAGATGCCGAGCAGCGGGACCTGCGCCTCGATCAGCTTACGGATCACCGGGACGGCGTATTCGCCGGTGGCCGCCGGGTCGCCAGGGCCGTTGGAGAGAACGACGCCCGCCGGGTTCTTCTCCATGATGTCTTCAAAGCTCGCCGTCGCGGGCACGACGCTGACGCGGCAGCCTTCACTGGCGAGCCGGCGCAGGATGTTGCGCTTCACCCCATAATCGATGACGACGATGTGCGGTCCGGCACCGTCATGGGCGAGATAGCCCTTGTTCCATTCCCAGCCCTTTTCGTCCGACGTATAGCCCTGCGCCGGGCTCACATCCCTGGCGAGGTCGCGGCCTTCGAGCCCTGCCCAGTCCGCCGCGCGCTTTTGCATGGCTTCAATGTCGAAGCGACCGGAAGGCGAATGGCCGATCACGCCATGGGGCATGCCGGTTTCGCGGATGCGCGCGGTGAGGGCGCGGGTGTCGACCCCGGCAATGCCGATGATCCCCCGGCGGCGCATCCAGGCGGAAAGATCGAGCTGCGCGCGATAGTTGGAGGGGCTTGTGGCCGGGGCGCGGAAGATCGCCCCCCGCGTTGCCGTCGCCGAAGTGGGGGAGGCGTTCTCCACGTCTTCCGAGTTGACCCCCACATTCCCGATATGGGGAAAGGTGAAGGTGATGATCTGGCCCGCATAGGAGGGATCGGTCAGGATTTCCTGATAGCCGGTCATGGCCGTGTTGAAGCAGACCTCTCCGACGGCCTCGCCGACGGCGCCGAGGCCTTGCCCGTAAATCACTGTTCCGTCGGCCAGAACCAGGGCGGCGGTGGGGTTTTCGGCGGGTGCTTGACTAATTTTCATGGATAACTATCTCTTCGCGGCCTTGTTGCATTGCAAGATGGCGCGGCGGCGCTGGCGATTAGCGGCCCTGTATCGCGCGCAAATTGGCGGGAAGCTAGGCGAAGGGACCGAAGCGGTCAATAACGGATACGCCAGAAGTTATCCAAATAATTCAATGGTTTATGGCGGGGTTAGGAACGGCGGCGCGGATTTTGAATTCGTCTGTCAGTCCGGAATGGAGAATCAGATGCTCAGAGAGCAAATCGACACGGCCTTGAAAACGGCGATGAAGAACAAGGATGCGAAGCTCCGCGTCGCGACCTTGCGGCTCATTAACGCCGCCATCAAGGACCGGGATATCGCGGCCCGCGCGGAAGACCGCTGCGACGGCGCGACCGAGGAGGAAATCCTCGCCATCCTCACCAAGATGGTGAAGCAGCGCGAGGAAAGCGCCGCCGCCTTCGAAAATGGCGGACGCCCGGAGCTTGCCGAGCAGGAGCGCGCGGAGATTGAGATCATCCGCGAATTCCTGCCGCGCCAGCTCTCGGAGGACGAAATCAAATCCGCCGTCGCCGACGTCATCAAGGAATATGACGCCTCCGGACTAAAGGACATGGGCAAATGCATGGGCGCCCTGAAAGAGCGCTATAGCGGCGCCATGGATTTTGGCCGCGCGGGCAAGCTCATGAAAGAGCGGCTGATCTAGTTATTCTGTTGAGGGCAGCCGGTCCCGATAACGCCGGCTGCCCGGAATGACGGCGCCATCGGTCATTTCTATTTTGACATCGCCTTCGCCCGTAGGCTCGATGCGGGATATGTGATCGCGATTGACGATCCATGAGCGGTGGACGCGCGCGGCGTTGGCGCCGGCGTCGCCGAGCTGTCGTTCGATGGAAGCGAGGGTTGCTCTGGCGAGATGCTGGGCATTCGCCGTTGTCACTTCCACATAGTTCGAGGCCGACTTCGCCCAGATGATGTCGGAGGCGTCGATGAAAATCGATCGCCCGCCGCATTTAAGCGTGAGGCGATGAGATCGTTTCGCGTCTTCCCGGGCGGCGGCCAGCTCGCGGCGCTGTTGCTCCAACTGTCGGCCGAAGATGATGAAAAACGCGATCAGACAATAGGTAAGAGCATCCTTGCGGAACTCGTAGATGAACTCACGCGCCGGGCTGTCGGTGAAAATATATGGATAACCGTAGATCGCCAGAAAGACGAGCTTCCTGATCGCGACCATCGCGCTGATATGCACCGCCGAGAATATGAGGATCGCCAGCGCGTGGACGAGGACGACGTAACGCCAGTCATGCTGGCCCGGCGTCGCCAGGCTGACGGCTCGGGCAATCCCCCAATAAAGAACCAGAATAACAAAGACGCTCGATATTTCGTAAATCGCGACCTTGGCGGGATCGACGTCGAGTCTGAAGCGCGCCACCTCCGTCATGCTGGAAAGAATGTCGACAATCAGGAACGCGAGAAAGAAGCCGGCGACCCAAACGAAAGTCGCCCGGTCGGCGCGCGCATCATCCCCGGCGGGTGTGGTGGCGATGACGTTTGTCTCTTTCATGGCGCGGTTTTAAGGCCAGCCGCCACGGAGCCGCAATAATGCGGTTTCCATTATGCTGAAATCCGTCCCTTCCGGCAGCCGTTTGTCCCTTGAGCCTTGTTTTTCCGGCCGTTTATCACGCCGCGCCGCCGCGCATGGCTTGTCTGTGGCGTTTCGAGACTGCCGCGCCCAAAGAGCGTGGAGCAGATCGGAGAGGACTGAAACCATGGCGATTGCAGATGCCCCCGGCGCGTTAGACGGCGCCCTCGACACTCGTCGCGCCGCCCGCCGTTACGACCTCGACTGGCTGCGCGTCATCGCCTTCGGTCTCCTGATTTTTTACCATGTGGGCATGTTCTATGTGCGCTGGGACTGGCATGTGAAAAGCGTCTATGCCGGGCCCGCCGCCGAACCATTGATGCTGCTCGTCAATCCATGGCGGCTGGCGCTTCTGTTCTTTATCTCCGGGGTCGCCGTGCGCTTCGCTACGGACAAGGCGTCATCTCCATGGGCGTTTGCAGGGTCTCGCCTCTATCGTCTGGGTCTGCCAGTCCTCATGGGCATGATCGTCGTGGTCGCGCCGCAAAGCTATTTCGAATTGCGGCAGGCGGGCGCCATCGAACCCGGCTATCTCGCCTTCTGGGGAAACTACCTGAAGATCGAGCAGCTTTATCCAATGATTACGCCCACATGGAACCATCTCTGGTATGTGGTTTACCTGCTGGTTTACGTTTTGCTGATCACGCCGGTCCTGCCGCTTCTGCGCCGCTTCGCGGAAGGCGCCGGGGCGACGGCGCTGGGCGCCGTTGCAGGCGGTCCGGTCCGGCTGCTGCTTTTGATCACCATCCCATTCATTATCTATGAGATGACGCTGACCCCGCATTTCCCCACGACCCACGATCTCGTCAATGACTGGGCGAACCATGCGCATCGCTTCACGATCTTCATGCTCGGTTATTTTGCGGCGAAACATGCCGGCTTCTGGCGCTCCGTGGACCGGGTCTTGCCGCTCGCGGCGGTTATCGCCGTCGGGCTAGGCGCATTGCGTCTTTATGCGCGCGCCTATCATTACGACTTTTATGCGGGTCTTTTCGAAGGGGCGTCGGCGCCCGTCATGACGATGCTGATCACGCTTTATGCATGGAGCGCCATTGTGCTTCTGTTCGGCATGGCGCAGCGTTTTCTGATCCGTCCGTCAAAGGCGCTGACTTATCTCACCGGCGCAGTCTTTTGTTACTACATCCTGCATCAGACGATCACCGTCGTCGCCGGTTACTATCTAACGCAATTGCATCTCGACGCCTGGCCGGAGTTTGTTCTGGTCGCCGGCATTACGGTGGGAGGCTGTGCGCTCGGCTATGAAATCCTGCGCCGCATCCCCGTCTTGCGCGTCTTTTTCGGCATCAAGGGAAAATCCGGCGGCGCGCTCGCCCGGCTTTCTCCGGCGCGCGCTTAGTCGACGGCGTCGTCGTAAGGGGGCCGCCGGCTTTCGCAGGCGGCGCGATCCAGCGGCTCTTTGAGACAGTAGCTATCGCGCCAGCGTTCGGCCGACTGGTCGAATGACAGGGTCGAGCACCCTGTTGCGGAAACCATGATCAGAAGAACGAAGAAAATACGTTTATTCTTTCTCATCATTGTCCTCTCTTGAAAATTCGAGAAGGTCGCCCGGCTGGCAGTCGAGCGCATCGCAAAGTTTGACCAATGTTTCGAAGCGCACGCCCTTCACCTTGTTGGTCTTGATCGTGGAAAGCGCCTGTTCGGTGAGGCCGATTTTCGCGGCGAGATCCTTCAGCCGCATCTTCCGGCGCGCGAGCATGACGTCGAGATTGACAATGATCTTCATCGCGCCTCGCCTTTAAACAAATGCATCGTTTTCGTCCTTCGCCGCTTTTGCCTGTGCGAAGATCTGCGCCACAAAAACCAGAAGAACGCCCATGAACATAGCTTTCAGTTCAGGCGTGCCGATCTGGATGGAAAGCGCGTTTTGCCTTGCAGGGTCGCTCATGGAAAGAATGAGGATAAGGCCCGTGCGCTGTATGACGCCGAACGCCGCCATGAAGAGACTTATCCGGGCGAAGCGGCGAAATCCGTAAACGGAAGCGAGGGAAAAGGTTCGGCCCGCCGCCGCTTCCAGAAAGGTGCGGCGCAGGCCGAGAAGCCCATAGGCCTGGATCAGGGCTCCTGTGAAGAAAAGCGCGAAACCCGAGATCCGACCGGCGGCGCCGAGAGATGTCGCATCGTAATATCGCGCCGCGGGGTCGGTCGAATACGGTGCAAGCTGGTCCCAGAAGAGCCAGATTGCGGCGCTTGCGAGCGGAAGCGCGATGGCTGCGGCGAGTGTGAAGCCGGCGAGCAGGCGCGGCGGCAAAATCCGGGAAAGGGCCATAGAGAGATCCATTTTTACATGTGAAAATTAAAGTATCACTTGAATTAATAAATTTCAAGCGTTAATACGGCCCCGCTTACCTATGGAGGCTTTATGAAACTGAAATTATTCGCCCTTGCCGCCTTGATCGTGGCTCAGCCTGCCGCAGCCGCCTCGCTTTCCGCGGCGGATGTCCTCGAAATCAAAGAGCGCGCGTCCTCCGGCGCCTTTGCGGGCCGGGCGGAATGGACGGCGCTCACCTTCTATCTTCAGGGGGCGGTCGAAACGGCGATGGGCTATAATGATGCGCTCAAGGACGCCGGACAAACGGGCCTCTTTTGTCCCCCGCCCGGAACATCGGAGTCGCTGGACAGTCTGATTGCGATGCTGGAGCGCACTAAAGCCGAAGATCGCACCAGGCAAGCGGCTTCACTCATTCTCGAAGACTACGCCCGAAAATACCCCTGCTGATGAAAAGCATGTCATGCGCAGGGAAGCATCCAGCGTGTGTGATACTGACAGTCGCCGACAATAAAGCGTCGATGCAAGCGGAACAAAAGCGCGCCGGGTTCTGTATGCTTTGAGAAGCTTCAAAGATGTCAGGGTTATAACAAGTTATCTCATTGTGAGCCGCGTGGCCTGCATGCCGTCTGTAAACGGACGGATTTTTGAGCATGCTGTGCGCCGCGCAATCATTCCGCACTGTAGAATACATTCTTCCTATCGACAAAAAGCCCGGATCAGGGTGGTCTCGTCGATGAGGGGGAGAGAAAGTTGTGCGTGATGAAAATCGCCATTGGGGGGGCGGGCATTGCGGGATTGACTGCTGCGGCGTTTCTGGCGGGGGCAGGTCATCGCGTCATTATTTACGATAAAGCCCCACAGCCGGGGCCGGTCGGTTCCGGGCTGATCGTGCAGCCGACCGGCCAGGCGGTCCTCGCGGCGCTGCAGCTTGATCATTTGTTGATGAAAAGAGGCTCGCGGCTCGACCGGCTCGATGGCCGGACCGAGGATGGCCGCCGCATTCTGAATGTGAAGTACGAAGCGCTTGGCCCGGATGTTTTTGGCGTTGCGGTCCATCGCTCGTCGCTCTTCAACATTCTTTATGATGCGGCGAAGAGCGCCGGCGCCGAGATCCGTTATGGCCGTATGGTCACGGGGGCGGATGCGCAGTCGTGTGGGTTCGTGTTTGCTGACGGCGACACGTCAGAACCCTGCGATCTTCTGATCGACGCCCTTGGCCGCCGCACGCCCTTTGTCGCCCGTGAAGACTGCATCTTGTCCTATGGCGCCTTATGGGCCAACGCTCCTTTTCCGTCTGGTCACGAATTTTCCGAAAATGCGTTGTCGCAGCGTTATCGCAGCGCCAATCTATCGGCAGGCGTCATGCCCATCGGATCGGCGGCGGACAAAGACCCGTTGCAGGCGGCGTTTTTCTGGACGCTGGGCGCCAGGCATTATGACGCCTGGCTGATGACGCCGCTGCCGCGCTGGAAAGACAGAGTGCTCAAGCTCTGGCCGGAAGCGGCGCCCGTTCTCGATCATTTCCAGGATCACGAACAGTTCGTTTTCGCGACCTACGCGCATCACACCGCGCCGGCGCCCGTTGAGGGGCGTCTCGTTCATATGGGCGACGCCTGGCATGCGGCCAGCCCGCAACTGGGACAGGGCGCCAATATGGCGCTCATCGACGCCTGGGCGCTGTCCGTTGCGCTGGAACGCTATGCGGATGTCGATGCGGCGCTCGCAGGTTTCGTCGAACTGCGCCGCAATCACGTGAAACTCTATCAGGCGATCAGCCGTCTGTTCACGCCGGTTTATCAGTCGGATTCAAAAACGCTTCCGGCCTTGCGCGATAAATTCGCAGCGCCTTTGTCGACCTTCTGGTTCATGCCGAAACTGCTCGCCGCCATGGTGGCGGGCACGCTGGGCGATCCGCTCAAACATTTGCAAAGCCCGACGATCTATGCTGCGAAGACTGACGCTGCAGAGGAGGTTGTGTAGATGCGGTTTGCCGTTTTTTCTTTGGTGTCGCTTTTCGTTGCTGCGTGCGAAAGCGCACCGAAGCCGGAACTTCCGTCGAGTGCGGATATTGCGGCCGAAACACGGCGGTTGATGCAGCGCGAAGACGTGAAAGGGCTCGCGCTCGCGGTCGTCACGGCAGGCGAGGTGCGCGATGTCATGAGTTTCGGCTACCGCAATGTGGAGCGGAAAGAACCGCTTGAGACTGACACCATCATGTATGGCGCGTCGCTGACCAAGGCGGCCTTCGCCTATATGGTTCTGCAACTGGTCGACGAAGGGCTTGTGGATCTCGACCGGCCGATCGCCGATTATCTCGACAGGCCGATCCCGGACTATGAAGGCTGGGCTGTGCTGAACGGCGATGAGGACTGGCGGCGCGTCACCCCGCGGCACGTGCTCACGCACACAACGGGACTTCATAACCTTCGCTTTTTGGAGCCGAACCGCGATCTGAAATTCCATTTCACGCCGGGCGACGCTTATGCCTATTCCGGCGAAGGCTTCTGGCTGCTTCAGTTGATGCTGGAGGAAGGGCTGGGCCTTGATGTAAAAGAGGAAATGCAAACGCGCATGTTCGACCGCTTCGACATGCCGAATACGTCGATGCAGTGGCGCGAGGATTTCGCCGATAATCTTGCGGACGGCTACGCCATGGACGGGTCGTTCGAGCCCCATGACGAGCGCAGCAATGTCGCCGCCTCCGGTTCCATGGACACGACCATCGCCGATCAGGCGAAGATGTGGCGCGGCATGCTGGCGGGAGAGGGCCTGTCAGCAGCGTCGCGCGCCGAGTGGGTCAGGCCGCAATTCCCGATCCGCACGGCGCAGAAATTTCCGACCATTGAGAATTACGACACCAGCGATCCGCGCGGCGAGCCGATAAATCTCTCCGCCGGGCTCGGCGTTGAGACATGGGACGGGCCGCAGGGGCGCGCGTTCGCCAAGGGCGGCCACAATCCCTGGACCGGCAATATCGTCATTTGTCAGGAGGTCGAGGAGCGCTGTCTCGTTCTCTTGGGAAACAGCGTCCGCGCGGAGATTATCTATCCCGAGATCGTCGAGTTCGTCCTTGGCGAGACCAATTATCCATGGTGGTGGACCTATCCAGCGCTGCACGATTCGGAGTGAGCGGGAAAAAGTCTAAGCCGTCTCTTTCGCCCGCTTCTTGCGCAAATGCGGCTTCAGCGCAATTTTCCGCAGGCGGATCGATTTCGGCGTCACCTCGACCAGCTCATCATCGCCAATATAGGAAATCGCCTGTTCCAGCGTCAGGCGGCGCGGCGGCGTGAGTTTCACCGCATCGTCCTTGCCGGCGGCGCGGATATTGGTGAGCTGCTTCGCCTTTAACGGATTGACGTCGAGATCGTCCGGCTTTGCGTTCTCGCCGATGATCATGCCTTCATAGACCGCCTCGCCCGGCGAGATGAACATGACGCCGCGCTCTTCGAGATTCCACAGGGCGTAAGGCACGGCGGTGCCGTCGCCATTGGAGATGAGGACGCCGTTGCGGCGGCCCTCGATGGCGCCTTTATGGGGCTGATGCTCAAGATAAGAGCGGTTCATGACGCCCGTGCCGCGCGTGTCGGTGAGGAACTCGCCGTGATAGCCAATGAGCGCACGCGACGGCGCATGCATGACAAGGCGCGTCTTGCCGGCGCCCGCGGGTTTCATTTCAACGAGCTCGGCTTTTTTCTGGGACAGTTTTTCGATGACGACGCCGGAATAATCGTCATCCACATCGATGACGATTTCCTCGACGGGTTCGAGGACCTGTCCGTTCTCATCCGTGCGCGTCACGACGCGCGGACGCGAGACGGCGAGTTCGAAACCTTCGCGGCGCATGTTTTCAATGAGGACGCCAAGCTGCAACTCGCCGCGGCCTGCGACGTCGAAGGCGTCCTTGTTTTCCGTTTCGGTGACGGTGATGGCGACGTCGCCTTCGGCCTGGCGCATCAGACGTTCGCGAATGACGCGCGACTGCACCTTGTCGCCTTCGCGTCCGGCGAGCGGGGAGTCATTGGCGGCGAGTGTCACGGACAGCGTCGGCGGGTCGATAGGCTGGGCGGGCAAAGGCGTCTCGACGCTCGCATCGCAGATCGTGTCGGAAACCGAAGCCTTGGAAAAACCGGCGATGGCGATGATGTCGCCGGGAAAGGCTTCGTCGACGGGCTGGCGTTTGAGCCCGCGGAAAGCGAGCACTTTGGTGACGCGCGCCTGCTCTACGCTTTTACCGTCGCGCGACAGCGCCTTCATGGTGACGCCCGGTTTCGCCGTGCCGGAGATGATCCGCCCCGTCAGGATGCGGCCGAGATAGGGATCGGCCTCGAGCGTCGTCGCCAGCATGCGGAAGGGCGCCGACGGGCCTTCAGCAACTTCCGGCGCCGGCACGTGGGCGACGACAGTTTCAAAAAGCGCGTCGAGATCCTTGCGCGGGCCTTCGAGCGATGTGTCCGCCCAGCCGTCGCGGCCCGCCGCATAGAGAACCGGGAAATCCAGTTGCTCGTCCGACGCGCCAAGCGCGGCGAAAAGATCGAAAGCTGCGTCGAGGGCGGCGTCCGGGTCGGCGCTCGGCCGGTCCACCTTGTTGAGGACGACAATGGGTTTCAACCCCAGCGCCAGCGCCTTCGACAATACGAATTTGGTCTGGGGCATGGGCCCTTCGGCGGCGTCGATCAAGAGGAGACAGCCATCGACCATGGAGAGAATGCGCTCCACCTCGCCGCCGAAATCGGCGTGGCCCGGCGTGTCGACGATATTGAGGCGCACGGGCGTTTCACCCTTTTCCCAGACGACGCTGGTGCATTTGGCGAGAATGGTGATCCCGCGCTCGCGCTCGATATCGTTGGAATCCATGGCGCGCTCGGCCATTTCGGCATTGTCGCGCACTGCGCCGGACTGGCGCAGCATCTCGTCGACAAGCGTTGTCTTGCCATGGTCGACGTGCGCGATGATGGCGATATTTCTAAGGGCCGGGGTCATGACTTGGTGGCGTCCTTTCGCATCCCGGTTGGCGTCACGCCGGAGAGCGGGGCTCGAGGGGATATTGCATTGCGGTATTTGGCGGGCTCGTTGCGCGGTTTTTGCGGCTTTGGCAAGGGGGCGGGTGGGGAAAAGCGGTAAAGACGGGCTCTAGGCTCGGCTGCACGCGGCCCCTATATCTCGACGCCGCCCTATATAATAAGTACCTATGGCCCGTTTCACCCCTGAATTTCTGGACGAGTTGAAGGCGCGACTGCGCCCCTCCGACGTCATCGGAAAGCATGTGAAGCTCCAGAAGCGGGGCAATGCCTGGTGGGGGCTGTCGCCCTTCAAGCCCGAAAAGACGCCGTCCTTCTCCGTCGATGACCGGCGCGGGACCTATCACTGCTTTTCGACCCAGAACCATGGCGACATCATCACCTTCCTGATTGAGACGCAGGGGCTGACCTTTCCCGAAGCGGTGGAACGGCTCGCCGCCGATGCGGGGCTCGCCCTGCCGGCGGAGAGCCCGCAGGAAGCGGCGCGCGCGGAAAAAGCGAAGGGACTCGCTGAGGCCTGCGCCGCGGCGGCGAAGTTTTATCAGGCGATGCTCCATCGCGCCGACGGGCGCAACGCCATGGACTATTTGCGCGGGCGCGAGATCACCGATGCGCAGATTGAAGCCTTCGCCATCGGCTTCGCCCCGGCGGGCCGCCATGCGCTGAAAGATTATCTGTTGAATAAAGGTTTCGCCGACGAGGTGCTGGCGGAGGCGGGGCTCGTCATCAAACCGGAGGACGGCGGCGCCAGCTATGACCGGTTCCGCAACCGCATCATGTTTCCGATTTTGGGCGCCCGCGACCGGGTGATTGCGTTCGGGGGACGCGCCCTCGATCCGAACGCCAAGGCGAAATACCTCAACTCTCCGGAAACGCCGCTCTTTCACAAAGGCTCGGTTCTCTACAATTTCACCGCCGCCCGCGCCGCCGCCGCCGACGATAAAAAGCCGTTGATCGTCTGCGAAGGCTATATGGACGTGATCGCGCTGTGGGGCGCGGGGATCAAACGCGCCGTGGCGCCGCTCGGCACCGCGCTCACCGAAGATCAGCTTGCGATGCTGTGGCGTTCTTCGGACGAGCCGGTCTTATGTTTCGACGGCGACAGCGCCGGCGTGCAGGCGGCGCACCGTTCCATCGACCGCGCGCTGCCAATGCTGAAGCCCGGCAAGTCCTTGAACTTCGCCTTTCTGCCGGAAGGTCAGGACCCGGACGATCTTGTCCGGTCGCAAGGCGAGACGGCGATGACCGAGGTTCTCGAAAAGGCGCGGCCCCTAGTCGATGTCTTATGGACGCGCGAGATTTCCCTGCGCGAACTCGACACGCCGGAACGCCGCGCGGCGCTCCGCTCTCACTTGCGCGACCTCGTCAAGCAGATCGCCGACAAGGATGTGCGCGGCGCCTATGGCGAGGAGCTGTCCCAGCGCTTGAATGCGCAATTCCAGCCGCCGCCGAAACAGGGCGGCTATAACCGGGATGGTTCGGGACAGGGCGGCAATCCCTTCCGTCGCTCCGGACCCTGGCAAGGCCGGGGGCCGGGCGGCCGTTCCGGCCGGGGCCCATATGACAGGGGGATGGGCTTTCGATTCACCGCCCCCGCGCGGCCGACGCCGGGCCTAAAAAGCCCCTCCCAATGGGTGCGCGAGGCGAGCCTTGTTCTCGCCGCGATCCACCATCCAGCCCTCATGGAGCGTCAGGAGGCGGCCTATTTTGAGCTCGATCTTGCGGATCCGGGGCTGAAAGCGCTTCTCGGCGAGGTTCTGGCGGCGATTTCAGCCGATCCAACCCTTGACAGCGCGGGGTTGAAAAGCCATCTCACCAAAACCGGCGCGGCAGGCACATTGGAGCGGGTGACGTCAGATCCCCAGCTTGGAAAACACAGATTCCTCCGCCCCGACACTGAGATTGACGAGGTAGAACAGGGGTTCCGAAACGCCCTGGCCCATCACCTGTTTGAATCGACCCTGAAACAGGAAGTGGCCCGTTCGGCGTCTCAGATATTCACCGATGGCGATGATGCGTGGAAAGCGGCGGCGGCCGCGCGCGAGGAGTTGATCAATTCGAGCAAGCCGGAAGAAGACGGGGATGTGGGCGACTCCCCGAAACGGATCACCGATGCGCTCGAAAGGATGAAACAGACCGTAGAAAAAAAATTCGGTCGGTAAGGATTTAACGAGATGGCGAAAAAAGCGGCGGCGACGAAAGAAACGGAAACGGCTGAAGCGGCGGACGGCCCGATCCTCGACCTGACGGATGCGGACGTCAAGAAACTGATCAAGACCGCGAAGTCGCGCGGCTACGTCACCTATGACGAACTCAACAAGGTTCTGCCCTCCGAAGAAGTCTCGTCGGAACAGATCGAAGACATCATGGCCCAGCTTTCCGAGATGGGCATCAATGTCGTCGAGCATGAAGAAGACGACGATGACGACGGCGGCGCCGCCAATGATGACGAGGAGGAGAGCTCTTCTCCTAAATCCAAAGCCGTCGCGCTGAAGGATGAGAAAAAGGGCGGCCAGGTCGTCACCACGAATACCGGCGCCTCCGCCGACCGCACCGACGATCCGGTGCGCATGTATCTGCGTGAAATGGGCACGGTCGAGCTTCTGTCGCGCGAAGGCGAAATCGCCATCGCCAAGCGCATCGAGGCCGGCCGCGAGACCATGATCAAGGCGCTGTGCGAGTCGTCGCTCACCTTCGAAGCCATCACCGTCTGGCGCGACGAACTTCAGGAAGGCCGCGTCCTCCTACGCGACATCATCGACCTCGACGCCACTTATGGCGGCGGGCCGGAATCGCGTCCCGACATGACCCAGCCGGAAGTCGCCGAGCGCGTCAATCGCGAGGAAGCGGAGAAGGCCGAGAACGCCGAGGATGACGAGGACGATTTCGACGAGGGCGCCCTGTCGCTTTCCGCCATGGAGGCGGAGCTGCGCGACGGCGTGATGGCAACCTTCGACGAGATTTCGGGCGACTATAAAAAACTGCGCCGCCTTCAGGACATCATGATCGAGGAACAGTTGAAAGGCGAAGACCTTTCAAGCTCGCAGGCGCGCCGCTTCAAGAAACTGCAAAAAGACATTGTCGAGCGCGTGCGCTCAGTGCGTCTCAACAATCAGCGGATCGAAGCCCTTGTCGAACAGCTTTACGACATCAACCGCCGGTTGATGGCGCTTGAAGGCAAGCTCGTGCGTCTTGCGGATTCCTATGGCGTCAACCGTCAGGAATTTCTCGCCGACTATATCGGCGCGGAGCTCGACCCTGAATGGTTCGACCGAATTTCGCAAAAAACCGGCAAGGGCTGGCAGAATTTCGTCAAGAAAGCTGAGAGCCAGGTCGTCAATATCCGCGAGGAGATCGGCGAGCTTGCGACCGAAACCGGTCTTACGGTGCAGGATTTCCGCCGCATCGTCTCCATGGTGCAAAAAGGCGAGCGCGAAGCGCGCATCGCCAAGAAGGAAATGGTCGAAGCGAATTTGCGTCTCGTCATCTCCATCGCCAAGAAATACACCAATCGCGGCCTGCAATTCCTCGACCTCATTCAGGAAGGCAATATCGGTCTGATGAAGGCGGTGGATAAATTCGAATATCGCCGCGGCTATAAATTCTCGACTTACGCCACATGGTGGATCCGTCAGGCGATCACCCGCTCCATCGCCGACCAGGCGCGCACGATCCGTATTCCGGTGCATATGATCGAGACGATCAACAAGATCGTCCGCACGTCGCGCCAGATGCTGCACGAGATCGGCCGCGAGCCGACGCCGGAAGAGCTGGCCGAGAAACTTTCAATGCCGCTCGAAAAAGTTCGCAAGGTGATGAAGATCGCGAAAGAGCCGATCTCTCTCGAAACGCCCATCGGCGACGAGGAAGATTCGCATCTCGGCGATTTCATCGAGGACAAGAACACGATCCTTCCCATCGACGCGGCGATCCAGTCGAACCTCAGGGAGACGACGACGCGGGTTCTGGCCTCGCTCACCCCGCGCGAGGAGCGCGTCCTTCGCATGCGTTTCGGCATTGGCATGAACACCGACCACACGCTTGAAGAGGTCGGCCAGCAATTCTCGGTGACGCGCGAGCGCATCCGCCAGATCGAGGCGAAAGCGCTCCGCAAGCTGAAGCATCCGTCAAGGTCGCGGAAGTTGAGAAGCTTCCTCGATAACTGAGAAGTGACCCCGCCTCGTGCGGGGTTTTTTCTTGTCCGGCGTCGATGGCTTCCTATCTTGCTCTGTAGGCGAATGGTTTCCGCGCGGGCGAAGCCGGAAAAACCTAAATCTCTGAGGGGCAAGATGAAAATCATAAAACTTGGCTTGTTTGCGCTGGGCGTGCTTGTGGCGGTTGGCGCGTGGTGCGCGCTGGCGGTGTTTCTGGGTCTTTATGGCTGGTGGATGACGCCGATTGCGAAAGAGGGCGACCACGCCGCCTTTTTCACCGAAGCGACGCAGCGTATTGACGAGTCGAATCCCGGCAACACAGCCTTCATTCTGATCGGCGATGGTGACGTCGTTGGAGAATACTACGCGCCGGATAATCGCAATATCGATGCGCAGACCGTTTTTCCAACCTCGTCCTTCAGCAAATGGATCACGGCGCTTGGCGTGATGAAGCTGGTGGAAGAGGGTGACATCGCCCTTGACGATCCTGTGTCGGCGCACATCACGCGCTGGCGTTTGCCGGATAGCGAGTTCGACGAAGATGGCGTCACCATTCGCCGGCTTTTGAGCCATATGGCCGGGCTGACGGACGGGCTCGGTTTTGCCGATTATAACGCGAACGAGACGTTGCCCTCGCTTGAAGAAACGCTCGCTGATCCGCGTGCGTCCTCAGGGCAGGATGTCCGTATCGAAGTGGGCGCCGCGCCCGGGGAGGAGTTCGCCTATTCCGGCGGCGGCTATCTGATCCTGCAGCTCCTGATCGAAGAGGTTTCGGGCAAGGCGTATCAGGCCTTCATCCGCGATGAGCTGCTGGCGCCGCTCGACATGACGCAATCCTCATTCCGGTTTATCGGCGACATCGAAGGCGCGACGCAGTCCTTTGACGCGTCTGGCGCGGTCGCGCCGCACTATCAATACGCGGCGGCGGGCGCCACTGGTTTTTCGAGTTCGGCGGCGGATTTGCTTCGGCTCGTTACGGCGCTGACAAATGAAGATGCGGATTTCATCCTGCAGCCGGAGACTCTTGCCGCCATGCGCCAGCCGGAGGCTCATGTTCTTGGCGCGCCGATCTGGGGTCTTGGAACCATCTTATATGCGCCGACGAAATCAGGCGATTTCATCTACGGTCATGACGGCGCCAATGAGCCGGCGATCAACGTCTCGGTGCGCATCAATCCCGACAATCATGACGCCTATATCATGCTGGTGAACGGACATCCGTCACTGGCGTCCGACATCGGCGGGGAATGGGTTTTGTGGCAGACAGGCGCGCCCGATATTCTGTCCACCGAAAAGGCCATGAAGAGCGCGCTGCTGCCGGCCGCTCTCGGGTCTCTCCTGATACTGATCGTGGCCGCAGTTTGGGCAAGGCGGCTCTTTTTCCGGGGCGGCGCGAGCGCTTGACACGGAAAACGAGACTCCGTTTGATGCGCCGGGCGATCATCCCTGATCGCAACAACGGGGAGAAAAATCAGTGAGATTGATGATGATGGGCGCAGCGTTTCTGGCGCTTGCGGCATGCGCATCCGAGGCGGATACGGATGTGTTGGAGCGGAACAAGGAAGTTGCGCGCAACTTTTACGAAGATCTGTGGTTCAGTGAAAATACGGATAAATACGCCGAATATGTCGCCGATACGTACATCGTCCACGATGTAGGTCCGCGCAAAGGCGTTGAAGAAGTTGCTGTCGAGCAAAAGAATATCGCCGATTTGTTCCACAGCCTTGGCGACATGACCGGGAAGATCGACTATCAGATCGCCGAGGGCGACAAGGTGGCGACGCGCTGGTTCATTTCTCTTGATCCGAACGAGGAGGTGGCCGCGATGGGGTTCCCGCCTGTTGACGGCGTCGCGATCATCAATGTGTTTCGCTTCAATGACGAGGGCAAGATCGTCGAGGTGTGGAACCACCGTCACGATGTCGAGCTGCCCCAGCCGCCCGGCGCTGGAGGCGAATAAAAAAGCCTGCAATCGCGAAACGCCGCGCCGGCGCCTTGTCCCGCTCCCGTGTTCTCTGTTTCATGGGGAGCGTAAGCAAGACGCCGGAGCGAACATGAATTACGACGACTACCTCGCCTGTTTCAGCGCAGGCGACGATGAGCGGCTGGTTCGCGATTTCTTCTGCGAGGACGTTGTCTTTAAAAGCTCAGGGCGCGACTTCCAAGGCAAGGCGGCGCTGAAAGAGTTTCTGGCCTGGGCTCATGACGGCGTCCGCGAGGTGCCGCGCCCGCAACTTGTGATGCGGAATGAAGACTGCCTATTTGCGGAAATCGACATGGACTTCCATGCCATGAAGGAGCGGGCCGATTTTCCGTTCGGGCATTTGCACGCCGGCGACATGATGACGGTGAAGTTTTTCGTCACCTATCATTTGCGCGGCGGCCGGGTTGCCGCGCTCCGATCCATGATCTGGCCGCCGGACAAGGGCGTCAGCCGGGTTCCCCGTCTTGGCCCCGCGCCGACGCAGATTGCGGCGTTTCACAGCTATGCGGCGGCGTTCAGCGCCGGCGACGCCGAACGGTTCACGAAGTTTTATACGGATGATGTGGTGCTGGAGCTGCCTTCAATGGCGCCCATAAAAGGGGCTGGCGGCATTGCGAGCTTCTATGCAGGCATGTTCGAGCGCGTGAGAGAAAGCATCGCGATCCGCAGCCTCGATGCCTCGGACGACAAGATCACGCTCCGGGCGGCCGCTCGCTTCACCGCGGTTGAAGATGCGCCGGATTTCACGGTGGCGCCGCTGTCCAAAGGCGAGTTTGTCGAAAGCAATGTGATCGTCGAGTATCGCCTCCGCGGCGGCCTCATTGAGCATATCGGGGTGCGGCGCGAGGGAAGTGAGCTCGTGCGCGGCAAGGCCGGATGAGGCGCTGTACGAGGTAGCGGGAAAAGTGGCTGTGCCGCATAGAAAATTCCGCCCGTGACCCGCACCCCGCAAGAGATTTGTCGGATCGCAACCAACACGTCCAAACTCGATTTCGCCGAGAAATAACCCTGCTTCGTCAACGGCTCTTTTACGGATTCCGATCTACCCTTCGCGCGTGGCGGTCATCAGCGGGGGACAGTTTCATGAAAAATTCCACATCTGCGCGCTTGCTCTGTGGGGCCTTGCTGCTTGTTGCGGCGCAAGCCTGTTCGGAAATGTCCGATCCGGCGAATGAAACGCCGGTGGAGCCTGAGCCCGGTCTCTATAAGATAACAGTGTCGGGGGCAGGGCTTTTAAAGCACGCAAAAAACGACAAGGCGCCCGAGACTTTCTGCCTGACCGAAATTCAAAGCGCGGCTTTTCCTCATCTCCTGGCGGAGAATTATTACAAGCTGCATTACGCCTGCACCAACGCTCGCGCGCCGCGCGTGGGAAATGCGATCGGCGGAGAGATCTCCTGCGCGGCCGATCCTAAAATGGCGTCTGGCGTCAACCGGTTCATTTACGACGGC
Source organism: Parvularcula sp. (assembly GCA_002704915.1). GTDB lineage: Bacteria > Pseudomonadota > Alphaproteobacteria > Caulobacterales > Parvularculaceae > Hyphococcus. The sequence continues at coordinate 30,484 of PAIP01000071.1, forward strand.
GTCGTTGGCAGAGAAAAAACCAGCGTTGAAGTCCGCATGAACATGGATGCGGAGCTGAACCCCGGCGCGGGCGGCGCGGAGGTCAGCGACGCCCAGATGAAAATGGCCATGAAGGCGATGGAGCGGATGCGATTCGTGATCGAAGCGGTCCGGACCGGCGATTGCGACTAGGCTTTTCCTGACGCGAATCACCTGAAAAGGAGGCGTTGCTGATGGAGTTCTCGCCTCATGACTGCGCCTGTCGGATCGAAAGCCAATAAGTCGAAATTCGATTGCTATGACGATCTCGCCGAGGACGAACCTTATTTCGTCATCCGCGCCGATGATCCCCTGTCGGATGCGTTGATCGAGCTCCACGCCTATATCGGGGCGGGTCAGTCGGGCGCGGCGCATAACAAACTCGCCGAGATCATGGAGTTGACGCGCGACCGCCCGCCGCGGCCCTCGGATTCGCCCAAATATCGCGAGACTTTCGCGATTTCCCAGGCCATGGAAAGCTGGCGGCAAGGCAAGCCAAAGGCGTAAGCTCCGCCTTTATCTGCAACCTTCCTGTGCTAAAGCTGTTAGGGATGCGCTGGATAGTGCGCGGGGATTTGCGCGTCTGGCTTCTCGCGCTGCAACAAGACCGGGAGATGGGGCATGGGGATTTTCACATCGACATTTCGCAAAGTCGTCGCGGGGCTCGCCGCCGCGGCGCTGGTTGCGTGCGCATCCACGGGCGGGCCGCTCGGTCTTTCTGACGAGCAGGGTCTCGCCCTCGGCGAACAGGAACATCCGAAAATCGTCGCGGCTTTTGGCGGGGAGCTGAATGACCCGCAACTGACCGCCTATGTGCAGCGCATTCACAACAAGCTTATCGCATCGTCGACGGCGCCGAGCCCGGAATTGCAGAACATCAAACTGACGGTGCTCGACAGTCCGGTGGTGAACGCCATGGCGCTGCCCGGTCATGTTTACGTGACGCGTGGATTGCTGGCGCTTGCGAACAGCGAGGCTGAGGTCGCGGGCGTGATCGGTCACGAGATCGGACATATCCACGAACGCCATACGGCCGAACGCGTCAGCCGCGGCAATCTCGCGGGGATCGGCGCCGCGGCGGTGGCGATCCTCACTGGCGAACAGGACATGGCGCAGCTCGCGGGGCAAGCGGCGCAGCTTTATCTGATGAAATTTTCGCGCAGCCAGGAATACGAGGCCGATTTGGTCGGTGTGCGGATTATGGCGGATGCAGGATACGACCCCATCGGTCAGTCAGAGTTTCTGGACACGCTCGGAAAATGGTCGGCGCTGGAAAGCCAGATTGCCGGCGCCGAACGTCCACCGGAATTTTTGTCGACCCACCCCAACACACCGGAGCGCGTTCGTCGCGCGGCCGCCGAAGCCCAGGTGCTCGGCGCCGGATCCGGCGAGGGCCGTAATCGCGACATCTATCTCGCCAATATTGACGGGCTGCTTTACGGCGATGATCCGGTGAAACAAGGGTTCATCCGCGGGCGCGATTTCATTCATCCGGGGATCGGCATCGCCTTCACCGTCCCTCAAGGCTTTGAGCTTCAGAACTCTTCGACGGCCGTGCTGGCGCGCTCGTCGCAGACCGGCGCGCAGATGCAATTCACTGGCGCGAACTCCGCCGAGAGCCCGCAGGCGATCATTGACGGCGCCTTGTCTGAAAGCCTTGGCGTCGATCTGCGGCCAGCGCGTTCCATGACGGTCAGCGGTCGTCCCGCCGCAGTGGGCGCGGCGCGGGCCAACACCCAGAGCGGCCCTGCAGACGTCGCCGCCTATGTGGTGAAGTGGCAGGGGAACACGAATTACATTTTCCTGTGGGTCGCGCCCGCCGGTTCGACATCGCAATCGACCTTTACAGGAAGCGTGCGGTCGCTGCGGGAGGTTTCATTGCAGACAGCCAATCCGCCGCCGGCGCAGCGCATCGATGTCGTCACGGTGCAGCGCAATGACACCGCATCATCGCTCGCGCGTTACATGGCGTTCGATCAGTATAAGGAAGAGCGCTTCCGGATCATGAACGCCCTCGACGCGAATGAAGCGGTGCGCGCCGGCGAGCGGGTGAAACTGGTTCGCTGAGATATAAAAGACGCCGGCTGGCTACCGAATTTCGTCCAGCCATTCCAGGATGACATCCGTGGTCTGCTCCCATGCCGGCTCACCGCCTTCGCCCGCATAGGCTTTGACGATGTCATCGTAGCGCATATTGTTGTGGCCGAGCTTATCCTGCACGGCGAGTGTCGCTGTGCCGGGGCGCAATTGGTTGACCGTGTGGACAATGACGTCTGCGCCATATTGCGCTTCGAACTGATCGAACGCGTTGAAGATCACCAATATGGGGGCGTCAATCGCCGCCCAGGCGGCTAGGAAATTCTTCTTGGCCGCCTGCTGGTGCCATGCGAAAGGCCGGCCGTAATGGTCCGTCTCGCCCATGCCGAGAATGTCGGCGCGCACCGCAGCCATAGCCGCGTTGTCCTCTGCTATGTCGTCGGGATGGCGGTCCTTGACGAGATATTCATAGTGGAATTTCGCCCGGGCGATCATTTCATCGTGAATGTCTTCGGGGTTCACTTCCTCCGGCCGGCGTTCGAGATAGATGCGATCAAAGGTCAGCATGCGCTCGTAATAGGTCTCGGCGCCGCCGCCCTGAACCGCTACGCCGGCGATGGCGTAGCCTTTATCCTGAAGCGCCTGAGCGACAAGGGGCGCCGTTGTCGAACCGAGGCTGCTGCCGATGACATAGACTTTTTCATTGTCGATGCGTTCGTCTTCCAGCACCTCTTCAAAGGCCTCCACATAATGTGCGACTTCGGTGTCGTAATCGAGTTCGTCGCAGGCAGGGCCCTGGCTGTCGCCGTCCGGTGAGCGTTCGACGCGGATCAGCGCCAGGCCGCTATCGCGCGCCAGTTTGCCCAGCATTTCGCGAGCCCCGCTGCCTTCGCGATATTCGATCGATCCGCAGGAAACCCATTGAGTGAAAAGAAGGGGGTGGAGCGGCTCTGTCGTTCCTTCAGGCGCGGCGATGATCGTGCGCAGCTTCGCGCCGTCGGATGTTTCGACTGCGCCATAATGAGAGGCGACGTCCGCAATCTCTTCCAGCGGGCGGTCGGCGGCGCGGGGCAGACCGGCGACCATAATCGTATTACCGCTCGCCGCGTTTTCCCGGGCGTTTGCTACGGTAAAAAGCATCGCACAGACACAGACGGACAGCCCCGCAAGCCGGATCGCGTTTTGCATTCAATCATTCTCCCTCGGTGTTGATGTTCAAGCGGATTGGAATCTGGAGTTCGGTGAGATAGTCGCGGCTGCTACGCGCCGTCATTTTCGATGGAAGCCGATAGTCTTCCTGATCCGCGCCGAAACGGTGATAGACTTCGCGCAAGGGGCCTGCCGCCTCGAGGCCGGCGCCCGCAATCCAGTCTTTCATTTGTGCAAACAGGCGCGCGGTTTTGAAATAGCCGCCGCCATAGACGATCGAGCAGGCTATAGCTGCGCCGCCAACCACCGTGATAGGCAAAGCGCCGTCCGTTTTTTCCCTAACGGGAAGGCAGACCTCGACATCAAGATCGGTTTCTTGCGCCGGCGGGTCGTGAAAGAGGAGGAAGGGCGCAGCGGGGGCGCGTGCGTTTTGATCGGCCGTGAACGCTTCCGCGGTCTCGAACATGACTTTTACGGGCTCGCCGAGATGCGGGACGCGTTCTCGAATGGAATAAACGCGCTGCTCCTCGATGGGCGCCAGTTTGAGGGAGGAGGGGGCCTCGATCCCGGTCGCCGAGCGGGCGAGAATTTCGGCGACCTTGATTTTGGCCGTAATCTCGTCCTGGGCGCGCTTCAGATCCCGCTGCTTTTTCTCAATTGCTGTGGTGAGAGTCTCCGGACCGATCTCGCCCTTGGCCAAAAGGCCGGCGATCTCGGCGATGGAGAAATCCGCGAATCTCAAATTCGTGATGACCGCGAGACGCGCAGCCTGTTCGAGCGTGTAATAGCGATAGCCTGTGTGGGGGTCGACATGCTCGGGCCGCAACAACCCCTGCTCGTCATAAAAGCGCAGCGCCTTGACCGAGACGCCGCCGAGACGCGCCAGTTCGCCGATTTGCAAGAGGCCCTTCATGGGCCTGAAACTACCGTCTCCCCTAAGAGGAGAGTCAAACCGTTGGCCGCCTCAGGGCATCGTTTCACCGATATTATTGTCGTTTCTGGGGGCTGCACTATGGTCTTGCGCGCGCGCGCCCAATCGCTAAGGTCCGCCAAGAGTTTAACCCATGTCCGCTCTCCCATTTTGGCGGACGCATAGGAGGAAAATATGGCGGTTGACGGCAAATGGAACATCACGATCAAAACCCCCATGGGCGACCAGAACGCGACCCTGACGCTTAAGCAGGAAGGCGATGCGCTGACCGGTGAAATGTCCGGCGCCGCCGGCACCTCGCCGATCGAAAACGGCAAGGTCGAAGGCGACACGCTGAAATGGGACGCCAAGGTGACCAATCCCATGCCGATCACGCTTTCTTTCACCGGAAAGACCGAGGGCGACGCTATTTCCGGCGACGTGCAACTCGGCGCGTTCGGCAACTCCACCTTCACCGGCGCAGCCGCCTAACCTTCGTCCATGATCAGGTTCGCCGCTTTTCGCATTGCGCTTCTGGGCGCAGCAGCCGCGCTTGCGGCCTGCAGCGGCGAACCGCAGGAGGCGGGCGATGACAAGGCTGCCCGTCTCGTATCTGCGGCGGATGCCGCTCCGCGAGAGTCTTATGTGGCGGCGCAGGAAGAAGCAGCGAGCCTAGACATTCTCGGGGAGGCCTTCGTCAAACTGGCGCTCGCCGTTGGCCAGCATGATCCTGCGTTCGTGGACGCCTATCACGGCCCCGCCGGATGGGCCGAGGCCGCTGAAGCGGAGCAGCGCTCGCTCGATGAACTCGAGGCGGACGCCCAAGGTCTTCTGATTTCCGTTCGCCGCGCAAACAGCGGCGATGAAACGGTGCGCGGGGAGATGCTGGAAAAGCAGATCCGCGCCGCCTTGACCCGCATCCAGATGGCGCAGGGCAAAAGCTTTCCCTTCAATGAGGAAACGCGGCTCCTCTATGACGCCGTCGCGCCGGATTACGATCTCGCCGAATTCGATGCGGCCCTTTCCGAGATCGATGAGTTACTGCCGGGCGACGCGCCCCTGCCGGAACGTGTCGAGGCGTTCCGCAATTCGCTCGCGGTTCCGGAGGACAAGTTGCAGGCGGTGTTCGACGCCGCCATCGCCGAGTGCCGCAAGCGCACGCTCGCCCATTACGACCTGCCGGAAAGTGAATCTTTCCGGCTGGAATTCGTCACGGACAAGCCGTGGAGCGGCTATAACTGGTATCAGGGCGACTATGAAAGCCTGATCCAGGTCAATACGGACTTTCCCATCATCATCGACCGCGCTGTGGATCTCGGCTGCCATGAAGGCTATCCGGGCCACCACACCTGGAACGTCTTTATCGAACGGGACCTTCTGGAAGACGCCGGGTGGATCGAATATTCCGTCTACCCCCTGTTTTCGCCCATGTCGGTGACGGCGGAAGGGTCGGCCAATTACGGCATCGAGCTCGCCTTTCCGGGCCAGGAAAAGATCGCTTTCGAACGCGACGTCCTGTTCCCCATCGCCGGGCTCGATCCGGCGAAGGCCGAAACGCTCGAGAAGCTCAACGACCTTCGCCGCAAGCTGTCCCATGCGGATAATTATGTTGCGCGCGAATATCTCGACGGTCGCATCAGCCGCGATGACGCTGTCGACCTCATTCAGAAGTACAAACTGGACTCGCGCGCCCGGTCCGAGCAGCGCGTGCGGTTTATCGAGACCTATCGCGGCTATGTTCTCAATTACAATGTCGGGCGCGATCTTGTCGAAGCCTATGTGGAGCGTCAGGCTGAGCTCAATGGCGGGGATCGCTGGGCGGCGTTTGAAACGCTGTTGACGACGCCGCTCTCCGCTTCCGACATCGCCCGCGCGTCTGCCATGAAGGGCGATGCGGCGGAATGATTTTCAAGACATGGGTCCAGCGCATCCATCTTTGGGCGGGGCTGATCCTCGGCATTCAGGTGCTGTTATGGATGGCGTCCGGCGTCGTCATGAGCTGGTTTCCCATCGAAGACGTGCGCGGCGAGACGCGCGCCTTCATCTCCCCCCCGATTGAGCTGGAGGCGCAAACCTACGCTTCGCCCGGCGGGATCATCGCCCAGTCGCCCGGCGCGACCTCGGTCGAGCTTCGCCGTTTCCTCGGCCGCCCGGTTTATGTCGCGTCGGCTGAAGGAAGCGCCATCGCCATGTTCGATGCGTCGAGCGGCGAAAAACTGACGCCGCTCGACGAGGCGGCGGTTCGGCGCATCGCCAAGCAGGATTTTGTCGGCGAGGGCGAGATCGCCCGGGTGCGTCTTCTCAATCACCCGCCGCAGGAATATCGCCGCGAAACCCCAGTCTGGCGTGTGGAGTTCGACGACAAGCGAAACACGCGCCTTTACATCTCGCCATCAAGCGGCGAGGTGCGCGCTCGCCGCAATGACATCTGGCGGCTCTATGACTTTTTCTGGATGCTTCACATCATGGATTATGAGGAGCGCGAAGACTTCAACAATCCGCTCGTGATGACCGCCGCCGCCGCCGGACTTGTCTTTGCGCTGTCGGGTCTGGTCATTGTCGTGATGCGACTGATGCGCGGGCGCTATAAGCATGACGTCATGCTGCTGGCGCATTTGAAGCCGCGCAAGCGCGATAAAGGCAAGACCGGATAGAGCCTCCGGCCTTGCAACGGGCGTGAGAAGGATCAGCCTGCGAAATCTAATTCGGAGACGGCGCCGTCATTGTCGCTGTCATGCGCGTTGATGACGCCGCGCGCCATTAGGGCCGCGCCGGCCGCAGGGTCCGTATCGCCGGCCTTCGCGCGCGCCGCCACGATATGCGCGACGAGTTCGCCTTCCGTAACTTCGCCGTCGCCATCCTGATCGGCCCTCAGGATGGGCTCTCTTACAATTGTATCCACTATGCTGATACGATCGAATTCCTTCAGGCTGATGCGGCCATCGCCTGATATGTCGATGCGGTCGAAAAGCTCGGCGCGGGTTTCATCTTTCGGAATGGCGCCTTTCGTACCGATCACAATCTCAATGCCGTTGAAAACCGGATCGCCGGATTTGCCGGGCGTCAGAAACTCAGCTTTTGAAATGGCGTTGTCATGATCTTCATCGAGCCAGATGAAGACCGCCTCAAGGCGGGGGTCGGCGGCGGCGGACGGCGTTACGATGGCGGCGCCCGCCGCACAGGCGGCTAGGGCGGCGAGGCTTGTTTTCTTGTTCGACAGGATCTTGGTCATGAAGGACTCCGTTCGGGGTTGATTGCCGGGAGCCCGACCGGTATCGGCGATATAGGCGGTGATGAATTGGCGGATGACGGCGCTGGCGGACTGACGCCGCTTCGCGCAGGAGGCCATAAAGGCTTTTTTGGTCTCCGGCGCGATGCGCACTTCAATCGACTCGGTTTTCTTTGGCGGGCGGCGATCCGTCATCATCGGCCTTCATGCGAATATCAAATCGGGCGCTGCCTGAATACGCGGCGCCGATCGCGAGATTGAAGCAAATCCGTGTGGGGGCTCAACCAGATTCGTGTCCGGACAGGGAAGCGGTTGCTTCGCGCATGAAAAAAGCGCCGGAGATTTCCCGGCGCTTTCGGATCGAAACGCATGCCGCTTTTTTAAAACGCGAAGTAAATCGGCTCGGGCCCCTGGGGCGCGTCCTTGTCGCCTTTGTCGTCTTTCTTCGACTCGGCGATTTGCGTTTCTTTTTTCTCTTCAGGGCATTCGCCTTCAGCGTCTGAAGCTGCCGCAGAGGTTTGTTGCTCAGCTTCGACCCGGATGAAACGGTCCATCATGTTTTCAAGCGCTGAGGTTGCGCGTTCACGGGTCGTCTCGGAGCCTGAGTCTGAGAAGAGGGCCGATCCGCCGCTGCTGAGGGGCAGGGAGGCGGCGCTCGCCTGGACAAATCCCAAGGCCATGCCGGCCGAGGCGGCCATGGCGATGCCTGTCAATAACGATTTGCCCATAGTGAACCCTCTCTCTCCGGGCGGAATATGCCCCTGATCGCGTGGGAACGGCAAGCTTTATTCCGATCCTACAAGGCCCGCAATTCCTTACCATCAGGTAATATTTTCGCGAGGATTTCCCGAAGGCGAGGGGCGTTTGCGCCTTTTTCCCCGTTCCGCGAAAAAAGGCGCTGTTTTTCAGGCCTGAAGGGCGTCCTGCGCCGGCGTGAAATCGACGCCCAGCGCCTCGGCGACCGCCTGATAGGTGACCTTGCCTTTATGGATGTTGAGCCCGTCCCTCAAATGCGGGTTCGATTTCAGCGCCTCGAGCCCCTTATTGGCGAGGGCGAGCCCGAAGGAGAGAGTGGCGTTGTTGAGGGCGTGGGATGAGGTCAGGGGCACCGCGCCCGGCATGTTCGCGACGCAATAATGAATGATGTCATCCACAACATAAGTGGGGTCCTCATGGGTCGTCGCATGAGAAGTCTCGAAGCAGCCGCCCTGATCGATGGCGACGTCCACGAGCACCGAGCCTTCTTTCATGCCTTTCAGCATTTCACGGGTGACGAGTTTCGGCGCCGAGGCGCCGGGAATGAGGACCGCGCCGACGACCACATCGGCGACATCGGTTTCTTCATCGAGTGCTTCATAGGTTGAATAGCGGGTCTTCGCGCGCCCCTGGAAAAGCTCGTCCAGCTCCGCAAGGCGCCGGTTGGAGCGGTCGAGAATGGTGACCTCCGCGCCAAGCCCCGCCGCCATGCGCGCCGCATGGGTGCCGACAACGCCGCCGCCAATGACCAGCACTTTCGCCGGCAGAACGCCCGGAACGCCGCCCATCAAAAGACCGCGCCCGCCGCGATGGGCCGTCAGCGAATAGGCCGCGGCCTGTATGGAAAGCCGGCCGGCGACTTCGCTCATGGGCGCGAGCAAGGGAAGGCCCCCGCGCGGGTCGGTTACGGTTTCATAAGCGACCGCGGTGACGCCCGACTCGATAAGGCCGCGCGCCTGGTCGGGATCGGGAGCAAGGTGGAGATAGGTGTAAAGGATCTGGCCTTCGCGAAGCTGCACCCATTCCGATGGCTGGGGCTCTTTCACTTTGACGATCATGTCCGCCTTTTCGAAGACGGCCTTGGCGTCCGGCGCGATCTTTGCGCCCGCAGCGACGTAATCCTCGTCGCTCGCTTTGATGCCTGCGCCGGCGCCGGTCTCCACCAACACCTCATGGCCGTTCTGCACATATTCTCGCACGCTGCCGGGCACGAGGCCGACGCGATATTCGTGGTTTTTGATTTCCTTTGGAACGCCAACGAGCATGAGACCCTCCTTTTGATCCTTTGGGGCGGATTATATTCTGATTTTGAAGGATATTTTTGATATTTTACGTCATTTATGGATATTGGAAGAATTTCATTTCATAATGAGCCAAATTTAGAGAACGGAATTCGCGCCATGGACAAGTTCGACACGGCGATCCTGAAAGTCCTTCAGGAAGACGGCCAGACCCCTTTCACCGAACTGGGCGAGAAAGTGGGCCTCTCGCCCTCCGCCTGTCATAAGCGGGTCAAGGAGCTCTGGCGCACCGGCGTCATTACGCAACAGGTCGTCATTGTCGACGAGCGCGAAGCGGGACTTGAAACCTCCGTCTTTGTTCAGGCGACTCTTAAAAATCAGCAACAAGCGACGCTCACCGATTTTGAAAAAGCCGTCACCCGCCATCGCGAAATCATGGAATGTTATCTGATGGCGGGCCTGTCGGATTATCTTTTGCGGATTCTCTGCCGCGACGGCGCCGACTATGAACGCATTCACACGGAAATTCTTACGCGTCTTCCGGGGGTTGACCGGGTCATTACAAATTTCGCGATCCGCAAGGTGTTCCGCCGAACCGCCGTGCCGCTGTGACCACATTAAGGCGCAAACGGCGCCGAATTAAGGCAAAAATGCGGCGGACGTTAACAATGCAATCCCTTGCGCCGTTTGCTTTCTAACAATGAAAATAAATTTGCCGTTAACGCATTAAATGGGCGGCAAAACATCGGCGCCATCCTCATCGGTGAAGTTTCAAGTGAGGATGACATGCTTACCACTGCGCGTGTTGATATTCCCGCTCCTGTTGTTGCGCGTTTGAGGCACGCTGCGGATTATTCCGACAATGTGAACGACTATGCGCGCGAGGACCTGATCGGGTTCAAGCGTCCCATTGCTGCGGCTTTCGCCTTGCTGGCGCCCTTGACCATGGCGTTCACTTACGCTGCTGGCGGGCCCTGGATGACGCTCCAGGTTGCTGGCGCTGTATTGTTTCTGGTCGCCGGCGGTCTTTATGTGATCGGCCGCAAGGAATGGCCGAATATCGTCGCCGAGTTTCAGGGCTGCGTCATGGCGAAACGCAAGGCCATCGCCGATTTGAGATGCGGCTTTGGCGAATCGTCATTCTTGAGCAATGGCCGCGCGCCGGCCTTCTACGAACACGCCAATGGCGTCTTGGTGCTTGCGGACGCGGGCGATCTCAAAACACTATTCTTTGATGTGTCCAAGGACGGGTCTGACCCGCGCTGGGAGCTTTATCAGAATGGCGAGATGCGCCGCCGCGTCTGGCGCTGGCTGCGCCTGCCGGTGTCTCGCGAAGTTGTGAAATTCACGACCGAAGGCGCCCGGCTCGCCCGCGTGAGCGATGCGCCCGTGATTCCCTCCATCGAAGCCTGGGAGGCGATCAATGTCTCCCTCGGCGAGCCCATGGACGGGGCCATCATCCACCGCCCCTTCGACGAGATCGTGGACGACGTTAACCGCCTGATGTTCTAGGTCTTCTCCCCGTCGTCCTGCGGCAAGCGGCGCCCCTTACAAAAAGGGGGCGCCGCTGCTACATGGAGCGTCATGGCGACACTTATTGACACCACCGGCGGGCCCCAGATCCGCCATCCGGAAAAGCAGAAACGCGCGGACAGCCCCATCCAGCGCAAGCCGGAATGGATCCGCGTGAAGGCGCCGGTCTCCAAAGGCTATGCGGCGACGCGCGAGATCGTGCATTCGAAAAACCTGCACACGGTCTGCGAGGAGGCGGCCTGTCCCAATATCGGCGAGTGCTGGGAAAAGAAGCATGCGACCATGATGATCATGGGCGACACCTGCACCCGCGCCTGCGCTTTCTGCAATGTGAAAACGGGCATGCCGGCCCCGCTCGATATCGATGAGCCGCAAAATGTAGCTGACGCCGTCGCCGAGATGGGCCTCAATCACGTGGTCATCACTTCGGTCGACCGCGACGATCTCGAAGATGGCGGCGCCGATCATTTCGCGAAAGTAGTGACTGCGATCCGCGCCCGCGCGCCGGGCACGACTATAGAGATCCTGACGCCGGACTTTTTGCGTAAGGACGGCGCTGCGGAAATTGTGATCGATTCAAAGCCGGACGTCTTCAACCACAATCTCGAAACCGTGCCGCGCCTCTATCTCTCGATCCGGCCGGGCGCGCGCTATTATCACTCCATGCGCCTTCTTGAGAAAGTCAAAGAGCGCGATCCGACCATGTTCACCAAGTCCGGCATCATGGTGGGGCTTGGCGAGACCCGCGAGGAAGTGATGCAGGTGATGGACGACATGCGTTCCGCCGGCGTCGACTTCATCACTATTGGCCAGTATCTTCAGCCGACGCGCAAGCATGCGCCTATCGACCGTTTCGTGCATCCGGACGAATTCAAGTCCTATGAAACCCTGGCCCGCGCCAAGGGCTTTTTGATGGTCTCTTCATCGCCGCTGACGCGCTCCTCCCATCACGCCGGCGAGGATTTTGCCCGGCTTCAGGCGGCGCGCGCCGCCAAGGGCTGATCCCCATAATGCAGGCGTTTACGTGGAAGCTCCTCCTCGCAACGCCGATTGATCAGGTTTATGACGCGCTTGCCACCGATCGAGGACGCGCGAAATTCTGGGCTGAGCGCACAGAAGAAAATAACGGCGTCGTCAGGTTTTATTTCCCCAATGGCGAACGCTGCGACGCCGAGATTGTCGCCGCCGACCGCCCTTTGCGATTTTGCATCCGCTATTTCGACGCTCTCACCGATTTTCTTCTCGCCGATGTCGACGGCAAAACCGAGCTCACCCTGAAAGTGAACGAAGCGCCGGCGGAAGACTGGCTCGCGGCGTACGCCGGATGGGTCTCGGTCCTGATGAATATGAAGGCGGTGCTCGATCACGGCGCCGACCTGCGCAACCACGATCCCGGCCGGAGCTGGGATCTCGGGTTTGTCGATAATTAAGGCGCGCTCAGCAGGCGGAGGCGGGGCAGGCGCGCCTGCATTGCGATTTCAGCAATCCTTGAACATTGCCGCAGACGGCCAGCACATCCTGATCCTCAATGCGGTCGCCGGTCTGCGCCTCCATTTTCTGCTTCTGCTTTTGTTTTTGCTTGTTCGTCTGCTCCACATTTGTGGTGACGCTGACCGAGTTCGATCTTCCCGCGGCGGCGGCCGCTGCGGCGCCTTCGTTTTCAATGCGCCGCAAATCCTTCGACAGATCGGCGAAGCGGCGCTCCGCATCCTTGCGGTCGCTTGCCGCCATATAGCATCTCGCTTCGTCATAACGCTGCACTTCGAGGCAATGCATATGGGTTTTGCAGCGCTGGACTACGGCGTTGTAGGCGGCGTTGATTTCCGCACGAAACGCGTCGAGCGGCGCGGCGCTCGCATTTGGACTGCTTCTCCCGGCGGCGATCGCCGTCTGAACCGCCGACAGGTAATTCTGTTTGTCCTTCTTGTACTGCGCTTCGCAGGTTTCGGCCGCGATGGTGCGGCGTTCCTGCGGCGCACCCGCGGGAATAATAGTCTCATTGCGCACTCTGATGTCGTCCACGGCGACCTTGTGCGTGCAGGCCTGCGTCAACGCGGCGAAGGCGGCGAGAAAGAGAAGACGTGTTTTCATGTGAACCCCCTTGAAGTGGCCGGCGCGGGGCCGGCCTATAAAATGAAAAAGCGGAAAACGGTCAGCCGTCGAATTCGAACTGAAGGTCGATGGGACCGAGACAGCAGGGCGCCGCGAAAACGCCGGCGCGCCAGCCAGCGCAATAGGCGACGGCGATTACGACCAAGGTGGCGGCGACTGTTGCGAGGATGGTGATTAGTGGGCGGCTTTTCTTTTCCGGCGGCGCTGACTTCTCTCCAATATTGAAGAAAGCCACGTCCATATAACGTTTTTCTGCGTCTAAACTCATCTCACCCCTCCCGATCAAGTAAAGAACAAATAAACAACATTTTCCTCATTACACGCCATGGTTGTGGTTTGTCCAGTCTCGCACGCAAATGCCGTGACCGCGGCCATGGCGCGCCTTGCCGAGGGGAAGAGCCGCGGTTAAGAGACGGGCGGGCCGCAGCAGGGCCCGTCGGATTTCCCCTTATGTCCTTGAAATTATACGACCTTGCGCTCTCCGATCCGGATTTGAGGCCCAGTCCGTTCTGTTGGATGGTGAAATTCGCGCTCCTGCATAAAGAGTTGGAATTCGAAACCATTCCGGTCGGGTTCGCCGACAAGTCGGTTTATCCCGATCCCGATTATGGGCGCGTGCCGGTCATCGTCGATGGCGACGAGACGGTAAAAGACAGCGCCGCCATTCTCGCCTGGCTCGACAAGGCCTATCCGGAAAATCCGCTCGCCGCGACGGAGGGCGAAGCCGCCGCCGCTGAATTCTATCGCGCCTGGCTGTTCGCGTCTTTCTTTCCGGCGGTGTCGCCTATGCTGGCAGGCCGCATCCATGCGCTCGCCGCTGAAGAAGACAAAGATTATTTCCGCGCCTCGCGCGAGGAACGTTTCGGCAAAACCCTCGAAGAACTCGCCGCGCTGCCCGACCAGAAGAAAAAGACAGAAGAGTCGTTGCTGGTGCTGTCGGGCCCGCTGGGGCGCTATCGCTTCCTCGGCGGCTCCAGGCCGAATGTCTGCGACTACACGGTCATGGGCGCGTTCATGTGGCCGCGCCTGTCGAGCGCGGAAGATATTTACGAAGCGCCGCAGCCCGTCGCTGCATGGATGGAGCGCATGCTCGATCTCTTTGACGGTTATGCGCGAAAGGCGAAGCGCCCCTCGTGACGTCCCGGCATACGCAGACCGAAGTTCCGTACACGGCGGACCAGATGTTCGCGCTGGTCGCCGATGTGGAGAAATATCCGGAGTTCCTGCCCTGGTGCGCAGGGCTTCGCGTCATTGAGCGCGGTGAAAATACGATTACGGCGGACATGATTGTCACCTACAAGGTGTTCCGCGAACGGTTCCGGACGCGCGTCACGCTGGACCGCGAAAACAATCAGATCGACGTCGCCTATGTGAGCGGTCCTTTCCGCAAGCTCGAAAACCGCTGGCGGTTCATTGACCGGCCGGAAGGCGGGTCGATCATCGACTTCGTCATCGACTTCGAATTCAAGAACTTTCTCTTGCAGGCGACGGCGCAGGCGGTTTTCGACAAGGCGTTCGCCCGCATGTCCGAAGCTTTCGTGAAGCGGGCGGAAGACGTTTATGGCCGGCGCTCGGCCTGATTGACGGCCGGCAAACGGAAAGAGACGACCTTGCCGCGGGGGCGGCTGATCGCCCAGACGCGCCGCTTCTCCTTCGGATCGAAATCGAACGCCTGGCCTTCGGCGGGAACCGCGATGGTCGCCGCATGAACGAGCGTCGGTCCCATTTCCGGAAAATCGAGCACATACATTTCCGGCAGGTCGTGACCCATGACATAAAGCTTTCCGTCCGGCCCGATGGCGCCGCCAGACGCCGCCTGTGGCGCCATTTTTTCCAGAATGCTTGCGGGCAGGGCGTATCCGCCGGTCTTGCGCCATTGCTTGTCGAAGGTGACGACGGTCGCATAGGTGTGGTCTTTGTAGGGAAGGCCGGTCTCGTCGTCATATTGCGCAAAGCCTGCGATCCAGCCGTCCTTGTAATGGTCGAACCAGACAAGCGAGCCTTCGTCCAGAATGCCGAGGCTTTTTGAATCCGCATGGGTCATCGTCTTCGCATCGAAGATCTCGATCGAACTCGCCATGGGCAAATTCGGATGGTTTGAATTGGCGCAGTAAAGACGGCCCGCCTCCTCGTAACAACTGTTGAGATGGCCAATGGGGCCGCCGCGCTTGCCGATCCAGCGTTTCACGAGCTTTCCGCTTTCGCGCTCATATTTGCCGATGACGTAATTGGCGACCGCGTAGAAATATTTTTCATCGGCGGCGACGCCCTGCGTCGCGTCCGGCGCGTCCCAGGCGCCGAGCTCTTCGGCCGTTCCCGTTTTCACTTCGGGAGGAATATAGTCCTCGATTCCCATGGCGGCCCAGGCCGCGCGGCGGGCTTCGCGCCGCGCCTCAATGGTTTCCGGTTCTTCGGCCTGGGCGAAGGAAGCGGCGCAAAATGCGAGGACGGAGAGGATGGCAGCAGCGGTCTTGTTCATGTCATATCCTGAAAAACGGGCGCCCTTCCGCGGGGAAGAGCGCCCCTGTTTGATGACGCCTAGAAAGACGCGTTGACGCCGAGCCAGAAGGTGCGGCCGAAACGCGCGTCTTCCTGGAGGAAGCGGGCGCCGGGGCCGGTCAGCTCCGTGCGGCCTTCATCGGTGACGTTCACCGCTTCGGCGACCAGCGAAAGATTATCGCTGACATTGACGCGGGCCTGAAGATCGAGCTGGCCCCGCTCTTCCCAATATTCATCCTTGTTCGGATCGCCCGCATTGAGAGAGTCGAGGAACTTTCCGGTGAAGTTGTAGGAGCCGCGAAGTTCAAAATATTCGTTCTGATAGAACGCGGTCAGGTTGTAGATAAGGTCCGGCTGCTGGAACAGCGTCGTCTCGCGGGTTTCTCCGGGGGTTCCCGTGGGAACGATGAATTCCGTGTCCAGCCAGGTGACATTGGCGCCGACCCCAAGACCGTCCCAGGGGGCGGGCAGGAAAGACATCACCTGCTGATACTGGGCTTCAAGGCCCCAGATTTCGGCGCTCGCCGCATTTTCCGGCTGGTTGACCGTGTCAAAGGAAACGCCGTCGATGACAAGATTCACATCGGTTGTGGTCAGGTTGAAGATCTCATCTTCGATGTCTTTATAGAAGCCGCCCACAGCAAGAATGCCGTCGGGGATGTACCATTCCAGCGAGACATCCACATTGGTGGATTTGCGCGGTTCCAGATCCGGATTGGAGCGGGTGACGCTCATATCCGCCAGATTGAGGGAAAGACCGCGGGTCAGGCTGGTGATGTCCGGGCGCCCGATCGTGCGCGAGGCGGCGACGCGGAAGGTCAGATCCTCGGCCAGGTTGAAACGGGCGATGGCGCTGGGCAGCCAGTTTGTGTATTCGCCCGACACCTGTTCGCCGCCCGTGGGACCGCCTTCCCAGGAGGTGTGCTCTACGCGCAGGCCGCCGACGAGAGAGCCGATCCCGAAATCGAGATCGCCTTGCAGATAGCCGGCGATGACTTCCTCAGAGGCGGTCGAGCGCGAACTTGTGGTGAAGCTCTCGGTAAACGCGTTGTTGGCGAAAAACGCATTCGCCGCATCGCTGTCGACCCGGAAGAGGAACTGGTAATTGCCTTGATAGTCGACATCGGCGAGCTTGGTGTCGAGCGCGTCGGCAAGGGTGTAGGGGCCGTCGGATACATAGCGAAAGAAATCGAAGCCTTCTTTCTTGCTGCGATCGCGATAGACGCCGCCCGCTTTCACGGTAAGAGCGTCGAAAGCGAACTCGCCATTCAGCGCTGCTTCGTAAATTTCGTCGTCGACAAATCGGTCGAGCTCGCCGCGGTTGGCGTGCGCATAATTCGTCGGATCGTAATAGCCTTCCGGATCGAGCGGCGAGAAGCGGTTGAAAAAGTCCGTGCTGTCGTAACGCGCGCCGAAAGTCGTATCGGTCGTAAAGGCTTCCGTGGATTCCGGATTATTAAGCTTGGCGCCGGAATAGGTGACGCGCCCGTCGAAGGTGGCGATCTCGCTTGGGCGCCAGATTGCTGCGGCCTGCGCGTTGTAGATTTTGCGGTCGAGAATGAAGCGGCCGAGGCCGACAATGCCATAGCCGGTTTGCGTCACGCCCGATGTCGGCGTCTGGCCAGTGATCGTCGCCGGCTCCGACGCGCTGCCGCTGGTTCCGAGTTCATAGGTGAATTCGTCGCGGCGTTCGTCGTCATTGAATTGTGTGTAGAGGCCGGAAAGCGCGAGTTCGAACTGCTCCGAGGGCTGCCATTCCACCTTCCCCGAGCCGCCGACGCGCTGGCGGGTGTTGTTGTAGAAAAACAGGCGGTTATTGGTCGGCACGATGATGCCGTTGCCATTGCCGAGCCCCACATTGTTCCCGGCGTCATCGAATTCGGTGTAGTCGGCGTCGTCGACTTCGATCTGCGGGATCTCGAAATTGCGTACGGAATAGTCGAAACCGATCACGACGCCGAACTGATCGTCCGGACCGAAGCGCGTGCCCGCGGCGAAATTCGCGCGCCAGGGTTGAACGCGTTCGCCGTCGCTCAGCGTGCCGCCGTCGCCGGATTGCTCATGAAAACCGATAAAGGCCGAGCCATAGAAAAACGGCGTCTCTTCGTCAAAGGCGCTGCGCGTGATGACGTTAATCGTGCCGCCGATGGCGTTTGCGTCGAGTTCCGGCGTTGCGGATTTCACGACCTCAAGGCGCGACAGCAGGGAGGCGGGAATGACGTCGAGCGGCACGGACCGGCCCGAACCGCCGCGCTCCGGCGAGGAGACGATGCCGCCGTCAATGGTGGTGCGGTTATAGGTTGGGTTGAGGCCGCGGATGATCGGAAAGCGCGCTTCGGCCTGGTCGTTCTGGACCGCGACGCCGGTGATGCGGCGAATGACGGCGGCGGTGTTGAGGTCCGGCAAGCGGCCGATATCGTCCTGCACGGTGGCGTCGATGATGTTGGTTGCATTGCGCTTGGCGTCAACAGAGCGCTGCATCGACAACGCCTGACCGTAAACGACGATTTCATCGGCGTCTTCTTCTTCGGTTTGTTGCGCGAAAGCTGGCGCGCAAATGGATGCAGCAAGCGCGGCGACGCAACAGGTGCGCATGTAGCGGGCGCTGAATTTTGGACGAGCGAGCTCGACGCGTAAACGCGTTTGTTTAGACATGCCTATATACCCCTCAGCAGAATTTAACCTTGTTGCGCAGCGCAACATGAAGGGAACAAACACAAAGATGCGTCAGTTTAATGTCGGTTTTTTATCGCGGATGTTACAATTTGAGGGTTGGCATTTTGAGCAACAACATCAGTCAGTCCGTAAACGGATTAACTGTTCTTTTGTGTTTCAGTGGTGATGTTTTCTTGATTTGGAAAAGACTGTTCTGCAACGGACTAAAGATTTGCGCTTTTAAAAGAGCCTTCGCGCGCCGAATTTCGGCGTGACGGCGTAAAAATTTATTCAATGACGCACGGATTGCGCGCACGTTCCGGGCAGGTCAGACGCCAAGCGCGGTCAGGATGTGATGTAAAGAGGTTTCGGCAGCCTTGGGTCTGACGAAATCGCGCCTGCTAGGGAGGCCAGCCGTTCGACACGCACCCGTGAGTAATGGCGCTTATCGCTTTGTCTAAAGAATGCTCGGCAGGCGTTTAAAATAATACGCTCTTTTCCGCTATAGGAAATGTCAGGCGTAACTGCGCAGGCTATTTTCTCTGTTCCGTTTTTTAAGTAATTGAAAAACCTCGCTCGGAGCGTTGTGGGGGGGCTGTGTGCTAAAGCTCTGTAGGCTGCAGGTTTTGGCTGGACGGCTGCGCTTTTCTTGTATTCCTGTATTCGCGGTGTATTTTTACTGCACTAAAATCGATGAGGGAGGGACTGTTATGCGTTTACTGATGAAAAGCGCAGCGTCGGCTGCGGCTATGTCTGTTTTTATTGTTGCGTGCGGGTCAGGTGGCGATGAAGGCGCGAAATCGTCCGGCGCGGTTTCGGACACTGCCGAAACGAAGGCCGAATCCTCACAAGAGCTAAAAATCGCTTCTGATACCGGCCCTATGATCGTCGACGATGTGGACGCCGATATTTTTGGCGTGAAACTGGGCATGACGCCGGAAGAGGCGAAAGCAGCGCTGGAAGAGAACAAGCCCGAATACTGGCAAGGCTCGGCTCTGGTTTACAATACGCTCGAACAGCAGATGGGTTTGACTGATGCGATGTTCAAACCGACGGCCGAGACCCCGGGTGCGTTTGTCGGCACGACAAGCCTGGGCCGGGGCAGTGATCGGGTGCATGTCTATTTTGCGCTGCCGCCCGCCGAGAATGTCGTGCAGTCCGTGGAGCGCAAGGAGAATATTCGCGGCGATACATCCGTAGACGTTTATCGCCAGGCGCTTGTCGATAAATATGGCGAACCGGACGAGGTGGATGAAGCGGGTGCGGTCATGCTGCTCAAATGGCTCTATAACGGAAAGGACTGCAATCCGCTGGCGTCGAATCTGCCCGCAACGAAATACCAGCACTGGCCGACCGACGCCGCCAGCATTCCCCATTCTCCAAGACGGTGTGGAACGGCGCTGATTTATTCTCTGACGGCGCCCTCCGGCGACATTGTCAGCAATGTGGAGGCCAAGCTCGGCAATGTGGGCCAGATTTACCTAAACCGGGAAGCGACCATCGCGTTTCGGGACGAAATTCAGAAGAAAGCCCAGGAAGAAAGAGTTAAACAGGCGACGGACGCGCCGGATCTCTAATCAGGAGTTCCGGCTGTCTGTAAAGCCGTCAGCATGAGATGCAGGGCGGTTTCGGTCGCCTTGGTGCGCACGAAATCGCGGCTGCCGTCGGCGAAGACGCGTCGCTCCACGCGCGCAGCACCGTTCCTGTCGGCGAGGCCGAACCACACGAGGCCCACGGGTTTTCTCGCCGTGCCGCCGGAAGGGCCGGCGATGCCGGTGACGGAGACGGCGACATCCGCGCGGGAGTTCTGAAGCGCGCCTTTCGCCATGGCGCGCGCAACGGCGGCGCTGACCGCGCCGCTTGTTGCGATGACACTGGCGGGAACGCCGAGCATCTCGGTCTTGGCTTCATTGGTGTAGGTGACGAAGCCGCGTTCGACCACGGCGGAGGAGCCGGGCACATCCGTCAGCGCCGCGGTGATCATGCCGCCGGTGCAGGATTCCGCGCTGGCGACCATCACCCCTTCGGCGCCGGCCTTGTCGATGATCGCCTGCGCCAGCGACCAGATGCGGTGGGTCTGGGTCACGGGCGGTGGTCTTTCAAATGCGTGCGGCTGATCTCATCGGCGAGGTCCGCTTCGCGCATGATGCGCAGCGCCTGGTTGAAATCGTCATCGGGCACGAGAATGCGCCGGGGCAGGGCGCCGATGGACCCGTCCATGATGCTCGCATGCTGGTCGGCGAGAAGATATTCGATATCGGCCTGACTCATAAGATTTTCGACATAGTTGATCAGCGCCGGATTGTTGGTGCGGAGAATTTCTTTCATTAGCTTCTCACTATTGAAGGCCAAGACGGGGTTTTGAATAAACGCGTTTTTCAAAGCCGATTTCAATCAACAGATTGTAGGCGTGTTCAAGGTCATCCTTGGCCACCAGCAATCTTGGGCGACGACCGGGTGAATGATCGTCTCCCGCAACACGAAAAACTATGTTTTCAGATCGCAGAACGTTTTCGACAAAGCTGATGGAGCCTGCGTCTTCCAAGATCATGATCTCCACCAGGCTCATGCCTCACTCCGAAACCGGAAGAGCGACCGCCGCGGTCGCCATGGCTGCTATGCCTTCGCGCCGCCCGGTGAAACCCAATTGTTCTGTTGTCGTCGCTTTTACGGAGACGCGCCGCTCGTCGATATCGAGAATAAGCGCGAGCGCGGCGCGCATGGCGCGCCGGTGGGGGCCGATCTTCGGCGCTTCGCAAATGAGTGTCACGTCGCAATGGGTGATCTTGCCCTTTTGCTGACGGACAAGATCGCGCGCTTTTTCGAGAAACACATGACTTGGGGCGCCTTTCCATTGCGGATCGGAGGGCGGGAAATGATCGCCGATATCGCCCTCGCCGATGGCGCCGAGAATGGCGTCGGTCAGCGCATGCATGCCCACATCGGCGTCGGAATGACCTTTCAGTTTTTTCTCATGGGGAATTTCGACGCCGCAGATCATGACGGCGTCGCCTTCCTCGAAAGCGTGAACGTCGAAGCCGTGGCCGGTGCGGTATTCCATCTCTCTGTCTTTCCGGCCGAGCAGCGTTTCGGCCATGCCGAAATCCTCGGCCTGGGTGAGTTTCATATTGTCGGGCGAGCCGGGGACGAGAGTCACCGACAGTCCTGCGGCTTCGGCGACGGCTGCATCGTCGGTCAGCGTCTCGCCTTCGGCGTCGCGATGGGCGGCGAGGATCTTGTCGAAGTGAAAGCCTTGCGGCGTCTGCGCCCGCCACAGCGCCTCGCGCGGGACGGTCGCGGCGATTTTCTTCTCGGCGCCTTCGCGCTTCAGCGTGTCATAGACGGGCAGGGCGGCGATGGCGCCGTCCGCCGTGTCGAGGGCGTTGATAATGCGGGTGATGGTTTTCTCGTCGATAAAGGGGCGGGCCGCATCATGGATCAGCACGCGCACGGGATTTTCCTCCGCAAGGCTCTCCAGCCCGAGGCGCACGGAGTCCTGACGCTCGGCGCCCCCTGTGACGGGATCGAGGATCTTCCGATGTTTCAACAGATCGCCCATGGCGGCGTCATATTCCGCCCGGTCGTCGCGGTGGATGATGATCCGCACGCCGTCGATATCCGGGTGATTGAGGAACGCCTCCGCCGTGCGGGCGATCACCGCCCGGCCGCCGAGATCGCGATATTGCTTAGGCCCGCCGGCGCCGGCGCGGCTGCCGCGGCCTGCGGCGACAATGACGGCTATCGTGTTGAGTTTTGACATTATTTGCAGACTCCTTTCCTCCCCCATTTATGGGGGAGGTGTCCGCGAAGCGGACGGAGCGGGCTTTTATCGTTGCCCCCCCCTCCGTCGCACCGGATTGCATCCAGTGCGACACCTCCCCCGCAGGCGGGGGAGGAAAGAGAGGCGAAATCGTCAAAATACTGCATAAATTCTGTGTTGGGCTGACTTTATTCAGATCGTTTGTAACCTGTTGCTTTAGCGGGTAAACAGCCGCCACGCCAACAACAAGCTTCACGAAGAATGATTTCGATCGCCGACATAAAGCTCAAGAACAACGTCGCGCTGGCGCCCATGTCCGGCGTCTCCGACCTGCCGTTCCGGCGGGCGGTCGCGCGATTCGGGGCGGGGCTGGTGGTGTCGGAAATGACAGCCTGCGAAGAGCTGGCGCGAGGCCGGCCCGACGTCGTTCGCCGGGCCGAGGGCGACGGCGAAATCTTTCCGTTTGTAATCCAGCTTGCAGGCCGCGAGGCGAAATGGATGGCCGAAGGGGCGCGGCTTGCGGAAGAAGCGGGCGCCGATGTGATCGACATCAATATGGGCTGTCCTTCGCGTCAGGTGACGGGCGTGCTGTCCGGTTCGGCCCTGATGCGCGATCTCGATCATGCGCTGACACTGATCGAGGCGACGGTCGCAGCAACGTCAAAGCCGGTAACCCTGAAGATGCGTCTCGGCTGGGACTGGAATTCATTGAATGCGCCGGAGCTCGGCCGCAGGGCGGAAAGCGCCGGCGTTCAGATGCTGACGGTGCATGGCCGCACACGCAATGATTTTTACAACGGAACCGCCAACTGGGCGGAAGTGCGCGCCGTGAAAGAGGCGGTTTCGCTTCCGGTGATCGTCAATGGCGATATTGTTAACGTGGAGACTGCGCGCGAGGCGCTGAAGCAATCGGGCGCCGATGGCGTGATGATTGGACGGGCCGCTACGGGGCGTCCCTGGTTGCCGGGTGCGGTCGCGAAGGTGTTGGAAGCGGGCGGCGATCTCGTCGCGCCGTCACTTCAGGTCCAGCGAGACGCGGCGCTCATCCATTATAAAGAGACTATCGATCATTACGGCGCGCCGCTTGGCGTCCGCATGGCGCGCAAACACCTCGCCGCGACAGTGGATCATGCGCCGGTCGATCTCGATCCCACGCAGCGGCGCAGCTTCAGGGCCGCGCTCTGCCGGATCGCCTCTCCGGAGAAGGTCGTCGACGGGCTGGGCGCTTTCTTCGAAGGCGACCTGCGCCTCGCGGAGCAGGCGGCGGCTTGATTTAGGCCGCCCATCCCGGCCCCATGTCCCGTTCCGGCGTTTACCCTGTTTCATTTTGGCAACAAAAGTGTTGATTTTCTGCAACAACGGCAGCAACATCCCCATCCTATGGGGAGTTCACGCCTGTCGCGGCAGGCCCGATGCGGAACACGCGAAGGGCTGAGGCGAAGGCAGCGGCAAGACTTTGGGCGTTCGCGCCTCAGGATGGCGTCGGGTTGAGTTTGGAAGATCAACATCGAGACACTGCGGATACCGAGCGTTCCGGCGCTGCAGCGCTGCGCTACGTCCCGAAATGGCTGCTGTCCAATACGACGGTCGCCGCCGCGTTGATCGGCGCCGCCGCCGTCGCCTTCTTCACAACATGGTTCCTGATGTCGCCGCTGGTGGAGCGGGTCGACCGCGCGTTCCTCATGTGGATGATCATCGGCAACATTGTCATCGCTGCGGGTTTTGCGCTGCTTGTCGGCGCGCGCGTGTTTCACGTCTGGTCCAATCGCCGTCACCAGCTTGCAGGCTCGCGCACGCATATGCAGCTTGTCTGGCTGTTCTCGGCGGTTGCTGCAATCCCCGCCATCATCGCCTTTCTCTTTGCATTCACGATCCTGCGCGCAAGCCTGAACGATGTGTTCAGTGAACGGATCGATCGTTATCAGGAAACGGCGCGCGATCTCGCCAATGCGCTGGTCTCAATCAAGGGCGGCGAGATGCAGCAATCCATGCGTCTCATCGCCCAGGACATTGCGCGCCAGGAAGAGGCGGGCGTCGGTTTTGAGCAAACGCCCATCAGTTTCCGGCGTTATCTATATGCACAGGCGCAGGTCCGCGGACTTTCGGCGCTTTATCTGGTGGACGGGGAAGGGCGCATTATTGTGCGCGCAGAAGTCGAGCCGGGCGATTTCGGGCTTCCTCCGGAAGAGAAGCTCGCCGAACTGCGCGGCAGCGAGCCGGGCGACATTTTCGTCTTTGGCGTGAATAACGATGCGACGCTGGACGTGTTTCGCGGCGCCTTGCGGCTTCCTTACTACAATGGCGGCTTCCTGATCGGCTACCAGCCGGTGGACCCGATGACCACGCAACGTCTCTTCGCCGTGCGGGACGTGCGCGAGGACTGGCGCGAGGCCGAACTGGGGCGGTCGCGGCTCGAACGCGTTTTTCTCGCCGGCTATGTGGTGCTGGCGATCATCATTCTTTTCGGCGCCATCTGGCTTGCGCTGATCGCGGCGACGCGAATCGTCCGGCCTATCGGGCGTTTGGTGAAAATGTCGGAGCGGGTCTCCGGCGGCGATCTTGGCGCACGGGTCGAAGTCTACAAGGAAGATGGCGAATTTGGCGCGCTTGCCCGGTCCATGAATCACATGACGGCGCAGCTTCAGACCCAGCGCGACGATCTGATCGACACCAACCGGCAATTCGATGAACGCCGCCGGTTTACCGAGGCTGTGCTTTCGGGTGTTTCCGCCGGCGTGATCGGCTTGACCGGCGCGGGCCGCATCACCATCGCCAACACCTCTGCAGCGGAGCTGATCGGCGAAGAGAACGGACGCCTGACGGGCCAGAATATAAAGACGCTGATGCCGGAGCTTGGCGGACTTTTAGACCTTGCCGCGTCATCGAACGAAAACGAGGTCGGCGATCAGATCGACGTCACCCGCCACGGCCGCACCCGCACGCTGAATGTGCGTATTGTGAAAGACGCCGCCGCGCAGGATGAGCGCTATGTCGCGACCTTCGACGACATCACCCAGTTGATCGCCGCCCAGCGCAACGCCGCCTGGGGTGACGTGGCGCGGCGCATCGCGCATGAAATCAAAAACCCGCTGACGCCGATCCAGCTTTCCGCGGAACGCTTGCGTCGGAAATATCTGGGCGAGATCCAGACCAATCCGGAGGTCTTCGAGCGCTGCACCGAAACCATCATTCGCCAGGTGAGCGACATCGGCCGCATGGTCGACGAATTCTCCTCTTTTGCACGGATGCCCAAACCGGTGATCGGGCGCGAGGATCTGCGCGAGCTTATCAAGGCCGCCGTGTTTCCGCAGAAAGTCGCGTTTCCGGATGTGGAGTTCGCGGTGGAGACGCCGGACGCGCCGGTCACGTCCGAATGTGACGGGCGGCTTATCGTTCAGGCGTTGTCGAATCTGATCAAGAACGCAGCGGAGTCGATCGGCGCGCGTGTCGCCATGGACGAGAGCGGACCTTCAGGCCGCATCGCCGTCCGGCTCGAAACCGATGGGGCGATGGCGCGCATTCACATCATCGACAATGGCGTCGGTTTGCCGAAAGCTGAACGTCATCGTCTCGCCGAGCCTTATATGACGACGCGCGCCAAGGGCACGGGACTCGGTCTCGCCATCGTGAAAAAGGTTGCCGAGGAGCATGGCGGAACGCTGGAGTTTGCGGACGATGCGTCGCTTGGAGAGACGGGCGCGCGCATGACGATTTCATTGCTGAGGGTTGGGGCGGAAGGCTCGGCGCAGATTGCTGCGGCGGCGGAATGACAACAGGGAAGAAGGCGTAGGGATTTATGAGTATCGACGTTCTGGTCGTTGACGACGAAGTAGACATTCGCGAACTGATCTCAGGCATCCTTGAGGATGAAGGTTTTGCGCCGCGAACCGCGGCCAATTCCACCGAAGCGCTTGCGGCGGTGCGCGACCGATTGCCTTCTCTCGTTATTCTCGATGTCTGGCTTCAGAATTCGCAGATGGACGGGATTGAGATTCTGGAAGCCCTGAAGAAGCTTCATCCGGATATCCCTGTTGTGATTATTTCCGGACACGGAACGATTGAAACTGCGGTGGCGGCGATCAAGAAGGGCGCTTATGACTTCGTTGAAAAACCGTTTAACGCCGACCGCCTGATCCTTGCTGTCAATCGCGCGCTGGAGGCGGCGCGCCTGAACCGCGAGGTCTCCGAGTTGCGCGAGCGCGCGCCGGACTGGGGGCTGATCGGCTCCTCCGCCGCGGTCGCGTCCTTGCGCAATGTCATTGAACGCGTCGCGGACGCGCGCTCGCGGGTCCTGATTTCCGGTCCTCCGGGGTCCGGCAAGGAAATGATCGCCCGGCTGCTTCATGCGCGATCGAGCCGCAAAAATCGTCCCTTCGTGGTGGCGAGCGCCGCGTCCATCGCGCCTGACCGTATGGAGGAGGAGCTGTTCGGCATTGAAGGTCCCGACGGCTCCACGCAAATGATCGGCCTCATGGAAAAAGCCCATGGCGGCACGCTGATGTTCGATGAGATCTCGGACATGCCGCTGGAGACGCAAGGCAAGATCCTGCGGGTGCTGGTGGAGCAGCGTTTCAAGCGCGTCGGCGGTCAGAAGGCGGTGGAAGTCGATGTGCGCATCGTCTCGACGACCTCCAACGATCTTCTGGCGCTCGCAGGCGAAGGCCGTTTCCGCGAAGACCTTTTCCATCGTCTCAACGTTGTTTCCATCAATGCGCCGGGTCTCAACGAACGGCGCGAGGACATTCCTGCGCTCACCGCCTTTTTCGTCGACCGCATTGCGAAGGCTTCCGGCCTGCCGAAGCGGCCCCTGTCGCCGGAGGCCATGGCGGCGCTGCAGGCCTGCGCCTGGCCCGGCAATGTGCGCCAGCTTCGTAACGTGATCGAAAGAACCCTCATTCTCATGGGCCGCGACCCGGAAATCGAAATCACCTGCGAGCATTTGCCGACCGAAGTCATGGACTCAGGTCTCACGATCCCGGCCGGGGAGGGGCTTGAACAGATCATCACGCTGCCCTTGCGCGAGGCGCGCGAGCGTTTTGAGCGTGAGTATCTGATTGCGCAGATCAACCGATTCGGCGGCAATATCTCCCGGACGGCTGCGTTTATCGGCATGGAGCGCTCTGCGCTGCACCGGAAGCTGAAAGCGCTTGGCGTTAATGGGCAAATGCGCGTGGAAAGCGCCTGAACGGTCGCGTATAGCTTTCAGGTGAACAAAAGGATTGGATAGATCATGCGCGTGATCGTTTGCGGCGCAGGACGCGTCGGCGTCGGCATCGCGCGGCGCCTGTCGCGCGAAAATAATGAAGTGACGGTGGTCGATCAGTCGAAAGATCTGATCCGCGCCGTGACCGAGCGGCTCGATGTGCGCGGCATTGTCGGCAATGGCGCCTATCCCCAGACGCTGGAGGAGGCCGGCGCGCGCGAGGCCGACATGATCATCGCCGTCACCTTTTCCGACGAAGTGAACATGGTGGCGTGCCAGATCGCTCATTCGCTTTTCAAGGTGCCGACGAAGATCGCCCGTGTGCGCGCGCAAGGGTATCTCGACCCGCGCTATTCGGACATTTTCTCTCGCAATCACCTGCCCATCGATGTGGTGATCTCGCCGGAGCGCGAGGTTTCCGAAGCGATCATTCAGCGCCTTTCGACGCCGGGCGCCTTCGAAACCAAATCATTCGTGGACGGACGGGTGTGGGCGGTGGGCGTCAAGCTGCGCGACGACTGTCCCATTATCAACACGCCGCTGCGTCAGGTGGCGGAACTTTTCCCGGATTTAAAGATCACCATCGTCGCCATCAAACGCGGCGACAATATGTGGCGCGCCCATTCCGGCGATATGCTGGAGACGGGCGACCGCGTCTTCTTCATCGCTGACCGCGCCGATGTGGCGCGCGCCCTGGAAATCATGGGCGAGGCGGGGCGTGCGGCGCGCCGGGTCATCATCGTCGGCGGCGGCAATATCGGCCTCTTCGTCGCCAAGGGCCTTGAAAAGACCGGCAACATGAAAATCCGGCTCATTGAACGCAACCGCAAGCGCGCCGAGGATATCGCCGAAGAGCTTGAGCGCACCATCGTCCTCCAGGGCGACGGGCTCGATCGTTCGATCCTTCGCGAAGCCGGCGTCGCCGAGGCGGAGACGGTCGTTTCCGTCACGGACAACGATCAGGTGAACATTCTGGCGTCGGTAGTCGCGAAGCGCGAGGGCGCGCGCCGCTCCATGGCGCTGGTCAACGATCAGGATTACGGCCCGATCACCGAGGCCGTGGGCGTCGACCGCTATGTGGACCCGCGGGCGACAACCATCTCGACCATCCTTCAACATATCCGGCGCGGGCGCATCAAGGGCGTCTATTCGCTCTCTGACGGCGATGCGGAGCTGATCGACGCCATCGCGCTCGAAACGTCGCCCCTGGTGGGCAAGCCCTTGCGCGAAGCCAACCTGCCGGAAGGCGTGATGATCGGCGCGGTCTATCGCGACAATGAAGTGCAGATGCCCACGGGCGACATGGTGATCAACGCCGGCGACCGCGTCGTCCTCATGTCCATGCGCGAAAATGTGAAAGACGTCGAACAGATGTTCCGCGTCAGTATCGAATATTTCTAAAGGCTGATGGAGCTAACCAGCATTCTGCGGATGTCCGCCATGCTGCTGCTGATCGTTGCGGCGGCGATGGTTGCGCCCCTCCTGTTGGCCTTTGCAGGCGGGGAGGAAACCGCCGGGGCATATCTTTTCGCCGCCGCCGTCTCCGCCATGGTTGGCGCCGGCGCCTATGTCGCCTCCATGGGCAAACGGTCGCCTTCCGGGTTTCGCGGCGCGCTTTCGGTTATTCTTTTGTGGTGGGCGCTGGTTCCGGCTTTTGCGGCGCCGCCGCTGATGGCCGAGGGGCTGTCCTTCGCCGACGCCTATTTCGAAGCGGTTTCGGCACTGACGACGACTGGCGCATGGCTGTCTTACGAGGCTGCGATCGCGAGTCCCTCAAGCATGTTATGGCGCGCGACGCTGCAATGGCTTGGCGGCCTCGCCTCGCTCGCCATCGCGGCGGCGATCTTCATCCGTCCCGCCTTTATCGGCATCGATACGCTGCTGCCGCCTTTTTCCCGCGGGGACCGCAATTCTTATCTCAAACCTTTGCGCAACGCGGCTGTTTCCTTCGCCGCCGTTTACGCCGTTGTGACGCTGGCGGCTTTCGCCGCGATGGCGTTCGCGGGCGCGCCGACGCTCGATGCGGTCATCATGGCCATGACCACGGCGGCGTCAGGCGGCTTTATTCCCAGGGTCGAGGGCGTCGCCGCCTATAACACCAATGTTGAAGTTGCGTTGTTCTTTTTCACGCTGCTCGGCGGCGTCAATTTCATTCTCATCGCCCGTGTTATAAAAACGGAGCGCGAAAAACTGCGCGATATTGAAACGGGCGCCTATCTGATGATCGTTATCTGGGCGGCGATCCTGTTCTGGCTCACCGCGGGGGCCGGGGATGTCGTGCTTCTGGGGCCGCAACTGTTCAACGCCGCCTCGCTCGTCACCACCAATGGCTATATGATCGGCGAAACGCCGCCGCTGCTTGCCTGTCTCGTTACGGCGATTATCGGCGCCGCGGCGGTCTCCACGGCCGGCGGTTTCAAGGTGCTGCGCTGGCTCGTCATCATGCGTCGCGCGCGCGAGGAAATCCGCCGGCTCATTACCCCCGGCGCCGTTTTCGGGCGCCGCCGTGTGGCCAATGAACTCGGCGTCTGGATTCATTTTCTTGTCTTTACGATGACGCTCGCCTTTTTGCTGATGGCGCTGTCCATTGGCGGGCATTCTTTCGATCTCGCCGCCTCGGCGGCGGTTGCGGCGCTCTCCAATGCCGGGCCGCTGATCGCGCTTGCTGGGGAGCAAGGAGACGGCTACGCCGTTTTCGAAGAGCCTTTGCGCTGGCTTTTATGCGTCGGCATGATCCTCGGGAGGCTGGAGGGAGCCGTGGCGCTGGCGCTCGTCAACCGCGCATTCTGGAGATGGTAAGGTCATGACCCGCATCGCTTATGTAAACGGTCAATATGTTCCGCAAAGCGCGGCGACGGTTCATATAGAGGATCGCGGCTACCAGTTCGCGGACGGGGTCTATGAGGTCTGCATCGTCGTCAATGGACGTTACTGGGATATGGAAGGCCATCTCGCGCGGCTGCAGCGTTCCTTGAACGAATTGCAGATGGCGGCGCCCATGGACATTGAGGCCCTGAAAGTCGTTATGGGCGAGGTGGTGCGGCGCAACCGGCTGAAAAACGCGCTGGTTTATATGCAAGTGACGCGCGGCGTCGCGCCCCGCAATCATCCCTTCCCGCCGGAAGGGACGCGGCCGTCTCTCGTCATCACCGCACGGCGCTTCGATCTTGATCAGTCGGACGCCAAGGCGAAAACGGGGGTTTCGGTGATTTCTCAGCCGGATATCCGCTGGGGCCGGGTCGATATCAAAACTGTCGGGCTGCTTCCCAATGCGCTGGCCAAGCAGGCCGCGGCGGAAGCCGGCGCCGCCGAGGCGCTGCTCGTCCGCGACGGCGTCGTCACCGAGTGCTCCTCTTCGAACGCCTGGATCGTTGATGAGACCGGCGCCATCGTCACCCATCCCAAGACCAACCGGATTCTCGGCGGCATCACCCGGCAGACCGCCATCGCCTGCGCCGAGGAACTGCAGATCAAGGTGATCGAGCGGCCCTTCACCCTGGAGGAGGCGAAGGCGGCGCCGGAAGTATTTATTACTTCCGCTACCTCCTTCGTCATGCCCGTAATCTCCGTCGACGGCGTGCGAATCGGCTCGGGCAAGCCCGGTCCCGTCGCCATGCGCCTTCGGGAAGCCTACAAGGCGCGCGCTGCAAGGGGTTGAAAAGCGGGATTTTCACCCGATTTCGGTAATTCGGCGCAACAAACGCGTGATTGGCCGCGCAAACCAGTTGCCAGCTTCCATAATCCGGGCCATGATCATTGCTGCGCTGCAATAAAAAACACGAACCGACTCGGAGAAGCGGGACCAATGAGCGAGAAGAAGCAAAACTTGCAGGACACGTTCCTGAACCATGTTCGCAAGACGAAGATTCCGGTGACGATCTTCCTGGTGAACGGCGTGAAATTGCAGGGTATCGTTAGCTGGTTTGATAATTTCTGCGTCTTGCTGAAGCGCGACGGGCACGCCCAGCTTGTTTACAAGCACGCAATTTCAACCGTGATGCCGCAAGCGCCGGTGACCTTATGGGACGGTGAAGACGGCGAATAAGCCGCTTTCGGGACCGCCACCCAATTTCATGGTAGTAACCCTGCGCCTCGCTTCGCATATATGCGAGGCGCGTGTAGGCTTGTTTTTCAATGTCAGAACCAAAGCAGTCTGAAAATCTTTTTGCGATTGTCGTTCATCCCGCCCTGCGCGGCGATGAAGGGTTGCGCGCGCCTGAAGCCCGTCTCGAAGAGGCGGCGGGTCTCGCCGCCGCGATCGATCTTGATGTGGTCGACACGCTCATCGTTCCCGTTCAAAAGCCCCGACCGGCGACGCTGATCGGCGCCGGCAAGGTGGAGGAGATCAGCGCCCGGCTTGATGCACATGATCCGCGCCCGGCGCTCGTCATCGTCGACGGATCGCTTTCGCCCGTTCAACACCGGAATCTGGAAAAAGAATGGAACGTCAAAGTGCTCGACCGCACGGCGCTCATTCTCGAAATTTTCGGCGACCGCGCACAGACGGCGGAGGGCCGCCTGCAGGTCGATCTCGCCCATCTCGATTATCAGCGTTCGCGGCTGGTGCGGTCCTGGACCCACCTTGAACGCCAGCGCGGCGGCGCCGGTTTTCTCGGCGGTCCTGGCGAAAGACAGATCGAGTCCGACCGCCGCGCCCTCGACGACAAAATCGTGCGTCTGAAGAAAAAACTCGAGGAGGTGCGGCGC
>PAIP01000072.1 GCA_002704915.1 Parvularcula sp.
CCCCTCTCGGACGATGTGACAGAGATGCTTGTGCTGCACGAGATCTTGCCCTATCTCGACCACTCAAGCCTGTGTCATTTTGGCGAGGTAAACCGTGGAGGCCGCGTGGCTAGCACGAGCGAAATGCTGTGGCTGCTCCTGGTGCGCGCGAGGCTAGGCGATGCGGGACGAAGGAGCAAGGCGCGGGGTTATTGCCGCTCGGCGGCGTACTCGGCGCGCGCTTTAACCGCCGTGTCAGGAAAATCGGTGAAGAGGCCGTCGACGCCATCATTAAAAAATAAATCATACTCGACGAAAATAAGGCCATCACCCATCTTTACCGGAGCCCATTCGAGAACATCGCCTGTTTCCTCAACTTCCGATGATGATTGACTATCTTCCTTGGCGTCAACTCGTATCGTCGTTTTGCTCACAAACGGCCCCTTCAAATTGGGATTGCGCTGATCGGCTCTGAACGTCCATGGATGGATGACTAACCCAAATCCATGAGCGTTGGAAACAAAAGGCGTTAGCACCCCATTAGCAGCAAGTATCAAATCTTTCGCCGGCCCGACCCCATCCGCATAGTCCGCAATATCCGCAAGCGGAATATTCGGTCCGGCGCCGGGCGTTTCCTCATAGACAAGCTGCACAAGTTTCGCGTCTGTCTTGCCTTTGAGGCGCTTGAGGATATCCGGCTCAAAGGACTGAATGAACACCGGCCCCGCCTCGAAACCATCAAGCGCGGCAAGCAAGGGCTGTTCGAAATCCATGCCGATGGATTGAAAATAGCCGGGATGTTTTGTTTCCGGATAGACGCCCACGGGACGGCCCGCCTCGTCCGCGCGCACAGACACAAAGGCCAGCACTTCCTTAAATGTCGGAATTTCATAGAGTCCGTCATAGTCTTTTGAACGCCCTGGAAAGGGTTGCACCGCGCGCAGGGTTTTCAGCTCCGCCAGTGTGAAATCTTCGACCCACCAGTCGTCGCGCGGCGCATCGTTCGGGTCGGCGTTTGGCTTTTTACGGTCCGCGAATTCAGGGCGACCGGCGACATCCGTTGTCGTCGATAAATAGCGGTCGTGACGGGCGACAAGGACACCGTCTTTGGTGAACACGAGGTCCGGCTCGATCACGTCCGCACCCTGTTCTATGGCGAGACCATAGGCTTCCAGCGTATGCTCGGGCAGATAGCCGCTGGCGCCGCGATGGGCGATGATCAGCGGCGGCTTTCCATCGAGCGTAGACCAGATATTACCCTCTTCCGGCGCCTCGGCCGTTGCACATGCCGAAAGCGCCAGCAGCGGCGCAAGCCAGATCCATTTTTTTCCGATCATCACCGCCTCTCGCCCGTTTGCAGGAACGAGACTGCGGACTTCACATCAGAGTTTCAAGGCCGCGCCGTTTCAATTTGCCGCCGCGGCGGACGCCTGCGGCCTTCCGGACGGCCTTGCGGCCCGCCTGTATTCTGCGCCATGGGCGGCGCGACAAACGCCTCCATCTTCACGCGTGCAAATCGTTCGGCCTTCGCATAAGCGCTTTCCGACGCCGCTTCAGAAATAACGTTCTTCAGATGATCACTTACCGGCGAGGGAACCGGCCGCAAGGCGTATGTGTCGCGCGCGCCGTTCGACATATAAATGATGGACCACATCAGCGCGGCTTCAGGATCGGGAGCAATGTGAGACGCGGCAAAGCCTGGCGCGCCGCTCAAGGCTTCTGCGAGTTTTCCTTGCGCCCGCGGATCGCCGGCCCATGCTGCGCGGCTGAGCCAGAAGACGCCCTCCTGCCGGAAAAGTGCGGTTTCCGCGTCATTCGCGCCTGTCATTTCAAGGAGACAGGCCCCAAGTTCATATTGCGCGATTTCATAGCCCTCGCCATAGCTCGCCACCATGCGATAGGCGGGAGCGGCTTTTGCGCAACCTTGCGTCGCTAGCTGTTCGCGCGCCGCAGCCAATAACGATGAAGGCCGGTTAATCCCAACAGCGCGCCGGGCGCCGAACTCGGCGCCCGGCCCTCCGCGTTTCGACGGCGCACAGGCGGTAATGAGAATTGCGGTTATGGCAATCAACGCTATGTGCAATATCGTTTTCATGGGGCGCCTGTGCGATGCAAAGGGAGGAAAACTGTCCGGTGTCTCTCCAACGGACCATCACGCAAATTCCGTCGCAAAAAAATCTAAGAAAAGAGCGCCGGAATTTTTAGCGGCTCACGTTTCACCTGTGTCCGCGCGCCGATCCCGTTAGCGCCCCGATGCATGGGATCAAAGGTGCGGATCGCCCTTGGGCCTCCGCCGCAGCGCCTCCCCTCGTCCCTGAGCTGAAGCTGCGGCGGGCGCTCCCTACCGTGTCATTTCTCCGGCCCTAGTCAGCCGCCATGGTCAGAACAGCAGCATAGGCGTCGACGCCGTAGAAAAGATTGCCGAGGCGGATGTTTTCGTCCGCCGAATGCTGGTTGTTGTCGTAATTGGCGATGGGCAGGATGACGATGGGCGCGTCGGAAACGCTTTCGAACATATAAAGCGGCAGCGACCCGCCAAGGCTCGGATTGAGGATCAGACCGTCGTCCGCAGCCTCTTTCAATGCGGAGATCAGCGGCGCGACGCGCGCATCTTCCATATCGCTGCGCATGGCGGGATAGCCGCCGCTGCGACGCACTTTGGCGATCAGGGGATAGCGCGTGCGGATTTCGGCGTCCGGGTCTTCACGGACAATATGATAGCCCTGCCGCTCAATATGCTTTTCAACGAGGGTCAGCATTTCCTCCGGATCATTGCCCTTAACGAGCCGCAGCCCGATCGACGCGGTTGCTGTAGGCGGAATGACATTGCGAGAAAGCGCGCCGATTTCAGCGCTTTTGAGGCCTTTGAGGTTGAGCGCCGGCAATAGCAGCCTTTCGCCCAGCGGCGCATTGTTCATTTCCGTTTCCGCAAGACCGAAGGTTTCGCGCAGCTTTCCGTCCGTATCGGGCATGGCGGCGATGGCGGCGCGCTCCGCCTTTGAAATCGGCGCGGCGGATGTGTAGAAATCTTTGATCAGTACCCGTCCCTTTTCATCTTTCATGCTCGCAAGGAGCTGCGCCAGGCGCCAGCCCGGACCCGGCGCCCAGTTGCCGTAATGACCGCTGTGAAGACCGCGATTGGGTCCGTAAACCGTAACTTCAAGCCCTGTGACGCCGCGCACGCCGAAGACGAGCTGTGGCCGCCCGCTCTGATGGGTCGGGCCGTCGCAGAACAGCCAGAGATCCACATCGGCGAATTTGTCCGGATGCTCGCCGAGATAATCGTCAAGATAGTCCGATCCCGCCTCTTCCTCGCCATCGAAGACCAGCTTGATGTTTGAGGTAAAACCGATGCCCGCTTCATCGAGCGCATCGATCGCGGCGAGCAGCGCGGGTATCGGCGCCTTGTCGTCGCTCGCCGAGCGGGCATAGATCCGCCAGTCTTCATTGATGGCGTCGCCGTCTTTTGGAAACGCAATTTCTTCCCCGCCCTCGCTCATGGCGCGCGAATAAAGCCGCGGATCAAAAGGCGGATGCGTCCATTCGGCAGGCTCCGTCGGCTGGCCGTCATAGTGAACATAGATGGCGATGGTGCGCGTCGCGCCGGGCGTTTCGCGCAGACCATAGATCAGCGGCGGCGCCTCCTCGCTCTCCAGCAGCTCCATCTCGAAGCCGCGTTCGGCGAATAGTGCGCCGATATAATCGGCGTTGCGGCGAATGTTATCCGCATCATTGGCGTCGTTCGGCAAGGAAAGCAGATCCATAAATCCTTGCAGCATCTTAGCGCCATGTTCGCCTTTCCATGCCTGCGCCGCCGCCACCGCAGTCGCGGGTTTATCCGCAGGCGGCTGCGCCGCAGCCCCTGTCATGATCGCCGCTGTCGCCAGCGCCGCCGCCGCAAGATATTTCATCGCCCGCCCCTTCTTATCTGCAATTAAAAAACCCGGACGGGATAAAACCACGTCCGGGCCGGTTTCGCAAAGCTGCGGGCGCGAACCCGCCGATCAACTGTTAGCT
The DNA here is from genome assembly GCA_002704915.1 of Parvularcula sp. Taxonomy (GTDB): domain Bacteria; phylum Pseudomonadota; class Alphaproteobacteria; order Caulobacterales; family Parvularculaceae; genus Hyphococcus. The sequence continues at coordinate 3,997 of PAIP01000072.1, forward strand.
TGTTCTTCCATATAGGCGTCGAGTTCGTCCTCGACCTCGGCAACAGCCTTCTTGTCTTCAGGAGAGACGTCGGCGACGGTTTCCATCATCGCCATCGCCTGCTCCATCTGGGCTTTCATTTCCGGCGGCATCATATCCATCATGGCCGGGTCCATCGCCTTCATCTGGGCCATGGCGCCCGGATTTTCCTTTTCCATTTTCAGCGCCATATAGGCGACCATCACCTTGTCGCCGGCCTCGCCCCAGCTTTCCGCGCTGAAGCCATGCGGCTTGACGGCGTTCGAAAGCCGTCCGTATTCGGAAGGATGCTTGGCTTTCAGCGCCTTGACCGCGCCGGAAAATGGCTTGAACGCCTCACCTGGTTTGGGCTGCGTATCGACGCGCATTTCATCGGTCTTGCCTTCGGCCTCCAGCTCCTCGCCGAGGCTTTCCACGGCCGGCAAAGACGCCACGAAGCGCTTCGCCGCGTCCGCCGTCAAGGCGTCATCGCCAGCGAAGGCAGGCCCCGCCGCGAAGATCAAAACGGCGCCGAGCGCCATCATCAGATTTTTCATGTCACAACTCCCCTTTGGTGAATCAGATAATGCATTTCGCATTCTAGGGGAGTTTCGAGCCTCGCGCGACCGGCTTACCGATAATTATAGGATCAGCGCCCGCGTTCCTTGACCATCTCCGCCCGGTTCGGATTGATTTTTTCCGGCGCATCATCGTCAGGAAACTTGAAATCCGCCTGCCGCACCACATCCGGCCATTTTTCATCAAATGCATAGCGCGCATAACTCCCGGCCCGGTCCACCCAATGCATGAAGATATGCGCCGACCAGCGATTAGGGTTGGGATTTACGCGACCATGCAGGTAGTTGATGCCATTATAGATCACCGCGTCGCCGATCCCCATGGGCGCCCCATGGAGCTTGATATTGCCTTCTTCATTGGCGACATCCGCGGGGCGGCGCTCCTTGGCGTCGTAATACTTGTCGCTGATATTCAGCTCCCAGATCAAATCGTTCGAATAGCCGAGCGTAAGCGACATCGCATGTTCGCAATTCTTCGCATCGCTGTGCAAATGACAAACATCGCCCTGACGATAGACGCGGAAATAAGCGTGTGACGGCAACAGGTCCTTGCCCACCACCGTCGACATATAGGACGTCATGCCCCATTGCAGCATCGCCATGGGCGAATAGTCGAAGGAGTAACATTCATAAGCCTTTTGATCGGTCAAAAAGGTCTTGATGTAATCGCCCTGATAGCTCTCCCAGTCGCCGCCAAGCTCCTGCTGGATCTTGTAAAGCGTCGCATCGGCGACTTCGACGGGCATGGCCTTGCGCGCCAGCGTCCATCCCCGCTTTTCATATTCCGCCCGCTGCGTTTCAATCTGCGCCGCCCGATCCATAGTCTTTCTCTTTAATCAACCTCTTCAGACGAACTCTAGCTAAGCGTCTTCATCGACGCCAGCACGAAGCCAGCCGGTGATGGAAATCCGCACGGCGCCGGCGAAAGGCGAGACGAGCCCCACTGAATGGGCCGCCGGGACGGCGAACATGTTAAGGGTGTTGAAGGCAGGCATGAACGCGCCCTCAATATGTCCCTCCTCATCGAAAAAGTTCAGATAGCCGCCCCAGTCCTGGCGCCATTTCTTCGTCAGGTTCACCACAAAAGCCGCGCGGCGGTTTTTGCCTTCGACGGCGTCATTGTGGAGCGTGAGGAAGTGGCCGGGCCCGTAAAGCGTCGCCTGCGCATCGGCGAAGGCGATATCGTCAAAACCAGTGACGCGGCGCACGAAATTCAAATAGGGCTCGCTGTTCAGAAACGCGACGGCGTTTTTCAAGGGCGCGCTCAATTCGCTGTCGGCCTTCCAGCGGTCGTAGATCGGGATGTTCTCATAAAAATAGGAAAAGCCCTTTTGCGCGCCCGCGTGAATGATCTGTTCCGTGGTGCGCTTTTTCTCTTCGTCGAAATCGCGCCAGCCGGCGGCGTCTATGTCGAAATGGCGGCCATTGGCGAAAAACACGAGATTGCGCCGCGGCTCTTTCTCGATAGACTTGCACAGGGTTTCCGCATCCGCCTTGTCGAGAATTTTCGGAATCGAAATCCGGCCACGCCTCTTGAACCGCTCGTGAAGCGCATCGGGATCGAGTGTGGGGTTTAGCTGCATCGTCAACACTATCCGCCGCGGGCCTGAACACCGCGCCCATGGTTACAGGACCGGCGGCGCAATTGGGAGGGGGGCGGAACGCGGCTAATCGCGCGCCACCTTCGCCCTGCCTGCTTTCAGCTCGCCGCGGCGGCGCTTTTCTTCCACGCGTTTGCGTTTCTGATTGCGGGAGACCCTGGTTTTTACCCGCTTTTTCGGCGGCGTCGCCGCACGCTCGATCAGCGCGGCGAGACGCGCGCGGGCGTCTTCGCGGTTCTGTTCCTGCGTGCGGAAGCGCTTCGCCTCGATGATGAGCTCGCCCTCGCGGGTCATGCGCCGCCCGGCGATGGTTTTAAGGCGCGTCTTCACGGGCTGAGGCAAGGACGGCGAATTTTGGACGTGGAAACGCAACTGCACCGCGCTCGCGACCTTGTTGACATTCTGTCCGCCGGGCCCCGAGGCGCGGATGAAAGTCTCCACAAGCTCCCAGTCGGGAATCGTTATGTCGCCGATGGAAATCGCCATAAGCCTTGAATACACTTCAGGCTGATGAACGAAAACCGATTTTGAGGATAAACGCCATGACCGAGATTTCACCGAAGCTGCAGGACAGGATCGACGCCGCGACGTTCAGGCGGCTCGTTTCGCATCTTCGTAACCGCCCGGACGTGCAGAATATCGATCTCATGATCCTCGCCGATTTCTGCCGCAACTGCTTGGGCGACTGGCAGCGCGAGGCGGCGGAAGCCGAAGGCGTTTCGCTGACCAAGGAGGAAGCGCGCGAGCGCGTCTACGGCATGCCTTATTCAGAGTGGAAATCGAAATATCAAAAGGAAGCGACGCCGGCACAGATGGCGGCGTTTGAGAAGAGACGGAAGAGGAAGTTGTAGTCTAACCGACGGCACGTTAGACAACCCATACGTCATGGATCAGCTCGACCATCTTACCAATAAGAGTAACCAGAACACCGAACATAAAGAACAATAAAGCAAAAACCACTCCAATTGCTTGCAGCGGCTTCTTATCCGTATCCAGCAATGATCTAGCGCGCGTTATAATGGAGTTCTTGCTAGCATACACAGCTCTTACAAGTGGTATACTTATAGCTGTAATCCAAAGCCATATTGATGTTAAAAATGTGGTGGCGAAAGATGCATAATAGAGCACATAGTCACTATCATCCATGTTCAAATAGTTTGCTTTCGCATACTCGTATGCGCCAAGGGGAGGAGAGGCATGCTTGCCATACCAATCTGAAATCGATGTATTAAATAGGCCATCAATCAAAAATACCGAAAAATCCAGAGGGCTATAATAGTTCAATTCGCCTATACCCGGGACCAAATACGCAACAGTGATTTTAGCGAATGTATACCCAAGCAAGACATAAAGCAGAAAAGTGAGCAGAGCATCCAAAAAAACATACCGCAACGCGATGCTATTTTTATCGTCCATGATTCTGAGGACCAGCCGCGTTTGATATAAGGATGCAAAATCTGTCAAAATATTCATCAGATAGACTGCCAGCATAACCCCTAATGCGCCGCCGCCAGCAAAAGAAATTTCGCGTAACCACCCTTTGATAGAATGTGCTTGGTCAGACCAACCAAAATGAGACGTATGAAGAGTAAGAAGCCGATACAAAAACACAACAGTCAAAGCTACAACGCTAACAAGCGCGCTACGTTTGAAGCACACCAACGTCCAGTGTTTTGAAGAGAAGGCGTCTTCGAATATCTGATTGAATATCTTGGGCGTACTTGGCGCCTTTGCAGACGAAGCGCCGCTGCCAAAAACTTTGCTTTTAATGGATTCTCTCAAATCAGGATGCAACATATGATCACCCCAAGAGAAAAGTGCAATTATCAGGGTAGAGAAGGCAACAAAAGGATCAATCTCTTGGGGAAGGGCACCACCTATAAACTCTAGCAATCGTTCCATCGCTCTTACCCCCTAATTAGCGATTCAAATTATAAGCCTTAGTTTTAAAAAAATTGCCGGAGCTAAACACCCATCCGCTCCTTGCGGACTTCGCTCGCGCGTTTCTTGACGCTTTCCGATTTCAATTGTCCGCAGGCGGCGAAGATGTCACGGCCGCGGGGCGTCCGGATCGGCGAGGCGTAGCCGGCGCGCGACAAGATGTCGGCGAAACCTTCAATGCGCTCCCAGCTTGAGCATTCATAGGGCGCGCCCGGCCACGGATTGAACGGGATCAAGTTGATCTTGGCGGGGACGCCTTTGAGGAGCCGTACAAGTTCCCGCGCTTCGGCGTCACTGTCGTTGACGCCTTTCAGCATGACATATTCGAAGGTGATGCGCCGCGCATTGCCGAGGCCCGGATAGGCGCGGCAAGCGTCCATCAATTCCGCAATCGGATATTTCCTGTTGATGGGCACCAGTTCGTCGCGCAACGGATCGTTGGTGGCGTGGAGCGAAATCGCCAGCATGGCGGATGTTTCCTCGCCGAGCCGCGTCATCTCCGGAACCACGCCGGAGGTGGATACTGTAATACGCCGGCGCGAGATGGAAATCCCGTCGCCGTCGGAAATGACGTCGATCGCCTTTGCGACATTGTCGAGATTATAGAGCGGCTCGCCCATGCCCATGAAGACGATGTTGGAAAGGCGCCGGTCTTCCTTGCCCGAGGGCCATTCCTGCAAGTCACCTTTGACCGCCATGACCTGATTGACGATTTCGGCGGATGTCAGATTACGGACGAGTTTCTGCGTCCCCGTATGACAGAAGGTGCAGGCGAGCGTGCAGCCGACCTGGGACGACACGCACAGCGCCCCGGCGCGGCCCACATCGGGGATGAAAACGCATTCGACCTCGACGCCGGGCCCGAGGCGGATCAGATATTTGCGCGTGCCGTCGACGGAGACGAGGCGTTCGGTCACTTCCGGCCGCGCGACCTGGAAACGTTCGGCGAGCCCCGCGCGCATCTCCTTGGCGATATCCGTCATCGCGGCGAAGTCGGTCTGCCCGTAGTGATAGATCCAGCGCCAGAGCTGCGTCGCGCGCATCTTCGCTTTTTTCGGGTCGAGCCCGAAAGCCTCAGACAAAACATCCGCAATCTCAGCCCGGGTCATCCCCGCGAGATTAACCAGCCCTTGTGTTTCCGGGCGTTTTGAGAGGTCGAGCGTCGTCATAAGGGGCGGGATATAGGCGCTGGAGCGCGTTCCCGCAATTGGCTGCACTCATCGCCTCTAACCACGGCGGGCGGCGTGGGCTTCTTTTGCGGTCTTGAGGCGGGCGATGCTTTCCTCCGGCCAGTATTCGCTCATCTTGTAATAGCCCTTCACCGCCGGCATGGCGTGAGAAAGCTCGACCCAGGGCTGTTTCGACGCGGTGTAGATCTGAATATCCGGCGGAAAGCGATCCGGCTCATCAAGGGTTCCGACGCGGATGAAGGCGATCGCGGGCCCCGCGCCGCCATAATGGCTCCACAGCGCCACATGGCAGCCCGGACAGCGATGGATTTTCTGGCCGCGTCCGCTTTCCGACGGCGTGTCGATACATGCCGGCTCGTCGCCAAGCAGTTCCACGCACTCTCTTTCGATCATGGCGTTGAGCGCGAAGGCCGCGCCGGTCTCGCGCTGGCACCAGCGGCAATGACAGCAATGAACGAATAAAGGCGGCGCGGTGAGGCGATACCGCACCTTTGCGCATGCGCAGCCGCCTTCGGCAGAAAAAGACCCGGTCATCGGCGCCTCCCTCCTGTTGCGATTATGAGCTTAGCGTCAGGACGGCGCGCCGCAAGACGCCCCAAAGCCGGCGCAAAGAGACCGTCGGGGGCGCCATTCGCAATTGCCATTGCAGCCGCAGCATGGTGAGTGAGGGTCTGGAGATTTCAGCCCCATGACTTCATCGGCGCCGCCGCCTGGCGCAACTGTCACAACGCCGACACAGCGCCGGATCGCCATTGCGCTCCTGCTCGTGGGCGCCGTCTGCGCCGGCATGGGCCAGACCATCGTCTTTTCGGTGTTGCCGCCGCTGGCGCGGGAAATCGGCCTTTCGAATTTTCAGACCGGCTTCATCTTCACCCTGTCCGCCTGCGCCTGGGTTTTTCTGGGGCCGGTCTGGGGCCGGATGAGCGACCGGCATGGCAGGAAGCCGTTCATCATTGCGGGCATGATCGGCTATGCCGGCTCCATGACGCTGTTCGGCGGCTCAATTTATCTCGGCCTCGCCGGCGTTCTGTCCGGCCTCCCGCTTTATCTCCTGATCGTCGCAACGCGTAGCATTTACGGCCTTGTGGGCTCCGCCGGGCCGCCGGCGGCGCAGGCCTATATCGCCGACCGCACGTCGAAAAAGGATCGCACGGCGGGGATCGCCGGGTTTTCCGCCGCCTTCGGTTTCGGCGCCATGCTGGGGCCGGGCTTCGGCGCCGCCGCTTCTCTTCTCGGGCGCGTCACGCCGTTTTTCGCCGCCGCCGCGCTCGGCTTTTTGATGATGTTCGCGGTTCTCGCCTTTCTCCCGGAACGCACGGGCCCGACGGAGCGCAAGACGCAAAAGAAGGTTCGCCTTCTCGACAGCCGGATCACGCCGTTTCTAGGCTTCGCCCTCGCCTTCTCCATCATCAACGCCATCCCGATCCAGACCATCGCGTTCTATTTCATCGACCGGCTCGGCTATTCGACGGCTCAGGCGCCGGGCTATGTGAGCATCGGGCTGACCGCCGGCGCGCTCGCCTCCCTTTTCGCACAGCTTGTCATCGTTCAGCGCCTGCGCCTGCCGCCCGCGCGGCTGATGCGGATCGCGCCTGCGCTGATGCTCGGCGGGCACATGCTGATCTTGTTCTCCGACACGCTGTGGCCCACGGTGATCGGGATGATGGCGAGCGGCCTTGGTTCCGGAATGGCGATCCCGGCGGCGACGGCCGCGACCTCGCTTGCGGTCGAGCCCGACGAACAGGGCGGGGCCATCGGCCTTGCGGGCGCGGCGACGGCGTCGGGCTTCATCGTCTCGCCGCTGATTGCTTTTACACTGTACGCAGAAGCGCCGCAGGCGCCGTTCATCCTGTCTTCGGCGCTGGCGCTCGCTCTTCTCGGCTATGCATGGGTCAGCCGCAAGGTGGGCGGCGCCATTCCGCCCGATATGGACGAGGCGCCAGAAGAAGCCGTGAGCGAGCCCGCCGCGGCGCCCTATCAGTAATTCTAATCCGGCGACGGCTTGCCGTCGTCGTCGAAGAAAAGAATGTCGCCCGGCTGGCAGTCGAGCTCCTTGCAGATCGCCTCGAGGGTCGAAAAGCGGATCGCTTTGGCCTTGCCGGTCTTAAGAATGGAAAGATTTGCGATTGTCACGCCCACACGTTCGGACAGCTCCGTCAGCGACATGCCGCGGTCAAGCAAGACCCGATCGAGTTTGACGGAAATAGACATTAAACGGTGAGGTCCTGTTCTTCTTTCATGCGCGCGCCTTCACGGAACACTTCCGCAAGAACGAAAACGGTGACGATGGCGAGCCAGGATAGAAAAGTCATGTTGAGCTCGACATCGGCGTCGAAGATCAACGCCAGAAAGCCGAAAGCGAATTTCGCCCCCTCGCCCATCAGGAGCGCATAGCCGATGCCGCGGAAGCGGTCGGCGTTTTCCTTCACGAAGGGCGAACCGAAGCGTAGAGCCTTCAGAATTTCGAGCAGCCTGTTCACCACGAACAACATGACCGCAAAAGTCACAAAGGCGCTCGACACCTTGATGAAATCTTCCGCGCCTACGAGACCGTCGCCGTCGAAAACCACTGCGTCGCCGCCAGCGAAGATGTCTGCGATGACTGGCGCGAAAGGAAGAATGATCAGCGCCAGTGTAACGGCGCCGAGCATGATCCATAAAATCACGCGCGTTATGTGAAGACCGATTGCGAGAATCGATGAAAGCGATCCCTTGCCTATGGCGCGCATGGTGAAATCTCCGTCCTGGCGGGCGCCTGAAAAGGCCCTCTCGACTCGCCCTTAAAACAGGGCGATCAGGCAGAAGGCCTTTTCGCAGCTTTGCGGGATGTCGTCAGCCCCGCCTTCCGCCGGGGAGGCGACAGCGAGCGAGTAAAGGCTCGCCGCCGCGAAGGCGGCGAAAACCACCGCCGCCATTCTCTGGACAAGTCTGGACATTACGCCACTCCCGCGAAGGAACCGATCGCCGAGACATAACCGGCAGCGATGACGGTGACGGTGAGGAAGACAGCCAGTCCATTGACAAACTGGCCAAATTTATCGACACTGAAGTCTGAGTTTGCAAAGCGCATGGGTTTCTCCTTTTCTTTCCTGTGTTAGCGGCTCGTTTTGATCTTCTTGAGCGGCGGTTTTCCGCCGCTCTTTTTTTTGTTTCACCGCTTTTTCGGCCGGTTTTCCCTTTTTGCGGGCGGGGCCGTCCTTTCCCCGGGGTTTCTCCGTTTTGGGCTCTTTTTCCGCCGGTATTCCGGTCTTTTCGGCCCTTTTTCTTTTCGCCCCGGGTCTGGTATTCCTCCGGCTCCGGGGCCCCGTGTTCGCGGCGTTTTCCGCCGTCTTGTTGATTATCGATATACACTTATCGAAAAACAATACAAGAGGTTTTTGCCGAAAAACGATAATTTTTTTTCGATAAGGGATAAAAACATGGGCGAAACTATGCGGAAATTAGGGCCTGGGCGGCTTGTGATCGCCTCTCACAATGATGGAAAAGTAAAAGAAATCAATGACTTGCTTTCCCCGCTCGGTATCGAGGCGGTCTCCGCAAAAAAATTAGGCCTCCCCGACCCCGAAGAGACCGGAACGACCTTCGCGGAGAACGCCGAATTGAAGGCGCTGGCCGCCGCCAAGGCGTCCGGCCTGCCCGCCCTCGCCGATGATTCAGGGCTTTCCGTGACCGCGCTCGCCGGCGCGCCGGGCATTTTTTCGGCCCGCTGGGCGGGCGAGCCCCGGGATTTCGGCATGGCCATGAAAAAGGTCGAGACGGCGGTCTTCGACACCGGGACCGAGGATTTCTCCGCCCGCTTCGTCTGCGCGCTCTCGCTCGCCTGGCCCGACGGGCATACGGAAACCTTTGAAGGCGAGTTGAAGGGCGTTCTTATTTTTCCGGGACGCGGCGACAAGGGATTCGGCTATGATCCGATCTTCGTTCCCGACGGCTATCATAAGACATTTGCGGAAATGGACCCGGAAGAAAAACACGCCATCTCTCACCGTGCGGATGCCTTCCGTAAACTGATGAAAGCGCATTTTTGATGTTGAGAATTATTGCCGCTCTTTTTGCCGCGCTGTTCATTGTCTCTTGCGCATCGACACCAGAAACGCAGCAAGCAGAAAACAGACTGCCCGAACCGTCACTTGAAAAAATTGCAGACAATGTCTGGATTCATAAAAGCTATCGCGTCGTCGAGCCCTGGGGCCCTGTTCTATCTCAGGGCATAGTGGTCAGAACCGAAGGCGGTGTCGCGCTCGTTGATACGGCGTGGACGGACGAAGAAACGGAAACGCTTCTCAATCTCATCGCCACGGAAACAGGAGAACTGCCTATACAAGCCATCGTCACGCACGCCCATGCCGACAAGATGGGCGGCATGGATGCGCTTCATGCCCGTGACATTGCAACCATCGCGCATCAATTTTCCAATGAAGACGCACCCGCGCGTTCTCTATCGCCAGCGCGAACATCCATAGAAATGCGAGAGAAAGATAATATTATTGCGGCCGCACAAGACTCCTCAATTGTGTACGAGCTATTTTATCCCGGCCCTGGCCACACACGCGACAATATCGTTGTCTATTACGCCCCGGCGAAGGTCCTCTTCGGCGGCTGCCTAATTCGCCCCGGCGATAGCGACAATCTAGGCAACACCGCCGATGGCGATGTGGGTTACTGGGCTGAGGCCGTGAGGAATGTCGCGGAAGCCTTTCCTGACGCCGAAATCGTGATCCCGAGCCATGGCCCCATGGGCGGACGGGAGCTTCTCGACCACACGATTGCACTGGCGGAACAGGCGGCCGCCAATCAGTGACGAAGCTTTTCGGCGTTTATGTCCACTGGCCGTACTGCGCGCGCATCTGCCCCTATTGCGATTTCAACGTCTATAAAAACCGCGCTGTCGATGCGGACATATGGGTTGCGGCGCTGACGCGCGATCTCGAAAAATACGCAACGCGGACGCGAGGCCGCAAACTGACCAGCCTTTATTTCGGCGGCGGCACGCCATCGCTCGCGCCGCTTCCCGTCATCGAAAGCGTCATCGAAACTTGCGAGCGCCTCTGGGGTTTCGCACCGAGCGCCGAGATCACACTGGAAGCCAATCCGACGGATGCGGAGCAATCGCGCTTCGAAGCGTTTGCAAAGGCGGGCGTCAACCGCCTGTCGCTCGGCGTGCAGAGCTTGCGCGACGATGCGCTGAAATTTCTCGGCCGCGACCACGACGCCGTAGCAGCCAAACGCGCCATCGCGGCGGCCCAAGCGGCGTTCCCGCGCGTCACCTTCGACTTGATCTACGGACGCCCCGGTCAAACGCTTCAAGACTGGCGCGCCGAACTATCGGAAGCGCTGGAACTAGGACCGAAACATCTCTCCCTTTACCAGCTCACGATCGAACCGGGCACGGCTTTTGGCGTCGCCGTGGACAAGGGCCGCTGGGCGCCGCCCGAAGACGATGTCACGGCGGACATGTATGATATCGCGCAGGAAATGACGGCGGTGGCCGGTCTTCCCGCCTATGAGATTTCGAACCACGCCGCCCCCGGCGAGGAAAGCCGTCACAATCTCGTCTACTGGACTTACGGCGATTATGCAGGCGTCGGGCCCGGCGCCCATGGACGCCTCACTGAGGATGGCGCGCGCATCGCCACCGAAACGCCGCTGGCGCCTCCGGACTATCTCTCGGCGGCCCCACACGAAGAAACCACGCTCACACCCGCAGAAGCGGCCATGGAGCGGCTTTCCATGGGGCTGCGGCTGACAGCAGGCACGCCTTTCACCGAGGACGACGCCTTCTTTGCCGAGGCCGGCGCTCTGGAGCGCCTTGACCGGCTGATCGGCGACAAGCTTCTGCAATGGGACGGCCAAACCCTCGTCGCGACCGCCAACGGACGGCGCATTCTAAACCGCGTCCTTTACGAACTCTTCGCGTAAGGCCACAACGGGAACATGAACGACCTCTCCGACATTGCTCACCTTGTTGAGCTTTCCGTGGCGCCGGTTTTCCTTCTGGCGGGCATCGGCGCGCTGTTGAATGTGGTGACCGCGCGCCTCGGCCGCGTTGTCGATCGGGCTCGCAATTTGGAAGAACGTCTCTATGCGCCGCGCAGCGATGATGAAGCCGCGCGCATCCGCGCCGAACTCGGTTCGCTCGACCGGCGCATGCTGCTCGCCCAGCGCGCGATCTTCCTGTTCTCCACCGCAGCGCTGCTGATCTGTCTCGTCGTTGCGTCGATCTTTATTGGCGAGTTTGTCGACCTCGCCGTGCCGGCGCTTGTCGCCGTGATCTTCATCGCCACAATGTTTGCGATGATCGCGGGACTAGCACTGTTCCTGATGGAAATTTCCATTGCCACGAAAGTGCTGCGCGTGCGCGCGGACCTGTTTGCGAAATGAGCCCCGAAGAACGAGAACGCTATGCAAGGCACATCCTGCTGAAGGAAGTCGGCGGACAGGGCCAGCAGAAACTTCTTGCCGCCCGCGTGCTGGTGGTCGGCGCCGGCGGGCTCGGCAGCCCGATCCTATCCTATCTCGCCGCGGCGGGCGTCGGGACAATTGGTGTCGCCGACAGCGACGTTGTTTCGCTATCGAACCTGCAACGTCAAACGCTGTTCCGCACGGAAGACATTGGACGCGAAAAAACCGAAGCCGCCAAAGATGCGATCAAGCGGCTCAATCCTCATGTGAAAATCATCATGCATCCGCGCATCGCTGATGAAAACGCGGCAGGCGTCATTGCGGATTATAATCTCGTTGTTGAAGGCGTGGACAATTTCGAGACGCGCTATGCGCTGAACCGCGCCTGCATCGTCGAAAAGAAACCGCTGGTCTCCGCCGCCGTGGGCCGGTTCGCAGGCCAGCTTTCAACCTTCAAGCCTTATGAAAAGCCGTGCGCCTTGCCCTGTTATCGCTGCCTTGTGCCGGAGGAGCCGCCGCGCGAGGAGCAAGTCAACTGCGCCGAGGAAGGCGTTCTCGGCGCCGTCACCGGCGTCATGGGCACGCTCGCCGCCATGGAAGTCCTGAAAGAACTTCTCGGCGTCGGCGACAGTCTCGCCGGGCGATTGATGATCTATGACGGGCTGGGCGCATCATTCCGCACTATCGCGCTGCCGGCGGATCCGGCCTGCGCCGATTGCGGCGCCCAAACGCCTTCTGAAAGCTGATGAAAACTAGTCGTCGAGTGTGATGACGACGACGCTGCCGCGGGTTACTGAGACTTTGGTCTCGTCGAAGCGCGGCTTTCTGAGTTTCGGCTTCACGCCATTGGAGAACGCCACCGGCTCTTTCGGACGGCCAAGGACCTTGCCGCGATTGAGTTTGCCGTCGCCATTCTCATCGAGATAGGCCGCGAAAGCGTATTCGCCGGGCTCTAGGCCGCCAAGCGGCAGCACCGCCACGCCGTCCTGATCGAGCGGCGCCTCAAACTTTGCGCGGGCCTGTTCCAGGAAAGCTTCTTCACTGTCATAAATGGTGAGGCGCACCGCCTGGCCCGGCGCGGCTGAAAATTCGGTTTTCACCGCGGCCACCACATGGGCGGGATCTGCATATTTTGCGAGAACCGGATCGGCCGGGACCGAATCCGCATGCGCGGCGCCGGCGGCCGCCAACAACACCCCGATCCCCAAAATACGACGCACGCTACGCTCTCTTTCAGCCGTCAAAGCGGCTACGGAACTTTGGCTCTTCGCCCTTATGTTCATGGTCAGGCGCTCTTCGCACCCGCACAAATTCATCTAATGCAAAATCGGCGCGGCGCAAGAGGCTTTACCGATCCTTAAGCCTTCCATGATGCGTCCGGAAACTTGCGATTCAACTAAAATTGCGGATATCCGGCGTTAAGGTCTCGGAGATGTTACCCGGCGGCCACGCCCCCGGTCATATAGCCGGCGAATTTGGGCGCGCCCTTGGCATAATGCTGATCCAGCCGATCGATTTGGAAGCCCGCCTTCCTGACCAACGCCGCCGGATCACGGTTCAGATGGCAACCGCCGGCGAGCTTCCCCCACAGGCCATTGAGCCGGTTTTGCCATTTCGCGACGCCCGCATCGGGCGCGAGCCCATGCTCGAGAAAGACGAATTTGCCACCCGGCTTCAAGACGCGCCGCATGCCCGCAAGGGCGGCCTCGACATCGGGAATGGTGCAGAGCGTATAGGTGACGAGCACCGTATCCACCGAGGCGTCTGGCAAAGGAATCTCCTCACCGGGGAGATCGAGCCACTCGAGCGGAAAAGACAGCCCGCCAATGCGTTTCAGCGCCCGCTTGCGCATGACTGAGGACGGCTCCAGCGCATAAAGCCGGGTGATCGCCCTTTGATCGTAATAGGGCGCATTATGTCCTGAGCCAAAGCCGACTTCGAGCACATCGCCCGTCGCCTCGGGCACGATCTTCTCCCGCTCCCGGGAGATCGCCTTCATCCCGCACGCGCAAGAGACGATCGCCGGCTCAATGTGTTCGCTGTAAAATCCCATGGCCCGCAACCCTCTCAAAACCTGATGGCAGCCTATCCTCTGTGCTCCGCGCGCATCTGCCGTCTTCTGTCATAAACAGCCGCTAACTTTCGTTATGACGGCGCCGGTGTTATGGGCCGGCGCATTGATCTTACTTTTCAGGAAAGCGCCATGAAATCCAGGGCCGTCATCATCGCAAGCCTCGCTCTTTGCCTCGCCGCCGCCCCGGCGCGGGCGGAGGAGCCGCCGCTTGCGCCCGATGATCGCGCTACCTGGTCATTCGTTTGGGAGAATGACTATTTCGCCAATACGGACCGCAATTACACAAATGGCGTCCGGATCGCTTATTTGTCAGGGCTGAAACAGCCGGAGGGCGTGTCAAGCTTTCTCGCCCATGACCTTCTCGGCGCCGGGCAGGAAGCCGGCATCCGTCGCGGGTTCGCAGTGGGGCATTCGATTTTCACGCCGGAAGACACGCTTGCGACGCAGCCGCTGCCGGATCAGCACCCTTATGCCGGCTGGCTTTATGGCGAATATTCCGTGGTCGTACAGCAACGCCAGCGCGTGCAGCAGATCACCCTGCAGGCGGGCGTCGTCGGCCCGGCGGCGCAGGGCGAATGGCTTCAGAACAACTGGCATGACCTCATCGGCGGCGATCCAGTGAATGGCTGGGACAACCAGATCGGCAATGAGCCGGGCTTCGTGCTTTCCTATGACCGCCAGTTCCGGTCGGTTTACGATATAGGCGACAACGGGTTCGGCGCCGACATCACGCCGACCATTGGCGCCTCTCTCGGCAATGTTGACACCCGCGCGCGCGGCGGCCTTACCCTGCGAATCGGCAATGATCTGCGTAATGATTATGGCCCGCCGCGCGTTCGTCCCGCGCTGGCGGGGGCCGGTTTTTTCTCGCCGGTGGACGATTTCAGTTGGCACCTTTTTATCGGCGTCAATGGCAGCGCCGTCGCGCACAACATTTTTCTCGACGGCAGTCTTTTCCGCGATGGCGACCCGCAGGTGGACAAGAACGTGCTGGTGGGTGAAGTACAGGCGGGTCTCGCCCTGCAATTCCGGCGCGTGCAGATTGCCTACACCTTCGTGACGCGCACCAAGGAATTCGAAACGCAAAAGAGCGCCCAACAATTCGGCGCCGTCAGCCTGTCGGTCAAATTCTAGCCCTCGCGGCGCGTTTTATCCGGCCGCGGAAAAATCCTGCGCGCTAGCCCGCTTTCGGCAGGCGGCCGTCATCAAGACCGAGGATAACGCGATCTGGCGGCTTATGCCCATCGGCGAACATCTTGATATTGATGATCATGCGCTCGCCCATTTCGATGCGGCTTTCCACTGTCGCTGACGCCATGTGCGGGAGCAGCACAACGTTGGGCGCCTTCAGCAGTTTTTCGCTGGGCGCGCCGCGTTCATAAACGTCGAGCCCGGCGCCCGCGAGGCGACCTTCTTCGATCATGCTCGCCAGCGCGTCCTCATCGACGATTTCACCGCGCGAGATATTCACGACATAGGCCTGCGGTTGAAGGAGCTCGAGGCGCCTGCGTGACAACAAATGAAAGGTTGCCGGCGTATGCGGACAATTAACTGAGACAATGTCGACGCGCGCCAGCATCTGGTCGAGGCTGTCCCAATAGGTGGCGCCGAGTTCTTCCTCAATATGCGGATTAATCGGCGTTCGATTGTGATAATGGATCGATAAGCCAAAGGCTTTCGCGCGCCGGGCGATCGCCTCCCCCACCCGGCCCAAACCGATAATGCCGAGCTTCCTGCCGCGCACGCGCCGGCCCAGCATCCAGGTCGGCGACCAGCCGTGGAAATCGCCCGTTTCGAGCGCGCGCACGCCCTCCACCAGACGGCGCGGCACGGCAAGTATCAACGCCATGGCCATATCGGCGGCGTCCTCCGCCAGCACCGAGGGCGTGTTGGTGACGGTGACGCCTCGCGCATTCGCCGCCGCGACATCGATATGATCGACGCCGGCGCCGAAATTCGCCACCAACCGCAACCGGTCCCCCGCGGCATCGAAAAAGGCGGCGTCGAGCCGGTCGCCAAGCGTCGGCGCCAGCACATCGGCGTCCCGTGCGCGCTGGACAAGTGCTGCGGGCGAGAGGGGCGCATCTCCGTCATGGAGGACGGCGTCGAAAAGATCGGAGAGCCGCGCCTCCACCGGCGCTGGCAATTTTCGCGTCACCGCGACCCTGATCTTTTTCGCCGTCATACGAAAATCCCGGTCATTTCAGCGCTGCGCGCAATTTCGCGGCTTGAAGTTTTCCACAAATCCGGAAATGAGCCCAAAGTTAACCTCAGGGTTAACCCAAGATTAACGGCTTTGCCGCCAAGTAAGGGTTTATTCACCATCTTTGATTGTTTCGAGCGCCCGTACATGCCGCGTCAGTATTCTGTGTTGTTCATCAGCCTATTCGCCGTCCTCTATTTGACCGGAGCCGCCCTGACGGCGCAAGGCGCCATGCAAGCCAATGGGGCGCAAGGCGCAAATACGGAAAATGCGGGGCGCCCCGCCGACATCGCCGCAGCCGACCCGGCCCCGGTGAAATTGCGCCTCGACACCCCCTCCGGCCTGCCTGTGCCCCGGCTTGTGTCCCTGAAAGCCCAGAAGACCTTCTGCCGCTCCGGCCCCAGTTTCTCCCACCCAGTGCGCCTCACCTTCATGCGGGCGGGCCTGCCGGTCATGATTATCGCCGAAACCAAGGATCACTGGCGCAAGATCAGGGATGTTGAGGGGGACGAGTGCTGGACCCATAAATCCAAGCTTTCAGGGGAAAAAACGGCCCTGGTGCTGGAAGACGGGCTCGCGCTCAGGACGAAGCCGGACGCCGCGGCGCCGGCCCGGGCCCGGCTCGGGCGCGGGGTGATCGCCCGGGTCGAGGGCGACAAGGACGGCTGGCTGAAAGTCACCGCAGACGGGCGCAAGGGATGGGCCCGGGCCTCGGCCTTCTGGGGCGCAGAGGCGGAAGCGCCGCTGTCCGGCGTTGTTTATCCCTGAATGTTGCAACGCATAATTGACCCTGTGCAGGCGCGCCTTTACCAAGCGGCCACGGCGCGCGACAATCCTCCACGCGCGGACGATAAGTGAACGTAAGGGCGCATGACCGAAAAGAAAAACAGTTTCAGCCGCGAGGAGCTTCTCGAATGCGGCTACCATGGACTTCGCGGGCCCGGCACGGCGCAACTACCCGTGCCCCCCATGCTCATGTTCGACCGGGTGACGACCATCACCAGCGATGGCGGCGCCTATAACAAGGGCCGGGTCGAGGCCGAACTCGACATCAACCCGGATCTCTGGTTTTTCGACTGCCATTTCCCAGGCGATCCGGTGATGCCGGGCTGCCTTGGCCTTGACGCCCTCTGGCAATTGGTGGGCTTCTTTCTTACATGGTCGGGACATCCGGGCCATGGACGCGCCCTGGGCGCCAAGGATGTGCGGTTTTCCGGCATGGTTGTGCCGTCCGCAAAGCGCGTGACCTATGAGCTGGATGTCCGGCGGATGATGTCGCGCCCGTTGATCCTCGGCATCGCCGATGGCGTCATGAAAGTCGACGACCGGAAAATCTACGAAGCGAAAGATCTTCGCGTCGGTCTTTTCTCTCGCGAGCAGCTCGACGCGGGTCTCGCGCTTTAAAACAGCGGCGATTTTGGTTTTCGGCGGAAAACGAAAGGGATTTTATGCGGCGCGTAGTGATTACAGGGATGGGGGTCGTCTCTTCCATCGGCGCCAATGTGGAAGAAACCACCGCTTCCCTGCGCGAAGGCAAATCCGGCATCACCCGCTCGGAAGATTTCGCCGAACACGGATTTAAGTGTCAGGTCTGGGCGCGTCCGACCGTCAATATCGAAGAAGCGCTGGACCGGCGCACCCGCCGGTTCATGGGCGAAGGCGCCGCATGGAATTACATCGCCATGCAGGAGGCGATTGACGGGGCCGGTCTTTCCGAAGACGAAATCAGCAATCCCATGACCGGCATCATCATGGGCTCGGGCGGGCCGTCGACGCGCGCGATCGTGGAAGCGGCGGACAAAACTCGCGAAAGCGGCGGCACAAAAAAAGTCGGGCCCACCGTCGTTCCCAAAGCCATGTCGTCGACAAATTCGGCGACGCTTTCCGTTCCCTTTAAAATTCTCGGCGTGAACTACTCAATCTCGTCGGCCTGCACCACATCGCTGCATTGCATCGGCGCGGCAGCCGAACAGATCATGTGGGGCAAGCAGGACATCGTCTTCGCCGGCGGGGGAGAGGAATGCGACTGGACGCTCGCCAACCTCTTCGACGCCATGGGCGCCATGTCCACGAATTTCAACGACACGCCGCAAACAGCAAGCCGCGCCTATGACAAGGATCGCGACGGCTTCGTCATCGCCGGCGGCGCCGGCGTTGTGGTGCTAGAAGAATATGAGCGCGCGAAAAAGCGCGGCGCGAATATTCTAGGCGAGATTGTCGGCTATTTCGCCAATTCCGACGGCTACGATATGGTGCAGCTTTCGGGCGAAGGCGCCGTCAGATGCATGCGCGGCGCGCTTGAAACCGTGCGCCAGCCCATCGACTACATCAATCCGCACGGCACATCGACGCCGGTGGGCGACCAGAAAGAAACCCAGGCGATCCGCGACGTTTTCGGCTCGGAAATCCCGCCCTTTTCCTCAACGAAGTCTCTGACGGGCCATTCCCTTGGCGCCGTGGGCGCACAGGAGACGATTTACGGCCTCATCATGATGCGCGAGAAGTTCCTCGCCGCGTCCGCGCATATCGAAAATATCGACCCGGATTTCGCAGACCTGCCGATCATTCGCGAACGCGTCGACAACGCCAAGATCGACTGCTTCCTTACCAACTCCTTCGGCTTCGGCGGCACCAATGGCAGTCTCGTCGTCGCGCGGGTCTGACCTTTGAATGAGAATGCGCTGATCGCCGGGCTCGTGGCGGCGCTGATCGCCAGCGCCGGACTCTGGTGGTTTCGCCTCATTCTGCCGGTCGTCAGAAAACAACCCAAGACAACCCGTTATGGCGTTTACGCCATTGTCTGGCTCGCCTATTTCATACTCACCATGGTCGTGATCGGCCAGAGCGGCGCGTAGCCGCCGGCTCAAAGCAAGGACGGAGATCTTCATGAGCGACGAAACCGGTTTCCCAAAAGGCGATCTGATGAAGGGCAAGCGCGGCCTCATCATGGGTGTCGCCAACAAAAACTCCATCGCCTGGGGCATTGCGCAGCAGCTCGCCGCGCAAGGGGCGGAGCTCGCCTTCTCCTATATCCCCGCCATGGAAAGCCGCGTGCGCCAGCTCGCGGAATCGATCGGCGTTGAATTTCTGGTGCAGGCCGATGTCACCAGCGATGAGGACATGGATCGGGCTTTCGCCGAGATCAAAGACAAATGGGGCAAGATGGATTTTCTCGTCCATTCCATCGCCTTCACTGACAAGGAAGCTCTGAAAGGGTCTTTTGTCGAGAACACGACGCGTCAGAATTTCAAGGACACGATGGACGTCTCCGCCTTCTCCTTCGTCGACGCCGCGCGCCGGTCGGCGGAGATCATGCCCGATGGCGGCGCTATGATTACGCTGACCTATCTCGGCTCTGAACGTGTGGTTCCCAATTACAATGTGATGGGCGTGGCGAAAGCGACGCTTGAAGCGTCCATGCGCTACATCGCCCGCGATCTCGGCCCCAAGGGCATTCGCGTCAACGCCATCTCGGCGGGACCGATGAAGACGCTCGCCATGGCCGGCATCACCGGCGGGCGCCAGCTTATGTCCACGGGCAAAGACTGGTCTCTGCTGAAAGAAGATACGGCCATGGAAGGCGTCGCCGGCGCAGCGCTCTATCTTCTCTCCGGCCTCGGAACATCATGCGCCGGCGAAGTGTTGCATGTAGACGCCGGCTTCCATGTCGTGGCCGTGCCGGATGTCGCAACGCACAAGGAGTAGCCGGTGAAAGAAGGGAGCTGCAGGCGGACGGGCGCTTTTTCATCTCTCTTCCTCGTTTTTCTGGCCTGCCTTGCGCTTCTCCCCGCTGTTTCGCACGCGCAAACTCCAGCGGGCGGCGGCAATGACGCGCCTGCGGAAAAGCCCGGCGCCTTTTCCGCCCTGATGGACGCCATCGATTCCGGCAGCCGGATGCTCATCGACCAGATTCAGCCCGGCAAGGAACGCGATCTTGTCGACAATCCCCGTTTCAATTCCCAGGAAAGTCCGCGTCACAGCCTGATGACGATTGTGGAAGCCATGGCGCTCGTCGCACGCGGTCATGAGTCTGTCGGCTATGAACGAGCCCTGAGGAGCCTGCCCGAAGGCGCAAGCCGGGAGGACGCGCGCAACATTCACGAAATTCTTCTGCGGCTGGGCCCTCTCTCTGCGGTGCAATTGCCGGGGCCGCGACAGGTCGAGGAATCCGGCGATAGGCGGTTTGAATTTTTTCCGCGCGGCGCGGATCACGCCTGGGTATGGGAGGCGGCGGACCCGCCCGCGGACGCTGTCATTGCTCTGGCGACGGGAGCGGACGGACGGTGGACGATGACCGAGCGCACCATCGAAGGCGCCCCCGACCTCCTCGAATCTCTCGCCGCCCTGCCGCCGCGCTACGACCAGTCGGATAGCGGTCAGCTTTTCCTCGAAGTGTTCGCCCCGCTCATTCAGGAGACAGGGATCATCGGCTGGATCGCTTTTATCGCTGTGACCATAGGCGCAATCGCCGCCGGTATTTTATTTTCCAAAGCGCTTCATTGGGCCGCAAGGCGCGCTGAAAATCTCGATCAGCGTTTTATGGCCTCGACGCTGCGCGGCCTCGGCGTTTCCGGCGGGCTTGTGGTGTTCACTGCGATCTTTACGGTGGCGATCGGCTTTCTGGAGCTTGGCTCGGTGCTGCGCGGCCTGCGCTACGAAATTCCCCGCGTCTTCATGATCATCGCCTCGGCGATGTTTATCATCTCGCTGATCGACGTCGTTTCCGCTTTCGTTCGCGAACGCGTCGGCGAGGATGGCAGCCATTACGACCGCATGGTCGTCACCATGATCCGCCGCATTCTGCGCATTTTCATCATCGCCCTTGTCCTGATGTTCCTGTTTCAGAACCTTCTAGGCGTGAATATCGGGGCGCTGCTCGTCGGCTTCGGTTTCGTGGCGCTCGCGCTATCGCTCGCGGCGCAGGACACGGTGAAAAATGTTTTCGGCGCAGTCTCTGTATTCATCAACCGACCGTTTGTCATTGGCGACTGGATCGTCTTCAAGGGAGAGGCCGGAGAACATATCGGCGTTATCAAAGACATTCAGTTGCAGGCGACCAAGCTGCTCGATTTGAACGGCAATCTCATCACCCTGCCGAATATGCTCTTTATCGACCGTGAGGTGCAAAACCTCTCCGCCCGCGGCCATATCCGCCGCGAAGTGAACATCGCCGTCCCTTATGGCGGGACGGCGGAAGACATCGACAACGCGATGGAGGCGATGCGCGAAGCCTTTAACGATCCGGATGTGATCGAGGACGCCATGGCCAAGGATCGCGACGGCGAGCCTCATGTAAGCTTTTCCGATTTCAAGGAAAGCTGGCTGGCGCTACGCGGTTATCACTATTATTACATGGGCGAAGAAGCCGAAACGCAACGCGAGACGGATCGCGGTTGGTTTTCCTATCTCGATCACTGTTCGCTGGTAAACCGCAAGATCGTTGAGAAGTTTCAGGAACGCGGCCTTGAATTCGCCTTCCCGACGCAGACTGTGGTGCTCGAAAAAGACGACCCCGGTCCCGCCTAATCCTTTGCGACAAGGAGCAATTCATGACCGCCAGCGATATTATTGAGCGCCTGAAGCTGGAACCGCATCCTGAAGGCGGCTGGTTTCGGGAGACCTGGCGGGCCGAGACGAAAGACGGCGCGCGCGCGAGCGGCACAGCGATCTATTATCTCCTGAAAGCCGGCGAACGCTCTCACTGGCACCGCGTCGACGCCGCCGAAATCTGGCATTACTACGCCGGCGCGCCGCTGAAGCTGTCGATTTCCGAGGCCGGTCATTCGCAGAAAGAGTTGATCCTCGGCCCCGATCTTTCCAAAGCCGAAGCGCCGCAACTGATTGTGCCGCCGCATGCCTGGCAGGCAGCGGAAAGTCTTGGGTCCTACACGCTTGTGGGCTGCACCGTCTCGCCGGCTTTTGAATTCTCCGGCTTTGAAATGGCGCCCGAAAACTGGGCGCCGGAGAACTAGTTACTCGCCTGCCGCTTTTTCGAGATAGGGCAGCGGGTCGACGCGCGTGAAGCCCGGCGTGTTCTCGGCGAAATGGTCGAGCCAGAATTTATGACCTGCGCCGTAGACGATCACCACCCGGTCGCCCGGCTTCGTCACTTGCACCAGCTTTGAAAAGATCTTGGCGTTGCGCATGAACCAGTAAGCCTGCAGCTCGGCGCCCGGCTGCGCCTCGCCGCGATCGAAGTAAAATGTGCGGTAGTAAAAATCGGGGCTCGATAATTCGCCACCCGAATTGAACATCATCAATAGCTCGGCGACGGAGTTGCCTTCTTGCATGCCACTGAAATCAGCCATCAACTGCTGAATATCTTCGATTTGCGTTTGTAGCGCTTCACTCTGACCCGTGGCCTCGGCATGCGCCATCAACTCGCCAAACGGGAAATAATCGGGCTCGCCGTCGCTCGGCTGTTCATCGACGCCGTAAACGCGCGTCACGCCCAGCTCATTCGCCAGCCGGTAGCCGATCTGGGTGCGCTCGTCAGGATTTTCTTTCAGCATTTCCGGCGTGAAAGCCTGAAATTTCGGATCGATATAATCCGGCGCCTCGGTGATCCGCTCCACCGCGATGACCGTGGGTTTGAACTCGGCGAGCGCCTCGGCCACGGCGGCGATTTCCGCCTGACGCTTGTCCGTCAGCATGTTTTCGATCTCGGCGTTGGCCACATCCTGACCGGGATTGCCCATGTGAAAGGAGCCCAGCACCATCACCTGCACGGTTTCGGGCTCGGCTATTGAACTTTCAACAGGCGCCTGCGTCGCACAGGCCGAAACGGCCGCGAAGACCAGCGCGGCAATAATCTTTTTCATCTCACGTCCCCTTCTTTTCGTGCTGATCATGTTCGCGCGGAGACATTTCTGCGTATAGAGCCGAATCGGCAAACTGCTCGGCTCGCGCGGCGACATGATTTCAGGATTTGCTTAAGCGCCCTGTTTTTCCTTGATCCACGCCGAGATCTTGCGGTCGAGCACCGGCAGCGGCATGGCGCCGGTGAGCAGCACTTCATCGTGGAATTCACGTATATCGAAGTCAGGACCCAGCGCCTCTTCCGCCTTGTTGCGCAATTCGTTTATCTTCAGCATGCCGAGCTTGTAGGCGCAAGCCTGACCCGGCCACACGGCGTAGCGCTCGACCTCGCGCGTCACTGAATCGCGCGTATCGCCGGTGACGCCCGCCATATACTCGATCGCCTGCTCACGGCTCCATTGTTTATGATGAAGGCCGGTATCGACCACGAGACGCGCCGCCCGGAAAAGCTCCGACTGAAGGCGCGCAAGGTCGCCCATGGGATCGTCCGCATACATGCCCATTTCCGACGCCACCTGTTCGGCGTAAAGCGCCCAGCCTTCGGAAAATTCCGAATAGCCGAGCATGGTGCGGATCAGCGGCAGGCCCGCAGACCTTTCAAGGGAGCGCTGGAAGTGATGGCCGGGCACCGCCTCATGATAGGTCAGGGTTTTCAGCGTGTGCTTCGGCCAGTCGGCGGTGTTTTTGAGATTGATCCAGAAAATGCCGGGCCGGGAGCCGTCAAGCGGCGCCGCGGAATAGTAGCCGCCGGGCGATGAATCCTGTTCATAGACAGGAATGCGCCGCACCTCGACTTGTTGCGCGGGCAAGGTATCGAACCAGTCGCCAGCCCGCGCCATGATCTCATCCACTTGCGCGTTGAGATCGACCAGCATCTCCGCTTTTGCTTCATCCGTGTTCGGATAACGCATGCCGTCGCGCGCGCCGATCGCTGCAAAACGCTCCGCAACCGTTCCTTCGGTCAGGCCTTGCGCTTTCAGGATGGCGTCCATCTCGCCTGAAATACGTTCGACCTCGGACAAGCCCAGCTCGTGAACTTCATCGCCGCTCATCCCTCCGGCGCCGTAAGAGGACAGCGCCAGCGCATAAAAGGCTGCCCCGTCATCGCCGAGGCGCCAGATCCCTGCATCGGCGCTCGCCTGAAATTTCAGGTTCTCCAGCGCCGCCGACAACCGCGCATAGGCTGGGTAGACATTGGTCTCCACCATCTCGGCGGCGCGAGCGACAAGCGCGGCGCGGTCGTCATCGGATAGGCTTTCAACCGTTTCAAGCTTGGCGGCGAATGTCGCCACCAGCGGATTGTCCGCTGGCTCGGACGCCGTAAACCCGGCGATAGAGTTGATGGCGCCGTCGAGCGCGAAGACCGGCGGGGTGACGAGCTGCGCGCCGTCGCCGGTCACGGTTTCAATGGTCTCGTCAAAGACGCGCGAGAATTCGGAAAGACGCGAGATATAATCTTCCGCATCCTGCCGGTTCTCAAGGCTATGCTGCGTCAACATCAGCCGCGGCAGGAGAAGGTGCGGGCCCGAAAGCTGCGTGACGAGATAAGGGCTCGCCGAGGCGTAAGGCGCGGCGCCGCCAAACGGAAACTGGTTGCGCCGGGCCGCCGTCTGATAGGCATCGCGCAACACGTCATAGGTGACGCGCGCCTGACCGGAAAGCGCGTCCCGGTCGATGCTGCGAATATCCTGCAGAAATTGTTCGTTAAGCGCGCGCACTTCCTCGAAGGCCGCAAAGCCGTAGCCGCCAAGCCGCGCGCGATAGCCTTCGCCAGCGATATCTTCACCGACGCCAAGAAATGTCGCCAGTTCGGGAGAGGTTTGCAAAACCGCCGCCGCATGACGCGCCGCCATGGCTTCCAGCTGTTCGTTCGCCGTCAGAACAGGCGCTGACGCTTCTTCGGCCGCCGGCGGCTGCGTGTCCGGCGCCGCTGTCCGCTCGCCGCAGGCGGAAAGACCCGCCAGGGCAATGCCGCCCATTATAGCAAGCATCGGTTTCCTGAGATCGCGCATCCCCATCCCTCCCTTGGGCCTTCCTGGGCCAAGCCGCTGTTTGGGGCGAAGCTTAGCGCGCCCCGCGCCGTCGCCAAAGGCTTGCGACTTTTATCGCGGGCCGAAAAACGAAAAGCGGCGCCCGTTTGCCACAGGCGCCGCTTTTGCGTGATTTTTAAGGCGGCTCAAGCGCTTAATCGCGCTCAATCTCCTTGCCGGTCTCCTGATCGACGACTTTCATGGAAAGGCGCACCTTGCCCCGGTCGTCAAAGCCCAGAAGCTTCACGAAAACCTCGTCGCCTTCCTTGACGACATCGGTGGTTTTCTCCGGGCGGCCGTCGGAGAGCTGAGAAATGTGGACGAGGCCGTCGCGGGCGCCAAAGAAATTCACGAAGGCGCCGAAATCCATGGTTTTCACCACTTTGCCCTTGTAAATCTCGCCCACTTCCGGCTCGGCGACAATGGAGTGGATCCACTTGTATGCCGCGTCGATCTTCGCCTTGTCGCTGGATGCGATCTTGATCAGGCCATCGTCATTGATATCGACCTTGGCGCCCGTCTCCTCGACAATCTGGCGGATGATCTTGCCGCCGGAGCCGATGACGTCGCGGATCTTGTCCTTGGCGATCTGCATCGTTTCGATGCGCGGCGCGTAGTCGCCGAGATCGGCGCGGGCGGAATCGAGCGCCTTGCCCATCTCGCCAAGGATATGCATGCGGCCGTCTTTCGCCTGGGCGAGCGCGGTCTTCATGATCTCTTCGGTGATGCCGGCGATCTTGATGTCCATCTGCAAGGACGTAACGCCTTCGTCAGTGCCGGCGACCTTGAAGTCCATGTCGCCGAGATGATCCTCATCGCCGAGAATATCGGAGAGCACGGCATAACGGTCGCCTTCGAGAATGAGGCCCATGGCGATGCCCGCCACCGGACGCTTCACCGGCACGCCCGCATCCATGAGCGCCAGCGAGGAGCCGCAGACCGTCGCCATGGAGGACGAGCCGTTGGACTCCGTAATCTCCGAAACGAGACGAATGACGTAAGGAAACTCTTCCTGGGTTGGAATGACGGCCTTCATGGCGCGCCAGGCGAGCTTCCCATGGCCGATTTCGCGGCGTCCGGCGCCGCCCATGCGGCCGACTTCGCCGACCGAATAAGGCGGGAAGTTGTAGTGCAGCAGGAAGCTTTCCTTGTAGGTTCCTTCGATGGCGTCGATGAACTGCTCATCCTCGCCCGTGCCGAGGGTTGCAACGACCAGCGCCTGCGTCTCGCCGCGGGTAAAGAGCGCCGAGCCGTGGGTGCGCGGCAACACGCCGGCTTCCGCAACGATGGGACGGACCGTTTTCGTATCGCGGCCGTCAATGCGCTCGCCCGTGTCGAGAATGCCGCCGCGAACAATGTCGGACTCAATCGACTTGAAAGCGCCCGCAACCGCCGATTTCGACGGCGCGTTCTCGTCTTCCTCGTCACAGAGCGCTTCCACCGCCTTCGCTTTCGCTTCGGCAAGCGCGTTCTGGCGATCCTGCTTCACGACAATCTTGTAGGCGGCCTTGACGTCCTCGCCGACAACGCCGCGAACTTTTTCTTCCAGTTCGGAATTGTCCGGCGGCGTGAAATCCCAGGGCTCTTTCGCGGATTCTT
This sequence comes from Parvularcula sp., assembly GCA_002704915.1. Taxonomy (GTDB): domain Bacteria; phylum Pseudomonadota; class Alphaproteobacteria; order Caulobacterales; family Parvularculaceae; genus Hyphococcus. Next base: position 30,431 of record PAIP01000072.1, read on the forward strand.
CGGCAAAGCCGATGATAAAATCGATTGCTTCTTTCGCCGCCTTGTGGCCGAAATTGACGGCGCCGAGCATGACGTCTTCGGAAAGCTCTTTGGCTTCCGATTCCACCATCATCACCGCGTCCGCCGTGCCCGCCATGACCAGATCGAGCTGGGTTTCCGGCATCTCATCGTTCTGCGGGTTCAGAACATAATCGCCATTGATGTATCCGACCCGCGCCGCGCCGATGGGCCCCATGAAGGGAACGCCGGAAATCGTCAGCGCCGCAGACGCCGCGATCATCGCGACAATATCCGGATCATTTTCGAGATCGTGGCTCAGAACCTGGCAGATGACGTTGACTTCATTCTTGAAGCCTTTGACGAAAAGCGGGCGGATCGGACGGTCGATCAGACGCGATGTCAGCGTTTCCTTTTCCGTCGGACGACCTTCGCGTTTGAAAAAACCGCCGGGAATGCGGCCCGCAGCATAGAATTTTTCGATGTAGTGAACGGTAAGGGGAAAGAAATCCAGATTCGGGTTCGGTTCTTTCGCAGCCGTGACCGCAGCGAGCACTGTTGTATCGCCATAGGTGGCGAGCACCGCGCCGTCGGCCTGACGCGCCACGCGCCCCGTTTCGAGGGTCAGCGTGCGACCGCCCCATTCCATCGATTTTTTCGTGATATTGAACATATTTTCTCTTCTCTTTCGTGATGCGCTCCGCGCGGATCGCGAAACGCCGTTGCATGAAGCCGGATAGTTTGGCGCCGCCCCTTTCGGGCGGCGCTTGCGTTTATCTCGGCTGCATTCTGATGGCTCCATCGAGCCGGATCGTTTCGCCGTTCATCATCGTATTGCGGCAAATCTCCAGTGCGAGGGAGGCGTATTCTTCGGGTTTCCCGAGACGTTTCGGGAAGGGCACCATGGCGGCAAGCGCGTCCTGAACCTTCTGGTCCATGCCCGCCATCATCGGCGTCCAGAAAATGCCGGGCGCAATCGTATTGACGCGCACGCCGATATTCATGAGGTCGCGCGCAATCGGCAAGGTCATGCCCACAACGCCGCCTTTGGAGGCGGAATAGGCGGCCTGGCCGATCTGGCCGTCGAAAGCCGCGACCGAGGCGGTGTTGATGATGACGCCGCGTTCGCCGTCAGCCTGCGGATCGTTTTTTTCCATTTCCGCGGCGACAAGGCGGATGCAGTTGAAGGTGCCGACGAGGTTGATCTCAATCACGCGCTTAAAATGGTCGAGACGGTGAACGCCATTCTTGCCGACCGTTTTTTCAGCCGTGCCAATGCCCGCGCAATTGACGAGAATCCATGGGGATCCGTTCGCCGCGACGGATTTTTCAAGCGCCGCCTTGACGCTGTCTTCATCGGCGACATTGGTCTTGCAGAAAACGCCGCCAATCTCCTTGGCGTGGGCCTCGCCCTTGTCTTCCTGCAAATCCCAGATCGCAACCTTGACGCCTTCACCCGCCAGCGCAGCGGCGGTAGCGCCGCCAAGCCCGGAGGCGCCGCCGGTGACAATGGCCGATGTTCCGGAAAATTTCATACCCTATCGTCTCCTCGCCCGGTCTTATGAAAAGCGCCGCTCCTTTGGGAGCGGCGCCGGTCGCCTTTTAGCGGCGCAGACCCAGTTCCTGGATCAGCTTCTGGTAGCGCGCTTCGTCATTGCGCTTCACATAGTCCAGAAGCCGGCGGCGCTGAGACACCATTTTCAAGAGCCCGCGGCGCGAGTGGTTGTCCTTCTTGTGATCCTTGAAATGCTCGGTGAGGTTCGCAATGCGCTCCGACAGGATCGCGACCTGCACTTCCGGCGAGCCTGTGTCGCCGTCTTTGTTGGCAAATTTTTTGATGAGTTCAGCCTTACGGCCAGCCGTAATCGACATCGCTTTCTCCGCGGCGCCCCTGGAAATGACGGCCCCGCCGGGACGCCGTCCAGCAGGGTCGGAAAAGATGGGCGGCTTATGGGGGAAAAGGGGGCGGGATGCAAGGGCGGCGACCCGCCCGGAGCGCTCAAATATCCTCAGAAAAACGAGCCTGAAAAGTTAATCACATTATGCCCGATTAGGGGGATAAGAACGCTGCCGGTGCGCTCTCGGACCCAGAGCAGGCCAAACCCGAAATAAGCAGTCACCACGATGAAAATCCAGCTCACGAAGGGCTTTCCGTCCTCGATCCCGACCCCATGGCCGAGGCCGAAGAGCAGCGTCATCAGGAGCCCGGCGACGGTGATCCGCGCGCCCAGAAGGTTGAGTCCGCCTGAGGGGATCGCCGCCCCGAGCACAGCGAGAAACAGGCCTCGAAAGAACAACTCCTCATCGAGGCCCGGCATGGTCGCCTGATATAAGAGCCGCTCCGGCGACAAAGACCGTCCATCCGCCGCGAGCATTTCCAGCCCGATTCCGCTCGCTGCCAGAAAGGCGATCATGATGAGCGCGGGAATGACTGACCCCGGTCGCTGACGCAGGGTGAAGCCGGCGCTTTCGAAGGAGACGGCTTTGGTCGCCATGGCGAGAACAGCAAACACGATAAGCGTCGTCGCAATCGCGGCGATCTTGCCGGCCCAGTTCCAGTCAAGCGCGCCCACATATTGCTCAAGCGGGATCAGCGGGCCGCCTTCCAGGATCGCAAGCGTGTAAGCCGCGTAAACGCCGATGGCCGTCAACAGCCAGCCGAAGCGAAGGCCCGAGACGCCAATAAGCCGGAAGAGCAGCGCCAACACGATTACCGGCGCCCACCACAGGGCAAGTGTCGCCGCAAGTTCCATAAAGCCTCTCCCGCTGCATCGGGGCTTGCCAAGTCGGCGACGCCGCGTCACTGTCAAAAAGCGACATGAAATTATCTAAATTCGATAATTTATTATCGATTAAAGAAAGAAATGGCTTATGTCAAGCACCCATGCCTGGCTGCAGCGAGCAAGCCTCGGCTTTCTCTGGCTGATACCGCTGATTGCCCTCTTCGCCCTCGCCCTGCCGGTCATTTATTGGGGGTTCGGCGGCTATAATTTCGGCGATAACACGCTGGTGCTGGCTGAAACCCCGCCGCGCGAGGACGCGCGGCTTTTAGGGTTTCTCGTCGGCGTTCCGGCAACGGCCGCCTGGCTCTACGCCCTCTACAGGCTGCAGCGGCTTTTCATGCAATTCCGCAAGGGCGAGTTTATCGATGCGCGCGGCGCACTTCATCTGCGAGCCTTTTCGCTTTTCACCATGCTCGCCGCCTTTTTCGACGTCGTCACATCGGGCGCGCGGCGCTGGGCCATGGGGGAGCATGACGCGCCCTTTTGGACCCATATCAACATCAACACCGAGCACATGTCTTTGATCTTCGCCGCAGGCGTCTTTTTCATGGTGTCGTTTGTGCTGGTGGAGGCGCAACGCTACAAAACCGAAACCGAGCAGTATCTTTAAGGCGCGCAGCATGGCGGTCGTCATCAGGCTGGATGTGATGCTGGCCTTGCGAAAAATGAAATCGAAAGAGCTCGCCGCCGCCATCGGCGCGACCGAGGCCAATCTTTCAAAGCTGAAATCCGGTGCCATGAAGGGCGTTAAATTCGAAACGCTCGATAAAATCTGCGAAGTTCTCGACTGTCAGCCCGGAGATATTCTCGTCCATATTCCGAATACTGAAAAGCATGAAGATTAAGGCCGGTTGATCCTGGCAGCGAGAACAGCGACACTCGCGCCTGTAAAAATCCGGGGATGTCATGCGGCCTTTCGCCTTTTTACTGCTCGCTTTGAGTGCCGCCTGCGGCGGAGAAAAAGAAACGCCGGAAGCTGCGGGTATAGAAAGCACGCCGGACCTGGAAAAGCTTTGGATAGCAGAGGGCTTTTCCGCGCCGGAGGGCGTCGCCGCAGCGCCCGCCACCGGTGAGGGCGGGGGCCGTTTTTTCATCTCCAATGTCGCCGGCGAGCCGGACCGCAAAGACGGTGAGGGATGGATCTCTATCCTCTCCGATGACGGCGAGATCATCACAGAGAAATTCGCTGAGGGAATGAATGCGCCCAAGGGCATGGCTGTTTTTGGCGGTCGGCTTTACGTCACTGACATCGATCAGGTGCTTATTTTCGATGTTGAAAGCGGCGAGCCGCTTGGCGCCGTCGAGATCGATCGTGCGCAGTTTCTCAATGACATGACCGTCTGGCAGGGCGGGATCTTTGTGTCCGATTCAGGCGCAGGAAAAATTCACCGGATTGATGGCGATCAATCCATGCTCTGGCTGGAAGACGACCGTCTTGGCGGCGTCAATGGCGTGCTGGGCGACGGCGACACTCTTTACATTGCGACCATGGCCAGCGGTTCGCTTTACGCCGCCGACACGCAAGGGACTCTGACCGAGATCGCCACGGACATGAAAAACGCCGACGGCATCGGTCTTGTTCCCGGCGGCGGATGGCTTGTGTCATCCTTTCCGGGGGTCATTTATTACGTCTCGCCCGAAGGAGAAGCCGCCAAACTCGTTGACACCCGCGAAGACGGCGTTCTCCAAAACGATCTCACCATGTTCGGCGATCTCGTGATTGTGCCGAACTGGAATCCTGGGACAGTGACGGCCTGGAAAATCCGCCCATAGGTCATTTCCGCATTCTGCTCGTTTCGCCGCAATCACGGCTCTGTCTGTCGACAATGCGACGAAGCGTATTTGTAATCCCGCCGCGGCAAGGCAAGCTGCCCGCGGGACTGGGGCTTTTGTTGACGTAAGTTGGTGTGCATAGCGCATGACGATAGCGCCTGTTCAGTCTCCTTCTATGGCGGTGGGGAAGGACCCTGCAGTTCTGCCCGTAATGCTCGATCTGACACAGGATCAGGTTTTGCTGGCAAGGCTCTCGCTGAGAGACCAGGCGCAGGCGAGTTTTCTCGATGAACGGGCTGTCGGACCGTCCACGCCGACCCAATGGCTTGCCTGGGCGGCGTTTCGCGATGCCTGCGCCACCGCGCCCGGCGGCGCCCCGCCATCCTACATTCTGCATGTAAGCCATTGCGGCTCGACGCTGATCTCTCGGCTCGTTGAGGCCGCCTCCGGCGCGAGGAGCCTGCGCGAACCGTTGCCGCTTCGCACCTTTGCCGTTGAGGCTGTGCAAAGTTTTGACGGCGGCGCCTTTTTAATGCGACAGGAACGGGTTGACCGCATCAGGATGTTCGAAAAGGCATGGTGCTGCGGCGCGCCAGTCGTGATCAAGGCCACCAGCATCTGCAATGACATTGTGGATGATTTGTCCCCGAACGCGCCGGTGGCTTTCGTTTATGTCCGTCCGGAAACCTATCTCGCCACCGTTCTTGGCAGACCGCGCGTGAAAGGGGATTTGCGCGCCTACGGACAATTACGGTTGCGGCGCTGGAACGCGCGCTCCGGATGGCCCCAGCGCATGAGCGACCTGAGGCCGGGCGAACTGGCCGCTTTGTGCTGGCTGACCGAAACCACGTCCATTGCTTTTGCTCAGCGGGATTTTTTCGAGATTGATTTCGACCGATTTCTTCGAAGCCCGCATGACCAACTTGCAGCCCTATGCAGGCATCTCGGCGTAAGCGCGCCGATGGACCGCGTAGCGCGCGCTCTCTCTGGCCCCGTCACAAAGGTCTATTCTAAAAATCCTGACCGAGCCTATGACGCCGCGGCGCGGGCGCAGATCCTCAATCATGGACGCAACGCCGCCGCAGAGGAAATCCGCGCCGGCCTCGCCTGGCTCGAAACGGCGGCGAAAGCCTGGAGAACCGCCGAACTCGCACTTGCCCGTTATGGCTGAAATATCGCCTCTCAGGCGTTGAAAACGCGGTTCGGCTTCAGCTTGAGGCCGTCGAGCTCGCAAATCGCCACAGCGTCATCGTGGAGGACCGCAAGGACGCCCTCAATGACGCCCGCGGCGTCGCCGCGAACGCCTTTCGCCGTCGCCGGTGAGACGACCGCAGCCTGGCCGCGCCGGAGTTTGTCCGCCTGCGGACCGTCGATAACGGCCTGGGGCATGGCGGCAAGCGCATGGGTGATCGGCAATAGCGCCGCATCGCGTTCTTCCACCGTTTCCATCGCTTCAAGAGCATCAAGCGTAATTCCGTCTTCGGCGCGCAAGGCCCCCACCGCAAGCCGGCGAAGTTCTGCAACATAACCTTCGGTCCCGAGCGCGCGAGCCATATCGCGCACCAGGGCGCGCACATAGGCGCCTTTGCCCGTCACAGCTTCGAATACAGTTTCATCATCGGAGCGCATTTCAATGATTCTAAGATCGTGGATCATCACCTGACGCGGCTCAAGCTTCACTTTCTCGCCATCACGGGCGATGTCATAAGCACGCTCGCCTTGCACCTTGATCGCTGAAAATTGTGGTGGAATCTGTTCAATCTCGCCTGTGAACCGGGGCAACACAGCTTCAATCTCATCACGAGAAGGACGCTTGTCGGAGGTTGCAATCACATCGCCTTCCGCATCGTCCGTGGACCGCGCCTCGCCCCAGCGCGCCGTAAAACGATAGTGTTTTTGCGCATCCATGACAAAACCGGAGGTTTTTGTCGCCTCCCCGAAAGCGATAGGCAACACGCCCGTCGCCAGCGGATCTAACGTGCCCGCATGTCCGGCCTTTTGCGCCTGAAACAGCCATTTTGCCTTGGAAACCGCTTCGGTCGAGCCGAAGTCATACGCCTTGTCGATGATCAGCCAACCGGAAACCGGCCGGCCTTTTTTATTGCGCCGTCTGCCCATTTTATGAGGGTCCTGTTCTTTAATTCATCGCTATTCTGTCGCCTCATGCGCCGGATCGAACGGCGGCGAGGCCAGGAAGGCGCTTTCAATCAGGTCGCCGCGCTTGCGTCAAGCGGCGCCTCAAGCACTGGCGCAAGCATATCCTTTACGTGCCGATCGCCGCGATCACCGCGGATGATCGTATAATCGTTGATGCCAATAGCGTTCGAAAGCATCAAAAAGGCATTGTTCCACCAAGCGTCATCGACAATCTCCACAACTCGCCGGACGGGCCATCCTAGCGTGTTGTAGAAAGCAGAGCCATGATCGAAGATCACCGTTTCCGCCTCATGGGCGACCGCAGCGTAGCTCTCCGGCGAGGCTTCGCAGGTGCGGATAACCCGCCCGCCTGCCGCTTTCACGAGATCTTCAACCAGAAGACTGGGGTAATGCCGTTCCGCGACATCGGAAACTTCTCCGTGACGCGAAAGATAAACAACACCGCCGGGACGGGCCGCATAACGAGGTTCGCCGAAAATTCCGCGCAACAGCCGCGCCTCGTTTTCAGGAAAATGCACGAAGAACTTCTGTTGCCGGAGAATGCGCGCCTTCTCGATAAGCAAAGGGCGGTCAATCGAACGCCAGTCGACGCATAACCTCTCAAGATCGCGCTTCGCATAAAACTTCGCCGCGACCTTTGCCGGCATTAGCAAAGGCGCAGACAGGGGCGCCTCTCGCAAAACCGGTATCAGATATTCCGACACCCAGTCCCCGTAGGTGTCGTTATGAGCGCACTGAATGATGACGGCTTCAGGGAGCGTTTCTGTAAGCGTTCGGCGAAGAGCGCTGGTTGATCAGGCGGATTTCTTTTTTCGCGGTTTTCGGTTCCAGCGTTTTGCGAGGTAGGCGACGCATACTTTCAGG
>PAIP01000073.1 GCA_002704915.1 Parvularcula sp.
AACCACGGCAATGGTCCAAGCGTGGAGGTATCTTTCCTACAATGTGGAACTCTTCCAATCCTCCACCGGAGGTGGAGGTTTTTGATCCAATAATAAAAAAGCGGGCCGCCGGGCCCGCTTTTCGTTTTAGCGTAGAAACTCCGTTTACTTTTTCAGGCCGAAAGCGCCGAATTTCTGATTGAATTTCGAGACGCGGCCGCGCTCGCCGACCTTCTGCGGACCGCCGGTCCAGGCTGGGTGCGAGGTGGGGTCGATATCGAGATTGATCGTCGCGCCCGGCTCCCCAAAGGTGGAGCGGGTCTCATAGGACGTGCCGTCGGTCATCACGACTTTGATCGTGTGGTAATCCGGATGGATATCTTTTTTCATGACGGCGGGTCCTCTGCAGGCGATCGAACGGATTTCAATGAGAGCGGGGCATATACGCGGGCTCCGGCCCCTCTGCAAGCCCCAGAAAGTCAAAGAATCTCAAACATTCCCAAAAAACCAGGGTAAATGCGATGCTGGTCTGTTCGCAGGTGCAATGTTATGATCTTGTAAGGTCTTCCGTCGCACAATTGTGTCCTTTCCGCCCCTGATCTGGCCGCTTGGTAATGCGTTTCTGGTTGTTTTTGCTGGTGATTCTTCTCGGGGCCGGGGCGGCGGCGTTTCTGCGCCTCATGGCTTTCAACCAGTTTTCCGGGATCGATCCGGTGGCGCTGGCCGCTTGTGCGCCGGTGACCGGCATCGCCGGGCCCGAAGATATTGAAGTGGACGAGGCCGGAGGCCGCGCCTTCATCTCCTCCCTCGATAGGCGGGAAGAGAAGGCCCGCGGGGCGATCCATGTCTTCGACGTGAACGATCCTTTGTCGGCGGCGGGCTTTCGCGACCGTACGGGCGGCGTCCCAGACGCTTTCCGGCCATATGGTCTTAGCTACTTTGAAAATGGCGATATCCGGCGTTTGTTTGTTGTGAATGAAGCCGCGAAGGCTGTTGAACTTTATGACGTGACGGAAAATGGCGACCTTGTTCACCTGGAGACCTTCAGGGAGCGTCGGCTGACCAGCCCCAATAATGTCGTTGCGGTGGGCCCGCGCCAGTTTTACGTGACCAATGACGTGCGGCCCGGCCGCGACGCCTTCATCGCCAATTTCCATTTCCTGATGCGTCTCGGCTCCGGCCAGGTATTCTATGTGGATGGCGATGTCTGGCGCATTGCGGCCGAGGGGCTTCGCTTCGCCAACGGGCTGGCGCTATCGCCCGATGGAGGCAAGCTCTATGCGGCGGAGACCGCCGGCAATGCGCTGAAGGTTTTCGACCGCAATCCTCAGACAGGCGCCCTGTCGCTCAGCGAAACCATCCCGCTCGGCGCCTCGCCGGACAATATCAATGTGGACGCCTCCGGCGCCGTGTGGGTCGGCGCTCTGCCGAAGCCGCTTGCCTTGCCGGGTCTCGCCGGGGACGCTCAGGCGACGGCACCATCCGAAGTCCTTCGGGTGGACCCGGATGGCGACGCTCAGACGGTCTATCGCAATGACGGATCGGAGCAGTCCGCCGTCACCGTGGCGGCGCGGGTCAGGAACAAACTCCTGATCGGCGCGCTTTACGAGGAAAAATTCCTTTTCTGCGAATTGCCGCCAGCGGTGCGCTGAGCCTAGAAAGCGGCCATGAAATACATTTCCACCAGAGGGGGCGCGGCCCCTGTTAATTTCGAGGGTGCATTGCTCGCCGGGCTCGCGCCCGATGGCGGGCTCTATATGCCCGAAAGCTGGCCGCGCATTCCGGCCGATGAGGCGCGCCGCATTGGCGGGCTGCCCTATGCGCAGGCGGCGACGGAGATTTTGGCCCTGTTCGCCGGGGAGAGTTTCACGAAAGAAGAGCTCGCGGCCATGACGGCTGAGGCCTATGGGACGTTTACGGACGATCGCGTCGCGCCGCTCGTCAAGCTGGCCCCTGAAGACTGGATGTTGGAGCTCTTTCACGGGCCCACGCTCGCCTTCAAGGATTTCGCGATGCAGATCCTCGGGCGGCTATTCGATGCAGCGCTCGAACGGCGCGACCGCCGCCTGACGATCATTGCCGCGACATCTGGCGATACAGGGTCGGCGGCGATTGAGGCGCTCAAATCCTGTTCGCGCGTCAATGTCGTCGTCCTGCATCCGGAAGGCCGCGTCTCGGCCGTGCAGCAACGTATGATGACCTCTGTCATTGCGCCCAATGTCATGAATATCGCGGTCAAAGGCTCGTTCGACGATTGTCAGGCGATCGTCAAAACCCTGTTCGCCGACGAAGCGTTCGTGCGCGATGTGCGGCTGTCCGGCGTCAACTCCATCAACTGGGCGCGGCTGGCGGCGCAGACGGTCTATTATTTCACCGCATGGGCGCAAATCGCCGATGGCGATGAAGCCGTGAACTTCGTCGTGCCCACGGGAAATTTCGGCGACGTCTTCGCCGGCTATGCGGCCAAACGAATGGGACTTCCCATTGCGAAACTCGGCGTCGCCGCCAACGCCAATGACATTTTGCATCGTGCGATTGCCTATGGCGATTACACGCCGGCTTCGGTGAAACCGACGGCGTCGCCCTCCATGGACATTCAGGTCGCCAGCAATTTCGAGCGGCTTTTGTTCGAAGCCAAAAACCGCGACGCAAACGCCCTGCGCCACGTCATGGAAGACTTTGCGGCAAAGAAAGGGATGAAAATCGACGAGGAAACGCTAATAGCGATCCGTGAAGACTTTGTCTCAGACGCAGTCTCCATGGAGGAAACCCTCGCCGAGATCGCGCGCCATTATAAAGAGACGGGCGAGCTCATCGATCCGCATACGGCGGTGGGTCGCGCCGCGGCGATGCGTCTGCGTCAGATGGGGGCGCTTGACGGCAAGATCGTCACGCTGTCCACGGCGCATCCGGCGAAATTCCCCGAGGCGGTGGAGGAGGCGACCGGAAAATCGCCTGCGCTGCCCGCTTCCTATGCCGATCTCTTCGACCGTCCCGAAGAGATGGAGCGCGCGCCCGCCGATCCGCAAGAAGTGAAGGCGCTCATCCGCGGCGCCTTCGGAAACTGATTTTATGACAAATATTCACACGTTGAAAAACGGCGTTCGCGTCGTCGCCGATCCCATGCCGGAGTTGAAAACCGCCGCGCTCGGCGTCTGGGTGAAGACCGGCTCCGTCGACGAAACCCCTGAGGAACACGGAATCGCGCATCTGCTCGAGCATATGGCGTTCAAGGGCACGAAGACCCGCTCCGCGCTCGCCATCGCCGAAGAGATCGAAGGTGTGGGCGGCTATCTCAACGCCGCAACCAGCCACCAGCGCACCGGTTATTATGCGCGCGTTCTTAAAGACGATCTCGTGCTCGGCGCGGATATTCTCGCGGACATTCTCGCCAATCCGCTTTTCGATGAAGTCGAGCTTGCAAAAGAGCATGAAGTGGTCGTGCAGGAAATCGGCGAAGCCGCAGATACGCCGGACGATGTCGTCTTTGAAAAGCTGACCGAAGCGGCGTGGGGCGCCCATCCGCTGGGCCGGCCGATCCTCGGCACGCCCGACAGCGTGCGCGCGCAGAGCCCGGCAAGCTTGCGCAAATTCATGTCCCGCTGTTACCGGCCCGAGGAAATGATTATCGCCGCATCTGGCGCCGTTGACGAAGATGCGCTTTTGAAAACCGCCGAAACCCTTTTTTCGGACTTCACAGCGAACGGCGCCGGGCCGGCGCGAACGGCGCCTCAGTTTCAGGGCGGGCTCCTTCACGACCCCCGCAAGATCGAACAGACTCATCTCGCCGTCGCCTTTCCTGGCGTTGCGTCGGGCCATGAGGATTATTTCGCAACCCGTCTTTATGCGGATGTTCTCGGCGGCGGCATGTCCTCGCGCCTGTTTCAGAAAGTGCGCGAGGAGCGGGGGCTCGCCTATTCGGTCTATGCTTTTGCGGACGGGTTTGAGCAGTCCGGGTTGCTCGGCGCCTATGTAAACGCCGAGGCGAGGCATATTCCCGAAGCCGCGCGACTCATCCGGGAGGAAATGGCGGCGACGGCGGAGGCGATGACGAATGAAGAAATCGCGCGGGGCAAGGCGCTGCTGCGCTCATCCCTGATGCTGGGGCTGGAAAGCCCGGCGAACCGGATCGAGGCGGCGTCGGGCCAGCTCTTTACGTTCGGACGGCTAATGGATGCGGACGAAATTCTTGAGCGCATCGATGCGATCACGGTTGCCGACATGCAGCGCTGCGCGAAACGCGCGCTGGAGGGGCCCTGCGCCATTTCCATTGTGGGGCCGAGCAAGGCGGACGCCGTCGCAAGGGTATTCGACACAGCCTAGAGTTAGACCGAACTGCCCCATGCGGCTCTCCCCAACCTGCCGGTTCGCGCTATAAGACGCGGATGCTGTTCGCTCCCGCGCCCTCCAATCCCGCCTTTCAGCCGCTGCTGGTTCAGGACCCGGTGCTGCTGCGCGCTGGAGCAGTCTCCGACTATCCGGCGTGGCTTTCCTTGCGCGAGCGCAGCCGTGCGCATTTGACGGAATGGGAGGAGAGCTGGACGCCGGAGCAGGCGACCCTGTCGGCCTTCAAGCGGCGCCTCAGAAATTACGATCGCGAGGCGCGTCGCGGCGGCGGGCTGTCGCTTCTTGTTTTCCGCCTCAGCGACAATGTGCTGGTGGGCGGGGCGACCCTCACCAATATCCGCTATGGCGCATCCCGATCCGGCGTCCTCGGCTATTGGGTCGGCGCGCCTTTCACGCGGCGGGGCTATGGCGCGGCGGCGGTTGCGGCGCTCAAATCCCACGCCTTCGAACGGCTTGGTCTCAACCGGATCGTCGCGGCGTGCCAGCCCGGGAATATTGCGTCGCAAAAGTTGCTCGAGCGCAGCGGCTTTGTCCGGGAGGGACGCGCCCGCGATTATCTGAAGATTAACGGCGCATGGCGCGACCACGATATCTACGCCATTACGGCGGCTGACCACAGGAAGGCCGCGGCCACGCTGTCCTAATCAGGCTTTTTGCGGCGAATAGAGTGAAAAATTATCCCTAACGCCTGCGCCGCCCCTTGCGATAATGTCACGCTCGCGTGAAGATATGCATAAGGGCGAAGAGCGCTGTTTCAGATGGCGCCAAGGGCGGGCCGGCGAACGCGAAATGGGGCGTTTTGGCCCGTTTCTTGTGGGGAATGGGTAACCTGGCCGCATTTGCGGCATTGTGGCTTAACAAAAGGGGCTCGGGGCGAACAAATTATGATGACAGTGGGTGTTTTCGGGTTGTCAGAGGGTTTTGCAGGGCTCGCGCAGGCCGAATTGATGCGCGGCGCAGTGGCGGGCGCCTTTATCGTCGCCATGGCTTTTCTCGCCGGTTATGCGGCGATCCGGCGGAGCGGCCTGGCGGTTTGCGCGCTCCTGATGGTTGCGGGCGCGGCGGCGCTGGAATTCTCCTGGCTCGGCTTCATGTCCTCCTTGCCCGCCGAGGCCGGGGTGATGATGCAGGCCCTGTTCGCGGCATCGGCCATTGTTTTCCTTTCCGCCTCAATCGGCGCGGCGCGTTACAATCCGTTGCTCGGCGGCGTGATGTTCACCGTGGCGCTCGTCATTGGCGGCATGGGGATCATCAACTTTTTCGACCGTATCGATCTTGCGCCGATGATGCGCTGGGCGCTGATGGGTGTCGGCGGCTTCGCCGTGGCTCTGTCGCTGACCCAGGCGATCCGGGGCGACACCGGCGCGCGTCTTGTTCTGCCAGGCGTTCTGATGGCGGCGGCCGCGCCGCTTCTCGGCATGTTTGCAGCCGAAGGCTCGGCGCTTGCGGCCTTCGCCTCCCATGGTCTGTTCACTCTCGGCATTCTTGCTGCGAGCATCGTTGCGCTCACGGAAACCGGCGCGTCGCAAATGGTCGAGCCCGCCAATATCGATTTCGGCATCCGCACGTCCCATGAGGCGCCGTCGCGTCAGCGTGAAGTGCGCGCCCAGCGCGAGCGGGCGGAAATCGTTCTCGAAAGCCAGATTGCGCGCGTGCTGGATTATTCGGGCGTCGCCATATGGGACTGGGGGCATGACGCCGTCGATCAGACCGAATCGCTGCCGCAATTGATGGGTGCGGATTCCGATGCGCCTTTCACGCCAGACGCCTTGCGTAATTTCATCCATCCCGACGATGCCGAGCGTTTCGACAGCGAGCTTCTGGCGCCGGTGGACGGGCCGTTCGATGTTTCGCTCAAGCTTTATGACGGCCGCATCATCCGCATGCGCGGCGCACGGGCGGCGGATGAGCAGTCGGGCGAGATCGAGCGTATTGTCGCGTTCGTCGAGAATGCGGCGCTGAGCGGCAACGGGGTCAATGAAGCGCGCTTGCGCTCGGCCACCGAGGCGGCGATCGTGCCCGCTCCGAGCGATCCCATCACCGCGAAACTTTCCACCGCACTCGCCAATGGCGATATCGTGGCGGCGTTCCAGCCAATCGTCGCTCTCGATCATGAAAAGATCGCAGGATATGAGGCGCTGGCCCGCTGGCGCGGACAGGAAGCCGGCGCCGAGGAAGGCCCGGAACGATTTGTGCGCGCAGCCGAACGGATTGGTGAAGGAGGAGCGCTCGCGGCCACCATGCTCGAACAGGCAGCGGCGTTTCTCGCCGGCGCGCTGAAAAAAGAAAAGCGCAAGGACCTTTTTGTCGCCATGAATGTTTCTTGGGGACAGATACGCGAACCGGAATTCCTCGAAGCCGTACGGGCGGCGGTGTCAAAATACGACCTGCCGAAAAAGTCGCTTGTGCTTGAATTGACGGAAGCAGACGCCGTTTCCGATGCGAAGCTGGCGGGCGATGTTTTCCGCAAGCTGAAAGACGCCGGCGTGGCGCTCGCCTTTGACGATTTCGGCGCGGGCTTCACCTGTCTTTCCAATCTGAGGAAATACGATTTCGATTATTTGAAGATCGACAAGTCCTTCACCAGCGATCTCGAATCCGGCGGCGACGGCGCGAAAATCCTCGCTTCGCTCGCCGGGCTTGGCAAGGATCTTGGCCTGAAGGTGATTGTCGAGGGCGTTGAAACTAAAGCCGCTTCTTCGAAAGCTCGCCAAATGGGCTGCGCTTACGGCCAGGGTTACGCCTTCGGCAAGCCTGTCGCGCAGGAATATGTCCCGGAGCCAAAGCCTGCGCCCACTGCGGATGCTGATACGGCTGAAGCGGAACCTCTCAATACGACTTCGCTCCGAACTGAAGATGAAGAGGGCAAATCTTCGTTCGACGCGCCTGCCGATGCATCTGTCGGGGAAAGCCGCGCGGAGCAATCGGATAGCGAAGACGGGAAAGCTGCGTTTGAGCCGTCCTTCGCAGATGCAGATAACGAGGAAGACCGTCCGCGCCGCTGGCGGCTTTGGGGCGGCGAACGCGATTTGCGTTAGCGCCAGAACACCAAAATAAAGATTTCACAATGAAAGGCGGGACCAGCCTTAATTCAAAGGCTGGTCTTCGTCGCGCACCGAGGCCCATTCCGGCGAGAGCATGGCGGTGGTCACGCCAAGTTTCGCCAATGCGCGGTCCCATAGGGGTTCGTGGGCGCCGGAAAAAATCATCTCTTCATCGGGCTCGCAATGGGCCCATGCGTTCATGGCGATTTCTTTTTCGAGCTGGCCTGCGCCCCAACCGGCATGGCCAATCGCCAGAAGGTAGCGCTTTGGCGCCGGGCGCTCCGCTTCCTTGCCGGCGATATCGATGAGGATGTCGCGGCTCGCCGTCAGTCCGAGCCGTTCGCTAAGCGCAAGGGTTGTGTCGAGCTGATAGTCGAGCGTGTGCAGCACAAGGCCGCGTTCGGTCTGCACAGGCCCGCCAAAGAAGACCGGCGTGTCATCGGCGTTCTCCTGCGGCGCGATTTCAAGCTGCTGCAACAATTCGGAAAGGCCGATGTCATCCAGAGGCTTGTTGACGATCACGCCCATGGCGTGCTCCTCGTCATGTGCGCAAACAAAGATGACAGATCGCTCGAAACGGGGATCGCCCATATTGGGCATGGCGATCAGCATTTGGCCGCCAAGATAATCCCTGTCGTCATCGGATTCAGGCGCGGATGAGTCTATATCCATGACTGTTGAAGGTAGGGCTCACGCTGCAGTGATGCAAGGGCCCCTTTTGGCGGTGGACGAGGGCTCTCCGGAAGCCTAAAAACGCCGCGAATCCAACAAAGGAGATAGACAGGTGAGCATATCGGTCGGCGACAAAATCCCTGACGTAAAAGTGATGGTGGCAACGGGCGAGGGGCCCCAGGCCGTGCAGACGGGCGAGCTTCTGGGTCAGGGCAAGGTCGCTTTATTCTCCGTACCCGGCGCATTTACGCCGACCTGCTCTGCAAAGCATCTGCCGGGCTTTGTCGAAAAGGCGGATGAGCTGAAGTCCAAGGGCGTGGACAAAATCGTCTGTATGTCCGTAAACGATGCATTTGTCATGGACGCTTGGGGCAAGAACCAGAACGCCAGCGACAAGGTCGTGATGATGGCCGATGGCAATGGCGACTTCGCCCGCGCGGTCGGTCTTACCATGGACGGCAAGGGCTTCGGGATGGGCGAGCGCGCGCAGCGCTTTTCAGCCGTGATCGAAAACGGCGAAGTCAAGCACCTGAATGTCGAGGCGCCGGGCGCCTTCGATGTCTCCAGCGCCGAACACATGCTCGGCCAGCTTTAGAAAGAAGTTGCGGCGTCAGACGAAAGTCTGCGCCGCCTTTCTTGCGAGGTCGTCCACGCGTTCGTTTTCTGCGTGCCCTGCGTGACCTTTCACCCAGCGCCAGTCTACATTGCGCTCCGCGGCAAGGATGTCGAGTTTTTCCCAGAGGTCCTTGTTTTTCACGGGCTGTTTCGAGGCGTTCTTCCAGCCATTGCGCTTCCAGCCTTTAATCCAGCTCGTAATGCCGTTTTTCACATATTGGCTGTCTGTGTGAAGGACGATCCGCGCGCCCTTGGGGGTTTCTTCCAGGGCCCGGATCGCGGCCAGCATTTCCATGCGGTTGTTTGTCGTTTCCGCTTCGCCGCCGTCAAGCTCGCGCCGATCGCCGTTTTCGATGATCAATACGCCCCAGCCGCCGGGCCCCGGATTGCCGAGGCACGCGCCGTCGGTGAAAATTTCAATCATGATGCTTCCTGACTTGCGAGGATCAACCGGCGAGGCGCAGCGGCGTGTTGAACACGATATCCTCGCGTGCGGTTTCGATATGGTCGATGCGCAAGGTGCGGCGCGCCGCGAGCGCGGTCAAGAACTGCTCGACAAGGATTTCGGGCGCTGAGGCTCCGGCGCTGACGCCGATGGTTTCAACGCCTGCCAGCTTCGACCAGTCGAACTCGCCCGCGTCTTCGGTGAGGAGCGCATCAGCCGCGCCCGCGGTCCTGGCGGTCTCCACAAGGCGTACGGAATTGGATGACGTGCGCGACCCGATCACGACGAAGAGGTCGCTTCCTGCGGCGGCGGCTTTCACCGCTTCCTGCCGGTTCGACGTCGCATAGCAGATGTCTTCTTTCGCGGGGCCGGCGATCTCTGGAAACCGTTGTTTCAGCGCGGCGATCATGTCCCGGGTTTCGTCGACAGAAAGCGTCGTCTGCGTTGAATAGGCAAGAGGCCCGTCGAGCGCGGGCAGCGCCGCGATATCGGCGAGGGTCTCGACGAGGATCACCGCGCCCTCCGGCGCCTGGCCGACGGAGCCCACCACTTCGGGGTGATTGCGGTGCCCGATCAGGATCACCGTGCGACCCGACCGGTGATGGCGCCGGATCTGGGAATGCACCTTCAAAACGAGCGGACAGGTGGCGTCGATCTTGAGGAGGTTGCGGGCCTCGGCGTCCGCATGCGCCGATTGTGGGGCTCCGTGGGCGGAGAACACCACCGGCCGATCTGGCGGAACGTCTTCGATTTCTTCCACAAAGATCGCGCCCATTGCGGAAAGCCGCGCCACCACATGGGTGTTATGGACGATCTCGTGGCGGACATAGACCGGAGCGCCGTGAAGCGCGAGGGACTCCTCCACTGTGCGAATCGCCCGCTCCACGCCTGCGCAAAAGCCACGGGGCGTTGCAAGGCGGACGGTCAGCGGCGGCATTTTCGCATTGTCGTCTGTGTGCGCGTCATCTGTGGGCACGGGGGCTCGCCGGTCCTGTTCTGGCTTCAAATGCTCTTCGACGGCCGCCCGGCTGTAGGACATTGCGCCTTAGGCGGCGAGCGGCTACGAGAGGCTGCCCCTGAAGAGGGGCGTCCTTAAGGCGGATGTAGGGTTCTCCCATGACCGCCTCAAGGCCGATTTGTGTTTAGATATAAAGGTTTTGGCCGATGAACATACTCCCTGCCGCTGCGCTTTTCGCCGCACTCGCCGCCGCTGGCTGCGCCAGCGATCGCGCGCGCGCTGAACGGGAGGGCAATCCGGCCCCGTGCCCGAATATCGTGGTGCTTCAGGACGCCGCGCGCATCATCGATTTCGACGGCGAGCAGGCCATCGAGAATATCGCCTATTCCGGCGAGATTGTGGATGTGACCTCCACCTGCCGCTATTTCGAGGACGAGCCTATCGAGGCGGGCGTCACCATCGATTTCGCCTTCGGGAAGGGGCCGAAGGCCGAGGCGAATGAGAAAATGTTTGCCTATTTTGTCGCCGTGACCCGCAAGGACATGGAGGTCATCACCAAGAAGGAATTTCCCGTTGAGGTGAAATTCGGGGACCGTCCGGTGGAAACGGCGAGCATCGACATCGATGAGATCGTCATCCCGCGCGCCAACGACAATGTGTCGGGGGTTAATTTTGAAATCATCATCGGCTTTTCCGTCACGCCGGAGCAGGCGATTTTCAACCGCTCCGGAAAGAGCCTGAAATTCCCGAATCTGAAATGACCCTGAAAGACGACTTGTCCGCAATCGTCGGCGACGCCTTCGCCGGCGAGGGGCTTGATCGCGCCCTGGGCGCGGTGAAAGTCGCTGACCGTCCCGATCTTGCGCAGTTTCAGTGCAATGGCGCCCTGGCCGCGGCCAAGGCCGCCAAGAAAAATCCGCGCGAGATCGCCGGCGCCATTGCGGAAAAGCTTTCGGCGCGATCGGAATTCGAAGAGATCTCGGTCGCCGGGCCCGGCTTCATCAATCTCAAACTCTCCGCGGGTTTTTTGTCGCCGCGCGTGGATGCGCTGGCGGCCGACAGGCGTTTTGGCGGCTGGGCGAAACCTGCGCCGGAGAAGATCGTCATCGATTACGGCGGGCCCAATGTGGCCAAACCCCTTCATGTGGGCCATTTGCGCGCGGCCATTATCGGCGAAAGCCTGAAACGCATCATGCGCTTCGCCGGCGACAAGGTGACCGGCGATGTGCATCTCGGCGACTGGGGCCTGCAGATGGGGCAGCTCATTTCCGAATTGAGGCTGCGTCAGCCGGATCTCGTCTATTTCGATCCGGAGGCGAAGGGACCGTTCCCGGCGGACCCGCCCATCAGTCTCGCCGATCTCGAAGAGATGTATCCGGCGGCCTCGGCCGCCTGCAAGGCTGACCCGGTCCGGGCTGACCTTGCGCGCAAGGCGACAAAGGAGCTTCAGAGCGGACGGCCCGGCTACCGGGCTCTATGGCGTCATTTTGTGGATCTATCCGTCAACGCCATGAAGCGCGACTACGCCGATCTCGATGTGGAATTCGATTTGTGGAAAGGGGAGGCGGACGCCGACCCCTTGATCCCGGAATTGACGGAAGACCTCAAGAGCCGGGGCATCATCGAGGAGTCCGACGGCGCCCAGATCATTCGCGTGGCGCGCGACGACGACAAGAAAGAGATGCCGCCCATCATCTTCATCAATTCCGAAGGCGCGGTGGGCTATCACGCGACCGATGTCGCCACAATCGTCGACCGCAAACGCGAGCTCGATCCCGACCGTATCTTATATGTGGTGGATGCGCGCCAGCGGCTGCATTTCGAGCAGGTTTTCAGGGCGGTCGACAAGGCTGGCTATTTCGACGAGGCGAAGCTCGAACATCTCTGGTTCGGCACGATGAACGGGAAGGACGGAAAGCCCTTCAAGACCCGCGAGGGCGGGACCCTGAAACTGCGCGATTTCATCGACATGGTGACGGATCGCGCGCGCGAGCGTCTTGCGGAGAGCGGCTTCGCCGAAGGCTTCAGCGCCGAAGAAACCGAGGCGGTGGCGCGCCAGGTCGGGATCGCCGCCCTGAAATTCGCCGATCTCTCCAATCCGCGCACCAGCGATTACATTTTCGATCTTGACCGGTTCATGGCCTTCGAGGGCAAGACCGGCCCTTATCTGCTCTATGCGAGCGTGCGGGTGCGGTCGGTCGTCGCCAAGGCGCAGGCCGCCGGCGCAGGCGATGCGGGGCCGGTCAAGCTCGTCGCGGACGAGGAGACGGACCTCGCCCTCACGCTGCTCGGGTTCGCCGACGCCCTTCAGGACGCCTATGCTCGCCGGCTGCCGCATCTGTTATGCGATCATGCTTTCGCGTTGGCGCAGGCTTTCTCGAAATTCTATGCGGCGTGCCGGATTGTCGATGAAAGCGATGCAAGCATGCGGGCCTCGCGGCTGACGCTGGCGCAGACGGCGGGCGGCCAACTCGATCTCATTCTGTCGCTGCTTGGCTTTTCGGCGCCGGACCGTATGTAGGCGGAGCTGTTGCATTGCGCACACACCCCGCTGTCAATTTCATGAGGCTCTGAGTGGAAGCTGCTGTTACGGCGTAACAGCACAGCGATAAGCTCGCGTGAATCCACGAGGATTTTTCCACAATCTCGCGCATTCCGGATTGAAGGGATTCCGTCGCAGAAGTTTCAGGAAAAGCGGGGCTTCCTGTCACATGTTTGTCATCTAAGGTGACTAGGCCCAGTCGCGTATTTTGCGCCGCGAAAAAAACCGCGGTCAATCCAGTTCCAGCTTGGGGATTATCAACATGAAGCTAATGAAAACGCTCTCCGCCGGCGTGGCGGCGGTTGCGATCACGACCGCCTTTACGACGGTCGTTGCGCCGACGCCGGCCATGGCTCAGGCCACAACCGGCGCCATCCGCGGCGTCGTTACCAACGCAAACGGCCAGCCGGTTTCCGGGGCGCGCGTGACGATTACTGACGTCACCACCGGCGCCACTACTTCGACGACCACCGGCAGCGGCGGCACATACTCCGCCCGCGGCCTGTCTGTCAGCGGCCGTTACACCGTGCGTGTCGACACCGATTCTTACGCCGATCAGGTAATCTCCGATGTTACCCTCACTATCGGGGACACGGTCAATGTGCCTTTCGTTCTGTCAGGCACAGCGTCAAGCGACGAGATCGTCGTTACTGCGACGCGCAGCACTGTCGGCCAAGTCGCAGCCGGCCCGTCCGCAGTATTCAGCGCGAGCGATCTGGCAACGCTGCCTGTCCTTAACCGCGACATCAAAGATGTTATCCGTCTTGATCCGCGCATCACCATCGATGAATCCTTTGAGCGCGGCATCCGCTGTGTGGGCTCGAACGAACGTTTCAACTCGCTGACCGTGGACGGTGTTCGCCAGAACGATGACTTCGGCCTCAACAATAACGGCTATCCGACCCAGCGCCTTCCTTTCCCGTTTGACGTTGCGGATCAGGTGGCTGTCGAGATTGCGCCGATCGACGTGGAATATGGCGGGTTCACCGGCTGTAACGTTAACGTTGTCACCAAAACAGGCAGTAACGAATTCCATGGGCGCGGCTTTTTGGATTATTCCCTTGCGGACCTGAATGGCGACTCGATCGAAGGCAACCCGGTTTCCAAGCCGGAAACGGACGAAAAATCCTACGGCGCCGTCATTACGGGACCGATCATTCCCGACCGTCTGTTCTTCACGGCGGCTTACGAAAAATTCAAAGGCTCCGATACGTTCTTCACCGGACCGGCAGGCTCCAGCTTTGCCAATACTGTTGATGAGGTAACCCAGGCAGACATTGACCAAGTCACGCAGATCATGAATTCGGTCTACAATTTCGACCCGGGTTCAGTTCTGTCGAGCGCCGCGGTCAAAGACCGTCGCATTTACGGCAAGCTGGTCGGCTACATCAATGACAACCACCGTCTGGAACTCGCTTACCAGAATACGAAGGGCGATAATGTCGTTCCGCAGAATACGTCGACTTCTTTCGGCGAACTCAGCCTTTCCTCCAACTGGTATCGTCGTTCCGAAGACCTGAAGGCCTATTCAGGCCGTCTTTTCTCCGATTGGTCAGACAACTTCTCCACTGAGATTCGCGTATCGCACACGGATCGCGTGACGGGGCAGAATTCCTTGAATGGCTCCGATTTCGCCCAGTTTGAAATAGACACGATGGGCGGCGGCACCTTGTTTGTCGGTCCGGACACATTCCGCCACGCCAACGAACTTGCGAACAAGGTTTGGAACCTTAAGTTCAAAGGCGAGTATGTCGTTGAGGATCACCTGATCAAATTCGGCTATGAGCGCGACCGGCTCAACACCTTCAATCTGTTCGTTCCCTTCTCGGAAGGTCAGGTTTCGTTTGACTCGATCGCCGATCTTCAGGCGCAAATGCCATCGTCGATCTTCTATACGAACGCGCCGAGCAACATGGAAGATGACGGCGCCGCAACGTTCAAGCGCACCCTTAACACCATCTATCTGCAGGATGACTGGAGAGTCAGCCCGACGGTGACAGTGACGGGCGGGTTCCGTTTTGATTTCATCAAAATGAAGGACCAGCCGACTTTCAACCAGACTGTGGTTGATCGCTTCGGCATTCCCAATAATTCAACTTTCGACAATTTGTCTCTGATTCAGCCGCGTTTTGGCGTAAACTGGGATGCGACCGAAAGCTTGAATGTTACTTTCGGCGTTGGCCGTTTCTCTGGCGGCGATCCGACAGTCTGGCTGTCGAACAGCTTTTCAAACACAGGTCTGTCGGTTGGCAGCGCGTTCTCTAATGACCCGATGGTGCTTGCCGGGTTTGATGGCGTAAACCTTCCTGCCGAACTGCTTGCCGATAACACGGCTGCGGCGCTCGCCGGCACAGGCGCTGTCAATCTCGTCGATCCGCAATATGAAATGTCATCGATCTGGCGTTTCA
The DNA here is from genome assembly GCA_002704915.1 of Parvularcula sp. Lineage (GTDB taxonomy): Bacteria > Pseudomonadota > Alphaproteobacteria > Caulobacterales > Parvularculaceae > Hyphococcus. The sequence continues at coordinate 15,011 of PAIP01000073.1, forward strand.
CGCTGGGCGCAAAACAATATGCCGACCTGTCCGGCATCGGCCTTGGTGAGGACTGGCTGTTCGGCGCGGATGTGCTTTACACCATTCAGGAAAATCCGAATATCTGGAAAAATCTCGACATGGGCGTGATCGGAACGGCCCCTGACGGCCGCCCGATCTACAACTCCCAGTTTGGATACGGCAATGGCGGCGCCTTGATGCTGACCAACTCCGATGCGACGCCGAAAACGCTGGTGCTTTCGGGTTACTTCAACAAGTCTTGGGATGTGGGCCGGTTCCATTCCACAATTTACGCTGGCTATGCCTATACGGATGCGGAAGACGTGAATCCGGCGACTAGCTCGACAGCGGCTTCAAATTTCGAAAACGTTGCAGCTATTGACTACAACAACCCGATCGTGTCGCGCTCCAACTATGGCGTGAAGCACAATTTCACGGCGCGTTGGGATGTCGGTTACGAGTTCTTCAGGGATCTCGAAACCAGACTGTCGATATTTGGCCAGCTCAATAGCGGCAAGTATTTCAGCTATACCTTCGACACAAATGGCGGCTCCGACGCGATTGCCGGCGGCGCCAACCTGTTTGGCGACAGCGACGACTCAGAGCGTCGTTCGCTGATCTATGTCCCGACAGGCATGAACGATCCGCTGGTCGACTTCTCTGCGTTGTCGCAACAACAAGTCGATGATCTGCTTGCTTATCTCGATGAGTCGGGCCTTAGCGAATATGCAGGCGGCATTGCGCCGCGCAACGGCTTTAAGTCCGACTGGTGGGGTAAGATTGATCTTCGTTTTGAACAGCAATTGCCGGGTCTGCGTGATGGCGACAAACTTCGCCTGATCCTCGATATCGATAACTTCACGAACCTTCTCAATGACGAATGGGGCGTATATCGTGAGGTTACGTTCGGCGGGTCTGGCCACAATGCTGCAATCATCGAGTCTCAACTCTCCGCAGATGGCACTCAGTTTGAGTTTACAGACGTCAACCTGAGTGCTGCGGACCAGGACATCATCACCAATGTCTCGACGTGGCGTATCAACTTTGGCGTTCGCTACGACTTCTAATCTCTGAAAAAACGATAAGAACGGAAAAGGCGGCCTTCGGGCCGCCTTTTTCTTTATGCGGTTTTAGGCTTCGTTCGGGTTGTGAATGAAGAGGGCCGCGGCGCCAAGAACTGCGGCGCCAAGGCCGTAGACGATGAAGATGGGCGAGAAGCCGCCAAGGAGATCGCCGGTCAGCCCCGTTAATGTGGGTCCCAGCATCGCGACCGTCGCGAAAAGATTCATGGCGCCGAGGATGGCGGGCGAGTTTTTCAGCCCGAAATATTCGATGGCGAGCACCGTGGTTGCGAACAGGATCATGCCGAAGGCGAAACCTTCGAACAGGGCGAAGACGACGGCGATGGCGGGCGTCGTGGCGAAAGACAGCGCCAGCATGCCCATGGCCTCCGCGGCGAGTCCCGCGATCAAAAGATAACGCGCGCGAAAGGATTTGACGGCGACGCCGCCGGCGGCGCGGGCGAACGCGTTTGACGCCGCATGAAGGCTCAGCATGGCGCTTGCAAAACCCGCAGAAAGGCCGAGGCCGGTGAGATGCGTCACCGCCCAGCTCGATACGGAAACGCTGCAAAAATAAGCCGCCATCAACGCCCCGCCGATGAGGTAAAAAGCGGGCGAGCGCAGGGCTTCTTTCAACGTCCATTCTCGCGGCGCGACCTTGTCAGCTTCGGGCGCTGAGGCGTTGGCGTCTTCCGGCGTCGATTTCAAAAACCGGCTGTCCGCAAAGATGAGGAGCGCTGCGGCAAGGGCCAGCATAAGCGCCATGGCGAAACGCCAGTAAAGCCGCCAGTCTTCGCCCCCTTCGATCAGCGCATGAGCGATGAGAGGACCGGCGACGCCGCCCGCGCCGCCCGCAGCGAGATAGGCGCCGATCATGAAATTGCGGCGACGTGCGGAAACGGTCTGGGCGATCACGAAAGTGCTCGGCACATTGGCGAGCAACGCGAAGCCGGCGCCGAGCAGGGATGTCGCGATGAGATAGGCCGCGAGCCCATGGGTCGCCGCCAGCATGGCGAAACCGGCCGTCATGGCCGCGCCGCCCGCCGCGTAATTGCCGCGCAAGCCAAGCCGTTTCAGGCTTTCGGCAGCGACGGGGCTGAACAGACCGGTGAAAAGCGCCAGCGCGGTAAAGCCGAAACCGGCTTCAGTCCAGCTCCATTGAAGTTCGGCGATCATTGCCGGCAGGACGACGCCGAGCGAGGCGAAGGTCGAGGCGGTGATGTGAAAAAAGATCAGGCTGAGGACGAGAAACAGGCCCGCCGCCCGTGCTGAAACGAACATGGGGGCTCCTAAAACTTCGCTCTCAGGGTGACGGTGAATTCGCGCCCGCGTCCCGGCAACACGCCGACTTCCTCATAGACATTCTGCACCGGGATGAAGTGGCGCTTGTCGAACAGGTTATCGATATTCGCGATGAGCGAGACATTGCCGGCTTCATAAAACAGCGCGGCTTTTGCGAGGACGTAATCGGGAAGCGTGATGGCGTTTTCGATCTTGCCGCCGGTCTCGCCCACATAAACGGCGCCGAGCGATGCGCCGAAGGCGCCGATGTCGGTCTCCGGGCCTGTATAGGTGACGAACCCGGAAGCGAGCCATTCGGGCGCCGTGTTGCGCTCATAACCGTCCTGTAGTTCCGCAAGGCAGGAGGCGTTCAGCGCCGCGAAGAGGCCGCCATAGCCGTCTTGCGGGGCAATCCCCACACGCGAGGGCGGGATGACCACAAATTCGCCATTGCCGGAGCCGCAGGGGCCCGGCGCGCCGATCCGCGTTTCCTGCCAGGTGAGGGCGCCATTGAGAGAGAAGGCGTCGGAGAGAAGATATTTCAGTTCCGCCTCGACGCCCTTCGAAATTTCCTCGTCGAGATTGCCGAACGGGTCGGAACGCTGGCGGGTCTGGCGGTAAAAGGCGAGGGAGCCTGCGAGATCGCGGCGCGAAATTTTCAGGCCCGCTTCGTAGAGTTCGGAGTCCGCCACGAAATTCTGCTGGTGTATGCGATCGACTTCAATGCCGCCGCCGTCATTGGTTTCGAGCGCATTGTTCTCCGCATAGGTGGCGTAAAGAGACAAGGCATCCGTTGCGTCGTAACGGAGTGAGACTTCATAGCTTGGTTGAACTTCGCGTTCTTCCAGACGCACGAAACCCAGCACCGGATTGAAAATCGTGTTTCCCGTGTTGATGGACGAAGCGGTGAACCGGTCGAGGCGCAGGCTCGCCAGCAAATGCAGACGCTCGTAAAAAGCGATGTCGCTGACCGCGAAGAAGGCGAGGTCCGTGGTTTTTGAATTAAGGTCGGTGTCCCAGCCGATGCCGTTCGGTTCCTGGCTGAACGGATCGTCGAAAATATCGCCGCCCGTCGGCCCCACCGTCAGATCGCGGCGGTCCACGGCGAGATAGCCTGAAAGAAAAGTTTGCCGCGTTTCATTGTCATAAGAACGGTAGGAGGCGCCAAGAAGCGCGTCTACGGTCACTGGTCCGGCGCCGACGTCGAAGCTGTAGCTGCCGCGCAGTTCGTAGACGTCAGCGATATATTCCGCGGCGAAGCCGTAACTCACATAAAGATCGCTATCCATGGAGTCGTAAAACGCCTGCAGCCGCAGCGTATCCTCGCCGATGGTCCAGGCGAAATCGGCATAGGCGGTTAGGGTCTCGGCGTCCGCGATGTCTTCGTCCGCGATATAGACCGTGCGCGGCGAGAGTGTCGCGGTTCCGACGCCTTCATCAAGCGCGAAAGCAGGCGAGGGGAAAACGCCGAAATCCACAAGCTGGCGGATATTGGACGTGCCGAAGAACGACCCGACGGCGGCGTCCACTTCGTCAGGCGTCAGCTTGCCGTCGCTGTTGAGATCGGCAAGGTCCGTATCGCGACCGGTGATGTAGGTTCCGTCATCGATGAGATCCTGCGTGACGCGGTTCCAGCCGATGGTCTGCTTGTAGCCGCCGGAGTTGAAATATGCGCCGCCGATTTCCGCTTCGAAGTTGCCGTCGGACAGCGTGAAAGCCGACTGCACGAGCGTTCGTTCCGGCGATAGGCCGCGATAGAAGCTGTCGGAGTTTTCGTATTCTGCATGGGCGTAGACGCCGGCGTCGCGGCCGCCGAGATCGAAGGCGATCCCAGCGTCTCCGCGAATGATGCGCTTGTCATAGGAGCCGACGGTTCCTTCGATTGCGAGAAGATGACCTTCGGCGTTCACGTCTTTCGCGGTGCGCGCGGTCAATGGCGTGATGTTGAGAAAGCCGCCCACGCGGCCCGCGCCATAGATCGCCGGCGTCGGGCCCTTGACGATTTCGATGCGCTCCGATGCGCCGAGCGGCGTCGGATACGTGCCCGGATTTTCAACCCGCTTGAAGCCTTTGAAATAGGTGTCGGCGCGATTGCCGCGCAAGCTCACAGAGCCCGGCACGCCGAAGAAACTGCCTGTAAAGGTCCCCGGCGCGAAGGCGGCGAGATCGTCCACAGTCTCGATGGAAAAGCGGTCGATCAGCGCGTCGGAAATGACATTCACTGTGCGCGGCGCCTCGGCGTAGGAGAGGTCGAGGCCCGTCACCGCACGGCTTGCGTCGAGCTCCACGAGTTCGAGCGGGTCGGCCACCACGATTATTTCATCGCGGATTGGCGGCTCCTGCGCCCATGCCGAGCCCGGGGCCATAGAGAGCAACCCAATCAAACTCGTCTTACGCATCGCATCATCCCCTGCGCGAAAGCGCGCATTTCCGGAATCGGGGATGAGGAGGGAAGGCGAGCGAAGGCCCGCATCAACGCGAATGCATGCCGCAAGGCGGATTCCGCCTGCGCGCGTGCTTAAAAGGCAGGCGCAACAGCGCTCTCCTTTCAGCGTCAATCTTCTCTCATCCGGACTGTGACCGTCGGCTCCGGGCTCTCACCGGAATCCTGCTCTGGCTCATGACCTCGAAAGGCCGCTTCGCCTCGGCTCGCGGGCTCGTCGAAAGAATAAAATCCTTCGCATGACCGCCGGTGGGGACTTTCACCCCGCCCCGAAGATTTCTATGTCGCGGATTGCTCCGCGACGCCTATATAGGACGAAAGCCGCGAAGCGGCAATTGCCCGCAACACCAGAGGATCCGCCCATGCTTTCTTCCCGCCGCCAGCCAGCCGAATGGGCGCCCCATGACGCCGTCTGGATCGGCTGGCCCAGCGCCGCCGATTTGTGGGAAGACGATCTGGGGCCCGCTCGCGCGGAGGTCGAGGATTTCATTCGCGCCATTCTATTTCCGGCGGAGGGCGTCACCGGCGAGCCTGTGCGTCTGGTCGCGAGGGGGCCGGATGCGGTCGCGGCGGCGGAGATCATGCGCGGCCATCTGCCCGACCCTTCGCGGGTGACGATCCATGATCTCCCCATCGGCGATATCTGGCTGCGCGATACGGGACCCGTCTTCATCAAGGACGACACGGGCGCACCCGCCGCCAGCGCTTTTCGCTTCAATGGCTGGGGCGGCAAATATGAACTGCCGGAAGACGACCGGATCGCGGAGATGATTGCCGAGCGCGCCAATGTGCGTTTGCGCCGGTTCGATGACTTCATTGGGGAAGGCGGCGCCTTGGAAACCGACGGCGAGGGGACCTTCATCACGACGCGCCAGTGTCTTCTGAATAACAACCGCAATCCCGGCATGGGTGAGAAGGATGTGGAGGCGGTGCTGAAAGCGTCGCTCGGCGCGGAAAAAGTCATCTGGCTCGATGAGGGACTCGCGGGCGATCATACAGACGGGCATGTGGACAATCTTGCGCGCTTTGTTGCGCCGGGCAAAGTCGTGTGCATGCGTCCTACGGGTGACGGTGATCCCAATGTTGAGATTCTGGCCGCTATCGAAAAGACGTTGAACGCCGCAACCGATGCAGCCGGACGCAAATTTGACGTCATCACCGTTCCGTCGCCGGGGCGCGTTGAACAGGATGGAGAACCCGTCGCGGCGAGTCATATGAATTTTTACATCGCCAATCATTCGGTGATCATGCCGATTTATGAAAACCTGACCGGCGAGGCGACGCCGGGACAGGAGGCGGCGGACATTCTGAAACGCCTAATCGACCGGCCCTATTTCTGTGCGGTCGATTCCTCTCATATCCTGACCGGCGGCGGCTCTTTCCATTGTATTTCCCAACAAGAGCCGGTCGCCTGAGGCATATGGGCCGGGCCCCGATGAAACGACGGGATTTTGCGGCGAACCGAGTTTGCGGGCGCTTGGCGGGCTTGCCAGTTGTAGCGCCGCCCATCAGGATAAGCGCCAATTAGGGGCCGCTTTTGCGAGGAGATGAACGGGGCGCGAAGGCGGATTTTGGGCATTGCCGAATGACGGATAAGAAAGGAGCCGCACCCATGCGGATGAAAACTCTTGTATCGACGATGACGGCCATGGGGGCGCTGATGACTGCGCTTTCTGGCTGCGGCCGCGAAGAAACGGGCGCTGATGCGTCGCGCGCGGAAACGGAACAGACAAACATGGCGGAAACGGTGAACGAAGAGACTGGCGACCTTTTTGCGGATCTTGAGCCCGCAACGACCGATAACGAGGCGGCGAATATTCTCCTTTCTCCCTTTGACGGTCCTTATAACGGCGTGCCGCATTTCGATCAGTGGGAGCTGTCCGGTCTTAAACCCGCACTCGAAGCCGGCATGGAAAAAAATCTCGCCGAAGTCGATGCGATCGTAAACAATCCGGAAGAGCCGACCTTCGCCAATACGATCGTCGCGCTGGAAAAAACCGGGGACGAACTCGGCCGGGTCTTTTCCTATTGGGGCATCTGGTCTTCCAACATGTCCTCGCCGGAATTCCGCGAGATCCAGGGCGAGATGGCGCCGAAGCTTTCGGAGTTTTTCTCCAAGATCAATCAGAACGAAAAGCTCTTTGCGCGCGTGAAAGCGGTTTATGAGGGCGATGAGTACAAGACGCTCCGTCCCGACCAGCAGCGCCTTGTCTGGCTGACCTATGACGGTTTCGCTTCCAATGGCGCCACCCTCGAAGGCGCAGCGAAAGAGCGTTATGCGGAGATCAACAAGCGCCTGGCGGAACTGCATACGAAATTCGCCAACAATGTTCTTCACGATGAAGAAGAATATGTCGTCTATTTCGACGAGGACGAAGCTGGCGGCTTGCCTGCAGACTTCCTCGCAGCGGCGAAATCCGCGGCGGAAGAAAAGCCGGGCGAAGGCGAATATGCGGTGACCAATACGCGCTCCTCGATGGACCCGTTCCTGACCTTCGCCGACAATCGCGATTTGCGCCGTCAGGTCTGGGAAATGTATTACAGCCGCGGCGATCACGGCGATGAATACGACAACAACGAACTAATTGCTGAGATTCTTCAGCTTCGCGATGAGCGCGTGAAGCTCCTTGGCTACGAAAATTACGCATCATGGCGGCTGCAGAACCGCATGGCGAAAAATCCCGAAAACGCGCTTGAGCTGATGGAGGCCGTTTGGCCGGCCGCTGTGGCGCGCGTCGAGGAAGAAGTCGCGGAGATGCAGAAGATCGTCGACGCCGAGGGCGGCGATTTCGAAATCCAGCCCTGGGACTATCGCTATTACATGGAGAAAGTCCGCAAGGCGAAATACGACCTCAATTCCGATGAAGTGAAGCAGTATCTCCAGCTCGACAAGCTGCGCGAGGCCATGTTCATGGTCGCGGGCGAGCTTTTCAATTTCGAATTCACGCCCATTGAAGACGGCGTCGTGCCCGTCTGGCACGAAGACGTTCATGTCTGGGAAGTCACAGACAGAACCTCGGGTGATCTCGTCGGCCTTTGGTATCTCGACCCGTTTGCGCGTCAGGGCAAACGGTCCGGCGCCTGGGCGTCCGGTTTCCGCGGACACGAAACCCTGGACGGCGTTGAAAAGACCGTGCTCGCGACAAACAATTCCAACTTTGTGGAACCGGCGGCGGGCAAGCCTGTGCTGGTCTCCTGGGACGATGCGGAAACTTTCTTCCACGAATTCGGTCACGCTCTGCATTACCTGTCATCGCGCGTGGATTATCCGACGCTTAATGGCGGCGTGCGTGACTATACGGAGTTCCAATCGCAGCTTCTGGAACGCTGGCTTTCGACCGATCGCGTGATCGACAATTATCTTGTTCACGCTGAGACCGGCGAGCCCATGCCGGAGGAGCTGGTCAACAAGATCAAGGCGGCGTCGACCTTCAAGCAGGGCTTCGATACGACGGAGTATCTCGCCTCCGCGCTGGTTGATATGCGTTACCACATGATCGACCCGACGGGCATCGACCCGGACAAGTTCGAGCGGGAAACGCTGGCCGAACTCGGCATGCCCGATGAGCTGCCCATGCGTCACCGCTCCCCGCATTTCGGCCATATCTTTTCCGGCGAAGGCTATTCGGCAGGTTATTACGGCTATATGTGGGCGGACGTCCTGACGTCGGACGCGGCGGAAGCGTTCGCCGAGGCGCCCGGCGGTTTTTACGACGAAGAGGTGGCGAAGAAACTCGTCGACAATCTCTTTGCCCCGCGCAATGCGGTCGATCCGGCGGACGCGTATCGCGAATTCCGCGGCCGCGACGCCAAGATCGAAGCGCTGATGCGCGATCGCGGCTTCCCGATCCCGGGAGGCGACAGCGAAAAGCAAACGATTGAATAAGGTCTGATAGACTTCAATTGAAAAACGCCGCGGCATCCCGCGGCGGCGTTTTTCTTAGTGATCGCCCCAGACTTTTTTCACGCGGCGGTCGCGTCCGCAGCTTGTCCGGTAAAAGCGATAGCGCACGGGATTTTTCTTGTAATAATCCTGATGATAGCCTTCCGCCTTCCAGAATTCGGTGAATTCAATGAGCGGCGTGACGATCTCCTCGCCAAGCGCAGCGGCAGCTTCTTCCTTCGCGGCGCGGGCGGCGTCATATTCCTCTGCATTCGAATAGAAAACGGCGGTCGTATAGGAATGGCCCCGGTCGCAGAACTGGCCGCCATCATCGAGCGGATCGACGTGACGGAAGAAATAGTCGACAAGCTCGCGGTAGGTCACCATTGACGGGTCGTAAGGCACGCGCACGACTTCAAGATGACCTTCGTGATCTTCGTAGGTGGGGTTTTGCTTCAACCCGCCCGCATAACCGGAGATGACATCGCCGACGCCCTCAAGCTTTTCGAAATCCGCTTCCATGCACCAGAAACACCCGCCGGCGAAAACGGCGCTGGCGCTCGCATCGATGGTTTTCTCAGGTGCTGGCGCATCTTCCTGCGCACAAGCGATGGCGCCGATCAGCCCGGCGGCGGCGAATGCCGCAATCAACTTTTTCATAAGCGGTTTCCTCCTGCTTTCGCCGATATGCAGGCGCAAGCTTCGGGCCGCCAGAGGGGGAGCGTTTGTCTCACCCGATTGTTACGAAGCCAAACGCGTCTTCTGTCAGAGATTGTGAATAGAAAATCATTTAAAAACAACTGCCTGCCGGAATTGCCACAAGCCCGTGAACAGTATTAAGTCTGGGGACGCATCTAGTGAGTGATCCATGAAAAATCGAATTATCGCCGCAGGCCTGATTGCGTTTTCAGCGCTTGGTGCCTGCGACCAGAACCCGTCTCCCGACAGTCAGAACAGTAAAAAAGAGAACGCCATGTCACAGCGCGACCCCTTCGCCGAAGCGCGCAAGATCGATGCGCCCGTCATAGAAAAACGCCCCGAAGAGATCACCCAGCATGGCGTGACCCGCGTCGATAATTACGGCTGGCTGCGCGACGAAGGGTGGCAGGAAGTTTTGCGCGATCCCTCGAAGCTTGATGCGGATATCCGCGACATGCTCGAGGCGGAGAATGATTATTATGCAGCGGTAACGGAAGACCTCGAAGGTTTGCGCAAGAAACTGTTCGATGAAATGCGCGGGCGCATCAAGGAAGACGACAGTTCTGTTCCTTCTAAAGACGGAGACTGGAAATATTGGACCAAATTTCGCGACGGTGGCGAATATCCCGTTTTTATGCGCGCCCCTGTTTCAGGTGGAGAAGAACAGATCATTTATGACGGGGACGCAGAGCGCGGCGATTCAAAGTTCTTTTCCATCGGCGATGTCGCCCATAGTCCTGACCATAAACTTGAGGCCATCGCCACCGACAGGCTCGGCTCGGAATATTATACGATCGCGGTGCGCAATATGGAGACCGGCGAAGAGCAGGGCGAAACCATCGAAAGCGCCGACGGCGCCGGCGTCGTCTGGTCAGCCGACTCCCAAAGCTTTTTTTATATCCAGCGCGACGACAATCAGCGCCCGAAATGGGTGAAGCTGCATCGTCTCGGCGATGACACGGCGAATGACAAGCTGATCTATGAAGAGACGGATGACGCCTTTTTCCTCGATATCGGTAAAAGCCAGAGCGGCGATTATGTCTTCATTTCCTCCGGCAATCACGTAACGAGCGAGACGCGCTTTATTCCTGCGGGATCACCTGACTCTGAGCCGGTGCTAATCGCGCCGCGCGCGCCGAACGTTCTTTACGATGTGGACCATCACGGCGATCAGTTCTTCATCAAGACCAATGATGATGGCGCCGTGGACTACAAGATTGTGACGGCGCCGGTTTCTTCGCCCGGCAAAGAGAACTGGAAAGACTGGCTTGCGCATAAACCCGGCAGCCAGATCGTCGACTTCACGACTTTTGAAAATTACATCGTGCGGCTGGAGCGGGAGAATGCGCTGCCGCGCATTGTCATTTCAACCTATGACGGCGACAGCCACGAAGTTTCTTTCGATGAGGCGGCCTATGCGCTCGGCATGGACGCCGGCTACGAATACGACACGAGCGTCATCCGGTTTTCATATGAATCGCCGTCGACGCCGGAACAGACCTTCGACTATGACATGTCCTCGCGCACGCGCACGCTGCTAAAGACACAGGAAGTGCCGAGCGGCCATGACCCCTCGCTTTACGCCGTGGAGCGCATCGAGGCGACAGGTGAAGGCGGCGCCAAGATTCCGGTGACGATCCTGAGATTGAAGGGTACGCCAACAGACGGCTCGGCGCCGGCGCTGCTCTATGGCTACGGCTCCTACGGTTATGCGACGTCGGCGTCTTTCTCGACCAATATCCTGCCGCTGGTGGATCGCGGCGCTGTCTACGCCATCGCCCATATTCGCGGCGGCGCCGACAAGGGTCGGCAATGGTATCTCGACGGCAAGCTCGACAAGAAAATGAACACTTTCACCGATTTCAATGCGGCCGCCGAAGCGCTGATTGACAAAGGATACACCTCCGTCGGGCGCATCGTCAGCTATGGCGGCAGTGCAGGCGGCTTGCTGGTCGGCGCCTCGGTGAATTTGCGTCCCGATCTCTATGGCGGGGTCATCGCGGCGGTGCCCTTCGTCGATGTGATCAACACGATTTCCGACGCCGATCTGCCGTTGACGCCGCCGGAATGGGAGGAGTGGGGCAACCCCATCACCAGCGCCGAAGAGTATCAGTGGATCGCGGGCTATTCGCCCTATGACAATATCCAGCATACGGATTACCCGCCGGTGATGGCCACCGGCGGCCTCACCGATTATCGCGTCACCTATTGGGAGCCGGCGAAATGGATTGCGCGGTTGCGCGAGGAGGCGACGGGCGGGCCGTTTGTGTTGCGCATGAATATGGGCGCTGGCCATGGCGGCTCGGCGGCGCGGTTCGAACGTCTCGACGAGCGCGCGCATCTCTATGCGTTTGCGTTAAAGGCCTGGGGGATCGAAGACGCCAAGCCTGTGAAGCACGGGAATTAGAGGGCTCGTTTGAGCTCTCCTGTCATCCCGGAACGCGACACAGTCGCGTATGCGGAATCTCATCTTATATTGGGAGAAGATCCCGGTTTCGCCCCTTCAGAGCGCCCCGGGATGACAACAATCAACCTCGCCTTGGCTTGGCGTTCGCCTTGCCGCGCTTCTTCTTCGTTGCTTTGTCGCGCCGGCCTTTTGACGGTTCGCGTCTTTTCGATTTGGCCTTTTTACCGCGGCCGGGTTGCGACGGCTTGCCGGCCTTGCCCTTTCGTTTCGATGAACAGGGCAGGGGATCGGACAGCATGTCGAAGCGAAGGCCGCCGGTCAGCGGCGCCGCCTCGGCGAGCTTAACCTTCACGGCCTGACCGAGCCGGAAGACGCCGCCGGTGCTCTCGCCGATAACCGCGTGTTCTTTTTCCTCAAAACGGAAGCGTTCGGAACCGATGGCGCGCATGGGGATGAAACCGTCCGCGCCGCTCTCGTCGAGCATGACAAAAAGGCCGAATTTGGTGACGCCACGAATGCGGGCGTCAAACTCCGCGCCGACTTTTTCTTCGAGATAACCGGCGAGATAGCGATCCGCGGATTCGCGTTCGGCGGCGATGGAGCGGCGTTCAAGATCGGATATATCTTCGGCGATCTTGAAGAGCGCTTTTGCTTCCTTTTCCGTCTGGCCGTTGGCGCCGAGTTTGAACGCCTTGACGAGGCCGCGATGAACCGTGAGGTCGGCATAGCGCCGGATCGGCGACGTAAAATGCGCGTAGCGCCCCAGATTGAGCCCGAAATGGCCAACATTCTCGGTATCATAGATCGCCTGTCGCTGTGAGCGCAGGACGACTTCGGACACCATCTCCTTCTGGTCGCGCTCCCCGGCGATTTTCAATAGCTGGTTGAAATTGGCGGGCCGCACCGCGCCCTTGGTGAGCGAGTAATCGAGCGTGTCGAGATAATCGCGTGTCGCTTCGATCTTTTCGGGATCGGGCTCGTCATGCACGCGATAGATGAGCGGCGTCTTCGCGCGCTCCAACGCTTCGGCGGCGGCGACATTGGCGAGGATCATGAATTCCTCGATCATGCGATGAGCATCGAAGCGCTCGCGTTTGACGACTTTTTCGACATCGCCATTGTCATCGAGAATGATTTTGCGTTCCGGCAGGTCGAGATCCAGGGGCGCGCGTTTTTTGCGTTCCTGCATGCGTGCGTTGAACGCGGCGTAAAGATTTTTGACGACCTCTTTCAGCGCGGCCGATGCGGGGCCACCGTCGCTGATCTCCTGCGCTTCTTCATAAGCGAGCTTGGCGTGAGAGCGCATCATGGCGCGCATGAAACGATGGCGCTTTTTGACCCCGCCGGCGGTGATGATCATCTCAACGGCGAGGCAGGGGCGGTCCTCATCGGCGCGCAGGGAGCATAAATCGTTGGACAGCCGCTCGGGCAACATCGGCACGACGCGGTCAGGCAGATAGGTGGAATTGCCGCGTTTCAGGGCTTCCTTGTCGAGCGCTGAGTCCGGTTTCACGAACCAGCTCACATCGGCGATGGCGACGATGATGCGAAAGCCGCCCGGATTTTCCGGATCGTCGTCCGGCGCCGCGAAGACCGCGTCGTCATGATCTTTTGCATCCGCCGGGTCGATGGTGATCAAAGGCGTATCGCGCAGATCCGTCCGGTCCCCGAGCGGCGGCAGTTTCGCTTTTTCGGCTTCGGCGATGACAGCGTTCGGGAACTCGGTCGGGATGCCGTGATTGGCGAGGGCGATCAGCGAAAAAGCGTGCTTGTCGTCGATATGACCGGCGATGGAGCGCACACGCCCTTTCTTGGGGCCATAGCCGCGCGCGTTTTTGGTTTCGATCCAGACAAGGTCGCCGTCCTTGGCGCTTCCTTCATCGCCTTTCTCAATGGTGAAACTGTCTCGCGCGCGCCGCTCCACCGGCTCCGCGACGCCGCCGCCGCGTCGCTTTTCGTGAAAGACGGCGAGGAACCGGTGGGCGCCCTTGCCGATGGCCTTGATGACGTCCGCTTCATAGCCGTCATCGCCGGCGGGCTTGAGGCGCGCCAGCAGCCGGTCGCCGACGCCGGGGGCGGGTTTCACTTTCGCGGCCTTGCGTGCGGCCAGCCGGATCATGGGCGGTTCGGTTTCTCCGCGCCAGTTCGCCGGCAGGCAGATGAGATCGCCGTCATCATCGACCGACATGACGTCGATGGGCGCAACGGGGGGCAGGGCGTCCGCGCGCTCAATGCGTTTGCCGCCCTTCAGATTGATGGCCCCGGCTTCATCCAGCTCCTTCAACAAACGGCGCAAATCGGCGCGGGCTTCGCCTTTGACGCCGAAGGCCCGGGCGATATCGCGTCGGGCGACCTCGCCGTCGGCGTTTTCCAGATAGGCGATGATTTCTTTTTTGGAGGGAAGGCCGGTTTTTCTCGTGCCGGATTTCGATTTTGCGCGTTTGGCCAAAAGTCTGCTTTCTAAAGGATCGATCAGTCGGCCACGACTAGCACGCTTTGCCGGAGAGCGCGAACCTTCCTAGTGGGCTATGGTCAGCGGGTTATGGCGCTTGCCGTCGACAATCACTTCGTAATGGAGATGCACCGCTGTGGCGTTGCCTGTGTCCCCGGTGCGGCCGAGAACATCCCCCATGCGGATACGGGCGCCGGGACGCACGCCCGGCGCGTAAGAGGACAGATGCGCATAGCGGGTTTCAACGCCGCCTCCATGGCGGATGAGGACGGTTTTGCCGTAACCGCTTAGTCTATCAACGGATGTGATCACACCGTCTCCACCGGCGTAAACGGCCGAGGGACGCCCCGTATAAAGATCGACGCCATGGTGAAACGATCCGGCGCCGCCGCGTCTCGGACCGAAACCGGAAGAGACGCACGCGTTCACCGGCGCGCGCAACAACACCTTTCCCCGAATATTCGCCTGCGGATCGTAATTGGCGATGCGGCGGGAGTGGTCGGTCGCCGGCGCATTTGAAATGACGACGCCGCGGCAAAGCGTAAGCGAGGAAAAATCCGGCGCGCCCCTACGCGAAGACGGCGTCGAGGCGCAGGCGGCGGCAAAACTCAAAATCAAAAAAGCTGCTTTTAGACGGTACATTCGCAAAAATATCAGCACCTTGACCAACAGAGAAGATCCCTTAGTTCAAGGATATAAGCGCGAATGATGCAAGAGCGTTAAAAAGCGGCGAAAAATAGTCAGCATTTCCGGCGGCGGCTGCAATCGCCGCCGGAAGCGTGTGATTTAACTCGACAATCCGTGGGTGAAGAGCAGCAATTCGCCGTCCTCCGCAATTTCAATATCAACAGGACGGCCTTCATAAGAGCCATCGAATTCATAGACATAGATCGGCGCGTTTTGACGGACTGAAAACTCCACGTAATCCGGTTCGAACCCTGGAACCGTTTTGTCGAGCGTGGCGGCAACGGCCGCGGGAATATCGTCGAAATCGTGCTCCATCTCGATTTCCTCGAGTTCGCCGTCTTCGGTGATGTCGATCTCGATATGGCGGCCGGCGTGATCCGTGGCTTCGAACTCATAAATGGAAACGCCGTTTTCGCTTTCGATGCTGACGCGCTCGAAGGTTACGCCTGGGGCGGTATTGATGGCGGTCTCCATGACGTTATCGGGCACATCTTCAAGTGCGATTGTGGTGTTCGCCGATGCAAGTGTAACGTTCAAAAGCGCGGCGCTTGCGGCGGCGGCGAGGGCGCGGGTCATCTCTCAAACTCCTTCTCGGGTTTGTTGCATAGAGCCGGCGGGGCTTGCCGACTCGCGGGGCGAGATAGGCGCGTTTGATGACGGTTCGACGATAGTTTCACGAACAGAGCATGAAACTTTGTTGCGCTGCACCATCCCGGGCCGCGCAGTATTAAGAGCAAATTAAATTCAGCAATAAGTGCGCTTAATCGGCCGCTTTTTTCTTGGTTGTTTTCTTTTTGGCGGTGGTTTTTTTCGCGGGCGCTTTTTTGGCTGTCTTTTTTGTCGCCTTCTTGGCGGTCTTCTTCGCCGCTGTTTTTTTCGTCGTCTTTTTCTTGGCCGCTTTCTTTTTGGCTTTTTTCTTCGCCGGTTTCTTTTCTTTCGCGGCGATCAGCTCGAGCGCCTGTTCCAGCGTCACCTTTTCCGGCTCGGTTCCGTTGGGCAGGGTGGCGTTGGTTTTCTCGTGTTTCACATAAGGCCCGTAGCGCCCGCTCATCACATTGACAGGCTCGCCGGTTTCCGGATGCTTGCCGAGCTCTTTCAGCGGCTTCGCTGCACGGCCGCGGCCGGCGCGCGGATTCGCCCGCTTCTCCTCGATCAAAGTGACCGCTCGGTTGAGGCCGATTTCGAAAACCTCATCAATCGTCGGCAGGTTCGCATAGATCTTGCCGTGTTTGACAAAGGGGCCATAGCGTCCGAGTCCCGCTTCAATGATCTCGCCGTCATCGGGGTGCGGGCCCACCTCGCGCGGCAGGGAGAGAAGCATCAGCGCTTTTTCAAGGTCGATGTCGTCCACATTCCAGGTTTTGGGAATGCCGGCGCGTTTGGGCTTTTCCTTGGAGTCTTTTTCCTGTTCGCCAAGCTGAACATAGGGGCCGAAGCGGCCGAATTTCAGCGTGACGTCGAGGCCGCTTTCCGGATCGACGCCGAGTTCCCGGTCGCTTGTGTCCGCCGCGTCCGCGCCGTCGGTCATGGCGGCGAGCTGGCGCGTGTAATTGCAGTCGGGATAGTTCGAGCAGCCGATAAAGGCGCCGAACTTGCCGGTCTTCAGCGATAATTGTCCATTGTCGCAGGAGGGGCAGGCGCGCGGATCGGAGCCGTCTTCCTTTTTCGGGAAGATCAGCGGGCCGAGCGACTCGTTGAGCGCGTCGAGAACCTCGGAAATCCTGAGCTCGCCAATGTCTTCGACGGCGGCGTGAAACTCGGACCAGAAATTGCGGAGGAAGACCTTCCAGTCTTCTTCACCGGCGGAAATTTCGTCGAGCGTTTCTTCCAGATCCGCCGTGAAGTCATACTCCACATATTTCTTGAAATAGTTTTCAAGAAACGCGGTGACGATGCGGCCTTTGGAATCCGGAATGAACCGGTTCTTGTCCATGGTGACATAGCCGCGGTCGCGCAACACCGAGAGGATCGAGGCGTAGGTCGAGGGCCGACCGATGCCAAGTTCTTCAAGGCGCTTGACGAGACTCGCTTCGGAATAGCGCGGCGGCGGCTGGGTGAAATGCTGGTCGGCTTTCACGTCCGACATGCCGGCCTTTGCGCCCGCAGAGAGTTTCGGCAAGACGCCGCCGCCTTCTTCCGCTTCCGGGTCGTCCCGGCCTTCCTCGTAGAGCGCGAGAAAACCGTCAAAGAGAATGACTGAGCCGGTGGCGCGCAGGCCCGTCTTCTTGTCGGCCGAAAGAAGGTCGATGGTGGTGTTTTCAAGCCGCGCCGATTCCATCTGGCTGGCGATGGCGCGTTTCCAGATCAGATCGTAAAGCTTGTATTCGTCGTCTGAAAGGCCGCGCACCCTGTCCGGCGAACGATCGAACGCGGTGGGGCGGATACATTCATGCGCTTCCTGCGCGTTTTTCGCTTTCGACTTATAAACGCGCGGACTTTCCGGCACGTAGTTCTGGCCGAATTGCGCTCCGACGGCGGTGCGAGCGTCGGTGACGGCTTCGGGCGCCATGTCGATGCCGTCGGTCCGCATATAAGTAATAAGACCCGTCGTCTCGCCGCCGATCTCGACGCCTTCATAAAGGCTCTGCGCCGTGCGCATTGTGCGCTGAGCGTTGAAGCCGAGTTTCCTTGCCGCTTCCTGTTGCAGCGTCGAGGTGGTGAAGGGCGGCGGCGGGTTGCGCTTGCCGGGTTTGGCTTCGACGGACTCGACGGTGAAGTCGGCGCTCTCAACGGCGCGTTTCGCCGCCATCGCCGCGGCTTCAT
Source organism: Parvularcula sp. (assembly GCA_002704915.1). GTDB lineage: Bacteria > Pseudomonadota > Alphaproteobacteria > Caulobacterales > Parvularculaceae > Hyphococcus. The sequence goes on from PAIP01000073.1 coordinate 32,687, forward strand.
CGCCTAGTGTAAATTTCTGAACCTTCTCGCCCTCATGGAGAACGAGCCGCGCTTCGAAGGGCGATGAATCGCCAGAAACCGCCTGCGCCTTCACCGTCCAGTATTCCTGGGGGATGAAGGTCTCGATCTCGAGTTCCCGGTCGCAGATGATGCGCAGCGCCACGGATTGGACACGGCCCGCCGAGCGCGAGCCCGGCAGCTTGCGCCACAGAACCGGCGACAGCGTAAAGCCCACAAGGTAATCGAGGGCCCGGCGCGCGAGATAGGCGTCGACCAGATCCGCATCGATTTCGCGCGGATGAGCCATGGCCTCGGAGACCGCCTTTTTCGTAATCGCGTTGAAGGCGACCCGGTCGATCTTCACGCCCTTCAGCGCTTTCTTGCTGGCCAGCGTCTCCAGCAAGTGCCAGGAGATCGCTTCGCCTTCGCGATCGGGGTCGGTGGCGAGCACCAGCCGGTCCGCGTCTTTCACGGCGGCGGCGATATCGTTCACCCGCTTTTTCGATTTGGCGTCGAGCTCCCAGACCATTTCGAAGTCTTGGTCGGGCTTCACGGAGCCGTCTTTTGAGGGGAGGTCGCGGATATGGCCGTAGGAGGCGAGAACCTTATAGCCGGCGCCCAGATACTTATTGATCGTTTTGGCTTTGGAGGGCGATTCAACAATGACGACTTGCATGCGAGGCGGGGTCCTCAAACGACATCGGGCGAATTGGCGTGGCGGGCCCTATGGGGCTCGCCCATGCACTCTGTCAACTGTGCGTTGCGGCGGCGATGACCTGCCAGTGGTAAACGATCTGTAAGGAAGCGCCGTGTTCGCCTGGATTAGAGGCGCCAGTTAGGAGTTTCGGCAAGACTAAGCCAGGGTGATAAAAACTTTTAAAAATCAGTATTTTATGCCAAAAAGTAAAGGCGTCTTCGAAACCTTTCAGGGCGTGTTCAGTGAAAATCTGCCTCCGTCATGTTCTTCTGCTTCGCCGGCGAGGACGAGATCGAGCAGCATATCGGCCACAAGCCCGGGGGGCGCCTCCGCTTCCCGCAGGATCTCGTCCCGGTGGATCGGCGTGAAACTCAGCAATTCCAGAATGCGCCGGCGCAAGGAAGCAAGAGCCGCCGGATCGGGTTCTCGCTCTTCCATCCCTTCGGCCCAGTCGAAGAGGTCGCGGCCGGAGGCGGCGACGCCCCCTTGCTGGTGGAGCACCTCAATAATGTCCTGCGCCGTCTCAACAAGGGTCGCCCCGTCGCGGATCAGCCGGTTTGCGCCCTGACAGCGCGGGTCAAGGGGCGAGCCGGGCACGGCGAATACCTCGCGGCCCTGATCGAGAGCGAAATTGGCGGTCAGCAGCGTGCCGGACTTCGCCGCCGCTTCGACCACGACGACGCCGCGCGAGAGGCCGGAGATGAGGCGGTTGCGTTTCGGGAAGTCTCGCGCCGTCGGCTGCGCGCCCATGGGGCATTCGGAGATAACCGCGCCTTCGCGGGCGATGCGGCCGGTGAGGTCTTCATGTTCCGGCGGATAAATGACATCGACGCCGCCGGCGACGACGGCGATGGTTCCGGTCTTCAGCGCCGCGTCATGCGCCGCGCCATCAATGCCGCGGGCGAGGCCTGAGGTGACCACGTAACCGGCCTCGCCAAGATCGGCGGCGAGAGTGCGCGCGATCTTGCGGCCGACGCCGGAGGCGTTGCGCGCGCCGATGATGGCGACGGCGGGTTTTTCGAACAGGCTGGCGTGGCCGCGGATATAGATCAGCGGCGGATGATCGGGGATCGCTTTCAGCGCTTGCGGGTAATCGTCTTCGCAAGAGGCGATGGGCCGGGCGCCGTGCTTTTCCGCTTCTTTCAACTCGCGTTCGCAGGCGTCCCGGTCCGCCGCCTTTAAAGGCCGGGCGCGACCGGCCTTGCGGGACAGCTCAGGCAGGGCGGCGAGCGCACTGGCGGCGGTTTTGTATTTTGCGATCAGGCGATGAAAAGTGACCGGCCCGATATTCTGGGTGCGGATAAGCTGCAGCCAGTCGAGGCGCTGGCGCTGGTCAAGCACCGGCGGCCGCCGGTTCTTTCTTTTCGCCGATCTTCGGCTCCTCGCCTGAAAGCAGACGCGCAATATTGGCCTTGTGCCGAATGAAAATCAGCAAGGCCATGAACAACCCTGCAAGCGCGAAAAACGGCTTGCCCATGGAATAAAGAACGAGCGGCGTCGCCGCAGCCGCGACCAGCGCCGAGAGCGAGGAATATTTTAGGAAAAAGGCGACGGCGAGCCAGGTTGCGCCGGCGAAGATGCCGGCCGGGAAGTGCAGCGCGAAGAGCGTTCCGAGAAAGGTCGCGACACCCTTGCCGCCTTTAAAGCCAAGCCAGACAGGATAGCAGTGGCCGAGAAAAGCCGCGGCGCCCGCAACTTCCGGCCGCCAGCCCATGAGATAGGCGATGATGACGGCGATGGCGCCCTTGCCGCTGTCGAGCAGCAGCGTCGCGAGCGCCAGGTCCTTGCGGCCTGTACGCAACACATTCGTCGCGCCGATATTGCCGGAGCCTACGGAACGGATATCGCCGAGCCCCGCCGCCTTGGTGATGACAAGGCCGAACGGGATCGAGCCGAGGAGATAGCCGAGGACGAGAGGAAGAAGGATGGTCATAGAGCTTTAGTTCAGCTTGATTTGATTGCCGTGCAAAATGCAACTCCGCCTCCCCTAGCGGGGAGGCCAAAATCTGCATAGCAGATTTTGGGTGGGGGGACAGCATTCAACAAACTCTCGCACGGCAGAGGCATTCACAAATACCCCACCCAAAAGCGCTTGCGCGCTTTTGACCTCCCCGCAAGGGGGAGGTGTTTGACGCCGCCTATTCGCCCTTCGTCAGCAGCGCATCCAAACACGCCATGCGCATGGCGACGCCGTAAAACACCTGGCGCAGGATCAGTGACAGTTCTTCATCATCGGCGAGGTCGCCGCAAATCTCGACACCGCGGTTCATCGGCCCCGGATGCATGACGCGCGCGCCGGGCTTGGCGAGTTTCAGCGTCTCATGGGTCAGGCCGAACTCTTCGAAGAAACCCTGCGCCAGCGCCTTGCCGTCTCCTTCCATGCGTTCGAATTGCATGCGCAGCGCCATGGCGACATCGGCACCGTCGAGGCCCTCTTTCAAATTATCGAAGCGGGGAATATCCGTAAACTGATCGTCCGGCGGCATCAGATGCGCGGGGCCGACAAAGCGGACATTGGCATTGAGGCGCTGGAACAGGCGCGCATCGGAGCCGGCGACCCGGGAATGTTTGATGTCGCCGCAGATCGCGATGGTGAGTCCTTCCAGCGTGCCGAATTCCGACCTGATGGCGACCGCGTCGAGCAGGGCCTGCGTCGGATGCTCGCGCTTGCCGGCGCCGCCATTGACGATGGGACAGGCCAGCGTTTCGTCGAGGGCATAGTGAAGGTCTTCTTCCTTGGCGCGCACGATCATCACATGAGCGCCCATGGCGGCCATGGTCTGCGCCGTGTCGATCGCCGTCTCGCCTTTGTGAACCGACGATGCAGAAACCGGCACATTGATGACATCGGCGCCGAGCTTTTTGCCCGCCAGTTCGAAGGAGAGGTTGGTGCGGGTCGAATCCTCGAAGAAGAGATTGATCTGGGTCTTGCCCGCGAGCCGTCTTGGCGCGGGCGCGGCGCGTCGCAAATAGCCGGCGTAATATTCGGCAAGCTTTAAAAGATAGCGGATGTCGGCGTCGGTCAGATCGTCGATGGAGATCAGACGGCGCGCAGAGAACCCGCCTTTGGGCGGCTGGGGGCGTTCGGATGTTGTCATTAAAACCGGAGCATTAGCGCCTCGCGCGCGGATCCGCAACACGCCGTTTTCGCCTCCAATGGGCTGCGGGCGCCGAGAGTGGATTCGCCGCCCCCTGTCGGGTATGAATCGGAGAGGCGGGGCGGTCTCATGGAGGGGAGCGATGTTTGGCGTCAGGATTTTATCGGCTTTGACGGCGTACGCCGTGGTGCTACTGGAAGTCTATTCCGGTGCGATCAAAGGACCGCTCTGGTGGGTGCTGCCCGGCGCGCTTGTGCTGGCGCTCCTGACCGCAGTGTCGCTCATCGATCCGGCGAACCGCGATCTCGCGCCGAAGCCGAGCGGCTTTTTCAGCACGCTCATCCAATGGCTGGTGATCATCGGCATGGCGCTCGCGGTCGCGTGGTTCTCAAATTATTTCGGCCGGGAGATGGTCCCTGAGCTGGTGAAAAATCCATTGCCGCAGATGTAATCTAGCGCCGGCGTTTCGACGCCATTTTTGTAAGCCACATCACGCCGAGAATAATGACGGCGACATCGATAGCGAACATCAACAGCAAGGCCGGCGGCTGCCCGTTCAGCAAATAGGCGCGCCCGCCGAGCAAGAGTCCTGCCGCGCAGGCCGCCACCGCTGCGAGGATGGCGTTTCGGCTGTGGGATTTCGATCCGTCATCCGTATCGCGGCGCGCGAAAAAGCCGATGATGACGAACAGCAAACCGAAGCCCGCCAGCGGCGCGCCAAGGCCCGGCGCGGCGTTCAAAAATGCGACCAGCAGGTGAAAGACGCCTGTGCCCGTCAGAAGCGCGACAATCAACAGGCGGATGGTTTTGATTTTCATGTGGCGAGCCCCCTCAGCCGGTCTATTGCGCCCTGTAATATAAAGGTCGCCGCCATTTCGTCGATCTTTTCAGCGCGCTTCGCCCGGCTCATATCCATGGCGATGAGATCGCGCTCCATGGCGGCGGTGGAGAGGCGCTCATCCCAGAACGCGGTCGGCAGGCCTAGCACCTTGGGAAGATTGCGGGCGAAGGCGCGGGCGCGCTGGGCGCTCGGGCCCTCGGTTCCGTCCATATTGAGGGGCAGGCCGATGATAATTCCGGCGATCTTGCGCTCGGCGGCGAGCGCCGCGAGGCGTTCGGCGTCCGCGGTGAATTTCTTGCGGCGGATCGTCTCCACGGGCGTCGCCACGATCCGGGCGGGGTCGCATACCGCGACGCCGATGGTCTTTTCGCCGATATCGAGGCCGAAGAGCGAGCCCTTTTCGCCAAAGCCTTGCGCCGCCTGTTCAAATTCCTTGCTCATCGCGCCATAGTAACAGCCTTGGTCAAGACAGGTCGATAATGCGTTGGATTTTGCTGATCGGTGTTCTGGCGGCGGTGTCGCTCGCCGCCTTCGCGACGCCTTTTGGCGGCTCGGGGCCGGATTTGCAGATATCAATCCGTCAAGCCGACGAAGCCGATCTGGCCGTCATCTATGAATGGAGAAAGCCACGGCGGGAGATCGTTCTTGACGGCGTCGCGGGCGGCTATCGCGAGCGGCGTTGGGAGATTGAAACGCCCGGTTTCGAGCTGCGCCGGTTTGTCGGGTCGGACCGCATCGTGCGGACCGACGGCAAAAAGTTCTCCCGGGTGGAGCTGACGGCGCGGCCGGATCTCATCCGCATTGAAAAAGAATATCAGCCCGTGGCGCGTTACGGCGCCGGCGGGGCGCTGGTCTTCACGGGACATTTCTGGCCCCTGACCGCGCCGAAGGATGAAGGCGGGGGCCGGGTGAATGCGAGTTTCGATTTCACGCCCGCGGCGGGCGGTCATGTGGTCGCTTTCGGCGCCAATGAGGCCGCGCTTGCCGACTGGCGCAGTCCCATGGCGCACCCGGCTTTTGTTTATCTCGGCCCGCTCGACCCGGTGGAGACCGATCACGTGATGGCGCTGATCGACCCGGATGCGCCCGGCTGGATCGTCGATGAGTTCAACGCGCTTGTGCCGGAGAGTTTCGACAAGCTCGCGGCGCTGTTCGGCTTCACGCCAGAAACGAAGCCGAACCTGTTCCTCGCGGCGCCGCTGGGCCGGGATGAAAGCCGCCTCAGCTATGCGGGCGACGCCCTGCCGGCGCAGTTCCAGATCACGCTTGAGGGCGCCGCCTGGAAGGAAAAGTCCGACAAGGCGCGGGGCATCTTTACGAGCGCCACCATCCACGAGGCGGTGCATTTATGGCAGGCGGCGGCCAGGCCGGGAACGGAAGAAGCGCCGGAATGGATCCATGAAGGCGCCGCAGACGCCATCGCAGCCGAGGTGATGGTGGCTCTCGGCGAATGGGATTCGGCCGCCTACGCCGCCAATGAGCGGGCGGCGCGGACGGAATGCGCGAGAGAGCTTGATACCGGCTCCCTCAACGGGGCGAAAGCTAGGGGCGATTTCCGCGCGCTTTACGCTTGCGGCCATGTGATCGCCCTTGCGGTCTCCCGGGCGGACGGCAAGACAACGGCTGATTTCTGGCGGGATTTCATCGAGCGGGCCGGAGATGACGGCTATTCGGAGGACATGTTCTACGATCTGGTCGCCGACCGCACCGGCGACCGGGATTTCGCCGACGCCCTCGAAGATTTCGCCCGGACGCCGCTCGCCGAGCCGGACCGCGCCATCGACGGGCTTTTCGCCTCGGCCGCAAGTCTTGCGCGGGAGCGGGGGCGTTGATAGGCACTCAGGCTTGTTCAGGAAATCAAGAGACCCTTCATGTCCATCGATAAGGAAACCGTGCGCAAGGTCGCCAAGCTCGCGCGCATCGCCGAGCCAGAAGAGCGCCTAGAGCCGCTGGCGAAAGAACTCTCCGGCATTCTCGGCTGGATCGAGCAATTGAACGAAGTGGATATTGAGGGCGTTGAGGCCATGGCGTCGACCGTGGACGTGAAGCTGCCCATGCGAGAGGACAAGCTTCAGGACGGACCGACCGGCGGCGGCCAGCCCGAGAATGTGGTCGCCAATGCGCCGAAAACCGAAGACCACTTCTTTGTCGTCCCGAAGGTAGTGGAGTGACAGCTTTCAGGTTGTCATCCCGTGCGCGCAGCAGCATGAAATGCTGCTGCGCAGATACGGGATCTGATTCCAAATGCGTTGATGGAGATCCCGCATCTGCAACGCATCATCGCAGATGCTGCTTTGCGTGCGGGATGACGGGATAAAAAATGACGAACCCTGCTGATTTGACTTTGGCCGAACTTCGCGATGCGCTGAAGAAAAAGGAAGTCACCTCGCTAGAGGCGACGGACGCCTATCTCGACCGTATCGAAAAGGCGAAGGCGCTAAACGCGTTCATCACGGTGACGCCCGAAAAGGCCCGCGACATGGCCAAGGCCTCCGACGCGCAACTTGCGAAAGGCGAGGGCGGCGCCCTGGAAGGCGTGCCGCTCGGCATCAAGGACCTCTTTTGCGTTGAAGGCGTGTTGACGACAGCGGCCTCGCACATACTCGACGGTTTTCATCCGCGTTATGAATCGACGGTGACGAGCCAGCTCTGGTGCGACGGCGCGGTGATGCTCGGCAAACTCAATATGGACGAGTTCGCCATGGGCTCGTCCAACGAGACGAGCTTTTACGGCAATGTCATCAACCCCTGGCGAAGCGAAAGCGGCGGCAACGCCGATTTGACGCCGGGCGGATCGTCGGGCGGTTCTTCAGCGTCCGTTGCCGCAAGGCTCTGCGCGGCGGCCACGGCGACGGATACGGGCGGGTCGATCCGCCAGCCGGCTTCGCTCACCAACACCGTTGGCGTCAAACCCACTTACGGGCGCGTCTCGCGCTGGGGCATTGTCGCCTTCGCGTCGTCCCTCGATCAGGCGGGACCGATCACGCAGGATGTGCGCGATGCGGCGATCATGCTGAAGAGCATGGCGGGGCACGATCCGAAAGATTCAACCTCCGTTGATCATCCGGTTCCGGATTATGAAGCGGTGCTTGGCCAGTCGCTAAAAGGCATGAAGATCGGCGTGCCGAAGGAATACCGCATTGACGGCATGCCCGAGGAAATTGAAAAGCTCTGGGCGCAAGGCATTGACTGGATGAGGGATGCGGGCTGCGAGATCGTCGACATCTCCCTGCCGCTGACCAAATATGCGCTGCCCGTCTATTACATCGTGGCGCCTGCGGAAGCCTCCTCGAACCTCGCGCGTTATGACGGCGTCAAATACGGGCTTCGCGCGAAAGACTACACCGACATCACGTCGATGTATGAGAACACCCGCGCCGAAGGCTTCGGCGACGAGGTGAAGCGTCGCATCCTGATCGGCACCTACGTTCTCTCCGCCGGATACTACGACGCCTATTATCTGCGCGCGCAGAAGGTGCGGAAGAAGATCTTCGACGAATTCACGGACGCGTTCTCGAAAGTCGATCTGATCCTGACGCCGTCCTCGCCCTCGGCCGCTTTCGGGCTGGGTGAGAAGACTGCGGATCCGGTGCAGATGTACCTGAACGACGTCTTTACGGTCACCGCGAACCTCGCCGGACTTCCGGGCGCCTCAGTCCCCGCCGGTTACGACAAGCAGGGCCTGCCGCTGGGGCTACAGCTTCTCGCGAAGCCCTTCGACGAAGAGACCATGTTCAAGGGCATGTTCGCGCTTGAGCAAGCCGCCGGGGCCAACAAACGCCCGAAAGAGTGGTGGGGTAAGTAAGGTGTATTTTCCTCCCCCGTTTACGGGGGAGGTGGCAGCGAAGCTGACGGAGGGGGCCAGCCCCCATCCCCCCCTTCGCGGGGACTTCCCCCATTCGCGAAAGCGCACAAATCAGATTCGCGCCATTTGGCGCGGGGCGGGGGAAGAGAAGCTTCAGCGATAATTCACCGGATCGGCGCGCATCCCTTCGCGCGCCAGCACGTCTCTTCCGCGATCGTAAATCTTTTCCAGCGCGTGCCACGGCACGTAAGGATAAAGGTGATGGATCTCGTGATAATTATGGAAGTTGAAGACCCAAGCGAGCGCGCGCCCGCCTAAAGATTTGTCCGTCACCATGACGCGCGAGACTTTCATGTCGTCGCGTTCGTCGGCGACCACGTAATGCGGCAGCCAGATGAAGCGGTAGGCGTTGAACGCCCAGGCGTTGAGCGCAGGCAGGACCCACAGCCACAGGGCAAATTTTCCATAACCGGCGGCGACGATGATCGCGAGAACGGAAAAGACGACGCCGAGCTCGATGGCGATGCGCGTCAGATAGCGCTTCGGACGCGGATGATATTTCGCGTTGCGGAAGCCGTGCAGCGTCGCGGTGAAATAATAAAGGTAACAGCGCAAGACGCCTTCCGGGAACGACTTGGCGCGGGCGACGAAATGCTCCGGGTCGCGCTCGGGGTCGTTGGCGTATTGGTGATGGATGCGGTGGTTGTGCTCATGCATCGTATAGGAGTGAAAGCCGTAGCCGATATTCACGACGCCATAGAAATAATTGAGCCAGTGAAACCGGTTGTCTTTCCCGTGAATGTTCTTGTGAACGCCCTCATGAGCGGGGGTGTAGCCCTGGATCATCCAGAAGGAATTGATGAGAAAGCCGGCCCAGAGCGGCACAGCGCCGATGACGGCGAGAAAGGTCGTGCCGAAAATAATGACCTGCGCCAGCGTGCCGAAGACAAGCGTGCGCCAGTCGACGCCCTTGCGCTGTTCAATCGCATAAGCCTTCAGTTCGCCAAGACTGGCGGCCTGGGGCGCTTGGGCGGCGGCGGGCATGTCAACGGCGTGGGCTGCGCTGGTCATCCGGTTTCTCCAATGCAACTCCCCCTATAGCCTAGCGTTCTGCCTCAATCTTTGAGCTGGCTCAAGGCGATAAGGCGCTTTCACGCGGCCGCAGGGGGCTGCTAGGGTGCCGGAATTGGAGGATTGCAGGCGTGTTCGGCTCGTCATTTCAGGAAATTTCCTACACTGCGCCGCTTTCGGCGCCGCTCGAGAATGACGCCTTTCACCGTCCGGGCGAAGGCGACTGGCGGGTCATCGTGTTTCCCGGCACCCCTTGCAACAAGCTGCTGTTCACCCGGCTTTTATGGACCGCGCCGGCGGATCTCGACATGGTGGTGCTCTCGCGCCCCGGTTTCGGGCGGGGGCAGGCTCAGGTCTATCCCGATTTCGATGAGCAGGTGGCGGCCGC
>PAIP01000074.1 GCA_002704915.1 Parvularcula sp.
CGCTGAAACACCCGCCCGCGCAGGCTCAAATGTTCATCGCCGTTCCAACGCTGCACCACGGCGTTTTGGACAAATGGCGATTGCGGGTCTGTCTGAAGCTGCTGGCAACGTGTTTCAAGCAAGGCTTCGTCCGTCACCTCAGGATTGAAATCATAACTCGGCGCCGCGCCGCGCGGATCGTTCCGATAACGCCACCAGCCATCGCCCAGATCGATGAGGGCGCAGCGCATGGCGCTGTTGTCGAATTCGCCTTCCTTCAGGCGCACGGGAGTCGTCAGCCCGTCGCCAAAACCCACATCGACGAGCCATGGCCCGTCGAGATTGACAATCAGCATCAGATGGTTGCCGATGGCTTCATCGCCCATGAATTCCCGGCCGACGCCGCCGGCGAGCCGTCGCACGTCGAAACCGATTTCCTCCAATGCCCAGGCGAAGAGGCCGTTCATCTCATAACACCAGCCGCCGCGCTTGCGGTTGACGATCTTGTCGAAGGCGGCCTCCGGCGCGCGCGTCACGGGCGCGCCCAGTTGAACGTCGAGCGGATCGAAGGGGATGGCGTCCACATGGGCGCGGCTCAGCGCACGCAGGGTTTCAACATCGGCTTTCGGGACCCCATCGTAGTCGATGCGGTTGAAATAGGCGGAGAGGTTCATGGAGCTCACCTGATTTTTCGCCGCTTCAAGTATCATGGCGTTTCAAGCGGCGCTATCTGGCGATGAACGGTCCGGCGCACCACGCGAACGCATGGCCGCGAAAGAGGGTCAGGCTTTCACCTTCACATAGCCCCCCGGCGCATCCTCGATGATGGAAAGCCCGCCGTCGCCGGGCTGGCGCGCCGGGACCTTGCCGGGACTGACCTTGTTCAGCCATTCGATCCAATAAGGCCACCAGGAGCCGGGATGACGCTCGGCGCCGGCTTTCCACTCCTCAAGCGTCGCCGGCAGGCGTTTATTGGTGGAATGGTGATATTTGTGTTTGTCCGGGTGGTTGATCACGCCGGCGATATGGCCGGACCCCGCGAGCATGAATTCCACATTGTCATTGTCGCCCGAGGCGAAAAGCCGGGCGGTTCTGTAAACGGAATTATGCGGCGCGATGTGGTCGGTCTCGCCCGCCTGCATGAAGATCGGAACGTCCACCTCCGACAGGTCGAGGCGGCAATTGTCCATCACCATCTCTCCTTCGGCGAGGCGGTTATGCTGATAGAATTCGCGCAGATAAAAGAGATGCACGTTTTTCGGCATACGCGTCGCGTCGGAGTTCCAGAAGAGAAGATCGAAGCGCGCCGGGTCCTTGCCCTTCAGATAATTGTCGATGACGAAGGACCAGATAAGATCGTTGGAGCGCAGCATGTTGAAGGTCGTCGCCATGGCGCGCCCTTCGAGAACGCCGCCCGCCGCATCCATCTGTTTCTCGATGGCGTCGAGCTGATCGTCGTCGACGAACAGGAGGAGGTCGCCGGATTCCTTGAAATCCGCCTGGGCCGTGAAAAAGGTGGCCGAGTTGACGCGATGGTCGCCCTGCTTCTCCATGAGGGCGAGCGCCGTCGACAGCATGGTGCCGCCGATGCAATAGCCGATCGTGTCGGCCTTTTCCTCGCCGGTCGCCTGTTTGACCGCGCCGAGGGCCTCGAACAGCCCTTGCTTGATATAGTCTTCGAAGGTCTTGTCGCGCAGCTCCGGCCCCGGATTGACCCAGCTCATGACGAACACCGTGCGGCCCTGATCCACCAGCCAGTGGATGAAGGAGTTCTGCGGCTGGAGATCGAGGATATAGAATTTGTTGATCCAGGGCGGGATGATGAGCATGGGCGTCTTCGCCACTGTCTCCGTCGTCGGCGAGTACTGGATGAGCTGGAAGATCTCGTTCTGGAAAACCACCTTGCCCGGCGTCGTCGCGACATTCTCGCCGAGTTTGAAATAGTCGAGATCGGCCTGGCGGATCGCCAGCTCCCCATGGCCGCGATCGATGTCTTCGAGAAGGTTTCTCAGTCCCTTGAGCAGATTTTCGCCTTTCGACTCCAGCGTCGCTTCGATCACTTCCGGGTTGAGCATGGCGAAATTCGACGGCGCGAAGGCGTCGATGAACTGGCGGGTGAAAAACTCAGCCTTTTTCTTTTCGTGTTCGTCTTCGAACTCCAACTGGGCGATGGTCGTCTCCAGCCAGCGCGCGAAGATCAGATAAGATTGTTTGACGAAATCCAGCATGGGATTTTCGTTCCATGCGGGATGCGCAAAGCGCTTGTCGCCCTTGGCCGGTTCGATCGTTGGCCTGACCTCTTCGCCAGCCATGCGCCGGGACTGATTGGCCATGAGCTTGGCGTAATCGCCCCACAGATTGAACTGGCGCTGCATCACGGCGCCCGGATCGATGGAAAGCCCCTTTAGCATCTCCTGAAAGGCTTCCCCCACATTCAGGGGATCGGCGGGCAGTTCTCCGGTATAGCGGCGCATGTCCTGATTGCGGACGGCGAATTCGCGGAGCACTTCCTGGCTCTTGCCAGACACTTCGGTGAGATATTCGGAGAGGGCGTCGAAATCCTGATAGAGGGAGCGATGGGGATGCGCCTGTGTTTCCGCCTTTTTCCGAGGGCCTTCGGCGGCGGCGGTTTCGGTCTGCGCGGCCGTCTTTTTCGAAGGCTTCCGGGGGCTGGGCGCGGCCTTTTTGGCGGTCTTTTTAGCAGCCTTTTTCGGGGTTTTGGGGGGCGCCTTCGGGGCTTTGGGCGCCGCCGCCTTTTTCTTCTTCTTGGCCGTCTCTTTTTTGTCCGATTTTTCTTTCACTTGCGCCTGACGCCCGGTTAAGGGTTAAACAACCCTGTGTTTTCTGATCTTCGCCTTCTTTATAGGATGGGCTCGTGTCCGGTGTAAAACAGTCTTGCTTGCGTCGTCTCGCCCTGCCCCTGCTGGCGGGCGCGGGGGTCTTCGCCGTGACCGGCTGCGAATCCGGCGATCTCGCCCGTTTTGCGCCGCCGGGCATCGTGAAATACGAAGATCTCGCGGGAGATCAGCCGGTTAACCCTGATGTGGCGCAGCGCATCGAGGAGCGTCGCGCCGAGAAAGGGGCCGGCAAGTTTCCGCGTCTTGCCGAAACGCCCGACGAGGAGGACCGTCCGGAGAAAAAGCCGAGAGCCGAACGTGCAGCCGAAATGGCGGCGCTGGTTGAGGCTGGCAACGAGTTGGCCGAGGAAGTCGCTGACGATCGCGCCGCCGCCGAAGCCGAGCTTGAGCGCGATTTGTCGGCGGCGAGTGATGAGCTAAAAACCCGGATTGACGCCGACAACGCCGCGGCGGCCCGTGAAAGGCGAGAAAAGCTCGTCGCCCCAGACCCGGACCAGTAACGCGGAACAATGATTGCACCTTTCGTCTTTGAGCCCCGCAGATTTCAAAACCCACGGAAAGAATCCCATGTCCACTGATGAACAGTTTCTAGACCGCGTCCTCACCATGGAAGTGGGCCGCTGCACCGAAGCGGCGGCCATTGCAGCTTCCACCAAGATCGGCCGCGGCGACAAGGAAGGCGCCGACGACGCCGCCGTCACCGCGCTGCGGGATGCGCTCAACAAGCTTCACATCGACGGAAAGGTCGTCATTGGCGAGGGCGAGCGCGATGAAGCGCCTATGCTGTATATCGGTGAAAAGGTCGGCCTCGGCGACGGGCCCAAGGTGGACATCGCCCTTGATCCGCTGGAAGGCACGACGCTGACCGCCAAGGCCATGTCCAACGCTCTCGCAGTCGTAGCGATGGCGCAGGGCGGCACGCTTCTTCATGCGCCGGATGTCTATATGGACAAGATCGCCTGCGGACCCGGCTATCCGGAAGGCGTGATCGATCTCGACGCGCCGGTTGAAGACAATATCGCTGCGCTCGCCAAGGCGAAGAATGTTGGCACGGACGACATCACGCTGTGCATTCTCGACCGCGAACGCCACCAGCCGCTGATCGACGGCGCACGGAAAATGGGATCGCGCGTGTTTCTGATTTCCGACGGCGACGTCGCAGGCGTCTTCCACACAACCGAGAAATCCACCGGCATCGACCTTTATGTGGGGCAGGGCGGCGCGCCGGAAGGCGTTCTCGCCGCAGCGGCGCTGCGCTGTGTCGGCGGTCAGATGCAAGGCAGACTTCACTTCCGCAATGACGATGAGCGCGGGCGGGCCGAGCGCATCGGCATCACCGACTTCGACAAAAAATATAATCTTATGGATCTCGCCTCGGGCGACGTTTTCTTCGCGGCGACAGGCGTTACCAACGGCACCATGCTGGACGGCGTCAAATGGGAGAAGGACTATGTCCACACCCATACGGTGGTGATGCGCTCGAAAACCGGCACGATCCGATATATTCGCGCACGCACGGAGCGCTAGGAGCAAGGCATGTCTGAACAGGAACAGCTTCCCGATCTTCCCGACCGCCTCAGCGTCAATCCGAAAAGCCCGTATTTCAATGCGGATGTCTTCCAGCGCGATATCGGCATCCGGATCAACGGTCAGGAAAAGACCAATGTGGAGGAATACTGCGTCTCCGAGGGATGGATCAAAGTCGCCGTCGGCAAAAGCATGGACCGCCACGGCAATCCGCTGACCATGACCCTGAAAGGCGAGGTCGAGCCTTTCTATAAAGAACGCAAATAGTTGGGCTTTATCCTAACAAAGACTGGCATATGTCATCCCGGAAAACGCCTTATGGCGTTTATCCGGGATCTCTGCGCGTAGATAGAGACTGGAGATCCCGGCGCTCCGCTGCGCTGCGGCCGGGATGACAACAGTTGATCGCAAAGTCTGGGTTTTATTTAACAAGCGAACCGCAAGAAACGGGCGGCGATGCGATGCGCGGCGCCTTATGCTGGGCGTCTCGTTCAAAAGAGGTCGCTCATGCCTGCAAAACTGAAACTCGTTCACCCGCCGCAATTCGATGAAGACGCTCGCTGGGCCGCGGTGTCGCGGCGCGATGCGTCCGCTGACGGCGCGTTCTGGTCATGCGTCAGAAGCACCGGCGTTTACTGCCGCCCGTCCTGCGCCGGACGGCCCAAGCGCGAGAATGTTTTCTTTGTTGAGACGCGCGCGGAAGCGGAGACCGCCGGTTTCCGCCCCTGCAAGCGCTGCCGGCCGGACCGGTTCGTGGCGGGAAGTCTCTCCGAGCGTATTGACCATGTCGATTGGGGGAAGGTGAAGACCCTGTTAGACGGTCAGGGCTGGGCGCCGCTGGGCAGACTGTTGAGCGACGATGACTGCGCTGCGCTGATCGATGGTTATGACGATGACGAGCGTTATCGCTCCACAGTGATGATGCGCCGACATGGTTTCGGCGAAGGCGAGTATCGCTATTTCGCCGATCCGGCGCCGCCGCTTGTCTCGATGCTGCGCACAGGGCTTTATGAAAAGCTTGCGCCCATCGCGAATGAGTGGTTGGCGGCGTTGAAGGAAAATCGCCCAGCATTTCCGGCGACCCATGAGGCATATCGCCGGTGCTGCGCCATGGCGGGGCAGAACCGGCCGACGCCGCTGATCCTCAAATACGGGCCCGGAGATTATAACCGCCTGCATCAGGATCTTTATGGCGGCGAGATTTTTCCGATCCAGGCTGCGGTTCTGTTGTCAGAGCCGGAACGTGACTTTTCCGGAGGAGAATTCGTCATGACGGAGCAGACGCCGCGGCGCCAGTCGCGTGCGATAGTTGCGCCCATGGAGAAAGGTTTCGCCATCGCCTTCGCCGTCAATGATCGGCCCATGACGGGCGCCCGCGGCGCCTATCGCGTGAAAATGCGCCATGGCGTGAGCGAGATCCGTGATGGAAAACGCTATTGCCTTGGCGTGATTTTTCACGATGCGGCGTAAGAGGCTTTACGCGACAGCCTGCGCCTTTTCCGCTTTGGGGCGTTTGAAAACAAGCGTCGCGGTAACGCCGCCGCCGACGCCACCGGCGATGGAGAAAGCGGCGCCATTTGCCTTCGCCACGGATTTGACCAGCGCCAGGCCGAGGCCGAGGCCCTCATGTTCGCGCGAAGAGGAATTGTCCGCTTGCTGAAACGGCTTGCCCATGCGCTCAAGCACTTCAGGGCTCGCGCCCTGGCCTGTGTCGGTGATGCGCACCGCAACGCGTTCCGGATCGCATTTGATCAGAATGCTCACATGGCCGCCTTCGACATTGAATTTGAGGGCGTTGGAAAGAAGCTCGCGGATCGCCATGCTTGCTTCATCCTGCTTCGCGACCACATCGGCCTTGAGGCGAAGCGAGTCGACGGAGACCGTGACGCCTCTAAGGCGCGCAGTCTTGCGAATATTGTCGACTTCCGAATTGACAATGCCGACGATATCCGCCGTGTCGTCCACCTCTCCGCCCGCATGGGAAGACAGACGGGTGAATTCGAGAATGCGGTCGAGAACGTTGAGCACCTTTTCGCCGCTGCCGCGAATATGCTTGACGAACTCAACGGCGTTTTCCGTGCCCGATAGGCCGTTGTCCTGCTCAAGCAGGCGCGCAAAACCGACAATGTGATTGAGCGGCGTCCTGAGCTCGTGATTCATCACCGAAAGAAATGCGTCGCGGGCTTCGTCGGCGTTGTCCGGCGCCGGCGGCGGGCTCGCTTCGGAAACGCTATCGGCGTTCTGGAACGCATATTCGTCCAGCGCCTGACGCAAGGCGGCCTTGAGCTCGTCATTGTCGCATGGCTTGCGGAAGAAGCGCATGACGCCGCCTTCATTGACGGCCGCCACGGCGGTTTCCTGGTCGGAATTGCCGGTTAGCATCAGACGTCGAATTTGCGGCGCGCGGGAGCGAACGGTTTTCAAAAGCTCAACGCCGTTCATTTCCGGCATCTGCATGTCGGCGACGATGACCGCGATGTCCGGATCCCCGGCGATCATCTCCAGCGCCTGCGGTCCGCTATTGGCGGTGACGATGCTGAACTCCAGCGACAGCCGCCGGCGCAAGGCCGCGATCAGATTCGGTTCGTCGTCAACGAGGAGAACTTTTTTAGGCTGCGATGATGTCATCATCCGACTCCGTATCGGTGTCCGCATCTGTATCGATGAGGGGTTGTTGAAGCTCGCCCTTCAGCGGCAATTGAATGAGGAAAGTGGTGGCGAAGCCGTCCTTTTCCACGAGGGTGAGCTTGCCGCCATGGCCTTTGACGATCGTGTCCTTGGCGAGCGCAAGCCCCTGGCCTGTGCCTTTTCCGACGGGCTTCGTCGTGAAGAACGGATCGAAAATTTTCTGCTTTAGCGTTTCCGGCACGCCGCAACCGGTGTCGCTCATATAGATCTGCACATAATCGTCTTCCGCGCTGGTTTCGATCTCGATGCGGCCGCGGCCCTTGCCTGCCTCGTCGACCGCGTCGATGGCGTTGATAACCAGGTTGAGGAAGACCTGCTGCACTTGCCCCTTGCGGCAGCGCACGCGCGGCAAATCGGGGTCGAGATTCGCCTCAATATCCGCCGTGTTCTTGCCGCGGTTTTTGCACATGGCGAGAACGTTCTTGATAATCGCGTTGACGTCGACTTCATCCTTGTCGTCCGTGCCGGGATGCGCGAATTCTTTCATCAGGATGACGATGTCGCGCACCTGCTTGACGCCGTCGCGGGATTCTCGAAGCGCCGCGCCGATCTCTTCGATGAGATTTGTCAGATTGACGGACTGATTGAACTCGTCGACTTTAGCGACTTCTTCTGGGCAGTAACCAAGCTTGGCGACAGCCACCTTCAGGGCGTCGTAATGCTGGTAACTATTACAGATATTGATGAGACCCTCTTCGAGATAGTCGAGATTGTCGCCGACAAACTGGATCGGCGTGTTGACCTCATGGGCGATGCCGGCGGAAAGCGCGCCAATGGCCTCAAGGCGGCGGGCCTCATCCATCTGACTTTCCGTCTGTTTGCGTTTTATCTCGGCGTTCACCCGCTGGGAGATGTCGTGGAAGAAAATCAGATAGCGGATCCGGTCTCCGATGGGTCCCACATAGCCGCGAATGTCTACAGGAAAACTGTCGCCATTATGGCGTGCGGCGCGTCGGTTTTCGATGAAGAAAGGTCCCGGGCGCCGCCGGCGCAGTTCGGCGCTGAGGCCTGGCAGGAAATCATCCACCGTGCGCTTTCTGAGCGCCTGCTCGTTTTGCCGCAAATGCCGCTGGGCCATCGCATTGCCGCTGATGATCCGGAAATTCTCATCGCAGGTGATGATCATGTCCGGCGCGACATCCATGATTTCGGAAAGCAGCGAAGAAACCGCCTGGAAGCCGTCGGCCGCGGCCTCAAGTTGTGAAGTTTTGACATGCAGTTCTCGCGTCTTCTCGGCGAGAAGCTGTTCGGCCCTTTTTCGGGCAAGCTTTTCGCGCGCAACGATCTGCGTCAGCGCTTCGAGTTCTTTCAGCATCTTTGCGGCCCCGCCGGCGCTAGAAACTTCACAAGAGCGATCCTCACCTCTCTGTTTGAGGCGCTAAATCCCGGCATTGCCGGACTTTTAGTAAACAACTAGAAGTTGATAATCTGATTAACGCTCAAAGGATGAGGGTTAGCGAAATCTTGCCGAAGAGCGGTTTTGGGCATTTTGCAGGGCCGGATGTTAAGACTCTGGAAAGTTTATCCGCCGGCCCGGCGCCGAATCACCAAAAGCATGGGCATATGAATATTCGTCCCGTCCTTTCACCCGGCGAGGCCTCCGGAGCGGCGCTGGTCGACCTGCCGGCCATGGGGCCTGCCGCCTCGGGCCGGCGCTGGCGTCTGCGCGAGGCGGATCCGGCAGTCTGCGCCGCCATTGGGGAGAGCGGTCTCGACCCCGTCCTGGCCCGCATCCTGGCTGCGCGCGGCGTCGGCGCGGAGACCGTAGAACGCTATCTTGCGCCATCCTTGCGCGAGGAAATGCCGGATCCCTTTGTCCTGAAAGACATGGACCGCGCCGCCGAGCGCCTCGCCCGCGCAATCCGGAATGGGGAGACCATCGGCGTTTTCGGCGATTACGACGTGGACGGAACAACCGCGTCGGCGATCTTGAAGCTCTATTTCGACGCTGTGGGCGCGGCCTCGCTGATCTATTTGCCCGACCGCATCAGCGAAGGATACGGGCCGAGCGCGGATGCGTTCCGGTCGCTCGCCCGCGACGGCGCAAACCTTATCGTGACCGTCGATTGCGGCGCCGCGGCCCATGAGCCCATCGAGGAAGCGGCGAAGGACGGCGTCGACATTGTCGTTTTCGACCATCACCAGATGAGCGGACCGCCGCCGGCGGGCGCGGCCGCGGTCGTCAATCCAAACCGCCCGGATGACATGTCCGGCCTTGGCGGCCTTTCCGCCGCGGGCGTCGCGTTCATGGGGCTCGTCGCCCTCAACCGGGCGTTGCGCGAAGCGGGCTGGTTCAAGGACCGGCCTGAGCCAAATCTCATGCAGTTTCTCGATCTCGCCGCGCTTGGCCTCGTTTGCGACGTCATGCCGATCACCGGGCTGACCCGCGTGCTGGTGGCGCAGGGGCTTAAAATCATGGGGCAGGGCGGCAATCCGGGCCTCAAGGCGCTGGGCGCGCGGGCGGGCGTCAAGGGCGCGCCCTCCTGTTATCATCTAGGGTTTCTGATCGGGCCGCGCATCAATGCGGCCGGGCGGATCGGCCATGCGCGTCTCGCTTTCGACCTGATGACGACGCAAGATCCGGCGCGGCGTCAGGAACTCGCTGAAAAACTCCATATCCTCAATGCCGAGCGTCAGGAAATTGAGGCCGAGGTTCAGGCAGAGGCGCAGCGCGACATTGAAATCCATCAGCGTCATGCGGACGATGTGATTGTGACGGCGGGCGAGGGCTGGCATCCCGGCGTCATTGGGATCGTCGCGGGGCGGCTCAAGGAAATCTACGACCGGCCGGTCATTGTCATCGGCGTTGACGGGGACGCAGGCAAAGGCTCCGGCCGGTCGATTACCGGCGTCGATCTTGGCGCGGCGGTGAGCGCGGCCCGCGAAGAAGCGATATTAACCGCCGGCGGCGGCCACGCCATGGCGGCGGGCCTTTCCATCGAGGCCTCTCGCATCGGCGAATTCCGGCGGATGATGAATGAGCGTCTTGGCCGCGCGGTGACGCTTGCCCGCGCCAATCGCGTCTACGACATCGACGCCGTCGTCGCGCCTATGGCGGTTGCAAAAAGCTTCGCTGACCTTGCCGCCGCGGCGGGCCCCTATGGGCCCGGCAATCCGGAGCCGGCTTTTGCGCTCCTCGACTGCCGGGCGGAATATGTGAAGACAGTGGGCAAGGGGCATCTCTCCCTCACGCTTGTGAACGATTCGGGCGAATCGGCGCGCGCGATCGCCTTCCGCGCCGCCGGCGAGGCGCTGGGCGAAATCCTCACCTCCGGGCGGCGTCTTCATGTAGCCGGGAAAATCAGGGCCGATGACTGGCGCGGCGGCGATGCGGGCCAGCTTCAGATCGTTGATGCGGCGCTGGTGCTGTAACCCTCGAAAAATCTTTTGTCTGAGCGCGCATGAGGGGGCTTGCGTGGGGCGGGCGTGGCGCCTATACAGCGCTTCCGCCGCCGCGCGGCCATGTCGTGCGGGCCCTTCGTCTATCGGTTAGGACGCCAGGTTTTCAACCTGGAAAGAGGGGTTCGATTCCCCTAGGGCCTGCCATTTTCCTTCCGAAACGAGTTGATTTCCCGCGATTTTCGCGGGAGCAGCCCCATGAAAGGGGCCGAGAATGCCGTTGATCTCAGCCCCTTTTTATCGTCTATTAAGCTTTATTAATCGCGTCCGGACAAAGGGGTATAAGTCCATGAGGGGTATTCTCGCCGTTGCAGCGCTTGTTTTCGTCGCCGTCGCGCCTGTGTCGCCGGCTTTCGCCGCCAAGCTTTCAAAAAGCGAAGTCGAGGAAGTCCTGAACTCACAAGGCTATGCGGTTCAGGATGTGGGCCCCAACACGCTGTTTGTCCGCGTCGCCGATTACGACATCCGCATCGATATTCAGGGCCCCGACGGCGATATCTCCTACCGGACCTGGCTCTTCGAAGTGGACGGAGACAGCGTCAGCTACAAAGTGCTCAACCAGTTCAACAACGATGTGAAATTCGGCCGCGTTTATATCGATCAGGATGGCGATGTGACGCTGCAAATGGATCGCAACGGGGCCGGCGGCGCATCGCTCGCGAATATCGAGTCGGATTTCGATGTATTCCTGATGCTGATCAGCTCGTTCATGGATCACCTCGAATCGCAGATTGTGGCGTAAGCGGACGATCTTTCCGCGCAGTTGCAAAAACTGCCGGCCACAACCCGTAATGTTATCTAATAACTCACTCTTGCAACTACGCGGCGAAATCTTTGCCGCGTTGAACTAAAATAGTGCATTTTTTGCGCGAAGGGATTAGTGTTTCCACACAGCTCAATTATAGTTAACAAGAAAAACAAACGGCTTAGTGCGCGACAGGGGTACCAGGAACATCATGGACGAGCGGTTTGATGCATCTCGTGACGAAGAGAACTCGTCCAGCGATGATGAAGAGCGTTTCACGATCAAGGGCGTCGTGAAGTGGTTCGATCCGGCGAAAGGATACGGCTTCATCATCACTGACGAGACGGATGGCGACATCCTCATTCATTCGTCATGTCTGAAAGCGGCGGGACATACGACGGCGCGCGAAGGCTCGACGGTTGAATGCGAAGTCGTGCGGCGGGCGAAAGGCCTGCAGGCGGCGAAGCTTTTGAACATGGACGAGACGACGGCGGCGCCGTTGCCCTCCATGGCGCCGGTGACAAGCCAGACGCCGGCCGGCGATTTCGTCCGCGCGCAGGTGAAATGGTTCAACCGCGCGAAGGGCTATGGTTTTTTAACCCGCGGCGAAGGCACCGAAGACATCTTCGTTCATATGGAGACCTTGCGCCGGTCCGGCCTCGGCGAACTGCAGCAGAATGCGCGCGTGCAGGTTTCGTTTGCGACCGGTTCCAAAGGGCTGCTCGCCATCGAAGTTCGTCCGGACCCGGAGAATTAGGGGCATATCGCTTCGTAGCCGGACGGTTTTGTCAGCCAGTCAGTTTGCTTAAATCCTGTTTTAGAAAATCAAAGTGAAGCGTTGGGGCAAAGGCGTGTCAGACGGTGAGCCTGCGCCGCCGAAGCGGGGGCGAGCAATTTGCCGCTAGGCAGGTATGGCGACCCCGGCAGGATTCGAACCTGCGACCATCGGCTTAGAAGGCCGGTGCTCTATCCAGCTGAGCTACGGGGCCGGATCGCCCGGCCAGTTTAGGCCGGAATCGGCGCAAAGCCCTAATTCCTGTTTTAGTGGGTCCAGGGCTTGCGGCGGCGGAAAGAGAAATTGTCGGAATAGGCTTTGGGCTGCGCCTTTGGCTGGTGCTCGGGGTCGAGCCGGAAGGGCAGGCCGCAGCGCTCGGCATAGGCCACCGCCTCCTCGCGCGTGTCGAAATTGATGCGCACCTGGCCGGAGGTCATCTCGTCGCCCGAGGTCCAGCCCATGAGCGGGTCAAGGCGTCTTGCGGTCTCGGCCTCGAATTCCAAGACCCAGCGCGCGGTTTTGGCCTTGCCAGACTGCATGGCGGTTTTCGACGGTTTGTAAATGCGTGCGAACATTTGCGTTTCCCGCTCTTTAGCCTCATTTCCCGCCGCATGGTCGGGGCGGCAAGATTCGAACTTGCGACCCTCTGGTCCCAAACCAGATGCGCTACCAGGCTGCGCTACGCCCCGACAAGCGGCTCGGAACGGCTCTGATCCTTCATCTCGGGCCGGATGTAAAGGGTTTTACATCAGGGTTCAGTCGAGATCGGGCAGGCCGGTCGCATCCACATCGTCGCTCGCCGCGGCGAGTTCGAGGGGGATCGTGACCTCGCTCCTGCCGGGGGAGAGGACGTAAGTCTTGGAGACAAAGCCAGCCTTTGCGACCCGCGCCTGTTTCGGCCCGTCGAGACGGACGCTGCAGGGCGTTTCGCATTCGCCGACCCCGTCGATGGAAAGGAGCGCGCCTTCCGGGTCGGTCTTGACCAGAAGCGTCGAGGCGCCGCCGCCAATGGTCATGCAGCCGCCGAGCAGCGTCAGCGCGGCGAGCAAAAGAAAGGCCGGTTTACGCATGAAGGTCTCCTTCGCGGGCTATTTCTGCGCCGCCGCCAGCGCCATGAAAGCGCGTTCCAGATCGATTTTCAAATCCTCAATATCTTCGAGCCCCGCATGGAAGCGCAGGACCGGGCCGTGTTCCCGCCACTCGGTTGCGGTGCGGTAATTTTCAGGTTTCACCGGCAGAACGAGACTTTCGTAACCGCCCCAGGAAAAACCGATGCCGAACAGCTTGAAGGCGTTGAAAAAGGCCTTGAGCGCGGGAAGCGGCGTCGGCTTCAGGACAACGCCGAAGAGCCCCGAGGCGCCGGTGAAATCGCGCTTCCAGACAGTATGGCCGGGACAGTTCTTTTGTGCGGGATGGAGGATGCGCTCCACCTCATCGCGCTTTTTCAGCCATTTGACGAGTTCGTTGGCGTTTTCCTGATGACGCTCAAGCCGCGCGGAGAGGGTGCGCATGCCGCGCAGCGCGAGATAAGCGTCATCGGCCGACACATTCGAGCCCAGTTGCAGAAGAGCGTAAAAAATCTTCTGCGCCGTCCGTTCGTCCGCCGAGGTGATTGTCCCGACCAACGCATCGGCATGCCCGACGAGATATTTCGTCGCCGCCTGCAGGCTGACATCGGCGCCGAGCGCGAGGGGTTTCATGAAGTAGCCCCCGGACCAGGTGTTGTCGACGACGAGCCTGGCGCCGCCGGCATGAGCAGCGCGGGCGATCGCCGGCAGGTCCTGCACTTCGAAGGTGAGCGAGCCCGGCGATTCCGCGAAGACGACTTTCGTATTGGGCCGCATCAGCGCCGCGATTTCTTCTTCGCCCGCTAGCGGGTCGTAAAAGGTGGTCTCCACGCCGAAGCGCTTTAAAAACCGGTCGCAGAATTTGCGCGTGGGATCATAGGCGGTGTCGACCATGAGCACGTGATCGCCAGCCTCGACAAAGGCGAGGAGCGAGGCGGTGCAGGCCTGAAGCCCCGACGGGGCGAGCCGGGTTTCGAACCCGCCTTCGAGGGCGGTCACCGCCTCTTCGAGCGCGCGATGGGTGGGCGTGCCGAGACGGCCATAGCTGATGGATTTGGCGCCTTCGACATAGTCGTCATAGGTGGGGAACAGATAGGTGGAGGCGCGTTCCACCGGCGTGTTGACCGGATGCGCCGGCCGCTGATGCGGGCGGCCAGCAACGGTAAGCTTCGTATTGTCTTTCATGTGATTTTTCTAACGCAGTTGAGGCGTTGGTTTAACCGGGTTCGCTGAGGTTTTCGCGCTTCAGTTTCTCAACGATTCCGGTGCGCCGGGCGATCACCGAAAACCCGAATTTCTGATAGAGCGGCAGTGCCGCCGGATGGTCCAGGGTGCAGGTCTCAAGGCGCAGCGTCTTCGGTCCATGCGCCCAGGCGAGATCGAGAACATTTGTGAGGAAAAACCGGCCAAGGCCGCAGCCGGTGAAATCCGGCGCGAGACCGAAGAATTTCAGCTCGTGAATATCCTGTTTGCGCGCGTCGATCTCCGCCATGCCGCCGGGCGCGCCGTCCACATAAAGCACATAAAAATAGACATTCGGGTCGTTGATGATCGCCGCCAGCTCCTCATCCTTCAGCTTGCGGCGGCTGATCCAGTTCCAGGGCGCGCCCACAAGGTCATAAAGATAGCGGTAGAAATGAACCGGCGGGTTCTCGACGCGCATGAGGGCGGTCTTGCGTTTCGGCGCCGGCGGGCGGGGAAGGTCCGGGCGCGCGGTCTGCTCCAGATCGGTGATGGTCACCTCGATCCGGTCGTCACTCTTCGACGTCAGCGACAACGGG
Source organism: Parvularcula sp. (assembly GCA_002704915.1). Classification (GTDB taxonomy): domain Bacteria; phylum Pseudomonadota; class Alphaproteobacteria; order Caulobacterales; family Parvularculaceae; genus Hyphococcus. The sequence continues at coordinate 14,820 of PAIP01000074.1, forward strand.
GAAAAGATCGTTGTCATGTGTCTCCTTGCCCCATTCGCTCCAGGACCCGTCATAAAGCGCATGCGCCCGGGAGCCGATTACTTCCAGCGCCAGTGACAGTACCGCAGCCGTCACGCCCGATCCACAGCTCGTAATGACGCGGCTTTCGGGGGCGATTCCGGCATCCGTAAAAATAGCCGCCAATGTTTCGGCCGGTTTCAGGGCGTCGCCATCGAGGAGATTCGAAAAAGGCAGGTTTTTGGCCCCCGGCATATGCCCGGAGCGGACGCCCGGACGCGGATCGGGCGCAGCCCCGGCGAAACGCTCCGCTGAGCGCGCATCGAGAACCGTATCCCCGCGCGACAGCGCGGCCCGCACGGCGTCTGCATCGGCGGCGAGCGCCGGCCGGGGGCGGGGCGTGTAAACCGTCTGTACAGGGATGGTTTTCTCGGCTGTGACAGGCCGGTTCTCGGCGAGCCAGCGCGCCAGGCCGCCGTCCAGCACGGCGACTTTTTCGTGTCCCATGGCGCGGAACGTCCACCACACCCGCGCGGCGGAGAACAACCCTTTCTCGTCATAGACGACAACGCGGTCCGTATCGGCGATCCCCAGCGCCTCCATGGCCGTCGCAAACTGCGCCGGCGCGGGCAACATATGCGGCAGGTCGGTCTGCTGATCCGCAATGGCGTCGATGTCGAAAAACACCGCGCCGGGAATATGCTGCTCATTATAGTTGTCGATGGCCGCGCCCTGGCCCGGCATGCGCCAGGAGCCGTCGACGATTTTCACGTCTTTCTCGCCGAGATGATCGGCGAGCCATTGGGTTGAGACGAGGGGGCCGAAGGTCATCGTGCGAACATTGCTAGGTCTTCAACTAAAGATAGTATCATCATTCCGCTTCATTTTCTCCTCCCCCGTTCACGGGGGAGGTGTCCGCGAAGCGGACGGAGGGGGCTGCAAGTCTAAAACACCCCCATCGCCTCGCTGCGCTCGGCACTTCCCCCGCAGGCGGGGGAAGAGGAAAACGCTCTACAGCCACCCCGGAACCGGCAGCCCTTTTTCCTTCAGGAACTCCGGATTGTAGAGCTTCGACGCATAACGGTGTCCGTAATCGCAGAGGATCGTCACCACCGTATGACCGGGGCCGAGCTCCTTCGCCAGCTTCATGGCGCCGCAGATATTGATGCCTGCCGAGCCGCCAAGGCAGAGCCCTTCCTCCGTGACGAGCCTGAAGAGCACATGGAGCATGTCCGCGTCGTCGATGCGGTAGCCGTCATCGATGGGCGCGTCTTCGAGATTGGCGGTGATGCGGCCCTGGCCGATGCCTTCGGTGATGGAGCCGCCTTCGGTCTCCTCCTTGCCGAACTTAATGAGCGAATAGATTTTCGAGCCGCCCGGGTCGCTCACCGCCGTTTTGATATCCTTGTTCCGCTCTTTCAGCGCCATGGAAACGCCGGCGAGCGTCCCGCCCGTCCCGACGGCGCAGGTGAAGCCGTCGACCTTGCCGCCGGTCTGTTCCCAGATTTCGGGGCCCGTTGTTGCGACATGGAAATCGCGGTTCGCCGTGTTGTCGAACTGGTTTGCCCAGATTGCGCCGTTAGGCTCGGTCTCGGCCAGTTCCTCGGCGAGGCGGCGCGAGTAGTGAACATAATTGTTCGGATTGGCGTAGGGGACCGCGTCGACTTCGATCAGTTCGGCGCCGTGAAGGCGCAGCGCGATTTTTTTCTCCTCGCTCTGGGTGCGGGGAATGACGATCTTGGTTTTATAGCCGAGCGCCGCGCCCACCATGGCGAGGCCGATGCCGGTGTTGCCGGCGGTCCCCTCGACGATGGTCCCGCCGGGCTTCAACGTTCCGCGTTTTTCCGCGTCGCGAATGATGCCGAGCGCCGCTCGGTCCTTTACCGACTGGCCGGGGTTCAGGAACTCCGCCTTGCCGAGAATGGTGCAGCCCGTCTCCTCCGAGGCGCGCTTTAATTTGATCAGCGGCGTGTTTCCGATGAGGTCGAGCATTGTCTGGTAGGCGGTCATGGTCAGGCGAACTCCGGGCTGGTTTGTAAGCCTATACATCAGGCGCGCCGCACTTTGCCCGCCTCTCACGGCAGTTTGAACCGAGTATTTCTAAAGCCAGGCGGAGATATTGTGGCCAACGATTTGCTTGATGATGGTTCTCCTCCCCCGTTTATGGGGGAGGTGTCGACCCCGGACTAAATCCGGGGGAGACGGAGGGGGTGTGTGCTTTCAGATAGATATCAGACCCCCCCATCCCCCGCTGCGCGGGTACTTCCCCCGTAAACGGGGGAAGAGAAGATCGAGTCTGAATTAACGCTTCTCTTTATCTATCGCTTTCGCCTCATCCCAGACCGCTTCCATTTCATCCAGAGACGCATCGGCGAGGCTTTCGCCGCGTTCCGAAAAGGTCTTCTCGATATGCCGAAAACGGCGGATGAATTTTTCGTTGGCGCGGCGGAGCGCGCTTTCGGGATCGATGTCGAGATGGCGTGAAAGATTGGCGAGCACGAAAAGAAGATCGCCGAACTCTTCCTGGATGTGATCTTTCTCGCCTTCGTCGAGCGCTTCTTTCAGCTCTTCTGTTTCCTCCGCGATCTTGTCGAGTACCGAGCGCGCATCGGGCCAGTCGAAGCCGACGCGGCCCGCGCGCTTCTGCAGTTTCACCGCGCGCGTCAAACCGGGAAGTCCCGCCGGCACGTCGTCGAGCAATCCGTCGGCGCCTTTTGCTTTGCGTTCTTCGGCCTTTTGCTCCTCCCACGCCGCCGTCTGTTCTTCCGCCGAACGCATATCGTCTTCACCGAAGACATGGGGGTGGCGGCGGATCATCTTGTCGGCGATTTCCTGCGCCACATCACCAAAGGTGAAGAGCCCTTCCTCCTTCGCCATCTGCGCATAGAAAACCGACTGGAACAAAAGATCGCCCAGCTCCTCCTTCAGCCCTTTCATGTCGCCGCGCTCGATGGCGTCGGCGACTTCATAGGCTTCTTCGATGGTGTAGGGCGCGATGGTGCGGAAATTCTGTTCGAGGTCCCACGGGCAGCCGCCGTCGGGCGATCTCAACCGCGCCATGACGTCGAGCAGCGCGTCGATCTTGCGGGCGTCTTCTGAAGGGGCGTCGGTCATCGTCACGGCCTTTGGCGAATTATGCTCCGAAACCCCGAGGCTTAGGGCGAAATCCTCTTTATGGCCACAGCCGGGGCGCGAGGCGCGCCTGTCCGCTTGATTTTGGCGAGCCTGTCGGCCATGCAGGATAGGCGCAAGCATTTGAGTTTGCGGGAAAAGAGACAGAAGGAACTACGTCCATGCCCATCCAGGAAGCCAAATATATCTGGCGCAACGGTAAGATGATCCCCTGGGCCGAGGCGACCGTCCACGTCATGAGCCATGGTCTCCACTACGGAACCTCGGTCTTCGAAGGGATGCGCGCCTACAACACGAAGCATAAGGGCGTATGCGTATTCCGGAACCGCGAACATATTGAGCGGCTGTTCTTTTCAGCGCGCGTCTACCGCATCGACATTACGAAATACTCCGTCGACGAGATCATGCAGGTCTGCAAGGACGTCGTCGCCAAGAACGACCTTGAAAGCGCCTATATCCGGCCGCTCGCCTGGCTCGGCTATGGCGAGATGGGGCCTGCGTCTTTCGATGCGCCTTCGGAGCTCATGGTCGCGGCGTTCCCCTGGGGCGCTTATCTCGGCGATGAGGGTCTGAAAAGCGGCATCGATGTGGCGTTCTCAAGCTGGCGGCGCAACGCGCCGGGCACGACCCCGGCAGGCGTCAAGGCCGGCGGCAACTACCTGTCTTCGCGTCTCGTCTCGCAGGAGGCGAAGCTCGCCGGCTTCGCCGAAGGCCTCGGCCTCGCCCATGACGGCACGGTGTCCGAAGGCGCGGGTGAGAACATCTTCATCGTGATGAACGGCAAGATCTACACGCCGACGACGGCCTCTTCGATCCTCTCCGGCATCACCCGCGATACGGTGATCACGCTGGCCAAGAAAGCGGGCTACGAAGTCATCGAACAGTCGATCCCGCGCGAGATGCTCTACGCGGCGGATGAGGTATTCCTGACGGGCACGGCCGCGGAGATCACGCCGGTGCGCTCTATCGACCGGCTTCCGGTCGGCAAAGGCAACCGTCCGGCTACGTCGCAAATCCAGGACATGTTCTTCGGCCTCTTCTCCGGCGAGACCAAAGACGAGTGGGGCTGGCTCGACCCGGTGGCTTAGAATCGAAGTCAAGAAAATTCGTATTTGCCATAAGGACGACGCATCGTTTGCATCGCCCTTTCCAATACAGTCATTGAGGCTCGCAGCTCACAACTGATAACTTTAAGGTGCCTATCGCCGCACATAAGCCAAGCTTGAAATAGTTGCGTATCGTTCGGGCCAACGCGTCATTAATATATGCAAGACCTTTTCCCTATTTTTTCGCTCCATTCGCTTCATCTTCTTCTCAAGTGCGGCGATTGCCTTGTCGCGTGATCGTCCTGCAGCCGCTTGGGTTACGAGAATTGTCAGCGTCATTATGGTCACCAAGCTGGATGTAACAGGATCATCATTGAACACAGCGACGCCTTTAGCGTCGACCAGAACACTGTTACCAAATTCCTTCGCAATTTCAGCGGCAACCGCTGCTGAGACAATTGCAATGTCTTTCCATTGAACAGCCGTTTCTTTCCATCGAAAGATGTATTGTGAAAGCGCCATAGTTGTTCTCCTCCTAAAAAACCGCGCCGATTCAGCAGGCGCGATGAGTTGACGTGAGGCGTTTTTTAGCGAAATGTTTGTCGTCCGGTCGACGCGGAAAAAAGACGTTGACAACGCCAAAATTTGGGGGGTTCGATGCTTCAGGAGATTGCTCAAGCTTTGACGGCGCCCGTAGTCCGTGCAGCACGGGCGCTTTTTCAGAAAAAAGAAAGTGAGAAATTTGATCGCTATAAAGAGCGTGATCGCTTGGAAACTCTACTTATTTATGGTGATTCCGTTGACGGAGATAAGTCGTTAGCAGATTTTGGCTTTCGCGAACTGTCAATGTTCTTGTTGTTGGCTCGAGGGGTAGGGCCATCAAACATGGATGGGCATACTTACATTGATGAGACAGGCTCGGAAAAAAGGCATGTAGACTGCCGGAGACGTCTGAAAGATCTGAGCGAAAAGCTAAAGGCAAGAACACACTATCAACTTTTGGCCAAAGTCCTGTGGATCGCCTCACGGGACGCCAGAGGCAGGCAAGGCAATTAAACGTCTTGGCGTAACGTAAACTCTTCTGCCCGTTAATTTTTCCGGCGCCTGTTGGCCGGTATTTTTCTGGATTCCGAAAGAATGTCTTATCTGCGCCTATTTCTCCGCCTGCGGACTGAGCCGCAACGCATCCATCATCACATGGAAGATGTAGTTCTGCTCAACGACGCCGGAGAAGAGATAAGCGTCCGGGCCTGACGCGTAAATCGTGACGTCCTGTCCGCCATGGGTTTCAGAGCCCGTGGGCACGAGCGAGGGCTGCTGATAATCGACGCCTGAAACGGTCGCTTCATCGCCGATGGGACGCTCGTCATGGTCGACGCCTTCATGATAGACCGAGCCCGGTCCGTTGGCGTAGCCGAGCGTCGGATAGGGCTTGCCGTCTTCGGCCATCATCATTTCGCCGGCGTATTTCACCAGCCCCAGAATATTGTTGCCCTTCGCCGGGTAGCCCGCAAAGGTCAGCGTGTGGCCGTGATCGGCGGTGACGATGATCAGCGTGTCTTGCGGATCCGTCATGTCATAGGCTGCGGCGACAGCCTGCGCATATTCCTGCGCGTCCATGAGCGCGCGCGCCGCATTGCCGCCATGATGGGCGTGATCGACGCGGCCCGCTTCAACCATCAGCACAAAGCCTTCGTCATTGCGCGAGAGGACGTCGATGGCCTTGCGGGTCATTTCTTCAAGGGAGGGTTCGCCGCCTTTATCGCTCTCGCGGTCGGCTTCATATTCGAGATGAGAGCCTTCGAACAGGCCGAGCACGCGCGGGTCCGCCGCCGGATCGATGGCGTCGAACTGGGCCTTGTTCCAGACAAAGGCGTGCTTGTCCGATTTCGCGACCCATTCGGCGGTGAGGTTGCGGCCGTCCTTGCGCCATCCCTTGCGGTCTTCGTCTTCCGGGTCGTTTGCTTCCGCGGGCAGGAAATTGCCGCGTCCTCCGCCCATGGCGAAGTCGACGCCGTCGCCATAGGGAAAGTCGATCAACTGGCTGGCGATGTCGCGGCAGCCCGCTTCATAGGCGCCTTCGGGGAGCGCGGCGTCGCTTTCCCAGTCGCGGTCGGGAACATGGGCGTAGGTCGCGGCCGGCGTCGCATGGGTGAGGCGCGCCGTTGAAATGACGCCGGTGGCAAGCCCCGCCTGTTCGGCGATCTCGATGAAGGTCGGCGCATGGACGGCGAGGCTCGCCTCGCAGTCGCCGCGCGGCGATTCCTTTTTGACGGAAATCATGCCGCTGCGGGTTTTGTAACCGGTGGTCATGGCGGTCATGGTGCCCGCCGAGTCCGGAACCTGCGTATCCGTGGTGTAGGTCTTCGACATGGCGAGATGCGGGAAACGTTCGAAGGAGAGGAGGTTTTCCTCGCCTTCTTCCCCGCGCGACTGGCCGTCATAAATGCGCGCCGCCGCGACAGTGGTGGGGTCCATGCCGTCGGCGACAAAGAGAATGACGTTTTTGGCTTTTGACGTGTTGTGCGTGACGCCCTTGCGCTGGGCAAGGGTTGCTTGCGCGCCGTCGAACCAGGCGTCGCCCGTCTGCGTGACGGCTCGCGCCGGCCCGGCGTCAAGAGATGCGGACGCACAAGCGGCGAGGCCGGCGCTCATCAGCAACAGGGCGGAGAGTGTTTTCATGGTCATGCGTCTTTACCTTTCGCTCGTCGCATCTTCATGCATGGCGCGTGCGACAGAAATATAACAATCAGCAACCGCCATCCGGGGAACAGGCGGCGCCGCCCGGCACGCGGGAATCGCTCGCGCCGTAGATCCAGCCTTCTTTTAAGAGCAGGCTATGCGGCGTCGCATGCCAGTCAAAGGGCTCCAGTTCGTGGCCCTTTTGTTCCAGCAGCCGGATCGTATCCGCGCTGAGCCCCGGCTCGTAATAAAGCCGGTCGGGCAGCCATTGGTGATGAATACGCGGGTGATCCGTCGCGTCGGCGATGTTCATGCCGCGATCGATGACATTGATAAGAACTTGCAGCACAGCAGTGATGATGCGCGAGCCCCCTTGGGCGCCGACCGCCATGTAAGGCTCGCCGTCCTTGAAAACCAGCGTTGGCGTCATGGAGGAAAGCGGGCGTTTGAGCGGCGCAATCGCGTTCTTTTCATCGCCCACAAGGCCGTAATAATTAGGAACGCCGGGCGCGGCGGAAAAATCGTCCATCTCGTTGTTCATGAGAACGCCCGTGCCGGGAATGACCACGCCCGATCCGAAACTTGCATTCAGCGTATAGGTGTTCGCGACCATGTTGCCGTCTTTGTCCATGACGGAATAATGCGTCGTATGCCGGCCCTCGAACGGAAAGGGGTCGCCGGCGCCGATTTCTGAAGAGTCCATCGCCGCGTTTGCATCGATGTTTTCGACAAGCGCCTGTGCGTATTCCTTCGATGTCAGGCCCGCGACTGGCACGTCGGTGAAATCCGGGTCGCCGAGATGCGTGGCGCGGTCCGCATAAGCAAGACGCATCACTTCAGCGAGGAAGTGCAGATCGTCCGCGCTGTCGCTCTGGCCGAGATGCGCCTCGCGCGTATCCAGCATGTTCAGCATCTGGATGAGATGAACCCCGCCGGAGCTCGGCGGCGGCATGGAGACGATCTCATAGCCGCGGAATGTTCCGCGCAGGGGCTCGCGCTCGACCACTTTATAGTTTTCCAGATCGGCGAGGGTGATGAGCCCGCCTTTCGCTTCCATTTCCGCTGCAATCGCCTCGGCCGCGGGGCCGCGGTAAAAGCCGTCCGCGCCCTCTTTCGCAATGCGCTTCAGTGTGCGGGCGAGATCTTTGCGTTTCATCACCTCGCCGGGAAGATAGCCGGCGCCATCCGGTTTGAAGAATTCAGCGCGCGCCGCCTCGTTGCGGGAAAGCCGCTCGCGAAAGGCCTCGACAATGGCGATGTTGAAATAGGGGAGCGCATAGCCTTTTTCCGCAAGACGGATGGCGGGCGCCATGACCTCTTTGCGCGACATGGTTCCGTACTGGTCGAGCGCGTGCAGAAGCCCTGCCACTGTGCCGGGCGTGCCCGCGCCTTTCAGCGTTTTCAGGATCGCATCGGAATCGACCTCGCCTGTTTCATCGAGATACATGTCGCGTGATGCGGCGGCGGGCGCGGTTTCGCGATAATCGATGGCGATGGTTTTGTTCTCGTCCTTGAGATGAACCAGCATGAAGCCACCCCCGCCGAGATTGCCGGCGGCGGGATAAGTGACGGCGAGCGCAAAGCCGGTCGCCACAGCGGCGTCGACGGCGTTGCCGCCTTTGGCGAGAATGTCGGCGCCGATTTGGGCCGCGAGTTTTTCTTCCGCCGAGACCATGCCTTTGCGGCCCGCATTAGGGTGATGCATGGCGTCGGGCAAAGGCGGCGTTTGCGCAAATGCAGCGGTGCAGAGGAGGAGGATCGCCCCGAAAAGGGCGATGAGGCGATGAAACATGTTTTATCCGGCGTCAGCGTCGTCGAGACTGTTTTATAGGCTGGTTCCGGCGCGGAAAACCATGGCAATATCGACGCGCCGCAAATCAGACAAAAACCCGGGAGAACGGCGCATCATGTTGAAGATACTGCGTTTTGGCGCGCTGGCGCTGCTTGTCCTCCTGGCGGGCGCCGCGCTCTATCTGAAAACGCCGGGCCCGGCGCCGTTCGACCGGGAGGAAGCGCTGGCGGAGGCCCGCGCCTATGAGGCGCGCATAACCCGCGACGCCTGGGGCGTCCCGCATATTTACGGGGCCCGCGACGCCGATGTCGCTTTTGGGCTCGCCTACGCCCATGCCGAAGACGACTGGGAGACGATTGAGGAGGTGATCCTCTTCTCCCGCGGCGTGCTGGCGCAACGGGATGGCGAGAACGCCGCCGTCACCGATTATCTGATCCGCGCCATGGGATCGGCGGAGGCCATCGCGGAGAAATATGAAACAGATCTCGCGCCGGAAACGCGCGCCCTGGCGGAAGCGTATGCGGCCGGGCTCAATTTCTATTGCGCCGAGGAGGCGGGCCGGTGCGCTCGCGATGCGCTGCCGGCGACGGCGCAGGATGTGGTCGCCGGTTTCGCCTCGCGCCAGCCTTTCTTTTACGGGCTGGACGATCAGTTGAAAGCGATCTTTCAAGGCGACGTCGAAATTGAAAAGCGCGCCGGAACCGCGCGCGAAGCCTTTCTGAAGGTCCCGAAGGAGTTCGAGCTCGGCTCCAACGCGGTTGCGGTCGCGCCGGTGCGCTCCGCCGACGGACATACGCGGCTCATGGTCAATTCCCACCAGCCCTATGAAGGCCCTGTCGCCTGGTATGAAGCGCGCGTCAAATCCGATGAGGGCTGGGACATGATCGGCGGGATTTTTCCGGGCGCGCCCTTGATCCTGCATGGCGCGGGGCCGGATCTCGGCTGGGCTTTTACAGTCAACAAGCCCGATCTCGTGGACGTCTATGCGCTGGAGGTCGATAACGCCAAAAAGCCGGAGAAATACCGTTTCGACGGCGGTTGGCGCGATTTCGAGGTGCGAGAAATCAAATTCCGCGTCCATCTGTTCGGGCCGTTCAGCCTGCCGGTGACGCGCCGGGCGCTTTATTCCGTTCACGGACCGGTTTTCGAGACGGAGAAGGGCGTTTTCGCGGTGTCTTATGCGGGACGGGACGACATCCGCGCGATCGAGCAATATTACCGCATGAACAAGGCGGAGGATTATGCCGAATGGCGCGCGGCCATGGAGATGCTGGCGCTGCCGAGCCTCAATGCGGTCTATGCCGACGGCGACGGCGTCATCGCCTATTACTATAACGCGGCGATCCCGGTGCGCGCGGCGGGCCCCGACTGGTCCAGGGCGCAGGACGGGGCCGATCCGGGCCTTCTCTGGCAGGGGACGCGCAGCCTGAACGACGCGCCGCAAGTGGTGATGCCGCGTTCCGGTTATGTGGTGAACGCCAATCACACGCCGTTTCAGTCCTCGGGGCCGGGGGATAATCCCGATACGGAGGACTTTCCGGATCATTATGGCGTCGATACGCGCACGACCAATCGCGGCATTCGCATTCAGGCGCTCTATGGCGGCGATGCATCCATCACCGGGGAGGAGTTCGTCGCCTACAAAATGGATCATCTCTATGCGCCGGATTCGCGCGTCATGGAACTCGTCAAAGAGCTCGCGCGAACGCCAGCAGAAGATTTACAGGAGGAGGCCGCGCTGCTTGCTGCGTGGAACGGCGCGGTGACGACAGACAACCGATCTGCCCCGCTTGCGATCCTGACCGCGCAGGCCGCGCGCGGCTATCTTCTGAACGATGAAGGCGCGGAGACCCCGGATTATCAGGCGGCGCTTCGGGAAGTCTCGGCCGAGCTCAAAGAAAAATTCGGCCGCATCGATCCCACATGGGGGGAGGCGGTGCGCCTGAAACGGGGCGATGTATCACTGCCCCTCGATGGCGGGCCGGATACGCTGCGCGCGGTCTATCCGCAGGAAGACGGCGAGGGGCCGCTAAAATCCGTCGGCGGCGACACCTATATTCTCTATGCGGACTGGTCGGGCGCGGGCGATGTTGAAATCAGAACCATCCACCAGTTCGGCGCCGCAACCTCGCGCCCGGCCTCGCCGCATTTTAACGACCAGGCGCCGGTTTTCGCCGCGGAGGAATGGAAATCCCCGCCTATGGATTTGCAGACGCTCCTCGCCGAAGCGACGCAGGATTACACGGTAGGCGGGGAATAGCACGGTTTCGATGGCGGGCCGGGGGTGTTATATGGTAGCCAGACAGGTCACCCTTAGAGGCTTATGACATCCTCCCTGCTTACGGAATTGCGCGGCGACTGTGCGCAATGCGCCGCCCTTTGCTGTCTGGCGCCGGCTTTTGACAAATCGCCATGTTTCGGTTTCGACAAGCCTGCGGCGACGCCATGTCCGAACCTTGCGGCTTGCGGCGCCTGCCGCATTCATGAGAGCCGGGCGCAATCGGGCTTTGGCGGCTGCGTCAGTTACGATTGCTTCGGCGCGGGGCAGCGCGTCACGCAAGAAGTGTTCGGCGGACGAAAATGGTTGTCGGAACCGGACCTCAAAGTCCCGATGACGCGCGCCTTTATGGCGATGCGGCGCCTTCATGAAATGCTGGCGCTCTTGAAAACGGCTGAAGGCTTGCCGCTCCATGTGACGGAAAGGCGCGCGCTGGCGGCCTTATCCGCTGCGTTGGAGCCTGCGAATGGATGGACTGAAGATAGGCTGAACAATGCGCCGCTGGACGAGATGGAACGGCAAGTTCAGGCGTTTCTTCAGTCCTTGAAGCGTCACGTCGTCAGGAACAAGAGCGCGAAGATCAGTCCGTGAAACTCTCCGCATTGCCGGCGTAGTCGTAAAGATCGAGATGCTTCACAACCTTGCCGTCTTTGACGGTGATCGCCGTCACAATCGGCGCGGCGCCGGAAAAGGTTTGGTCATCATTCGTGACAAGATTGTATGTGAGTTCGGCGACAAAGACGACGACGCCATTGCTTTCATAACGGCGTTCGATGTCGTAGTCGACGCTGAAGGATTTATATTGCGCGGCGTAATCGCCAAGCCCTTTCAGGACCGCGTCCTTTCCGTCGAACATGAAGGCGCCGCCATCGGCGTTTTGTTCTGTTGAGGTTGGATCGGCGAAGACCATGTCGTCCGCCATGAACGGGGCCATTATCTCGACATCGAATGTCGAATAAGCAGCGAGATAGTCTTCGGCGACGGAAATAGCGTCAGCCGAGTTCATTTCCCCGGCATGAGCCTGGGCGATGAATAGAAAGCCGGCGCAGGCGATGATGAATTTTTTCATGGGAGACCCCTCTTGTTGTTGTCTGCAAGACTAAACCAACAAGCGGGCGCCTCCGCCTAATCACAAAATCGTAAATGCGGCGAACGGTTCTGCAGCCACGGTGAAAGGATCGTTCAGAGTCCGAACCGTTCCAGCGCCGCCTTTGCAATCGGCTCGCCCCATTCCTGAACGAAGTGGCCGGCCTCGGCGATCTCCATGGGCTCCGGGCATCCCTTGATCATTTTGCGCAGCGCTTTCATCGCTGGCGGACCGAGCACGGGGTCGGCCATCCCCACCGCCATGAAGCTGTCGCCGCTCCAGTCTTGCGACCAGAATTTGCGCGCCGCAAGCGATGTCTCGACGCCTTCTTTCGAGGCGGGCGTCAACTCCTTGCCCTGCTCCTTCATCATGACGAGTTCGGGAAAGCGACGCACGCCCCCTTTGTAGGATTTATCGGGGAAGGGCGCGCCATAGGCGGCGGCTTCAGCGTCGGAGAGGACGGGCGTCGCGCGTTTCATCAGCGCCGCCACATCGAGATCGGGCTGCGAGCGGTTGAAGGCGCGCCACGCGGCGAAGCCTTCCGGCGCTTCCTCGCCGCCGGGCAGTCCGGTGTTCATGACAATGAGGCGCGTGTAACGCTCCGGCGCCTCCATGGGCAGCGTCAGGCCGAGGACGCCGCCCCAATCCTGCACAACGAGGCAGACATCACGCAGATTCATGTATTCGACAAAGGCGAGCAGGGAATTGCGGTGAAAATGATAGGTGTAAACGTCATCGTCGACGGGCTTGTCGGAGCGGCCGAAGCCGAACATGTCGACGGCGACGAAGCGATAGCCTGCATCCACAAAGACCGGCGCCATCTTGCGGAAGAGATAGGCCCATGACGGCTCGCCATGAATGCACAAAAATGTCGGCCCTTCATGCTGGCCGTGGTCCACATAATGCATCCTGAGGCCCTCATAGCCCGGCAAGTCCTCGATATAGCGCGCCGTAAAGGGCCAGTCGGGGAGATTGGCGAAGCGCGCGTCCGGGGTTCTGAGGGCTTTGATGTCGGTCATGGGGTGCTCCGAAGCGGTCTGATTTAGCGGCGGGCGGCATTGCCGCGATTTCTGCGCCCTGCGATGATGACGTTGATTCCAACGAGAGGGGCGACGATGGTTTTTTTACGCGACTGGAGAGGAGCATTCAAAGCACAATTGCAGTTGGGGCGGCTGGCGACGAGCTTTCTGAAAGCATGCTCTTGCGCGGTGATGCTGGCGCTTGCCGCCGCGGGAACAGCGCAGGCGCAGACCATCGCGCTCGATGTGAATTCCGACCTTGCCGACTATATCCTTGACGTCACCTGTTCCGGCGAGCCAGTCGACGAAGCCTATGTGCGGTCTCTTCCCGTGGTGCAGAGCCAGGTCAAGCATCACACGGGCCTGATCGCCACGCGCGACATGGACGCCTTTGTGAACGGCCTGAAGGCGGCGTCCGGCTGCGAGGTTCTTGAGGAGGATGTCTATCTCTTCGGACCGGTCGTCGAAGAGAAAGAAAAGTTCCAGGCCACGGTCGACTATTTCAAAAGCCGCTCCGGGGATATTGAGGCTTTCGTTTTCGACACGCTCGCGCCCTATGCGCCGGCCGATCTGGACTATGAAGGCCAGCTTGTCCTGTCCATCGTCGGCAATAATTGCGGCGGCTTTTCGATGGACGGGCAGTTTTATCTGGCGCTCAATTGTCTGCGCGACTCTTATGAAGACGAATATGCAACCGCGCGGCTCCTCTCCGCCCATGAAACTTATCACGCAGTTCAATATGCGTTCTTTTATCCCTTTGACGAAGATATCGCGCGCGTTGAAACGAAAGACGATGCGTTTGACTATCTCTTTATGAATCTTCTTCTTGAGGGCACGGCGGAGTTTGTCGCCGACAGCCGCGAGTTAAGCGGTTCCGGCGGGATCACCGGTTTCATGATCCGCATGGCGCGGGGCGCCTATCGCAATATGCCGCTCAATATCCGCACCTTCGTCTATATGGCGGACATTCTCGAAGCGGCCGGCGATGTCGACCAGCGCATCAGGGATATTTACGAGAACGGTTTCACCGGCGGCGGCGGGCAGGTTTTCTATTATGTGGGCGCGGCGATGTCCCGCATGATTGAAGAAACCTATGGCCGCGACACGCTGGTCTGCATTCTCGCCCAGCCGCCGGAACAGTTTGTGCGCGCCTATCAGGCGAGTGCGAAAAAGCTGGCGCGCGATGATGCGCCGCCCCTTTCCGAAGCCATGGAAAAAGCCGCGAACAGGCTCAGCAAAAAGCGGGTGAAGGATTTGCGCTATGAGGCGTGTCTGAACCATAGGAAATGAGCTTCGCAAACACTGCTTCTTGAAGGGAAGCATTACTTTAATAACATCTTTGTTTTTAATTATCCCCTTATTTCAAGGTCTTAAAGTTAGTTATAACATAACTGACAGTGCAGAAAAATAAAGTTGCTCCTTGGTCGGATTATTATTAGATTATCGAATAATTGTCCGGGGGGGATTGGGGTATGCGGGGCCTTAGCATTCTGTTTCTGTGCGCGCTGTCGTCGGGCTGCACACTCGGTAATATAAATTCACTTTACCGATCTCCGACATTGCAAGATGGCTCAAGCCATATTGTCGACGCGAAACAGCGCTTTGTTTTAACTTATCCGGGCCTCGTAAAAACAAACAGCAGGGGCGAGATTGTTCGGACACAGACGATTTCATGTGCTGAACCCAGTCCCGATGTCTTTTCAGTATACGCAGCAAGCGGAGACGCCTCTTTATCAAAAGGCGATATCGGCGGATCGGGGTCTTTCGCGACAGCCGAAACCGGCGCGTCTTTATTGGAGCGGACAACCGCGCTGCAAGCTCTGCGAGATAACTATTTCAGGCTTTGCGAGGGTTTCGCCATCGGGGCTATAGACGAGATCGATTTCATGATCGGTCAACGCCACAATCAGACGGCGCTCATAGGATTGATCGCCATTGAAGAAATGAAAGCTGCTGCAAGGGCGCCAGCGGTTGTTATCGGTGGTTCTGCGTCTGCTGCCTCAGCCTCCGGTATTCGGGAAGTTGCTTCCGTAATTCAGAAGGCGATTGAGGAAAATCAGACAATGGCCGAGCAGACCGCCGCCGCCACGGAGAGGATTGCTGAAATTGACGAGGCCTTGCCGGAGATTGTGGCCGCTGCGAACAAGGAGCTGGGGGAAAACCCTACTGACGAAGAAACGCGAAAGAAGAAAGAAGCGGAAAATCAGGAAGAAGCCTTAACGGAAGAAAGGGCTAAGCTCGAAAAAGAAAACAAGAAAAGGGAAGCCAAAACACAGACTAATGACAAAGTCATAACTGCCCTCACAAAAGCCCTTGAAACTGGCGGTGCGACCGGCGCAGCCGCGAGGTCAATAATCCAGCAAGTTTCTGACTCTGGGCCGCAATGCGACAGTGGTTGCGCCACGCAAAAAGCGGCCATCGCCAAGCAAATGACAGAAGTCGTCGAATTGATCGACGACAATGATTTCGGACCGACAATCTGCCTCAGCTATCTGCGAAAACAAACGCCGGCGAATATCCCGACGATGGCTATTATGGATGAAGGCGCTGATATTCCAGCGAACTCAAAGAAAACGACGAACCATTTGGAGTCATCAACCGCAGGCTCATGGCTTTCCTATGCGCAAAAACAGGTGAAAATGACGGACGAACTCACAACCCAGAATTACACGACGCAGTCCGTAATGGCTGTCGTCTGTCGGGATGTGATGAAAGAGTATGTTGCAGGCTTAAAGGAACGACGCGCTGTGGCGCGCATTTTGACACAAGCCCTTGTAAATAGCGGCGACGGCGTTTCGCCTGAAAGCATCGCTGCGATCTCGCAAATATTGGATGGCGGCTCTGGGAACGTGCAAATTTTTCAGGCGCCGATTATTCGCACGAATGGGGCCGCCGGCAATGCCGAAGACGGCGGCGTCGCGGTAGATCTCGATATGCTGTTAGAGGGTAAAGCGAAACTCAGCGTTGCGGAGCCGGAAGAGTAGACTTGGCGAAATAATAACGCCGGAGCAAACCTAAAACCCTCTTCCCGACGTGCCCCGGCGCTGGACATAGCCGCTCCCTGACGGAAATCCTGTTTCCGTTGCGGGTTCATAGGTCGGGTTGCCGCCATCCTCGCCCATGGAGTTGAGTTTTTCCGTGGCGCGGGCGAGGGCGCGAAGGAACCTTTCCTGGGTCTGGCCGATCCAGTCGAGGCGCTCCGCCGGGGTTTCGCGCAAGGTGCCGAGGCCGTCGCGGTAATGGCCATAGTCCATGATGTTGTCGAGATCTTCATCCGTAACCGGGCGGGTGCTTTCACGCCAGCGCTCGCGATATTCCTGCGCCCGCTCGGCGCGGTCCCGCGCGCCTTCCCAGTCGAAGCCGCCCTGCGCCAGGACGATGAACGGCGCCGCGTCGCTTCTGATCCCGTCATCGAGCGCGGCGTAGCGTTTTAACTGCGGGAGGGCGGCGCCTTTCGCCGCGCGGTCCGTCACCCATGTATAGCCTTCATTGACATATTGATGCGTGCGCATGGCGCCGGTCGCGGGATCGGGCGAGCCGAACTCGACCACCTCGAAGGCATAAGCGGCGATGTCATCGAACTTCTTCAATCGATAGGGCCCGACATCGGTGCGGTAAGTTGTGCGCATATAGGTCCCGTCATCGAAGCGCAGCTCGGTGATGCGGCCGAGCTCGTCGCGCGTCGTTTCGAAATCCTCGCCCATGAGGATCTGCACGGTCGTTTCCGCATAGCGGTCGGAGAAATAGCGGATGAAATATCCGTCCGGATGCCAGGACCAGCGCGTTGCGGGAATATTGTCCTTGGACTTCGGCGGCGCGCCGGTTCTGACGGCGATGGCTTCGAGTTCGGAAAAGCTGGCGTCGGGGCGGGCGGCGGCGCGGCGCATGCGTTCCGTGGCGTCGAGGGCGTCGCGGGCCGCGCGCGGCAATTCGCGGCGCGCGCGTGAGGAAAGCTGCGGCGGAACCCAGCCCAAGGCCCCGCCATCGAGCGCGCGGTAGTCGGCGTCCGACAACAAGACCCGCGCCGCCTCTCTTGCTTGGGGCTGCATGTTGGAAATCTCGACGCCGGCGATCATGCCCCAGAGCAGGACCTGAATATCGTCGGCGGGGACTTCCGGATGCGCATAGGAATTGGCGAGGATCGAGCGGATCGGCCCGGCGAGCTTGCCGGTCATGACGCCGGAGCGATAGCCGGACCCGCCGGCGCGCTCGAAGGTCCCGGGCTTTAAACAATAGCTGCGCGACTTGAACTCCCACGCGCCGGGCGCCAGGCGAAAGCCGCCGGTTGCGGTGCGGGGCAGGGTCTCCATATTCGCGAAGGCCAGCGGCGCGTAATCGTCGAGCTGCGGCGACTGGCGGCGCAGCTCGGCCGCGTCTTCCTCCAGCGGAAAGAGCGCCTTGGCGACGGCGGTTTCCGCCGCATCGCGCGCCTCGCGCTCCACTTCGCGCTTGGCGCGGTCGATAATCCCGCCGAGTTGCGCTTGGGCGGGCGCGACGAGGGCTAAAAAGGCCGCGAGGGCCGCGAACTTGCGCAATCCCGTAAAGGTCATGATAAGGCTCTCCCCAGAGTGACGGGGCGAGCCTAGCGCGGCGCCCGGCAAACACAAAGTGACGTCGAGGAGAGATTGATGGCGGAGAAGAGTTGCGACCTCGTGGTGATCGGATCGGGCCCCGGCGGCTATGTGGCGGCGATCCGCGCCAGCCAGCTGGGGATGAAGACGATCATCGTGGAGCGCGACGCGCTGGGCGGGGTCTGCCTCAACTGGGGCTGCATCCCGACCAAGGCGCTGCTGCGCACCGCGGAAGTCTACACCAATATGAAGCACGCCGCCGATTTCGGCCTCAAGGCCGAGGGGATCGGCTTCGATCTCGACGCGGTCGTCAAGCGCTCGCGCGGCGTCTCGGCGCAGATGGAAAAGGGCGTCGGCTTCCTCATGAAGAAGAACAAGATCGAGGTGGTGAAGGGGACCGCGCGCCTTGAAAAGGGAAGCACCGCCCCGCTGGTCAAAGTCAAAACGGATAAAGGCGAAGAGACGATCAAGGCGAAACATGTGATCCTCGCCACCGGCGCGCGGGCGCGCACCATCCCGCAGGCCGGGCTCGAGCCCGACGGCAAATTCATCTGGACCGCGAAGGAGGCCATGGTCCCCGACGTGATGCCGAAGAAACTGCTCGTCATCGGCTCCGGCGCCATCGGGATCGAGTTTGCGAGTTTCTATAACGCGCTCGGCGCCGACACCACGGTCGTTGAAATGGTCGACCGCATTCTCCCCGCCGAGGACGCGGAGATTTCCAAATTCGCCGAGAGACAGTTCAAGAAACAGGGCATGAAGATCCTCACCTCGGCGAGCGTTGAAAAACTCGACAAGGGCAAAGACGCCGTCACCGCCACGATCAAAACGAAAGACGGCAAGACCGAGACGGTGGAGGCGGACCGCGTCATCCTCGCCATCGGGATTACGGGGAATACGGAGGATCTGGGGCTCGAGGATCTCGGCGTCAAAGTGGACCGCGGCCATGTGACGGTCAATGAATGGCTGGAGACGGGCGTCAAGGGCCTTTACGCCATCGGCGATCTCGTGGGCGCGCCCTGGCTCGCGCACAAGGCGTCGCACGAAGGCGTTCTCTGCGTTGAAAAGATCGCCGGGGTCAAAGACCTCCACCCCATGAAGGTCACCAACATTCCGGGCTGCACCTATTCAAACCCGCAGGTGGCGAGCGTCGGCCTCACCGAAGCGAAGGCCAAGGAACAGGGCTACAAGGTCAAGGTCGGCCATTTCCCCTTCATGGGCAACGGCAAGGCGGTCGCCCTCGGCGAAGCGGAAGGCATGGTCAAAACCGTCTTCGACGAAAAAACCGGCGAATTGCTCGGTGCCCATATGATCGGGGCGGAGGTCACCGAGCTGATCCAGGGCTTCGGCCTCGCCCGCTCCATGGAGGGCACCGAAGAAGACCTCATGCACGCCATCTTCCCGCACCCGACGCTGTCGGAAATGATGCATGAGGCGACGCTGGATGCGTATGGGCGCGTGGTGCATGTTTAGTGCGCTGCTCGCCATCGCGTTTCTTTGGCCAGACCCGCCGCCGGTCGATGAGGAGCTATCGGGTAAAGCGCATACCGGCGTTTACATTTCGCTGTTTGAAACGAGCCTATTCGAACCTTGCGACAGTGACGAACGCTGGTGGCTCGATGCGCGCGAGGAAGTTAACCAGGAGTTTGCAGACCGATATTGGGCTCTCAGGGCACAGTTCGAAAAGCAATCCGGCGTCGCTTTGGACGACGGTTCACCCCACTTTTTACTGATGGGCAGTGGGATAGTTTCGGAGACTGGCGAACATGGACATATGGGCCAATATAATCGTCAGTTTGCCCTAACAAGTTTCACGGAATTTAGGCTTGCTACGCCAGATGAAGCAGAACGATGCTTGACGTCGGGCTTTTTCGACGACCTGCGATACAATTGAGGAGTATGCTCGCCGGATCCATGGAGGGCACCGAAGAAGCTCAGGCACGCGATCTTCCCGCACCCGACGCTGAGCGAGATGATGCATGAGGCGACGCTGGATGCGTATGGCCGGGTGGCGCATGTTTGACAAATATGCCGAAATTCGTTTTGAGTAATAAATGGGCAATAAAATGAAATAAAAATGAGCTTCACTATCAAAGAAATTCCGGTTGGTTCGCTAATAGTGAATAGCGAAAATGACCGTCATGGTGAGGTTGATGACGAGAGGGCGGCCATCGCCACTCTGCTCGGGCAGTTACCGGGCAAGATGAGGAATCTTGCGAAAGACATCGCCGAAAAGGGGCAGTTATTTATGCTGCCGCTAGTTACGCCAAATGGAGATGGCACATTTAGTGTTTGTGACGGAAATAGACGCATTACATGCGTCAAGCTATTGGCCAACCCAATGAAGTCGCCTGATGCTGATTGGCGGCGTTTTTTTCAGGAAACTAAATCTAAGTTTGCATCAACAGATGTTCCAGACCCCATCTCTTGTCAAGTAAGCGATGACCAAGATTGGATTGATGATTACCTCTACAGAATTCATACTGGGAGCCAAAACGGTGTTGGGCAAATTAACTGGGGTAATCCACAAAAAGCAAACTTTCAGGAACGCACAGGAAAAACTAAAAAACTAGATATTTCTCGAACAATTGAGGACGTACTGCAGCAAAAAGGATTAATATCAGAAAATACAAAATTTCGACACGCAAACTTGGATCGAATTCTTTCGTCAGAAGAATTTCGACAGCACGTTGGCATCACACTAAAAGGCAATAAGCTATTCTATACAAAGGACCCACAAAAGACTTTAAGTGGGTTATCGCACATCGTGAAAGATCTCAGCAGTGGCGAGTTGAATTTGAACCACTTGCTGAAAAACGAAAAGAAACGGGATTATTTGTCTAGACTTGACGAAAAAGGCATTTTGCCAGTCGCGTCGGATCGTTTGGACAACGTCCTTGACTTTCAGACAGAACAAAAAGGTGCTGTAGCGCCCTCAAAAGGCACAACCCGAAAGACCTCGGACACCGCAAGCACAAGGCGCTTTCTGATTAGAAGTGACGACTTGCCTGACTTTCCGGCGGACCCAAGTCGAAAAAGAGCCAAAGATATTTGGGTTGAATTGCAATACAGGCTTGAATTTGGTCGGCACGATAATGCTATTGCCGTGTTATTTCGTGTACTGACGGAATTTTCAATTGAACATTATATTCTGGAGAATGCTTTAACGAATGTGAGTAATGGCGACTCTTTGGCAAAAAAGTACGGAAAGGTCTTGGCGCATCTGGAACAGGCTGGCGCTATAGATAAGAAGTATGCCCAAACGCTAAGAAAATTTGTGAATACAGAGCCTATTATATCAGCGAATACGTTTAATAAATATGTTCACGATAGAAACTTTTATCCATCTGATCATCACTTGCGCTCCATGTGGGATACTCTGTATCCATTTGTGCTTAAGTGCCTTCAATAACTAGTAAGTAGGGTGCATTAAGGCCACAGGCCGCAATGTACCGCTTCGGCGTTTCACTGGTGCATTACGCTTCGCCTAATGCACCCTTCGGTTCTTCCGGCGCCTCGCCACGACTTGATCGTGGCGGCCATCTCCTGAGCGCGCCTCATGCGGAGCATTTGCGGCGCGCTCCCTCTTCCCCCGTTCACGGGGGAAGTGCCGGCGAAGCCGGGGATGGGGGTGAGGGGGCCTTCGAATTAAAACTGCGCCTAGTTTCAGGTTCCACCCTCACCCGGCAAGCAGGTTCTTAACAGACCCAGCTTGCCACCCTCTCCCGCCAGCGGGAGAGGGTGAGAACGGCGCCCAAAACCCGCACCCCAAAAACGGGAAAAACACACCAAAGGCGCGAATTCTTCAATAAAACCCAGTGTTGGTGAATAGTTATCCACCACTTCCGGGCCTGACCTATACTCCTTGGCAGTCAGGGCATGAGAGACGTTGTCCGGAACCGTCGTTCAGCGGCCCTGATGGCAGTGTGCGGGCGGCGCGCCGCCTTCGCCAGGTTCAACCGGTGTGTTCGCCGGGGCGAGGGACGGACGGCGCGCTTAGTACCCGGCCGGCCGTTACAGTCGAGCCTTCGGGGAAAAGGCGGCGCTTCAGTCCTGTTGGAGTTGAAGCGCTGTCGCCGGATGCGATCGATTGACGGCGCTGTAAAAACTGCGCGCGGGGCGTGATGCGTCCATGTGCTAAGACTAAAGCGACGAGGACGTTTCACGCTCCGCGCTTCTCTCGACAGTTTACGCTGGCGTCGACATCGGCGGCGGCGGGAAAAAACTATGGTGATTGAAGCTATGTATGCGCGGGAGTCTTGAGTTGTGCGCATTCGCGCACAGGGCTTCTCTCAATGATTGACATTCGCGTTCGGCAGAGCGCGGCGCCGGAACCCTATGGAGAAGCCATGATCCATCCATCTGCGACCCGCCACGACCTGATCGTGACGACCATCATCATCTTCATCATCATGCGGCGGCGGCGTGGAGCCATGGCGAATTATTGACCGTCAATCTCCGCCTTGCCACGGCTTGACCGTGGCATCCAGCCGAAGCTCTGGACCCCACGGTCAAGCCGTGGGGGAGCCGGCTGCGGAAAGCGCGTGACCAGCAGCATCTTAGAAGGAACACCCATGACCCCTTTTCCCGATGACATGCCCGGCCTGTCAAAAAAACGGCTGCTCGCCTTCGAGGCGGCGCGGCGCGCCGCAGACGAGACCGCGGCCGCCGCGCGCAAGGAGACAAAAGGCGAGACCGTGGCTGAAGCGAGCACGCCGAAACGCAAGCGCGCCCGGCGGAAGGTCAAAGGCGCGGGCCCGGATGCAAACATGGCCGGGGAGGAACGCCAGTCCTGGGCGATCACCGAAGAGACGGTCGAAGCCTATTACGATGTGGTGAGCCGCATCATCACCCCGCGCGTCATGGCGCAGGAAGCGCGTTGCGCCGGCAACCCCGCCGCGCGCCCGCGCGATTATCGCGGGTGATAGGGACGGCGCCTCATGACTCTGACGGCGCGGCGATGATCGCGAGGCACACCTCGGCGACGCCGTCCTCGCCGAAAATGCCGATCTTTTTCGCCGCCGCCGGGGAGAGGTCGATGATGCGGTCGTCCACATAAGGGCCGCGGTCATTGATGCGCACCCGGACTTTCTCGTCGCCGTCGCGGCGGCGCACCAGGACTTCCGTATCGAAGGGCAGGGTCAGATGCGCGGCGGTGAGCTTCTTCGGGTCATAGGCCTCGCCATTGGCCGTGGGGTTCCCGGCGAGGGTCGCATGATAATAAGAGGCGAAGCCGCATTGGGGTTTAAGGCTCGGCGCAGGCGGGATCGCCATCCGCTCGCCGCAGCCGACGGCGAGGAGGTAGAAGAGAAGCGCCAGTGATGCGGCCTGGGGTTTCATGAGGGGCAGTATCGCGCGAGTCGGGCGGGGCTGCTGCGCCAAAACCGCAGGCGCGCGATCGCATGGGATAGGCGCCGCGAGCCTTGTCCGGGCCGCGGCGCCGTCAGGGGGCAACGCGCCTTACGCCGCTTTTTTCTCGGCGATATAGGCGTCGACGAGCTCCTCGAGGATCGGCAGGGCGACTGCGCCGTTTTTGAGGACCGCATCGTGGAAGTCGCGAATGTCGAAATCGTCGCCCAGCGCCTTTTTCGCCTTGTCGCGCAGATCGAGGATCTTGATCATGCCGATCTTGTAGGAAAGCGCCTGGCCCGGCATGTCGAGATAGCGCTCGACCTCCTTCGTTGCGTCTTCCTCCGTCATCGGATTATTGTCGAGCATATACTCGATCATTTGCTCGCGCGTCCATTTCTTCGCATGGCCGCCGGTGTCGACGACAAGACGGCAGGCGCGCAGCATCTCGTTCTGGAGACGCCCGAAATCCTGCATCGGGTCGGTGAAGCGGCCTTCCTCTTTCGCAAGGCGCTCGGCGTAAAGGCCCCAGCCCTCCGTATAGGCGCCGAAGAAGGCGAATTTCTGGAAGGTCGGGACGCCGGTCAGCTCCTGCTGGATGGCGATCTGGAAATGGTGGCCCGGCGCGCCTTCGTGATAGGCGATGGTCTCCATTTCGTGCTTCTGCTTGGTGGTCATGTCTTTGAGGTTGACGTAATAAATGCCCGGGCGCGATCCATCCGGGGACGGACGGTTATAGAACGCGATGGGCGCGGTTTCCTCGCGCCATTCCTCGACCTTGCGCACTTCAAGCGGCGCTTTCGGCAGGATGTTGAAATATTTGTCGACGTCGGCGTAGATCGAGTCGATATAGGCCTTCGACTGGTCGAGATAGGCCTGGCGGCCTTCCTCCGTATTGGGGAAGAAGTTCGACGGATTGGTGCGCAGGTGATCGAAGAACTCCGACAGGGAGCCGTCAAAGCCTACCTCTTTCATGATCGCTTTCATCTCCCCGCGGATGCGCTTGACGTCCTTGAGGCCGATCTTGTGGATTTCCGCCGCGGTGAGGTCTTTTTCGCTGGTCCAGAAGGCAATGCGGTTTGCGTAATAGTCATCGCCCTCAGGCAAGGCCCACACGCCATTGGGCCCGTGCGACTGATCGCGCAAGGATTCCACCTTGGCGATGAACCGTTGATAGCTGGATTTATAGGGGCCATTGAGGGCGGCCTCTGCTTCCGACATCAGGCGGGCTTTTTCCACGTCGGAGATTTCGAGCGCCTCGACCTTGGTCTTGAAGTCTGCATAGACGGCGTTGTCTTCGCCGCTGTCGTCGAAGGGCGCGCCCTTCACCATATTGGCGCTGTCTTCGAGCACGGGATCGAAGGAGAAAGAGGTCGGCACAATGCCGCGTTCGACGGCCATGTCGATTCCTTCGATCAATTGATCGATAGCGACCTCGAGCTTTTCGATGCGCGAGATATAGGCTTCGGCGTCGGAAACGCTGTCGACGCGGTGAATATTCTGGAGAAACGTCGCCGGGAAGGTCGCCGGATTGTTCATGGTCGAGAAGGCGTAGCTGTGAAAGCGATAGGGGAAGCCTTCAAGATCGCGCTCCTGCAGGAACTCGAAAATGCGATAACTGACTTTCGACTGTTCGGAGAGGGCGTCGTAATCGAATTCCGTGCGGAGGCGGTTCAGGTCCTCCTTGGTTTCTTCATTCTGCCGGGTGGCCTCTTCGTCGGAGAAGTCATCCCATTCGCCGTAACGCTCCGTCTTCATGCCGAGCTGGGCCTGGAAGATCGGGCTGTTGGCGAGATTACGCTGGAACACTTCTTCGAAAAACGCCGAAAGGCGTTCGTCTTCTGTTTGCGCCGCTTCCGCCGCTGCGGGTTCCGTGGTCTGCGCATAAAGATTGGCGCCGGAAAGCGCGGCAAAGGCTGTGGTCGCCGCCAGCGCGGCTTTCAAGGATTTCATCATGAAAAAGGCCCCTTCTATGATCTTCAGGCGCGAGCGGGCGAGGCCCCTCGCGGGTTAAGCCAGTTGTAGTCCATATCGCTGTTCGGGGAGGGCGCCTTCATCGCAAAGACCGGGCGGTTCGTCGCAAAGACGGCGTCTGGAGGACGTTTTCAGCGATTGCCCTCGCGCTCCAAGGCTGATTTGGCGGCGGCGAAGAGCGCCTTCGCCTTGTTCTCGCATTCGGCCTGTTCTGAGGCCGGATCGGAATCGGCGACGATCCCGGCGCCGGCCTGTACGTGCATGACGCCGTCTTTGACGACGGCGGTTCTGAGCGCAATGCAGGTGTCCACATTGCCGTTAGCCGAGAAATAGCCGATGGCTCCGGCATAAACGCCGCGCGCGTCTTTTTCGAGTTCGTCGATGATTTCCATGGCGCGTATTTTCGGCGCGCCGGATACAGTGCCCGCCGGAAAGCCGCTGACCACAGCATTCACAGGATGCTCATCCTCGCGCAGGCGTCCGACCACATTGGAAACGATATGCATCACGTGACTGTAGCGCTCAATAGTGAATTGATCCGTTACGCGCACGCTGCCAATTGCTGCCGACCTGCCCACGTCATTACGCCCCAGATCGAGAAGCATTAAATGCTCAGCGCGCTCTTTCGGGTCGTTGATCAGCTCTTCTTCAAGGCGCTTGTCTTCAACTGGCGTCGCCCCTCGCGGCCGCGTGCCGGCGATGGGACGAATAGTGATTTCGCCGTCGCGCACGCGCACAAGAATTTCCGGACTCGATCCGATCACGGAAAAATCCTCGAAGTTGAAAAAAAACATGAAAGGCGAGGGGTTCGACCGCCGGAGCGCCCGGTAAAGCGAGAAAGGCGGGGCGTCGAAGGGCTGTGAGAAACGCTGGCTTAAAACGACCTGAAAGATGTCGCCGGCGGCGATATAGTCTTTCGCCTGGGCCACCATGGATTTGTAGTCGGCTTCGGACGTGTTTGACGCTTGCGCCGCATCAAGATGCGCCTCATCGACAGTATGCGGCGCATGGGCCAGCGGCGCCTGCAAATCGGAGACGGCGTCGGCGAGACGTTCCGCTGCGCGGGAATAGGCGGCGCGGGCGGAAACGCCCGGCTCGGGACGGCCGGCCGAAAACAGACTGATCTCCTGACGCACATTGTCGAAAATCGCAACGACAGTTGGGCGTATGAAAAGCGCGTCAGGCGTATGAAGTCCGCCTTCAGGTTTCGGACCGAGGCGCTCCATCTGGCGGACCATGTCGTAACCGAGATAGCCGAAAACGCCGGCCGCCATAGGGGGGGCGCCCTCGGGCGGCGCCAGTTCGGACTCGGCAAGCAGTTGTTTCAGATTATCCAGCGGGTCGCCGGCTTCGGGTTCAAAAGCATGCAGATCCGCTGCGGCATCGCGGTTGATTTCGGACTGTGCGCCGCAGCAGCGCCAGATGACATCGGGCTTGAAACCGATGATGGAAAACCGGCCAAGCTGTTCACCGCCTTCCACGGACTCAAGCAGAAACGCATTTTTTCGATGCGCTGCGAGCTTGAGATAAGCGGAGACTGGCGTTTCAAGGTCATTGACCAATGTACGCCAGACCAGTTGCGGGCGCCCGTCAGAGTAAGTCTTCTCAAAACTCGAAAAATCAGGACTTACGCTCACGTCTCTTAGAATCCGTCATTAAAGAGCGCATCGACCTGCGACTGGTTGATCTTGACGCCGTAATCATCACGAATGGCGTTGACGAACGCCTCCACCAGTTCCTGGTCTAGTTGCAGGCCCACTAGTTCAGCGAGACGCGCCTCTTCGGCAGGAGAAATGGTGCTGCGGCCAAAGCCGATTTCGCGGATTTCGGCCACGACCTGTGCGCCATTATTGCCGATCGAGTCGGACACGAGGCCGTTGAGATCAGCAAAAAAAATGGTCTCGTTAAAATCATTGTCAATCGCCTCATTGGTGAACCGGCGATCGATGACAAGTTCGATAGGTGCGCGGTCGTATCTAGCGGCGATATCTTCAAGACTTTCGCCTGATTCCACGGCTTGACGGATTTCGGATACGGTCTTCTCAATACGCTTCCGACGCTCTTCAGCACGCCAGCGGTCTTCGACCTCCTCTTCGACATATTCGTAAGGCTTCAAAGCCGGGGGGGTAATCTCGCGAAGCGATACAAAGAAATAGCCGTCTTCATTGGCTAGGCGCAGCGCTTCACTCTGTTCGCCCTCGTCAAGCTGGAAAGCTTCGGAAAGCGCTTCGCCGGGCACCTTGTCGATAATGGCCCCGCCCGGGGCAAAGCTAACCCGATCGACAGGTCCATAGGTTTCCACGGACAAACCAGCAGCTTCGGCGGCTTCTGCGAGTTCGGCGCCAGTATCGCGTTCTTCTTCAATTACGTCTATGGCGTCCTGCAAGCGCCGGCGCACATCATTGTCGAGATAAGACGCTTCCAGTTCGGGTCGCACATCCTCGAAAGTGCGGTCCTCGCCCGGTGTAATTTCCGCGACCTGCGCCACTGTCCAGCCGAAAAGGCTGCGTACAGGCCCAACGACGCCGCCTTCGGCGACATCGTCTGCGAAGGCGGCTTCCCCGACCGCCGGATCGACAATCTGGTTTTGCGTCGCATCAGCGAAGGTCACGGCGTCCAATGAAAGACCGCGCGCTTCGGCAAGATCTTCAAAAGATTTATCCTGTTCCAGATCAGCCACGGCAGCGGCGCCCTGCGCCTGCGTGTCATAGGTGATCTGGTAGAGAGTGCGTTTTTCCGGCGTTGAATACAGACGATCCCGGCCGGCTTCATAAAGGCGGCGCATCTCTTCTTCCGGCGCCTCAAGGCCTTCGCGGAAACCCTCGCTGCGTAGCACGAGAAGATCAAAAGTTCTGTATTCGGGCGCGGTGAAGAGCGGCTTGTTCTCGGTGTAATATGTCTGCAAATCTTCCGGCGTGGGCTCGGCCGACTGGCCGGCCATGTCCTCCGTTACTGTGAGATATGCAATGCGACGGCGTTCCGTTTCTCGCAGGATCATCGCATCGACGAAGTTTGCCGGCGCCGCCGTTTCTGAGACCAGAGCTTCGATTAGCTGCGCCCGGCTTAGATCCTCGCGCATTATCGTCTCAAATTGTTTCGCCGTGAGACCGTTGCTTAACAGAATAGATTCAAGCGTGGTCGGATCGAATTGGCCCGTCGCTGGATTCTGGAAGTTTTCATTACTCTGAAGGTAATCGCGGATCGCTTCGCGAGGCAGGGCGAGGTTCATCTTTTGAGTGTATTGATCGAGTGCAGATTGGGTAATGAGCCGGTCGACCACCTGACCGGGCATGCCGCTCGCAACCGCCGCTTCGCGGGTGAGGCCGCCGCCCGATTCCCGCGCCGCACGTTGAAACGTCTGATCGAATTCCCGGCTCACCGCCCGTTGGGAAAAGCTCTCGCCCCCGACGGTCACAGCGGAGCTGGAAAAAAGCTGGCTCGTCTGCGGCACGCCCCATAAGGCGAATGCAGCGACAAGTAGGATAATGACGACCCACGCTACCGCTCCTTTGAGCGCGCCGCGAACCTGACTAAGCATTTGTACCGCCTCGATTTACCTGCGCCGCAGTGCGCGCCAAGCGCATTTCCGGGCCTTGCTTCAAAAATTGCGGCGTAACCTAGTGGCGCCCTTCTCCGACGGCAAGGCCAGGCGGGCGGGTAGCCTTGGCTGGACAGGCTCCCCGCCATCGCTTACCTCGGGCCGGTCGGAACGCGAGAAAGGCGCTGGAGGGCCCATGAAACCGCTGATCGCCGGGAACTGGAAGATGAACGGCTTTTTCGCTGCGAGGCGGGAAATAGAAGCCTTGATCAGCAAGCTGGGCGGCTCTGCGCCGGAAGATCGCGACATTCTCATCTGCCCGCCGGCCACGCTAGTGGCGGCGTTGGCCGCCAGCTATTCCGATGAAGGAATTCAAATCGGGGGGCAGGACTGCCATCCGGAGGCGAACGGCGCGCATACGGGCGATATCAGCGCGGAGATGCTGGCCGATGCCGGGGCAGCCTATGTGATTGTCGGCCATTCGGAGCGCCGCGCCGATCACGCTGAAACGGACGCCTTAGTGAAGTCAAAAGCGGAAGCTGCGTTTCGAGCCGGGCTGACCCCCATCATCTGCGTCGGCGAAACGAAAGATGAGCGAGAAGCCGGCAAGGCCCTTGATGTGGTTGGCGCTCAACTTTCGGGTTCCTTGCCGGAAACCGGCGAAGCTTATGTTGTGGCTTATGAACCGGTTTGGGCCATTGGAACCGGGCTCACGCCGACGAATGATGACATTGGCGATATGCATGATTTCATCCGTGCGAAAACGCCGGAAGGAACGCGCCTTCTCTATGGTGGATCCGTGAAACCAGGGAACGCCAAGGAAATACTGGCCATTACCAACGTCAATGGAGCGCTGGTCGGCGGCGCAAGCCTCAAGGCGGATGATTTTTATCCGATTATCGAGGCGGCGCCGGGAGAAATGTAAACCGGAATGCGTGTGAGCATCCTGATCGCGATTTTTGTTCTCGCCGCGCTAACTGGCGTCGCCAGTTGTGCGAGCATGAATGCGACTCAAACAGCCCCCCCGATCGGGACGTTTTTGGATGTGGGAGGGCAGAGTCTACATGTTGTAGACTTAGGGCCGAAAGACAGCGTGCGGTCGCCGGTTATCTTGATACATGGCGCGAGTGTAAACTTACGCGATATAAAACTGGCGCTGGGCGACCGGCTTGCTTCGGATCATCGGGTCATTCTGATTGACCGGCCAGGGCGAGGATATTCCACTCGGTCTGACGACGGTTGGAAATTGGCTACACAAGCTGAGCTTATCAAAGGCGCAGCAGATCTCCTGGGAGCCGAAAAACCGGTCATAGTCGGCCAAAGCTTTGGAGGCGCGGTCGCCTTGCGTTACGCCCTTGACTATGAGGCTGATATCAGCGGGCTCGTTTTGCTTGCGCCTGTCAGCCATGAATGGCCGGCTGGGATCGCGTGGTACAATAACGTGTCGGGTTGGCCTGTCGCGGGTTTTCTATTGCGCCGGCTTATAATCCCTACATACGGCCAGCTAGCAGCGAAAGGCAGCGTAAAAAAATCGTTTGCTCCGGATGCACCGCCGCCAAATTATTTTGAGAAAAGCGGTCTCGCGCTCTTGTTCCGTCCTCATGACTTCAAGGCGAATGCAGCGGATATAGCTAATCTCAAAACGCAGATTGCAGCACAGCAGGAGCTCTACGTTACTTTAACGTTGCCGACCGCTATCGTCACGGGCGCCAGCGATGCGACCGTGAGCCCGGATATTCATTCAAAGCGGCTTGCCGTGGAAATAGAACAAGCATCGCTGACATTATTGCCGAATACCGGCCACGCGCTTCATCATTCGCAAACAGATGCGATAGCCGAGATCATTCGCTCCATGACAGGATCCAAGACGTGAGCGAAACGGTAGAGATTCGCCGCAAGCGGCTTCTTTACCTGGCCACTTACCGTGGCTTCAAGGAGGCAGACCTTCTGATCGGCGGTTTTGTCAAAGCGTATGTTGCCGAAATGATGGAAAACGAACTGGATCAACTGGAAGCGCTGTTGAAACAGAATGATCGTGAGCTATACGCTTGGGCCACAGGCAAGTCCGAAGCGCCGGCGAACCTGCAGGGAGCGGTCCTGGAACTGCTGAAGTCTTTTGAGATCCCACGCTCGTAAAAACTTTTATCGCAAACCTTTTATTAACCATAAGAAAATTTTCGCCTGCTCCCTAACCGGACGTTACGATTTTGAGTCTAGGCCCTAACATGAAAGGCGGGGCCGCCCGCGACTGGGAGTATTGCGTAGCGTGCCGGCGGAATCTTATTTCCAGCTTATGAACCCGCTTGTCTTTCTGCTCTTTGCAGCAGGATTCTTTACTGTACATGCGGTGCGCCCATCGCGGGCGATGCTATTGCTGGCCATTTCCTATGTCACCGGAGCGGCGGCGTTCACCTCCGACTTTCTCGAGCAAGCGGAAATATTAACTATAAGCGTTATTGTAGTTGGCGCGATCTATGCGATTACAGCGACACTGGCCTCTGCCGGACTCGCGCTTTATTACCGTAGTTCTGCGCCGTCGCGCTTGTATGCAGCAGTATTTGTAATCCATGTTTTTTTGTATGATTGGTCTTTAACGGCCAATGGCGCCGGGTGGATGAGTTCCTTCATCGCGAATTTCGGATGCGGTGTTATTTTCACCATTGGCCTCGTCGCCATTCGTGGGCATACGCCACGAAAAATCGACAAACTCGTGTTTTGGCTCTACGCGATTAGTTGTTTTCAGGGTTTTGCACGCCCGGTCGTCCTGCTCTACGCCTCAGGCGGCTCGCTTTCACCTGAAAATTTCGATCAGGCGCTGTTTGTCATGATGCTTCATTTCATCGTCGGCGCCTGCGCCGTGATGTTTGGGATGGCGCTGCTCGTCGCGTGCAGTACGGAAATCATAGAAGATTTACGCCATAATTCGGTGACTGATCGGCTATCCGGTATTTATAACCGGCGTGGTTTCGAAGATATCGCCGAAAGAGCCTTGCGCGAGCGCAAAGAAAACGAATTTGTTGCTGTCATTCTCGCGGACATCGATCACTTCAAACAGGTGAATGACACCAAAGGGCATGCATATGGAGATATGGTGATCGCCGAGCTTGGGGCGTTGTTTACTGAATATGCCGATCGCGATCGCATTGCAGGACGCATAGGCGGCGAGGAATTTGCGATGATGGTCATGGGGGAGCCTATTCACGCGGTCAAGGATTTAGCCGAAGCCTTGCGGCGAGATTTTGGCAGGCTGAGGATTGATGCCGACAGCGGGGAGGAGGGCGCTTTTACCGCCAGTTTCGGCGTTGCCCTCCGCCAGCCCGGCGAGAGCCTGCTTTCCGTGATCGCGCGCGCGGACGAGGCGCTCTATCTTTCCAAAGAGCTGGGACGGGACCGGGTCTCCTGTGAAATAGATGTTCAAGTGGATAAATTGCGCAGTGTTTCGAACGCCCAAAAGCGCCGCCAGTATCGTGATGGTCTAACCGCAGCGCGGGGCTGATTACGCTGTAAAGTCTTCGTCTCTCTTACGTTGCAATAATCCTCCGGCCAGCCTACATCAACCTCCCACGCGGGCCGTCAAAACGGCGTCCCGCGCATTTTGCGTTGAGGAGACGAGATGGCGGACGGCAAAGCGATGGTTTCTGGCGTGGCGGCGATCAGCGCCGAGACAGCATGGAAGACCGAAGGCCGTCTTGAAATTTATGGCGCGCCGGAAGGAGCCGACGCGCTTGCGGTCGCTGACGCCGCGCGCGCGACCAATAATCTCGTGCTGCATATCGCTCGCGACGGGACCCGCGCCGCCGCCATGGCGCAGTCACTGAAATTCTTCGCGCCGGACATTCCCGTCATCGAGTATCCAGCGTGGGATTGCCTTCCTTACGACCGTGTATCGCCGTCGCCGGCGGTGTCGTCGAAACGCATGGCGTCTCTGGCCGCCATTCAGCGGCGCGGGGAAGGCGCGTTCATCATTGTCGCCCCCATCACCGCGGCCGTTCAGAAAACGCCGCCCAAGGAAATCATCGAGAACGCAGCCCTGTCGCTGGCTCCCGGCGCCGTGATGGAGATCGATGCGCTGACGCAATATCTCAGCGCCAATGGCTATGCGCGCTCGTCGACAGTGCGCGAGCCCGGCGAATTTGCGGTGCGGGGCGGGCTCGTCGACATCTTTCCGCCCGGCGCCGAAGAGCCGGTCCGTCTCGATTTCTTTGGCGACAGTCTGGAGAGCGTGCGGGCCTTCGACGCCGAAACCCAGCGCACGACGCGGCAGCTTTCGGGTTTTTCGCTCGCCGCCGCGAGCGAAATCTTGTTGTCTGAAGAGACAATTTCCCGTTTCCGCAAAGGCTATGTGGCGACCTTTGGCCCTGCGGGCGACGACCCGCTTTACGAAGCAGTGAGCGCAGGGCGCACGCATGCCGGCGCCGAACACTGGCTGCCGCTTTTCTACGAGCGCATGGACACGCTGTTCGACTTTGTCGGGGACGCGCTTGTCTTCATGGATCATCTGGCGGAAGAGGCGGCGGAGGAAAGGTT
Source organism: Parvularcula sp. (assembly GCA_002704915.1). GTDB lineage: Bacteria > Pseudomonadota > Alphaproteobacteria > Caulobacterales > Parvularculaceae > Hyphococcus. Next base: position 47,812 of record PAIP01000074.1, read on the forward strand.
GGTCGCCATCAGCGACCATTATGACGCCCGGGCCGAGGATGCAGAAACCCGCAAGCCGCGCAATAATGACTTTGCAGCGCCGGTTTACCGGCCGCTGAAGCCCGATGCGCTTTATCTCAGCGACACCGAGTGGAAGGAGCGCATGTTCACCACGAATTTGCGCCCGCTCTCGCCTTTCGCGCCGCCTGAAAACACACGAAGCTTCAATTTCAATGCGAAAGTCGGGCGCACTTTCGCCGCGGAGCGCGCCGCAGAAAACATCAATGTCTTCGATGCCGTTAACGCCTATGCGAAATCGCTGATCGCCATCAAGAAGAAAGTCGTCGTCGCCTGCTGGTCCGAAGGTTCGGCTGACAGAATGCAAACCGTACTGCATGACCACGGAGCGAAAGAGCTGGCGAATGTCGATAACTGGAAGGGAGTTCGACAATCCAAAACGCCAATGATGACGGCGGTGCTGGGCCTTGAAACCGGCTTTGAAACGCCTGAAGCGGCGTTCATCTCCGAACAGGATATTCTGGGGGACAGGCTGGTGCGGCGCGGCCGCAAGAAGCGCGCTGAGAATTTTCTTTCCGAAGCCTCTAGCCTTGGTGTGGGCGATCTTGTTGTCCACGTTGATCACGGCGTTGCACGCTATCAGGGACTAAAGACCCTGGAAGTTCAGGGCGCGCCCCATGATTGCCTGCATCTTGAATATCATGGCGGCGACAAGCTGTTTCTGCCGGTCGAGAATATTGAGCTTCTTTCGCGCTTCGGCTCTGACGATGCGGGCGCGCAGCTTGATAAACTCGGTGGCGCTGCATGGCAGGGTCGCAAGGCGAAAATGCGCGCGCGCATCAAAATGCTCGCCGAACAGCTTATCTCCATCGCGGCGAAACGCGCCATGCGGCACGCCGAAGCCGTTGAGCCTGCGACGGGGACCTATGACGAATTCTGTGCGCGATTCCCTTATGCGGAGACGGAAGACCAGGAAAACGCCATCGCCGATGTCATCGAAGATTTGGCGAAAGGGCAACCTATGGACCGTCTGGTCTGCGGCGATGTGGGATTCGGAAAAACCGAAGTTGCCTTGCGGGCGGCCTTTATCATGGCCATGACCGGGCGTCAGGTGGCTGTGATTGCGCCGACCACCTTGCTCGCACGCCAGCATTACAAGAATTTTGCCGACCGCTTTAAAGGCTTTCCGCTTAAAATCGCACAGCTTTCCCGCATGGTGTCCGCCGCCGACGCCAAGGCGGCGAAGGATGGGCTTATTTCGGGCGATGTGGACATCATCATCGGCACGCACGCGCTTTTGCAGAAGACCATCAAATTTCGCGATCTCGGCATGATTATTGTGGATGAGGAACAGCATTTTGGCGTCAAACACAAAGAGCGCCTAAAAGAATATCGGGCTGACACCCATGTATTGACGCTGACGGCGACGCCAATACCACGCACCTTGCAGCTCGCCATGAGCGGCATTCGCGATCTTTCATTGATTGCTACGCCGCCGGTTGATCGTCTGGCTGTGCGCACCACAGTTGGCCCGTTCGACCCGGTTGTCGCGCGAGAGACATTATTGCGGGAGCACTATCGGGGCGGTCAGAGTTTTTATGTCGCGCCGCGAATTTCTGATCTCGACGATATTGCCGAATATCTCAAAGAAGAGCTACCGGAGCTCAAATTCAAGATCGCACATGGGCAAATGGCGGCAGGCGAACTCGAAGATATCATGACCGCCTTTTATGAGGGCAAGTTCGATGTTCTTGTTTCCACGACGATCATCGAATCCGGTCTCGATATTCCGACCGCGAATACAATTATTATTCATCGCGCAGATATGTTCGGCCTTGGCCAGCTTTATCAGCTTCGCGGGCGCGTGGGCCGATCGAAACAGCGTGCCTACGCCTATCTGACAACAAGTCCACGCAAGAAACTGACCGAGGCCGCCGAACGACGCCTCAAGGTTATGCAATCTCTCGATACGCTGGGCGCCGGCTTTACGCTTGCAAGCCACGATCTTGACATCCGCGGCGCGGGCAACCTTCTGGGCGAGGAGCAATCGGGCCATGTTAAAGAAGTCGGAGTCGAGCTCTACCAGCACATGCTGGAAGAGGCGGTCGCCGAACTTCGCGAAGGAGGCGTGGAATCTGAAGACCAGTGGTCCCCCCAGATCAACCTCGGCACTGCTGTTCTGATCCCTGAAGATTATGTGGCTGACCTCGATGTGCGCATGGCTCTTTACCGTCGGCTGGGGGATGTCTCGTCTCAAGACGAAATCGATGCGTTCGGGGCGGAGCTTGTGGACCGTTTTGGCAAGATGCCGCGCGAGGTGGAACAGCTCCTGGAGATCGTTGCGATTAAGACGACTTGCCGCAAGGCGGGAATCGCCAAGATCGACGCGGGCCCCAAAGGCGCCGTAATTTCGTTCCGCAGCGATCAGTTCGCCAATCCGGCTGGGCTCGTGGAGTTTATTGGAACATCACCCCTCGACGTTAAGCTGCGCCCCGATCAGAAGGTCGTATTCCGTCAGGAGTGGGCGGACGAGAAGGCGAGGCTTCGGGGAGCGAAGAAAATCGCCGGTATAATCGCAGAAATCGCAGAGAAAGCCGCGTAACCATAGGCTTGGCTTTGGGCTTTGTGGGCTCTTGACCCGGGACCGCCCGGCGCCTAGCTATCCCGAAAGGCAGAGGAGTACCCCGATGAGCGACATTCACAGCCAGATCAAAGCGCAGGTCGACGCCAACCCGGTCATGCTGTTCATGAAGGGTACGCCGCAATTTCCGCAATGTGGCTTTTCATCAGTTGTGGTTCAAATACTCGACCATTTGGGCGTGGACTATGAAACGGCAAATGTTCTTGAATCCGACGAGCTGCGGCAGGGTATTAAGACCTTTTCTGACTGGCCAACAATTCCGCAGCTTTATGTAAAAGGCGAATTTGTCGGCGGTTGCGACATTATCCGCGAGATGTTCGAGCAGGGAGAGCTTCGTGAATTTCTGCGGGATCAAGGTGTCGCGCCGGCCGCTTAATACGTCATTCAGCGTGAAGCGTTTCGACGAAGGCGTCAAAAATTGTTCCGGTCGCCGCGGCGAGTTCATATTGGCTGACCCGCACTTCATACTCTGCTTGTGACGCGTTGATTTGAGCGATGACAAGGTCCCGTTGGCCATCAAGCACATCGATAACGCTGCGCTGACCTGCGGAATATTCCATATCCAGCCCACGCACTGACTGACGCGCCGCCTCAATGCCGGACTGCGCCGCCGTGCGTCTGGCTTTCGCTTGGGTGAGTTGGCCCCATGCGCGCCTGACGATTTCTTCTACAGCGAGAAGCGTAGCCGTTGTCTGCGCCTCCTGCTGCACAATTGATGCATTTGCGGAGCGAACATTGGCGATATTGTTTCCTTGCCGAAATATTGGCATGCGCATGCGCGCCACAAGCTGATATTCCTCATCTTCTTGCGACGCGATTAGCGGATCTGCGCCATAACGCTTGAAATAACTGCCTTCGAGCGTCAATTGCGGTGCGATGGCGCCCGCAGCAGCGCTTTTGTCATGGCGCGCGGCTTTTGCAGCGGCGTCGGCGGCGGCTATTGCTGGATTGTTTTCACGCGCTATTGTCAGTGCATCTTCAATGGAAGCGAAAAGACTACCGAGATCACTGTCATCGGCGACAAGATCAGCCGCTGGCGCATGACCGGTAATGCGCGCATAGGCTGCCTCGGCGCGAGCGAGATTGGCGCGCGCCTCACCGAGGTTAACTTGCGCCTGCGCCAGCCGCATACGAGCTTGCTCAACGCCTGTACGGCTTTGCGCGCCGGCTTGGGCGCGCTTGTCGGTGACGGTAAGCTGTTGATTGACGAGACCCATATTCTCAATGCGATGATCGACGATTTCGCGCGCGAGAATGACGCCGGCATGGGCGCGGGCGGCCTCAAGGGCGGTCTGTTGCAGCGCCGAAAGCAGCGCAAGTTCAGATTGTGAAACACGTGCGCGCGCCGCGCGAAACCGATTGATTGCTGAAAGCCCCTGAAACAGTGGCTGCACAGCCGTGACACCGACAGTCGCGCCTTCGCTTTCATTGCGGAATTCAAAACCGTCGCTGCGCCAGCGGTCATCTGTATAGGATGCTGTCGCCTCAATATCAGGAAGAAATCCGCCAAGCGCTCTAAAACGGTCCGCTTTGGCGGCGGCCTTCCGCGCGTCGGCTGCGCGAAGTTCCGGATCCTGACGCAGGGCGTCGCGGACGGTCCCGATCACCGTTTCCGGCCCCTGCGCTTCAAGGTCTATGGGCGCAGCGCCTTCAAAGGCGTCATAGACGCTGCCGACCGTATCATCGGCGTATGATACCCGGACAGGGGCCAGCGCCAACACACAAAGCACTGATAAAAAACGGATTCTGCCTGCCATTGCCCCGCACTTCCTCAATCCCGGGATAGCGCGGATTTGGTTAACGAATTATGACTCGCGCAGCGGTTCGCCCGTCATCATGGAACGAATCGGGTCCGAGCCGTCCCAAGCAAGGGAAGCCCGGTAAAAGGACGTGAACATCTCGTCGAGTCCCGGCGTATCCTCAATGAGTTCCAAAAATCCGGGCATATCGCCTTTGGTATCGAGGTAACCGACCAGACCGCCGCTCGGAACCTTGGCTTCGAAGGCGAGTTCATAGCCCAGCGCCTGATAAGCTTTTAAATCGGCGGCGTAATCCATGGACGACTTGCCGAAGTGATGAAAACCATAGCCGCGGGATCCGATTACTTCTTTGTAGACCGAAGGATGATCGTCATTGGGCTGCAAGAGTTCGATTTGCATATGGCCGGCGAAGGCCATGGCGATGGAAATATCGGCCAGCGCCGGTTCGCCGCGATAGACCCCGTCCTCGCCGGTGAAATGATCGAGCAGAAACCAGGGTCCCACATTCAAGCGCGCGCGCCATGTCTCCATGGCAGTATGAATATCCTGGACGACATATGCCGTCTGGATGACGCCGCCTTGCGGCTGGCCGAAGCTGTAAAGGCCCATGCCCACCTCCTCTCAGTCTACCTTCCACGATTATCTTCTTGATATATCTGGCGGGAAAGGGGTGCGATCGGCCGATTTCTGCGGTTTCAGCGCGCCATAAGAGAAGAGGGCGCAACGCCTTGCAATGCCAGAAAATTCCGGGCATTACCGGCGGCGGAGACGTGGCCGAGTGGTCGAAGGCGCTCCCCTGCTAAGGGAGTATGCGGTTTGTCCCGCATCGAGGGTTCGAATCCCTTCGTCTCCGCCAGATAATTTATCGCAGCATTAGTTCTGGCACATCCCGCGATCTTCAAGATCGGCCAGCACGCGGGCGTTTAGTTCTGCGGCGTCGAGATCGTCTTCAGCATTGCGCAAAAGAAATTCGCGATAGGCGGCGCAATATTCTTCCTCGCTCAAAGGGGTGGAAAAATCCACGATCTTATCGGCTTCGATCTCAGCCATAGGCGGGGAGTCAGTTGGCTGATCGCGTGAAATCGCATCAGCCGCCGTACTCAGATTTTCGTCGGCAACGATTTCCTCGGTAAGGTCGTCTTTGGCGTTTAGCTCTTCTTCCGGACCAAGAATATGTGTTTCCGCCTCAGGAGCTGGCGAGGCATCATCGGAAGGAGCCGGTTGTTGGGCGGCGATAGGTTCTGCCTCTGGACGCGGTTTCAGCACCGGAACAGGCGCGTCTGCCTGTTCAATTTTTTTATTCTTTCGCGTTTTCCGTTTTTTTAGATCATTTGTTTTAACCTCATTTTGTTCGTTGAAAGCGATGGGCGAGGCGGAGGTCGCCGCGTCTTCCGGCGCCAAGAGGGGCGCCCCTGCGTCACCCGGCATGCGCGGCGGGTTTTGCATCGCGAAACGGCGTGCGCGTTCTTTTGTTCGTTCGGGCACTGGCGGCAGGGACTGTCGCCCGTAACGGGAGGCTGCGTTGGCCAGAACGAGGGAGGGAGCCAGAGCGTTGGAGATGCGGTTTCGCGCCCCGCCGCGCTCAATATCGGATGCAAGCTTGCCCGGGATAGGCTGTTTATTGAGCCGGCCACGATAGACCTGCACGTTTTCCAATACTCGTTGCACATAATTGCGCGTTTCCGAAAAGGGAATAAGCTCGACCCAATCCAGCGGATCGACGCTATCGCTTCGCGGATCGCCATAATCATCGATCCACTGGCTGACGCGCGATGCGCCCGCATTATAGGCGGCTAACGTCATGATCAAAGAGCCGTCGAAACGATCCAATAGATGTGAAAGGTGCGCCGATCCGAGCGTCATATTATAGGCAGGATCATCGAGGAGGGCGCTGCGGGAATAGGGAAGCCCCTCTTTCCGTGCGGTGATTTGCGCCGTCGTCGGGATCAACTGCATCACGCCCCTTGCGCCGGCGCGTGAATAAGCGCGCGGATTGAATTCACTTTCTTGCCGGGACAGGCCGAGAATAATTTCCGGTGATACGAATTTCGCCGCTTCCTCCGGCACAAAAACCAGCGGATAAGCTACATCCGGCGTAAAAGCGTCCCGCTGAATAGCCACTTTGCCAGCGCGAACAGTGAGGTGCGGGGCCCCTTCGCCATTGGTGAGTTTTGCCAGCTCCACATACTCGCCCGGCCGTTCTAGCTGGCCGTCTACATGATATGCAAAGACCATGAATTCATATTCAAGATCGAGATCCGTAAGCATACGGAGGGCGGCAACAGTTGGTCGCGATGAAAATAGCGCTCGTTCAGCCGGGCTTGATTGCGCTACTTCTTCAAAAGTTGGTTGTGAAAAGGCGCCGCCAAGCTTCTCAGCCGCTAATTGCCCGTAATAGGAATAATAATAGAGGGCTGCATTTGCATAATGCGCTCTCGCGCTCGCTGGATCTTGTTTGGCTTCGGCGGCTCTGCCGAGCCAATAATGGGCGCGCGAGACTGAGATTGGCGAGCCCACCTCAGAGGCGAGGGCAAGGAAATGAGTTTCAGCGCGCTCGGGCTCGTTAAGGAAGCGCAACGCGATCCAACCGGCGTAAAATTCAGCTTCGGCATAATCGGCGCCTTCCGTAAGGCGGTGACCTGCGGCGACTTTATAGGCGTCGGCGAAGCGTCCGTTTTTCAACGCCCACCGCACCAAGAGGCTGCGCTCATCCCACCAGCGGGCGCCGTCCTTGAGATCCGCCGGATCCTCCGGCGCCATATCAGCAAGAGCGATCGCATACTGCTCCTCGCCGCGTCGACGGTGATAGCGCACGGCAGCGTGCAACATGCCGGAATCTAACTTCTGCTCTTCCGACAAGCGATCGAACATTTTCTGCGCGCTAGAGGCCTGTAAGAGCAGGGCGGCGCGGGTTTCGGCCATCTTACGATCATCAGAGTCAAGATAGGAAAATACGCGGCGCGCATTGGTGACCTGACGCGACCAGAGAAGACGATCAACGCGTGCAGCGTGATCTTCTTCCGTCAAGCGACCGCCATAGTTTGACAGAACGCGCCTTTCCTCGGAGAGCGTGAAATTATCGTTGATCCAGGCGTCGCGAAGTTGTCTTTCCCCGCCATTTACATCACCGACTGTGAATAGCGCCCTCGCCAGTTGCAGTTTGCCGTAGCCCGTTACGGGCTCCCGGCTGTCGAAAAACGCAAGCACCTGATCGGCGGGGGCAGAGTCGGGGATTTTTTTCTCAATCCAGGCGGAAATCCTATAACGCGCTGGCCAATCCGGGTTTGCATCCAGAAATGTGTCCGCGACAGTGAAGTCCACGGCGGGATCTTCAGCCATGAAATACATCCATTCGCCCAGCCCGCGTGCAATCGGATCCTGAACGAGGCTGATCAGGGATACGGCCGAGGGAAAACGCCGGGCCTTGAGGGCGGCATGGGCGGCGAGAAGGCGTTCTTTATCGCCTACGCTGAGATAGACCGGTCCGGGGGCCGCCGGTTTTACGCGCGGGGCGAGGTCAGCCATATTAGCCAATACCGGCAAGGGCAAAGACATCGCCAGTCCCGCCAGAGCCGCGATTCCGGCTCTCAGCCGTCTTCTCGACCTCTTCGGAAAGCGCCTCGCCATATCTGTGGCCATCCCCTTGGGCGCCGAACGCACCATACCCAGCAACTCCCGCTTGCTAACACCGGTTCGTCTCACAATAGCCTAATCAGGCCTCTATCCAAACAGGGGCGGCTTGCTGAATTGACGCGACAGCGCTAGGGGTGGCGTTAATTTTGAGAAAATTGAGCCAATGACACAGTTTAAGGGGTCAATCACGGCCCTCGTCACGCCATTCAAGGGCGGATCAGTGGACGAGCGCGCCTTTCAGGAACTGGTGGAGCGCCAGATCACTGCGGGAAGCCATGGCCTTGTCCCAGTGGGGACGACGGGCGAATCGGCGACGCTTTCCGATGAAGAGCATGAGCGGGTCATTTCGCTCTGCGTCGAGGTCGCAGGAGGACGGGTGCCGGTCATCGGCGGGGCCGGCTCGAATGAGACGGCCTATGCGGTCTCTATGGCGCAACGGATTGAGAAGATTGGCGTAGACGCCATTCTCGCCGTAACGGGCTACTATAATCGACCAAGCCAAGCCGGACTTGTCGCCCATTATAACGCGCTCCACGATGCGACCGATATCCCCATCATTATCTACAACGTGCCAGGCCGCACCGCCGTCAATGTTTCCAATGAAACCTTGGCCAAGCTGTCGAAACTGCCGCGAATTATCGGGGTGAAAGACGCTACGGGCGATCTTGCACGCGTGGCGATGCAGCGCCGATTATGCGGCGAGGATTTCGTTCAGCTCTCCGGCGAAGACATGACCGCGGCTGGGTTCAACGCCATGGGCGGCGTCGGGTGTATCTCGGTTACTGCCAATGTGGCTCCGGATATCTGTGCGCAGCTCCAGCAAGCCTGTCTCGATGATGACTACGTCACCGCCCGCGCGCTGCAGGACCGGCTGGCGCCGCTTCACGAGGCGCTGTTCACCGATACAAATCCATCGCCGGTTAAATATGCTCTCTCGCTTATGGGTTTATGTTCGGAAGAACTCCGGCTGCCGCTCGTGCCGCCGCATGACGCATCGAAAGAAAAGGTGCGGGCCGCTCTGGAAGAGCTTGGCCTGATCGGCTGATGTCTTCAAATGAAAAAGACGGCCGCAAGGTTATTGCGGAAAATCGGCGGGCGCGTCACGAGTATTTCATCGAAGACGCGATCGAGGCGGGGCTTGTGCTCACCGGCACCGAGGTGAAAGCCCTGCGCGAAGGCAAGGCCAATATCGCGGAAAGTTACGCCTCACCAGAGGAAGGCGATATCTGGCTCATCAACGCCAATATCCCAGAATATTCCGCCGGCAATCGCGAAAATCATGAGCCCAAACGCAAGCGCAAAATGCTTTTACACAAGCGCGAAATCGCCCGTCTCTCGCAAGCGGTTGATCGCAAAGGTTATACGCTTGTGCCCTTAAGGCTCTATTTCAATGACAGAGGCATCGCAAAAATTGAAGTCGGTCTTGCGCAAGGCAAGAAGCTTCATGACAAGCGCGACACATCGAAAGAACGGGACTGGACTCGCCAGAAGCAGCGGTTGTTGCGCGAACGCGGATAAGCCTGTTCAACTAGCTCCGATGGCGGGTGCTTGCGTATTTTCCCGTAAGGCCGTGAGGGTCAGAGCGACACATTCTTCGATGCACATCCCTTCCGGACGGGCGACAGCGGCCGTTTCCACGTGAACGCCATATAGGAGATGGTCATTTGCGCTGCGAAATACGGTATTCTCCAATACGCCCTGAATTCGAGCGGCTGCTTTTTCGGCATTTTTTTCCGTTGTGGAAGGCAACAAAACGAAAAATGTATCGGTGGCAACCCGCGCCGCTGTGTCTTCCGCACGCGTCACGCGATTGATGAGCCGCGCCGCCTGATGGAGCGCGCGACGACCGGGCTCAGCTTCGCCATGTTCCTTCGATTCCGTTTCGATGCGCAGCGCGATCATGGCCAGCGCCCGTCCGCTCTGGTCGGCGCGAGCGCAAAGCCGGGCGCCATGTTCGCTAAGGAACGCCGATGTGAAGGCGCCGGAGGCCGCATCACGGACCCCTTCGCCTTCACAGGCCTGAAGAAAACGGCGCATGGATTTCAGAAGACGGGCGCGGCGGGCGGAAAGTTGGGCCTTCGGTCCCAGATCTGTTGCAATATGGCCGGCGAGCAAGAAATCCATTGCGCCCCTCAGGGCGTACGCCGCCGACTCGTCCGGGTCATGCGCCGGGAAAATGACCGGCATGTTGGCATGTTTGGGATGGCGGCGCAGAGATCTTGCCAGGCTCATGAGTGGGTCACTGTCACGCCTCGGTAGGAAGATCGCTACGTCAAATCGCATGCTCTCGACGGCGCGCAAGGCCTGACCAGCGGAAAAGACGCAAACGCATTGCTCAGTGATCGGCTTCAGGGCATTGAGGGCGTTCAAGGCGATCGGCCCCGCTTCTCCTGCGATGAGCACCCGAAGATTAGTAGTCGGCGCGGAAATCGGCGGAAAGTCGTTCAGCCGGTTAAGGCCAGCCAAGGTTTTCAGTCGCTCACCTGCTTCCTCGGCGATATTTCGGCGCCTCAGGACCTGGCGACACCGTTCGATCAGCGCTTCGGGCTTGGTCAGCATGACCACTAGTTCGCCATGGCGGCGAAGCGCCCGGCGGGCGGTCTCATCGATATACGGATCGATGATGATAAGGATGGAAGATTCTGGGGATGATTTCCGGAGAATGCCTGCAATGGATTGAGCCTTGCGGCTCGATACCTTGCGACCGCGCAAATCAATCAACCCAATGTCGGCCCGTGAAGCGTCCTCATGCGAGACAAGCGCATAGTCCGCTTCTTCAAACGCCACGGTTAACGCGCTGCGCGCATCTTCCCCGCCAACATAAACAATACGCGCTTTCGGCGTTACACCGATATCCTTATGCATGAACTCACCCGGTCGGCGGCTTCGTCGCCGCTTGTCATTATCAGCGCGGTGACCGCGCCGCCGGAGTTTTATTCAAAATGCGGGCCGTGTTTTCTTCTACACTGGCCGGTTGCGCGCGCTCTGGTTCATTCGCTGCAACTTTGGTTTCTGACTTGGCTGAAAGGCAGATGTCGTCTTCGCCTATAGCGGGAAAAACCCCGCTTGCGGCACGTTCCTGGTAGCATGGAAGGGCGGCGAGAAATTCCTGCGGTTTCTGATGCGGCCCAGCCTCTCGATAGAGCTGCGCCGTCGAAACGCCTACATATCGCCAGTGCCACGGTTCATATGGGTCCTCTCCCGGTAGATAATTGTTCCCGGGTGGGTAGGACAGGATAAAGCCGAAGCGATAAGCGTTCTCTTCAAAGCACTGATAGGCGCGGTCGCTCGGTCGCATAAAGCGATTATCGACATTGATATCGGCTGCTAGGCCAGTCTGGTGTTCCGACATGCCTGGAGGCGTTACAGTGCCTTTGGAACCGATATTTGCGTAAAGCACTTTCTGGGTCGCGTAGGAGCGGTAGCCGGAGCGAAGAGAGATGCGCTCGCCCGATTCAGACCGGCAAAGCGAAATAAGCTGCGCCAGCCTTGCCGGCAGATTCGCTTCACGCGGATCGGCGTCACGGTCCCCAGCAAGCCGCAGCTTCATTTCATCGATATTGGGCGATTTTGCCGTAGGAATTGAGTACTCCGCCGCAGAAACTAGATCGGCTGGGGCATATTCGGCTTCAAGTAGGAATTGCTGGGACACTGGCCGGTTAATGTCTTCGCGGCGGTCACGCTCGCGATTGGCGGCGTAACGCTGCGCGCCAAAGGCATCGCGGAAAAGATTGCGCATGTGCTCCTGCAGAGCCTGAGCCTCCGTATAACGGCCCTGCTTTTCGTAAACGCCGGTAAGCAGCTTGATGTAGAGACTAAGATCAGGACTGTTGGCGCCCTTGATTTCCTCTTGGGCGTGGAAGGCTTCGAGGTAAAGCCGTTCCGCATCGTCGAGCCGCCCCATGCCTGTATACACAGGCCCAAGGACAAGCGTCAGTTGCACGGTATCCTGATGATCATTGCCCAGCAACTTTGAGCGAATGAGATATGCCGACGACAAGAGTCCCGCTGCGGCATAGGCGCCATCGTCGCGCATAGCGTAGAAGGCGCCCAGAGAGGCCATGTTCGACGCCGCCGCGAGCTGAGCCTCGCGCGCGCCTGATAAAGGTTCGTAAGGTCGCGCATGGTTTAGCGCTTCGGTGAAATAACGCGCGGCGTCACCGACGCGCTCCGCATAATAGGCGGAAATGTCTGTTTGGTTTTCACCGCCGCCCCGGGATGCGTCATCTCCGGCGAGGTCGAGGAAAGAGGCGTAGATGGCGACGGCTGTCTCGATGTCGCCGGACAGGATCGACGCCCGCGCTAGCTTGTCTTCATATTGAGCGCGTTTGCGATTGCTGAGTTTGTCCGATGACTTTGTCGCCAAAGCATCTCGCAACAACATAGCGGCTCGCTGATGGCGGCGGCGTTCAAGTTGTGCATCGGCTACACGCAGCATTAAAGGGGCAAGCTGCTCAGTGTCTTGTCCTGCCTTTTCGAGAAGACGCAGCGCACGCTCGCCATGGACAGCCGCACGCCTCGGGGCTAATTGCGCGGTCAGTTGATCGAACCGCGCCAGCGCAGAGGCAGCATCTACGCGCACGGCTATATTGAAATAGGTGGCAAAACCGATCGCCAGAATCAAAAAAGCTCCGGCAAGATATATCGGCGAACGCAACGCCATCGCCCTAAGAATACCCCTCGACTGCGCCTTTCGGCCCAAGATAATTAACCCCTTTGCCAGTGACTTTATCACTCGCAACAGCGCTGGGCGAGCCATTGACAGCGGATTTTTTGACCTCGGAAAGCCGCCCTCCGCGCTGGCCTAGGCGCGAGGATTTGGTTATCCCGGCGCCAAGCAGGCAAGGGACGGAGCTAGATGAAAGGCGCGGGCAGACGACGAATTTACCTCATGCGGCACGGGCATGTGGACTATTTTGCGCCGGATCTCACCGATCCCAGGATGGTGCCATTGACGGAAGAGGGCCGTGAACAGGCCGCGGCCGTCAGTGAGGCGCTTCGCCACGCGCAGTTCGATCTGGCCGTATATTCGGGCCTGCCACGCACCCGGCAGACCGCAGAGATCGTTCTCGACGGCAATGATGAGCCGCCGGAACTCATTGCCCATGAAGGGCTTGAGGAGATCAAGAGCGGCTGGGTCAGGGCCGAGAGCCGGGAGGAGCTAGCGGCCCGGCTCGCCTACAGCTTTGACGATGCTCACGCGCCTGGTGCGTCTTTTCTGCCCGAAGGGGAGACTTTCAAGAACGCGGAGGCGCGGATCACCGCCGCATTGCAAGAGCTTATCCTGACCCGCGAGTGGCGCACAGCGCTTGTTGTCGCTCATGAAGGGGTTAACCGCATAGCGCTGGGATGGGCTTGCGGCGGCGGATTATCCACCATCGCAGCCTTCGAACAGGACCTAGCCTGCCTCAATCTGATCGATATCGATGTCACGCCGGCTGAAAATGGCGAGGGCCTCCAGATCGAGAGAATGGCGCTGAAAGCGCTGAACGTCACCGCCTATGACTTTGTGAAAAAAGGACTTTCCCGGTCCAGCCTTGAGCATCTGTTCGACGTGGATTTTGGCGGTTTGCGCCCTCGACGCAGCGTTTGAGCCTGATAGCCAGAGCAGAAATAGCCTTAAACCTTTTGCAAATCTGTGATTAAATCTCTCGGTAGGGGTATCGTGAGGGAGCATTTCCAAATGCCGTATGGTGTTAAGCACGGCGTCAAGGCGCCAGGGGATTTCAATTTGGTCGACATGCTGGGGCTCGCGCTATCGGGTTCGGCCGGCATTATTGCAGCGCTGGTAACTGATTATCAGCAATCGGGAGAGGCTTCGGCGCTGTTCACCATTAATCAATGGGTCGTACAGCTTGGCAGCATGCTTGGCTTTACTGACATTCCATTGTGGATGGTGGTCCTTGGCATGACGGCAGTGGGCGCCGGATCTATTTTTTACTTTCAGCCAATCACGCGGCAAGGCGCCTTCGCGCAAGGCTTCGGGCTTCTGGCGGTTTTAATGACGGCGGTGCCAGCGGACCTCGCTGGCGGCATTGAAGGGATAACGGACAATCTGCCGGGGCTCGAGCCTGCAACCACTCGCGAAGCCTCCATAGGCGCGCGGGTTTATCAGGCGAGCTACACGACCGCGCAATATGTTCCAGTGCAAAACCGTGAAGCGTCAAAATACGATGTGCATCTCACTATCAATTTTCCGGAAGGCTTGCCCAACGATGTCGACACCATGATCCGGCGTGGCACCTTGCGCGGGCGGTTGCATAATGAGGATATCAATCAGACTTGGAATCTTTTCAGGACAGCGGGCGGCACTGTCCGCCGGCAGGGAAACTCTCTGGTTATTCATGCGGGCGTGCCGGCGCGTTCGGAAAATGCCCGTCTGTGGGTTCGCGTAGAAGCGGAAGGCTATGCGATTAACGTGCAGTCTTATCAAGCGAAGTTAGGCGAAACTGTGGACTGGGCGGTGGAGATGGAGCCATCCAACACGCCGCTTTTTATGCAACGGCTTGGCAAAAGCTACTGGTTCTAGTCTTTATTTCGGAAATTATGAACGGCGCCGAATTAGATCGGCGCCGTTTTTTATTGGATCAAAAACCTCCACCTCCGGTGGAGGATTGGAAGAG
>PAIP01000075.1 GCA_002704915.1 Parvularcula sp.
CTCTGGGTTTGATGGACACGCCGCGACCGGCCGCAAGGCGCGTCATCCAACGCCTGCGCGATATAGGCGTTTCGAAAATGATGATGATTTCTGGCGATAATCAACAAGTCGCAAATGCGATCGCGCGCGAGGTTTGTCTTGATCACGCCTTCGGCGATCTTATGCCCGACGATAAAGTCGAAAAAATCAAAGAGTTAAAAAAATCCGGTGGCGTCGCCATGGTAGGGGACGGCGTAAACGATGCGCCCGCAATGGCGAACGCCACGGTTGGCATCGCAATGGGCGCCGCAGGTTCGGACGTGGCGCTCGAAACGGCCGATGTCGCCTTGATGGCGGATGAGCTTGAAGCGCTGCCATTCGCCGTTGGCCTCAGCCGCGGGACTGCCCGAATTATTCGTCAGAATCTTTGGGTTAGCCTGGGCATTGTCGCAATTCTTGTTCCTGCGACGCTTTTCGGGCTCGGCATTGGGCCCGCTGTCTTGGTGCATGAAGGATCGACCCTTATTGTCGTCTTGAATGCATTACGGTTATTGGCGTATCGCGAGCCTTCTAACACGATATACGAGCTTGGCGATCTTGGGCCCCTGGATCAGTCAGCCAGCTGATATCTCGAAAAGTTTCGCTGATAGATTTTCGACTTATGATCTTTTGTGTGTGCGT
Source organism: Parvularcula sp. (assembly GCA_002704915.1). Lineage (GTDB taxonomy): Bacteria > Pseudomonadota > Alphaproteobacteria > Caulobacterales > Parvularculaceae > Hyphococcus. The sequence continues at coordinate 661 of PAIP01000075.1, forward strand.
TTCGTAGGCTGGTGAGCGCCGCTCGCATGACTATCCGGCGCTATTTTCAATTCTGGATGATTGCTTTCAGCGCCTCGCTTCGGGAGCGGCGCTTATCCCGATATTCAGCTGCCAATTGTTTCAGGTTCACAATATTCCGTTTTACCGCAAGTGCGAGCTATGAGCCCGCAACCAGTTATGTGTGCGTTCTAACTGTCGGCGGACGCCACCAATCATTGCGGACCGTTCATTGGCTTTGCAGGTCGGAGACGATATTTGGCAAAAACGTCTCGAGGGTTTGAAGTTCTGCTTCCGTAATAGGGACGCTGTCAAAACCGATCAGCCTAATGGAGCGCGTTGACAGAGAGGCAGGCGCTGCGTGCTGTTGAACGAGTGATTCCCGGACGATTTTGGGGCAACGCATGCGTTTGTGCTTTCGTCGGGGGATAATTGTCATAGATTCAGTTTTATGGTTGTCCGATCGGTGAGCCAAGAATCATGAACCGAGCGCACGGTAACGAAATGTGCGCCATCATCGCACCTTAGCAGGTGAAAAGGGAATGTTCGCGTAAATCTCGCCACTAGCCTCGCGCTTTTTTTCGCCCGTTGCGCAGATTAACTCAATATTTTCGGACGGAGATGGGTTGGCCTTGTCTGCGGCGCGTTTGCGTGTGGGTGGGTGACGCCGGTGCGTGGTGCGCCCGGAGGCTCGACGCAGCCTTCCGCATAGAACCTGAGGCTTGTGGAAATGGTGACACCTAACGGCGAGCGCCGTGTAATACAAAGTTGACCATGAACGGCATAACCCATTGAAAGCATTGTCGAAAATATTTGATGCGGAGCCCCTCACTCGCGCCATTAAATCCAAACAAGATTAGACACTTACGGACTTGGCGGAAGGCTTGGGTTGCGTACTCTTCACGCTGGGTAAGCACAGGGTAAGCAGAATGAAACCGCAATTCGCCTTTTGAGTGCAGTTGCGCACATGACTACCCCCTCGTTGAATGACCAAGAAAATTATGAGGTTGGCAAATGTTCAATGCGGAATACAACCCATTCGGAAAGAGGCTCGCGGAGCTGGAGGCGACCGATCTCGAAAAGTTGCGTCAGGTTTCCGAGGGCTGGTACATCGAATATAAGTCGGCGCTCCCTACGCCGAACAAAGTAGCCAAAGCCGTGGCGGCTTTTGCGAATACATATGGCGGTTGGCTCTTTATAGGAATTGAAGAAGCCCAAAACCGTCAACGCACAGCCGGAGGCTTTCCTGGATTAGACGCCACCAAAATTGCTGGAGAAGATGAACGCCTACGGAATTCTATAGCCGCCAATATTTTTCCGACGCCTTATTTTGAGACCAAGCACATATACGGGTCGACGGACGCGACATTACCCCCTTCCAGAGCGGTGATTGTAATTTTCGTTCCCCGTAGCTCCGAGACGCCTCATATTCACTCCGATGGCCGCATATATCGTCGGGTTGGCGATCAATCCGATCCCAAACATGAAGTCGATCCGTACCAAGTCCAAAAGTTGTCCGCACGTAAGGCTGACTTAGAGAGCAAAGTAGAAGAACGACTTGCTCTTGCCCCTCCGTTACCGCAAGGCGAGAGGGGGCTTTCCCTTGTCGATGTTATTATCAGGCCGCGGCCTTGGGGAGAAAGACTCCCCGATCATGAGCTAACATATGAAGATTTTTATGATGTGATGGCGAACGATTCCGTAATGCCTATTTCAAATTGCTTTACGTCTCCTTACGGCTTTATCGGGCGGCAAAGCGCGGGTGAAGTTCAACTTGAGTACAACGCTGTTTGGCAATATCACCATGACGGGCTTTCGCTCGTTACAATGCCGTTGCTACACTTCTCAGAGAATTCGCCCCCGGATAAACACCTGCAATACCTTCAGTACTATTCACAGGGGCCTGCTTATCTATCGGAGTATGAAAAAAGAGGGCTGAAGGGGTATCCCGTCATCGATCTCAACTGGCTGCTTGCCTTTCTCACCGGTGTCATAAAAAAACACGCGGTCATTGAAAACAAGTCAAAATTGCCGCCTCCGTATGAAGCCAAGTTGCGCATTCGGAACACAAGCAGGGTAGTCCCGTTCTTGGGTGTTAAATCCTACCTGGATTTCATTGGGAAAAGCGGAATTCCATTTATTACGACCGCCGATCTGCAGTTTCCACCCGGACGGGGATTTTCTCAATTGGCCGCCGCTTCTGACACCGAAGCGATAGATCCCGTGGGGATAAACGTCGGCGTGTTGTTTGCCCTCGCGCTGAACTGTGTCGGCATACCGATACATGTGAGCGGCATCGATGGCGGCGATGGTGCAAAACTAAACGAGGTTGTGAACATTACTGCTGAGGCAAAGAACGTTCAGAATATCATAAATGGGCAGACCGGCTAACCTTGCACCATTAAGCGCGAATAGATAGCGGACAATAGCCACGCCCCTTGATAACTGGCTTTAACCAAGAGCAGGCGGTCGGCTCCCCCAAAAATGTTACTTTATGCAACCGTCCACCTGTTCCCTTATAGGGATGATCAGTGGCTATGTTTGATGGTTGCCAGTCTCGGGGGCTTTTGCTTCTGTCGAACGGGAAAACAGTAGTGAGAGTTCACGTTGGTCAATTTTTTCCGGCAAATCGGTAATATACGGTCGAAGCGATGCAACCGCCTTCAGCGTGTTTGAAGTTATTTTATCGAAAAAATCATCTCGGGCTTGTTTGTCTTGAAATACGCCAGCCGAATCGCTGCGATTGAAATTTGTAGCATTGTTCTCGCTATTTTTTGCGGCGTCGGCAGTGTCTAAGGCGTCATTGTGTAGATCAATGTGCGCATTTTGAAGATCCAAATAGACTGCCCCGATCTCCGGCCCGAAAATCGAAGCCGAAACAAATGATTTTTGGAGACAGTCTGAGAACAAAGGGTCTTTTTCTTCCAGGCAAGACAAAACGCCATGCGCTCCAAAGTAGAATGTTTGGGCCGGAGATAGCTTGTCAATTGTCCCTGAGAAATTCAGCGCCTTCATACCTTTGGCAATTCCTGCCTTGTGAGAAACATATACAAGGACTTGAGTGAGCGCATAAGACTTATCAGTAATGTCTTTCATATAATCGATCGCGAGTTCTCGATCATGCTGATATCGTGCTTTCTGCTTCCAGAGCTGAAATGTCCTGAAAGCGACAAGACCAAGCAGGAGTGTCGCGCCAGCGGTAAGTATATTTGCCATCGCTCCCCAAAATTGAAATGTGAGAGTCCAATCGAGTCCATTAGGATAGAATCTGGAGCTGAATTCAGTCACAATTTTAAATCCCATCTTTAGGGCGTAGTTGGCGGGCTCAAGTGCCGATTAATGCCGCGCTTCGCTCTTTGTTCATCATACGTGAACTGTAATCCGAAATCGCACCTTCAATGGCATTCAGCAAAGGTTCGAAGCCCGCGAAATCCGGCGCTTGTGCAAGTTTGGCTACGACTTCCTCTGCGAACCGGGATTTCCCGTAACTGGTTTCGTCGCCGTGGTCTTTTTTTATATCAAATGGTTTGCCTTTGACTTTTTGCGATTTTAGCCGATCTGAAAACAGATCTTCTATGCAGGTTTTTGCCTTTTCGCCAACATGCGGAGTCTTCACTAGATAAAGATTATCGACGATATGGAACATGCATTGTGGCGTTCCAGCCTTCACCTCTAGCTCGCTTCGCTTGTTGGCGGCTTTGAGGATTCTATCGACGCCGTCATCGTTATCCGCAATGACAATAACGGGAGCCGAAAGCGGACGGTGACGGTACAGCTTAAGTCGATTGCTGTAGCTTTCTATCAGCTTGGTCAATTGGCTTGCGGATGAACCGAGTTCCAGCACGGTGTTGTTCATATACGAAGCAGGCAGAAACCGGATCTGGCGCTTGGATTTGCCCTTTTCCTCAGATGCCAGTTGGGGGTGGAGCGCTCCTCGCGCTTTTAGCGCGCTTTTCAGATACATGACATCGGTTTTGCCTTCCGTGACGATTAGAGGCGCTTCTGGCGCTACACAGTATTTATAAAAGAGGAAACGACGATATAATTCTTTGACGGCGCGCGGTGTTTTGAAATTTTCACGTTTATTAAGTTGCTCGGAGCGGTCGCGACGGGCTTTTACGAAATAAAGATGGGCGAGACGCCCTTCGAGGGGCGCCAATTCGGAAATCCATTTCGGGGCGCCGGACGGGTCTAGTTCACCTCCCGGGACAAAATACTTGCCGGTAGAGAATAAAGTATGCGTCATGCTTCGAATGGTACGGTAGGCCGGTTGGCTGATATTTATCTTTTCGTTGATAACGAGGCCAGTCGCTTCTTGCCGGGAACCGCATATCTGCATGCGAGTCTTGGCCGTATTAATTTTGAACCCTGCATTTTTAATTTCGTCGCGCAACGATCTCATCAAGCGCCATTTGTGCGGCGAGGTTGCAATCTTCTTTGCTAGCTTTGGGGGAAATGTGCGCTGCGCTGTTGAGAAAGTGAGATCATCGACGTAACGGGTGTATGTGCATCCGGTGCTTTTCGCGAGACGGGCTAGGCGAACATCGAGGATCCGCGCAATCAGGTTCGATATAACGGGCGAGCAGGGGCTTCCCTGCGGAAGCCTGCCTTCGTGACATGCAATCTGGGCGATCGTTGTGGCCGCTTCATCCGTAAGTGCAAAATTGCTGTCTTTTATGAAGAATCCGCGGACGCGGCCGAAATTGATTGTCCCAAAAAAATCTGACAGGTCGATGTTAAGGACATAGCGATGTCGACGGTGCGGCACTGCATTCGTAACAATACTTCGCCCCCGGTGATAACCGTGGCTAATGCTGCGACGGTTGGGTGTTTCTGATTCTATTTCTTCCAGGCAATCATAAAGCACGGCTGCAAGTTGCGTTTGAAGCAATTTCAAACGCGGTTCCGGCGCCTCGATCCGCCGTTCTCCGCCCCCCTTCTTGGGTATGGTGAAAATTGAGTACTTGTCTGCTGCGGGCGTTTTATAAAGGACATACGCCAGGCCCTTAGGAGTGAAATGGAGTAGTTTCGCTAGGTCGGAACGGGTTTTCGCAGCTTTTAATTCATCCAGTCGTCCCATTCCCACCCTCAGCTCAAAAGCAACCGTTTCCTACAGTATGAAAAAACCCACAGGCACTCCTTTGCGATACGCATAGATGTGCAGTCCATGATAACGCTGGACAACACTGTACAGCACTGGGATGGCGTTGGGAGCAGCGTCGCCAACATTGTTTTCATACGCCGCGATTCGCGACGATAAGTCTGCCTGTGGGTTCTCGTATAGACGGCCGCTGATTCCAGCCTGCACACAAGACTTTCAGTCCACGCCTTCCTATCGCTTGACCGTGATTTTGTAGCCTTTCTCAATGTCCATCGTGTGTAAGAGACACGCACTCGTGTCGAATCAAAACGTGTCGCCCATTCCAACGGCGAAAGTCGGAAAAACCTAGATAAGCAGAGATGTAAATCCCATGCAGGCGGGGCCGGGCGGACGGCGCGTCTGCCCGAAAGCGCCGGCCGCGCAAGGCGGCGGTTCTTTATCTGCTTTAAATCAGACTGAAAACCTCCGACCTGGCCGCCTTGCGCGGCCGGCTCGTTCTTCCGGGCGGTCCGGCCTTCTCGCCGCCCGACCCCGCCTTCGCGGGAATTTGCGGGGCGGGGAGGAGGTTGAGAATGTCTTGTTCCAACGAGAAACTGGCGCCCGCGGGGAGGGCCCGCGAGGTGGCCGCGGACGTAAGCGACAACGCTGCTGCGGATAGCGCGGCGCGTCCGCGGATATATGTAGCGTGCCTCGCCGCCTACAATAACGGCCGGTTGCATGGAGCTTGGATTGAATGCAGCGACGCGGGCGACGTCCGCGAGGCTGTCGCCGCCATGTTGGCGGCGAGCCCGGAGCCGAACGCCGAAGAATGGGCGATCCATGATTATGACGGCTTCGAGGGCGCGAGCGTTTCCGAATATACCGGGTTTGATGACGTATGCGCCCTCGCGGAATTCATCGGCGAGCATGGGAGCCTCGGCGCCAAACTCTATGCGCATTTCGGCGAAGACCTCAACGAGGCGATCGCCGCGTTTGAGGAATATGCGGGCGAATTCAAATCCGCCGCCGATTTCGCCGAGGACCTGATCCGCGAGACCGGCCCCGAAATCCCCAAAGCCCTCGAATTCTATATCGACTGGGCTTCGCTCGCCCGCGACATGGAGCTGAATGGCGAGATTCTCGCTTTCGAGACGGCGATCGACGAAGTCCACATCTTCTGGGCGCGGTGATGGGGATGGGCGACGACCAGAAACCCGGACCCACCGCGGCTGACCGGGAAAGCGGCTGGGCTGGTTCTTCACTGGCCGACCGGATCAGGCGGTATGACCTCTCGATTGGCGCGCGGCTGCGCGACGCGCGTACCGCCAAAAGGAAATCGCAGGACTGGCTGGCGCAAGCTACGGGCGTCTCATACCAGTCGATCCAGCGCTACGAACGCGGGGCTGCGATCAGCGCGGGCCGCCTCGTCGAAGCGGCGGACGCCCTCGACGTCTCTGTTGCGTTCCTGATGCGCGATATCGTGAACCGCGAGACCTACCCGCTGACGAAGACGCGAGACCTCGGCAAAAGCCGCTCCGCGCTCTCCAACGAAGCCTATCACGCTGCCAGGCTCCTCGATGAGGTGCGCGACCGTGACATCCGCCGAAGCCTGATCACGATCATCGAAAGGCTCGCGGCCGTTTAGGCGGGGGTGTTTCTTCACGCCATGCTCTGAAACGAATCTGCGCGGCTGAGTTCGTCTGGCGAGAGGCTCAAATTCCCGCCATCTCGCGGACATTCTCCTGGCGCCGCCATTCCGGTCTTTCAGATTGGCTTTGCTCGGATCAGCCCTTTGTTCCCCGTCTTTGCCTTTAAGGACCTGGACGGCGCCCGCCGCCCCTGAAACCGGCGCGCCGAAGAAATTTCCCCTGCGGGCGCAAGCGCGCCCGCATTCCTCTCGGGAAGATCAAATTTCTTCGCTTCGCCGGTGCTCCGCTTCGCTCCGCCCGCTTTTTGGTTTTGGCTTTTCGACGGTTCAGGGCCGGACGTTCGCTGTCCTTTCGGTCCGGCGTCGACGGGGACAAGGGTCTCCGGAATTAAGAAGCAACTGAAAGGAAATCGGAAATGGCGAACGCACTTGGATATGTTAGCGAGACCGCAATCGGCTTTGAAGGCCACCTCGCAATGATTAACCTCTCCGTCGCGATCCGCATCGAGAAAGTCGAGGAGAAAAGTTCGGACCGCGCTGCGGATTATCGCATCTTCGCTGGCGAGACGATGACCGAGATCGGCGGCGGATGGCTGCGCACCTCGAAATCCTCTGGCCGGGAATACATCTCGCTCTCCTTCGCCGATCCGCAGATCGGCCCGCGGAAGGTTTATGCGAACCTTGCGCCGGTGAAAGGCCGGGAAGACCGCCACGTCATCCTCTGGAACCCGCAGGGGTAAGGCGCATCTCTCAACAGTTATCGGAAAGCCGCTCCGGGCGATGCCCGGGGCGGCTATTACGCTTGAACAGGCTTATGCCGCGATAGGGGAGCGGGCTTAAACAACGTTAGACCGTGTCGGTTTCTACCGGTATCCGTAATCGTCTTGCATGGTCTGCATCGCGCGCCGAAAGTGCCATAACGAATTCAACAAGTCTTTTTTTGGAGCTGCAGTAAGATGGATTATAGCAAATCCGGCCCTTGAAGATGTCATCTTCTCAATAATCATTGCAAACGACAGTAAACTGTATTCAAAAGGTCCAATGGTGCTCCAGCGAGAAACAGACATCAGAATTATAATCGAACGGTGTTCCATTTTGCGGAATGTTATCGAAGACTCGTCGGCTCTGAATTTGACAAGCATTAATGTCATTTCAGAGAATTTCTTTCGCGATCTTTTGAACTTACTTCTGGGAACCGGACTCGAAAATTTAAACGCCACCTTAGACAACGCGGCGGCGATTGATTTGGGAGACGATAGGACGAAGCTTTGTGTTCAGGTAACCGCCACCTCGGGAAAACCCAAAATAGCAAAAACTGTAAACACATTCGCTGAACATGATCTTCAAAATAAGTATGACAGATTGGTCGTCTTCGTAGCCACAAAGAAAAAAAACTATCAGGCTGATTTCATTTCAGACAAACACAATAAGCACATTCTAGATTTGAAAAGAGATGTATGGGATTGGACTGACGTCTACAGGCTTGCAAAGGATCTAAAGCCAAGCAAGCTAACCGAACTCAGAAAGTTCATTGAAGAGAACATAGTAGTTGATGCCCCCAAAAATCCAATAAGGGAGGTCGCAACTTTCATAGACCTAATGCAAATCTTGAGTGATGAAACTCATTCCGAGGCTGGAAAAGGCGTTCTCACTGAGCCTGACCCAGATAAAAAAATTGAAAAGAGGTTTAGCGCGCATTCAGGTTTCCTATTAGATGAGTATGGAAAATACTATGCCGAATACGGCGCTGTGCTCGAAGAGACCTTAATCAAGGGCGAGTTGGGGGCGGCTCGAATGAGGAGGCTTGGGCTTCATCTCGGAACGAAAAGTGATGAGTTACTCACGGATAATAAGAACGATCCCCAAAAGGCGTTGGATGCTCTGGTGCATTTTTATCTAAGCGCGCTACAGGAATCGGGAAAAAATTCTGACCAAGGTGCAATTCGATTTTTTATGTTATATCAAATGATTAGATGCTATGTTTTTCCGAATGAGGGGAGCGGCATTGGCTAATATATTCTCAGGTAACGAGCATCTTCAATCACTGCCTCCCGTGGTGGGCCGTGAGATCATGATGCTTTTGAACAAATCGGAAGAACGCCGAATGAGCCTCTTTGATTTGTTGGATAAACTGAAAACACGGCCATGGTTCTCGAGCAAAGCATTTTATTTCGCGCTGATATTCCTATTTGTGACAGGTTTGGTGACCTTTGATGGCGCTTACGTATCGGTTGAGCAACATGCTTCAAATTAGGAAGCTGTACTCAACCCCGGAATTATTCGCTCCAGTGACGTTCCTGCCGGGCGTAAACTTGATTTTGGGTGAAACGAGCGAAAGCAGCAAAAAGACCAACGGCGTAGGAAAATCCATCGCCATCGAGTTTTTAAATTTTGCACTCTTAAATAATTATGCCGATTCCAGAGTAAAGAAAGTGCCGGAATCGGTTTTTCCTTTAAAAGCATATGCTTGCGTTGATCTCGTGATCAACGGGAATGAAGTTACTATTCAGCGCAGTCGAGAGTTTGAAAAACGCCCCACGATAATCATTGAGGGAAAAAGCCTTGCATTTTCGAAACTTGATGATGCACGCCAATACATCGAAAACCTCCTTTTTCGACATGAAGAAAATGAACGTCCTTCATTCCGTTCGATGCTGTCCATATTGATGCGTGACGAAAGGTCGGAGTTTAAATCGATAGTTAACGGCCTTAATACCTCCGTACATGCGCCAGACGACTACACGCCGCATCTTTACCTGCTCGGCATCGATGTTCGAATCTACAAAAGAATTAAGAACATTCAGTCGGAACTCAAAAGGCTTCAAGATAAAATTCGTGAGTTTAAGAAAAGCGTTGTACTCCTAAGGAACAAGAAACTTGAGGACGCTCGGGCCGATTTGAATGAATTGGATGCGGAAGTGGCGGTGATTCAGAATGATCTAGAGAGCCTCGAAAATTTTAATTCGAACGAAGAACTGCAGCAGGATGTTCAGCGCCTAGATTCAAGGATCGCCGAGAAGCGACGCGAGGCTGCGATTCTGCTAGACAGTATCGCGCGTTTGAAGCCGGTTGAACGTGAAAGGCTGGATATCTCCCACGAAGAACTATCGGAATACTACAACGACCTTAAGGCTGGCTTAGGAGATCTAGTTTCCAAAGATTTGGATGAGCTCTACGCGTTCAAACAAAAAGTGTACAATTTCCAAAATGATGTTCTTAAGAGGCGTCGTGCCGCGCTCGAGAGCGACCTTGAGGATATCAGAGAAGAACTCAAGTCGCTTGACAAGGAGTATGAGCAAAAATTACGTACGCTTGATCAAAAAGGGGCTCTAAGAACGCTAAAGCAAACTATCGCCAGTTTTCAAGAGAAGTCCGATGAGTTGGCCGACCTGCGAAGCTTTATCGTTGGTCACGACAAGGCTCTGTCAGACAAGCGCGAAAAAACCGTGGAGAAAGACACCCAAGTTCTTCACCTGCAATCCGATATTGACCAACTGGAAGGGAATCGAGCGAGCTTCGAAGAAACTATATTGTCGATCCACAATTTCGTTATGGGCAATCGTCAGGCGTCTTTTACGATCAAGACAGTTGATGCGGCTCAAGTGGTAGAAATATTGCTTAGAATCGACAGTGATGGAAGCCACAGTGTTGATCGCGAAAAAACGTTCATTTATGACTTTGCGTTGCTCATTAATGACGTGACCAAACAGCGTCATCTAGGATTTTTGGTGCATGACAACATATTTGATGTCGATACCGATACACTTAAACGGAGTCTGAAATTTATTTTAAATCAGTCTACACAACTGGGTGCTCAATATATACTAACCCTGAATTCAGACCGTGTTTCATCGGATGCACCAGACCTGTTGGAGGCGCTCGATAAATGCGTCAGAGCGCGATATACAAAGTCGAGCAGATTCCTTGGCTGCAAATACCAAGAAGTATAAATCACCTTCAAAGCACAAACTATTTGTTGATTCGTTGAAGGAATTTGTCCCGCCTTCTGCGGGAATTATTGATGGTTCGTGGCGGGGGATCAGCCCTTAGTTTGAAGGTTAGAGGGGCAGCGCACTTAGACTGCTCACCCTTGTAGGCGGAAATCTCTCGTAGTCGTGTTTTGATTCGCCCTTACGTCCCGTCTCAGGATCAAACTGCCGAAACCAAAGCCGCTTTCAGCTCTTCCCGTCACTCCGTACAAGTTAATTTCACTAGGCTCGCCAGCAGTTGTGTCCGCTCCCCGAGCCAGGCAAGTTCGTCGTCGGCAATGACGTAGTGCTTCGAATAGCGGGCTTTCACGTAGGCATCTTTCAAACGCTCAAAGCTACGGCGCTGGAAGCGGTCTTCTTCCGGCCACACCTCGCGAAAGCGCGCGTTCTTTTCTTCAACGAGGGAACGAAGTTTCTTCAGATTGTGCGTAGATGGACTGTAGAGCGTCGAAGTTAAAAGATAGCACCCATAGAGCCGTTCAACGGCTTGATGAAGGGTAAAGGCGGCATCTCTTACCCAGCGCTTGCCTCCTTTATTCGTTTCGACCTCAAAGATTTCCAACCGTCGCATTGCGCTATCGAACCATTCGTCGAAATAATCGTTTGCGATTTCATATGCTTCTTTTGCGTCTAGCGGTTTCGGATCAACAAAACGATACCCGTCCAGTTCGTAAAGGGCGATGCCGTCGCGGACGATGTCGACGAAGAAATACTGCCCTTGCGCCAGCTTGTCGTTCACCTCCCCGAGTGAGTGGACAATGAGGCCGACAGGTGTCTTGATAGTTCTGTCCCGGATGATGCGGTCTTCGGCCCGGTACCAGTAAGTCGCCATCTCCGTGAGTTGCTTGTAGTTCACGACCACAAGGAGATCGAAATCCGACTGATAGCCCTTGGTAGTCTGGCCGGCTTCGTCGACCCAGTCGCCTCTCGCATATGAACCGAAGAGCACGATTTTGAGAATCCGGCCCTTCTTGTCGTATTCCTTCTGGCTGTTTTGCCCCCGCGCTAGATCGAATTCCTCGAACAGGATCTCCTGAATTCGCGCGAGCTCACGCTGCTTCTTCTCGGGAAGATGTTCAAGGCTCGTTTTCATGTGCTGCAGTGGGGCCATGGGTGGATCGTAAAGTGTCGTGAGAATGTTGCCAAGCGATATGCGAGTACTGACCGGGTAAATAGCATTTCGCCTCGCCCTTCAACAATGGGGTTGCCAGCGGACTTTTTGAGTGATGACGACGAGTGATTTTAAACACGACATTTTGGCTTCAAGTTCTTGCAGGTTCGTGGCCCACTTTGGACTGATTGCAAGAGTACTACCTTAGTAGTCACACCCCGGCGCCTAAAGGCGCATACCGGCCTTTGGCCGGGGGGGAATCAAGCCCAACAATCTCAGGGCGTTGGATTTCCTCCGCTCCGTGTACAAACCCGCGAATTCGCTGTGTACGTTGTGCAGGGCGGCCGATGAAAATGCGCGCATCAACAATGCGTTGCCAGCCGGTTACGCTGTACACGCATCAAAATGCTACTCCCGTTCGAGGTTCTTTTCCTTCTGACGCAGGTTAAATCGTAGTCCCGACATACGAGAAGGGCCATCCAGGGTAGCCGCCAGACGCTGCAAGAGACGGGTGATTTTCGGCGACGTGATGGTCTTTTCGGACCGCGTTTCTGCGTGCTTTTCCGGCTGATTCTGGCCCGGATTTGAGGGTGAATCCGAGCGCATTTTCAGCGAATTTTCACGCCCGCGCGCCTTCATAACCTCCGGTTTTGGTGTCAAGTTTTGCTGTTTTGCGAGATCGAATCCGAGCGTTTTCGCTTCCTCCCGCCACATGTTCAGCAGCGCTTCGCGGTTCATTTCCTGCTTGGGTTTTCGGGTGCGAAGCGCCGCCATCTCCATGCCTTTCGCGGTCGAATAGCCGTAGGTTTCGGCCGCATTTTCGATAGCTTCGCGGCGCTTGGAGAACGCGCGCTCGACATCTCTCGGGATAGCTGTCACGCAGAAACTGTCCGCCTCTCTTGTGATATTTATTCCTGATCTTTCGAGCCCGTTTGCGAATTCCGCCCGGTAAATCCAGCCCGCTTCCTTCTGCGCCAGGTATAGCTCGCGGCCGACGATTGCGCCCCAGCTCCCGTCATGGCGGGGCGCCAGATTGAAGATGAATGCATGAGTATGGAGCTGGGGGTCGAGGTCGCGGCTCGTATGATGATCGAAGGCCGCGACCAGTAGCCCGGCGGTTCTTTCTTTTATGCTTCCACGCCGTCCGCGCCGGGCCCAGGCATGATTGTTTTCGAGGTGGTGGAGCGCTTTGTTCACTGCCTTTTGGTGCGCGGCTTCGATGGTTTGGCGCTGGTTTTCGTTCGAAAGAGCCCACAACACCGAGGCAGATTTCGGGGCGCTGAAGGTCATGTCCCAGCCCGCCGTATGGGCGATTCCGTTCGCGAGAATAAGCCGTTCTCCCGTCTTCGGATCGAGGCCTTCAAGCGCCGCTTCGAAGTCGGATTTCGAGACGGAGCCCTCAAGGGAAAGGCGCTCGGCGGCGCGCCCCTCCCAGCGACCGGGGGCCTCGCCCTCGCGGGCGTAATAGTCGTCCTTGCCCATATGCTGATAGTAGGCCGCCGCCGCCGCGACGCTTTTCCGGACCGAGATCGAGGCGACCATCAGTCGTCCTTGTCGCCCCGGATGAAAGCGGCGTCGGCTTTCGAGATCGCGCTTTCGGGCTCGGAATTTGTGGTGCGCTTGCCGTATTTAGCGCGTTCCGTCGCCCGATAAGTCCACTGCGCCGGCTGGGAAGCGGGCCGCAATTGCTGCTGGCGAACATAGGGAAGATCGAGTTCATAGGCGTCCTTTCCGGGGCCGAGCAGCGCGATCCGGATGCTTTTTTTGCGGGGCCCGAGGCGGTTTGAAAGGTCTGCGGCGGTGACGACGCGGCGGGTTTCGCGATGAATGCTTTCCGTGACCGTCGTGTGGGCGCCGCTGGTTCCGGTGCTGCGCACATTATATTCAACGTCCTGATCGCCGATCATCAGGCTCGCTTCCTCCGAGCCGCGTCCGAAATTGAGCCGCGTAATGACCTGCGTTCCGATCATCCCGATCCAGGAATCGGCGCGCTCGCGGCCGTAAACGGCGCGGATCTGGGCGATGTCCTGCGCCCCCAGAACCACGATCACGCCCTTCGAGCGGCCCATATCAAGGAAGGTCGAGAAGTCGCTCATGCGCGGCAATTGCGGGAATTCGTCGAGGAAGAGCCAGACCCGCCGCGTACGGGATTCCGGGAGCGACGGGCTGCCGACGGCGGATGAAAGAAGCCCCAGTAGACCGCTGATCCATGCGTTCGACAGCTCCGGATATTTGGCGTCGCGCTGCAGGATCACCGGCTTCGCATGGTCCATATGCAGCCACTCATTGATCGAAAATCGCGGCGGATTCTCGTGGCCGCCCCAGCTTTCAGCGAGCGCGCTCACCACATTCAGATGCGCCTGAAACGTCGTCAGCACGCTTTGCGCGGTCTTGCTGGCGGGGTCTTTCAGCACGCGCATGGCTTCGGGATGATAGGATTGTGCGGTCTTGAAGAGCGCCGCCGCATCCTGAAGAACGATGTTTCTGAGATCGGCCCAGCTCCATTGTTCGGGCATTTCGGCCTGCAATTGCGCGATGCAGGCGACGAAGATTTCCCGCGCGGCGTCCGACCAGATCGGATCATTGCTCGCCGGGATAAACCGCGCCGCCAGCTCCCGCGCATCCTGTTTGGTACGGCAGTCGGCGGCGACGTCCCAGACGAAAGAGCGCTCGTCCTGGGGCGCGACCAGCGCCGGTTCCGTCGGCATGGTCGCGGTCATGTCTCCCTTCGTGTCGAGCACCAGCACCTTGTCGCCGCGCTGGATGGCGGCGTGCATCAGATGCAGCATGGTCTGGGTTTTGCCCGCGCCGACGCTGCCCCAGATCAGCCAGTGACGGGTCTCGCGCTCGGCGCTGATGTAAATGCCCGGCGGAAATTCGAGGCCCTTTCCGAAGCGCCGGCATTCGGCGGCGCAGGCGCTTCGAAGTTGCGCCCGCGCCTCGCCACCCGTGAGATAGCGCCGCCCACGGACGACCTTTGCCTTTGGCCGCTCCATGCGGGCGGCAAGCGCGAAAGCAAACAGGGCAAGGACGCCGGTTCCGGACAGCGAAATCAGCGCCCAATAACGAACGTTGAAGCCAGCAAGTGAGCCCGTGTCGAAGAAACTGGCGCGGCAAACGCGCCAGACATGAGCCGCGTAATCATCCAAAAAGAACGCGCGCGCCCGGTATTGCGCGCATTGAGATACAAAATTCGGGTCGTATCTGGCGAGGCCGCCTTCCGGCGCCTGGCCAACGGGCGTCCATCGCTTGAAGCCGGTTTCGAAGACGGACATAGCCGCGGCGAAGCTGGCGAGCGAGGCGAGAAACAGGAGTTTCTTTGTGTTACTCATGATGGGAATTTTCCTTTGAATGCTCGCCGGTCAGCACCTGCAGCAGGGCCTCGAACATGGCGAGAAGCCTCTCCACAGAGACCGATAGTTCTTCGGTTTTCCGGGAAACCGCCTGCACCTGCTGATCGATGGCGGCGAGACGCCGCTCGATGGTCAGCATGCGTTCGGCCTGTTCGCGAGAATGCCCGTTAATGAGACCCGCAAGGATCAGTTCGCGCGCAATGGCGGTTGGACGGCCTTTGACAGTGTTTGCGTGTTCATGAAGTCGCTCGACAGCGCGAGCGGGCAGGCGGATGGTCAGCGGCCGGGTTTTCGCGCCGGTCACTGCGTCCCCGCATCGCCTGTATGGCGGCGCTCCCTCGCCGCCATCCATTCATAGAGCGCTCGCCGGCGATAGCGCACGACGCGGCCGAGCTTGAGAAACTTGGGCCCGCCGCCGCGCGAGCGCCAGGTCGCAAGCGTCGCCGGTGGTACGCCTGTCACTTTCGCCGCGTCGGCGGCGGTCACCGCCTCATCGAACCAGCCGGGATTGGCGCGCGCAATCTCTTCAAGCGGTGGCGGGGAAATAGATCGGGTTTTGGGACCTTCGGCCATGGTCGGGCCTCCTCGTTAATGAAACGAGGACGAGCCCAGCACAGGCGAAATCGGCGAAATAGTGAGGAAATTTCGTCAAATTCAGTAGGAATGGCACAAAGCGGTGCGAAGGCGACCCGGCAGTGGTCGCTTTCTTTGAGTGTCTGCTTCGCGCGCATCTGTGGACGGCGTGCCTTTGGCAAGAGGTTTTTGGTGATCATTGCAGTTTGGTCGTTAGCGGGCATCTGTTCGACCTGTTCGTGCGGCGTAATTAGATTCCGGTGGCCATTTTGCTTTCCACAAGATGAGGCCCGTACAAAAAAGCTCGCACTAAATGGTGTTCGCGCGCAGATGGGTTCTCCCCACTCGTCAGAAACTACGGTTCTGTATGATCTCCTTTTTGCTCTCACCAATCTCGTACTGCGCCAATCGTGGGGCGGTTTCTTTTACGCCGGCATTAACTTTCTCGGATTGAAGCGTTCTTTGGTCATCATCAAGGCACAGATCATGCGGGCGATTGTATTGACCATTGCGACGGCGGCGACTTTCGTTGGTTTGCGTTCCAACAATCTGACCAACCAGGGGTGACTGGTAAATCCGAGCTGCCTGGCGCGGATAATCATCGACATAGCGCCGGCGACAAGCAGCCGCCTAAGCGCTGGATTGCCGGTCTTGGTGATACGCCCAAGCCGGTCTCGGCCGCCGCTCGAATGTTGCTTCGGCACAAGGCCGACCCAGGCGGAGAATGCTCTGCCAGATTTAAAGCTCGCAGGGTCGGCGACTTCTGCGATCACGCGCGTCGCAGTGATCGGACCGACACCAGGGATGGTCTCCAGGCGTTTGCTGAGCGCATTGGTTTTGTGAACCTCCGCTATGCGCCGGTCTGTTTCGAGGATCTCGCGTTTTACCCGTTTGAGCTCATCGACAAGCGGAATCAGGCATTGTCGCGCCAGGTCAGGAATGCGACGGTCCCGATTATCTCTCAACATAACGATGACCGCATCAACGCCCAGACGCCCCTTGGCTCCGACAATGCCAAACTCAGCGAGATGTCCTCGAATGCTGTTGATGATTCGGGTCGACATTCGCACCCATTGCTCACGAACTCCGTGCAAAACAAGCAAAGCTTGCTGATTAGTAGATTTGATCGAGACGAACCGCATGGTCGGCCGGGTGACGGCTTCGCAGATCGCTTCGGCGTCAGCCATGTCGTTCTTCTGTGTCTTCACGTAAGGTTTTACATATTGAGGCGGCATCAGCTTCACCTCATGGCCCAGCGCGCTGATCTCTCGCGCCCAGTGATGGGCGGTGGCGCAGGCTTCCATGCCGACCAGACACGGCTCCAATTTGGTGAAATATGCCAGGACCCGTGACCGTGACAGCTTGCGGCGACAGACAATCTCGCCTTCTGCGTTTATGCCGTGAACCTGGAAAACAGACTTCGCTAAATCTAGCCCAATTACTGTGATAGGGTTCTTCATGTGCGTGCTCCCAATGTTGCGGTGTCGCTACCCGTTACACTACCAGCTCGCGAGAGCTGGGGGGGGCACGCCGTCCACCACATCAAGAGCGGACGAAAGAAAATGCTTCGCGAAAGCTGCCTAAATGGATCTAGCAGCCCTGTCCGGATTGCCCGTTCTTCAGCCATTCAGTGCTTGCTGTCATTTGTCTGGGATTTGTACGTAATTTTGACATTCCGCCTGGCGGTTCCCTTGAGGAAGCCAGCTGTTTTCGTCCCGGGAGGCCTCGCCATTACCAACGGACGCGCGAATTACAGCCAGCTTTCGGTCAGCTTGATTGCACCGGTCTCGCCCTCGATGGTCTTACCGATCAGCGCTTTGACAACGGACGGGGCGCTGGGCCCCCTCTAAGTTCATTTAGTTAGCTGCGGCTATCGAGGAAAGCTTTCATTGATCGCATTGCATATTCTGATTCCGGCAGGTCCGGCGCGAGAATTGGAAAAGAATGAAACATTCCTTTGTAGACCTCCAGGGCCGATTCTGCGTTGGCCGTCTTTAGCTTTTCATGAAGACGCCGGCTATCGGACAACAGGATTTCGCATGACCCGCATAAAATAAGACACGGCGGGTAAGCATGATCATAGTCGGCAAAGAGGGGCGAGGCGTCGGGGCTGTCGAGCCGGTTGCCCGCATAAGCTTGTGCACAGACACGCAAGCCGGGTTCGTATTGCAGAATGGGATCGTGCTCAGCCATCGCCGTTCGGCTTTCGCCGCGATTAGCGAGATCAGTCCAGGGTGAAATCAGGATCAGCGAGCGCGGCTGGAAGTCTTGTCCGCCCAAGTCATTAACGGCGCTCAGGGCGAGACCGCCGCCGGCCGATTCCCCGATCAGGCTGGCGCCGGAAAATCGTTGCAACACGTCTTTCATCGCCGCCGCGGTTAAGCGGACCGTTAAGTGACACGCCGAAAAAGGCGCGAGCGGGTAGTCCAGAGAGACCAGCGGCCGTCCAATCGCAGCGGCAAGAGGAATGGAGGCGAACAGGCTGGAGCGGGCCGAATAGCAGGTATAGCCGCCGCCATGCAGATATATCGCGGGTGTGGCGGTCTGATTTACTGTTTCGGGCGCAATGACCAAAGCGCGCAAAGGGCCGGCGCCTATTTCGGTGATCCGGGCGTTATGATATTGCCGTGCTTTTTCGCACGCCGGGCGCATTCGTTCCTCGACCATGTCCTGCACGGCGCGCCATTCGTCTGCAGAACCGTTCAGCGGAAGCTGCGATCTGTCTTCGAAGGGCGGCAGGGCGTCAAGGAAAGCCTGCGCTTGTTTCGAGATCGAATTATCTTGTGGCCGGTCCATTTAAAAACACGCCAACTTCATAACGATCCGATCGTTCTCAGCGCGCCATAAGCCGATTTGTAACGCTCGAAATAAGGGTGGTAGGCTTCATGAGCGGATGGGTTTGGTTCGATGGTGGATTTAAAACGCACCATGTTTTCAGCAGCCTCATCCAGTCCGTCATAGTGGCCGGCGCCGATGGCCCCGAACATGGCGCTGCCGAGCGCAGGGGCGCACGCCGCCGCGGCGAGCTTGACCGGGCTTCCGATGATGTCGGCGTGAATTTGCGTCCATACCGGCGAGCGCGTGACCCCGCCGCAGGCTACGACGTTTTCAATGGGCACGCCGTTATCCGACATTGTTTCGATGATAAGGCGAGCGCCATAGGCGATGCTTTCGAGCAACGCCCTGAAGAGGTGTCCGCGCGTGTGCGTTAAGGAAAGACCTGTGAAAGCGCCCCGGGACGCGGCGTCTGTGTAGGGAGTGCGGTTTCCCTGAAAATGATCCTGCGCTGTCACGCCGTCACAGCCGGGCGGCGCAGAGAGCGCCTCTTCGTCCAGCTCGTGATAGGACGCGTCAGGCGCGAGGGTGCGGCGGAACCAGTTGATGACCGAGCCGGTGGAGGTCTGACCGCCTTCGACAACGCTCGAACCGCGGCGCAGGACGTCTGAATAAGCGCCCCACATGCCCTTTGCATATAGGGGCTTGTCGGTGACGCCGAGATGCAAGTGCGATGAGCCCGTCACCAGCGCCAGATCGCCCGGCCGGATGACGCCCATGCCGGCCATGGCGATGAAAGCGTCGGCGCCGCCCTGCACAACGGGAATGCTGGTGTTGAGGTGCAGGGCCTGTGCCGCAGTCTGCGTCAGGGGACCGACAATCTCGCCCGGCGCCAGCACGGTCTGAGGCCATTTTTGCGCCAGTTCGCTCGCGCCAAGTTTTTCGAGAAGCGAGACCGGCGCTCCCTCGGCGTGATGATGAAAATGCCAGCGCACGCCCGTATTGTTTGCGCTCGCGGTCATGATTCCGGTCAGGCGGTAATTCAGATAGTCCTGATATTCACAGACTGTCTCGGCGGCGTCATAGAGCGCCGGCTGGTTTTCTTTTACCCAGAGGCTCTTGGGAATCATCCACTCAGCGGAAACGGGCCCGTGACCGCCATTGTTGATCTTCAGCGCATCGTCTCCGGTATCGAGAACCTGCGTCGCCTGCTGGCCGGCGCGCACATCCATCCACAACAAGGACGGACGCAATGGCCGCTTCTTGGCGTCAAGAAAGCAGACAGTGCAGCATGTCGTGTCGAGCGTGATGGCGGCGATATCGCCGGCGGCTGCATCGGCTTTCTTCATTGCTTCGGGAAGGGCGGTGCACAAAGCGCGCCACCAATCCTCCGGGTTTTGTTCCGCCTGGCCGGAAGCGGGAAAGACCGTTTCATAGGCCGCGCTGGCGGAAGCGAGCTCTTCGCCTGAAAGCGTGTAGACGCCGACGCGCAGACTTTCCGTTCCGCCATCGACCCCGATCAGCAGCGGCTGGCTCATGATGCGGCTCTTTGCTCGCAGATATGGCGGACGCGAAAGCCCATGGCTTTCGAAAGCGCCGCCATTTCATGAAATATGTCGCCATAGGCGACGGCGACGTGATTGCTCATATAGTGCGCCATGAGCGTGTCGCGGGACATCTGCAGGTCGGCGGCCATAAACGGCCATTGCGGCGTCGTGCTGTTCCACCACAGATCGCGCAACGCCGGTTCGAGCTGGACGATCTCGCCGCGACCGATATCCATCCACAATTCGCCGTTGGAAAAATGTGCGCGCGCCCAGGTGATTTCGCCGGACAGGCTCTCGCCGGCGAATGTGCCGCCGGCTACTGGAAAGTAAGCCGAGGGCTGACGGTAGGAATGCACGCCCGTTAGCGAGTCCGGGTTGTGGTTGAAGGCGTAGGCGCCGCTGGAGCCGGAATTCAGAAGAAGCCAGATAAACCGCCCGTCGACCTCATCGCCCCAGCGTATGTCGTGAAAGAATACCGCCTGATGGAGGCCTTTCGCCTTTAAAAGGCGTTTCATCATCTCCATCGGAACCAGGTTTCCTTGGTCGGCCTCTGTTGCGTCGGCGATCGTGTCTCCATTCGATTCCGGACGGCAGACCGAGTTGAGCAGCCCTTCGGCGAAGTCAGAAGGCGGGCGTGAATTGATCAGGCCCAATTGATATTGCCAGCCCACGCAATCGGCCTTGAATTCGTCGACAAGATCCAGAACGACGAGGTAATCGCGCAATTGTTCGCGCGTCGCGTCGACGGTGAAATCTTCCGCGCCTTCCTGTTCATAATAAAACATGACGCCTTTTTCCGTGACAAAGGCGAGGGCGTCATTAATCCGGCTTTCCGAAATGAACTTTCCGCGCTCGATGATCCAGGCCTGGTCTACTTTATGTTCTGAAAAGCCGATCTTGCTGAGCAGGCGGGGCCCGAAATAGCCGTTGGTCATTCCCATCGACGTATCGCCGAGCATCAGCGCCAGCGGGCGGCGATCGGCCATGGAGGCGGCCACGGCGTCGGCAATCGCCTGCGCTGGGGCGGGGGCGGCGGGCGTTTCTGAAATCGCGGTTTCGTCATAAGCGATGGCGCCATTCTCGACCCATTCTTCAAGGCGCGCCATGTAATCGTCGTCTTTGCGCCAGTCTTCTGCATCGGTCCAGATGCGGCTTGCTTTGCGGTCCACCATTTCAAGACATGCGCCGGTGTTTAACAGGCCTACAAGACCCGGCCATGTGCCGGAGAAATTGCTTGCAAGCAGCAAAGGGGAGTCTTTTCCGACAACCCCGTCGACCGTGTGCGGGCCGTAGACCCAATGAGCGTAAACGCCGATCATGGGCTCATCGATTGGGCTGAGTTTGGCGATCGACTCGTTCGGCTTGGTAATCATGCCGTCAACGCGCTTGTGGCGTTTGCCAAGACGGTCCAGGCTTTGTTCAAGCTGGCGCGTCGCCTGTTCGACTTGTCTCGTGGCGAGCGCGTTTGGCGTCGGGCGATAATCGCCCGGCCAGAAAATGTGAATTGTTTCCGCCATGGGGTTCCCTCAAATTTTGCTTGTTGTCATTTCTCCAAACGCTCGATGTCGGCCAGCCGGATTTCAGCGGACGGACAGGGCGGCAAGGGTTGCGACGGCGCGGCTTCATACCAGAACGCCGCAGCCGACCAGTCGTCGGATCTCTCGAATAATTCGGCCTTGTATTCATCGATTGTGCGCGCCGCGCCGGTCGGCCGGTGGCCGATCTGTTGAATCGTCACGCGCATCGATTCCTCACAGGTGATCGGATCGGCCAGATGCCAGCGATAGGCGGAAACGACGCCTGTATCCGCATCGTCGTATTTTTCTTTGTAGTTGCAGCCATGGTGGAGAAAGGCGTCATCTTGAACGCCCCAGGCCTGGCCGATATAATCTTCAGCGCCTGTTCCGGCGATCGTCGGGAAGCGCTTGTCTCCGTCGATATAAGCTTTCATTTCGCCTTCGCCCCACCAGAGCGGGTCTTTTGGCCTGACGCCAAGCACCGCGCCGAGAAAGCGGATGCGCCCCTGGCGCTCGCTCATGATCTCGAAATCCTCCCGAAGCGTCGTCTCACATTCGCGCCGGAAGGATGCGTGAAGACGCCCCACATCGTCCTGATGCTGATCGTCAAGCGTGTAATTGATCTGGTAGAAAAGCGGCAGGCGCGAGCCCGATTGATTGACGAATTCGATTCTGGCGCGCTTGGTGAAGGGCATGGGCGCCCAGAAATTCATCGCCTTGGTGGAGCCGACCGAGTGAAAGACGCTCTGGAACGCCCGCGTCTTTCCATGCGCAAAGCCGAAAAATTCGCAGAGCGGCACCTCAACGCTCGGGTGCTCTTGTTCTTCCCAATAAATTCGGATTAGCGAGCCGCGAAGATAATGGGGCTTGTCATGCGTCGTCAGCCAAATATGGCGGATCGTCCCGTTTCCGGCGATATCGGCGAGCGGCATTGTTTCCCCGTCATGGACATGACGTACGGCGGAGCCTTTTCTGCCTTCCCCTAACGGGCTGGACGCCGTGGCGCCGGCGCCAGGCGCGCCATCGGGATTTTCAAACGAGATGCAACGCGTGACGCGCCCTTTGGGCCATGTGAACGGCGATGAATCAAAAATCATGATATGCTGTTTTCCTAAAGCCTGTAGTTGCGTTGGACTTCGGCGTGATCACCGAATTGAA
The DNA here is from genome assembly GCA_002704915.1 of Parvularcula sp. Lineage (GTDB taxonomy): Bacteria > Pseudomonadota > Alphaproteobacteria > Caulobacterales > Parvularculaceae > Hyphococcus. The sequence continues at coordinate 23,409 of PAIP01000075.1, forward strand.
GCGGAGCTGCGTTGTTCGGGCGCTTGTCGATAATGGCCTGTCCCGTCTCATCGTCCGGGAGCGCCGACACCTCGAACAGGGTTAGATCGGCAGGCTCGCCGGGAACGAGATGAAGCTCGAAAGACAAAGAGCGTGCGCCGAAGCCATTGAAGAAGGACTGGTTAAGCTTGCCGGAGAGGAACTTTTCCTCATCGATGAGCACTTTGCCGTTGACCAGAAATTGCTTCGCCTTCGTTTCGGGAGAGAAGGTTACCCCGAAAAAGGGACCGGCGCGACCAGCCGCCAGCCGCCCTTTAACAATACGAACGCCATTGGAAACGTCATCAGAAGCGATGGTCAGACTTGGTGCGGCAAGGTCATGGTTGTGCGCGGGCAGGAAGCGCGCTTTCGAGTCTCGGCCGCCAAATCTCTTGAAGGCTGCGGGGGCTTCCGGAAAGCCCGCCGCGGCGATGAAATCCTCGTCTGACGGTCCAAACGTGAAAAGCCGCCAGCGTGCCTGGGTCGCCCCGTCACTATCCGTTCCTTGCATATAGGCGAGGTTCGTCGAACGCGGGCGGTTTTCAGTGTAAGCTTGGCTGAACATCGCGACCGTGGCGGCGATCGCCATGACAATAGCAATGAACGCGCCCGTAATGAGGGTGGCGCTCTTTGGCGCGGCGTCCCGAGGCTCGCTGCGCCGTGTCGCGAGCAGAGGGGCGGAGGCGAGGGCGGTAAGCGCCAGCATGGGCGTTTTCAGGTAACTGACCTGAAAGTTGAATACGACGTCGAAGAACAAGAAGTGATAGACCGCCATGTAAGCGGCAACGAGCAGGCCGAGCATGGCTGCGAGAATGGGCGGTTTTCCGCGTCTCAGGAATGTTTCGGCAAAGCCGGCAATGGCGAAAACCAAGGCAGGCGCCAGGGCGAGATAGGCGCCTCCCGGTAGAAGGATGGAGAGCGCAAGCGCAAAAAGCGCCATGAGCAACCAGTTTGCAAACAGGGATGCGGCGATGCCGGCGCGAACGCTGAGCGTTGTGCCGGAAATAAAAGCAACGAGGACGGCGCCGGCGAGAAGCGCAATGCGCCCCGGCCATGGGTGGGGATGGTCAAGAGGATGGATGCCGGGCCAAACGCCGAGGGGAAAGGATAACGCCCAGCCAATAAAAACCAGCCCTGCGATCAGGGAGAGCGCGCCTGTAAAACCGAAAGCGAGAGGGCCGGCGCCAAAGGCGTTGGTTCTGGCGCCGATGCCGAAAAGCAAGAGAATGGCGGCGAGGGCGGCGGGCAGGTTGAGCGCAGCCGGCCAATGCAGCAGCGTGAGGCCGAAAAGGTCGACGAACGTGCTGTCGCCTTTAGCCTCCAAGGATGACAAATCCAGCGAGCCCGTCTGGCGCAGAACGCTCAACATATTGTCGCCATGATGGGCAAGGCTGTTCAGGCTCAGATTTTCAGCGCTGTCGCGGGAAGAATGATAGAGGGCGACGCCTCTGGAAAAAGCGAAGTTCAGTCCCGCCGCGCCCGCTTGCTTGTAGATCGTCAGATCGGTGTTGTTCGGCATCTTTCGATAAATGTCATACATCAGCGAATTGGCGACCGGCCGACTGGAGGCTTTGGCGTAGATATTGATAAGCTGACGGTTGTTCCGGCTTGTTTCGAACATTGCGCTCGGACCGGCGACGCCGCGCCCTTCAAAATTCAGGACTAGTTTGACGCGCGCCATCTCGGGGCTGTGTTCGGCGAACGCCATCGCACCGCGCAGTCCCGTCTCCTCGCCGTCAGCTAAGAGGAAGATGACATCGTTTTCAAAGCTTTCATTCGCGACGAGCCGGGCGGTTTCGAGCATGGCGGCCACGGCGGCGAGATCGTCGCCGGCGCCCGGCGCGACCGGGGCGCTGTCATAGTGAGCCGTGATGAGAATCGCGTCGTCGCCGGCGCCGGTTCCCTTTTTGACGGCGAAGACATTCTCTAATGCGGTGCAACCGGCGTGCATTGAAGTGCAAAAATCTTCTTTTTGCAGAACCGGTTCATAATCGTTTTTTTCGAGCGCCTGTTCGATTCGCTTGCGTATGCGCCTGTTTTCTTCCGAGCCAGCCGGATGAGGACGGCCTTCGGGATTGAGCGTTTCAAGCATGGAAAAAGCGCGTTCCACGTTGAAGCCGTTGTCCGGCGGTGTCGGGCCATCGTCCAGAACACGCAGTCCTGCGAACATGAAGGCGAAAATCGCGATATTTGCGACAAACCAGAGCCAATTGGATTTCATGATGTCCTCTTTCAATCGGCGGCTTTGGCAAACAGTAAGGTCATTAGCCGCACGAACGCGTGATAGAGTATGACGCCCATGGACAAGGGGATGATTGCGACGACAATTTGCGTCGGCGCCTGAAGAGTTTCGGTAAACATGGTCCGGTGCAACGCCATGAAGGCGGGCGACGCTGCGAGAACAGCGGTGCAAAACGTGATAACGGCCCCGACCTCGATGAATTGCGCGCTGCGGCGCATCCATGCGCGTTTGATCGATGCGGCGTTGAACAGAACTGGGTCGGCTCGCCGGTAATAGGCGACCGTTGCTCCGGAAAATCCCGACCAGATCATGGCATGACGCGCGAGCTCTTCGGTCCAGGCCAGCGGCTCGGAAAAGATGTAGCGCGCCAGGATCTGGATAAGAATGCTGATTGTCATCAGCACGAGCCCCGAGCACGCGATGATAAGCGCAATGCGCTCAAGACTTTTGGAAACTAAGGCGAGAATGGCGACAAACCGCGTCACTTCGGCGCCTCCTGCGTGTCTTCAATCCATTGTCTGAACTGCGCGCTGGCTTCCTTTGTCTCCCAGCGCCCCTGTGGAATAGCCTCGCTGGCCTCAAGCCATTCCCGCCTTTGTGAATCGGTGAGGGTTATCCATTCGATGCCGGCCTGTTTCAGCTTTTTCCGGTCGCGCGCCTGAACATTCCTCGTCCATTGGCGATTTGCGGTGCGACCGGCTTCAACAGCTTTTTCGAAGGCTTGCCGGTGAGACGCGGACAAGGTCTCCAGCCAGCGCTCGGAGGCGATGATCATGCGGCTGGCGGGGCCCATGCGCAGGTCTGTGAAATAGTCCAGAACGGCGCCGTGGCCGAATAACGGCGCGATGTTAGGCGGGTTGAGATAGGCGTCCACCATGCCCGTTTGCAGCGCCTGAGCCACTTCTTCCCACGCCACCTGGACGCCGCGAACTTTCCATGCATTCAACAGATCCAGGTCTGCTGAGCTGAGCACCCGCAAACGAAGCTTTCGAAGATCGTCCATGGTGCGCACAGGCAGGCCGCGCGTAAAGAGACCGACCATTGAGCCTGTGTAAGCGAAATCGACTAGGCGAAAGCCGTAAGCCGAAAAATCTTCAGATATCTGCTCGATATAAGGCGTATTCGTGAGCAGGCGATCCATGTGGCTGTAGGTGTCGATGAGAAAAGGGTGCGCGCCGGCTGCTGAAAGGGGTGACCATCGGTTAATTTCGTCGCCGCCTGTGGCGTTGACTTCCAGAAGCCCCATGCGCAACTGCATGACACGTTCACGTTCGCCCCCGATGGAGCTGTTGGCGAACGCTTCAGTCCGGAGGCCGACGCCATTCAGCACTTTCATGAAGGCTTCCGCCCAGACATAGACGCCGTTATGGGCCGGATCGGCGGGCGTGCTCATGCCGAATTTCACGGTGTTGCGGGGATCGGCGCAGCCTGCCGTCAACAGGCTTGCCCCAACGCCTGAAAGAAATGCGCGCCGTCTCATATCAATCCCAGCGCTCTTGGCAGTGCTAAGGACAGTTCCGGAAAAACGGCGATCAGCAAAAGCACGAGAAATTCTGCGATGACAAAGGGAAGAATGCGGCGGCACAGTCCCCAATAGCCTTCGCCGGTGATGGTCGAGACCATCATGATGGCGCCGCCCAGCGGCGGCGTGATCAAACCGATTGCAAGGTTAAGGCAGATCAGAACGCCAAGAGCGACGGGATGCGAGCCTTGGGCTACGGCGATTGGCACCAGCAAAGGAGCGATCACGGTCAAACCGAGCAGAAAGTCGAATCCCATCCCCAGAATGAGAAAAGTCAGCATGATCAGAAGAACGAAAGCAAAGCCGGTCAGGTTAACCGCCTGGACGAACGCGGCGATTGCGTCCGGAATTTGATGCAGGACGATTAAATAGCTGAGCAAAGACGCCGCAGCGATGATCACGAAGATCGACCCGGTCAGAAGGGCCGTTCTTTCTATTCCTTCATAGACCGACCGCCAGTTCAGTTCCCCCAATCCGAAGCCAATCACGCTCGCCGCGACACAGGCGAGCGCGCCAGCCTCAATCGGGGTCGTCACGCCGAACACGATGCCGCCCAAGATAATCACCGGCAAAAGCAGCGCCGGCAGCGCGCGTTTCAAGGTTGGAAAAAGAGGCGGCGTGTCCTCCGCCGCGCCCCCCGGATGCTTTTCGCGGGCGGCGATGATCGCATTGGCGATGAAAAGGGACGCCGCCAGCAACAGGCCGGGCACCACGCCGGCGGCGAAGAGGGCCGCGACGTCCGTAGACAGGATCGCGCCGTAGAGGATCATGATGATGGAGGGCGGAATGATGGGCCCGATGACCGAGGAGGCCGCCGTTATGGCGCCGGCGTATTGCCGGTCATATCCCCGCCGCTCCATCTGCGGCACGAAAGTATTGGACAGTGCGGCCGCGTCTGCGGCCGCCGAGCCGCTGATGCCGGCGAAAAAAACGGATGTCAGAATATTGACGTGGCCCAGTCCGCCGCGAACGCGCCCCAGCAACAGCAGAGAAAAATCAATCAGCGCTCGCGTCACGCCGGACCGGTTCATGAGTTCGCCGGCGAGAATGAAAAGCGGCATGGCCATGATCGCGAATACATCGATCTGGGAAAAAATCCGCTGCGGCGCGATCGCCAGAAATTCTCCGGAGCCTGAAATGAGATAGGCGGCGACTGCGCTGGCGCCAAGCGCATAGGAAAGGCCGACGCCCGCAGCGGCGAAAGCGAAGATCAAGCCGATTATGACGATCGCTTTCATATGCGCTTAACTGGCCTCAGCGCGTTCGGTCACATTTGGCTGTGTGATGTCGTCCAGGGGCCAGATCGGGCGCGTGATCTTTTTATAGGGTCTTTTCTTTGCATCGCCATTGAGCAAGCCCGGCGCATCGCAATAGATGATTTTCGCGGCTTTCTCGTGGAAGTTGGCGTAGAAATGATGCGACGACTTCAGAACGAGAATCTTTTTCGACCATGGGTCGAGGCCGGCGGCGACAAGGCCTTCGGCGCTGAAAGGCTGCTGACGCACGTCATTGAGAATGATTTCAACGCCATTCGACGACACAAGCGCGGTGCGGCCAAGGGCGGTCGGCTCGCCGTCGGCAATGTGCGGCTGCATCGCGTCCGTTCTCAACGCCACCACTTCAACGTCTAAATCGACGGGCTGACCGGAAAACTGACTGATCTTGCCTCCGATCCGGAGCGGCAGGCGCGCGCCTTCGCCGGCGGCGAAGGCGATTTCGACCGCCGCCGGGTCCCAGACATAGGCGACGGCGGCGTTGTCTGCGCCGCGTTTCAACAGCTCCTTCAACAAGAAGGTCGAGTCAGAGGCCGCCCCGCCGCCGGGGTTATCGGACATATCGGCGATGACGACGGCGCCCTCCTCATTGGCGAGGGCGGCCGATACCGCTTCTTCCACAGAATAGAGACGGGCCTGGCCGCGTTCTCGAAGCGCAAAGAACTCCTCACAGATCTCAGCTGCGCGGGTATCGGCGAGAGACTGGTCGTTGTCGGTGATAACGATGACGCCGGCGCCGGCATCCTTGAAATCCGACCATGGAAAGCCATGCGCCAGGGTAATCGAAAGGATGCCCGGGTCCTTCTCACGCGCCATGATGTGGTCAACGAAATCCCGCATAGGCGGCTGGGCGGTCTGGAACAGCCCCAGCATCGGCGCGCGGGCGAAACCGACCTTGGGCTGGATCTTTTTTTCCCGCAAGCGCACGCATAGGTCGTACAGCTCAACAGCGCGCTCCTCGAAATCGGTGTGCGGATACTCTTTACACGCTGTTACAAAGCTCGCTTTTTCCAGCATTTGCGATGTTACATTGCAATGGAGGTCGAGGAGGAGGCCGACAGGGACCTCATCACCGACAATATCCCGCACGCACCCCAATATGTCGCTCTCACAATCGTCATATCCCTCAGCCATCATCGAGCCGTGCATGAACAAGAGCACAATGTCGACATCCTTGGCGAGCCTCAAATCTTCCAGAAGCCAGCTGCGCAGCGTTTCATAGTCGGCGCGCTTCGTCGGTCGGCTCGGCTGGGCATGGGCGGAAAGGCCGACAACAGCTTCATCCCCACGCCGCATGGCTTCCTTGTAAAAAAGAGCCGAGCCCTTGAGCAACGCGATGTCCTCATCGGGCGGGCCCATGCCCGTGCGATAAACGCCCAGTTCTTCGAAACTTCTCAGATTTGTAGGGATTGGCGAGAAGGAATTCGTTTCATGGGCGAGATAGGCAGTGAAGATTTTCATGCGGAAGGCTACCCCAACGACATTTGTGATCTGGCCGCCTGCCATTCTGACTGACGCGCCAAGATATCTGCGCCGAGGCGATAAAAGCTTGCAGCTCACGGCTTATGAATTAATCAAAAATATCACTATTGAAAAATATTTCAATATAGAAAATATTTGAAAGATCAATTTGTGAAGGTCGGGGATGTCTGGGACGGTAATCATAGGAGCGGGGCTGATCGGGGCCTCTACGGCATATGCGCTCGCGCGTCGCGCAGAAAAAGTGACGATCCTCGATATGCAGGATGCGCCGGGCAAGGGCGCGAGCGAGGCTAATGGGGGGATGCTGACGCCCAGCATGGCCGATCCGTGGAATTCCCCGGGGGTATGGCGAGATCTCATTCGCTATTACGGTCGGGCCGACGCGCCCATGGTGCTCAAGACAAAGGCTTTGCCGTCATTGGCGGTGTGGGGGCTGAAATTTCTGGCTGCCGCGAATGACAGCCAATATTGGCGTGCGACGGCGCTGAATGTTCGGCTTGGCTTGTTCAGCTTGGAAGTGATGGAGCAGTGGCGGCGCGATGCGGATCTTTCCTATGACGGCGCCACTCGCGGCACTGCCAAGATTTATCGTGACAAACAGGCTTTTCGCATAGGGCGGGAGAAAGCTGAGAGAATGCAGGCGCTCGGCGTCGTGTTCGAGCCATTGTCGCCGGAAGCGCTTTGTGAGCGCCAACCTGCATTGGCGGCTATTCGCGACGATCTTGCCGGCGCCGTCTATTTTCCTAAGGATGAATCCGGGGACGCCTACAAGTTCACGAATGAACTGTTGCGCTCCTCTTATGAACTGGGCGCATGCGCGAAATGGGGCGCTTCTGTAAAACGGCTTGTGAAAAAAAACGGGCGCGTTTCTGGCGTTCTTCTTGACAGCGGTGAGTTTATCGAAGCGAAGAGGGTCGTCATCGCTGCGGGCGCTCACGCGCCGCGGCTGGCGTTTCAGGCTGGCGTCTCTCTCGCCATCAAGCCGGTCAAAGGCTATTCCATGACATTCTCAGCGAAAGGCCTCGATGCGGCGCAAAGGCTGCGTTTTCCTATTATAGACGACGATTTGCACGCGGCCGTGACGCCTCTCGGCGAGCGGATCAGAGTCGCAGGAACGGCTGAATTTGCGGGGTTCGATGAAAGCCTCGATGATGGCAGAATTGAAACATTGCGGCGGATGTTGCGCGCGATCCTGCCCGAACAAGCAGACTTTCTCGAAGCCGGAGAGCTGTTTCGGTGGAGCGGTCTCAGGCCGATGCATGCCTATGGCGCGCCGTGGATCGGCGCTGCGCCGGTTGAGGGCGTTTATCTGAATGTGGGCCACGGCCATCTTGGTTGGACGCTGGCCGCCGGGTCAGGGGAGGCGCTCGCCGGGGAAATGCAGGGTGAGCAAGCCGCGTTCGATCTGTCTGACTACAAAGCCTGATGAAAAGCTTTTTGATCAGTTTGGCGCCGGTTCCGCTGGCGAAAAGATAAACGCCGGTCCTTTAAGATCGTCAGCGCAGGAAAAAGCCTCCGTTGCTTTGAGCTCATCAAGAAACGATTTCGCCAGGACGGTTTGACAGGCGGTGTACCCGCTTAATGTGGAGTGCCCGAAATTGGGAATGCTCACAAACACTGATTGCGGCAAGTTTTTTTCAGCCTGCTTTGCGTATATGTCCGGCGTCATCGGATCAAAATAGCCTGCCAGCAAAAGGGTCGGCGTCTCGAGAGGCGTTGGCGCGAGAGGGCCGCGATTGGCGAATTCGAATTCGGGCTGTTCACACACCCTTTCCATGAAGCTTGTAATGGCAAAGCCATCGAACCTTGTTTTCTGAGCGGAAAATGCGCTTCGGTCTCGATACTGGTCGTTGCAGACGATTGGAAAAAACGAAGCCGAGGCGCCGCCCGATCCGTTTTTCGGCGCAGGAAACACATTATCCATCAGGTTTGTCAGGAGCGACGTGTCTCCGGCCTCGGTCTGGCTGATCAGAAGCGGGGCGAGGCGCAGGGTTTCTGAATTATAGAGCATCCAGTGGAGGAGGTTCAAAAAGTCATGCCAATTCACGATGATTTCCTGCACGCCGCCGTCAGCCCTATTGAGGGATACGGCGACCGGCGCTGCCTTCAGCTTCACCAGCAGTGAAGAAAGTTTTTCGTCAAGCTCGGGAAATGTTTGCGCGCATGCGGCGTCCGCGGCGCAGGCGCCGAGCAGACGATCAATGCTTCGGGCGAAATTGCGATTGGCTTCGGACATGAAGAGATCGCTCTCATGGGACACGACCGAATCCAGGATCAGGCTTCGCACACCCCGTTCGTCAATTCTCGCTGCTTCGAGCGCCATAAGAACGCCATAGGACACCGCCATCAGATTCCATTGGTCGATGCCAAGGCTTGTCCTCAAGTCATGGAGGTCCGCTGCATTTTCCTGCGCGGTATATCCATGAAGGTCGCGTCCCTTTGCAACTAAGGTCCGCAGGCATGATGTCGCCATATCGCTTATGGCTTCATCTCTTTGCGCAAGAGTGAGGTCCTGCGCATAGGCGTCATTTCTTGCGGCGAGGGCTTCGCCGCAGTCCAGCGACGGCTGCACCATCTGCGAGCCGCGCTGATTGTAAATAATGATGTCGCGATCCGCCCCGAACATGTGACCGGCGAACAGCTTGTAGACGCGTTCCGACCCCAGCGGCGCCGCTCCCGGTCCGCCATGAAGAAACACAACAGGATCGGGCTTTGGCTCAGCGCTAGCCGATTTGACGATAGCGACCGGGATTTTTAGCTGGTCTGAGGCAGGATCGCTGCGATTTTCCGGCACAGTCAAATACCCGCAGCGCAAGCGTGATGGATCGACATCGTCCGCACCGGGAAAGGGACAGGGCGAAATTTCCTGAAATGCGTTTTGTTCCGGCGTCTCAGACGCTTTGTCGGCGCAGGAGGACGTGAAGAACAGAAGGGCGGCGGAACATGCTGACAATAGTGCGAGGTTTTTGCTGCGAGCTCTTTTTTGCAGCGTCAAAACCGAGTCGACTCTCATTCTCATCCCTGTTGCTTGCCCGGCAGGTTTCGGTCGATCGAGGAAACGTTCAGGATGCGGGCGCGCTTTCCATCAAGGGCGCGCACGTTATGGGCCATGGTTGAGTCGATATACATGCTGTCGCCGGCTTCCAGGATTGTCGGTTCGTAAAATTCCGTTAAAGCTTCGACCCGGCCCTCAAGCACATAGATGAATTCTTCGCCCTGGTGCCGGATGAGTTCCGGATTCACGCCGGGTTGCACCTCGATCACTGCCGGCGAGAAAAGACGGCGGGAAAAATCATTGGCATGATGCTCATAGACCGAGTTTTCGGTTTTCGTGCGCTGGGCTGTGCCGGCGCGGGTGATGCTTCTGCGCCCGGTAATGAGGGCGACCGGGCTGTCGGTTTCCTCCGGCGTAACGAGTTGCATGACATCAACATCCAGAGCGTTGCTCACCGCCAGGAGCTTTTCGATCTTGAGAGACATCAGTCCGTTTTCAACCTTGGAAAGGGTTGAAACCGGAATGCCTGACTTTTCGCTGAGGGTTTTGAGCGACCATTTCTTGGCGCGACGCCGGCGTTTCAGGCTGGCCCCGATGGAGTGGTCGTGCGGCTGGTCCCCCATATTCGCCAAGGCCGGATTATTAGAAGTGATGCTCATTTTTCGCGCCCGCTGATCAAAGTGCTGCAAATATGGCGCATATCAGAAAAATTTCAATTTTGAAAATATGAAAAGCGACATCCATGAACAGCTATATTTCTTGTGACCGCCAAATAATCCAGTGAAATTGGGCGGCTAGTTATTCTTGCGGCGCGACGAAAGCGCATTTTTACGGTAGGGCTGGCGTCTGTGACGTCGAAAAGGCGTTTTTCAACGCTTTGACAGCCAGAAAAATATCATTTAAGAAAAATATTTCAACATAGAAAATTTTTTCTATCTGCAGGAGGTAAAACGATGCGGGGCATGAGGATAAGGCATCTTTTGGCGGGGGCCTCCGTGGTCTCCCTATGTATTACGGGGACGAGCTCCGCAATGGCGCAGGAAACCGATGACGTCATCACCGTGACGGCGTCGCGCCGGGCTGTTTCTCTACAGGATACGCCGCTCGCGGTTACCGCGATCAATCCTGACGAGCTTGAGACAAGCGGCTTAACCAAACTGCGCGAAGTGATCGAGTACGCGCCGGGCGTGAATTTTTCCGGGGGCGCGTCGCCGATCGCAAACACCATTACGATGCGCGGCGTCGCTCAGAGCGGCCGCGCCACAACGGTCGGCGTTTATATCGACGACGTGCCGATCGGCTCCTCCAACTCTTTTGCGGCCGGTCCGTCACTCATGTTCGACGCCGTTCAGGGCGACGTGGAACGCATCGAATTGATTAAAGGCCCGCAGGGCACGCTCTATGGCAGCTCGTCCATGGGCGGCGTTGTCCGTTACATTACCAAGGACCCGAGCACGGAAGGGTTCGAAGGCTCCCTGAAGACCGATCTGTCTACGACAAAAAAAGGCGGCTTCAATCAGATCTATTCCGGCCGCGTCGCGGCGCCGGTCGTGGAAGATAAGTTCGGCGTGAGCGTCAGCGGCTATTATGATGATTTCGGCGGTTTCATCGACAGAACGGCGGGGTCGCCGACTGGCGCGGCGGAAGACGTCGACGCCTATGAGGCGTGGGGCATTTATGCGAAGGCCGTCGCCAATCCGACTGACAGCATTACGTCGTCCTTCCTGTTTGCGCGCACGGATCTGACCGCGACGGGCGCTAACAGCGTTGCCTTGCAGGGGCCGCCCTTCGTCCTCGCGGACGGTCCTTATCTGACCGATGAAGGCATGAACGATCTCAATGACGAGTTCACGCTCTATGCTGGCACGCTGAATTTCGATCTGGGTTTCGCCAGTCTTATTTCGTCGACCAGCTGGCAGGATCGCGTAAACTCCAATGCGTCAGACCTTGTCGCGACCTTTGGATCCCTGATCGACCTGCTCTCCGGATCCACGCCCGGGACAGTCACATCGGCTCCTTTTACCGGCCTGACCCAGACGGAGCGTTTCGTTCAGGAGGTCCGCCTGACCTCCGCCGAGAACGGCGTCCTGGAATGGACCATTGGCGGGATCTTTTCCGACGAGGACAGCAGCAATATTCAGACGCTTGTGGGCCGGCCCATCGACTTTCTCGCGCTTGACGTGGATCTGGGCAGCGAGCTCAAGGAATATGCGGGTTTTGGCAATCTCACATATTATGTGACGCCAAACTTCGATGTGACGGCCGGCGTGCGCGTCGCGAAGGTTGAGTCTTCCGTCGCCCTGACAGACGGGCCGGGGCTGATCGTTGCGAATATTCCCGAAACGACGAGCGACGATGTGGTCGACACATACAGTTTCACGGCGCGGTATCGTCCGTCCGAAGACCTGTCCTTATATGCCCGGGTCGCCAGCGGGTATCGTCCGGAAAACGCCAACCTCCCGTTGCTTGACGCAATGGGCAATAACGCCGCGCCGGAGATCATCGCGACGGACACGCTCTGGAGTTATGAATTGGGCGCAAAAGGCGATCTCTCGGATGGTCTCCTGTCCTATGATTTCGCCGGCTGGTATATCAAATGGAAAGACCTGCAGGCGGTTACGTTCGTGAATGCGGCGACAACAGGTGGCAATGCGAACAGCGACGTCACCGCCTATGGTCTTGAAGGGTCGTTGACCGCGCGCCCCGCGACTGGTCTCTCAATCATTTCGAACTTCGCCTATACGCATTCAACGCTCGACGATGACGAAACGGCGGCGTTCGGCGCCCTTGCGGGTGAAAACCTGCAATTGCTCCCGAACTGGACGGCCTCTATTCGCGGGTCTTACGATTTTCCGATTACGCCGGAGCTTGGCGGTTTCGTGAACGCCGGGCTGCGCTATGTGGGAGATCGCGACACCGGGTTTGAGGGCGGCGTGGGCGCTGACGGCTCAACCATCACGCCGCTGATTGCGAACTTTACGCTCGATAGCTATGTCGTCGCGAATTTGAGCGCCGGCGTGCGAAAGGGGCCCGTGACCGTCTCGGTATACGCCAATAACCTTTTTGACGAATATGCCTTTACAGGCGGTACGGCGCGGCCGATCGTCGGCGGCATTCGCGCTGGCGCTAATGTGCTCCAGCCGCGCACCATTGGCGGCGTCATCAAAATCGATTTTTGATCGGCGTGTCGCTTGTGCGGCAAGCCGGCCTCAATAGTCTTGCGCCGTCCGCCGCCGAAAGGCGCCGGACGGCGCTGCGTCAGGCGCCGGCTGTTGGCGGACGCTAGCAAAAAAACGGAAGAGCATTCGTGTTCAGATATCTTCTTGCGGGCGGATTAGCGTTATTGCCGTTCGTCTTTTCGGCCGCCGCAGCCCAGATGCCCGCTGCGCGTGAAGTGACCGCCGCTTCTGTAGAGGCATGGGCCGATGAAAATATCGGCGGCGCTTTCGAAAACGGACAAATAACCGGCGCTGTCGTCAGCGTCGTCAAGGACGGCGAGCTCATTTTCGAAAAGGGCTACGGATATGACGATGTGACTTCGCGAGCGCCGGCTTCGCCAGAGACGACGCGGGTGCGCATCGGGTCGACGACAAAGACATTCACGGCGACCATTATCGCCCAGTTGATGGAGGAGGGCCTCATCGCCTCTATCGACGACCCGGTGAATCAATATCTGAAACGCTACAAGCTTCCGGACAATGACGGCGTGCAGATAACGCTGCGTCATTTGCTGACCCATACCGCCGGCTTCGAGGACAAGTTTTTCTTCATCGGATCGGACAAGCCGGTGGACATTCCCGTGTCCGCCGAGCTTTTCGACAGGCTTCGCCCCCGCTTCGTCCGTCCGGCAGGGGAGAAAGTCGTCTATTCCAATTTCGGCGTTGCGACGCTCGGTCTCGTTATTGAAGACCTTACGGGCAAGGCGATTGACGAGGTGTTTGAAGAACGCCTTTTCGGGCCGCTTGGCATGACGGATACGGATCTTGTTGTTTCGATTGAAGAGCCGGCCGGCCTGGCGCAACCGGGCGACATCGACTCCCGCGGGGACATCGTCAGCCCGACAGAATTCACGGCGATCAATCCCGCTGTCGCGCAGACCGGTTCCATTGTCTCTACAGCCCGCGACATGGCGCATTACATGAACGCTCAGCTTGGTTACGGGGAGGTGATAGACTCAAACGTCCGGAACAATCTTCATACCCGGATCGAAGACAATGCGCCTGACCTGAACGGGCTTGGAATGGTGTTCTTCATTGACCAGTGGGCGGGGCGAAAGACCGTTGGACATGGGGGCAACTGGGCGGGCTTTCATACATGGATGAGAATTTTGCCCGACGAGCGCGTTGGCTTTTTTGTCACGCTGCTCGGCAACAACACACCCCAGAGCCGGGCCGACATGTTCATTTCCGCAATCGCGCCTGACCGGGCGCCGGCGCCGTCCCGGGCGATGCTGTCGGCGAGTTCGACGGCAAATGGATTTCTGTCCGAGTTCTATGGTCCGAAACGGGAAGCGCCCGTCATCGACAAAACGCTGATGCGTGACCTGGACCGTTACGCGGGCCTTTATAGGGGCGACAGGCGCCCTTTTACGTTTGCCGAGGAAATTTCATCGCTCGCCTTTTTCGGCGCCGGCGTTCTGAAAATAGAAGCGCGGGATGACGGCCTCTATCTTGGCGGCGCCGGCCCCTGGGTTCCTGTAAGAGAAGGACGCTTTGTGCTGGACGCCGGCTCGCACCCCCTAATGGTCATTGAACCAAATGCGCGCACCGGCGCGCTCACCATGAGCCCGGAGATCGGAATCTACACCTTTACGCGCATTCCTGGATGGGCGAGTCCGAAGCTTCATGGGATCTTGATCCACATTCTGCTTCCCTTGACGCTGATAGGTCTTTTCGCGCCTGTCATCATCGGCTGGAAGAGCGCCAGCATCGCGCCATTCGCCGCCGGCGCCGCCGGTTGCGTTCTGCTTGGCGCCGCGCTCGCCGGCCTGCCGGAGGGCGCAGGCATGATGACCGGCTATTACGCCGGACATTTGCAGCGGCTTGGCGTATTCGTTCTGGCCGCAAACATGCTTGCGATCGCGAGCATAGCGGCATGCGCGCATGCTGTGCTGCGCAGTCAGGCGAGGATACGCATATTGTTGCTGGCCGCGCCGGCTTTGGCGGCGACAATCATCCTTGCGCAATATAATGCGCTTGGTTTCCGGCTCATTTAACAGATTTGTTGAGACGATAAGTAAGAGAAAGCTGTTATGAAAGAAGTCATCGGGGAGCCGCTTGTGCTTGCTGACGGCGCCAGAATGCCCTTGTCGCGCGGCGTCGCTGCAGGCGGTTTCATTTTTGTCTCCGGCCAACTCGGCTTCGGACCGGACGGGGAACTGGTTGAAGGCGGGGTCAGCGTACAGACACAGAAAACCCTCCTCAATATCGAAGCCATTTTGCAGCAAGCGGGCGCGACGCTTGATGATGTCGTCAAAGTGACGGGATGGCTCGCCAGTGAGACGGACTTTCCACTTTTTAACGAGGTCTATGGGGCGTTTTTTAAGTTCTCGCCCCCGGCGCGCAGTATGGTGGTGAGCAAATTGCTCATTCCGGGCGCTTTAGTGGAGCTGGAGGCGGTTGCGGTCTGCAAGACGTAAACGAGACGGCGGCGCAAAGAGGTGAGCAAACAATGAGCCATGTTGGCAGTTCGCATGTCTTGGCGGCGTCTTCGAAACACGCGGCGCGTTTGGCGCTGAAGACGCTGGCCACCCTGTTAACGGGTATCGCCCTGGCCGCTTGCGACAGTCTCAATCTCGCGCAAGTTGAAGCGGGCGCGCCACGCGCAAACCCAAGGCCGAATATCGTGATCATCAATGTGGATGACCTCGGTTATGGCGATATCTCTTCCTATGGCGCTGAAAATGTGCGCACGCCTAATATAGACCGGCTTGCGGAAGAGGGCGCCATGTTCACTGACGCTCATGCAGCGTCCGCTGTCTGTTCGCCGTCCCGCTATGCGTTGATTACAGGCGAATATCCGTTCCGAAACGACTTCTGGCTTCCGGTTTTCGCAACGAGCCCGCTCGTCATTGACACGTCGAAGACGACAATTGCGAGCCTTTTGAAGGAAGAGGGATATTCGACGGCGGCGATCGGCAAATGGCATCTCGGTTTTGGCGACGTCGATCCGGTCGACTGGAATGGCGAGCTTGCCCCGGGCCCGCTTGAGTTGGGCTTTGACTATTATTTTGGGGTGCCCGTGCTCAACAGTCACCCGCCTTTTGTCTATGTCGAAAACCGGCATGTTCTCGGGCTTACGGAAGATGACCCGCTGGTTTACGGGAAGACTGCGCAGACCCGCGAATTTGATGAGAAATTCGATTATAATGTGATTGGCGGCGGCGAGGCGGCCCATGCGCTTTATGAAGACCGCAAGGTGGGCACGCTCCTGACGGAGAAAGCGATCGAGTGGGTGCGCGCACGCAAATCAGAACCGTTCTTTTTGTATTTCGCTACGACCAACATACACCATCCATTTACGCCCGCGCCGCAATTTATCGGCACAAGCGGGGCCGGTCGTTATGGCGACTTCATTCACGAACTGGACTGGATGATCGGGGAATTGCTCGCCGCATTAGACGAGGAGGGGCTGGCGGACAACACCCTTGTTCTGTTCATCAGCGATAATGGGGCGATGTTCAATCGCGGCGGTCAAACGGCGTGGGAGGCTGGACACCGGCCGAACGGCGACCTTCTGGGTGTGAAATTCGGCGCCTGGGAGGGAGGTCACAGAGTTCCCTTCATTGCGCGCTGGCCCGGTCATATTTCCGGAGGTGTGAAATCATCTGCGCTGGTTTCCAATGTGGATTTCATGGCGACGCTCGCGGACCTTGTCGGCCATCCGCTTAACCCGACCGAGGCTTCAGACAGCGTCAGTTTTCTGCCGGTTTTACTGGGACGCGAGTCGGGCGGACGGGATCAACTGGTGATGAGCGCGGCGCGACGAGACTTCCTGGCGATTCGCAAGGGCAAGTGGGTTTATTTAGACGGCCAGGGCGAAGGCGGTTTCGGGGGAACGCGGGTCGGGCAACACACTTTCGCCGGGCCGGCGGCGGCGGCCTTTATGGGGCGGCAGAACAGCGACATTGTCGACGGACGTATACGTAACGACGCGCCTCCTGGTCAGCTCTATGATCTGGAAGCCGACCCGCGGCAGACAGAAAACCTGTACAACGAACGCCCGGAAATCGTTAAAATGATGCAGGAGCAGCTCCGAGCCGAGAAGGCGGTTGATTGAGTGTTTCTCGTCAGCGACCATGAGACAGTTCGGTCAAATTGTTTAAGGAGGATTTCTGGCACATCGTTGCCCGCCATGGGAGAGAACTTGAGACAGAAATCCGGGCCGGAAGGATTGGTCGATAGACTTTTATGTCCGGTTTGAGGAGAGGCTGTGTAAAAACGTTTGCGGCCAGAACAGCGTAATTTTTGAATTGAATGCAGCGGGGCGGCTTCACGTTGCTTTGATCGCAGCAATGAGTGACCTTGCACCCATGATCGCAAACATGCGCTTAATATTATAGGCGAGAACGTTGAGGCTCATTTCGGTTTGGACGTTTTTGAGGCCTTTCATGAGGAAGTGAGTTGCGCCCATCCAGGCCTTTATTGTGCCGAAGGGGTGCTCGACGGGCCGCCTCCGAACGGTCATGGCGTCGCGTTTGTCCAATTGATCGAGCATGTCATCAATCACGCTCTCATGCTCCCAGCGCTTAATGCGGCGCATGTTGCCGGTGGTGCACCGCGGCTTTAGATGGCAGGTCTCGCACGTTGTCGTCCAATAAGAGTGAAGCGTCCGGCCATCCTCCACATTCTCAAAGCGATAGGTGAGCTTTTCTCCGGCAGGACATCGATAGACGTTTTCGGACGCAATGTAAGTAAACTCGTCCTTGCCATAACGACCCGCCGCCCGCGAGTTGGATGTAAGGGGCTTGGGTGCAAACGCCGTGATGTCATTGGTTTTGCAGGCCACAATTTCCACGCCGCTGAAGTATCCGCGGTCCGCATAGACCTCGAGCGTGTCCCTGCCCATGGCGGTCTTCGCCTTTGCCGCCTGTCGTGACAGATGCACTTTGTCGGAGACGATGTTCGACACCTCGTGGCTGACGATCAAACGGTATTCAGTGTCGACGGCGGACTGCACATTATATCCCACCATTCCGATGTCATGGCTTGTCGCCATGGATCTGGAGTCCGGGTCAGTCAGCGACACTTGATGATGTGGCGAGGCGAGAACTTCAGCCTCCCGCTGCTTCAACTCTGCAAGTTTTGCCTTCATCGCCGCCAGCTTTTCCTGCATTGAAGCGACTTTGTCTTCTGCGACGACTTCCTCGCGATCAGCATTATCAAGGGCGTTCAGATAATGCTCGATACTGGCCTCGACCTGGCCGACGCGACGTTTCAATTTTCCCTTGGTGAAGTTTTTTACTCGGGCATTGACCGCTATACACCTTGCACCGTCGATTGCGGCGATCGCACGGACAAAAATACCAAGCTCCCGACACAAATCGACGAATTTACCGCAAACCGCCTGGATGGCGGGGCCATTGTCTTTTCTGAAGTCGGCGATCGTCTTGAAGTCAGGTGCCAGTCGCCCCGTCAGCCACATTAGCTCAACATTGCGGCCTGCTTCGCGCTCCAGTCGCCGGCTTGATTGAATGCTGTTGAGGTAGCCGTAGAGATAAATCTTCAGAAGCGTTGAGGGATGATAGGCAGGTCGGCCAGTCGCTTTCGGCTGTACGCGTTCAAAACCCAACTCAGCCAGATTCAGCTCATCAATGAAGGCGTCGATAACTCGAACGGGATTTTCCCCGTCGATGTAGTCTTCAAGGCTGGCGGGCAATAACGCTTGCTGACTTCGATCTTCTCCTTCAACAAATCGGCGCATTTCAACCTTCTAAGAGACCAAAAAACGCTAATCTGATTTGCCCGTTTTCACACAGCCTCAGGATTTTGGAGGGATCTTCGCGAGCGTCTTGCTGGATTTTAGTGGCTCGGCTTTTGTTCCGCCAGACGCACTCCAGGCCCACCGCCATTGGCGTCGATAAATGCAACGCCGGCATCTTCCAGCGCGGCCTGGATCGCAGCGAGATTATTTCGGTTTGGTGTGCGGCGGCCGTTTTCAAAATCGACGATAACACTTCTCGAAACCGAAGCGGCCTCCGCCAAAGTTGCTTGATCCATGTCCACGAGGCCGCGGGCTGCTCTGCATTGATCTGCGGAAATAGTCATTTTGACTGACATTAGCCTTTTTGATTGACTTTAAGTCGGAACTCAGTCATATTGTCTAACACAGATTACTCGTGCGCGGGGCACCTCCGCACGAAGGGCGACGATTCGCGCAAAAAAGCGAGGAAGCCTTAAGATGACCAATCGCCGAAAATCCACGTTGTCGCGAAACCGCCGCGTGTTTGCGCGCAAGGGTAAGGGGGAGGGCAATGCGCTAAATACCGTTGATATCTCCGACCGGCTTTACACCGTCATGGCGGAACTTTTCGTCGTCTCCGACGCTGTCGCCGGAAGCGAGCTTGATGGCCCTAAAGTGAGCGGCTTGCGGATGATCCTTTATCGTCAGATCGACGAGATCAGAAGCCTCAAAGACATCATCCACCCGCGGACGCCACGGAAAACCGAGGAGGCCGCATCATGACGACTCGCCGCACAATTTTGCAGGGCGTCGCCTCACTGGTCGCCCCCGCTGAAATAGAAATTGGAGGAGGGCCTGACGCTTCGCTAAGCGACTCGCCCTTCGGCATCCTGATCGACGAATATCGCCAAATGGTCGATCAGCTCGACGGCTTGTTCGCCATCCGCAATCGGGTCGAAGAAATGGTCAGCGCCAGGAATGGTAATTTTAGCGACTGCCCGGAACTTGACGTTATCGACCAGAAAGCAAACGCTTGGTATCAGACTGAGAAAGAGATGATCCGGCTTGCCTCGCGCACTCGCGCAGCATCTGTCGATGAGGTCGTCCAGAAGTTGATCTTGTGGCGGCTCATGGACTTTGACCGGGGAGGCTTCGACGAACCACGCGACATGATTCCCTTTTCAGCCTATCGGGATCTACTGCTGATAGCCGGAAGAGAGTCGCTGACGCCGGACGCAGACGAAAAAGCCCTGGCAATTGTGTGGGACGATGAAGCGTTTAACTACTGCGCCAACAATGATGATGATTTTGACGATGATGGAGCGTTTTACGGCGAAGACGAAAAAGAGTGAGCAACGGGGTTTGCCGGAGCCGTTTGCGCTAATGAACAAAGCGAATGTCTGCCGGTGATGTTAAGGTTTCTCTAGTGACCTTTGGACCGAAGAATTTCGCCGATTTTGCGCTGGATCGTCGCAACACTTGGAAGATCGGATTCATCAAACTCCCCAGCGGCGCGCTTCCATGCCTCATAGGCAAGCAGTTTTTTCGGAAGATTGGGGTTTTCTGTTCGAAGTTCCAGCAGAGCTTTAGTGATGTTGCGCCATGCGGCCTTCTGCGGCCGGCCGCGGGTGCTTTGTAACGAGTCCAACTGTCTTACTTTTTCGAGGTTCGCTACGAGTTTTGCACAGCCATCCTCTTCAAGAAAGGGCGGTAGGGGGATTTGGCGCAGCGTAAACCAGCGGCGCAATTTATCACGCGGCACATAGATTTCTTCGAGATAGCGCCGTCCGGCCTTCGGGTAGTGATCGAAAGGAATCTTGGTGAGCGCCGCGAACGCCTCTTCCTGACCTTCGGGTCTGGCTATGTCGTGCAGCAGGTCATGCCATTGCGAAGCTTCGCCGGGCAGCGCGTCGAGCGATTCCATGACGCTGGCGATGGTCATCCGGTTTGCCCCGAAATATTGCTGCGGTTTCGGCGAGAGTTTCCGTTGGGCGGGTGTCAGTTGCGCTGGCGGCATCTCTATGGGCGCGTGGAGCCAGTTTTGGGGGGCTACACGCGCAACTTTATCGCACATGTCGATGGGCGAGGGATCGAATGCGCCGGAGAAGACGGCGCGCGCCAGCATGTCCGTGATGTCGGCGCTGTCGAGGCCGGGATGGTTTTCAGCGGCAAGCCTTGCGGCCCGGCCGAGTTTCAGGAAACATTCATCGAACGGCGAAATGTAAGACGGCATGGCGTTTATCCTCATACTCTACAGGTTCATCATCGGGTCTTTCTTTCACTTCAGTTTTGTGCTGACGGCCCTCGGTTGGCATCGCGTCGCGGATAAAAGCGACGGCTCGTTCCGCTAGCGCTGCGCGAGCGTCCTCTGCATAGTGGATGTAACGTTGCGACGTTGAGAGCTTGCGGTGACCGAGCGCCGCCATGATCTCGGCGGCCTGAGCGCCCTGCATCGCCATGTGAGTTGCGAGGGAATGGCGCAAACCATGAAGGCCGATTCCTTCAGGGAGTTTCGCTTCGGTCCGCACGGCTCGCCAGTCTTTGGTGACATTGATGCATCCGGGCTCGCCTTTTCGGGAGACTGGATAAACGCGGCCCGCTGCGTCTTTGCGCATAGGCGGAAAGACCGGCCCGTCAGGTGGGCCGCTTGGCTGGCGCGATAGAATTGCGCGCGCCAGTTCAGGCAGCCCGATGATGCGTGATTTCGCCGTCTTCTTCCCGGTCTTGTGCCGCTTGGAGGATTTAATGATGACGCCGCGCTGCAGGTCGATCTCACTCCAGAGAAGTCCAGTGATTTCGCTGCGCCGTGCGCCAGTAAGGGCGATTAGCCGGAATATGTCAGCCACAGCGGGCCGGATGCGGCTTTCACGTTCCATCGTGTCGAGGGTTTCGAACAGGCGCCGGTAATCCTCAGCATCACGCATGACGATATCGCGCTCGCCGTCGCCGCCTTTGTCTACGTCTCGGGCGGGGTTCTTATCGACCAGCCCTTCCTTTCCAGCCCAAGAATAAATCGCCGCCAGAATACGCATGGATTGTCGCGCGGTCCCTTCGCCGCCGCGAACGATGGAGCGTGCTCGCCAACCGGTTTTTACGTTTCTTGCCGTCTTTCCGGTAGTGATTTCCCGGCGGGTTTTTTTTACCTGCTCGGTAGTCAGCTTGCGGGCGAATTTCTTGCCGAGCAGGGGGCGCAGGTGGTTCTCGATTCTGCCTTTGTCCGTTTCGCGCGTGCTCTTTGCCTTTTCTTTGAAAGTCTCGCTTGCGAGATAGGCGTCGAAGAGTTCCCCGACCGACATTTCCGCTTGTGCGACTTTTTTCTCCTCCAGCGGATCGCCGCCCTTGCGGACGCATTCGGACATTTCCTGCGCGCGCTGGCGCGCCTGATCCAGCGTTAGAGACTCAACCTTTCCGATGGTGGCGCGCCGGCTGCGGCCTTCCGCCGTCCGGTATTGGAAGACGAAACTTTTCCTGCCGCTAGGGAAAACCGAAAGCCCGAAGCCCCATGGTTTTTCGTCCCAGACATAGTAGCGCTCGGTTTTTGTTTGGGAGGAGGCGATCAGGCTCTTGGTGATCCGGGGCATTCACCGCTCGCTTTCGTCCGTTCCGGTCTTGCTTACCCAGACGCTGGGTAAGCGTATGGTAAGCAAGATCGCTCAAATCGGGGCGAATTGTAGCATTACCTCCGGACTGCGTCATCAATATAATACTTTTATTTTCAGATATTTATCCAACTTCAGCAAATTCAGGCAAACACGCGCAAATTACTTACCGCTGCACTGTCACGCCGGAGGTCGCGGGTTCAAGTCCCGTCACTCGCGCCATTTTCTTCAAGAAAATGAACACCTTATTAGTTTTCAATTTTTTCGGAATTTTGGTTGAGCCTTGCGGGGTACCACCGGGGTACCAAATTTTCATGCAACATTCTGGGGACAATTTTTTCGTTTTGTTCGCCTAAGCTCCCTTGGACAGGGGTGATTCTACGTTAATCAGAACTAGCTGTTGATTGATCGAGGAGCCGAACCGTCGTCATTGATTGAGACGTGTGCAATAAACGAAAAGCACGTCTGCCAACATAGTGATTTTGCTTCTTTGACAGGAAGAAAACAGGCGACTTCTAACGCTCTCGAGCGGGTGACACTGCAAACTGTTGAGTGCGCTCCCCGGGACCGTCGTCGAAGTCTTTTCTGCTGCGCATAGGAAGCTTTACTGCCCCTATGGCTGCGTTCTCGATACCCGGAACATTTTGATATTGTCGCAGTATTTTTGCACGCTTGCTTTATGCGGCAGGTTTTCCGTCTGTAATATCTTTGATCCAGCTAAGCCCGGCGACACCCTGCGGAAAACCGAGCGTTGTCATCGCGAGCAAGGCGACATGTTTGATTTCTTCTTTGGTGAGTCCCTCAGACAATGCTTGGCGCGCGTGGGAGTGGACAGCACCTTCCGAGCGACCGCCTATCGCCAGCGCTAGGTTAACGAGGCGGCGTGTTTTAGCGTCGAGCGGACCCGCGTCAGAAATCGCCTTGCCGAAAGCGGCGTAAGCCTTCCAAATCTCGGGATAGGCTTCGGCGATGTTGCCGGCGGCGGCTGGAAGCTTTTCTGACATGACTAGTCCTTTCCTGCTGGGTCATCGCAGCGTGGCGGAAAATTATCGATGAGCGGCGCGTTCCGGGCGATCTCGATCAACTCCTCCGCATCCTCGACGATGATATCAGGCCCGGACACGGTGACGCCAATCTTCCGCAAGGTCGAAAATGACCGCGACAGATTTTCAGGCGTCATGCCGAGCATAGAAGCGAGCGTCTTCTTGTCGATGGGCAACGTGAAGCGCCCCGAATTCCCCTGCCGGACATGCTGGTGCGCCAGATAGCTCGCAAGACGTTCAACGCCGGTGCGTAGTTTGAGATTTTTCTGATTTCGTACGACGCCGCGATAACAATTGGCAAGCTCGCTTACAATAGATCGCGCAAAGGCGTCGTCTTCGGCCATGGCGTCGCGGACACTCTTGGCTGGTATCATCAGAATACGCGACGCGGTGCGCGTTCGTGCGGACATCAGATAAACGGCGTCCTTCAATACCGCTGCGAGGATGAAGGTGGAAACGGGGCTCAGCACAGTCATCGTGCTCTCGCGCCCGTCCTGCGTCGCGAAGAGCTCGACAACCCCGTCGATTACGACATGAAGAAAGTCGGACGGCTCTCCTTCCTTGATAAGGATAACGCGTTCGGGAAACCGCTGAAGAAATGCTGCATTGACGAGACTGTCGAAGAGGGCCGCATCCATGTCGTGGAAGAGGCTTAAATCCCGGACGACCTGTTTGTCTTCATCTCGCAATCTCAGGCTCCTTGACCGCAGGCGGGGCAAGAACGGCAACAAATTTGACGAAGTTTTCGATGCGTCTTGATAAATGTCAAGGCCGAATTTGGCGCTGTTCGGTGAGGGCGCGACCCCGATCAAGTGCGCGGCTGCATATGTCAAATTGCAAAACTCAAGACCGCAAACGAACGATCCGTGACGAGACGTCGAATTTTGAAAGGGAAAATTTCAGCGCAGAAAAGCCGTCAACATTCTGATCAGCCCGGAGATGGAGCGATGGAATATTTGGCAGGCGTGACCCGCGGTCAACAAAACAGAGCGCTTGGTGCAAGCACAGTCGCATTTACGGCGTGTTTCGCCGTCTGGACGATTTTCTCGATTATCGGCGTCCAGATCAAACGGGATCTTGGTCTAAGCGAAACTGAGTTCGGTTTGCTTGTGGCGACCCCGATCCTGACAGGCTCCATCAGCCGGATATTCCTCGGCATCTGGACCGATCAGTTTGGCGGACGAAAAGTATTCGCGGCAGTCATGTTCTTCGCCGCCATCGCCGCCTGGCTACTTTCGACAGTCAGCACTTATCCGATGTTCCTGCTCGCCGCGCTAGGCGTCGGTCTTGCGGGCGGCTCTTTCGCGGTGGGCATCGCCTATACGTCCAAATGGTTCCCCAATGACCGGCAGGGAACGGCGCTTGGCGTTTTCGGTATGGGCAATGTGGGCGCCGCCATTACGAACTTTGCTGCGCCTTTCATTCTCGTTGCGGTCGGCTGGGAGCGCACCGCACAAATTTATGCGCTTGTTTTGATGGCGCTTGCGGTTTTGTTCTTTCTGGTCACGAAGGAAGACCCGGCGACGCTTGCGCGCAAGGCGCGCGGTGAAAAGCCACGCTCTGCGCTGATGGAACTGGAGCCGTTGCGAAACATCCAGGTCTGGCGTTTTGCGCTTTATTATTTCTTTGTTTTCGGCGCCTTTGTGGCGCTCGCCCTGTGGCTGCCGCGGTACCTGATCGGCGTTTACGGGCTCGACATCAAGACGGCGGGGATGCTGGCGGCGTTCTATGCAGTGCCGGCGAGCCTTTTCCGCGCTTATGGCGGTTATCTTTCCGACAAGATCGGCGCCCGCAGGGTGATGTACTGGACATTTATTGTGTCCATCATCTGCGTCTTCATGCTCTCCTATCCGCATACGGATTACGTAATCCACGGCATTGATGGGCCGATCGCTTTTTCGACCCAGATGGGGCTTGTGCCCTTCGTGATCCTTATTTTCGTCCTCGGCTTCTTCATGTCGCTGGGAAAAGCGGCCGTCTACAAGCATATCCCCGTCTATTATCCGGGCCATGTCGGCGCCGTCGGCGGTCTCGTGGGCATGATCGGCGGCCTTGGCGGTTTCATCCTGCCGATCGCTTTTGGCGTCATGAACGACCTTACCGGCATCTGGACAAGCTGCTTCATGCTCCTATTCGCAATCGTTGCGGTCTCGCTTGCATGGATGCATTTCGCCATCCGGCGCATGGAGGAAAAGGCGCTGGCGCCGGAGCTTGGGGCTTTGCCGCAATTTCCGGAGTTGCAGGAGATCCATACGGCGGAGCATGGCGAAAAGACCAGCCCGGTTCTGGAGGACTGGCGCCCCGACGATGACGCTTTCTGGAAGGAGAAGGGCAAACGCATCGCGAACCGAAATTTGTGGATTTCGATTCCGGCGTTGTTGCTTGCTTTCGCCGTCTGGATGGTTTGGTCAGTCGTCGTCGCGAAGCTGCCAACAATTGGTTTTGACTACACGACGGATCAGTTGTTCTGGCTGGCGGCGCTACCGGGCCTTTCCGGCGCGACGCTCAGGATTTTCTATTCGTTCATGGTTCCGATTTTCGGCGGGCGTTTGTGGACGACGCTTACGACGGCGTCGCTCCTCATCCCCGCCTTCGGCATCGGCTATGCGGTGCAGGACCCGGAGACTCCGTATTTCCTGTTCCTGGTGCTCGCGCTTCTGTGCGGTTTCGGTGGCGGCAATTTCGCCTCGTCCATGGCCAATATCAGCTTCTTCTTTCCTAAGAAGGAAAAAGGTAACGCGCTGGCGTTGAACGCCGGGCTCGGCAATCTCGGCGTCAGCGTTATGCAGTTCGCCGTGCCGCTGGTCATCACCGCCGGCGTCTTCGGCGCCATGGGCGGCGAGGCGCAGGTGACGGGGGAGGGGCAGCGCTTGTGGGTTCAGAACGCCGGCTTCATCTGGGTGCCGTTTCTACTCATTTCCACGGCGGCGGCGTGGTTCGGCATGAACGACATTGCGTCAGCGCGGGCGTCCTTCGCCGAACAAGCCGTGATTTTCTCGCGCAAACACAACTGGATCATGTGCCTTCTCTACACCGGCACCTTCGGTTCGTTCATCGGGTATTCCGCTGGTTTTCCATTGCTCATGAAGACCCAGTTTCCTGAAATCAACGCGCTTCAGTTCGCCTTTTTGGGGCCGCTTGTCGGCGCCTTGTCGCGCTCGATGACAGGTTGGGTCTCGGACAAATGGGGCGGCGCGCGCGTCACCTTCTGGGTGTTTCTCCTCATGATCGTCGCTGTCGCCGGCGTGCTCTATTTCCTCGGGATGAAAGACCAGCCGGGCGCCTTCTGGGGTTTCTTCGCGATGTTCATGGTGCTCTTTTTCGCAACCGGCGTCGGCAACGCGTCCACCTTCCAGATGATTCCCATCATGATGCGCGAAGAGATGCCGCGCCTGATGCCTCAGCTCGATGTGAATGCGCGTCTGCGTCAGTCGGAAAAGGAATCAGCCGCCATTATCGGGTTTACATCGGCGATCGCCGCCTATGGCGCCTTCTTCATCCCGAAATCCTACGGCACGTCGATCTCCATGACCGGCGGACCCGAAGCGGCGCTGGTCGGCTTCCTGGCGTTCTATGTTCTCTGTGCGGCCGTCACCTGGCTCGTCTACTCGCGTAAAGGCGGGCTACTTCATGAGATCGAACGCGGCGGCCGCCGTGGGACGCCGCCTGCTCAACCCTCAACACTCGCCAAGGGAGGCGTTGCATGAGTCACGTTCTGAACAGGTTCACCTATTTCAAGAACCGGGTCAGCGAATATTCGAACGGCCATGGGGTGCTGACGAAAGAAGATCGCACCTGGGAAGACGCCTACCGAAAGCGCTGGCAGCATGACAAAATCGTCCGCTCTACGCACGGGGTCAACTGCACCGGATCATGCAGCTGGAAGATTTACGTCAAGGGCGGCATCGTCACCTGGGAGACCCAGCAGACGGATTATCCGCGCACACGGCCGGACTTGCCAAATCACGAACCGCGCGGCTGTTCGCGCGGCGCCAGCTACAGCTGGTATCTCTACAGTGGAAATCGCCTGAAGCACCCGCTCATTCGCAGTGCGCTGATGAAGGCGTGGCGCAAGGCTCGCGTTTCTCTCTCCCCCATCGCAGCCTGGGCGTCGATCGTCGAGGACCCCGCAACGCGCGCATCTTACGTGCGTCAGCGAGGCCTCGGCGGTTTCATTCGCGCCGACTGGTCGGAAGTGAACGAGATCATCGCGGCGTCAAACGCTTATACCGCAAAAAAATACGGTCCCGACCGGGTGATCGGGTTCTCGCCGATCCCCGCCATGTCGATGGTCTCTTACGCGGCTGGGTCGCGCTATCTGTCGCTTCTCGGCGGAACCTGCATGAGCTTTTACGACTGGTATTGCGACTTGCCGCCGGCGAGCCCGATGACCTGGGGTGAGCAAACCGACGTTCCCGAAAGCGCGGACTGGTATAATTCCGGTTTCTTGATGCTGTGGGGATCGAATGTTCCGCAAACGCGGACCCCGGACGCGCATTTCTACACCGAAGTTCGCTACAAAGGCGCAAAGAGCGTCGTGATTTCGCCGGACTTTTCCGAGGCTTCCAAATTCGGCGACATGTGGCTTTCCCCGAAACAGGGCACCGATGCAGCGCTCGCCATGGCGTTCGGTCATGTCATTCTCAAAGAATATTACATCGACCGGCCGGTTCCGTATTTCCAGGAATACGCCCGGCAATATACCGACATGCCGATGTTGGTCCGGCTCGTGAAGAAAGACGACCGGCTTGTTCCCGACCGGTTGCTGCGCGCGTCGGATTTCGATGGCTCGCTTGACGAGGCCAACAATCCCGATTGGAAAACCGTCGCGTATGACAAGCGTGCGAACGGCATCGTATGTCCGCGGGGATCGATCGGCTTCCGCTGGGGTGAGCAGGGCAAATGGAACCTTGAAGAAAAGTCTGGCAAGGGCGATGAAACAGATCTTGCGATCTCAATGATCGAGACGCGCGATGACGTTGCAAACGTCGCTTTTCCGTATTTCGGCAATCGCGAGCATGACCATTTTCACGGAACGGATCATCCGGATATTCTCGAACGCCGCGTGCCCGTCAAACGCCTGATGCTGAAAGACGGCGAAACGCTGGTCGCGACGGTTTTCGACCTCCTCGCCGCGAATTACGGCGTCGATCGCGGGCTTGGCGGCGACTGGGCCGCCAGCTCCTACGACGATGATACGCCCTACACGCCGGCCTGGCAGGAAAAGGTCACGGGCGTCGCCCGCGACAAGGTGATCGCCGTTGCGCGCGGTTTCGCCGACAACGCCGAAAAGACGCGCGGCAAATCCATGGTGATCCTCGGGGCGGGGCTCAACCACTGGTATCACATGGACATGAATTACCGCGGCATCATCAACATGCTGGTGATGTGCGGATGCGTCGGGCAGTCGGGCGGCGGCTGGTCGCATTATGTGGGGCAGGAGAAGCTGCGCCCGCAGACGGGGTGGCAGCCGCTGGCGTTCGCCCTCGACTGGGCGCGCCCGCCGCGTCACATGAATTCCACCTCATTCTTCTATGCGCATACGGATCAATGGCGATACGAGACGCTAGGCGTCGATGAAATTCTGTCGCCGCTGGCGCCGGAAGGGCATTGGAACGGCTCCTTCATCGATTTCAATGCGCGCGCCGAACGCATGGGCTGGATGCCGTCCGCGCCGCAATTGGAGCGTAACCCGCTGGAGCTGTCCAAAGAGGCTGAGGCGGTGGGGCTTGATGTAAAAGACTATGTGGCGAAGTCCCTGAAGTCCGGCGCCTTGAAAATGTCGTGCGAGGACCCGGACAAGCCGGAGAACTGGCCGCGCAATCTATTTGTATGGCGTTCGAACCTTTTGGGATCTTCCGGGAAGGGACATGAGTATTTCCTCAAGCACCTGCTCGGGACAAATCATGGCGTTCAAGGCAAGGATCTTGGCGAAACCGGCGGTCAAAAACCGGAAGAGGTGGTCTGGCGCGACGAAGCGCCGGAAGGAAAGCTTGATCTCCTTGTGACGATCGATTTCCGCATGTCGACCACATGCGTTTATTCCGACATCGCGTTGCCGACGGCGACCTGGTACGAAAAGAACGATCTTAATACGTCGGACATGCATCCCTTTATCCACCCGCTGTCGAGCGCGGTCGATCCGCTTTGGGAAAGCAGAAGCGACTGGGATATTTTCAAAGGCATCGCCAAGTCGTTTTCTGAAATCGCCCCTGAAGCACTGGGCGTTGAAAAAGACGTCGTGCTGACGCCGACGCTGCATGATACCGCCGGAGAACTTGCGCAGCCATTTGATGTCAAGGACTGGAAGCGGGGAGAAGCTGAGCCCATTCCCGGCAAGACCATGCCGGCGGTGACGGTGGTCGAGCGCGATTATCCAAATCTCTACAAACGCTACACGGCGGTCGGGCCGCTGATGACCAGCATTGGAAATGGCGGGAAGGGCATCGCCTGGAAC
Source organism: Parvularcula sp. (assembly GCA_002704915.1). GTDB lineage: Bacteria > Pseudomonadota > Alphaproteobacteria > Caulobacterales > Parvularculaceae > Hyphococcus. The sequence goes on from PAIP01000075.1 coordinate 52,942, forward strand.
ACCGAACATGAGATTGAGCACCTGAAAGCGCTAAATGGCGCCGTGTCTGAAGAAGGGCCGACCAAAGGCCTGCCGCGGATTGAAAGCGCCATTGATGCGGCAGAAGTCATTCTCACCCTGGCGCCGGAAACCAATGGCGAGGTCGCCGTCAAAGCCTGGGATGCGCTCTCAAAGGCGACCGGACGCGAACACGCCCATCTCGCTGAAGCGAAGGAAGATGAGAAAATCCGGTTCCGGGACATCGTCGCCCAGCCGCGAAAGATTATTTCATCGCCGACCTGGTCCGGCATTGAATCGGAAAAGGTCTGTTACAACGCCGGCTACACCAATGTGCATGAACTGATCCCGTGGCGGACGCTCACCGGGCGTCAACAGCTCTATCAGGATCATCTGTGGATGCGCGCCTTCGGCGAAACGCTCTGCGTCTATCGCCCGCCGGTCGACACCAAGACCATCGCCCCTGTCATTAGCGCCAAGGATAACGGTAATAAGCAGGTGGTGCTGAATTTCATCACGCCACATCAAAAATGGGGCATTCACTCAACCTATACGGACAACCTGTTGATGCTGACCTTGTCGCGCGGCGGGCCAATCGTCTGGCTTTCGGAAGATGACGCCCGTCAAGCTGGCATCGAGGACAATGATTGGATCGAAGCCTACAACACCAATGGCGCGCTGACCGCGCGGGCTGTGGTATCGCAACGCGTGAAGCCGGGAATGGTGATGATGTATCACGCCCAGGAAAAAATCGTGAACGTGCCGGGATCGGAAATCACCGGCCAGCGCGGCGGCATTCACAACTCGGTCACACGCACCGTCCTGAAACCGACGCATATGATCGGCGGCTACGCCCAGCAGTCTTACGGTTTCAACTATTACGGAACCGTCGGCTCCAATCGGGACGAATTCGTCATCGTTCGGAAAATGAACAGGATCGACTGGATGGATGAGCCGGTCGAGAGGAAGCTGGAGGCCGCAGAATGAAAGTCCGCGCCCAAATTTCCATGGTGCTCAATCTCGATAAATGCATCGGATGCCATACATGTTCAGTCACCTGCAAGAACGTTTGGACGAGCCGTGAAGGCGTTGAATACGCCTGGTTCAACAATGTCGAAACGAAGCCGGGGATCGGCTATCCCGACGACTGGGAAAACCAGGCGCGCTGGAACGGCGGCTGGGAGCGTAAAAAGAACGGTAAGATTCGGCCCAAAATGGGCGGCAAGCTCAGCGTTTTGTCGAAAATTTTCGCAAATCCCGATCTGCCGGAAATCGACGACTACTACGAGCCGTTCACTTTCGATTATGAGCATCTTCAAAAGGCGCCGAAGATGAAAACGGCGCCGACCGCGCGGCCACGTTCGCTTATTTCAGGCGAGCGAATAGAGAAGATTCGAAAAGGCCCGAACTGGGAAGAGATTCTCGGCGGCGAGTTTTCCAAGCGGTCGGCCGACTACAATTTCGACAAGGTCGAAAAGCAAATTTACGGCCAGTTCGAAAACACCTTCATGATGTATCTTCCGCGCCTGTGCGAGCACTGCCTTAACCCGGCCTGCGTCGCGGTGTGCCCTTCCGGCGCCATCTATAAACGCGAAGAAGACGGCGTCGTTCTGATCGACCAGAACAAGTGCCGCGGCTGGCGCATGTGCGTTTCCGGCTGCCCCTATAAGAAGATCTATTACAACTGGAACACCGGGAAATCGGAAAAATGCACGCTCTGCTATCCGCGGCTCGAAGCCGGGCAGCCGACCGTTTGTTCTGAAACATGCGTTGGCCGCATCCGCTATCTCGGCGTCGTCCTTTACGACGCCGACCGGATTGAAGAAGCGGCGAGCGTCGAGAAGGAAACAGACCTTTATCAAAGCCATCTCGATATCTTCCTCGACCCGCATGACCCGCAAGTGCAGGCCCAGGCCCGTAAAGACGGGGTCCCGGAAGCCTGGCTCGATGCGGCGAAAAAATCGCCGATCTGGAAAATGGCGATGGAGTGGAAAATCGCATTTCCGCTGCATCCGGAATATCGCACGCTTCCCATGGTCTGGTATGTGCCGCCCTTGTCGCCCATCCAGTCGATGGCCGAGGCCGGCGCCTTCGGTGAGAAAGGCGCGATGCCGAATGTCCGCGACCTTCGCATCCCCATGCAGTATCTCGCCAATCTGTTGACTGCCGGTGATGAGGAGCCCGTCGCCAGGGCGCTCGAAAAGCTGATCGCCATGCGCGCCTACATGCGATCGAAACACTATGAAGGCGAAGCAGACGAAACGCTCCCCGGCAAAGTCGGCATGACGGGCGGCCAGATTGACGACATGTACCGCCTGATGGCGATCGCCAATTACGAAGACCGTTTCGTCATCCCCACAACGCACCGTGAATATGCCGAAGACGCTTACGGGCTGCGCGGCGAATGCGGCTTCAGCTTCGGCGACGGATGCGGCGAACCAAAACGCGCCATTGAGTGGACCGGCTTATTCGCCAAAAGCGCCGCAAAAGAAAAAGCGTAGGAGGACTGCATGTCAAACACTTACAAAGCATTGAGCGCGCTTCTGTCTTACCCGACGCAAGAGATTAAAGACGCTGCAGCGGAAATCCGCAGAGCGATCCATGATGAAAAACTGACGCCTGCCTGGGCGCTGCGGCAGGTCGACCGGCTGATTGACGATTTTGAGGCGCTCGACCTTTATGAACTGCAGGAGCGTTATGTCTTCCTGTTCGATCGCACGCGCTCGCTTTCGCTCCATTTATTCGAGCATGTCCACGGCGAGTCCCGCGACCGCGGACAGGCCATGGTCGATCTGAAAACGCTTTATGCCCAAAGCGGGCTTGAGATCGGCTCTAACGAGCTGCCGGATTACTTGCCGCTCTTTCTTGAATATCTTTCTACGCGGCCGGCGGAGGAGGCGCGGGCTTTGCTGAATGAGCCCTTGAGCGTCATCGCGGCGCTGAAAGAGCGGATCGAAAAACGCAATACGCCTTATACATCGGTCTTTCGCGCGCTTGAAGCGATTGCGGGCGAAGCGCCTTCCGAGCGCGAACTCGAAGATTTGCGCAAGGCGCCGGATGACGACCCGCATGATCTCGAATCACTGGACGCCGCCTGGGAAGACCAGCCGGTCACCTTCGGACCGGGAGACGCCGGCTGTCCGAAAGTCAGTCAGATGCTCGACCGGATGAACGCCGGCGAGGCGCCGGGCGACGTCGCCAGAAACGCAAGGAGCTGACCATGGCGGATTATCTCAATCAGTTCCTCTTCGGCGTCTATCCTTATATCTGTCTCGCCGTGTTCGTCGTCGGGAACATTTTGCGTTTCGACCACGGACAATATTCCTGGCGCTCGGGGTCGAGCCAGTTGCTTCGGAGAAAACAACTGGTTCTCGGCAGCATTCTCTTCCATGTCGGCATCCTGGTTATTTTTGCCGGACACTTCGTCGGGCTCCTGACGCCAATCTGGGTGTTTGAAGCCATCGGGATTTCCCATGGCGCGAAACAATTGCTGGCGATTGTCGCGGGCGGGCTCGCCGGGCTCATGTGCCTTGTCGGCATCTTGCTGCTCATTCACCGCAGGCTGTTCGATGCGCGCATAAGGGCAACGTCGAGTTTCGGCGATACGTCGATCCTCTTGATTTTGTTCGCGCAGCTTCTCTTGGGCCTGTCGACGATCTTTATCTCACTTCAGCATCTGGATGGCCACGAGATGATCAAGTTCATGGAATGGGCGCAACGGATTTTAACGTTCCGCGGCGGCGCTGCTGAATTAGTCGCCGATGTGCACCCGATCTTCAAGGCGCACCTCTTTCTGGGGCTGACGATCTTTCTCGTTTTTCCATTCACCCGTCTCGTTCACATGCTGTCGGCGCCGGTCTGGTATCTAGGCCGGCGCGGATACCAGCTGGTGAGGACGCGAAACACGCGCGCAACAGCGGCTGAATAAAGGGAGCAAATGAAATGTCGGTTCGTGAAGCGGTTTTAGCCTTGATGCTGTCGGCGTCAGTCGCTTCTCCGGTTCTTGCCGAAGACGAGGTGCCTGAGCCCGGTCAAAGCCCGATCATTGCGGCGATCAAAGACGGCAAGCTCCTGCTCGATGTTCGTTATCGCTTCGAATACAAAAGCCAGGACGGCTTTTCCGAGGACGCCTACGCCAATACGATAAGAACCCGGCTCGGTTTCGAAACGGCGGAAATCTATAATCTCAAATTTCTGGTCGAGTTCGAAAATGTCGCCTCCATCGGGAGTGATCATTTTAATTCCACGACCAGCGGGCGCGCGCAGTTTCCGGTGATCGCCGATCCCGATGCGACGGAGCTGAACCGGGCGCAGATAACTTTCACTGGCATCGGCAAGACGCCAATCACCGTCGGCCGGCAGCGGTTCAATCTCAACAATCAGCGGTTTGTCGGCGCGGTGGATTTCCGCCAGAACCAGCAGACATTCGACGCCGCCCGGATTTCATCGACTCTCGTTGATAATGTGACCGTCGATTATCTTTACATCTCCCGCGTGCACAGGGTTTTCGGCGATGATCACCCGGCGGGCGAATTCGACAGCGACAGCCATGTCATCTCGGTTGCTTATGACGCCGGCGCGCTGGGAGCCTTCAAAGGTTATGGCGTCTTGCTCGATCTTGAAGAGGCGCCGGGGCTTTCCTCAGCGACCTGGGGGCTGCGTTATGAGAATTCGGTCGCGCTCGATGAAGAGGCCAGGATCAAGATTGGCGTTGTCGGCGAATATGCGTCGCAAAAAGATTACGCCGGAAATACGGTCAATTACAGGGAAGATTACATTCATGGGGAGGCGTCTCTGTCCGTCGCGCGATTCATGGCGCAACTGGCTTATGAATCCCTTGGCGGCGACGGTGTCACCGGCTTCTCTACGCCGTTGGCGACGCTTCACAAGTTCCAAGGCTTCGCCGATGTTTTCTTAACGACGCCGGCGGCAGGTCTTGAGGATCTTTACGGCACGATCAGCTACAGCTGGGACGGTCTTTTGAAAACCGATAGCGTGCGTTTGTTCGCTACCTATCATGAGTTCGAAAGCGACCTTGGCGACATGGATTTCGGCGCCGAGTTCGATGCAGGCCTTGCGGTTGCGTTCAGGAAGCATTGGTCCGCTGAGGTGAAGGGCGCGATTTATGACGGCGCCGGCGCCTTCGCTGATCGCAGTCTCATCTGGGCTTCCCTGCGGTTTCAGTATTAGCGACAGGAGTTAGGTTATGACGGCTCCAAACACCACTGACGTTCATTCTTTCTCTGGAAAGGGCGATAATAAACGCACCGGCGATAATCCCTGGGCCATTGAGCCGATGCCGGCGGGCCTGATCGACAGTCCGCTGGACTTTATTTTCGCCGAACATCACCGGCAGCGGGAAGCCGCGTCGATATTGACATTGTTGGCAGACGGCGAGTTCGATCTCAAAGGGGTTAAGTCTCTGCTCGCGTTTCTTGAAACAGACTTTGCGCTTCATATCGGCGATGAAGAGCTGGCGCTATTCCCGATGTTGCGGGAGCACTGCCTGCCGGAAGATAATGTCGAACGCATTCTCGCCCGGTTGGTAGACGAGCATCGCGAAGATGAGGCCAGTTTGGAAACGGCGACGGCTATCCTTGTAAAAGGCGTTTCCGACAAGCAACTTGGCGTAAACGACAAACGCCGGTTGCGGATGTTCGCGGAGCATATCCGTCAGCATCTGGCGCTCGAAAACGGCGTCTTGTTGCCGATCGCACGCGTTCGGCTGAGAGAAAATGAACTCGGCATTCTCGCAGACTTGCTAAAGGCGCGCCGGCTGTAGGTGGAATGGATGGCGTTTCTCCAGCAAACTCGAGAAGTGACAATTTGAACAGGACAGAAAGCGCCTTTATCGGATGTTAGACGTCACTATAGCCCGCGCATTACACATTCTCGCCATTGTTCATTGGATCGGGGGCGTGTTTATGGTCACGGCGGTGATACTGCCTGCCGTGGCGCGGCTGGAAGAGCCGAAGAAACGCATAACGCTCTTCGAAAAAGTTGAAGCACGGTTTGCCACGCAGGCGATGATTTCTGTTACACTAGCCGGGGTCACAGGGTTTTATATGACGCATCGCCTTGACGCCTGGGATCGCTTTTTAGATCTCGGTTACTGGTGGATGCATGCAATGGTGCTGGTCTGGGCCGTTTTCACGGTTGTCCTGTTTGTGGCCGAGCCGCTCTTTCTCCATGCATGGTTTCTTCGCAAGGCACAGAGTTCGCCTGACGGCGCCATCGCGCTGGTTCAACGCTTTCACTGGGTGTTATTGAGCGTCAGCCTTGTTACAATCGGCGCTGCGGTGCTAGGCGCACATGGGATTTTGTTCTGATCTGTCCTTCCGGGGAATTGTGATTCGAATTACGGCTTGATTTTATGAGAACCGCCTTCCTAATTCTCGGGCTCGCGCTTGTCCCATTGGGCGTTGCAGGGCTGGTCCTGCCTTTGCTCCCGGGAACGCCATTGTTAATCGCGGCCGCCGCATGCTTTGCGCGTTCATCGCCAAGATTCGAAAGCTATCTTGTCAACCATCCCCGCCTGGGAGCGCCCGTAAGAGCATGGAGAGAAACAGGCGCAATTCCATTACGCGCCAAGATGGTTGCGCTTGGAGCTATGGCGATCTCCATATGGATTATTGCCGCCGGAGATGCTCCAGGCATGGCAAAAGCGGCGGCTATATCGATTGTGGTTGGCGCGGCCGTTTTTGTAGCCTCGCGCCCTAACAGTTAACGCCTATGCTGCGGGGTCAAGGTCGAGGAGCCGGGATAATGCTTTCCGGTTTCGCGTGACATCGGCAAGCGTGAATTGATCCAGCGCGTCGAGATAGGCCTCCAGCGCCGTAGAAAGGGCGTGCTTGAGACCGCATGCAGAGGTAATCACGCAGGAATTTTGCTCCGGCCGGAAACATTCAGCCTGGGCGAGATCGTCCTCCATTTTCCGAACGACATCCCCGACGCAGATTTTGCTCGCCGGCATGGCGAGCTTCAATCCGCCGCCGCGGCCGCGAACGGTTTCGAGAAACCCGTAATCGCCCAAACGCTGCACAACTTTCATCAGGTGGTTTCGAGAAATGCCATACGCCTCGGAAATACGTTCGATCGTACACAGGGAGGCGGGCTCGACTGCGGCGTAAATCAGCACACGCAAGGCGTAGTCAGTGTGGGCGGTTAGCCGCATGATTCGTTCCGTTGCTTGTTTTCTCATCGGACGATGATTTCGTTAGCGCAAAAGCCTTTGAATCGCCAAGCCCGGAGAGGGCGTCTTGCAAAGATGCATATATTGTGCATCTTTTATGTCAAGGCACAGCATGTTGATTCGAGGAGGTCTCCGAATGTTCGACGCGCCCACAACCCAGCGTGACTCCCGCGACAATCCTGACGGTGCCCGGAAGCGGGGAACGGCGGTTATCGTCGCCGACGCCGTTGAAGAATATGTCGACAGGGCGGATTGGCGGATTAAGGCGAACGCCAATCAGGGCTATTCGCTTGGCGGGCTGATCCTCAACGTTTCCGGCAAGGTGATCGCCAATTACTGGCTCGATCATATTTATCCGCCGGAGATCGGCCGCGCCCATCGGGAAGCAGACATTCATATCCATGATCTCGACATGCTTTCCGGATATTGCGCCGGCTGGTCGCTGCGCACGCTGCTCAATGAGGGTCTCAACGGCATTCCGGAAAAGGCCGAAGCCGGCCCGCCAAGGCACTTTTCGGCAGCGCTGGGGCAGGCGGTCAATTTTCTCGGCGCCCTGCAGAACGAATGGGCGGGGGCGCAGGCGTTCAGTTCGTTCGACACCTATATGGCACCTTTCGTGCGGGTCGATAGGCTCGGCTATGAAGACGTGCGGCAAGGGCTTCAGGAATTCGTTCACAGCCTCAATGTGCCGTCGCGTTGGGGAACGCAGACCCCATTTACGAATCTCACCTTCGATTGGACGTGCCCAGAGGATTTGCGCGAGCAGGTTCCGCTCATCGGAGGAAAAGAAGCAGCATTCTGTTATGGCGACCTGCAGGCGGAAATGGATCTTATCAATCGCGCTTTTATTGAAGTGATGTGCGCGGGAGACGCCAGAGGCCGGGTTTTCACCTTTCCGATACCGACCTACAACATCACAAAGGATTTTCCCTGGGAGAGCGAAAACGCCAAAGCGCTCTTCGCCATGACTGCGAAATACGGGCTGCCATATTTTCAGAATTTCATTAATTCCGACATGGAGCCCGGACAGGTTCGCTCCATGTGCTGCAGATTGCAGCTCGATTTGCGCGAGCTCCTGAAGCGCGGCAACGGCCTGTTCGGGTCGGCAGAGCAGACCGGCTCCATCGGCGTCGTGACCGTGAACTGCGCGCGTCTCGGCCATCTCTATCGTGGCGACTGGGCAGAACTTCTTGCCCGGCTTGACGAATTGCTCGCGATGGGACGCGACAGTCTCGAAATCAAGCGCCGGGAGATACAAACGCTGATGGATGGCGGGCTTTTTCCTTATACCAGGCGTTATCTCGGCACATTGCGCAATCATTTTTCGACCTTGGGCGTTAACGGCCTCAACGAAATGGTCCGCAATTTCACTGGCGGCGCGCATGACATCACGACGCGGGAAGGCGAAGCGATGGCGCTCGAGCTTCTCGATCATGTCCGCGGCCGTATGCTCCAGTTTCAGGAGCAAACGGGGCATATGTACAATCTTGAAGCGACGCCTGCGGAAGGGACGACCTATCGTTTCGCAAAGGAAGATCTGAAACGCTTTCCGGATATTTTACAAGCGGGATCGTCGGCGGCGCCTTATTATACGAATTCGTCTCAACTTCCCGTGGGCTTTACGGACGACCCGTTTGAGGCTCTATCGCGTCAGGATCCTCTGCAAACGAAATATACAGGCGGCACGGTGCTGCACTTATATATGAGCGAGAGGATTTCGAACGCTGAGGCGTGCGCGGCGCTGGTTCGCCGGGCGTTGTCGGGATTTCGTCTTCCTTACATCACGGTGACGCCGACATTCTCTATCTGCCCGGTTCACGGTTATCTTTCCGGTGAGCACGCGTTGTGCCCGAAATGCGAAACGGCAGGCAGCGAAGTGCAGATTTGTGAGGTGTGGACCCGCGTCATGGGCTATCACCGGCCGGTTTCCGCCTTCAATCCTGGCAAGAGAAGCGAACATGAAGAGCGCAAACATTTCGAAGAGCGCCGCACGGAACTTGCTGCAGCGTGACAAGGGTGCGTCGTCGTTACGGATCGGCGGCTTCGAGCCGTTCAGCACAGTCGATTATCCGGGCAGACTCGCAGCCGTCATTTTCTGCCAGGGCTGCCCTTTACGTTGCGGCTATTGTCATAATCCGGATCTGATACCAGCGAGAGCGGCAGGACCGCTGTCCTTTGAAGACATTCTTTCCGTAATCGACCGTCGCAAGGACTTTCTGGACGCCGTGGTTTTCAGCGGCGGCGAGCCGCTGGCGCAAGCCGCAGTCATTCAAGCGATGACGGCGATGCGGCGGCGCGGTTTTGAAATCGGTCTGCATACCGCTGGAACAAATCCCGCTTTACTTGAAGCGGCGCTCCCTCTCGTCGATTGGGTCGGGTTTGACGTCAAGGCGCCTTTCGACGGCTATCGAGGGGTGACTGGCGCAGATGCCGGCGCCAAGGCGCGCGTCTCTCTTGAAACCCTCGTGAAGTCGGGCGTGCCTTACGAGGTGCGCACGACGATCTGGCCGGCGTGGATCGGCAAGGCCGAAATTTGCATGATGGCGTCGATGTTGCGAGAAATGGGCGTGCGCCGATATGTGCTTCAGGAAGCGCGCATGCCGGATCGGAATCCTTACCCAGGCGGAGAGGCGCTTAACGATGCGGCTTTCGTTTCAGAGACAGCCGCCATGTTCGACGCGTTTGAGGTGCGCTATGCTTCATAGTTTCAGATCAATGTTTTCCAAAAGCGCGCCAAGGGATCTGCTCGATGCGCGCCGGGGCTATGGCGGGCCGGCGCTCTTCAGCTACGGATTTCGGCCGTTTTTCCTGTTCGGCGCAATCTGGGCGGCGCTTTCCGTGCCGCTCTGGATATATGCCTATGCCAATGGCGTTGGGCTTATCGGCGGCATGCCGGCGCAGGAATGGCATGTTCATGAGATGCTCTATGGTTATCTCGCGGCGGTGATCGCCGGTTTTCTGCTGACAGCAGTGCCGAACTGGACGGGCCGTCTGCCGGTTCTGGGCGGCCGGCTTATGTTTCTGTTTGCGTTGTGGGGTTTCGGACGTCTGGCGATGCTGGCGCGCGGACAGATTGGCCCGGTTGCGGCAGCGGTCATCGATTGTCTGTTTTTGGTCGTGCTCGCCGCGATGATGTGGCGGGAGATAATTGTAGGCAAAAACATCAAAAACGTGCCGGTCTGCGTGCTGGCAACCTTGCTTGCGCTGTCGAATATCGGGTTTCATTCGGGCGCGCTGAACTATGAAGTTCACGAATTCTCGGAACATTTCGCGATCGGCGTCATCGCCCTGATGATCGCGCTGATCGGCGGACGCATCGTGCCGAGCTTTACGCGCAACTGGCTAAGTCAACGAAAAATATCCCCGCTTCCGACCCAGTTCGGCGTGATCGACAAGGCGGCCCTTGGCGTTGCTGTGCTTGCGCTGCTCTGCTGGACGATTGACGCGGGAAATCACATAACGGGCGTTCTTTTGCTTATTGCTGGCGGCGCACATGCAATTCGGTTGGCGCGCTGGCAGGGATGGAAAACCGGCGCCGAACCACTCGTTCTTATTCTTCATATTGGATATGCGTGGCTGACTGTGTCATTTCTGTTGATGAGCGCGTCCGCATTTGCGCCTGCTATTGTTCCTCCCCACGCCGCGCTTCACGCTCTTACCGCCGGTGCGATGGGGACAATGACACTCGCCGTGATGACGCGCGCAACGCTCGGCCATACGGGACGAAAACTGACAGCGGACGCGTGGACAATTGCGATCTATGCCCTTGTGGTTTCAGGCGCGCTTGTTCGCGTGATGTCGTCAATTTTCTTTGTACAGTTCTATGTGCCTGCGCTTGTCTTGTCGGCAGCATTATGGAGCGGTGCCTTCGCGCTTTTTGCGCTTCGGTACGGCCCGATGCTTTCGCGTCCGAGATTATAAGGAGAGGAGAATAGAATGGATACTTTCGATTTGGCGTGAGTGAAGGCGGCTGTTCGCACGTATATTGTACTGAGAACGAGACGAGAAGGGAAGAAATGCCGGGAGCTTTCATTGCCTGGTTCGAGGACGTTCGTCGCGAGGACGTGGCTTTGGTCGGCGGCAAGAACGCTTCGCTGGGCGAAATGGTCCGCAGCCTTGGCGACCGCGGCGTGCGCGTGCCGCCGGGATTTGCAACCGTCGCCGGCGCTTATTGGCGCTTTCTCGAAGCCAATAGCCTCAACGAGGTCATCAAAAACCGCCTTGCGGAGTTCAAATCAGGCAAAGCGTCGCTGGCGGAAACAGGCAATGCGATCCGATCGGCGTTTCTCAAGGGGGACTGGCCGGGCGACCTCGCGAGCGCCGTCGCCGAGGCGTATCACAAGCTTTGCGAACGTATCGGCAACAAGGACGCCGACGTCGCCGTGCGCTCCAGCGCCACGGCGGAAGATTTGCCGGATGCCAGCTTCGCCGGCCAGCAGGAGACGTTTCTCAATATCCGCGGCGAGGACGAGCTTTTAGCGGCGTGCCGGAAGTGTTTTGCGTCTCTCTTTACCGACCGGGCGATCAGCTATCGCGAAGCGAAGGGCTTCGATCACCTGAAGGTCGCCCTGTCGATCGGTGTGCAGCAGATGGTGCGTTCGGACCTTGCCGGTTCGGGCGTCATGTTCACCATCGACACGGAAACGGGTTTTGATCGCATTGTCCTGATCAACGCCGCCTGGGGGCTTGGCGAAACCGTCGTGCAGGGCCAAGTCGATCCTGATGAATACCAGGCCTATAAGCCGTTGCTTGCGAATGACGGGTTGAAGCCCGTTCTGCGCAAAAAGCGCGGCGATAAAATCATCAAGATGGTCTATGCGCGCGGGGGCGAACGTGCGACGCGGACCGTGCCGACATCGCTCGCCGAGCGTGAAGCTTTTGTGCTCGGCGATGAGGAGATATTACAGCTCGCCCGCTGGGCCTGCGAGATCGAACGCCATTATGGCGTTCCGATGGACATCGAATGGGCGAAAGACGGCCATTCGGGCGAGATGTTCGTCGTTCAGGCGCGGCCAGAAACAGTGCAGTCCCATGCACAGACGGGCGTCTTCAAAAGCTACGGCATCAAGTCGAAAGGCCGAACGCTGGCGACCGGCCTCAGCATTGGCGGCGCCGTCGTCAGCGGTAAGGTTTGCCTGATCCGCGATCCGGGCGAGATCGGCCGGTTCGAGGACGGCGCCGTCCTCGTGACGGAAAACACCGATCCCGACTGGGTTCCAATTATGAAACGCGCGGCGGCGGTCGTCACCGATCACGGCGGGCGCACGTCCCATGCGGCGATCGTCAGCCGCGAGCTTGGCCTGCCGGCGGTTGTCGGAACAGGCAACGCCACGCGTGTTCTCCATGACGAACAGGAAGTCACCGTTTCCTGCGCGGAAGGCGAGGAAGGGTTTATCTACGAAGGCGTCGCCGACTTTGACGTCGAGGAGTTAAGCGTTTCCGACATTCCTGCGACCAAGACCCAGGTTATGCTCAATCTCGCCAATCCGGCCGCGGCCTTTCGCTGGTGGCGGCTGCCTGCCGACGGTGTCGGTTTAGCGCGCATGGAATTCGTGGTGTCGAACCATGTAAAAATCCATCCGATGGCGCTCGCCCATTTCGATGCGTTGAAGGATGAGGATGTAAAGCGACAGATCGACGAGCTGACGCGGGGCTATGAGACGAAGGCCGATTATTTCGTGGATCAGCTGGCGCTCGGGCTGGCGCGCATCGCGGCCGCGCTTCATCCTAAACCGGTGATCGTCCGGATGAGCGATTTCAAGACCAACGAATATGCAGGTCTTATCGGCGGCGCGGCGTTCGAACCGAAGGAGGCCAACCCTATGATCGGTTTCCGTGGCGCGTCGCGTTATTATTCGCCCCGCTATCGCGACGGTTTCGCCCTTGAATGCCGGGCGATCCACCGATTACGCGACGAAATGGGCTTTGAAAATGTCGTGGCGATGATCCCCTTTTGCCGGTCGGTAAAGGAGGCGGACCGTGTATTGGAGGTTATGGCGCAGAACGGCCTGAAGCGCGGAGAAAATGGACTTCAGGTCTATGTCATGTGCGAGATTCCCTCGAATGTCATTCTTGCGCAGGCGTTCGCGGAACGCTTCGACGGGTTTTCCATCGGCTCGAACGACCTGACGCAGTTAACGCTCGGCGTTGATCGGGATTCGGAAGATCTCGCCGATCTATTTGATGAGCAGGATGCAGCAGTGAAATGGATGATCAGGAACGTTATTGCGGAAGCGCACAAAGCGGGCGCGAAAGTCGGTCTGTGCGGTCAGGCGCCCAGCGATCATCCGGAATTTGCGCGCTTCCTGGTCGAGTGCGGAATCGACTCAATATCTGTCACGCCCGACAGTTTTATCTCCGTCAAGCATCATGTCGCAGACGCTGAGCGAAAGCGCGGGGGGCAACTCCCAAACGAAGATAAGAAGAAGTAGCAACCGGAGGAATTCGCTCCCCATGCGCATAGCGGTTTTTGAAACGGAAGAGCGTGAGGCGCCTGTATTTGAACGCTTCAAAGCTGGTCACGATTTGCGCCTGATCAGGGAACCACTGCAGGCCGGTAATACGAGCGAATTTTCTGATATCGAAATCGTCTCGACATTTATCTATTCAAAGCTTGATCGCGGCGTGTTGGAGCGCCTGCCAGCGTTGAAAATGATCGCAACGCGCTCAACGGGGTTCGACCATATCGATACGGCGTATTGTGCGGAACGGGGCATTCTCGTCTGTAACGTCCCGACCTATGGCGAAAACACCGTCGCCGAACATGTTTTTGCGCTATTGCTGGCTTTAAGTCACCGGCTGATCGAGGCCGTGGAGCGCGTGCGCATGGGCCCTTTTTCGCCGGAGGGTCTGCGCGGTTTCGATCTGGAAGGAAAGACACTGGGCGTCGTCGGAACCGGCAATATCGGACGTCATGTCATCCGCATTGCGAGCGGGTTCGGGATGAAGGTTATCGCCTTCGACATTGCGCCGGATGACGCCTTCGCTGCGGCGCACGGTTTTGCTTATGTCGACCTTAACGAACTTCTTTCGAGGTCGGACGTGATCACCTTGCATGTGCCGGCCACTCCGGAAACGCGCCATCTTCTGTCCGCTGACGCATTTGCGCAGATGAAGGATGGCGTGGTTGTCATTAATACGGCGCGCGGCGATGTCATCGAAACCCGTGCGCTGATCCAGGCGCTGACGAGCGGAAAGGTCGCTGCAGCCGGCCTCGACGTTCTGCCAGATGAGCCGCTCATTCGCGAGGAAGCGGAGCTGATTTGTCCGATATATTGCGACCGTCATGATCTGCGCAATCTCGTGGCGGATCATATCCTCATGCGCATGCGCAACGTGATTATCACCCCGCACTCGGCGTTCAATACGAATGAGGCCGTCGCGCGCATTGTCGAAACGACGGTCGAGAATATAGAGGCGTTTATTGATGGCGAACCGCAGAATATTGTCGCCGGAGCCGTGTGACAGGCGTAAGTGTTTGAAAGTGAGGCAGCGAGATGCTCGATAGGAAGGTGAAGGTCGCCATTGCCGGGTATGGCGTCATTGGCAAACGGGTCGCAGCTGCGACTGTGCTGCAGGATGATATGGAGCTGGTTGGCGTTGCTGATGTCGCCAGCGACTGGCGGCTTCGCGCAGCGCAGCAGAAAGGCGTTCGCGTGTTCTCAGCTATTGACGCGCAAGCCGATGCGATGCGGCAAGCGGGTATTGAGATCGCGGGAAATTTGAACGATCTATTGGATGATGCGGACATCGTTGTCGATTGTACGCCGAAGCGAGTGGCTGCGAAAAACGTTCCCCTCTACAAGGAGCGAAAGCTCAAATTTATCGTTCAGGGCGGCGAAGCGCATCAAGTCGCGGGTCATTCCTTTGTCGCGGAAGCAACCTATGAAAGCGCATTCGGCAAAGACGCCACTCGGGTCGTTTCGTGCAATACGACCTCAATCGTTCGGACTTTGAGCGCCCTCAAGCGCGCAGGGCTTCTCAAGCGGGCGCGTGGAACGCTGTTGCGTCGGGCCACTGACCCCTGGGAAAGTCATGAGGGCGGCATCATGAATACGCTCGTTCCTGAAAAACACATTCCAAGTCATCAGGGCCCCGATGCGCAGAGCGTCGATCCGGAACTCGATGTCGTGACAATGGCGGTCAAAGTTCCGGAGACGCTCGCGCACCTTCATTTCTGGAATGTGGAATTGTCGCGTGCGGCGGAAAGGGAAGAAATATTGGCCGCTTTCCGCTCGTCGTCACGCATTTCCTTGATTAAGATGGAGGATGGATTGTCGGCGTTGAACTCCGTCAAGGAACTCATGGCTGACCTCGGGCGGCCTCACGACAATCTATACGAAGTCGCCCTTTGGGAGGATCTTGTAACCGTTCAGGGAACTGAGGTCTTTTACGCCTATATGGTCGATAACCAGGCCATCGTCATCCCGGAGACGATCGATGCGATCAGGGCGCTGACAGGAAGCGAACGCGACGGCGCCGCGTCCATCGCCAAAACGAATGCTTCGCTTGGTATCGGAGACGGATTCTACCGATAATCGAGGCGTGTTATATGCGGGGTGTAAAATCATATTTTGGTAGAGCGTATCATCCATGGAATGCTAAACTCAGGGCTCAGGTTTGATCATGGCCGCAAGAATTCTAAGAGTTCAGATTATCTCGTTCGTCACGTTCTTGGCTATTGCCGGCGGCTTCCCGCTGGCGTCTGCAAAGGGTCAGAAGGCGGAATTAGACCCACATGCCGATAGACCGATGAATTTGACCATACATTGTTATGTGCCAATGGGAGAAGGCTTGATCACGGCCGTTAACAGCCTTGAGTCCAAGGTGGGCATCTCGCACAAGCCGGATCATTCAATCGGATTTGATGAGATGAATATGTCGTTCGGAGTTTCAAAGCGCATCGATCTTTCCGCTTTCGCTGTCGGCGAGCGGGTTCATTTCCTGCTGAAGTTGGAAAGAGGCAAGGAGGATTATATTGCGGTGCTGTGTTCCTTCGATAGCGATAAAGACGCTTACAAGTCTTGCATGAAGGAATTTCATGATGAGGCAATGCGGATTGCGGCGGCGACGATCGAAGAATGCACGATGGACGACATGGAGTCGCCGTAAACTCCTAATAGTTAAAAATTGGCGTCACTATCAAATAATTCTCGCTTTCTATGGTAGTGTGGCAGCTTCGTGGCTGTGATAATCATTTGTGGGTTGAGCTGGCGATTGCGCAATATTACGCGCCTCAGCCCTCTAATTGAATGGCGGCATAGTTGAAAAGCACCACCACCAATACCGCTTCACGCCACTGAGCAAATTCTTATGTATATCTAGTTCTTGAAAGCGCGATAACAAGTAGCTCAAAAAGAGAACGTAATATGCCCGAACACCAAGCACATGGTCGGGAAAGTATTTTGGCTTTCCAGAAGTCTGAGTGATTGCATTGCGGTGAGCGTATATAGGCATGATCCTGAGGCGTTTGGGGGTTAACTGCCCTTAAAACCTCACATAGAGCGTTGGCGAGTGCTTGACTGCGCGCTTCTTGGTTTGAACACGGAAGGTAGCTAATTATGGCACGAGCGATCACTTTTCTCGGTGGAACTGGGACCGTCACTGGATCGAAGTACCTTGTCCAAGTCAACGACGAGCGCATTCTTGTGGATTGCGGCCTCTTTCAGGGATTCAAGCAATTGCGATTAAAGAACTGGGCTCCGCTTCCGGTTGCCCCAGCGACTATCAACGCAGTCATACTGACCCACGCACATCTTGATCACTCCGGCTACATTCCGCTCTTAGTCCGAAATGGTTTTAAGGGACCGATTTATACGACATCTGCGACACGAGATTTCTGTTCGATATTGCTGCCAGACAGCGGTCACTTACAGGAACGAGACGCAGAATTTGCAAATAAGCACGGCTTCTCGAAGCATCGTCCTGCACGCCCGCTATATACGCAACGAGACGCCGAGACCAGCCTTGAGAATTTCAATTCTGTGCAGTTTGAGGAAGATGTCGATGTTTCGCCGGAGGTGACTGCGCGATTTCGTCCCGCCGGCCACATTCTCGGCGCTGCGACCGTACAACTGACAATAGGCGGAAACGATGTTGTCTTTTCAGGTGACCTAGGGCCTCCAAACTCCGCGACGATGCTGGATCCGGCACCGGTTCTCCATACGGACTATTTGGTAGTCGAGTCGACCTACGGTGATAGAATCCACGAAAAAGAAGACCCTGAAAATAAGTTGGCGGATATAGTCAATCGAACCGCCGCCCGTGGCGGGACGGTACTTATCCCGGCTTTCGCTGTTGGGCGCGCGCAAACAATATTGTTTCATCTTGATCGCTTGAAGCGATCAAATCGAATTCCCGATCTGCCGATATATCTCGACAGTCCAATGGCAATCGACGCAAGCGAGATCTTTTGCGAGCACCTTAATGACCATCGGTTGACGGCAGAACAGTGCCGGACCTCATGCGGCGTTGCCGAATATGTCCGCGAGGCGGAACAATCGAAGACGCTCGATGCGAACAAAATGCCAAAAATCATTATCTCGGCGAGCGGCATGGCGACCGGCGGCAGAATCTTACATCACCTCAAATACTATGCGCCGGACGAACGCAATGCGCTGGTGTTTACAGGCTTTCAGGCCGGGGGAACCCGGGGTGCGGCGATTGTCGGCGGCGCCGAGGCGGTCAAAATTCATGGCGCCTACGTGAAGATTCGCGCGGAAGTACATAATCTTCATATGTTGTCCGCTCATGCGGACGCGGACCAGATTCTAGGTTGGTTAAAAAATTTCCAGTCTCCGCCGCGCCGGACATTCGTCACCCACGGTGAGCCTGCTGCGTCGGACGCCTTGCGTCAGCGCATCGTCGAAGAGCTCGGCTGGGACTGCACTGTGCCGGCAATCAACGACGAATATGATATCGCGTAGCGGTCGGCCGGTTCAATGGAAGAAAATCAAGGGCGGGACGAATGACAATTGAAGCATCCAATGTTCTGCGCGCCAAGCGCCTAGGGATCGACACGCACCAGGAAGCCGTCATCTATATGCGCCGCGACTGTCATGTTTGCCGCGCCGAAGGATTTTCGGCCCAAGCCAGAATTCGAGTGGCGAGCGGCGCTTCGTTTGTGATCGCAACGGTCAATTTGATCACCGGAGAACTTCTGGCCTCCGGAGAGGCTGGACTGTCCGAAGCGGCGTGGCGACGTCTGGAGTGCGAGGAGGGCGCATCGTTGCGCGTTTCGCATGCGCGCCCGCTCGACTCTTTGAGCGACGTTCGCGCCAAGGTCTACGGGCGGCAATTTGAAAACTCGGCCATTAGCAGCATTATGCGTGACATTGTCGAAGGCCGCTATTCCGACATTCACCTGTCGTCTTTCATTACCGCCTGCGCGGCGCGTGGCTTGAACGAACGAGAAGTCATCCACCTGACGCGCGCTATGGTCGCAGCGGGGGAACGTCTTGATTGGGGCACCCCCTTAATCGTCGATAAACACTGCGTTGGCGGCCTTCCAGGCAATCGGACGACGCCGATCGTCGTTGCGATCGCCGCCGCTTGCGGCCTCACCATGCCGAAAACGTCGTCTCGCGCGATCACCTCGCCGGCCGGCACGGCTGACACGATGGAAACGCTTGCGCCTGTCGACCTTGATCTGAACGCGATGCGGCGGGTTGTGGAAAAGGAAGGCGGTTGCATCGTCTGGGGAGGGGCGGTCGATTTAAGCCCGGCGGACGATACGCTTATCCGCGTTGAGCGTGCGCTCGACATTGACAGCGAGGGCCAGCTTGTAGCCTCCGTTCTGTCGAAAAAAGCGGCGGCGGGCGCGACGCATCTGGTTATTGATATGCCCGTAGGCCTGACGGCAAAGGTGAGAACGGATGGTGACGCGGTTTCTCTGAAGACAAGTCTATTGAAGACGGCTGAAGCTCTTGCTGTCAAAACACGTGTTATCCAAACCGACGGTCGTCAACCTGTGGGGCGCGGGATTGGGCCGTCGCTTGAGGCGCAGGATGTCCTGAAGGTGCTCCGCCGGGATGCGGAAGCGCCTGAGGATTTGCGGCGACGGGCGGTCGCGCTTGCAGGCGCCTTGCTGGAGCTTAGCGGCGTTGTAGCTGAAGGCGAAGGTGAATCGGCCGCAGCTGCGGTGATTGCCGATGGCCGCGCCTGGGCGAAGTTCCAGGCGATTTGCGACGCCCAGGGTGGCATGCGCGAGCCTCCGCAGTCTGCCTATCAACATCCGATTCTCGCCGATCATGGAGGATTGATCGAGGCGATTGACAACCGGCGCCTGGCGAAGGCCGCGAAACTTGCAGGCGCGCCGGATGCCAAAGCGGCGGGGCTTGAACTCCACGGCTTTCTCGGCCAGCGCGTCGAAACATCAGAGCCTCTTTTTACTCTGCATGCGGAAACACGGGGCGAAATAGACTACGCACTAGAATATTTGGATAGTCACCCGCCGATTTTCGAAATTGAGGCTTAACCATGCGCCCTCTTCTTTTTTCATTGTTCAGTCACGAGGAAATTGCGGCGCCACTCACTGAAATGCTTCGCGGCGATCTGGGAACAATTAATATACGGCGTTTTCCTGATGGCGAAAGTTATGTCCGTTATGAGACAAGTGTAGAGGATCGCGACGTACTCCTGGTTTGTACGCTTGACCGCCCGGACGAGAAATTTCTACCATTGATATTCGCCGCTGCGGCGGCGCGCGAAAACGGCGCGAAGACAGTAGGGCTTGTGGCTCCCTATCTTGCCTATATGCGGCAGGACCAGCGCTTTCAGACGGGAGAGGGCGTGACTGCTAAACATTTTGCTGCTGCGCTTAGCCCCTGGATTGACTGGCTCGTCACAATCGATCCGCATCTTCATCGTATTACTGCATTATCAGACGTTTATTCTATTCCCGCCGTGGCTGCGCATGCTGCGCCGACGGTTTCAGCCTGGATCAAGCAGCATGTCGTAAACCCGGTGCTGGTTGGTCCAGACAGCGAGAGCGAACAGTGGGTCTCGGATACGGCAAACGGCGCCGGCGCGCCTTATCTTATACTTGAGAAGACGCGGCGCGGAGATCGCGATGTCGCGGTGAGCGTACCGCAGGTGGAGCAATGGCGCGCGCACACGCCGGTCCTTGTCGACGATATCATTTCAACCGCGCGCACGATGATCGAAACCGTCGGACACCTGAAAAAAGCAAGCATGTCAGCTCCGGTTTGCATTGGCGTTCACGCTGTCTTTGCGGGCACAGCGTATCATGACCTTTTGGCCGCTGGCGCAGGACGGATCGTCACGACAAACACTATACCGCATGAAAGCAACGTGCTTGATGTGAGCTCATTGCTTGCCGAATGCGTGCGATTCCAATTGAGGGCGTAACCAGGCGCTGGTCACCGGCTCGGCAATCTTTCACGGCGACGGAAAGCTTCTTGAAGACAAATTCGCCGTTGCTATGTCGTTTTGATTTACGGCACGATATTTTTGATCAATTCAATGCATCTTGCCGTGTCGCGAAGAAACGGGTGGTGATCAACGTCGTGCAGCATTTCGATCCGCCAACCCGGTCGATGTTTTTGGATAAGATCGAGCGAAAACAGCGGCGCCGTCGTGTCACGGTCTCCATGAATGCATAACACATCTATTCGTTCTGGAATTCGAAGAATATCGCTTAACGCATCATATCGATAGACGACTTCCCATAGGGAAGATGTTGATGAAATCCACGTATGCTTCACCAGATCCGCGACAACTTCTTTTGGCATATCACGGATCAGATACGGTAAAAATTTACCCAGCACGCGCCGCGTAATGAGGCATGCAATGATCGTCAGCCCCATATTCGTGACTACCAGGCCTCTTAGACGGTCATTCCGGTTCTTTCTAAAGTAGCGATATGCATCTTCCTCAGAGCCAAAATAGGGCAAGCTCATCAAAACCATGTTCTTTATTTGCTCGGGGAATCGCGCTGCGTAAGCGACCGCCAATAAAGCGCCCAATGAATGGCCGATAATGGTGAATGGACCCAAGGTCGCCAGTGTTCCGCGCAGCGCCTCAATGTGGTGATCTGCGCTGTAACGGATCCATGGCTTTGGCGATTCGCCAAAGCCCAACAAGTCAACGAGAATGATCTTGTGGCTGCGAGTGAGAGGGGCGATCCTCGACTTCCAATAACGCGTCGTACCGCCGAGGCCGGCGAGAAAGACAAGAGTTTCATCGCCTTCGCCATAGCACTCCGTATAAAGAGGAGGTGTGATCTGTCGATCTTCAAGTCTCCTCTTCTCGCTTAATAAGTTTGACATTTTATGTATTGAGAAATTTAGTGCAATTGCCGAGGTATGCATTGACGCACCGGTTTGCCGTCAAGTTTTCGCATGACTCCGCTCACGTTTGATTTCAAGGACCCTTGGATCTCCCCGTCCCGCAAGTGCGTCGCGTTCGTCACTGTTCAGAAAATCTGAAATAGGTCGCCGCAAAAGCGCAGCGGCGGCATCGATTATATGGGCCCAAGTGCAGCGATTGGCGAACAGCATGCCGAAGACATCGAATGTGCCGCCCCGAGAGATATAACCCAGCGACCTTAACCGGTCCGGCCCGCCGTCGATGCGCCGGAGAAGTCCTGTCATCGGTTCGGGCCGCGTGTGAGTGACAAGCACACGGGCCAGTCCCGAAGGGAACAGGCCTTTGAGCGCATCATCGTCTAGGACGAAATCCGACTCCAGCCGATCACGCGCGATGCGTAAGCGGCCAGGCTCAAGGATTGCCGTGACGCATGCCGGTGCGCCGCGCGCGGCAAGCCGTGCGCTTGCGGTCACAGCTTCGCCTGTTTGATAGGCGCCGATTGCGGCGAGCTGTATCTTTGCGTGCCCCGGCTCACCGGCGAGATGGATCGCTCCTGTTCGTGCGCAAAGCGTCGCCTCTTCAAGGGTAAGGCGGTTCGGCGACTGGCCTTTGGGCGTTATGAGGCAGGCGAGTTCCCCGTGGCCGCTGTAGACTTCGCGCAGCGCCGCAACGGCGCTCGCGGCGTCTATCGGAAACATCACCCGCGCCGCATCGGACATTTCTCCTAGTAATCCTTCGGGTAGTGTGGGGTCCTGATGCGATTGCTCGTTTTTTGCATTTTCCCATGTGTGCGATGTGGCGACCAGCGGCACGCTGATCCAACCAGGTTTCTGTCCCAACTCTTTTTGCCGCCGTGCGAAGATTATTTCCTGCCGGAGCGCCCCGAGCATTTTCATGGCGAAGGCTTCGTAGCTGACCGCAAGGTTGAGCCCGCCTTTGTTGCCAAGCGCTGCGGCGATAACCGCTTCTTCGTTAAGGGCGGTGATAATCGCGCCGTCTACGGCTTCAGGCGCGCCTGATTCCGGCGCGTTGACGCGGTGGCGGAGCGTTTCGAGGGCGAGCGGCATATGGTTGCTGCGCAATTCGTCGGGATTGCCGACGCGAACGCGCAGCGCCGGATTGATCTTCACGATTTCTACGAATTCCTGGTCGATCGCGTCCATGGCGCACCGCGCCGTCTCCACACGAGCGTAAATGTCTTGTAATGGAGGCAAATTCGGCGATTGGATTTGGCGCGTCGCGAGCGAATTGCGGCTTTCCCGCGGGCGCGATTGACGGTCATGATTTGAAAGCGATTGAACGGATTTTTCAAGCTCGTCCGACGCAACGAACAATGTGCTCACTGCGTCGTTAAATTCGTTGCGCGCTTTACTATCTTTGGCCGGATTACCGTCCAAGGGCAAATTATGTGCGCGGTTCGTACCAGCTCCCGGAAATCCGAACCCTTTGACGCATGGCGCAACAACGTAAGGCATGCGTGCAGGATATGACGGCTGATTGCCCGCAATCGCTTCGAGGCGGGCGTCGGCCTCTAGCAGTCCCCAGGCGTAGGAAAGCGGATCGTGACCATCGACAATGATGGGATCGAAGCCTGAGAGTTCAAGATGGCGGACCAGCCAGTCGAGGCCCCCTTCCTGTCCGATTTGGGTGCGCTGTTCGATACGCCTTCCATTCAACACCATGACCGGCGTCGCAAATCCGCAGTCCTCCGCGCGCCACCAGCGCGGGGCCCAGTCGGATCCGCGTTGTTCCTCGAACGCGCCGTCGCTCAGAAAGGCGACGAGGCGCTCGCCGGGCAGAGGCATGTGCACATATTGCAGGCTTGCGAACCCGAGATAACCGCCCTCCGACAGGCCGCCCGCCGTATACGGATTAACGTGGCTGCCAAGCGGAATGGCTGGACGTCCGTCCGGCGTAATGGCGTAACTGTAAAAATCATTGACGAGCGCGCTTTGCCCCGCCTCGCTGCGGTCGTAGCGGCCCTGCTGAGCGGGAGACACGTCGCCAGTGAGGGCGTTGACCGCCTCGATCGCCGCGACGCTATGGCCTTGTCCGAGCGTCCAGGCGCGGGTGCAGCCGCTGAGCGCGTTGGCTGCGAGATATCCGCAAAAGGCGATTACCATGTTAAGCGATCCCCCTGTGTGGCCTTGTGGATCGGCTTTGAAATCGTCCGGTTGCAAGGGTGCGCCGCTCATATCCACGTGCCGGGCGTAAGTCATATGCGCGACGAGCCGCATGGCGGCGTTGGCCAGTTTGTCGGTCGCGGCGAAGAGTTCACGCGCTTCCGCTTCGCTCACCGCGAGTTCGTCATTGGCGGCCTGGCGCAAAAGGGCATCAAGTCGTTCCAGGGTAACGTCTGTGCGCGCGATTACGCCAAACCCCGCCCGCCAGTCCGCATCAGTCATAATCAGAATTCCTAAAAGCGCATTCGGCCTCGATCCGTATCGGAAGGCCGATCAATTATCATCATACGCATGGGCCCGCGATATCCCTTGAAAGCGACATCATAATGTTTGGCGGCCCTGTTGAATGCCGTCATGCGCAGATGCCATGCCGTCGCTGCAACGCCAGACTTCGCCTTAAGTGATAACAGAATTGTGAGCTGAGCGCGTAATGGAATTCATCGTTTCAGCTTGTCGAACAAGTCAACGAGATCAGAGATGATTTCCTTTTGGGCCTTGGCGCTCCGCGTTGTCATCGCCGCTTCAACGCTGTTTTTCGCGTGAACTTTAAGGATTTCACTTTCGGCGCCGGCGAGCGCGGCCTTGATCGCCTGCATTTGATTAAGCGTGTCGATCAAATATCGATCATCGTCGAGCATGCGCACGATCCCGCGCACCTGGCCCTCGATGCGTTTTAGACGCCTGATTGTAGCTGCGTGCTCATTCATTGACATATACCTGTCCAGGGTATAGCTAAAGACAGCGTGCTGTTTGGTCAAGCGGATGGAGTTTGGTTTGTGACTTTAGGGTCGGTGAAGACGGCGGTCATCGCTTTCTTTGCGCTTTTCCTGGGCGCAAGCCATGTCGCGTGCGCGTGTTTTTCACCCGTCGTCCCTCAGGATCATCAATCGCATCTTTCGCACATGGGCGGCGCCCATGATGCGCATGACGCAATGCACGACCATCACGGCCCCGGCGGCGTTCGGTCGGCGAATGAGTTCGGCTCCGGCGGTTGTGAGCTCTGCGCTTCGTCGGCTGTTTTCCACGGCCTTAGCAATGTTGAAGTTATGGCCTCGCTCGGGGCCAAGCCGACTGCCAAGGCCGTTGCATCACTCGGCGCGATAATCGTCGAGCCGCCGCGTTTTGAACACAGACTGGCGCTCCCCTCTCTTTGGCGCGATCCGCCGGACCGAAGGCCGGTCTCGCTGAAAATACGTCTCCTGAATTGATGCAGAACGCAGCCCCGCGCCGGCGATAGGCGCGAGAGGGTTCTTGCTGTGGAGCGCGTATAAGCGCTTGCGGCCAGCAACCCGGGCGACGCGCGAACAGGATCTCTCCGATTCGCTCTCTGCGTCGCCGCAACTGAGCATCCATTGTAATGACCCTAAACTCGGAAACAGTAAGCATGTTTAGCAGACGAAAACTCATTCAAACCGCTGGCCTCGGCGGACTGGCGCTTGGCGGAGCGGGGCTGCTGCCCGCCTGGGCCAAACCCGCCAGCGCCGGCAATCTCGGGCTTCCCGTGCTGACGGGAACGCGCTTCGATCTTACCATTGGCAAGTTTCCGGTGCGCATCAACGGCCGCGCCGGTGAAGCGGTCTGCGTCAATAGAACGATCCCGGCGCCGCTCGTTCGGTTTCGCGAAGGGGACGACATCACGATCAAGGTGACCAACACGTTGCACGAAGACACATCGATCCACTGGCACGGATTACTGGTGCCGTTTTACATGGACGGGGTGCCGGGCGTTGCGTTCCCCGGGATAAAGCCAGGAGAAACCTTCACCTATCGTTTCACATTGCCCCACAACGGGACCTATTGGTATCACTCCCATTCGGGCCTGCAGGAGCAGCTCGGCCATTATGGGCCGCTGATCATCGATCCAAAGGGCGCCGACCCCGTCGCTTACGACCGCGAATATGTTATTGTGCTGTCCGACTGGAGCTTCACGCACCCGCACCGGATTTTCGCCAAGCTGAAGAAGAACAGCGAGGCGATGAACTTCCAGAAGAACACGCTTCCGGACTTCATCGACGACGCTTCGGAAATAGGGTTCGGAAAAGCGTTGAACCAGCGCGCCATGTGGGGCGCCATGCGCATGTCGCCCGCCGACATCGCCGACGTTACCGGCGAGACCTACACTTACCTCATCAACGGCCATTCGACGGCGGACAATTGGAATGCCGTTTTCAATCCAGGGGAGCGCGTGCGATTGCGCATCATCAACGCATCAGCCATGACGTTTTTCAACTTCCGCATTCCAGGCCTGCCGATGACGGTGGTTCAGGCCGACGGACTTCATGTTCAACCGGTTGAGACGGATGAGTTTCAGATCGGCGTTGCGGAGACTTACGACGTTATTGTGGAGCCGAAAGAGTCACACGCCTTTGCGATGGTCGCCGAGTCAATTGACCGGTCCGGCATGGCGGTCGCGACATTGGGCCCGCGGCCCGGCATGCGCGCGGAAGCGCCGGCGCTGAGAGAGCGCCCGACACTGACTATGAAGGACATGGGCATGGCGGGCCATGGCGAGATGGGCGGCATGGCGATGAGCGGTGCCGACAAAATGGAGACCGATGGGGGACAGGATCACAGCGCTATGGATCACGCGTCTATGGATCACGGATCCCATGCCGATGACATGATACAGCCCACAATGGCGGCAATGCCGGCATCGTCGACCGGCGAGCACGCCGGCCACGACATGGCGTCAATCATTGAGCACAACCATCCCACCGGCCCCGGCGTCGCCAATGTCGCCATGGCTCCGGTAAGTCGGCTCGATGAACCGGGCGTCGGCCTTGAAAATGTTCCGCACAGAGCGCTGCGCTATTCGCAATTGCGCAGTCTCGATCTTAATCCGGACACGCGGGCTCCCGAACGCGAGCTCGAAATCCATCTCACTTCAAACATGTATCGCTATATGTGGTCGTTCGACGGCGTAAAGTTTTCGGAAGTCACCGAACCGATCAAATTTTACGAAGGCGAACGCCTGCGCCTCACCATGGTCAACGACACCATGATGCCGCACCCCATTCATTTGCACGGGATGTTTTTTGACGTCGTAAACAGCGCCGGCGATCACAAACCCCGCAAACATACGATCATCGTCAAGCCGGGCGAGAAACTCTCAGTCGATATCTCCGCGGAACATGTCGGCGATTGGGCGTTTCACTGCCACCTTCTTTATCACATGCACGCCGGCATGATGCAGGTTGTCTCCCTCTTGCGGCGCGACGGCGCGCCGCCGTCGCCGCCCATGGATCACAAGTCCATGGACCATCAGTCGATGGATCATTCCAACATGGACCACGGAAAAGATATGAACAAAGACGGCCATGACGGCATGGATCACGGCGCCAAGAGCCTCGGGGGGGCGCATTGATGTTGAAATTCATTTCCCCCATCATTGCGGCAGCCGCACTCTCATCGCTCAGCGCCTACGCCGCAGAACCGGGAAACCCCGGCAGCGAACTCTGGTCGCAGGCCGATCAATATTACGATGCTGAAGACATGGACGCATCGCGGCGCGCGGTGTTGCATGAAGGCGGCGCGCAAACGAATTGGTTCGTTCAGGCCGACCGTTTCGAATATCGCTCCAATGGTGTCGATCCGCTGCTCTTGTGGGATGCGCAGGGCTGGTACGGCACGGATGCGCATAAGTTCTGGGTCAAGACCGAAGGCGAATACGACTTTAACGCGGACGCTTTCGAAGAAGCGGAACTGCAAGGGCTCTATTCAAAACCCATCACCAGCTATTTCGACCTGCAGGCCGGCGTCCGTCACGATTTCGCGCCGGGCGACGGGCGAACCTTCGGCGTCATCGGCCTGCAGGGGCTCGCGCCTTATCTCTTCGAGCTCGACACAGCCCTGTTTGTGAGCGGCCAGGGCGATGTCTCGGCGCGCATCGAAGCGGAATACGAACTCTTACTCACCCAGCGCCTTATTTTGCAGCCGCGTACGGAACTCAACTTTGCTGTACAGAGCGTTCCTGAATACGGCGTCGGCTCCGGTCTTTCTACAGCTGAGCTCAGCGCACGCCTGCGCTACGAAGTCAAACGCGAATTTGCGCCCTATATCGGTATCGATTGGACACGATCCGTCGGCGAAACCGCCGACTTCGTACGCGCCGACGGCGGCGATCCATCCAGTGTTTCTTTCGTCGCCGGTTTGAGACTTTGGTTCTGACGATTTAAGGCGTTTGGATATGGTTGCATCGCGCCTGCGGAAAAGGAAGGCCTTCTTGTCCCGCAGGTGCGATCTGCTCCGATATTATTGGAGGTGAAATGAAACAACAGCCCTGCATTGGCGCCGTATTTTTCGCCTTGGTTGCATCGTGTTGGTCGGCCGGACCGGCTTTTTCCCAAACGACGCATGATCCGCACGCGGATCCGCAACTGGATAGTTCTATCCATTGCGATATCCCGAGGGGCGAGGGCGTGATTATGGCGCTCGATATCGAACAGTCAAAAGTCGATATTTCGCACAGGCCAGCTCACTCTATCGGCTTTGACGAAATGGTCATGACATTCGATGTGATTGCGTCCGTTGATCTAAACGCTTTTGCCGTTGGCGAACGCGTTCATTTTTTGCTGAAGCTTCAACGTGGAGAAAGCGACAAAATTGCGTGGATGTGCTCGTTGGAAAGAGATGAAAGCGTGCACAAAGCATGCATGGCGAAATTGCACGTCACAGCTATGAAACTCGCCGCAGCCGATATTGAACAATGCTCCATGGACGATATGGAATCTACAGATGCCAAATTCGCGACGACTCGAATGACGAAAGGAGCGTCGGATACCGAATGCACGCCGATCATCCATAGCTGATCGTGTGCGCAAAAAAAGTGTTATTCGGATCCGTGTTGGTTTTTGCCCCATTGGGAAGCGAGCGTCCCGATCAAAAATGTAAAGTAGGCCCCAATCTGTAGAAGGATTGCGTGATTCCTGGAATTGAGAGCAATCAAACTTTTTCTTCTATACGGCAGTAAGATGTGCAGTGCGCCACATGCAATAAAACACAGGAGCATTCGTCATGACGTATTATTTCTCCAAAACCCTTCGGGGCGACGATTTTGACGCGGCGGAAGAGCGAGTGAGAGCGGCGCTCAAGGGTGCGGGTTTCGGCGTCCTCACCGAAATCGACGTCAAATCGACCCTCAAGGATAAAATCGGCGTTGAATTCCGACCTTACAAGATTTTGGGTGCATGTAATCCTGAACTCGCTCATAAAGCGCTGCAAGCGGAAGACAGGATCGGAGCGTTGCTGCCTTGCAATGTTATTCTTCAAGAGGTAAATGGCGGCATTGAGGCGGCGGCTGTCAATCCTGTCGCCTCCATGCAGGCGATCGATAATCCCGCGCTCATCGATATCGCAGAAGCCGTCAGCGCTCGTTTGCGTAGCGTCATTGATGCGCTTTGAAAAACGAGCATATCAAAGCGAACTAAGCCCAGACATATAAAGTCTGGTTTGAAAGAACCGTAAGGAATTGCGTCAACGCGTCGAGTGAAAATATTCAAAAACCATCCATCCGCCAATGGCGACAAATCCGGCGCCGGCGATGAGTTACAGCGGCAGAATGCTCAAAGAACGCTCGGCGGCGGCTCCAAGGATAACAGCAAGAGCTGAGGAGGCGACAAGAGCGAGGCTAGCCGCGAAAAAAACAAGCCAGCGAGGACGATCGCCGTCGGTTGCGTAGATCAGCGTAGCGAGTTGCGTTTTGTCGCCCAGTTCAGCCAGGAATATCGTCACAAATACTGTAAAAAATGCGGTCATTCAGAGAACCTTTCGTGGCGCGCTCGTGTGAACGCTGTTTACGTAACAGCGGCCTCACAATCTAGAAAGGGGCGCGGTGGGATCATAAGGGTGGTTCAACATTCGCTAGACCCGCTTTTTGTAGAGAAAAATCAAGGAGCCGGATCAACACTCCATCCGGCGCCGAGCGCCTGGTAAACGCGAATGAAATTCACGGTCACTGTTGTCTGACTTGCGGCGAGCGCAGCCTCCGCCGCAAGCAACCGCCCTTCGGCGTCGAGCACTGTCAGAAAATCGTCGGCGCCCACATCATAGCGCTGTCGGGCGAGTGCAGCCGCTTCGCGGGCCTTTGCGGCCGCCTCAGCGAGCGCGTCATAGCGTACGCGTTCGCGACCGTAAGCGGCGAGCGCTGTCTGGGTTTCCTCAAGCGCGACGAGCGCTGATTGTTCATAGACGGCGAGCGCGGCTTCGGCGTTTGCGCCGGCGGCTTCGATCTGTGCTCTGACGCGCGGAATATCGAATCCCGACCACGTGATCGTGGGGCCGACGCCATAGCCCAGCGAGCCGTCGCCGCCGACGCCTGCAATGTCCTGGGCCGCGAGGCTGACGCCGCCGGCGAGCGTGACGCGCGGGAAGAAGTCAGCCTTTGCAATGCCGATGCGGGCTGTCGCCGCCGCAAGCGTGCGCTCGGCCGCCCGGATGTCGGCCCGCCGCCTGAGGAGAGATTCGATGTCGCCGATCGGCAGAGTGTCCGGCGGCGGCGGCAACCCTTGGGAGCCGGTCGCTAAAGTCGAGATCACCGCATTGACGTTTGTCCCGGTGAGCGTCGCCAGTCTGTTGGCGGCGGCGATTTGAGCGGCCTCAAGCGGCGGGATTGAGGCCTCGGTCGTTTTCGCCTGGGCTTCGGCCCGGGCGACGTCGAGACGCGAGCCAAGACCTTCGTCGAGACGCCTTTGCGTCAGCCGCTCTGAATTGCGCTGAACGCTCAAGTTTCGCTTGGCGACGTCGAGTTGAAGCGCAGCGCCGCGGTATTCAATATAGGCGCGGGCTGTTTCCGCGGCGATGAGCGCCTGCGCATCACGGCGCAGAAATTCAGCGGCTTGTGCATCGGCGAGCGCGGCCTCCGTCGCGCGCCGCACCCGCCCGAAAAAATCAAGTTCCCAGGCGGCGTTAACGCCGATGTCGAAAAACTCGGCGTCGTCGAAATCGAGTTCGTCAAGGCCAAAGGCGGCGCCGGTAAGACGCCGGCGTTGATAGACGGCGCGCGCCTCGCCGGTCGGCCGCAGATTGATGCGCTCAAGGTTGAGGAGCGACCGCGCCGCCTTCACATGCGCCGCCGCCTGACGCAAATCCCGGTTTTCATTGAAGGCGGTTTCAATCAGCCTGTTGAGGGTTTCGTCTTCAAGCGCTGCCCACCAGCGTTGCGCCGGCTCGCGATCAATGCTGTTGGCCGCTCCATCGACCTGTAAGTCGGACGTCGCAAGGCCGGCCGGATCCGGCGCGGCATAGTCGGGCCCGACCGTTGCGCAGGCCGCGAGGATGAGAGCGCCGGCCGACGAAAAAACGAATTTCAAGAACGGCATATCATAAGTCTCCGACGCGCGACGGTTCGCGGTCCGTTGCGGCGGACGCGGAACCTCTCAAATCTATGTTTACGGGCCTGAGGCGTTTGTCCCTCTCGCCATTTGCCGCCGTCTCACGGTTAACCGAGATCTCGCGGTCGATCAGGTCGCTCGCTTTCTCATGGTTTTCGGCCTTGGCTTCATTTCTGAGAATAAAAGCGGTCTTGTATTTGAGTTGAGCGACGGCTTTTCAGTCTCGCTCAACCCGGGATCGCCCCTGCTAGGAAGACGCGGCCGTTACTGATCAGCCCATTGGGCTTCAAATAGTCTGTCATCAAATCGTCTTCTTCCGGGCGATGAACAATGCGATGATCATTTCATTATGGATGGGAAGCGTCGCGCATCGTTTCTGTGCGGCGTGTCGCGAGAAATACATCAGCCAGGTCATTGTTCTTCTGCCTGATTCTGACCGCTCATGAACAGGAAGAGCATGGCGGCCGAACAGCTGATCAGTAAAAACCCATTGAGCGCCTCTATGCCTGCAATAAGGCGTAGATGCCCCATTGGTACGATGTCGCCGAGGCCGAGAGAGGTGTATGTGACGAGTGAGAAGTAGAACACATCCATTGCCGAGCCGGATGCGCCGCCGCTCAGCTCGCCAATGTTCAAAGCCCGGCCTATGCCATATGCTGCGGCATAGAGCACAACGGCTGCGATATGAGCAATCCCTGACACGCAAAGCGCCAGAACGAGTTTTCGTCCGCGATGATAGCTCACTGCGCCAAGATGCCGAATGGCGCCGGAGACAATTATGTAATGCAAGGCGCCGGATAGAACGAATGTCAAAGCGGCGATCACAGTAGCGAAGATCATAACGAACTCCGTGTGCGCTTATTGTCAGGAATGGGAGTGCGCATGATCTGGCGCCTCCTTGTCGCGAATTTTGCCAAGATAGAGGGCTTCGAATGCAAAGATCGCAGCCATCGAGCCTATAGCGATCACCACGATCACCGGATCAGCGCTGGCCTTGATGAAGAGAAATGCGCCGAGCGCCAGGAGATCGAACAGTATTGCAGAGATGAGGGCCCAAGCGCGGGCGCCAACATCTTCGCGCAAATAACGCAGCACGCCATAATGGATGATTACATCCATCACGAGATAATAGATGGCGCCCAGGGAAGCGATTCGGCCTAGATCGAAAAATGCCGCCAGAAACGCCGCCAGGAAGACCGTATAGACAAGCGTGTGTTTCTGGATGCCGCCCGGCATGCCGAAATGCTTGTGCGGTATAAGGTTCATGTCCGTTAACATTGCCAACATTCGCGAGACCGCGAACACGCTGGCCAACAATCCGGAGGCTGTCGCGATGATTGCAATGATGACTGTGAACGCGACGCCCAGATCGCCAAAGGCCGGTCGTGACGCTTCGGCCAGCGAGAAGTCCTTGGCGGCAATGATTTCCTCGAGGGTGAGGGACGACCCGACAGCCAGGGCGACGGCCATATAGACAATGAGACAAACGCCGAGCGACCACATAATCGCGCGCCCGACATTCTTATTCGGGTTCTGCACTTCGTCACCGCTATTGGTGATGGTCGTAAATCCCTTGAAGGCGAGAATCGCCAGAGCAACGCCTGCCAGAAACCCGGCCGGCGTCGTCTCATTGCTGGGCGCGCTGCTGGCCGCTTCAAAGGAAAGACCCGACGCCCAGAGCGCTGCGCCAGCAAAGATCAGGATGCCGCCAACTTTCAAAACGGCGGCGACTTTCGATACGCCGCCAATAATCTTGTTGCCGGAAATATTGATAACAAACGCAAAGGCGATCAGCCCCACGGCAAGGATAGGGACGAGTACGCTGTTCTTTTCGACATCGAACAGTTGCAGCGTGTAAGCGCCGAAGGTGCGCGCAACCAAGCTCTCATTGATGATCATCGACATCGTCATCAACAGTGCGCTGGCCGCCGCAATCGTGGTTGGCCCATACGCCTTTTGCAGGATCATAGCGATGCCGCCCGCTGAAGGGTATTTGTTCGACATCTTGATATAGGTGTAGGCGCTAAATCCGCTGATGACGGCTGCAATAAGAAAAGCCAGCGGGAAGGCGGGTCCTGAAAATTGCGCGACCTGACCGGTGAGCGCAAAGATGCCGGCGCCGATCATCACGCCTGTGCCCATGGCGACGGCGCCCGCCAGCGTGAGACTGTTCTTTTTGTAGTCGTCTTTCATGATTCCCCTTCCATTCGATCGGGTCTTGCGCCGGTATAGATTGATATCACGCCGGTCGGCGTTGCAATCCGCTTGGTCTCGCAAACGCGGATAAATCCGGTTTCTTCAAGAAGAACCGGAATAATTCCTTCAGCGTTCGGCCGGGTATCGTCAATGCCGTCAAGCGCTTGAACCGTAATCCGAAATAAAAAGCGCATCAGCCATGATTTCTGGCGACCGTAATCGGCGGTGCAAAACATCGCCCCCTCCGGCAGCAAATCGTATGCGTCCCTAATAATCCGGCGCTTTTCCTCCAGGGGAACCTGGTGAAGGACAAGACTGGTGATGATTTTGGTCGGCGGCTCTTCAAAATAGGCGTTTTCTGCGGAGAAATAGCCGATTTCAAACCGGATCGACGATTTCAAGTTCGTCGTCTTGTTGCGCGCCCGGCGCACCGCTTCCTCATCGGGATCAACGCCGACATAGCGGATTTCCGGCGCAGCCTGATGAAGCCCAAGAGCAAGGCTGCCCGTTCCCGACCCGACATCGAGAATGCGATCATTGGTTTGCGGCGAAATCTCCTGGATGAATGCTTTGCGCCACACGCGCTCACGCGTCAGCGCAGCGATCACAAGATCATAGAGCGGCGTCAAAACCTTGTACGATAAAGGCGGCTTGTAGGCGGGCTTTCCTTGGGGCGGTTGTTCATTATCCATGGCGACGGCCGCTTTTGGAGGAGCGCGCCAGGACTAGGCGTACGCCAATCACGGCGAGCGCCGCGCCGACGAGGGCGTTTACCGTGATGGGCTCGCCAAAAAATATCGCGCCGAAAGTTATCCCCAGAAACGGCACAAGAAAGCTGAACGCGTTGGCGCGCGATAGATCCATTTTTGCGAGCGCCGTCTGCCAGAGCCAGAAAGCGAGCGCCGTACCGAAGAGGCTGAGGCCGATAAGACTGAAGAGAAAGTCCGGAGTCCAGGATATGGCGCCCGGGTTTTCGGCCGCAGCGGCGAAAAGTGCGAGGGGCGTTGCGCCGATCAGAAGTTGCCAGCCCATGGCGGATGTCGGCGCGATGGAGCCCGCGATGCGCTTTATTGCGACATTGCCGATGCTGACGCCGATCGCCGCGAGA
This sequence comes from Parvularcula sp., assembly GCA_002704915.1. Taxonomy (GTDB): domain Bacteria; phylum Pseudomonadota; class Alphaproteobacteria; order Caulobacterales; family Parvularculaceae; genus Hyphococcus. Next base: position 87,274 of record PAIP01000075.1, read on the forward strand.
AAGATATAGGCGATCCCTATGACGGTTGCGCTGGCATTGTCGCCGCCGAGTTGCGGCGCGGCCGCGACAACCACGCCCAAAAACCCGACAAGAAGTCCGATACGGGCTTTTGGGCCCAGTTTTTCTTGCAGGATGAAGAAGGCGAGGATTGCGGCGAGCAAGGGCTGTGCATTGGTGATGATGGTCGCAAATCCCGGCGCGACAAATTCTGCGGCGTGGAACATGCCAAGATATCCGAGCGTCGTCGTTCCAAATCCGGCGATGGCGAGCCACATCCACAGTCGCGGCTCGCGCGGAACAGGCAGACGCAGACAGAATGCGACGCTGAGCAGCACGCCGCCCGCAAGGACGGCGCGCATGGCGGCGAAGGTCAGATGCGGCGCATCGTCAAGCCCCACGGTGATCAAGGGGTAGCACGACGCCCAAAGCGCCATGACCGCGACGACGCGCGTTGTGTCAGGGCTCATCAACAGCGGCGCCGCCGCTTTACATTGGCAATGTTGCAAACCCTAGGACGTGTGCAGATGACGAATTCTCCAGCCGTCCGGCGTGCGGACCAAGATCGCAGTGCCCATGCGTTCGCGTTCCACGTCTTCGCCGCGCACGGTCGCTGCAATCGAGACCTTGAAGGTTGCATAGGCGATCATCGGCGTTGCTGAAATCCGAAAGTCATCATAGGCGTAGGATTTGATCGCGATGTCTTCGGATTCAAATTCGGGAACGAGATGATTGTCGCGATAGTCCTCCCAACCCCAATTGGGATGCGAGCCTTCGATAATCGTGAAATCGTCGGTTTGCAGAACGTAGGCGGCCATCCCCTCGACGCTGCTCTCGGCCGCCGCCGCAGCATAGGCCGAGAGCGCCGCCTCAACCGCGGCGGCGTGTTCTCCCTCTTTCATGAAATGCGGCATGCCGTCTTTCATGTGATGGCCGTCCATTTCCATGGAGGCTTCGGATTTCTGTTTTCCTTGATGTCCCTGATGCTGTTGGTCGCCATCGCCGTGCTGGTGTTGTGCAATCGCAGGGGAGGCGGCAAGCGCGACCGCCGCCAGGGCGGGGAAAAGACTTTTTGTGATAGAGTTTTTCATGGTCAAAGGTCTCCTTGTTGATGGGTTTGCGGGTCGATGGCCTCGGCGCCTTCTTCGTCGAGACAGGCGGTCTCGATTTGAAGCGTTGAGAAATAAAATCCATGGTCTTCGCGCAGGGCTTTATGCGCTTTTTTGAGCACAGGCTGTGCAGCGTCATTGTCATTGACGCGCAGATGTGCGGAAAAGACGTTTCGGTTCGAGGTAAGCACCCAAGCATGGACATGGTGGACGTCCTCGACGTCCCATATCGCGCGCAGGCTTTCAACGACAGCGCCGATATCGACGCCGCGCGGCGAAGCTTCCATCAGGATTGTGAAGGATTCCCGAATGATGCTGATCGAAGCGAGCAACAGGACGACGCCGAAGGCTGTTCCTAAAATCGGATCGATCGCCAAAAATCCGGTGAACTGAATAACGAGCGCAGTGATTACAATCAGTACACTGCCGATAAAAGTCTGAATGACATGCCAGAAGGCGCCTTTCATATTGAGATTGTCTTTCTGGCCGCGAAACAGAACCGCCAGCGAGATGACCTCTGTTGTGATGCCGCCGGCGGCGGCGAGCAGCATCGGCGTCGTTGGCAGGTCGATCGGCGCGCTGAGGCGCATCAGCCCCATGACGATGACGAGGAGCGCCATTGCGAGCAGGAAAAAACCGTTGAGCATGGCGCCGATGATTTCCGCGCGGGCGTAGCCGAAAGTGTGTTCAAGGTTCGCTGGGCGTCGGGCGACGCGCGCGGCGACCCAGGCGAGGATGACGCCGCCGACCGCCGAGAAGGTGTGAAATGCGTCTGAAATGACGGCGATCGAACCAGTCGCCAACCCGATGGCAAGTTCGATGATGAAGTAAACGCCGGTCAGCCAGCCGGAGATCTTGAGCGCGCGATCATTCTCCGCGTCATGCGCGGGTCCATGGCCCATTGCGTGCTGCACGTAGCTTCGACCCCCTAGGGATTGGCGTTGTTGGCCTCGTTTTTGACGAGACAGAAGCTCAATACGCATCACATTCGTTAATCCCTCAGGGGGCGCCGGGGGCATGGCGGCGCCGCCTGCCGGTCGTTTATTCAAGCCGCCGCCGTGATCACGCTTTAGTTTTCGCCAAGGCCTCGAAAGGACCGAACGCTCATGTGGATCGTCAAAATTTTATACGCCCCTTTCATGCTGCTTTGCCTCAACGGGGCGGCGATATGGCTGGTGTCAAGCGGTGCGCCGCACTGGACGTTGGCGCCGCTGTTTGCACTGGCCTTATGGCTTTCTTTCACGTTTGAGCGGCTGGCGCCTTATACCGACGGCTGGAATCGGCCCCATGACGATCGCGTGCGCGATATCGCCCATTTCGTCGTCAATGAAACGGCCAACGTCGCGTCGGTTATATCCTTGCCCGTTTTCGCAGCGATCATTCCCTGGACGGGCATATGGCCTCATGACTGGCCGCTATGGGGCGAGGTGCTGCTCGCGATCATTGTCGCGGATTTCGGGATTACGATAGCGCACTATTACAGTCACAGATGGCGACTGCTTTGGCGTTTTCACGCCGTTCATCACAGCGTTAAGCGAATGTATGGCTTCAACGGCCTGATGAAACATCCGCTGCATCAAGGATTTGAATTGATCGCCGGCGTGACGCCGCTCGTACTGGCCGGCATGCCGGTGGACGTCGCGTTCTTGCTTGGTTTCGCGATTGCCATCCAATTGCTGCTGCAGCACTCCAATGTGGATATGCGCATCGGACCGTTTAAATTGTTGCTTGCGCTTGCACCCGTGCATCGCTTTCATCACTTGAAGGACGCAGGCGAGGGCGATGTGAATTTTGGATTGTTCACGACGCTTTGGGACCGAATGCTCGGCACCGCCTATTACGACCGTGCAAAGACATTTTCTTCCGACGATCTCGGTATTGGCGCTGAGCCCGATTACCCGACCGGCTATTTGCGCCAGCTGATACAGCCGTTTCGTCGTCAGACTTAAAGCGCCTTCAGGAAACAATGGGATCTTCAATCGCTACCGTCGACATGATGTCGCGCGGGGTCACGCCGAACATATTGCGCATTGTCCGTGAAAAATGCGCGGCGTCCGAAAAGCCGGCCGCATGGGCCGCGTGAGTGGCGTTCTCGCCCGCGCCAATTGCGAGCATTGCGCGGCGCAGGCGTCGCCATAACACAAATTGCCGCAAGGAAAGTTCTGTTGTCATTCGAAAGAGTTCCGCAAAGCGGCTCTTTGAAAGGTTGCAAGCAAGTGCGATGTCCTCGAGGCGAACCGGCGCGTCAAGGCCTTGCTCGATCAGGCGGATAGCGTCGACTATCCTTGGTTCTGTATAAACGCCCAGCAATGACAGGTCGATCTCGTCGCCCCGGCGCAGTTTTTGCGCTAGCTTTCGATATAGAGGGACAGCGCGGTCGCGTTCCGTCAAGTTCTTTTCGCCGGCCTCAAGATGCAACAGAGCAGACTCCACGTACAAAATGTCTAGTGGCTCCGGTCGTGGCGCAAGCTGGTGGCGCGTGTTGGATGGTATAAAGATGATCTCGCCCGCGACATAGTCGCCGTCAACAATCGCGGAGGTGGGCGAAATTCGGCCGCAAATCAATTGAACCGCATAGTGGGCGTGAGGAGTGTTGTCGCCGGCGAGCCCGCGATAAAAGGCCCAGCCGTCGCCGAGCGCCAATCCGCCCGTCCATTTCATCCGCCCTCGCGACAGTTAGTTCTTGTTTATCGCCTCGACCTTATACTCCTTGCGCATATAGGCCAGAACATCGGCTATGTCCTGTTCTGAAAGATCGGGATTGCCGCCCATCGGCGGCATGGCCATGAGCGAGCCCTCACTTTGATACCCGTTTATGATATTTGTGAGAACGAAGTCGTCGGAAATGGCGAGACGGCCGTTTGTCAATGTTAAGTCCGGTACGCCCTCTATCGATCCCCTGCCGTCGGCGCCGTGGCATGCGATGCAGGTTTGCGAATAGACTTCAAGCCCGCGCGCCGGGTCGCCCGGATTGAGGTGCGCGTATGAAGAAAACGCTGCGCCCGCTGCGGGTGCAGCGGAATAGCCGCCGCTGTCGCTGGCGCTGGATATTAAAAACGCCTTGATGTCGTCGGCGACGGAGCCGGGGAGATTGGCGCGCACGCGCATATGCGTTACCGAGACGTTCCATAGTTCGGCGTTGAGTTCGCTCGGCGAGCGGAGGTTGTGGCAGCGGGAACAATGATTGGCCCAGGCCTGCGCGCCGCGTGCAATGGAAGCGGCGTCGCCGGTCGTTGTTTGAGGTTGTTCTTGCGCGGGGGCCGTCGTCTGCGCTGTCGTTTGTACAATGAGCAGTCCGACTGCAAGAGGGACGCTTGCGCCGAGAATCAATAGGGATTTCTTCATTACATGTGCCTTTCCATGAGGGCCTAAAAGCCGTAGGCAAGCTGCAGCAGGAACCTGGTTTCAGAATCCGGCTCATCATCGTGACGGGCCGTGAAATCGCGAAATTGCGCGACGCCCCTGGCGACAATGGACGGCGCGATCCAGTAGTTGAGGCCGATATCGAGCCTTTCCTCCGCCGCTTCTTCGGCGAGTTCCTCAAGGCCGGTAATGCGAAACTCCCCATAGCGAACCACCGGCTCAAAACGTGCGATCACCTTGTGATCGGTGAGACCGGACAGGCTGTAAGCAATTTGCGCATACCAGGCCTCAAGCTCTAGCTCGGGCAGGGCGGCGACGCCCCCGGACCCTTCAAATGCCGTGTTCATCGGGTCCCGGGTGGCGTTGAGATACTCACCGCGGATATCCCAAGGGCCGCGTGTATAGGCGGCGTCAGCGCCCCATAAGGTGACCTTTGCGTCTGTCGGCATGAGACCGCTCAGATCATCCAGCAACGGCGCATCATCATCATGATCGTCCGGCTCTTCATCGCCGTGATCGTCACCTTCTTCGGCATCAGACGAACCAGAAACATCGCCGATCAGAAACGACCCGCCGAATTCAAGATAAGGAAGCGGCAAAAAACCAATCCGTCCACTGACGGCCTTGTTGGAGTTATCGTCGGCGCCTTTGGCTTCGAATTCGACGCCGCCTTCATGGCTGAGACGCGGGCCGTTGCCGATCGCGACAGAGTAAGTCGCGATCATTTCGTCGCCAATCAAGAAGCCGCCGCGCAGCATCGCGCCGGTGTCGCTCGCCGGCTGAACGCCGTCATGGCCGAAGCCCGGAGGCGGGTCGGCGAGGCGATTGATCCAGGTCGGGTGCAGTCTTTCCTGAAACTGACCGACAGGGCTTAAGAACTGACCAAGCACCAGCGTCGCGCTGTCGTGAAGAAAGATATCGGCTTGGGCGTATTCCAACTCGAATTCCGTCTCGCCGTCGCCGTCGACAGATATTTCGGCTTCGGCCTCAATCAGGATCAGATCCTTGTACTGGAAATGGAACGCCGGGTTGAAACGCGCAGCAGAGAAGTCGGCGGTCGTTTCGCCGTCAAAGTCGGAGACGATAAACGTCGCGTCGGCATAACCGGCGAGGTGCCAGCTGGTGTCCGCCCAACCGGGGATCCGTTGATAGGGAACGCCGCCCATGGGCATCGGTTGACGGTCATCCGGAGCGGATTGGTTTTGCGCCGCTGGCGCTTGTCCGGCGTCCTGATTGGCCATGGCGACTTGGGTTGGCGTGTCGATCGCCGTCACCGGCTGCAGGGTTGCGGTTGTCGCAGCCAAAGCGCCCTCGCGGCAATCAAATCCTGCATTTGTCAATTTGTCGATGAGTGATTGCGCTTTGTCGGCGCAGAACGCCATGGAATTGCTCGACCGCCAGAGCATTTGATCGGGAACATTTTCATCGGGCTTGCGATAATGAACTTCGCAGACCGGTATTCCCGACGCAGGCGCGATCACTTCGATGCTGCGGTCGACATTCCAGGCCGAACAAACGTGGCTTGATTGCGCCGCCGCTGTTGTCGTCATCATTACAAACATAATTGCCGAAGAGCCGAAAAGAAGCTGAGATCTATGATTGGAGTTTTGATTATGGCGCATTGTCGCCCCCTTCTCGTGACGTTCGATGCGGTTTCATTGGGTCCGCGCCTGAACGACTTCCTTTACGGATGAGCGCCGCTGCTCCCTCAGATTTGAAATGCGACATTGTGACGGGAGAGTTTCGGGCCGGTCGCGCGTTTCGGCGCGGCGGTCTCATGGCGCGCTGAGAATTCCTCAAGATGATGGTGAGGGAATGTTGCGCTTGGCGCGTATGAGCGGTTCGCTGCTGATGTCTCCGGCGTCAGCCGATTTCGCGCATGCAATAATTTGGGAGACGCTGATGACGGAACAAAGAACCCTGACGCTGAAAATGATCGCAGCTGGCGCCGCCGCGTTGGTTTTTACAGCGGCAGCCGCGCAAGAGGCGGCTGCGCCAGAAGCGGTTTCGGAACAGGAAGTCGCCAAGGCCCTCACTGATATGAGCATCATTCCCGCCGGCAAACGGTCGTTCGTCAAATGCCAGGCTTGCCATATGGTCGGCGAAAATTTTCAGCGTCGCGCCGGTCCGCCTCTGAATGGCGTTGTCGGGCGCGCCGCGGGGAAGAATGAAGAGTTTCGATATTCCCCAGGCATGAACACGGTGGCTGCTGAAGGCCTTGTTTGGACTGTGGAAAATCTCGATGCGTACCTGAAAGCGCCGCGCGAGGTCGTGCCGGGCACGACTATGGGATTTGCAGGCATTCCGAAGGCGGAAGAACGCGCGGCGCTGATCGCCTACTTGGCATCGTTTAAAGAGGACGGCTCGCGTGTTGAGGGCGCGACCGAATAATCGCTTGTCTCAACGATGAATTTACGATGCGCGCTGAACATTACGGATCAGCGTAACGATTGAGGTCTAAAAGACCGCCGGACGACGCCGGCCCGCGCATAACGACATCCTGAAAAAAATCGGCAGTCGCCCAAAACACTGGGCTTGACCGTCTGACGCCATAGGCGTCGACAAAATCGAGCCACGCTTTCTCGTTACGAACGGCTTTCAGATTTTGAATGAATTCGTCCTCTTCATATTCGCTGATCACGAAAAACAGATTCGGGTAGCTGCCGATATGCCCGTCGACGACTGTGACCGCATCCTTTTCCGGTTCGCGCCGCAGGTTTTCGCCAAAAAGAAACGCGACATTTGTGTGTTCCTTGTCATGGATGAGCGAAACCATGCGGTCTGTGGCATCCGCGCGGACGATCCGCACGTAAGCCAGGTCCGGCAGAAAGCGAACCCATGGACCTTGCGTCGATGATAGCGCCGCGAGAGGTGCGCGGTGCTGCGCGCCGCCTGAGCCTTCGTTCCGGTGTCGATTGATTTCGTCCGATTTTACAACGCCGCTTCGGTCGCGCGTCAGGGCGCTCATGAGGAATTCGTTTTTCGGATCGTCGGTCGCATATGGAACTTGCGTCGCGCGACCGATGTCGATGGGCGGCTTGTGATAAAGCGTCCGGATTTTCGCATGCCCGCCCCGGTACCAGGAATCATGAAGCGGCCGCCTGATGTCAGGAGGCAGGAAAGACAGAAACAGGCTTTCGCTTTCCATGCGCAGGAGATCCATATAAACACGCGTCGCAATCTGGTGTTCGACGGCGCCGAATACGTCGAAACCGGCGACGAGATTGTAGTAAATCCGTTCAAGCGTCGGGAAATCGATAACCCATGCGGTTTCCGGCGCAGCGCCGACAAAACCGCCGACGACGGTGGCGTTGTCGAAATGACGAAAGATGGTAAGGAGCGCCGGCCCCCTGCCGGTTTCGCCGAGCCATATGTCGTCGACGGCAGGACCTTTGTTCTCGGGATCTGCTTCGCGATATCGGCTGTCGCGTAGCTCCTCATATGTCTTGTGATGCTCAAGGTAGCTTGGAAACAAACGCTCTGGTAGCGGGGCGTCGGCAAGCGCTGCGGGAAGTCCAAGAAAGGGTGTCGCCGCCGCCAGATAATCGGCGTCCGTCACGGCGGGATCCGCGTCCGGATCGAGAAACATGACCCAGAAGCGGTCCTCGATGACGTTGACAGCCACCTGACCGCGGCAGACCGGGCCGCGAATGAAAGTGCGGATAAAATATTCCGCGTCGTCAAGCAGGAATTCATAACGCGCCCGGGCAGGTATCGCGGCGAAGGCGGCGAAAGGGTTCGAGGCGACAGAAGGCTCATAAGAGGGCGTAGCGTCGATGTTCCATTCTTCATTGAAAAACAGTACGCGATAGCGGGCAAGGCGGTCGGGCCCTAGCGCATAGGTGATGTGGGTCTTGTGCAGGATCGTCTCTTCAATCGGCGCCAGCCGGTAGTAAAAGTCATCTGTACCGGGATCGTCATAGGGACGGCGCGTTGCAATAATATCGACGGGCTCGTTCGGCGGCGTTCTCGAACGCACCAGGTTGAAGTATCCGGCGTCTTCGCGTTGTGGAAAGTAGAGATGGGCGAGAAACAGATGCTCATAAAAATATCGGGCGATGAGACGTTCTTTCGGTGATTGTCCGTTTAGAAATTTCTCCCATTCGCTGATTTCAGCTTGGGCGATATTTGGCGTCGCCTGCTGGCGTAGCAGGGCAGGCGCGCCGGCGCCGACCCAGGCGGCTAGCGCCGACCATTCCTCGTCGGCGAGGGGCGCCACGCCATAAGGCATGCCGCCGAATGGGTTGTCACGCTCATAACGATCTATTTCCGTTGGTGCGGGGCATGTAAGGTCTCTTGTGATGCCGAGATCAATGGAGTCCGGCAGCGGCGCGTTTGCGGATACCGGATGCGCTCGTCCCAGCGCCAGCATTCTGTACAATATAGACTGTGTCCGGTCGGCGTCAGTCGCAGAGGCCGCGACATCAAAAAAATCAAGCTTGCGCCATTCATCGATAGAAGACGCGTCGATTCCGAGTCTCGTCAGCGGCGCTTCGGATAGACGCGATGAATCATAAACAGGCAGTTTCGTTGCGCCCCGCGCAACGCCTTCATCCGAGGTCATCCGGAACTGACAGGGCGCGTCGTAACATCCGTGGCATACGACGCATCGGCGCTCGATCGTTCTCGGAAGGCCGGCCGGGTCGTACGTGTCGGTTGGCGCCGCGACGGTCAGGGTCGCGTCGTGACGCGGTGCGTTCCGATTGAGCAGAGCACTGAGCGCCAGCGCGATGATCGCGAAAACGATCGCAATGACGCCAAGGTGGAACGCCGCGCGGCGACGTCTTGTTCTCAGCGTCGATTCCGGGTTGTCAGCTTCGGTCATTGTCAGTCGTTCCTGAGGTTCCGCCTCCTCTCGTTCGAAACGGACCCTTTGTGAAGCGCCGTTCTGGCGGCATACCTTGTTTTCGCAAGCCTAAGCGAATTTATCGTTTAAGTCCCGCTCCAGAAGACCGCAAAAAATTCGCGGGATTGCGCCGACTGGTGCGTATAGCCGGAAAACCATTTGCAGATGCGCCATCGGCGCGTCGACGCCGGGCGTTGCTCGTTTCCGGCGAAGGAAACGCTTGCGCGCCACCAGGAGCGCGAATTTCGCTGAGGGGCATGGAACGGTCGATCATTACATTGTCAGGCCGCCGCGAGGCGCCTTTCTTTAAGGAGTTTCTTTTGGCTCGAAATCCGCGTCTGAAGATTTTTGCTGTCCACGACAGGGAAGATTTAGCGTCGGCAATCGACAGAACTGGCGGCGCAGCGCGGCTGATCGCGTTTGTGACAGATGTGATTGTTCCAACGCGGCTGCTGACGCGGCTCAACTTCACCCCTTATAATATTCATCCGGGCCCGCCTGAATATCCGGGGTCGCATCCGGAGAGTTTTGCGATCTGGGAAATGGCCGAAACATTCGGCGTCACGGCGCATGAGATGACGCCGCGCGTTGACGACGGACCGATCGTCGCTGTTTGCAGGTTTCCCATGCCGCTGTTACCCGAGCGCGTGGCGTTAGCAGACCTAACTTATGCAAGAGCCATTGAAGTATTCGCTGTTGTTGCGGCGCATTGCGCGGAGAGCAATGAACCGATGCCGCGAATGAACATCCAATGGTCCGGTGTCAAGCGAACTCGGTCGCAGTTCAGGGCGTTATGCGGCGCGGCTTCCGACATGACCGGCAATGAGGCAGAGCGACTAAAGCGCGCCTGCGGCAACGCCATGACGCGTCAACACATAGCTGATGTCTTGTGAGGTGCGCTTGCGGCAAAAACGATCGCGATGGGCCGCCTGCCGCCAGGGTTGGGCTGGCGCGCGGGAGAGAAGAGAACTATTGCTGAGGGCGCCGATGATTTGAATGTTACGCCAAAAAGAGACTGGCGACCCCGCGCGATGCGTAATGCATGAAGCGCACATCCGTCTTTTGTACGAGCATTACGCGGTGGGTTCTCAACGCCATCGAAAATTTAAGGGCCCCGACCAGTGATCGGTGGAGATCGCTCGTAAAGTCCATAGCGCCGCACCGCTACCCCGGCATAAGCCTATGCGAATACTGAATATGGCCAGAACAGGCATGTTACTCAGCAAAGACGCAGCGAATGCATATGAATGAGAAAGGATGATGATCTCATGACAGATAAGGAAGTCGTACTGTGTTCTCCGGTTCGCACGCCCATCGGCGCCTATGGCGGATCACTAAAGGATATGTCGGCGCCGGATCTCGGCCGCGTAGCGATCAGCGAATGTCTGGCGCGGGCGGGTCTCGATCCCGAGCGCGCCGAAACGGTGGTGATGGGACAGGTCATTCAGGCCGGCGCGAAAATGAACCCGGCGCGGCAGGCCGCAATCGGCGCCGGGCTCCCTGTCAAGGTTCCCGCGCTTACCGTCAATAGAGTTTGCGGTTCCGGCGCGCAGGCGATTGCAACAGCGGCGCAGGAGGTGATGCTCGGTCATATCAATTGCGCCGTCGCTGGCGGCATGGAGAACATGGACCAGGTGCCCTATCTTCTGCCGCGCGGCCGCTGGGGTCATCGCATGGGCGACGGCGTTCTTCATGACGCCATGCTCCATGACGGCCTTAACGACGCCTTTTCCGGTGAGCATTCGGGCTGGCACACGGAAGATCTGGTCAAAAAATTCGATATCTCGCGAGAAGAGCAGGACCGCTGGGCCGCGCGCTCGCACCAGCGCTTCTCCGAAGCTCAGGCGGCCGGAAAGTTTGAGAGTGAAATCGTCCCGGTGGAGATGAAAACCCGCAAAGGCGCTGTAACTTTCGACCGGGATGAACAAAACCGGCCTGACACCACGATCGAAACCCTGGCGAAACTTCGCCCGGCGTTTCGCGAGGATGGAACGATTACCGCCGGCAACGCGCCGGGTCTCAATAGCGGCGCGGCGGCGATGATTGTCGCCGAAGCGTCATGGGCCGCCGAAAATGGGTTAAAGCCGGTCGCGCGCCTTGTCTCTTACGGCGTCGGCGCCGTCGAACCGGAGATGTTCGGCCTCGGTCCCGTGCCGGCGGTGCGCGAGGCGTTGGAGCGCGCCGGCTGGACGGCCGCCGATTTGGGCCGCGTTGAAATCAACGAGGCGTTCGCGGCAATCGCGGTTGCGCTTGTCGGCGCGTTGGGGCTGAACGAAGACATTGTCAATGTCGAAGGAGGCGCCATCGCCCATGGCCATCCGATCGGCGCGACCGGTGCCGTCTTAACGACGCGGTTGTTGCACGCGATGGAGCGCGATGATGTCGGCAAAGGTCTTGTAACGCTCTGCATCGGCGGCGGCCAAGGCGTCGCGCTGGCGCTAGAGCGAATTGCTGAATAGCTGCCGCCTTCATCAATGTGCGGCTGTTTCGTCTAGGCCAGTCGCCTGCGAAACAGCCATGCGCCGGCAGAAAGGGTGAAAGCGGCGATCAGGGCCATCGGCCAGGTGTGCGCGAAGATGACCGACGCGGGGATGTCCTTCATGAAGACCCCCTTGCAGATGAATATGAAATGCGTGATCGGATTGGTTTCCGTCAGCCATTGCAGCCAGTCCGGCATGTTTTCAATCGGCGTCGCATAACCTGACAATAAGACCGCCGGCATCATGTAGATGAACAGTCCGATGACGGCTTGCTGCTGGTTTGAGGCGAGGGATGAAATAAAAAGCCCGATTCCGATGATCGAAGTGAGAAAGACGGTCATTGAACCATAAAGAAGAATAAGAGAGCCGCGGAATGGTACGCCGAGGACGAGCCATCCAAGCGCCAACATCGCCGTCGCGCTGGCAAGCGCAATGATCAGCGCCGGAACGGTTTTGCCGACCATGATTTCGACTGGCTGCAGCGGCGAAACCAGGAGCTGTTCAAAGGTCCCAAGTTCGCGCTCGCGCGCGACGGTCAGCGCCGACACCATAAAACCCACGACGGCGGTGAGAACCGCGAAGAGAGCGGGAACCGCGAACCACAAAGGTTCGAAATTCGGATTGAACCAGGCGCGCGCGATCACCGCCGTCGGCGGCGGCAATTTTTCGCGCGCAAGCTCCGCATTAAAGTTGGCGACGATTTGCACCGCGTAACCTTGCACGATCTGCGCGGCGTTGGACCTGCGCCCGTCGAGGACGAGCTGAACGTCCGCAGGCTTTCCGGCGGCGAGAAGCCGTGAGAAGTCGGCGCCGATTTGTATCGCCATGATCGCCTGCTTTGAATCGATGGCGCGGCTAATCGCCTGCGTGCTGTCGAGATAGACGATGTTTTCAAATGTCGGCGAGCCTTCAAAACGAGAGATCAGTTCGCGCGCCTCGATGCCGACATCTTGATTGTAGACGGCGATCGAGACGTTTTTGACTTCCTGGGTGATGGCGAAGGCGTAAATAAGAAGCAGAAAAGGCGGCGAAAACAGAACCACCCATCGGGTCTGCGGGTCGCGCGCGCTCGCGAGCAGCTCCTTGACGATTAGGGCTTTAAGGCGTCCCCACATGGCTTAATCCAGTCTGGTGCGCGTCGCGAGCGCGGTTAAGAGAATAAATCCGCCGGCAATGGCGATGAGACCGGCGATGTCAGTGAGAATGACGCTCGGCACGTCGCCGGCGAGGAACAGCGTTTGCAGCGAGGAGACATAGTAGCGAGCCGGTACGGCGTAGCTGACGAGCTGCAAAGCGAAGGGCATGCTGTCGATTTCAAAAACGAAATTTGAAAAGTAAAAAGCCGGCAGGAACGCCGACATGATCGAGACCTGCGCCGCGACGAGCTGGTTTCGCGCCAATGTCGAGATGAAAAGGCCTTGCCCTAGCGCCGCGAGCATAAAAAGCGCCGAGACGAGGCCGAGCAGGATGACAGAGCCGCGAAACGGCACGCCGAACAGAAAGACGGCGGTCGCCACCGAAATCAGCATCGAGATCATGCCAAGCGCGAAATAGGGCGCGAGCTTGCCGATCAATAATTCAACGATGCCGATCGGCGTTGCAAGCAATGCTTCCATGGTGCCGCGCTCCCATTCGCGGGCGACGACAAGCGCCGTTAGAAGCGCGCCGATCAGCATCAGGATGATCGCGACGGATCCGGGCACCAGATAATTGCGGCTTGAGACTTCTGGATTGAACCAAATCCGCGGTTCGACATTCACGAGCGCGGGAAGAAGCGGCAGGCTGCGGCTGATCGATTCCTGCTGCAGCCAGTTCGCCCAGAGCAGCTGGACGTAAGTGCGAATGAGTTCCGCCGTGTTCGGATCGCCGCCGTCGACGATCACCTGGATCGGCGCCGTGTTGCCGCGATAGGCGCGGTCTGCAAAATCCGCCGGCAGGACGACGATACCCTTGATATCGCCGGCGATGAGGTCGGCTTCGAAGGCGCGCCGGTCGCGCGCGGTCTCGATGCCGAAGAAGGGCGAGTTGGCGAGGGCTGCGGAGAAGCTTCCCGATTCCGGCGTTGGCTGTTCGACGACGAGGCCGATGTCGAAGCGGCGGGGGTCGAAGGTGACGCCGTAGCCGAACAGGAACAGAAGAATCAGTGGCAGCACGACAGCGACGACGAGATTGCTCGGGTCGCGCAGAACCTGCAGTGTTTCTTTCCGCGTCAAGCCGCGAATGCGCCGCCAGCCGTCGCGAGGGATATTTTTTCTTTCGTTCACGCCGCCTCTTTCCTGTCGAAGTCTTCAACGAGGGCGATGAACGCGTCCTCAAGGGTCGGGTTCTGGTTTTTGGAGCTTGCCGCGCGTCGTTTGAGGGCGTCCGGCGCGCCGGACGTAATGGCCCGGCCGCGATAGATCAACGCCATGCGGTCGCAATATTCGGCCTCGTCGAGAAAATGCGTCGTCACCATGATGGTGACGCCGCGCGACACCATGGCGTTGATATGTCCCCAGAACTCACGGCGGGTGCGCGGATCGACGCCGGATGTGGGCTCATCGAGAAACAAGACATCCGGGTCGTGCATGACGGCGCAGGCGAGCGCGAGACGCTGCTTGTAACCGAGGGGCAAGCTGCCGGCGTTTGTGTTGAGATAGCTTTCGAGATCGAAGGTCTCGATCATGCGGGCGATGGCGCCTTTGCGCGCCGCATTCGAAAGCCCATAGACGCCGGCGAAGAAGTTGAGGTTTTGCCGGACGCTAAGGTCGCCATAGAGCGAAAATTTTTGCGCCATATAGCCGAGCCGCGCGCGCGCCTTGCCGGGCGCCTTGGCAAGGTCGAGCCCGGCGACTCGCGCGGCGCCGGCGGAAGGCTTCAAGAGCCCGCAAAGCATCTTGAATGTCGTTGACTTGCCAGCGCCGTTGGGACCGATAAGGCCGAAGATCTCGCCGCGCCGAACGGCGAAGCTGATCCGATCCGCCGCGGTGAAGTCGCCAAAGCGTTTCGTCAGGGCGTCGGCTTCAACGACGATCTCGTCATTATCCGCACCGTGCTTTGGCGCGCCGGCGAATGGGGAGGCGCCTTTGGCCCCGCCGCCGACCCGCGCCATGAACGCATCTTCAAATCTCGGCGGCGTCGAGATAACGTTAGCGGCTGGCCCCGCTTGCAGGACGTCTGCATTCGGCGCTTTTTCGCCTTCCTTGAGGACAAGACGCACGGCGTCGCCCTGAATAACGCCGTCGAGCACTTGCGGCGCGTCGAGGGCGCGCGTCAGAACCGCGCGTTTGTCGCCCGTAATGTCTGCGACCAGAAAGGTGCGTTCGGCGACGCTTTGCGTAAGGGTTTCGGGCGCGCCTTGATAGATGAGCTTGCCTTCACTCAAAAGCAAAACTGTTTTACAGCGTTCCGCCTCGTCGAGATAGGCGGTGCTCCAGATAACGCCGATCCCCTGATCGACGAGTTCGTAAACCATGCGCCAGAGTTCACGGCGCGAAATCGGATCGACGCCGACGCTTGGCTCGTCGAGCAGCAAAAGGCGCGGCTTTTTGATGAGCGCGCAGGCCAGCCCGAGTTTTTGTTTCATGCCGCCCGAAAGCGCGCCCGCAAGACGCGCCGTGAAGGGTTCAAGCGCAGTGAATCGAAGCAGGCGCTCGATCGTGTCGGTTCGCGCGCCGCCGGTCACAGACCTTAAATCTGCATAAAGATGAAGATTTTCGATGACGGTGAGGTCTTCATAAAGACCGAAGCGCTGCGGCATATAGGCGACGTCGCGCTTGATGTCGCCCTGTGCGCGCAGCGTATCATGACCGCAGACGTCAAGCGCGCCTTCATCGGCTTTGAGGAGTCCGGCGATGAGCCGCAACAGCGTTGTTTTGCCGGCGCCGTCGGGCCCCGCGAGACCGGTGACATGACCGCCAAAAAAGCTTGCCGACAGTCGTGTAAGCGCAATCGGCCCGTTCTTTCCGAAGCGTTTCGAAACGGCGTCGATGCGGACAAGCTCTTCGCTCATGAGGAATGCGCCGCTTCGAGCGTCACCGTGACGGGCATCCCTTGTCGCAGCCCGCCATCGGGATTGTCGACAATAATCCGAAGGCGGTAGACGAGCGCCGTGCGCAATTCGCGGGTTTCGACGGTTTTCGGCGTGAATTCGGCGACGGGAGAAATAAACCCGACCTGTCCTTTATAGACGCC
>PAIP01000076.1 GCA_002704915.1 Parvularcula sp.
GGGCGAGGCCCGATGGCGGAGTGGTTACGCAGAGGACTGCAAATCCTTGCACGCCGGTTCGATTCCGGCTCGGGCCTCCACTTTTCCCGGCGCCGCGGAGCGCGGGGAGGAAGTGCCGCTTTAGCTCAGTTGGTAGAGCACATCATTCGTAATGATGGGGTCACGTGTTCGAGTCACGTAAGCGGCACCACCACCTTCAGTAGGCAGAATCAGAGAATTGAGCGGAACCGCTGTTCGGCTGGTCGGGCGTTTGGGTCCTCTTTGGGGCGCTTTGGGTAATGAAAATGCGCTTGACCCAGTGCAGACCTACTTATCGCCGCTATTCGCGCCACAGTTTGAGTTAGCGCCGCCTACGCAGAACCGAAATCTTTGCACTTGCCTCGATCCAATGCCCGCATGGCATCGGTGATCGCATTTGTTTCGACACTGACCGTCACGACCTTGGCGAGCAGATCTATCATGCAATCCTTGTAATCGGCGAAGCGATAGGTGTTGAACTTTGCGGCGATGGTCGGGTCGCGCGGCTTCTTTTCCTTGTGCTGGTCGAGCACCCAATCGATCGCGCTGCGATTGCCGAGGCGATAGTCCCACGCCCCCGCCGGAATGCCGGTGATCTGCGTATCCTCGTCCACCACCACGCTGCCCGTCTCGGCCCCTTCGGCGAGGATGGATTTGAGCTTGGGCCTGGGATGCGAACCCTCTGCGCGCCTGGCGTTGGGCGTATCGACCCGCTCCAGCGGGTACGGCTCGACCTCCCCGTAATTGATATGCAGGGCGAGCAGCGTCTCGCCCCACTCCACCCATTGTGCGAAATCGAAGTAGAAGGGGATGCGCGGAAACTCGCGTTTGAGGTTCAGCGCGTATTTCTCGCGATAGACCGGGTCATGGAGGACAGCGTAGCAATAAGCGAAGATCGCGTCCTTGGTGACGCCCACCTTCTTGCCGTAATGCTTGACGAACTTGTTGAGCGCCCAGTCGGTGATGTTGTCGATACGCTCGCCGGATTTCGTGTGGCGGTAGCGGGGGAGCGAGTCAGTGCCTCCATTTCCGGTTTTTAGAAAACCGTAATCATAAACCTGCTCGACAGCCAATGTTGCTAAGGGGTCATCGGAGAATACACACCGGAAAGAAATCGTTGGGTTCGCGGCCTTAGTCGGAAAAATTCGACTGAGCAGGTACTGCATCTCATTCAACTTGTCGTCGAAGTAGAGCGTCTTTTTGATGAATGGTCGATACTGCGCTGATCTCGCTCTCTGCGCGTGGTAGTTTATTTCAACCCCTGAAACTAAGCTGTTCTTGAGCGAGCGAGTGAGCTTGATTTCCGTCTCCGAGATAGAATCTCGCCGCTTTCGCTTGTCGATAGAAGCCAATCTTGAACGCTCTGTTTCGTAGCGTTCAAGAAACCAAGGCAGACGCTCATCAAGTTCACTCCGTGATCTAGCGTATACCCATTCGTCGCGCGCCGTGATTACACCAAGCGACGAAATCTTGAAGATGGCTCGTTCCGCTCTTGGGTCTTTAGCCAATTTCGTCTTCTTGTTTGCAGTCTCCAGAAAGCCGGACCATTCATTCTCTTCAAGCTGGTTCAACCAGGTGCCACGGTCATTTGGCTTAATCTGTTTCGTCTCAAGCCTCTCAAGGGCGGCATTCCCAAGCCAACTCAATTTGTCTTCAGCTGTCTCATCTTCAGGCCTACGAACATAATTGATTTTCGCCGCCTTCTCGCGACCATTCCGGACAAGAAAGGCGATTGCCACGCCGGTTTGAATTCCAAACACGTTGTGCGTCGTGCCCGACAGCTTCGGATTTGCCCGGATGTCGGCCCCTAGATCGACAACCCAGATATCATCGAAATTGCTTGCCACTACTTTTCGAAAGCCATCGAAGGTTCGACTCTCGATAAAGCTCCTATTGGTAATGAAGGCGATAACTCCGTCATCACCCAACCTGTCGCTCGCCCACCGATAGAAACGAGAATACATGTCGTAGAGCTTGGTTTTTTGCGCAGTACTTTCTTTGATATAGGTTTGCTTTATCCGCTTATCGATATGCGGATAAGTTCGATTTTTGTTATTTTCCCGCTCGTTCTGCTGGTTCGCATTATAAGGTGGATTGCCGATAATCACGCTGATCTTGCGCCGGTTCTGCCGCTTCACACGCTCGATATTCTCGTCACTCAATGCGCCGAGCATGTCGAACTGGTGGCCCGAATGGATGCCCAGGCCATCCACATTGTCCAGCGTATCGACCAGACATAGTCCCTCGAATTCGGCAAACTGCCCGGTGATCGCCTGATAGGTCGCCTCGATGTTCAGATTGGCGACGTAATAGGGCAGGATCGCCACTTCGTTGGCGTGCAGTTCCTCCTTGTATTTGTGCCGCAGCTTGTCCGGATGGCCCCGGAAATATTCCAGCAGTTCGACGATATAGGTACCCGTGCCGGTCGCCGGATCGAGAATCTCCACGCCTGGATCGACGAGGTTCTTGCCGAAATGCTTTTCGCATAGCCAGTCGGCGCTACGGATCATGAAGCGCACGATTTCGCCCGGTGTGTAAACCACGCCCAGCCGATCCGCGGCCTTGGGATTATAGACCTTGTAGAAATTCTCGTAGAGCGATTTGAGGAAGTTCTGCTTTTCCGAATGGCTCTGGATCAGATGCGCGGTTTCCTCGATCCCGGTGTAATAGGGCCGCAGCGCCTGTAGCAGCGAGCGTCGGTCGCCATATTCGAACAGCTTTCTGTCGAGCGTATCGAGCTGCTTGGCAATGTTGTTGTCGTGATGATAATCGCGCATGTCGAACACGCGGTTGAAGATGTCCGCCGTAAGGATGTGCTGGATCAGCATTTCGGTGACGTCGGCTCGTTCCAGCGCGGGATTGATCGTCTCCTTGACCTGTTTGAGGAAGGCCTCCTCGGCCTTGGCAAAATCCGGGCTGGCTTCACGTTTTTCGCGGATACGCTTGCGCAGGGCCTCTAGTATGGCAGGCAGGTCTTCGGCGAACTTGGCAATCGCCTTACGAAAGTCACGGATCGCCTCCTGCTCGTAAGCGAAGAACTTCGAAAGGAGTGCGTAAAGCTCCTCCGTATCCGTCATGTCTGCTTCGGCAGCTCGCCTGCCATCCTGAATCAGGATCGCACGTTTCGTGTCCTCGTAGACGATGTTTGTCTTGGGATAGCCCTTGGCTTCTTTCTTCCGAATCTCCTCTTCCAGATCGTCCTTGCTGTCTTTGGCCTCCCAGTAGCCGAAGGGAACCCGGATATCGTAGACCAGCGCCCCATCGACGAAAATATTACCGCCGGAGCCCATCATCTTGTGTTCGGATAGATAGGTAAGATCGTTGGAGCGCCCCCAGCTTTTCAGCAGACCCTGAAAGGCATCGCGTACCGAGCCCTCGTTTAGGCTACCGCCAACCTTGATGATCCTATCGAGGTCGCTGCGATACTCATTGATCAGTTGACGGCTCACACTTCCCCCTTGATATCAGAAGTTCGCTACCAGCAGTTGTTGAGAAGTGGCAATACGAGGCCTGCAACAGCGAGTTGAAGGATCGTTCTGCGGTGAACGGTTCGATACTTGTTGTCCGGCAAGAAGCGCTCTTGTGTGACGGGGCTTCGCGCTTACCGGAGAGATCTTGGTCTGTATCCCTTCAGGAGCCCAACGCCAAATGCAAATCCCGAATGATTCGACCATTAATGGCTAGTGCTGCCGTAACTGCAAAATTGCCGTCAATCAAAGTGAGAGGTAGAGTGGACAACTCTAATCTCCTGAACAATCATCAATCGCAATTTCGTATTTGTTATTAGCTGCCTTGATTGAGCCGCCTGCTCCACTCATGTAATCTTTTCCGGCTTTCGTCTCGCGCAATACGAGACGCGTTTCGGCTGCACTTGGACAAGGATATTGTTCACGAACCCCCTTGAGAGATTCTCCGGCCGAGGTGCGATACCATATCTTGTGCCCAGAAAAACTATGAACAGCGCTATGCTGCCCGTATTTGTTTTGAATTTCGGTCGGGATTTGGGAAACGTCTGTATCAGCACCTGAGACCACAGCGAAAAAACTTTTTACCGTAAGTGTCTGGGCTCGTTGCCGAAAGTAAACGGTCACATTTTCACCGTTTGGGCCTTCCGCATCTAATGTGCTGACACGATCAGACCAGCGCGTTTCAAATTTGGCGCGTTCAAGGCTTCCAACCACTTCCGGCTGGATCATTCCAATCTCAACTCCAAAAACCGAGAGGGGCGGAATTGGTTTGCCGATCTGCCCAGCGTCGGTCTCCTCTTCTTTTATCCTGATTTTACTCACGCAGTCGTAGAGTGAGTCTAGGGCGCGGCTGCTTCCAGAAAGCGAAAAAGGGAGAACGAAAAACCCGCGATTGGACTCATAAAGTCTGAAACTGCCGCTGTCTCGAAATGCTGCTAGTGTTTCCGGCGTAAGGGCAAAGGATAGGTTGTCATTGCTCGATGCTTGGAAGACTTCGTCAGTCCCGTCAGAAAAATTTACGACGAACATCGTTGCACGTCCTCCGCGAATTCCGATGACGAGGCGCACGGTCTCATCGCGATCCATTATAGCGCTGGCAATCACGCCGTCAGCATTCACTGTTCCAACTGAGCAAGCGCCATCGATTAGTGGACTGGCAACATCCCAGTTAGCGCTCGCGGGCGCAGCCAAGGTACCTAGATAGGCCGCAAGGACGAACAAATAGTTTTGCATAAGGCTTCCCGTCTCACCATGAAAATCAAATGAAGCTTAATGGTTTACTAGGGTTGGTGACAACCTAGATGAAGCAAAATCTGGCCGCATTGACGCTGCACTTAGTTCGGATCAGCGGAACAGTTGTGGCTGAGGGCCTAGCAGAAGTGTGGACAGGTACGCGATGGAGTTGGGGCTAAAAAACGCGAAGCTTGTGGTATCTTATATGGAAGTCCGTCAGTCGAGCAGATCGCCCAAGGTGCAACCGAGCGCCTTGGCAATCCGTTCGACGACCGTGATCGTGGGGTTCTTCACCTTGCGCTCGATCCCGCTGACATAGGTTCGATCAAGCCCTGCTTCACCGGCGAGGGCTTCCTGCGACCAGCCGCGCTCTTTCCTGAGCGCCTTCATGTTGGCGGCGAGGCGGCAGCGGACATCCATCTACCAGACTCAATCGAAATGTAGTCCATTAAACCACGGACTATGAATCTCATTTTTTCTGGTCTTCGTCTCGTGATCCGATAATCATTCTGGTCGCGATCCACTTCCTCGTGCCCAGTCGGCGCGCCACACAAGATATTGGAGTTATGTATGAAAAGAATAACCAGCGCCGCGTTGGCTGCAGCCTGTGAGCCAATCAAATGAAACGTGAAGGGTTGATCATCACACTCCCGGTTGCGACCTTTTTTCTAGGTTACTTGGTCGCACCGAAGGAGCAGTTGGCTCATGAAGTGCAAGAGAGTGGCTTCTTCACCGTCAAAGAAACGGACGTGCTTTCGGCGACCGTCGAGAGCCTTCGTGCCGAGAACAAGCTTGTGGTTTGGTCCTACCAAGGAACCGTCAAGGTTCGAGCGAGGGACACAGACTGGTGGGTCTTCGAAAGCGAGCAAACACTAATCGTGCCAGCAAGTGTGGACTACCGGCTCAATTTGAACGAGCTGACCCTCGCTGACGTTGAGTACGATGAAAGTGCGAAGCGGGTTCGCGTGGAGCTGCCGAGCTTGAAGCTGTCGGACGTGGCTTTTTACCCGGAGCAAGCAACCACCATCAACGGCGGCGTCCTCACCTATAGTGACGAGAAGGTGCAGGGGCTCAACAAGCGGGCCTACCGGGCGGCAAGAAAAGCCGTAGTCGCGCAGGCTCAGCAGCGAGCAATGGTCGACATCGCGAAGCGGCAGGCAAAAGAAAACATCGAAGAGTACTTCGCAATTCCTTTGCGGATTGCGGGGCACCCTGACGTGAAGGTCGTCGCCACCTTCGACTGACGAACCAACAACCTAACCAACCAAGAGGCCCTCGGAAGCGATTCCGGGGGCCTTTTTGATTCTGGAGAACGGAAATGATCACAATCAAAACTTGGTCCGACCTGCGGGCCGCCACCGAAACCCACCCGGCAAGAGAAATCTTATGTGCCCACGCGGGCAGGCTGGAAGAGTTCAGGGACCAGCCGCTCGGAGAGCTTTGCGAGTTCATCCTTGTTGAGCCCACCGACACCATCGCCGCCCTGGAAACGAAGCTCGGCCGCGCTCTTGATCCACCACCCTGGGAGTACGTCGATCGCTCGGACGGCTGGTACGAGCTCGTGCTGGTCACCGGCGATGATGGCTTCGGTTATGTCGTGCTCGTACCGAACGGCAACCAAGCTCTGCTCGACTACTGCAATTCTTTGACCCTCTAAATCTCAACCACAACCCAACCGACACGCGTCCAGGCACTCCGCCTCGGGCGCATTTTTTATGCCTGAAAGGAATTACCATGATCACGATCTACAACGCGCAGGATGCTCGGAAGCTCACCGACCCCGCCCTGCGCGCGCTGGTGCAGGGGCACCTTATCACGGCAAAGGAAAACGGGCTCGAAGACCTGACCTGCATTGCAGTGGTTCAACCAGCCGACAGTGCGCAGACCTTCATTGACGAGCTTGGCTTCTCGCCGTTCCAAAACCCTCTGACTGAAACTCGCTTCGGCGATCCCGACTTCATCCCGGCGTGGGATTGGTTGGAAGTTCATCCCGGCTGGTACGAGCTGATCTTCACAGTGGGCGATGATGGTTTCGCCTACATTTTGCTCGTCCCGAGCGAGGCAAAGGAAAGTGACCTGACCCGACTGTGCGAGCGTTACGGGGGAGGGGCAGGTTTCTGAAAACCTGACGGAGCCTAGGGGCGGGTTGACTTCGCCCGCCTCAGTGCCGATATTTCATGTGTCTCCTTCGGGAGCGTAATGATTGCACAGACCATCAACTGACTATGCGCGGGAAGCGCACTTTTAATAGCTGCCTGCACTGACAGGCGTCAGATTGAGGGTTTAGTCCCAATGAATAAATTGAATGGTTCGCCTCATGGCGAAGCCGTGCGCCATTGGCAGGCGTTCGGCTTTGAGAACATTATCTATGATGAAGAAAGCGACGCATTTGTTGGACCCGTTCCGGCAGATGTCGTCGCTTTTGTTGCTTACGGTCCCAAGCAGATTGAAGAGCAAAGACGAAAGCTTCAGGCGATCGGTATTCCGCCGACAATCTGGGCTGACGTTGGACCGAGTGAACGTCTCGCTCTCTATCAACTCAATGAGGATATCTCGCTTGAGGAAGTCAGAGAGTATTTCGGCTCAGCCAGCCGGGTCAAAGGCGAGGGCGATTACATCACCTTGCCATCCGGAAACCACTTTACCCCTGATAGGTGGCCGGAAAGCGTGGATGGTTTGTCGGTCTTCGACACCTTGGAAACATATCAAGATGCAGAGCAAAAGAGTCCCATCGATGATTTGCCCCCGCAAATTAGCGAAGGGACACTCCTGGACGAATTCAGTATCCGAGACGCCGACCTTGGCGACACGGTTCTGAGTTTTTTCTTGCTCGGCCTGATCATCCTCTCGGGGCAAGCGACAGTAATTTATGCTCCTCCTAACTCGGGGAAGACGCTCCTCACTCTATATTTGCTCGTTGAAGCTGTGGCCACAGCTAAACTGAGCGCGGCTCGCTGCTACTACGTGAACGCTGACGATAGCCTTGAAGGGATCCAAACCAAACGCTCGATCCTTGCCGAAACAGGCATTCACATGCTCGTTCCGGGAATGCAAAACTTTGAGACAAAGAAGCTCTCTGAGGCAATGCAAACTTTAATAGAAAAGGACGATTGTGTAGGTGTTCTAATTATTGTCGACACCTTGAAAAAATTTGTAAACCTAATGGATAAAAGAGAGGCGGCTAATTTCGGCGATTTAGTTCGCAAATTTGTCCTAAAGGGCGGTACGTTTCTTGCCCTGGCTCACACTCGCAAGAATGAAGGGGCAGATGGTCAGCTAGTATATGGTGGCACATCGGATGTACTTGAAGATTTCGACTCTGCCTCTGTTCTTGGGGCCCTCCCGGAGCGTACCTCGAAAAACGAAAAACTGGTACAATTCCAGTTCCTGAAGCGGCGCGGGCGAAACGTCGAGGAGGTCTACGCCTACGATGACGATCCAGAGCTGTCCTACGATGTTCGCTTGGCCTCCGTCCGGCTGGTCGACAAGGATGAGCTGGCCACCCATGTCTCCCGCGAGAGGCTGCGCAGTGACAGCGACATCATAGAAGAAATTGCCTCTTCTCTTGCCGAAGAGTCTGTCCAGAAAATGGCCCTCGTGAAGGACGTGGCCGCCCGAATGGGAACCAGCCGCCGAGCCGTCATGGTCGTTCTGGAGCGCTACACGGGCACCCAGACGGGCAATCACCTCTGGACCTATGAGATAGGGGAGCGAGGCTCAAAGAACTACGAGCTGCTGCCACCACCGGAGGGTGACGGCTGATGAAGGGCACGGGGCCAGGTTTTCAGAATCCTGTGCCCCCCACCTGCTCACCTCGGGGGAGGGTCGCGTCCGGCTCTCCCCACCACCCCAATACCACCCGCACGCGGCCTGTGTGCAACCGAGATCGCCGACGTCGCGGTCCCGGCAACCCATACCCCTGCGCGCCCCCGGCGGCCAACGCTGCTTCCGCATATCCGCGCAATTACGAAAGGAAAAGACAATGCCAAGAGTAAAGCTTGATTCCGCTTTCTGTGCGGCTGCCGAATGTCAGAGCGGCAAGAAGAAGACTGATTACTGGGACAAGGACGGAAGCGGCTTCGTCCTGGAAACCCGCGCTACCGGCGGGAAGACATACTACCTGCGCTACATCGAGGCGAATGGGCGACAGCGCCAACTAAAGATCGGACGCTGGCAGGATATAACGTTTGCCGCCGCGAAGAAGAAGGCGCAGCAACTGAAGTCGCAGGTCGTGCTCGGCGGTGATCCGTTGGGTCAGAAGAAACGGAAGCGGCTGGTGCCTACCTATGCCCAGCTAGCGCAACAACACATCGATCATGACAAGTCGTGCCTCAAACGACCCGAGAACACAGAAGCGGTGATGAATACTCATCTCTTGCCGAAGTGGGGCCGCAAGCGGCTGGACGAGATCAAGCAGCAGGACGTCGCAAAGTGGTTGGCGCAGCTCCGCGAGGAATATGCACCGGCCACGGTCGAGAAGCTGCGGATGATGCTCGGTCGTTCGTTCGAACTGGCTCGGCGCTGGGGCCTTCCTGGAGCAGAGATCAATCCCGTCCGGGGTATCCCTCGCTTCAAGTTCGACAACGCGAGGCAGCGCTTCCTGACGGCGAAGGAGGTGGAGAAGCTTCTGTACCATGCCGACCGATCGGCGAATAAACGGCTGGGCGCTATCGTCCGTCTGTTGCTACTGACCGGAGCCCGGAAGACTGAGCTTCTGCAAGCTGAGTGGAATCATATCGACCTCGAACGCAGGGTCTTTTTTGTGCCCGATAGTAAGACTGGCAAGGCTCGGCATGTGCCTCTCTCCGGTGAGGCAATTCGCGTAATCGAGGGTCTGCCGCGTCTGAGGGATTGCAAGTTCATGCTTGCTAATCCGAGGACGAGGAAGCCCTACACAGACCTCAAGCATCCGTTCGACACGGCGCGCAGGAAGGCGAGAGTGCATGATCTTCGCATCCATGACCTCAGGCACTCGGCTGCGTCCTTCATGATCAACGCCGGGATCGATCTTTTCACGGTCGGTCGCATCTTGGGGCATGCCGATCATCAGTCGACGATGCGGTACAGCCATCTCGCCAACGATACGCTGCTTGCGGCTGTGGAGGCGGGTGCGGCGAAAATGGTCGGGGGAGCGTAGGATGGCTTTCCAAAGTAGAATTACCCAAATCGTCTGTTCGCACTGTGACGCTCAACACACGGTCAGATGGCATCGGCTCCCCTGCCGAGCGCCATACAGGCTAACGTGCAAGCGTTGCGGCGAGACTCTGGCTGAGGGCAAAAGTGTAGCCGATTACGACGAGCCTAGGCTCACCTAGCTAAATTTGGACCCGTACTCTTCGTGAGTGCGGGTCCTCTTTTTCTATTACATTTTTTTTTGATTTTGCGCCGTGCCGGTTGCTTGCCGATTTCGCCGCAATCGCTGCGAGCTGCTCGGCAATGTGGTCTCGTTCTGCCCCATAGTGCGCCCGACGGTGATCATCGGCACACAAAGCAACAACGTTCTCTTCGATATCTGGTCCGCCGTCCGCGAGCGGCTTCACGTGGTGGGTTTCAAGGTACAGTGCGCCACTAGCCATTTTGAACCCTTCGTTCCCACAAAGCTCACAGCGGCCCTTCGAACGTACTAGGACGCGCCTACGAACAGCGGGGTCACGAACGAAAGCAGCGGTCAGCTTTTCTTGCCTCTCGACCGCCACTTTGTCGGCTAAATCGAGGTCGAATTGATCGACACACGGTTGATCGAAGATGCCCCTGGATAGCTCAAACTCGCCGGTGTCCCAATCGTAAGCGACTATCGTCCAAGGTTTGGGATCTAGCTCTCTGGCCCTCACGCTGGACGGTGTCAGCGTTGGGTCGTCCTTACTCCGCCTGATCCCATCGATGAGGATCACTCGAACGGGTAAGTTGCCCCGCAAAGCAATTTGCAACGCGTCGTCCAGCCGCTTGGCGCGCTTCGCCCAAGACGTTTTGCCGGTGACGTTCCGATGATATTCAGCGTCGGCTCGAAAGTTGTCTTTCGCTATGATGCGGCCATCGATCTCGTGCATCGCCGGATGCCAGAGATTCAGGATTATTAGACGCTCCGGCTCAACGAAGGCCCATTCGTAGCAGTATTTCGGATTGGCCTTATGCCCTCGGGCATCGTTGGAACTTTCGATCCAATCGGTGACATCGAAACCAGCCTGCTCAGCGAGATCAAACACGCTGTGCTGTGCTTTCGGTCTTATGTCTTCCAGCCTGCTCATTTAAGCAGTGTCATCCCGTCGCACGCTTCCA
>PAIP01000077.1 GCA_002704915.1 Parvularcula sp.
CTGAAGGTGGTGGATAACTATTCACCGATACTGGGTTTTATTGAAGAATTCGCGTTATTGGGGTGTTTTTCCTGCTATGGGGGCAGGGTTTTTTGACGAGAAAAAAGCCTTCTCCCGCCTTGGGGGAGCGGGTCGGGTGAGGGGGATGCCGTCTGCAAGTCGCGTTGCTGGCCTAAGTCTTGGCGCCGTCCACCCTCACCCCCGACCCCTGTCCCGCCAGCGGGAGAGGGGGTGAGGATGCTTTTAAATTGCTCTAAGGCGCGTCGGCGGTCGTCGGCACGAATTTCGTTTTCATGGTGACGAGTTCCTCGGCGATGGTCGGATGCAGCGCCACCGTATCGTCGAAGTCTTTTTTCTTGAGGCCGGCTTTCACCGCAATGGCGACGCACTGGATCATTTCCGCCGCTTCCTCGCCGACAATATGACAGCCGAGCACGCGGTCGGTGTCTGCGTCCACCACGATCTTCATCAAAACCCGCTCGCCGGATTCGGTGAGGATGTGCTTCATGGAGCGGAATTCGGTTTTGTAAATATCCACATTCTCGAACTCATGCCGGGCTTCATGTTCGGCATAGCCGACGGAGCCGACAGGCGGCTGCGAAAAGACCGCCTTTGGAATGAAGCGGTAATCGGTTGTCGTCGGATTATCGTTGTAGAAGGTTTCAGCAAAGGCGGCGCCTTCGCGGATGGCGACGGGCGTCAGGTTTACGCGGTCCGTCACGTCGCCCACGGCGAAAATGCTGGGCACGGATGATTGCGACTGGTCATTGACCTTGATGGCGCCGTTTTTGTCGGTTTCCACCCCGGCGTTCTCAAGGCCGAGACCTTGCGTCACCGGCTTGCGGCCGACCGCCCAGAAGACGCATTCGGCGTCGATGTGAACGCCGGTCGAAAGATGCACGCGCTTTTGTTTGTCGTCGAGCTTTTCGATCTTCTCGAAGACCGCCTGGGTGACGACGCGAATGCCCTGGCGCTGCATCTCCTTGTGGACTTGTGTCGAGATGTCGGCATCGAAATAGCGCAGTATATCCTCGCCGCGATAGACGAGGGTGACATCGGCGCCGAGCCCCTTGAAGATGCAGGCGAATTCGATGGCGATATAGCCGCCGCCGGCGACGACGACGCTTTTTGGCAGTTCTTCCAGATGAAACGCTTCGTTTGACGTGATGCCGAGCTCGTGACCCGGAACGCTAGCGTCGATCCAGGGCGCGCCGCCCACGGCGACGAGAATGCGCTCGGCGGTGACGTCGCGGCCTTCGGCTTCGAGATGCACCGTATGGGCGTCCTTGATGGTGGCGCGCGACTGAAAAATCTCCGCGCCGGCGTTTTTGAGGTTGCGGATATAGATGCCGTTGAGGCGGTCGATCTCATTGTCCTTGTTGGCGATCAGCGTCGGCCAGTCGAAAGAGACATTGTCGGCCGTCCAGCCATAGCCTTTGGCGTTTTGGAAGTCGTGGCCGTACTCGCTCGCATAAACGAGATATTTTTTCGGCACGCAGCCGCGGATGACGCAGGTTCCGCCAACGCGATATTCTTCGGCGACGCCGACTTTCGCGCCATATGTCGCCGCAAGGCGCGAGGCGCGCACGCCGCCGGATCCGGCGCCGATGGTGAACAGGTCATAATCGTAATTGGACATGCAGGATAATCTCTCAGGCTCTATTTTTCAGGAACGAAACCGATGCGGGTTTCAAAACGTTTGTCATTGAACTCCAGCACTTCAAGCTGAAAGGTGTTCAGGAATTCGCGATAAATCGCCTCGAAAACGGGGTCGAGCTTGCCCTCATAATCGAGGGGAATGTGAATGATCGGCTGCTGCGCCACGAAAACGTCGAAGCTGTCGCCGGTGACTTCGATGGAAAGCGCCGTTCTGAGCCATAATGCGCCGGAATCCTCCATGTTTTTCATGGTCAGCGCGACGCCGAACTGAACCGGTTCGAGAACGATCACCTCGCGATGGCGATAGGAAAAGGCGTCCTCGCCGTAATCCTTGCGCGGATCGAAGGCGCCGGCCGGCGGGACGGCGGTCACGCAATCCGCATTGCATTCGAGAAAGGCCGGCAGCCCGTCGATAATGGCTTCGCCGAGCCCCTTGCAGCGCAAGAGGTTTTCAAAGGCGGCGGCGCCATAGTCGCGGATGGCGTCCTGCAGTTTTTGAAAGCGGGTGGTCATGATTTCTCGTCTCGATGAGGCGCCAACCTAACGCGCTAGCCCGGACGGCGCAAAGACGAAAGGCGAAGTAAAACAGGCGCTCACGGGGTTGCGATGCTGACGTCGGCCTCATCGCCGTAAATCATCATATCCGCCATGCCGCAGAAGAGGCCGCTTTCAAGGACGCCGGGAATTGCGGCGAGGGCTTTTTCGAGCGCGGCGGGGTTTTCAATGCGGCCAAGCTTGCAGTCGATGATGAGATTGCCGCCATCCGTTTTGACGGGCGCGCCGTCGCGCGCACGAAGCTCCAGCGGCGCGCCGTCGAAACCCTGTTCCGTCAAGACACGGCGCGTGGCGGCGACGGTCAGCGCCCAGGAGAAGGGCGAAATTTCCACGGGCAGGGGAAAGGCGCCGAGCGTGGCCACGCGCTTTGACTTGTCGGCGATGACGATGAATTTCTTCGCCGCATGGGCGATAATCTTTTCGCGCAACAGCGCCGCGCCGCCGCCTTTGATGAGGTTTAGCGAGGGATCGGCCTCGTCGGCGCCGTCGACGGCGAGATCGATGATTGTTGTTTCATCGGGCTCGATGATTTCAACGCCGAGACGCTCGGCATGCGCGCGCGTCGCTTCGGAAGTGGGCACGCCGCGCAAATCCCAGCCTTCGGAAACGCGCTTGCCCACAAGATCGACAAAATGCGCCGCGGTGGAGCCGGTGCCCAGCCCCAAGGTCATGCCGCGCTCAATATGTTTTGCGGCTTCTTCGGCGGCGCGTTTCTTGCCGGCGTCCTTGTCCATTCTCTTTTCCTATTTCTTTTTGGCCTTATGGCTTTCATGAAAGCGCGCGGCCCAGCCCTTGATCGCGGTCTGGCGTCCGCGCGCGACGGCGAGGTCGCCGGGCGCCACGTCTTTGGTGACGACGGAACCGGAGCCCACATAGGCGCCCTCGCCGATGGAGACAGGGGCCACCAGCGATGAGTTCGACCCGATAAAGGCGCCTTTGCCGATTGTCGTTTTGTGCTTGTTATAGCCGTCATAATTGCAGGTGATGGTCCCGGCGCCGATATTGGCCTCCGCGCCGACCTCTGCGTCGCCGATATAGGTGAGGTGGCTGACTTTTGCGCCTTCGCCGATCACGGCCTTTTTGATCTCGACGAAATTGCCGACCTTGGCGCCGGTTTTCAGATGGGCGCCGGGGCGCAGCCGCGCAAAAGGTCCGGCGCTCGCCTTTCCGGCGACCTTCGCGCCTTCGAGATGGGAAAAGGGTTTGATCTCCGCGTTGTCGGCGATGACGACGCCGGGTCCGAACACCACATGCTGGCCGATGAGAACGTCTTTCCCGATTTTCGTGTCCCAGGAGAAATAGACGGTGGACGGATCGGCGAGGGTCGCGCCATCTTCCATCGCCTTGTTGCGCATTCGGTTCTGGAACACCGCTTCGGCTTCCGCGAGTTCGACGCGGGAATTGACGCCGAGGACTTCATCGGCGCTTGCCTCGATCACGGCGCAGCTTTTGCGGTCCTTGCGGGCGAGGGCGACGATGTCGGTGAGATAATATTCCTTCTTGGCGTTCTTGTTGCCGATATCTTTCAGGCGCTTTTGAAGGAACGCGGCGTCAATCGCCATCACGCCGGAATTGCATAATGTAATTTCAAGCTCTTCTTCGTTCGCGTCTTTCGCCTCGACGATAGCGGCAAGGGAGCCTTTATCGTCGAGCTTCAAGCGTCCATAGGCGCCGGGATTCTCCGGACGGAAACCGAGGACGGCGACCGCAGCGCCTTTGCCGATTTCATCGGCGAGGCGGCGAAGGGTTTGCGGCGTCACCAGCGGCGTGTCGGCGTAAAGAACCAGAACTGCGCCGGAAAAGTCTTCGAGCGCGGGCAGGGCCTGCATCACCGCATGGCCGGTGCCCTGCGGCGGCGACTGGACGGCGACGGCGATCCCGTCCCGGACCGATTGGGCGAAGCCGCCCACGTCGGGGGCGTGATCGCCAATGACGACCGCCATCCGGCTCGGCTCCAGGGCGCCTGCCGCGTCGATCACATGGGCGATCATCGCACGCCCGCCGATTTCATGCATGACCTTGGGCAGCGCAGACTTCATCCGCGTGCCATGCCCGGCGGCGAGAATAATGGCGGCTGTCTTCTGAGCTTTCATCGTCGCGTTTTTCATTCCTATCTGGCGGTCTCGTCTATCATGGGGCGGGGAAGAGGCCTATTGCGGTCAGGCGGGAATTGGCGCGATTCGCATATAGAAAAAGCGTAGAGGAAAAAGCGGGCGGAGCTATGGCGGAAGACCTGAAGGGAGCGGCGCTCCTGTTCGATCTCGACGGGACCCTCGTGGATACGGTGGACGATCTGGCCGCGGCCATGAACCACGCCCTAGGCGAAGCAGGGCTGGCGGAAGTTCCGGTGGGAGAGGTGCGCCATCTTGTGGGCCATGGCGCCCGGCGGATGCTGGTTCGCGGCTATCAATTAAGCGCCGGCCGGGAAGCGGAAGCGGAGGAGCTCGATCTCGCGCTGGCCCGTTTTCTCGACCATTACCAGGAGAATATCGCCGTTCATTCGCGGCCTTTCGACCATTCCATCGAAATGATTGAGGGGTTCCTGGCGCGCGGCGCGCGCGCGGCGATCTGCACCAATAAGCGCGAGGTCATGGCCCGTCTGCTGATGGAGACGCTTGGCCTTTCCCAGATGTTCGACGCCATCGTCGGCGCGGACACGACATCGGCGGCAAAGCCCGATCCCGCGCCGGTGCGGCTCTGTCTGGAAAAAACCGGGGCGCAACGGGCCGTGTTTATCGGCGACAGCGACAACGATATCCGCGCTGCAAAAGCAGCGGATCTGTCCTGTTTTCTTGCGGATTTTGGCTACGGGCCGACGACGCTCGCCGCCGAGGCGACGGCCCGGTTTTCCAGTTATCGGGACGCATCCCGGCTCATCGACGCCGCGCTGAAAGCCTAGCCGGCTTCGGCGGCGACTATTTTTGTCGGCATGCCGTTGATCATGTTGGAGCGCACATCCGTGCGCGCCGAGCGCATGGTCGAGACAAAGCCTTCGTCTTTCATCTCCACGCTGACGTCGAAGCCGCGCTTGCGCCAAAAATCCTGAATTTTTGCTGCGAGGCGGTTGGCCCCGTCGCGATCGCAAAGGTCAGTCATTTTTCTACCCTGATCTCATGCTTTGAACGTTTCCACCGGGGGCAGGATATAAGACAAACTGATTTTTTCAAGCGGTATCCGAATATTTTTTATACCACCCAGTTTACGTGAAAAGGCGTTATATTCTTACATGTTGGGGCGCAGGGGGTATGAATACTGGTATCGCTGAGAAATTTTATAGCGCATGCAAATCAAATAATATAAGATAAACTTATAACTCATGGAGACGCCTATGGAACTCTCTCACACCGCCGTCGAGGCGCCGCGCTCCATCGGCGAGCGCATACGCCAGGCGCGAAAGTCGCGCGGCATGAGTCAGTCAGACCTCGCCGTCAGGGTCGGCGTCAGCCAGCCGGCGATCGCCAATTGGGAAAGCGGCGTTCACGATCCGCGGCGCCTCACTTTGGCGAAGCTCGCCGATGCGCTGGATGCGCCGCTCGACTGGCTCGCCGCTGGAGACAGATCATCGGCTGAGAGCGACAAGCACGCCGCCGCCGCCTATATTCGGCGCCCGGTGCGCCATGTTCCGGTGATTTCGCTTCGGGCGGCGTCGCTTCTGGCGCAGGACGCAAATGCCGATCCTCATGTCATGGCGGAAGACTACATTCCCGTGACCCTCGGTCCCTCGAAGCTGTTCGCGGTCTTTGTGAACGATCCGGCCGTCAATCTGGCGTTTCTGCCGGACACCGTCGTGGTGATCGATTACGAAGACCGAAGGCCGGATGACGGCGACTTTTGTCTCGCGCATGTCAATGAGACGCCGATCCTGCGCCGCTGGCGGGGCGCGCGGGAAGGAGCGGCGCGGCTGGAGCCCTGTTCAAGCGAGGATGGCCACCCAGTCATCGCGGTGACCCGTGCGGTGTCGGTCATCGGCTGCGTGCGGGTTTCTGTTCGCGTGCATTGACGCCGGATCGGGGGAGGCTACGCGGCGGACTTTTCATAGATGCGCACTGTCTCCGGCAGGGCGCGGTGGGCCTCGCGGAATTGATCCGCGGCCTTTTTACATAACAGCGTGAGCTCGCTTTGCGGCGCGCCGGTGCGCGCCGCCTGTTCGATAGCGGCGCACGATTCTCCAAGCAGGCGCGCGCCCACATTCACGCTCATCGATTTCAGCGCATGGGCGGATTTCGCGATGTCGTCCTTGTCGCCTCGTTTCAGACTGTCCGCGAGCCTGCGCATGCCGTCGCGCGAATGCTCTTCAAACAGCTTCAGCGCCCTGACAGGCAGGTTTACGCCTGACGTTTGCATCATCGCAATCTGGGCGAGCACATTTTCGTCGAACACCCCTGCTGCGCCGTCACTCTCATGGGGGTCTTCGGAAGGCGCATTCCTGCGCTCTTCAGCGCCGTTCTTCTTAACGTCGGCGCCTGTGTCGTTCTGGCCGAGATATCTGGCCAGCACGGCGCCCAGAGCATCCAGCGTGAAAGGCTTTGTAAGATAATCGTCCATGCCGGCTTCCCGCCAGGCGTCCTCCTTGCCGGCGACATGCGCGGTCAAGGCGACGATCGGAACCGGGATGCGGCTCGAATGGTTCTCAAAGGCGCGGATCGCCATAGTCGCCTCGAAGCCATCCATCTCAGGCATTGAGCAATCCATAAGCACGAGATCGAACTCCTGCTGCTGGGCAAGCGCAAGCGCTTCCTTGCCATTGCCGGCGAGAGTGACCTTCAGATTGAGCCGCGAAAGCGCCTCCTGGACAACTTCCCGGTTGACTGCGCTGTCATCGGCCGCAAGCACATGCTGGCCTTTGAAAAGAATATGGGTTGAGCTGGACGTGTCGGTGTTGGCGAGCGCGGCTTTGCCCCGCAGCCTGTCGTCGAAGATCCGGCCGATCTGCGCCATAACATCTTTGCGGGAGAGCGGGGCCAGCAGGATGTCCTCCACCACGCCGCTTTCCACCAGGCTGTCCGGCGCCGTATCGCCAAGTTCGCAAACGCAGATTCGCGCCGGAATCCATTGCGCTTTTCCTTCGCTGATCGTCTGCTGGTAAACATGATAAAATTGCGGGGAGGCGAATATCATGTCCGAGCAGGCGATATGCGGACCGAAATCGTCGCCTTTCTCGACAACATGCGGAATAACCCCGCTTTCGCGCAAATAACGGGCGAGCATTTTCGGCGCCGCATCGCCGTCGATCGCAACAACAGCACGCTTTTCGCCCTCGGCCTTGCGGATCGCAGGCGGCGGCGCGAGCTGCCGGCTTTGCATGGTGAAGAAGAAGCGGGAGCCTTTGCCGGGTTTGCTGACAAGGCCGATTTCGCCTTTCATGCCCTCTACCAGTTTGCGGCAAATCGCGAGCCCCAGTCCGGTCCCCCCAAAGCGGCGCGTTGTCGTCTGGTCGGCTTGCGAAAACGCCTCGAAAATCGCCGCCTGTTTGTCCTTGGCGATTCCAACGCCTGTATCGGAAACCGAGAACTCAAGCGTGCAGCTGGTTTGCGGATTCGATTGCCTGGCGTCTTTCATGGACACGGCCACCACCACATGGCCTTCTTCGGTGAATTTCAACGCGTTATTGACGAGGTTTGAAAGCACCTGGCTGATGCGCACAGGATCGCCTTCGATCACTTCCGGCGTGTTCGGCGAAACATAAGCCGCAAGATCGATATTCTTGGCGGCGGCCCGCTCCCAGAACAGGCTGACCACATCGTCGAGGATGTCGGCGGGACGCACGGCGATGCTTTCCAGCTCGAGACGTCCCGCTTCGATTTTTGAAAAATCCAATATGTCGTTGATGATGGCGAGAAGGCTTTGCCCGGATTTTGCAATCACTTCCGCATAGCGCTTGTGGCGCGGCGCAAGCTTCGCCTTGCTCAGGAGGTCTGCCATTGCGAGCATGCCGTTCATCGGCGTGCGGATTTCATGACTCATGGTGGCGAGAAAGTCCGATTTCGCCATATTGGCGGCTTCGGCGGATTCTTTCGCTTTCCGCATTTCGGCGGTGCGTGTTTCGACAGTCTTCTCCAGGGTGCGTTGATGCGTTTGCAGCGCGATGTCGCGTTCCTGGATATGATCCAGCATCGTGTTGAACGTGTCGACGAGCTGCGCGATCTCCTCGTCCTCCACCTTCTTTGCACGGACTGAAAAGTCGCCGGATTCGCGCACCCGCCCCATGACTCGCGCAAGACTTAAAATCGGGTCCGTGATCGTGCGCTGCATTTTGAGCGCGATCAGCACGCCAATGCCGCCGGCGAACACCGCCACGACAAACGCATCATAAAGGAGCTGCCCGATCCGGTCGGAAAGGGATTTCGTATTTGCATGCAGCGTCAGGCGCGCAATAGTCTCGCCGCCCCGAATAATGGGAACGGTCGCCGTCGCCGACCGGGAGGTGAGCATTCCCAGCGCTGTATTCTCGGCAAAAAGCCTGAGGCCGTCATTGCTGACCGCCGTCGCGCTGCCCAGCTCTACGAAGGTGGTGGATTGCCCCGTCAGGTCGACCCGAACATATTCAATACTTGGGATGTAAGAAATGGCGCGCAAAGCGTTAAGCGTCGCCGTTTTGTCCTTTTCGTAAACGGGCTCTGATATTGCGGTGGCGAAAATGTTGGCGGAGGCGTAAAGCTCAGCGCGTTTTCCAGCGCCGAACTGGCTCATTTCACGCATCACGGAAGAGGCTGTCGCGATCGCCACGGCGCCGAAAATGGCGACGGTCACAAGCGTGGTTAACCGGCTGCGCAGGGTTTGCTTGCGCTTCGACATTCTGAAAAGGCCTCTTGCCCGCGGCGTGCGAGATGCCGATCCTTTGCCGAAATTGCTTGAAATTTGCTTTCCACTGTCTATCGGCCGGACCTCGGAAATCCATTGTTAAGATAATCTTGCGTTAATAGGAGGCGGCCGCCCCCGGTGCGCCGCAAGCGGGAGACTTGTCAGTAGTGGACGCCGAGCGAAAAATCATTCTCGCCGATGATGACGCCATCATGCGGGAGCTCGCGAGCGCCAAATTACTGGAGGCCGGCTACACAGTCGTGACGGCTGCAAACGGCGCGGAAGCGCTGAGCCTGCTGAGAGAAGAAGGCGCCGACATGGTGATTTCCGATCTCGACATGCCCGTCATGAACGGTTTCGAGCTCACCGAGGCGATCCGCAGCGACGCTGTCGTCGGGGAAACGCCTGTCATGGTGATTACGGCGAGCGACCGCGGCGACGCCGTGGACCGGGCCTTCGCGGCGGGCGCCACATCTTTTCTGGCCAAGCCAATGAACTGGTCGCTGTTTCATCATGCGGTGAAATTCGTTTTGCGCGCCAATGACGACCGCAAGGCGCTTCGTCTCGCCCGCGACCAGGCCGAAGCCGGCGCCAAATTCAAGGACAGCCTGATGTCCGTGATGAGTCATGAGCTCAGAACGCCGCTCAATGCGATCATCGGCTTCGGACAGATCATCGCCGATCAGTTTTCCAAGCAAAATGACAATTTGCATCGTGAATATGCCGACTACATCGTGGATGGCGGCCGGCGGCTGTTAAGTTCGGTATCCGACATGTTGCTTGCTTCCGACGCCCGATCCGGCCCGATTGCGCTTAATGAAACGGATGTGACGCTTGGGGTGCTTGTGGACGATGCGCTCTCCGGGCTGGAAAAGACCTTGCATCTGGCGGAGGTGGCGGTCTCGGTAAAGGTCTGTTCGCGTGACCTTGAACTTTGCTGCGACCGGGCGCTCATCGCCCGCGCGATACGCAAGCTCGTCGACAATGCTGTGAAATTCGGTCCGCGCGGCGTGGATATCGTCCTCGGCGCCGCCGTCACCCGCCAGGGCGGGCTCGCCATTATGGTCAAGGACAATGGACCGGGCCTGAAAGCCGAGCGGCTTGAGGAGCTGACGGCGCCGTTCGCTCAGCTCGACATGTCGCTGCGCCGTTCCCGGGAGGGACTCGGGCTCGGCCTGCCTTTGGTGAAAGTCATCGCCGAGGCCCATGATGGGTCTTTCCGGATCGATTCCAAGCCAAACGAGGGCGCGCGCGCCATCATGATGCTGCCCAAGGCGCGTGTCGTCTCCGTCCCGAGGATGACTGACGGCGAAGACAAGGCGGACAGAAGGGTCGCTTGACCCCGTCGGATAAACAGGTATGAACATCCTTCCCTTGACGGGCCGGGGCGCCTGTCGAAAAAAGGGCGCGTAGCTCAGCGGGAGAGCACTACGTTCACACCGTAGGGGTCATGAGTTCAATCCTCATCGCGCCCACCACCTAACTAACTGATATTATTCCATTTATTTTCTATTTTCTTTGTGGTCGACAGAGAAAAAGGGGCGCTATACGTTAGCGCACTGTTAGCTCACCCCCAAAATCGGCCCTTGAAATCATTGATTTTCTCGCGCCGTCAATTCGCCTGTTAGCGCAGATCTAGCGCACCCATGGAGCCCTACATTACGTGCCGAAAAAGCCAATCCGCGAGACCCAATACATCATGGACGGCGCCGTTCAGGTTTATAGGCGGCAGGAAAACGGGATTTGGTATGCGCGCTTCTCCGTAAAGGGACGTCAGCTCAAAAAGTCTCTGAAAACCACAGACCTGACTAAAGCTGAAAAAGAAGCGCGCAAAAAGTATCTTGAGGCTATGGGAAGGGCGCAGGCGGGAAGGCCCATCACAGATGTCCCGTTTAGCCAGGTTTCAGCCTCTTTCATGGACTATTACGAAGAGCTGGTGGAGCGCGGTGAGAAGCTGCCAGAGGACCTTAAATACAATGTCGAAGGCAAGATAAGGCGCTTCTTCGATCCGTATTTTGGCAAAATGGGCATTGCCGAAATAACCACCCGTGACATTGACAAGTTTCAAGATTGGCGGCGTCGGTATTGGACTAGGGGGCCGGGCTCAAAAGAAGTTGTTGTAACTTATGATCGCGGCACCAAGAAGGGCATCACCCGAACGATAGAACACGGTGCGCCTAAGAAATCCACGCTTAATCGAGAGCTTGGCGTCCTGCGCCTCATCTTCAAACATGCTGAAAAAGAAGGCTGGATTGCATCGGGTGAGATTCCAACAGTCAGATACGTAAAGGGGAAAACCGACAGACGACCGTCATTTGAGCCCTATGAGGTTCAGACGCTAATAAATTATCTCGATGATCAAGTCTTGGAGATTGGGCTATCTGCGCAAGAGCGCAGAAAACGCATCCTGTTCCGCGCCTTTATCCATATTGCTTACACGACTGGCATGCGTCCTGTAGAGATGAAGAATCTGCGCTGGCGGGACATTGTGGGCATCAAGGGGCGCTCAACCTACGAGTTCAAGGAACTGAAAGACTGGCCCATAGAAGAGCATGACGTGCGAATTTATGTCCGTGGTAAAGGCAAGGCTCGCCGTCTAGTTCCTCTAAAGCCAGTCGTTCCCATTCTCTCCACGCTATACGACCTCTGGGAAGACGAGCAGGGCAAGCCGCCAAAGCCGAACGACCCCGTTCTCTTCAACAGGGACGGCACCCCTAAAAACCGACCACAAAAGAAGCTTAGGGACACGTTAAGGGCGCTCGACCTGCTGCATGATCACGATGATAAAGCCCGAACATTCCTGTCCTTTCGTCATTTCTATGCCTCAGAGCTGCTCATGGGCGGGAATACGGTCCATGACGTTGCCGCCAATATGGGTACCAGCGTCCAGATGATCGAAAAGCACTATGGCCATATCAATCTCGAACGGAATGCCGAGAAGTTGCAGCTTGGGCGCTAAAGAGTGATTTAGTCTGAAAAGCAAGTATACTGAAACGACATTCAAAAGCTCAATACACCTAACTTTCGCACTGGTAACTCAATGGCAAAAAAAATCGAACTTCCTTCCGCCCTAGTTAATGCCGTACGCGAACAAAGAGCTGTCTTGTTTCTTGGTGCTGGGGCGTCCATGAACGCTTTAACGCCAGACGGAAAGAAATCTCCTAGCGCAGTACAGCTGCGCGATCTCATATCTGAAAGGTTCTTAGGAAAAAGGTATTCAGACTATGATCTACAGGCAGTCGCTGAAATGGCGATCGCTAATGAAGGGTAAGGCGTAGTATTTGAGTTTTTAAAGTCCATTTTTGAGCCGCTTATCCCAAGTGATGCACACAAAGAAATTCCACGGTTTCGTTGGCGAGCTATTGCAACCACGAATTATGACTTACTGATAGAAAAAGCATATTCAGAATGCAGTGATCGACTTCAAACGCTCGTAAGCTTCGTAAAAGATATCCAGCCTATTGAAGACAAAAAAAAGAACGTAGATAGGCCGCTGGTGCTTCTAAAGCTGCACGGTTCACTTGACCATATTCATGACCAAGATGTGCCGTTGATCTTGTCTCCTGAGCATTATGTAAATTATCTAAGCCATAGAAAGAGATTATTTGGCCGCCTTGAGGATTTGGCATTTGAAAGCCCCATAATTTTTGCTGGATACAATCTCGGCGATCTTCATATCCGTCGGCTTGTATATGAGCTGCCTGAAAAAAATCGACCTAGATTCTACATAGTAGCGCCCAAATCTGATGAGAATGAAGTTGCGTTTTGGAATTCCAAGAACATCGGTGTTGTGAATGCGACATTCCAGGATTTCATGCAGCAGCTATCTGTAGATTTGCCGCCGTTGCTGCGTGCTCCCGTTGTGCACGAGGAGACATTAAAGTCGCCAATACGGCGGCATTTCAAAACAAACGATCAGGCATCAGATATTCTCAAGCGTAGTCTAGAGTTTGAAATCGAGCATGTTCATACCGATGTGAAATCTGATCCTCAAGACGCGAAACAATTCTACCGTGGGTATGACAGTGGTTGGGGGTGCGTGAAGCAGGACCTAGATTTTGAGCGCAAGCTTACACAAACAATCCTATTTGAGGCCGTCACTAACGAAACCTCCGATACAGCTTCGCGACTATTTGTCGTAACCGGTCCCGGAGGAAGCGGAAAGACGATTGCATTAAAGCGTGCGGCTTGGACAGCTGCGAATAGTCTAGACGTCTTGACGCTATGGAATCGGCCAAACGTATCAATAAGTGCCGAGGCAATACAGGAGCTTTATGAGCTAACCGGCAAGCGGGTGTTTCTTTTTGTTGATAGAATTGGCCTTTATATGTCAACAATCAGAGAACTCCTAAGCCATACAACAAAATTAAAAATTCCATTAACTGTGGTATCTGCTGAGCGCTCGAACGAATGGGGTTTGGTGCAGGACTACCTAATGAAGTTTGAGCCCACAGAATATGAAATTGGAAAGCTTTCATCTAAGGAAATTATTGCGCTACTAGATTTGCTCGAAAAGCATGACAGCCTGGGTTTGCTGAAAGATATTAGTTTTGAAGATAGAAAAGAATTTTTTGAGTCACGGTCAGATAGGCACCTTTTGGTTGCTCTCCATGAGGCGACTTTAGGAAAGCCGTTCGAGCAAATTGTGCTGGAGGAGTTTGAAGGCGTTATTCCTGACGAAGCTCAACAACTCTACTTGGATATATGTACTTTCAATCAGTTTGGGATACCAATAAGGGCGGGTACAATATCACGGATATCTGGCATACCTTTTCACTACTATGAGGAACGTCTTTTTTCACCCCTTAAGCATCTTGTTTATGCATCGCACAATTATTTGTCTGGAGACTATGAGTATCGAGCGCGACATGCTCGAGTTGCTCAATTAGTGTTCCGACAAGTTTGTACAGCTGATGAAGAAGTGGTCTCCCAATTCGTAAGGGTCCTGGAGGGACTGGACGTAGGATACTCTGTCGATAGTGAAGCTTTATCACAAATCGTGAAAGGGCATTATCTTTCTTCGGTATTGAGTACGGCTGAGGCGGGGCGTAAAATCTATTCTAGAGTGCGTGATTTAACGAATGAAGCTGCATTTGTCGATCAACAAGCGGCAATCTTCGAGACGCAACATGGGCTTGGGTCACTTGTATTGGCGGAAGAGTGTATCGATAAAGCCCACGGAAATGATCCCAAAAATTTCTCAATTATTCACACCCAAGCGGAGATAGCACGTAAGCGCGCTAATGATGTGAATGAGCCAATATTGAAAGAGCAATTGCGGAGAAAAACGCGCGAACGTCTCTCGAAGTTGAATAGGCCAAATGACAAATATTCGCTTTCTACTCTGTGCAAGCTTCATGCGGATGAACTGAAGGATAAAGTAAACGAGGCGCAGCGCGGTGCCGAATTGGAGTATAAAAGTGTTATTTTGGCTGAAAAAATCCAAGATACAGAAAACGTGCTGGCGCGTGCCAAACAACTTTTTCCAAACGAACCTGACTTCCAGCAGACGGAGGCCAAAGTCCATGATATTTTGGGCAATTCAAAAGAGGCCATTGATGCTTTGGAAAAGGCATGGCGTTCGAAACCAAAAACGCCGGGTGTAGGTATACGTTTATCCAAGCACTATATGCACAAAGGAAAGTCCGAACTGGCAGCTAAATTTCTGTCTGAGGCTCAGGAGAGGTTCCCTGATAATAAGGCGGTTCATCAGGCATTTTGTTCATATTATATTCATTCTGGTAACTTGAAAGACGCGGAAACCCATGCGGCCAGATCATACTCAATTGGTGACAGCAACTTTTTTGCTCGCCACCTGCACGGTCAGATCCAGCTGGGCTTGGGGCGCGCAATTGAGGCGCGCAAAACATTTCAAGCAGTGGAAGAAAAGGCAGATAGCCAGTTTCTGAAACGGGTGACAACAGAACATACGCAGGTGTCTGCTCTAATCCCGCCCACAAACGGCTTCATCGAAAGAAAGCTGGACAACTATGCTTTTGTCAAGGCATCGATATATCACGACGATATATTTTGTCCGGCCGCGCTATCGGACGAAGAGAATTGGGATGAGCTAAGGGTCGGCGACAATATTGGGTTTGAAATACGCTTTGCCCGTCGAGGTCCAATAGGCGTCCGTCTTAAGAAAGCATAGCTTTTAATGGTGTAGGAGCAAGGCGATGACACGAAATGAGCCCGCCGTGCTTTATAAGTATAGGGATGACTCACCTTATACTGAGTCTATGTTATTGGAGAAACGTGTTTGGCTATCGACGGCTCAAGGGCTTAATGACCCGTTAGAGTGTCAGATTGGTGAAATACCCAAAGAGTGGCAAGAGAAAACCATACATAGTATGGAATGTGCTCAGATTATGGGCGCGCTTACGCAGTTTCCTGGGCGGCAGCCAACTACGCTTTTTTCACTTACGCCTCGTCAAACGCGTCATTGGCGCAATAAGGTTAAGCGCATGCCACATCCTAGGCAGATGCGCGCTGTTAGAGCCTTATACGCAGACCATGGCGTAGAACTTTCTCGACCTGAAGAGATATTCGTAAAACTGCGACGACAACTACAGACGGTAGGAATATTTAGCTTATCGGAGGCTCCAGATTCTGAATTAATGTGGTCGCATTATGCAAATGGGCATCGCGGTTTAGTTTTTGGTTTTCAACGCAATAACTCCAATCAACTTGGAAATTCTGTCCATACGATGAGGGTCACTTACGCTGATGAAAAGCCAACTCTAACTGCAGGTTTTAAACAAGAAGTTAGTTTGATTACTAGTCATGGTGCTGGGATTAAAGCGGAGGCTCGATTAGCTTTTGATGATCCGGTTTTTCGGGCGTCCATCAGCACGAAGACATTGACATGGAACTATGAGCGAGAGTGGAGGTATGTGGAGTCTGGTGGTGGCCTCCAACCATATCCGGGTCCCATTGTAGAGATAATATTCGGTTATAAAATGCCGCAATCGAGGCGTGATTATTATCGAGCACTCCTAAAGAACAGCGGTCTTTCTCCAAAGGAATTCGAAATGACGCTTCAAGCGGGTTCTGGCTACGAGTTGCGTAGTCTTCCTTAGCTTAAGTGGCTGCAGGCTGTGTAGTTTTCATTGGGTCACCTTCTTGGCAAAGTTGCAAAAACGCTCCCTTTTGCAACAGATTCTGACACAAGCAATTTCAAGGTCTTGTCCGTTGCAAAAGTCTGTTGCATAATAATCAGTATGCGGTGCATAGGTTATGCTCGAATTTCCACAATCGAACAAAACCTGGACCTTCAGCTAAATGCCCTTACTTCTGCTGGGTGCGAGGCCATCTTCCAAGATGCAGGAGCTTCAGGAGCAAAACGCGATAGGGATGGCCTTGCTCAAGCACTGAATTCGATAGGGAGTGGGGATCAACTTGTCACTTGGAGACTTGATCGGCTAGGGCGGTCTTTGAGTCACTTGATCGAAACAGTTGAAATCATCCATTCAAAGGGAGCTGAATTCCGGTCTCTAACTGAAGCGATCGATACTTGCTCCGCAGGTGGAAAGCTCATTTTTCATATGATGGGTGCACTTGCGGAATTTGAGCGTGGCTTGATCATAGAGCGAACAAAAGCGGGGCAAGATGCTGCTCGGAAACGGGGCAAGCATATTGGAAGAAAACGAAAACTCTCCGCCTCGCAAATCGAGCACGCCAAGCTCATGATTGGGTCAGGGCAGGAAACGATTGCAACTATGGCCGGGATTCTGAATGTGGACCGATCCACTTTATGGCGCGCTCTAAGTGTGTAGCATCTGCAGTACAAGCTATCAGACGGGGCGTTTATGAAAAATTCTCGATCTTTGGTGCTCTGAAATTCAGTAACTGGATCGCGCGGGTCGAAATTTCTGGAGATTTCATATAAGCCTCCGTCAATTCGTGTTGAACACGGTTCATCAAAAGTGTCGGGAAAAAGCCTAAATAGAAAAATTTAGTCCGATTGCCGTTAGGGACTCAAAATATGAAGCCAAGACTTCCTGAGATTCAGGCCTTGTTCAAAAAGCTTATCGCCTCAAGGGCCGTATCTTTTCCCGCTGAACGGCAAATGCTTGATGCACCGAATGGGCATGGCGTTTATTTAATCTACAGTCCCAAGGGAAAGATACTGCATGTTGGCAGGACCCTGCGCGGCCGGAATGGTCTTCGCCAGCGTCTTTACAACCATCTTGCTAACTCCTCATCGTTTTCGAAGAAGTATTTGAAAGGTAAAGGGGCAAGGTTGAGAAACGGATATAGCTTTAAGTATCTGGTCGTGGCGAGCCCCAAGAAACGTGCTTACCTAGAGGCATATGCTACGGGCGTCTTATGTCCTCTACATATTGGAACTGGAGCTGAGGAGTTTTAATGGCCCTCGTATTCTACGATACGGAAACGACTGGAACTGATCCATTTTTTGATCAGATTCTGCAGTTTGCGGCCATCAAGACAGATGAGCAGTTCAACGAGCTGGATCGTTTTGAAATACGATGTAGGCTTTTGCCACATGTGGTGCCACATCCCATGGCAATGCTTGTAACTGGTGTCACGGCAGAAATGCTGACCGACACATCGCTGCCGACGCATTATGAAATGATGTGTGCCATAAAACAAAAGCTGGAGGAGTGGAGCCCGGCTATATTCATCGGCTATAACTCTCTGCGATTTGATGAAGCAATGTTGCGTTCTGCATTCTATCAGAACCTGCTACCAATCTATCTGACAAATACCAATGGGAATGGAAGAACGGATGCTTTGCAGTTGATGCAGGCGTCTACCATTTTTTCACCCGGTACATTGACAATACCTTTGAATGAAAAAGGCAGACCGGTATTCAAACTAGATCAGCTTGCGCCTGCTAATGGGTTTTCGCATGAGAATGCTCACGATGCCCTGGCAGATGTTGAAGCAACGATTTACAT
The DNA here is from genome assembly GCA_002704915.1 of Parvularcula sp. Classification (GTDB taxonomy): domain Bacteria; phylum Pseudomonadota; class Alphaproteobacteria; order Caulobacterales; family Parvularculaceae; genus Hyphococcus. The sequence goes on from PAIP01000077.1 coordinate 17,937, forward strand.
GACCAAAAAAGTGGCCAAAACGGCGCCCGATCTATGGAAGAGGCTACGAAATTCGGCTGAAAAGCGGATCGTTTCTGAGTTCATTGAGAATACCGATGTTTTTTTGCTGACGGAGTTTTTCTACAACAAAGGATACTCAAGGCTGGTAACGCCTATTGGCCAGCATCCGGCCAATTCAAACACCATATTCGCCGTCACCTTAGATGATAATTTTGAGGCGCTTGTGGCGGCGCAAGGTAGCGCATTGGAAGATTTGTTAGCATCAACGCCACGGCCTGTACGGAGGGTGAAAACCAATGCGTCTCCGATAATCACAAGCCTTGAGGCTCTGGAAAACTATAAGGAACTAGGTTTCAGCAACTTAAGCAAAGACCGGGAAAGGGCATCGTTTCTTAAGGTCAACCAACTCATCAAACAGCGCATCATAAATGCAATGATTGCGATTGAAGGTGAATATGAAGTGGATGAGGAGGCAGAAGTTGAGGAACGGATTTACGAGGGGTTCTATTCGTCAGCTGATGAGCGGCGCATTCTAGCCTTTCACAGACCAGAATGGATCAAGAGAGCCGAAATTGCTGATACATTTGAAGACGATCGGCTAAAGGAGTTGGCCAAACGGCTAGTCTACTTTCACGCTTCTGATACGTTGGCCAAAGCAGATATGGACGCATTCAAAAAATGCATAGCTGACCGGTACGCTACCGAAGAAATTGAACCAAGCTGGCTGACACCTGAGGCGGCTAGGAAATCACTTGCGGAAATCATTACATCTACATCGGACATGAAGCAGCTCAACCTTCTCGAAGGGTTGGAAAAGATCTACGACCAGAAAGAGACGGAGTTTAGACAGTTCACCTGAAATGGCTCGCCGAGCAATGGCATAGAGTTAGTGGCGTAAGATAGCTCAAATATGATTTTGCTCTTCAAGTTTGCGTATGCCGCTGTCAGGTTTTGAAGATATTTCTTTACATTTGGAAACCTGTTCAAAATGCGACCGATTCTCCGTACTACGGGTCATCCTCCTCAAAATGGTTTGTTCTGTTTGGCCTGTCCCCGGTTTGAAGGACACCGAGATAAGGTGTTTCACTCGAACTGGAGGCTATCATGGGAAGACGAAGGACGCACAGCGAGGAGTTCAA
>PAIP01000078.1 GCA_002704915.1 Parvularcula sp.
CCTCGCTGTGCGTCCTTCGTCTTCCCATGATAGCCTCCAGTTCGAGTGAAACACCTTATCTCGGTGTCCTTCAAACCGGGGACAGGCCAATTCTGCTAGTTTGGTGGCGGCGTAATGTTTTTTATGATGAGTAGCGTATCCTTTTAGTGTGGGAAGGGAGCTATCATCTCCGAGTAACAACAAGTACTGAAGGTACGTGCTTTGCCAGTATTCATCGTTTTTATCTTCATGACTAAAGGCTTCAAAAGCAGCCCTTACTCCGTCCATGTTATTGTCGACATATGCATCGAAAAGTCGAAAGTGAATATCGCGATTGTTCTCGTCGCCTTTTTTTGTCGAATCACGACTATCTGTTATCGTGTCTTTTTTGTCTTCATCTATCGGATTTGCTTTGGTCTCAGGCGCAATCTTTTTTTGTGTTTCTAATTCTTCGGCTTCCTGTGGTCGAGTTTTGACCCCGATACCTTTCTCATTAAAGCTTACAGAATCAAATTTTGAATGATTTCTGATCACAAGTATTAGACCTAAAAGCATTGTTATAGCGACAACAATGGCTGCCCCGGAGCCTGAGAAGATAAGGCTTAGATAGTCGTACACCGAATGAACTTGATTGGAATGCTCTGTCATATTGAGGGAGGCCTTAATTTATACAGTGAGTTTCGCGGCTCTAGTTTGCAAATACTTTCGCGTTCTGATCTCAAGTCAATCATGTTTGCTATTAGGAATTGAGGTCAGTAGCACTTTTTGCTACGTTCGGAGTATTCAGCTAGATATCTCCATAACAGATTCTATTTTTGGACTGGTTATCTAATAATGTGACGGTGGCAAGCATTCTAATGTAGATGCCGCTTGGTTACCGCCGCTTTCCCTTCGCACCCCTCGGCTTGCTCCGAATATTACTCACCGTCCCCTCTGACTTCTTTATCCGGCCTTCGGAGCTTGCCTCGACGCGGGCCTCGATATCCGACTGACGGGCGAGCGGATCATCGGAAACAGCAAGCTCCACGTCCTGCAATCTCTTGATCTCGTCCCGTAGCCGCGCGGCGGTTTCGAATTCGAGGTTGGAGGCGGCTTCGCGCATCTGTTTTTCGAGGGCGTCGAGATGGGCCTTGAGGTTGTGGCCGGGCCCGGAGAATTCCTCCGCTTCCTCCGCAAACCCGCCGCGCGTTTGCCTGTGACCAACAAAAGTCTGGCCCATGGCGGCTTTGGCGCCTTCGTCCTCCGACTGGGCGATCTCGGCGATTTTCGCCTTCACCGTGGCCGGGGTGATGCCGTGCGCCTTGTTATGGGCGAGTTGTTTTTCGCGGCGGCGCTCCGTTTCCCCCATGGCCCGCTCCATGGAGCCGGTGATTTGATCCGCATAGAGAATGACCCGGCCGTCGACGTTCCGCGCCGCGCGGCCGATGGTCTGCACCAGCGAGGTTTCCGAGCGCAAAAAGCCTTCCTTGTCGGCGTCGAGGATCGCCACGAGCTGGCATTCGGGAATGTCGAGGCCTTCGCGCAACAGGTTGATGCCCACCAGCACGTCGAAGGCCCCAAGACGAAGATCGCGGATGATCTCGATCCGCTCCAGCGTGTCGATGTCGGAATGCATGTAGCGCACGCGCACGCCCTGTTCATGCATATATTCGGTGAGGTCCTCGGCCATGCGCTTGGTGAGCGTCGTCACGAGCACGCGCCCGCCTTTCTTGGCGACGGCCTTGCACTCGGCGATGACGTCGTCGACCTGGTTCGATTTTTCGCCGGTGACGGGGCGCACCTCCACCACCGGGTCGACGAGGCCCGTGGGGCGGATCACCTGTTCGGTGAAGACGCCGCCGGTGCGATTGAGCTCCCAGTCGCCGGGCGTTGCGGAAACGTGCACCGTCTGCGGGCGCATCTTCTCCCACTCCTCGAATTTCAGGGGCCGGTTGTCCATGCAGGAGGGCAGGCGGAAGCCATATTCGGCGAGGGTCTTCTTGCGGTTGAAGTCGCCGCGGAACATGGCGCCGATCTGCGGTACGGTAACGTGGCTTTCATCGCAGAAGACGAGGGCGTTTTCCGGCAGATATTCGAACAGGGTCGGGGGCGGCTCGCCCGGCTGGCGGCCGGTCAAGTAGCGCGAATAGTTTTCGATGCCGTTGCAGGCGCCGGTGGCGGCCATCATCTCAAGGTCGAACTGCACCCGTTGTTCGAGGCGCTGGGCTTCCAGGAGGCGGCCTTCCTCGCGCATGATGGGCAGAACGGTTTCGAGCTCGGCCTTGATCGCCTTCATGGCCTGCTGAAGCGTCGGGCGCGGCGTCACATAGTGAGAGTTGGCGTAGAGCGTCACCTCCTCAAGATCGCCGGTCTTCTGGCCCGTGAGCGGGTCGAATTCGGTGAGGCTTTCGATCTCGTCGCCGAACATGGAGACGCGCCAGGCGCGGTCTTCATAGTGCGCGGGGAAGATCTCGATGGTGTCGCCGCGGGCGCGGAAGGCGCCGCGGGCGAAGGCGTTGTCATTGCGCTTATATTGCAGCGCCACGAGATCGGCGAGGAGCTTGGTGCGGGTCAGCTCCTGTCCGACCTTCAGGGAGAAGGTCATGGCGGTGTAGGTCTCCACCGAGCCGATGCCGTAAATGCACGACACCGAGGCGACGATGATCACGTCGTCGCGTTCGAGGATCGCCCGCGTCGCGGCGTGGCGCATGCGGTCGATCTGCTCGTTGATGGAGGATTCTTTTTCTATGTATGTGTCCGTACGCGGAACATAGGCCTCCGGCTGGTAATAGTCGTAGTAGGAGACGAAATATTCCACGGCGTTGTCGGGGAAGAACGCTTTGAACTCGCCATAGAGCTGGGCCGCGAGGGTCTTGTTGGGCGCAAGGATCAGGGCCGGGCGCTGGGTCGCCTCGATGATCTTGGCCATGGTGAAGGTCTTGCCCGTGCCGGTCGCGCCCAAGAGCACCTGGTCCCACTCGCCGGTCTTGATCCCTTCGGAGAGTTCCTTGATCGCCGTCGGCTGGTCGCCCGCGGGTTCGTAATCGGACACAACCCTCAGCGGTTTCGAGCGCCCGGTTTTCTCCGGCCGCTCGGGACGGTGCGGCGTCCACTCGGCGAGCGGCGTCGCCAGCCGGTCGTGATAGGTGGCGACGGCCTCGGAAAACCCGCCCTTGGTCACTTCCTCTTGCGGGGTGACGGGCTGGGCTTTCGGGCGCCGGGCTTTCGGGTCGTATCCGGGGCGGTGTGTGGACTTGGCTGGCATCCGGAGAACATAGGGCGAACCTGTGGAAATGGAAGAGGGCGCCGCGCGCCGTCAAAACCGGCTTTCGCGCCGACCGCCCCTCACGGCCGTCACGGAAACGTCGTCGTAATAATGTTATAACAGGCGGCAATGACGCCAAGCGTAACAAAGTAAAATGCGCAAGGCCGGCAAAAGTTCTTGCTAAAAAAGATAGAGCGGCTCCTATTGTATTATAGGGTTTTTACGGGGTGGTGGCATGGCGAACGTATCTTTCAGTTTTTTGGATAGACGCGCCTATAACGGCGATCAGCAGGTCGTTGAATACGCCTCCACAATTAGCGCCGGATCGAGCGAGTATTCCTATCTGACAACAGGCGGGGACGCGGTTTACCTGACCGGGACGTCACTCACAGATGACGGCAGCTTGCCGGTCAGCGGGACGGTGGAACAGATCGCCATCGACTTCGACAATGATGGCGCGGGCGCCGCGGAAATCATCATTACCGGCCTGTCGATCAATATCGCCGATCTGGGCATCGGCGTCTCCGGGAGTTCGGACGCCGTGCTCGCCCGGTTCTGGGAAACCGTCTTAGGCGGCGCCGATACGTTCGATTTTACATTCTCCAGCATGGCGAGTGCCGACTGGTCGGGCGACGGCGCTTTTATCACCGATGGGCTCCTGCATGTTGGCGGCGATGACGTCTTCCAGGGCGGAGGCGCGCCAGATACCTTTACGGGACGTTTTCCACGGCTTGTGGGAGACTATAACAGCGTTGATGACGGGCAGGCGATCGGCGGCGACGATACTTTCACCGTCGCCGGCGCGCGAACCCTAGTCGGCGACTTCATCATTTCCAGCACATCCGCAGAAGGCGGCGACGATATTTTTACGCCGTCCGCGATCCCTGACGACTCTACGGCGGGGTTTAGCATTTACGGTGACGTTGAAAGCTTCAGCGGGACGTTTGTCGGCGGCGATGATTTTATCGACTTGCGGTCCGCGACCGTACAGCCGACCCAAATTGTATTGGTCGGTGATGCGTCCACGGGAATCGGAAACCTGACCGCCGGCGACGACACCATTCATGGGTCGGCGCTGGGCGATGAAATTTACGGAGACATGCAGATTGTCGGCGGCGCCTCCGTAACCGGCGGCGCTGACATGCTCTTCGGCTATGATGGAAACGATACAATCGATGGCGGCGGCGGCAACGACACGCTTGAAGGTGGTGAAGGGGATGATTTCCTTATTGGCGGCGCCGGAAACAACAGTCTCTATGGCGACGCCGGCAATGACACGCTCATCGGCGGTGAGGGCAATGATACGCTCGAAGGCGGGGATGGCGATGATTATCTTGATTCCGGTCATCCAAATGACGGTTCGTTTCATTCGGACAAGCTCTATGGCGGCGCAGGCGATGACACGCTGGTCAGCGAATATGGAAGCGTTGCCCTTTACGGCGGGGTCGGAGACGACTTGCTTATCGGTTCCGCAGCGGCCGGTTATGCAACAACGGTCGTTTACGACCGCGATTTGCTGGGGCTGGGCAATACGCCGATAGACACGGCGTTTTCCGTTGTTCAAGCCGGAAACACCGTGTCCACAAGCACTGGTGAAACTGACACTTTGCAGAATATTTCCCGAATGAGCATAACCGGCGGTCGCGGCGATGACACCATTATTGCGGACGACCTCGTTCTCTTCGTCAACGCGAACTGGGGTGACGACTCGCTCATTGGCGGGAGTCAGAATGACACGCTTGCCGGCGAGCAAGGTCAGGATACGCTAGAAGGCGGCGGTGGGGCGGATGAATTATACGGCGGCGCCGGCAATGATACAGCGAGCTACGTCGGCTCAAGCGGTGCGGTTGCCGTTAATCTGCTTGCAGGAACTGCAAGCGGCGGTGATGCGCAGGGTGACATTCTGACCTCGATCGAAAATCTGATCGGCGCGAAGTTCAATGATACCTTGAGCGGCGACGCGCAGGCGAACATGCTTGATGGCGATAGCGGCCATGACGCTCTTTCCGGCGATGATGGCGATGACACGCTGGATGGCGGGGCCGGGAACGACACGCTGCGGGGCGGCAATGGCGACGACAGTCTTTTGGGTTCGTTCGGGGCGGACGAACTTCGGGGCGAGGGCGACGATGACTATCTCGACGGCGGCGGCGGCGCGGATACGGTTTACGCGGGCTTTGGCGACGATACGGCTTATGGCGGCGTGGGCGCGGACTATGTGACCGGCGGCGACGGGCAGGATGTGCTCGACGGCGAGAATGGCGACGACACGGTGATCGGCGGCGACGGCGATGACATGGTGATCGGCGGGGCGGGTTATGACAGCCTGTCGGGCGGCGACGGCAATGATACGCTCGACGGCGGCAATCTCGAGGATACGCTGCGCGGGCTCAATGACGACGACCTGATGCTGGGGGGCAATGACGAAGATTACCTCTCCGGCGGGCTTGGCGACGACACGCTGGATGGCGGCGGCGGACACGACACGCTGCTTGGCGGCGCCGGGAACGATTCCATCTTCGGCGATATCGGTCATGACTATCTGACCGGCGGCAACGGCGCCGACACGCTGGACGGCGGCAATGGGGACGACACGGTGATTGGCGGCAATGACGCCGACTCTCTGTTCGGCGGGGCCGGGATGGACAGCATCACCGGCGGCGGCGGCAACGACCTTCTCGACGGCGGCAATCTCGCCGACACGCTGCGCGGGCAGGACGGCGACGACGTGATGTATGGCGGCAATGACGCCGATCTTCTCTATGGCGGCAATGGGAATGACACGCTGATCGGCGGAGAAGGCGACGACACGCTGGCGGGCAATGGCGATGACGACCTCTTCGTGTTCAACGCCGGCGAGGGCGACGATGTGATCACCGGCTTCGCTGCGGGCGCGGGGAGCGAGGATGTGATCGATCTCTCTTCCTTCGATGGCGTCTTCGATGACTTCGCCGACGTGCTCGCGGCGGCCTCAGAGCTTGGCGGCGACGTGGTCATCGATCTCGGCGGCGGAAACTCCGTGACAATCGCCGGCGCAGCCGTCGCAGACCTCCATCAGGATGATTTTTTGTTCGGTTAGCCCGGCCAGGGAGTCGTTGCCCAACTGGAACATCAGGCGAACTTTCGAAACATGGATGGGGGAAAAGTCTTGCCGCGCGAGCGCCCGGCCATATGATAAAAGTCCCCAATTTGCGTAACGTAAGAAGATTCAATGGCTTCCGCCACGGGCAAGATCTGGCGCTTCGGCGCCGTGGCGTTTGATGAAGGCGCGGCCTCTCTCCTTCGCGACGATGACGAACGTGTTGCGCTGGATCGATCCTCGGCCGCCATTCTATCCGCATTGCTCGCCGCGCAGGGCGAGGCGATTCCAAAAGACCGGCTCCTGGAGATCGGTTGGCCCGGCCGCGTTGTGCATGAAAATTCGCTGGCGAAAGCTGTCGGCCGGCTGCGCAAGGCGCTGGGCCCCGAAGGCGAGAATCTCAAGGCGATCTACGGGGCGGGCTATTGTCTTGCGGTGACGAGTGAAGACGTGGATGCCGAGCACAGCCGGCCCCAGCCTCAAGGCCGGCGATTTCTTTTGCCGCTGGCGGGGGCGGCGCTTGGGGCCGTCGCAATCGTCCTGTTTTTAACGATGCCGCGCCAGCCTGAGAGCAGCGTTGAAACAGCGCTGGTTTCCAGCGAGCCTTCAAACACCCTGGGCCGGATTTTGTGGGTGGATGACAATCCACAAAACAACGCCATCGAAAAAAGAGCCTTCGAAGACAGGAACATCGCCGTCTATGCGGTCGAGACTACGGAAGAAGCGTTGGCGATGTTGTCCATGTATCCTCATTACGACGCAGTGATCTCCGATATGGGCCGAAATGGAGAACCCCTTGCAGGCTTCAAGCTGTTGGAGGAAATGCGAGCGCGAGGCGATGAGACTCCCTTCTACCTATACACGATATTGACGTCGGAGGCGCAGCATACCCTGCTTTCCGAAAAGGGCGGGCAGGGCGCGGCTGAAACGCGAGAGGGCCTTTATGGCTTTATCTATCCGCTGATGGAGCAAAAGATGGCCGAGCGGTGAAGGGCCGCCGGATGGAAACCTTCTTTCGCATTCGCTTCAAACCGCGCCTTAAGTCATTAATATAGAAGCTTTTTCATTTTCTTTCAGAATCTGCCAAGCTGATTTCAGAATCTTTCAGCATTTCAGGAAAGACCGTCGGCGCCTTTCTCGGTCAATCTGCGTTGGTCTGAGGGATGCAATCGGGGAGAGACGGCGCCCTTGCTTGGCGAGAGCCGGCGGGGATGGCGGCCAGGGGGCCTTCGGACCGCAACAACATCGGGCGCCGGGAGTCATCTCTGCGCCCGGTGCGTGCGCGTTGGCCATGACGCCGCTGAGCATAGTCCCCGGCGTCGTCATGGCCAGTCGCTTCCGCTCGTCGCACAACTCTTTTATCCGGTCCGATAGTGCTGTGGCCCCTGATTGTGGGGGCCTTTTTTCTCTACATCCGTCTTGTGAGGAAGCGTTCAGCGCGGCGCAAGCATTGCGGCCACAACCGTCCGAACCTCGCGTTTTCCGGAACCGGTCCGGCCACGATGTGTTTCTCAAGCGGAGGATAATATGACCAGAATTCTGACCATGATCGCCGCCATCGCCATCCTGATTTTGCTCGTCTTGTGGCTCAGAAATCCAGATCCGGCCGATGAGACGGACTTGCCGGCTGTCGACGCGCCGAATGTCAGCCTTGAAAGCAATACGGCTCCGGAAGACGCCGATCTTGATGTTGCTGCGCCGCGCGAGACCGATCCCGCGCTTGAAAGCGAGCCCGTTGATGTCGAGGTTGTTCGCGACAGCGAGGGCCGCCCGGAAGTGGGCGTCGGCGTGCCGGAAGGCGAGGGTCAAATTGACGGGGAAGTGGATGAAACGGAAGAAGACCCGTTGCTCGAAGCGGATGAACAGGAAGACGACGCCCAGCCTGAGCTCGGATAGCGTTCATTGCGTACAGCTTTTCCGCCGCTTCTTTAGGGTTTAGCTTTTCAGCGTCGGCGCCAGCGCAGTGACGTTGACGTCGACTTCCATGCCGAGAAAATCATTCATGTCCCCATGGAAAGAGCCGTCGAGCGGAACCGCTTGAGAGGGCGTTCGCGCCACGCCGGTGCGGATGAGATTGCCCGAAGCAATGAGGCCATTGGTGGGATCGAATTCAATCCAGCCGGCGCCGGGCAGGAACACCTGCACCCAGGCGTGGGTGGCGCCAGAGCCTTGCATGCCGCCCGGTTGATCCGTCAGCGGATCATAGAGATAGCCGGTGACGAAGCGCGCCGCGAAGCCGAGCTGGCGCACCGCTTCAATCATCAGAATCGCGAAATCGCGGCATGAGCCTTCGCCGAGTTCGAGCGTTTGACGGGGCTTTTGAATCCCGGGCTCCTCGCGGCGTTTATAAACATGCGTTTCGTGAATGGTGCTGTTGATCGTTGTCAGAATGGACCAGGTGTCGTCTCCCGCCTGACGTCTCAACGCATTCGCCCATTCATTAACGGCTGCTTCCGGATGATCGTATTCCGGCCGGATCAGCGCGATAAGGTCTGGAATCTGCTCTTTCGGATAGTCGAAAGGATAACGCTGCGCGGAGAGGGCGATCGGAAAGACCGGCACTTCGACGCTGCTGCGCACCACATTGAACGTGCAGGTGATTTCGAGCGATTCAGACGGCGGAGCGCTTGAGAAATCGAGAATCGTCTTTGAGTTGGAAAAAACGTCATGCACCCAGTGTTGGGCTGCGGCGGGATTGGCCGAAACTTCGAACGACGTCAGGCGCATGTCGTTGCTTTCGTGAGGCCGGAACATGGCGCGATGGCGCCCGAATGTCACCGGCTTTGAATACCGATAACGGGTGACGTGCGTGACCTGTAACAGATCGGTGCTGACGCTGGGTTTTGGAACGCTCATGACCGGCTACACTTAAGCTTTTCTTGTGACCTTATAAGGAGAAGCGGTCTTATTTTTCTGTTAAATGGCCGACGATGACCGCCGCGCCTTATGCCGGCTCAAAATAGCGGTCATTGACGGCGATGGCGAGCCCCATGATCTCCTGCTGGACATGGTCGAGATAGCGGTGAAGGGTGCGGCCGGAAAGCCGGGCCGGCGGGGAGTCCAGCCGTTCCCGCAGGGCGCTCGCCGCACGCTTGACCTCCTGGCCCGGGGCGGCGTCGAAATCGTCCTCCAGCTGCTTGATCTGGTAGAGCGCCGTTTCCGCCGCATTGGTGACGGAGAGGGGCAGCCAGGGATCGCAGAGAAGGAAATTTGCTGCGTCGGCCGGGTCTGCGTTGAAGGAATACCGCCGCTGGAACGCGTGGTAGCCGGACGCGGAACGCAAGAGCGTGTTCCACCAGGCGACATCCGGCGGCGCCGCTTCATCGTCATCGTCGCGGTCGAAGCGGAAATATTTGATGTCGATGAGACGCGTCACCTGGTCGGCGCGCTCCAGGGCGGCGCCGAGCTGGTTGAAGCGCCAGACCTCGTCGCGGTAACAGGTCGCCTCCATGACGCCGCGAAAAGTGAAACAGCTTTCGCGGATGCTCATGCAGATCTCACTGAGTTTCGACAGGGCGAAACGGCGGCGTTGCAGCGTCGCGATACTGCTGTGAAAAACCGAGATTTGCCGCCAGCTTTCGGTGGAGATCAGATGGCGCAAGGAACGCGCGTTTTCTTTTCCCATCTGCGATGCGTAGAAAATGGAATTCGGATTGGCCGCGTCGGAAATATAAAAATTCGCCACATTGAGCGCCGTGAGCGCCTTGCCGCGCTCTTCGAATGAGGTGGTGTCGGCAAAAACATTAAGGATCGGCGCCCAGGCGTCGTCGGAATCCTGGTCCGCGGCGAAGCTTTCGGTCACCATCAGGAGACGCGACAGGCTTTCAATCCGCTCCATATAGCGGCCGAGCCAGAAGGCGCTTTCTGCGTAACGGGATAACAACATCAGCGCAAAACCCAGGTGTCTTTGGAGCCGCCGCCTTGGGACGAATTGACGATGATCGATCCTTCCCGCATCGCAACGCGGGTAAGCCCGCCGGGCAGCACCCAGCTTTCCTTGCCTGTCAGCACGAAGGGACGAAGGTCTACATGGCGCGCCCGTAATCCGTTCTTGGTGAGCGTCGGCGATACGGAAAGCTGAATCATCGGCTGGGCGATGTAGTTTTTCGGATTTTTCTTAATGGCGCGCCGGACGCCCGCAATCTCGGCCTTGCTCGCCATGGGTCCGACGACAATGCCATAGCCGCCGGATTCGCCGACCGGCTTCACCACCAGGTCTTCCAGGTGCTCAAGCACATAATCGAGCGACTCTTTCTCGCGGCAGATATGAGTTTCCACATTGTCGAGGATGGGATCTTCGTCGAGGTAATATTTAATAATGCGCGGCATATAGGCGTAGACGGCCTTGTCGTCAGCGACGCCGGCGCCGACCGCATTGGCGATCGCCACCTTGCCCGCTTTCAGGGAGCGCATGAGGCCCGGCACGCCGAGCATGGAATCCTTGCGGAAGACTTCCGGATCGAGAAATTCATCGTCTATGCGCCGATAAATCATATGCACGCGCTCAAGACCGCCAATAGTCTTCATGAAGACGCGGTCTTCTTCGTCAACGATGAGGTCGCGACCTTCCACCAGGGCGACGCCCATTTCGCGCGCCAGGAATACATGCTCGAAATAAGCCGAGTTGAAAACGCCGGGCGTGAGGAGAACGACGCGCGGGTTCTGGATACGCGGCGGCGCCGTTTCGCGCAGGGTCTCGCGCAATTTCTGGCCGTAATTGGACACCGGCTCGACCTTTACCCCCTCCATCAGGTCCGGAAAGGAACGCATCATCAGATGCCGGTTCTCGATGACGTAAGACACGCCTGAGGGCGACCGGCAATTGTCCTCCAGAACGAGGAAATTGCCCTTGTCGTCCCGGATCAGGTCAACACCGCTGATATGGGTGTAGGTGTTGTGTGGGAGCTTCACGCCCACCATTTCCTTGCGGAAATTCTTGTTCCCCGTGACGAGCGCGCGGGGAATGATTTTGTCCTTGAAGATCTGCTGCTTGCCGTAAATGTCGGCGAGAAAAGCGTTCAGGGCCGTCACCCGTTGACGACAGCCGCTGTCAATCTTCTTCCAGTCGGGCTGAGAAATGCGGCGCGGGATGGGATCGAAGGGCAATATGCGATCGATCGCGCCGGCGTCGGAATAGACCGTGAACGTAATGCCGAGATTGTGCAGCTCGCGCTCAGCCGCCTTGTTGCGCTGATTTAGCGTGCGGACGTTGTATTTCGACAACCGTTTCGCAAGCGGATTGGCGGCGCCCGATTGGGACTTGGCGTCGCCCTGTTTAGCGCCGGGCGGGCCGAAAAGTTCGCAGAAATTTTTGCCGGCGTCATAACCGGCGAAGGGATTTGCTTTCGCCATAAGCCTTCTAGTTAATTGATTGAATTGGATAACGCAAATCGCGGCAAAAGGTTCGCCTTGACCCCTTCGTCACGAAAAAAGCCATGGCGGGGAGAGCGCCATGGCTTTTCATTTAAGTCAGGGAGACAAACTGTCATGCCCTGCCGTCGTGTGTCTTTTTAATGCGGCGCCGAGCAAAACGCATGTCAGCACTCAGCTCAACATGTGCCGGTTCTCCGCACGAGACCTAGAACGATGCGGAAATTGCGAAGACCGCTGTCGCGTCACCGATCCCGTAACGGTATCCGGAGTTGACGAGCGAATAGGCGGCGGCTTCGGATTCCGAAATGTCGGTGTCCACATAGGTCGCGGAAATCGCAATCGGGCCCCAGGGCAGGTCATAGGAAACGCCCAGCGCCCAGTCGAGATAGGTGCCTGTGGGCGAGGGGACCCAGCCATTCGGCCCCGTCGCCGGGTTGCCGTCTGTGTACCCGAGATGTGCGCTCAGCGAGACCGGCGAGTCGCCGATCGCCACGCCGGCGTCGCCATAGACATAAATGTTGTCTTGCTTGACGTTGTTCAGCGACAGCGCGTCCTGTTTGAAGGCGTAATTGGCGCCGACGGTCAGATCCAGCAGGCCAACGCTTTTGCCAACTGAGCCGTAGATCTCGCCATAGCTGGTGCGGTCGAGGCCGCCTGGGAACATGTACCACACGAAACCGACATCGACACCGAAGTCGCTGATATCCGTTGCATAGCCGCCGTAAATATCGAGCTCCAGATTTGACCCTCCGAAGGTTCCCCAGCCGGCAAGGTTGGACGCCCAGGTGCCCACATAAAAACCGCTTTCATGCGCTACATCGAAGCCGCCCTGAAGGGCGAGATCTTCTTCTGTCTGAGAAACGCCCCTGAAACGGTAGTCCGTGGTTAATGTCACATTCGCCGAGAATGAAATCGGGCCTTCGGCTTCTTCCTGGGCGAGCGCGGCGCTTGAGATGCTGCTTGCTGTGATCAGCGCGGCGGCTGCACTCGAAAATTTCAGAATTGACCTCATTGTTATCTCCTCTTTACGCGATTACGGCGCGGCTTGCTCCGGGCCACGACCCCCCGCCTGTTCTTGCTGTTTTCTGGCGCAAAGACCTTTCCCGCGCCGGACGGCGGAGCGGTTCCCTGCAATTTCACTTATGACGTACACAGAGGAGTGAACGTCATTCGCATACAGAGCTTGTCCGTATCTGTTGCGACGCACAATAATAAAATTGTCAAAATGGGCATCTCCGGCGAAAAAAGCAGGAAAAAGACCGTCAGAAAGATAGAAACGTCATTAAATTGGCAGAAAATGCTAAGAATTGTCAAAAAATTTCGCTGGTGCAGCAGATTTGCGTTGCGGAGCGGGAGCCTGATTGTTAGCGTTGCAGCGGAATCGGCGCCGTTGCGATTCGCTGGTTGCGGGCGAGGCGGGAGCGTCGGGCAAAAACAAAAAGGGGCTTACAGATGAAGTACATAATCGCTGTAGTGAAGCCGCACCGACTTGAGGAAATCAGGACCGCCCTGACCTCAATAGGGGTCGACGGCATGACTGTTTCCGAGGTGAAAGGGTTTGGCCGCCAAAAAGGTCACAGCGAAGTCTATCGGGGTGCGGAATATCGCGTGGACTTCGTGCCAAAGGTGAAGCTTGAAATAGCGGTTGAAGCGAGTCAGGCGCCAAAGGTCATTGAAACCATCCGCGATGCCGCGAAAACCGACCGTATCGGCGACGGCAAGATCTTTGTCCTCAATCTGGAAGAGGCCGTGCGCGTGCGCACGGGAGAAAGCGGCGCGGCGGCGCTTTAATTCGAGCGGGAAAATATCATGAAAAAGAAAAACATCATTGCCGTCGCGACGGCGGCGCTCATTGCGTTCAGCGCATCTCAAGGATTTGCGCAGGAAGCCGCCGAGGCGGCTGCGCCTGCGCCGGCGTCCGATACGTCGGTCTTCGTTTTCAACACGCTTTTGTTCCTCGTTTCCGGCATGGTCGTCATGTTCATGGCGGCCGGGTTTTGCATGCTGGAGGCGGGGCTTGTCCGGTCGAAAAACGCGGCGACGATCTGCCTGAAAAACATAGCGCTTTATTCTGTGGCCGGCCTGATGGTTTATCTTATTGGCTATCAGCTTATTTACGGCGTCACAGAAGGGGGCGTTATTGCGCCATTTCAATTGATCTGGCGCGGCGATGAAAGTGAATCCATTGGTAATGGGTATTCGGCGCACTCCGACTGGTATTTCCAGATGGTTTTTGTGGCGACCGCGGCGTCGATCGTTTCCGGAACCCTCGCAGAGCGCATCAAGCTGTTTCCCTTTCTGATCTTCGTGGCGTTGCTGACGGGCTTCATCTATCCGATTCAGGCCGGCTGGGTCTGGGGCGGCGGCTGGCTCGACGCCCGCTTTGATGATTTCGCCGGGTCGACGCTGGTGCATTCCACCGGCGGCTGGGCGGCGCTGGCGGGCGCGCTCGTTCTGGGCCCGCGCACCGGCAAATATGTCGGGGCGAAGGTGACGCCGATTCCGGGTTCCAACCTGCCGCTTGCAACGCTCGGGACGTTTATTCTCTGGCTCGGCTGGTTTGGCTTTAATGGCGGCTCGCAACTCGCTCTAGGCACTATTTCTGACGCTACCGATGTGTCGAAGATTTTCGTCAACACCAATATGGCGGCCTGCGGCGGCGTGGTGACTGCGCTGATCCTCACGCAGATTCTCTATAAGAAAGTGGACCTTACGATCGTTCTCAACGGCGCCATCGGCGGGCTTGTGGCGATTACGGCCGAGCCGCTGCAACCGGCGATCTGGCAGGCGATTCTCATTGGCGCCGTTGGCGGCGTCATTGTCTCGGTCGCCGTGCCGGTGCTCGACAAGTTCAAGATCGACGATGTGGTGGGCGCCATCCCGGCGCACCTTTTCTGCGGCATCTGGGGCACGCTCATCGTGCCGCTCAGCAATGACGGCGTGAATTTCTTCGGTCAGTTAACGGGCGTGATCGCGATTGGTGTTTTCGTGTTCGTGATTAGCTTAATCTGCTGGCTTTCTCTGAAATTCACCTTGGGCATCCGCGCCAGCGATGAAGATGAGCGATTGGGGCTGGACAAAGCCGAGCTTGGGCTTGAAGCTTATCCAGAATTCTCTAAAGGCTGATTTCGACAGGGAGGCTCTCATTTCTGAGCGCATGTTGAAATTCGTCTCGCGCGATCGCGAGACCCCACAAAAAAGAAATCCCGGCGAGCGTCGCCGGGATTTTGGCGAGATATACGCCAAATTCGCCGATGAAAAAGCGAAAGCGCAAGCTGCGCGCTGTTCGCAATGCGGCGTGCCCTTCTGTCAGGACCATTGCCCTCTCGGCAATAACATTCCCGACTGGCTGAAGCTGGTGGCGGAGGGCCGTCTCGAAGAGGCCTATGCGGTCTCGTCGGCCACCAACAACATGCCGGAAGTTTGCGGGCGCATCTGTCCGCAGGACCGGCTTTGCGAGGGCTCCTGCGTCATCGAGCAGTCCGGACACGGAACGGTGACGATCGGCGCAGTGGAGCAGTATATTACCGAAACCGCCTGGGAGAAGGGATGGGTGAAGCCCGTGCGTCCGCCGCGCGAGCGCGCCCAGTCTGTCGGGATCATCGGCGCTGGCCCGGCTGGCCTCGCCGCCGCGGAAGAGCTGCGCCGCGACGGTTTTCAGGTAAAAGTCTACGACCGTTATGACCGCACCGGCGGGCTTCTGGTCTATGGCATTCCAAATTTCAAACTTGAAAAGTCCGTGGTGTCGCGGCGCGAGAAGCATCTCGAAAAAAGCGGCGTTCAGTTCGTGCGCAATTTCGATGTGGGTCGCGATGCGACGCTCGGCGAGTTGCGCGCCGAACATGATGCGGTGCTGATCGCCACCGGTGTTTACAAGGCGCGCGATCTTGCCTGCCCGGGAGCCGGCAGCGCAGGCGTCATCGCCGCGCTTGAATATCTGACCGCGTCCAACCGCACCGGTCTCGGCGACAAGGTCGACGCTTTTGACAGCGGCGAGTTCAACGCGGAGGGCAAGAAAGTCGTCGTGATCGGCGGCGGCGATACGGCCATGGATTGCGTGCGCACCGCCGTGCGACAGGGCGCGTCTTCGGTCACCTGTCTTTACCGCCGCGACCGCAAGAACATGCCGGGTTCTGCGCGCGAAACCGCGAATGCCGAGGAAGAGGGCGTCATTTTCGAATGGCTTGCCGCCCCGAAAGCGGTGAAAGGCGATGCAGCCAAAGCCGCAGGCATTCGCGTGGCGCGCATGGAGCTTGGCGCCCCGGATGCGAGCGGGCGCCGGGCCCCGGTGGAAATCGACGGCGGCGAATTCGATCTCGAGGCCGATCTCGTCATCAAGGCGCTCGGCTTCGAGCCGGAAGATCTGCCCGAGATGTTCGGAGAGCCGGACTTGAAGGTCACGGCGCGCGGCACATTGCGCGCCGATCCGGATACGCTGGAAACCAGCATTCCGGGCGTTTACGCTGCGGGCGATATTGTGCGCGGCGCGTCGCTCGTCGTATGGGCGATTGTGGACGGGCGGAAAGCCGCGGCGGCGATTGCGGCGCGGCTCAAGGCGACGGCGGAAACGCCAATCGCTGCTGAATAAACCGCCCGCCGCTCAAGACCAACAAAACCAAAAACAAGAAGACCAGACCGATGACAGACTGCGTATCCACCTATCTGCGCCGCCGCGACCGCCTCATTGAAGCGGGCGCCTATGATCCGTCGTCTGAGCGTGACGCATGCGGCGTGGGCCTCGTGGCGGCGCTCGACGCCAAGCCCCGGCGTGAAATCGTCGAAATGGCGATTGCCGCCCTGAAAGCGGTCTGGCATCGCGGCGCCGTGGACGCGGATGGAAAAACCGGTGACGGCGCCGGCATACGCATCAACGTTCCGCAGGAGCTCTTCCGGACCTTTGTGGCCCGCACGGGCCACAGCGCGGAAGGCAAGGATATCTGTGTCGGCATGCTGTTCCTGCCGCGCACCAATCTCGGCGCGCAGGATGCGGCGCGGGCGATCGTCGAGTCCGAAATTCTTCACCGCGGATTTTACATCTATGGCTGGCGGCAGGTGCCGGTGCAGGCGCGCGTCCTCGGCGCGAAGGCCAACGCCACGCGCCCGGCGATCGAACAGATTCTTTTCTGCGATCCCAAGGGCCGCGATCAGGAAGAGCTCGACCGCATCCTTTACGTCGTGCGCCGCCGCATCGAAAAGCGCGCGCGCCTTGAAGGCCTGCATGAGCTTTATGTTTGCTCGCTGTCCTCGCAGGACATCGTTTACAAGGGCATGTTCCTCGCCCACGAGATCGATAATTTTTATCCAGACTTGAAGGACGAGCGCTTCATCTCGCGTGTGGCGATTTTCCATCAGCGTTATTCCACCAACACCTTCCCCGAATGGCGTCTGGCGCAGCCTTTCCGCATGCTCGCCCATAATGGCGAGATCAATACGCTGAAAGGCAATGTCAACTGGATGAAGAGCCATGAGATTCCCATGGCGGCGGAAGTCTTCGGCAATGACGGCGACGACATCAAGCCGGTGATTCAGCCGGGCTCGTCGGACTCCGGCACGCTTGATCAGGTTTTCGAACTCTTGGTGCGCGCCGGCCGCACGGCGCCCATGGCGAAGACGCTGTTGATCCCCGAGGCGTGGTCCAAACGCGTCTCCGTGATGCCGCCAAAATGGCGTGCGCTCTATGAATATTGCAACGCCGTGATGGAGCCGTGGGACGGCCCGGCAGCGATCGCCGCCTATGACGGGCAATGGGCTGTTGCCGGTCTCGACCGCAACGGCTTGCGGCCGCTACGCTTTGCGATCACCCATGACGGCATTCTCGCCGTAGGCTCGGAAACCGGCATGTGTCCGCTTGAGGGCCGAGAGGTCAAAAAGCGCGGGTCTATTGAGCCGGGCCGGATGATCGCCGTCGATATGGACAACGCCAAATTCTACGATTCTGACGAAATTCTCGACCTCCTCGCCGATAAACATCCTTATACGGAATGGCTGGAGAACATCGTCGAGCTGGAGCCGAAAATCGGCCCCGGACCGGAAGAGCGTATTTTCGAGGGCGAAGACCTTTTACGCCGTCAGGGCGCGGCGGGTTACGATCTCGAGGCGCTGGAGCTGATCCTTCGTCCCATGGTGGAGGAAAGCAAGGAGGCCGTCGGCTCCATGGGCGACGATACGCCCATTGCGGTCCTTTCCCAGAAATACCGGCCCTTATCGCATTTCTTCCGTCAGAATTTCAGCCAGGTCACGAACCCGCCCATCGACCCCTTGCGCGAGGACGGGGTGATGAGTCTCAAGACGCGGTTCAAAAATCTCGGCAATATTCTGGTCACGGACAGAACCCAGACCGACGTTTTCGTGCTGGAAAGTCCGATCCTGACGAATGGCATGTATTCGCGGCTGTGGGATTATCTCGATGCGAAGATCGTCGAGATCGACTGCACCTATCCCATCGGCAATGTCCGCAACAATGGCGAAGCCCTGCAGCGGGCGCTCAATCGCATCCGGTCCGAGGCGGAAGCCGCCGTGCGCAACGGCGCCGGCAGCGTGGTTTTGACCGATGAGCATCAGGGGCCGGCGCGCCTCGCGATCCCCATGATCCTCGCCGCCGGGGGCGTTCATGCGCATCTGACCAAGGCGGGCGTCAGGACCTATTGCTCCATCATCGTGCGCTCGGCGGAATGCGTCGATGCGCATTACGCGGCGGTGCTGGTCGGCGTCGGCGCGACGGCGGTCAATCCTTACCTCGCCTGCGACTCCATTGCCCAGGCCCATGCGCAAGGACGGTTTCCGGGCCTCGCCCTTGGACGCTGCGCCTATAATTACAAGAAGGCGCTCGACGCCGGGCTCATGAAGATCATTTCCAAGATGGGCATTTCGGTGATCTCCGCCTATCGCGGCGGTTGCAATTTCGAGGCGCTCGGCCTTTCGCGCACGCTGGTGCAGGAATTCTTCCCCGGCATGACCAGCCGCATCTCCGGCATCGGCCTGGCGGGGCTTGAGAAAATGTCGGCGCAGCTTCACGAACAGGCGTGGGGTTCGGAGGCGCCGCGCCTGCCGGTGGGCGGCTTCTACCGTCATCGTCGCAGCGGTGAGCACCACATCGTCGAGGCCGAACTCGTGCACGATCTGCAGGAGGCGGTGAGAAATGACGATCCGGCCGCCTATGCGCGCTATTCCGAAGCGCTCGCCGATCAGCCGCCGGCGCAAATCCGCGATTTGCTCCGCGTGCGGCCCATGGCCGATCCCATCGGGGTCGACAAGGTGGAGACTGCGAACGACATCCGCCGGCGCTTTGTGACGCCCGGCATGTCTCTGGGCGCTTTGTCGCCGGAGGCCCATGGCGCGCTCAACATCGCCATGAACCGCATCGGCGCGAAGTCGGTGTCGGGCGAG
This sequence comes from Parvularcula sp., assembly GCA_002704915.1. Taxonomy (GTDB): domain Bacteria; phylum Pseudomonadota; class Alphaproteobacteria; order Caulobacterales; family Parvularculaceae; genus Hyphococcus. The sequence goes on from PAIP01000078.1 coordinate 19,062, forward strand.
GGCGGCGAAGTGCCCGAACGCTACAAGCCGCTGCCCAATGGCGACAACGCCAACTCGGCGATCAAACAGGTCGCTTCAGGCCGTTTCGGAGTGACGGCGGAATATCTCAATCAAGCCCGTGAGTTGGAGATCAAAGTTGCGCAAGGGGCGAAGCCCGGCGAGGGCGGCCAGCTTCCCGGTTTCAAGGTGACAGAGTTCATCGCCCGGATGCGCCATTCTACGCCAGGCGTCACTCTGATCTCGCCGCCGCCGCATCACGACATCTATTCCATCGAGGATCTGGCGCAGCTCATTTACGATCTGAAACAGATCAATCCCGATGCGCGCGTCTGCGTGAAGCTCGTCTCCGCGTCCGGCATTGGCGCCATTGCGGCGGGGGTGGCGAAAGCCAAGGCCGATGTCATCCTGATCTCCGGCAATGTAGGCGGCACGGGCGCCAGCCCGCAAACCTCCATCAAATTCGCCGGCGCCCCGTGGGAGCTCGGTCTGTCTGAGGCCCATCAGGTGCTGACGCTCAACAATCTGCGTGAAGGCGTGACGCTGCGCACCGATGGCGGCATCCGCACCGGACGCGATGTTGTGATAGCCGCCATGCTCGGGGCGGAGGAATATGGCGTCGGCACGGTCTCGCTGCTGGCGCTTGGTTGTCTCATGGTGCGCCAGTGTCATTCGAACACCTGTCCCGTGGGCGTATGCACGCAGGATGACGATCTGCGCAAACGCTTCCCGGGCCTGCCCGAACATGTGGTTCACCTGATGACGTTCATCGCCGAAGAAACGCGTCAGATCCTGGCGTCTCTTGGCGCGACATCTCTGGAAGACATCATCGGCCGCGCCGATCTTCTGGATCAGGTCTCGCGCGGGGCCTCGCATCTCGACGATCTCGATCTCAATCCGATCCTGACCCTTGTGGACGCCGGCGAAAGGCCGCGGCGTTCAACCCGCAAGGGCCGCAAGGAAGTCGACGACACGCTCGACCAGCGCATCGCGCCCGACCTCGCGCCATTTTTCGAGCGCCGGGAGAAAGTGCAGCTTTCGTATCCCGTAAAGAACACCGACCGCGCCATTGGCGCGCGCACCTCGTCCTTCATTGTACGCAATTACAAGGCGGAAGACCTGACCGAGGATCACGTGACGCTGCGGCTGAAAGGATCGGCCGGTCAGTCGCTCGGCGTTTTTTCAGTCTTCGGTCTGAAGATCATCGTTGACGGCGATTCCAATGATTATGTGGGCAAGGGGCTTTCTGGCGCGACGCTGGTTGTGCGCCCTGCGGACCCGAACTCGACCGCCAATGACGCGATCATCGGCAACACTTGTCTTTACGGGGCGACCGCCGGCGCGCTGTTTGCCGCAGGACGGGCGGGCGGGCGTTTCGCCGTCAGAAATTCCGGCGCGGTTGCGGTCATCGAAGGCTGCTCCGCCAATGGCTGCGAATATATGACTGGCGGCGTCGCCGTCATTCTCGGCACGGTCGGCGCCAATTTCGCCGCCGGCATGACCGGCGGCCGCGCCTATGTTTACGATGAGACGGGTGATTTTGAATCTTCGGTCAATCATGAGAGCGTCGAACTCAGACCCTTCCGCGACGGCGATGACGACAATGAATGCCTCGCCCTGATCGAACGCCACTGGCGCGAAACCAAGTCTCCGCGCGCGCGGGGGCTGCTGGACGACTGGGCCAACGCTCGCTCCAAAGTCTGGGTGGTGGAGCCGCGCGAAATCCTCGCGCGCCAGAAGGCGATTGCGACGGCGGCCAAATCAGCTTGATCTTTAACTAGAATTGCGGCTTGTCGGCGCCGGGCGAGCCGGCGGCCATAAAAGCAACACCAATCATCGATACAAGCATCGCAAATGAGCAGTCAGGAAGAGTTTCACCGCATCAAGCAGCTCCCTCCTTATGTTTTCGAGGAGGTGAACAAGCTGAAGGCGAAACTGCGCGCGGAAAAGCGCGACATCATCGATCTCGGCATGGGTAATCCCGACATGCCGACGCCGCAGCATATCGTCGACAAGCTGTGCGAGACGGCTCGCAACCCGAAAGCCCATCGCTACTCCGCCTCGCGCGGGATCATCGGCCTCAGGCGCGCCATGGCCCGCTATTACGAGCGGCGTTTTCATGTGAAGCTGAAACCCGAGACGGAAATCGTCGCGACCATCGGCTCCAAGGAAGGTTTCGCCAACCTCGCCCAGGCGATCACGGGGCCGGGCGATGTCATTCTCGCGCCGAACCCTGCCTATCCCATTCACGCCTTCGGTTTCATCATCGCCGGCGGCGTCATCATGCCCGTGCCGGCGCCGTCGCCGGAGGCGTATCTGTCTGGATTGTCCGAGGCTATCGGCAAGGCGCATATGAAGCCGCGCGCCATGGTGTTCAACTATCCTTCGAACCCCACGGCGCAGACGGTCAGTCTCGATTTCTACAAAGACGCCGTGGCGCTGGCGAAAAAGCACGACATCTACATTCTCTCCGATCTCGCTTACGGCGAAATCTATTTCGGCGATGACGCTCCGCCTTCGATCCTCGAAGTCGAGGGCGCGAAGGATATCGCCGTCGAGATCAACTCCCTGTCAAAGACCTTCGCCATGGCTGGCTGGCGCGTGGGCATGGCGGTCGGCAATGAGCGCCTTATCAACGCGCTGGCGCGGGTCAAATCCTATCTCGATTACGGCGCCTTCACGCCGATCCAGGTGGCGGCGGTGGCGGCTCTCGACGGCCCGTGGGACTGCGTCGAGGAAATTCGATCGATCTACAAGCGCCGCCGCGACGTTCTTGTAGACTCGTTCACGGCAGCGGGCTGGACTATACCGTCCCCTGACGCCTCCATGTTCGCCTGGGCTGAAATCCCCGAGAAATACAAATCCATGGGATCGGTCGAATTCGCAAAGATGCTGATGGAGAGGGCCGATGTCGCCGTCGCTCCGGGGCTCGGCTTCGGCGAATATGGCGAAGGGTTCGTGCGCATCGGACTCGTGGAGAACCAGCAGCGCATCCGGCAGGCGGCGCGCAATCTGAAAAAGGTCTTTCAGGGGAATTAGAGGCCAGGCCGCAAGAGGCGGCGAATTTTATGAAGCCGAAAATTCTCACCACACTCGAAACCTATTCTCTGAAGCTTTTCTGGGATGATCTCCTTGCCGGCGTCACCGTCGCCATGGTGGCGATCCCGCTCAGCCTTGCAATTGCAATCGCGTCGGGCGCTGAGCCTGCGACCGGCATCGTGACAGCGATCATCGCGGGATTTCTAATTTCCGCGCTTGGCGGCAGCCGGGTTCAGATCGGCGGGCCCACCGGCGCTTTCATCGTTGTCGTCTACAGCGTCATCGCCGATCACGGCTTTGACGGGCTGGTGCTGGCGACCTTCATGGCGGGCGTTCTTCTCCTTATCGCCGGGGTCTTTAGAGCCGGGAAGCTCATCAGCTTCGTGCCCGAAGCCGTGGTCAACGGTTTCACCATGGGCATTGCTATTGTCATCGCAGCAAGCCAGCTCAAGGACCTTTTCGGCCTGTCCATGGAAACTGTGCCCGCCGATTTTCTCGAGAAAATCCCGGCGCTCTGGGCGGCGCGGGGGAGCTTCAACCTCTCGGCTTTCGCCCTGGGCGCGGCGTCTATCGCCGTCATCGTGTTTTTACGCCGTCTGGCGCCGAAATGGCCGGGACTCATTGTGGCGGTGGGGCTGGCGTCTGCTGCGGCGCTCCTTTTGGCCTTGCCGGTGGACACCATCGGCTCGCGCTTCGGCGCGCTGCCCAATCACCTGCCAGCGCCGCAGCTTCCGGCTATTTCATTCGAGCGCGTGCGGGAACTGTTGCCTTCGGCTTTTGTGATAGCTTTTCTGGCCGGCGTTGAATCGCTTTTGTCGGCCATGGTGGCGGACCGAATGAGCGGGGGACGGCATCGTCCGAATGCGGAGGTTCTGGCGCAGGGCGCGGCGAATATCGGATCATCCTTGTTTGGCGGATTGCCGGCGACGGGCGCCATTGCGCGCACAGCAACGAATATCAGGGCAGGGGGGAAGACTCCTGTCGCCGGGATCGTCCATGCGCTGACCATTCTGATCGTGATGATGGCCGCGGCGCCGCTGGCCGGCTATCTCGCCATGCCGGCGCTCGCCGGGCTTTTGATGATTACCGCCTGGAATATGAGCGAGCCCCACAAATGGCGCAGCTATTTTCTTGAAGGTCCGGTCTCGGACCGGGCGCTTCTTGTCTTGACGCTTGTTCTTACTGTCGTGGCGGACCTTACGATCGCTATAGGGGTGGGCGTATCCCTTGGTCTCGCCATCAGACTACAGCGCCGCAATGTTCCGCCCGCGGATTGGGAGACTCCGGATCGTTAGTCTTGGTAATAGAATAAAACGCCCGCAATCTAGCATAATCCTTTCTTTTTACCCGATCCTTGAAATATCCTGTTGACGGCTTCGCGGCTGCGAAGTATGCACCCCAAACAACTCATCAAGACCAGCTGAGGGATAGGCCCGTTGACGCTGGGGCAACCGCTGAAAAGCCTGACCGGCTTTTGAGAAAGGTGCCAATTCCTGCGGGAGGTTTCTCCCGAGAGATGAGTCGGACGAGTAAGACGCGCGCAGCTCCGAATGTCCGATGAGGTCTCTAGCGAATTTCCTGACGAGTTGATGTGGAACGCTAAGAGGCCGGTGATGACCGCAGCACGACAGGAACATGCCGAAGCGACGCAAAAATCGCAGCCCTTTTGCGATGTAAGCGTCTTTCTGCCCGCTGACTTCGTTCTCGACAGCGGCGAAAGTCTGAGCCGTCCAGAACTCAAGGTTCGGGTTTACGGCGAGCTTGAAAATCCGGCCATCGTCGCGGCGGGCGGCATTTCTGCGGGCCGCGCAGTGGCGCCCTGCAAGGACAGCGACGGCTGGTGGCGCGACATCGTTTCGCCCGGCGGGTTTGTCGATCTCGACCGCTTCTGCGTTATCGGTTTTGATTTTCTGCCCAACCCCGGGGAGACGGCGCGCACCATCTCCACCCATGATCACGCCCGCGCGCTCGCTGATGCGCTGGACGTTCTCGACATTGAAAAGCTCTATGGCTTTGTCGGCGCCTCTTATGGCGGGATGATCGGTCTTGCTTTCGCTGAAACCTATCCTCGCCGCATCGAAAAACTTTGCGCCATTTCCGCGCCGGATCGCGCTCATCCGGCCGCGACGGCGCTGAGGGGCGTGCAGCGCCGCCTCATCGCGTTCGCCGCAAAACAGGGCGACGCCCAGGCCGGTGTTTCCCTGGCGCGCCAGCTCGCCATGGTCACCTACAGAACGCCTGAAGAATTCGCCGAGCGTTTCGAAGGCGCGCCGGGCGAGGCTGCCGGCGCGCCCTATGATGTTTGCGATTATCTCATTTCGCGCGGCGACGCCTATCATCTGGATCCGCAGCGTTATGTGACGCTGTCCGACTCCATCGATCGCCATCGCGTCGATCCGGCGAAAATCGAAACCGAAAGCCTGATCGTCGCGCCGGACAGCGATCGGCTCACCCCGTCCAGTGATCTCAAGCGTCTCGCGGACGGATTGAGCGCCGCCAGCTTTGTCGAGATCCCGTCCCTTTACGGACATGACGCCTTTCTGAAAAACGCCGACGTGATCGGCCCGCATATCAAAAAATTCTTCGAGGAGAAAACATCATGAGCGACACGCAACGCCTTGGCGCCCTGCATCCGGAAACGCTGATCGCCACGTCCGGCGTCGCGACGGACCCGGCTTTCAACTCGGTGTCGCCGCCGCTGCATCTGTCGGCCAATTACGGCTGGAACGATCCGCTGGAAAAGCCGCAATATGATTATGCGCGCTCCGGCAATCCCACGCGCACCCAGCTTGAAGATGCGCTCGCAGGGCTCGAAGGCGCCGCGCGCGGGGTGGTCGTCTCTTCTGGGATGGCGGCGCTCGATCTGGTGTTGAACCTGGTGAACCCCGGCGATGTGGTGCTGGCGCCGCATGACTGTTACGGCGGCACGCACCGTCTTTTGACGGCGCGGGCCAAGCGCGGCCAGTTCGAGCTTGCCTACGCCAACCAGACCAATCCAGACGAACTTGCAAAAGCATTCGCCCGCAAACCGAAGCTTGTGCTTGTCGAAACGCCGTCCAATCCGCTTCTGCGAATTACCGACATTCGGGCGGTTGTCGCTCATGCGAAGGAGTGCGGCGCCATCGTTGTTGCGGACAACACTTTCCTGTCGCCGGCCTTGCAGCGTCCGCTCGATCTCGGTTGCGACATTGTCGTCCACTCGACGACGAAGTTCATCAACGGCCATTCCGATGTGGTCGGCGGCGTGGTGCTCGCCAAGGATCAGGCGCTTGGGGACGAGCTTGCCTGGTGGGCGAACTGCACCGGCGTCACCGGCGCGCCTTTCGACAGTTTCCTGACCCTGCGCGGCCTGAGAACGCTATTCCCTCGCGTGGAGCGGCAGCAGGCGACGGCAGGCGACGTGGTCTCGCGGCTTGCCGCGGACGACCGCGTCGCCAATGTTTTCTATCCGGGTCTTGTTAACCATCCGGGTCATGAAGTTGCAAAAACGCAGCAAAAAGGGTTCGGCTCCATGTTCTCTGTGGAGTTTGCGGAAGGTGTCGACGTCATTGAGCTCCTGCGCAATCTTAAGTTTTTCACGATTGCCGAATCGCTGGGCGGTTTTGAGAGCCTGGTTTGCACGCCGGCGACCATGACTCATGCGGCGATGACGCAGGAAGCGCGGGAAATCGCGGGAATTTCCGATCGCCTGGTCCGCTTTTCCATCGGACTTGAGCATGGCGACGATCTTGTGCGAGATATAGTTGAGGCGCTTGACCGTGCGGCAGACGCGGGCGCCGGCAAGGTAGCGTATCTGTCGAACGGGGCGGCGAGCAAATGTGCGTAGATGTAAAAGATAAAGTCAGCGCGGGCGGCGAAGATAATAACGGTTTCGTGCCGCGGCGCTTGCGTGTGGCGGTTGCGGGACTTGGCGTGATTGGCGAAGGCGCGGCGTTGCGTCTAGCCGAGCCTTCCGAGCCTTATGCGCTATGTGCAGCGCTTGTGCGCGATCCGTCAAAGTCCCGCGACGAGCGGCTGAAGTCGCTGCGCACTTATTCCGATCCAGATGTATTTCTGGTTGAGCAGCCTGATGTGGTTGTCGACGCGTTGCCGACGGGCGAAGCGGGACGCCGTCTGATCGAAGCGGCCCTTTCCCGGGGCGTCCATGTGGTGACGGCCAACAAACAGGCGATCGCCGGTCATCTTGCAGAGTTGCATGATCTCGCTCGCCGCAACAAGGCGGCTTTCGCCTATTCACCGTCGGTGGGCGGCGGCGCGCCAATGGTGGAAACCATGCGCCGGGCCCGGAGCGATGGCGAAGCGCGGCAGATTTCCGCAATCCTGAATGGCACTGTCAATTTCATACTGTCCGCGCTCACCGAAGGCGCGTCATTCGACGATGCGGTGAAGGCGGCGCAGGAAGCTGGCTTCGCCGAGCCTGACCCGACGGCCGATCTTTCCGGCGAGGATGCGCGGGCGAAAATATCAATCCTCACCTATGAAGCCTTCGGCAAGGAAATAGACCAGAACGCCATTCGCGTTGAGCCTTTGACGCCGGAGCGTGCTGCGGAATTCATGAAGATCGGCGGTGTCTGGAAACAGATGTCCGTTGTGAAACGCGCGCCTGACGGCGGCATCTCGGCCCGGGTGCGGTATGAGCGCGTCGATGACGATCCGCTTTTCGCCAAGGTGGAAGGCGAAGGCAATGCGTTGCGTGTCGTCAATATCGGCGGCGCCGAATTTACCTGCGAAGACAAAGGCGCAGGGCGCGCCCCCACGGTCGCCAGCATTTTCGCCGAGCTTGAAAAGATTGCGCAGACGCCGCCGGACGCCGGTGAGAATACTTTGCGCCGCGTGCAGACCTTCAGCTAGAAGCAGCCTCATGTCTTCGGATGAACATCAGAACGCGGCGCTAGTCGCCGCGGCGGATGCTGCGCGCGCCGCAAAACGCCTGGTCGTCAAGGTTGGCTCCGCGATTTTATGCGGAGAGGCGGGCGCCGTGCGTGAAGCGTGGCTCGCATCGCTCGCCGAAGACATTGTCTCGCTGCGAAAGAGCGGATGCGAGATTGTCGTCGTCACTTCCGGCGCCATCGCCCTGGGACGCCGCAAGCTCGGCCTGAGAGGCGCGCTTCGTCTCGATGAGAAACAGGCCGCCTCGGCGGCGGGGCAAGCGGCGCTGGCGCAGGCCTGGCAGGCGGCTTTCGCGCCCCATGATATTCCGATCGCGCAAATCCTTCTGACGCTCGACGATACGGAAAGCCGGCGGCGTTACCTGAACGCCCGCGCGACTTTTCGTACGTTGCTTGACCTCGGCGCCTTGCCGCTGGTCAATGAAAACGACACGATTGCAACCAGTGAAATCCGCTATGGCGATAATGATCGGCTGGCTGCGCACGCCGCCCAGCTCGTGGAAAGCGATCTTCTGATTATTCTTTCCGATATTGACGGCCTTTACACCGCCGATCCGCGGCAAAATCCGTCAGCGGAGCATATCGCTGTGGTGGATGCGGTCACGGCGGAGATCGAGAAGATGGCGGGCGGCGTCAACAAGGACGCCGGCGTCGGCTCCGGCGGCATGGCCTCGAAAGTCGCCGCGGCGAAAATCGCCGGCGGCGCGGGCTGCGATACGATCATCGCGCCGGGGCTTGGCGATCATCCTTTGAAGGCGGTGCTTGACGGCGAGGCCGCGACCTTGTTCCGCGCATCGGTGACCCATGACGGCGCGCGGCGGCAGTGGATTGCGGGGCGCCTCAAACCAGCCGGGCGCGTGGTGATAGACGGCGGCGCGGTAAAAGCACTGCAATCGGGCGCGAGCCTTCTTCCCGCCGGTGTGCGCGAGGTCGCCGGCGCATTTTCGCGCGGAGACGCCATCGAGATTGTCGACGTTAACGGACAGGTGATCGGGCAGGGCCTTTCCGCCTATGATGCCGGGGATGCGCGAAAGGTCGCCGGCGCCAAGTCGGACAGGATCGAAGCGCTTCTCGGATATAAAAGACGCCCCGCGCTAGTTGAAAAAGACGACCTGATCCTGAGGAGCGAGTGATGACCGGCGGTGTTGCAGATATAATGGACTCATTGGCGGCGAAGGCGCGCGCTGCTTCGCGCGTCATGGCGTCCGCCTCAACGGAACGCAAAAACGCGGCCCTCACCAAAGCCGCGGCGCTTGTTCGCGAGCGCGCCGGTGAAATCCTGGAAATCAACGCCGTCGATGTCTCCGCTGCAAAATCCAAGGGTCAGGACGCCGCCTTTATCGACCGCATGGAGCTCGACCCCGGCCGGATCGAAGGGATCGCGGAGGCGCTGGAGAATGTTGCGGCCCTCGACGATCCGGTGGGCAAATCCATTTCGAAATGGTCGCGCCCGAACGGTCTTGAAATCGAGCGGGTGCGAACGCCTATCGGCGTCATCGCAGTCATCTATGAAAGCCGTCCGAACGTCACCGTCGATGCGGCCGCGATTGCGGTGAAAGCCGGCAACGCCGTCATCTTGCGCGGCGGATCGGAATGCATCCGCACCTCGAAAGCCCTCTATGATTGCTTCCGCGATGCGCTTAAAACAGCGGGCTTGCCCGAAGGCGCGGCGCAGTTTGTGGAAACAACCGACCGCGCCGCCGTGGGGGCCCTGTTGTCCGGCCTTGGCGGGCGCATCGACCTCGTCATTCCGCGTGGGGGCAAGTCGCTTGTGGCTCGCGTGCAGGAGGAGGCGCGCGTGCCCGTGCTCTCTCATCTCGACGGCGTCTGTCATGTCTATGTTGATCGCGATGCGGATCCGAAAAAAGCCGTGGAGATTGCCGTCAATTCAAAGATGCGGCGCACCGGGATCTGCGGCGCTGCTGAGACTTTGTTGATCGACAAAGCCATTGCAGAAGAGATCTGGCCGAAACTCGCCAGCGCGCTTCGGAGCAAAGGCTGCGAGCTGCGAGGCGACGAGGCCTTGCGGGCGATTGATCCCGACCTCGCGCCTGCGAGCGAAGAGGATTTTTATACGGAATATCTGGCGCCCATTCTTTCGGTTGCGGTAGTCGATGGCGTCGCTGGTGCCATTGAGCACATTGCGAAATATTCCTCCTCACACACCGAATCCATCGTCACGGAAAACGAAGCGACGGCGAAGCGGTTCCTTACCGAAGTCGACAGCGCCATCGTCATGCACAACGCCTCGACGCAATTCGCCGATGGCGGCGAGTTCGGTCTCGGCGCGGAAATCGGCATCGCCACGGGCCGTCTTCACGCCCGCGGCCCCGCCGGCGTCGAGGAACTCACCACCTATAAAAATGTGGTGCGCGGGACGGGGCAGGTGCGTCCGTAATTTGGGCCGCCAGCCGATCTGATTCAGGTGAGAGCATATTCTGCTAATTCTGCGCGCACGCTGAGCGCCCCCATCGAAAAAAATGACCAAAACGGGCATTTTTTCCTTGTTTGTTAACAGGCCCGGATGTAAGCGGGTTCTGCGCTGCAAAAACGGCGCGAAAGAGTAGTGAAATGCGGGTTTTGGCGGATATCAGCATGAAGGGAGAGGGCGCGGTTATCGCGGACCCGATGCTTATGGCTGTATCCACTGTTGTGCTCGTACTCGTACTCCTTATTAGCCCCGTACGGGGAGCGGCCATGGAGCCCGCGCGCTAGTTTAGCACGACGGACCTCCGGACAGCCCGCTCCCGAAAGGAAGCGGGTTTTTTCATGCCCGGCGGTCCGTTCAGAAAAGAACGAACGGACGAGATGACGACAAAACGATCAGATGCAATCACCAAGGGACCCGCCAAGGCGCCGGCGCGGGCGATGCTGCGCGCCACGGGGCTCGGCGATGAAGAACTTTCAGGTCCCATCATCGCCGTCGTGAACACATGGTCCACAGTGACGCCCTGCAATATGCATCTCGACCAATTGGCCGCGCCCGTGCGCGAGGGCATTCGCGAAGGCGGCGCGACGCCGGTCGACTTCAACACCATCGTCGTTTCCGACGGCATCACCATGGGCGGCGAGGGAATGCGCGCCTCGCTGATCTCGCGCGAAGTGATCGCCGACTCCATTGAATTGGCCGTACGCGGACATTCCCTCGACGCCGCTGTCATTCTGGTCGGCTGCGACAAGACATTACCTGCGGCGGCGATGGCCCTGGCGCGCATGGATATTCCCGGCGTCATTTTCTATGGCGGCACGATCATGCCGGGGCACTGTAAATTCCGCGGCGAGGAAAAAGATCTCTCTATTCAGGATGTGTTCGAGGCGGTCGGCGCTCATGCGAAGGGCGATTATTCCGACGAGGAACTCGACCAGATCGAACGCAAGGCCTGTCCCGGCGCTGGCGCCTGCGGCGGCCAGTTCACGGCGAACACCATGGCCATGGCGCTGGCGTTTTTAGGGCTTGCCCCCATCGGCGCGGGCGATCCGCCGGCAATTGCGGAGGAAAAAGCCGCCGAGGGCGTTCGCTGCGGCCGGCTGGCGGCGGAACTGGTGAAACAAGGCAAGACCGCGCGCCAGTTTATTTCGGAAACATCCTTGCGCAACGCCGCCGTTTCGGTCGTTGCATCCGGCGGCTCCACCAATGCCGTGTTGCATCTCGCGGCCATTGCAGCCGAAGCCGGCGTTCCCTTCTCCATCGATCTCTTTGATGAGCTGTCGCGCTCAACGCCGGTGATCTCCAATCTGAAACCCGGCGGTCAATATCTGGCGAAAGATCTTTACGCGGCGGGCGGCGTGCGCCTCTTCGGCCAGAAGCTGATGGAAGGCGGCAAGATCGCCGATGCGCCGACAGTATCGGGCAAGTCGCTCTTCGACGAATTCAAAACAGCGGAGGAAACGCCGGGCCAGAAGGTCGTGCATGCCGTCGCTGATCCGTTCAAAGAAACAGGCGGCCTCAGAATTCTTTACGGCGATCTCGCGCCTGAAGGCGCGGTCTTGAAAACCGCCGGTTACGCCGACGGCGCCTTTGAAGGAACCGCGCGCGTCTTTGAGGGCGAAGAGGCTGCGTTCAAAGCCGTCAACGACCGCCAGATCAAGGAAGGCGATGTGGTCGTCATCCGTTACGAAGGGCCGAAAGGCGGGCCCGGCATGCGCGAGATGCTGGCGACGACCGCCGCGGTTGCAGGCCAGGGACTTGCAGGCAAGGTGGCGCTCATTACCGATGGCCGTTTCTCCGGCGCCTCGCACGGCTTTGTCATCGGTCATGTCGCGCCCGAAGCGGCGGCCGGCGGGCCCATCGGGCTTTTGCAGGACGGCGACAGAATCCGCATTGATGCGGAAACGCGCCGCATCGACGCCGATATCGATTGGGAGGCGCGCCGCGCAAGCGTGGTTCCCAAAGCGCCGAACCGCATGGGCGGTGTTTTCGACAAATACGCGAAACTTGTTTCCTCGGCGTCCAAAGGCGCCGTCACTATCGACATATCCAACGAGTAAAGGCGAGAGGGATTTTAAGACATGAAAGTCTATACGGAAGATGATGCAAACCCGGCGATTGTGAAGAACGATGTCGTCGCCGTCATCGGTTATGGCAGCCAGGGACGCGCCCACGCGCTGAACCTGCGCGACTCGGGCTGCAAGGTGATTGTCGGCGTGCGTCCGGGCGGCCCCGGCGCGAAGCGCGCGGAAGAAGACGGGCTTGAAGTCGCCAATGTCGCCGATGCGACGAAACAGGCGAAGCTGATCGCCGTCCTGACGCCCGACATGACCCATGAGCAGATTTTCAATGAACAGATCGCGCCGAACCTGAAAGACGGCGACGCGCTTCTCTTCGCCCACGGCTTTACGGTGCTGTATGGCCGCGTCGTGCCGCCGTCGAATGTGGACGTCATCATGGTCGCGCCGAAAGGCCCTGGCGGTCTCGTGCGTTCCGAATATGAGCGCGGCCGCGGCGTGCCGAGCCTCTTCGCCATCCATCAGGATGCGACGGGGCAAGCAAAAGACAAGGCGCTTGCTTACGCCAGTCTTATCGGCGGCGCGTCGGCAGGCGTTATCGAGACGACCTTCCGCGAAGAAACCGAAACCGATCTTTTCGGCGAGCAGGCGGTCCTTTGCGGCGGCGCCTCGGAGCTCGTCATCGCCGGTTTCGAAACGCTGGTGGAAGCCGGTTATCAGCCGGAGATCGCCTATTACGAATGCCTGCACGAATTAAAGCTGATCGTCGATCTCTTCTATGAGGGCGGCATCACGCGCATGCATGATTTCATTTCCGAGACGGCGAAATATGGCGATTTCGTTTCCGGTCCCCGCGTTATCAACGCAGAAACCAAGCAGCGGATGAAGGAAGTCCTGACCGATATTCAGAACGGATCTTTCGCCCATGACTGGATCGTCGAAAACCAGGCCGGCAAGGTCCGCTACAACCAGATGCTGCGCGCCGATCTGGAGCATCCCATCGAAAAGACCGGCAAGGAGCTGCGCGCGCGCATGTCCTGGTTGAAGCCGGGCGCTAACACCAAACCCGATTGATATCCGAAACTGAGGCCCATCATGACTGCTTCTCAAACGAAACAAGAGACAAAGACGGCGGCGATCACGAAGTCGGGCGCCGAACTTCTCCTTGATGCGCTGGAGGAGCAGGGGGTCGAAGTGATTTTCGGCTATCCCGGCGGCGCTGTGCTGCCGATCTATGACGCGCTTTATGCGCGCGATACGATCCGCCACATTCTGGTGCGTCACGAACAGGGCGCCCTGCATGCGGCGGAGGGTTATGCGCGGTCGACGGGCAAGGTCGGCGTTGCGCTGGTGACGTCGGGGCCCGGCGCCACCAACGCCGTTACGGGTCTTGCGGATGCGTTGCTCGATTCCATCCCGGTCGTTTGTATTTCCGGACAGGTGGCGCGTCCCCTGATCGGCACGGACGCCTTTCAGGAATGCGACACAACGGGCATCACCCGGTCCTGCACCAAGCATAACTATCTTGCGAAATCGGCGCACACCCTGTCATCGACGGTGCATGAAGCATTTCATGTGGCGCGCAACGGACGCCCGGGGCCGGTCCTCATCGACATCCCCAAGGACATTCAGTTTGAGAGCGCGCAATACACCTCCCGCTCCGACGCCCGCAATCGCAACTGTATCGTCACGCCGGAGGTCAACAAGAATCAGATCGACCAGGTTGTCGATTTGATGCGCTATGCGCGCCGGCCGGTGCTCTATACCGGGGGCGGGGTGATCAATGCCGGGCCGGAAGCCTCCAAAATATTGCGCGAGCTTGCGAGTGCTACGGGCTTTCCGGTGACGTCGACCCTCATGGGGCTCGGCGCCTTTCCGGCTTCCGATCCGCAATGGCTCGGCATGCTCGGCATGCATGGGAGCTACGAGGCGAACAACGCCATGCATGACTGCGATCTGATGATCGCCATCGGTGCGCGTTTTGACGACCGCGTCACGGGCCGGCTTGACGCCTTCTCGCCCAATTCGCGGAAAATCCACATCGATATCGATCCGTCTTCGATCAACAAGAACGTGCCCGTCGATATCGGCGTCATCGGCGACGCTGGCGCGATTATGGAAGCGATGCTCGCGGAGTGGAAACGTCGCGACAAGGAAGAAACCCATGATCGCGCGCGCATCGAAGGCTGGCTTGAGCAGATCGACGGCTGGCGCGCGCGCAAGTCGTTCCACTACAAGAACTCGAAAGACGCCATCAAACCGCAATATGCGGTCGAGCGTCTTTATGAACTGACCCGCGGCAAGGATGTCTATGTGACGACGGAAGTGGGCCAGCACCAGATGTGGGCGGCGCAGTTCTTTCATTTCGACGAGCCGAACCGCTGGATGACGTCCGGCGGGCTCGGCACCATGGGCTATGGCCTGCCGGCGGCCCTCGGCGTTCAGGCGGCGCATCCGGACGCTCTCGTCATCGACATCGCCGGGGACGCGTCGGTCCAGATGACCATGCAGGAGATGTCGGCGGCGATCCAGCATGATCTGCCCATCAAGATTTTCATCCTGAACAATGCTTACCTTGGCATGGTGCGCCAGTGGCAGGAGCTTCTCCATGGCGGGCGCTATTCTCATTCCTATTCCGACAGCTTGCCGGATTTCGTAAAGCTTGCCGAGGCCTATGGCGGCCATGGCATCCGCACGGAGAAGCCGGACGAACTCGACGCCAAGATCATCGAGATGATCGAATCGCCGAAACCGGTTCTGTTCGACTGCGTCGTGACGCAGGAAGAAAACGTCTTCCCGATGATCCCGTCGGGCGCCGCGCATAACGAAATGCTGTTCGGCGAGATGAAGGAAGACTCCGTTTCGGAGCAGGGGAAGACGCTGGTATGACCGCCCAAAGTTCAAAAAGCGGCGCCCAATCCCAATCGGTCTATCCGGTCACGCGCGAGGAAAGCGCAGAGCGGGAGGTCATTCTCGCTGTCATCGTCGACAACGAGCCGGGCGTCCTGTCGCGCGTCGTGGGGCTCATTTCCGCCCGCGGCTATAATATCGAGAGCCTGACGGTCGCCGAAACCGACATGGAGAAACACACCTCGCGCATTACCGTGGTGACGCAAGGCACGCCCTCGAAGATCGAGCAGATCAAGGCGCAGTTGGGCCGGTTGGTGCCCGTGCGCCGCGTCATTGATGTTTCTGCGGAGACGGACGCGCTTGAACGAGAACTGGCGCTGGTCAAGGTCGTCAATGAAGGCGATCAGCGCGTCGAAGCTATGCGCCTCGCTGACATCTTCCGCGCCCGCGCGTTGGACACGACGCATACGTCTTTTGTTTTCGAGATCACGGGCGCGCGTGAAAAGATCAATGCGTTTATCGATCTGATGAAGCCATTGGGTCTGTCGGAAGTCTCTCGCACCGGCGTGTTATCCATCCGCCGCGGCGTTGAAAGGGATTAGCGTCATGACTGGTCATTTTAGAAAACGATTTCTCAATCTGCTCCTTAGCCCCGCGCGGTGAAATCTCCGCGCGATAGAAGTTGGCGTTATGAAGGAACAGAACGAAGGAATTTAAAAATGACCAAGACCGAAACAGAAGAAAGCGACGTAAAGGCGAAAGACGCCGGCCACGTAAAAATCTTCGACACGACCCTGCGTGACGGAGAACAGGCGCCCGGTTTTTCCATGTCGACTGACGCGAAAATCATCGTCGCCCGCGCGCTCGAGGCGCTGAATGTGGATATTATCGAAGCGGGCTTTGCGGCGGCGTCGCCGGGTGATGCGGCTGCGATCTCCACCATCGCCAGGGAAATTGAGGGGCCCACTATCGGCTCCCTGGCGCGCCTTAACAAGAACGACATCGAGGCTGCCGCGCGCGCTATTGAGCCGGCCAGAAAAAAACGCATTCACACTTTTATCGGCACGAGCCCGCTTCATCGCGATGCGAAGCTGAAAATGACGAAGGATGAGATCCTGAAACAGATTTCAGAGGTTGTCGCCTTCGCGCGTTCCGCTTGCGACGATGTCGAATTTTCACCGGAAGACGCTATTCGCACCGAGCGGGATTATCTCATCGAAGCCGTGGAAGCCGCGATTGAGGCCGGCGCACGCACCATCAATATCCCCGACACCGTCGGCTACACGACGCCGGAAGAAATCACCGATCTTTTCCGGTTCCTGAACGAAAAGGCAAAAGGCGCCGAAAAGGTGACCTTCTCCGCACACTGTCATGACGATCTCGGCATGGCGGTCGCGAATTCGCTCGCGGCGGTTCGCGGCGGCGCGCGCCAGATCGAGTGCGCCGTCAACGGCATTGGCGAGCGCGCCGGCAATTGCTCGCTGGAAGAGGTGGTAATGGCGCTCGCAACGCGCCGCGACTTTTTCAATGCAGACACCCAGGTCGATACGACAAAGATTTACGCCGCGTCGACAGCGCTTGCGCGCGTGACCCATA
Organism: Parvularcula sp.; assembly: GCA_002704915.1. GTDB lineage: Bacteria > Pseudomonadota > Alphaproteobacteria > Caulobacterales > Parvularculaceae > Hyphococcus. Next base: position 35,879 of record PAIP01000078.1, read on the forward strand.
ATCCGATCCCGCGCAACAAGGCGATTGTGGGCCGCAACGCCTTTGCCCATGAGGCGGGCATTCACCAGCATGGCGTGCTTGCCGACAAGCGCACCTATGAGATCATGGATGCGGAGAAGGTCGGCGTGCCGTCGAATGCTCTGGTGCTGGGCAAGCATTCGGGCAAGCATGCCGTGGCCGCGCGGGTGAAAGCGCTGGGCTTTAACGTCTCGAAAGAAAAGATCGAGGATATCTTCCCGAACTTCAAAAAACTCGCAGATACGGCGAAGGAAGTCACCGACGCCGATCTTGTGAGGCTTGTCACCGGCAATGCTGCGGTTGACGGGCGCGCTGGTCCGTGGCGCATGCGCAAGACCGAACTGCACGTGGATTTCGAGGATGACACGCGCCCCCATGCGCGCGTCACCATGGAACACGATAATGGCGAGCGCCGTACTGTGACCCATGAAGGCGAGGGGCCCATCGATGCAGCTTTCGCCGCCGTTTGCGCCATCGCCGATGTGCCGGGACGCATTCATACGCTCGACCTGCATCACCTGGCGGCGGAAGGCGTCGTGCGCGCGGAGGCGATTGTCGATGTGGACGGCAAGCAGTTTTCCGGCAAGGCCCAGGAAGTGGACATTGCGGACGCCGCCGTGGCGGCCTTTGTGGCGGCGATCAATCAGGCTGCTGCGATCCGTTCTGGCGCATTTTCTTTTCCTAATGAGGCTGCGGCGTCATGAGTGTTGCGAGTTCCTCTCCCCAGTCTTTTCCGAAGTCCCTGTTTGACAAGTTATGGGAGCGTCATGTCGTTGTCGAAGAAGGCGACGAGGCGCCGGCCGTGCTTTATATCGACCTTCATCTCATTCATGAGGTGACGTCGCCGCAGGCTTTTTCCGTGCTTGATGAGCGGAATTTGAAAGTGCGCCGCCCTGATAAAACCTTTGGCACGCTCGATCATTCGACGCCGACCTTGCCCGCGAATGCAAAAGGCGAATGGCCCTATGCGACGCCGGAAGCGAAAACCCAGGTCGAAAGACTGATTGAGAATTGCGAAAAGCATAGCGTAGAATTGCTGGGCCTCGGCGATCCGCGCCGCGGCATTGTGCATGTGATCGGGCCCGAACTCGGTCTGACACAGCCGGGCAAGACCATTGTCTGCGGAGACAGCCACACATCGACCCATGGCGCCTTTGGCGCGCTGGCTTTCGGCATCGGCACGACGGAAGTGGGCCATGTGCTGGCGACGCAATGCGTCCTGCAACGCAAGCCAAAATCCATGCGGGTTATTTTTGACGGCGAACTGCCGAAAGGCGTTGGCGCCAAGGATATGGCGCTCGCCATGATCGCACAGATCGGGGCCGATGGCGGGCAGGGCTACGCCATGGAGTTCGCCGGCGAAGCTGTGCAGGCGCTGTCCATGGAAGGCCGCATGACGCTCTGTAATATGTCGATCGAGGCGGGCGCGCGCTTTGGCATGGTTGCGCCGGATGAGACGACGTTCGAATGGCTACACGGCCGCGATTATGCGCCGAAGGGCCTCGCCTGGAATGAGGCGCTTGCCGACTGGACGGAGCTTAAAACCGAACTCGGCGCTCACTTCGACAAGGAAGTTCATGTTGACGCGCGCGCTATCCGACCCATGATCACTTATGGCGTATCGCCCGACGCCGCCGCGCCGGTCGATGGGCTCGCACCAGCACCGCTCAGCGAAGCGGAGCATCATGCCGCGGACTACATGAAATTCGAAGCGGGAAAGTCTTTTTCCGAGGCGACTGTCGACCGTGTTTTCATCGGTAGCTGCACCAATTCCCGGCTTTCGGATCTGCGAGAGGCGGCGATCGTCATGCGCGGGCGAAAGGTGAAGCCGGGCGTTGTGACGCTGATCGTGCCCGGGTCCGAAGCGGTGAAACGTGCGGCGGAGGAAGAAAGCCTGCACGAGATTTTTCTCGCCGCCGGCGCCGAGTGGCGCGAGCCGGGATGCTCCATGTGCATCGCCATGAACGGCGACTCAGGACAGCCGGGAGAGCTTGTGGTGTCCACATCGAACCGGAACTTTATTGGGCGGCAAGGCAAAGGCGTGAGGACGGTGCTGGCGAGCCCTGCGACCGCGGCGGCCTCGGCGATTGAAGGGCGCATTGCCGATCCGCGGCCTTATCTCTTCGCGCGGGAGAGTGCGTAATGTCGTTTGAAGCATTCAAAACCCTGACATCGCGCACTGTCGTTTTGCCGCAGGAAAATATCGACACCGATCAAATCATCCCGGCGCGCTTTCTGACCACAACGGTCAAAGACGGCCTCGGCAAGTCGGCGTTCTATGACTGGCGATATGACGAAGACGGCCGGCCGAAAAACTCTTCCGTCTTCAATGGCGTCAATCCGGAAACCCATAAAATTCTTGTGGCCGGATCGAATTTCGGCTGCGGGTCTTCGCGCGAACATGCGCCCTGGGCGCTGTCGGATTTCGGCTTCCGCGCCGTTATCAGCTCTGACATCGCGGATATTTTTAAAAGCAACGCCCAGAAAAACGGGTTGCTGCCGGTCGAGGTGGATGAGGAAACGCACAAAAAGCTGCTGGCCTCGCCAGGCGCCGAAGTGACGATCGACCTTGAAGCTTGCGAAGTGACCTTCGGCGATGGCGAAACAGGGCGCTTTCCCATCGAACCTTTCGCCCGCCGCTGTCTCCTCGACGGTGTTGACCCGCTCGGCCATCTGTTGAATCAGATGCCAGACATTGAAGCCTACGAAAAGCGATAAGAAAGACAATAAAATGGCGGTCATCGCATTTCTTCCCGGCGACGGCGTCGGGCCCGAAGTCGCGGGCGCGGCGAAGCGGGTGCTCGACGCCGTAGCGAAAAAATTCTCCCTGACGCTGGAGTTCAAAGACTGTTTCTTCGGCGGGGCCGCCATCGACGCATGCGGCGACCCGTTTCCCGCGGAAACGAAAGAAGCATGCCTCGCCGCCGATGCGATTTTTCTCGGCGCCATCGGCGGGCCCAAATGGGACAAGGCGAAGCGGCGGCCTGAAGCCGGGCTGTTGGAGATGCGCAAAGCGCTGGGCGTTTATGCTAATCTCCGCCCGGTCAGCGTCGCCCCCGGCATGGAGAATCTGTCGCCGCTCCGCGAGGATCGCGTCAAAGGCGTCGACATGCTGATCGTACGCGAATTGACTGGCGGCATGTATTTCGGCGACCGCGCGGAAGGAAACGAGCGGGCGACCGACGAATGCCTTTACACTAAAGAGGAAGTGACCCGCGTTGCGCGCATCGCCTTTGAGGCGGCGCGCAAGCGCAAGGGCCGCGTCGCTTCCGTCGACAAGGCGAACGTCCTCGCCACCAGCCGGCTCTGGCGCAACGCCGTCAATGAACTCCATGAACAGGAATATAAAGACGTCGAGCTCTCGCACATGCTGGTCGACGCCATGGCCATGAAACTCATCCAGGCCCCGGCGGAGTATGATGTGATCCTGACGGAGAATCTTTTCGGCGATATTTTGAGCGACGAGGCGTCGGTGCTCTCCGGCTCCATCGGTCTTGCGCCGTCGGCGTCGCTTGGCGACGGAACGCGCGGTCTTTATGAGCCGATCCATGGCTCCGCGCCGGATATTGCGGGTCAGGGGAAGGCCAACCCAGTGGGCGCGATCATGAGCGCGGCGATGATGCTGCGTTACAGCCTCAATGAAGGCGCCGCCGCCGACGCCATAGAAGCGGCGGTCTCGAAGGCGCTCGCCGCTGGCCGCGGCACCGGCGATATAGGCGGCGCTGACAACACGGCGTCGTTCACGGATACTGTTGTGGAGTTGATTTAGCGTCGGTGTCATCCCGGATGCGATGCAGCATGAAATGCTGCTTCGCTGATCCGGGACCTATAAAGTTAAGGGCAGGGGGTCCCGTGTTAGCAGCGCGTCATGTCATGCCGCGCAGCACACGGCATGACATCTGAGAGGCGTAAGCCTCACTCCATAATATCCTCATTCCATAATTCTGGCTTCTCCCGAATAAAGCGCGCCATCAATTCAAGCGAAGCGGGATGCGCGACATCAATCACCTCGACGCCGCGCGATTTCAGGAATTCTTCATTGCCGCCGAAATTCTGCGTGTCGTTGATGACAACGCGCGGGATCTTGAACTGCACGATGGTGCCCGAACACATCATGCAGGGCGAGAGCGACGTATAAAGCGTCAGGTCGCGATAGCTTTTCTGGCGGCCCGCTTTCCTGAGACAATCCATTTCCCCGTGCGCAATCGGGTCGCCCTGCTGTACGCGCTGGTTATGCCCGGCGGCGATCAGCTCCGGCCCCCGCGCCAGCACCGACCCGATGGGAAGGCCGCCTTCGTCATAGCTCTTTTTGGCTTCGGCGTAAGCCCGCTCGATAAACTCCCGGTCGTGGTCTGTCAGCATGAAGGCCTCGCGATGGACAAGATAAGCCTCATGATTGATAAAGGCGAAAAGCCATGGAGACAATCAACCAGCCATGCACGACAACCTCACCATCGTCGATCACCCCCTGATCCAGCACAAGCTGACGATCCTTCGGGATAAAAACACATCGACGGCGCAATTCCGCCAAGTGCTGCGGGAAGTCGCCGTTATTCTCGGCTGTGAAGTGACGCAGGACCTGAAACTTGGAACAATGGAGATCGAAACCCCGCTGGAAAAAGTGAGCGCGCCCTATCTGGAAGGCAAGAAACTCTGCTTCGTATCGATCCTGCGGGCCGGCAACGGACTTCTCGACGGGCTGCTCGATCTTATCCCGTCGGCGCGTGTCGGTCATGTGGGCATTCAGCGCGATCATGATACGCTGGAAGCGCACCGCTATTATTTCAAGACGCCGGATAAGCTGGGAGAGCGTCTCGTCATCCTCGTCGATCCCATGCTGGCGACGGGCAACACCGCCATTGATGCCACGAATGAGCTCAAAAGAGCCGGCGCCAAAGAAATGAAATTTCTTTGCCTCGTCGCCGCGCCTGAGGGGGTGGAGAAATTTTCAAAAGCACACCCAGACGTGCCGGTCGTCACCGCGGCGCTCGACCGCCAGCTCAATGATGTGGGCTATATCATGCCCGGCCTCGGCGACGCCGGCGACCGTATTTATGGGACCAAGGGGTAAAATGAGGTTGGGGCCCCACTTTACGAAAGAGTCAGTTTGAAAAATCAGCCGCGAAATTAATTCGTCATGGGCGCGTCTTCCGCAGGTTTCATTTTGTGGCTGATGCCCTGAAGCTCTTTCGGGATATAATTTTCGTCATGTTTGGCGAGGATGGTGCTGGCGACGAAAACGCCGTCTTGGTTAAAGGCGCCCTGTGCGATGACGCCCTGACCCTCGCGGAAAAGATCGGGAACAATGCCTGAGTAACGTACCGGCATGGTCGCGCCGCCATCGGTGACGCGGAAGAAAATCTCCAGCCCGTCGCCATGTTCAAGGCTCCCTGTCTCCACAAGCCCGCCGAGGCGAATATTCGCCCCCGGTTCGATCGCGGCTTCCGCCGCTTCGCTCGGCGTATAAAAATAGGCGATGTTGCGCTGAAGCGCCGTGAAGACGAGCACGGCCGCCGCGGCGAGGAGGACGCCCCCGCCAGCGACAAGGGTCAGGCGCCGGTTGCGATGGATCGGTTTCATGGCGCTTATTTAGCCTCCCGCGCGCGCGCCGCCAAATGAACTCGCACCGGGCCGATTGTCGCGGAGATTTCGCCTGTCAAAACCCCGGCGAATTGCCGTAAAGACAAGGGCATGAGCCCTTACCGACGCGCGATTTCCCTTGCCGCCGAGAATGCCGGGTGCGACCGCGCCGGGGCGGCCATCGTGCGCGGGGTGACGTTTTCGTTGGGGCCCGGCGAGGGGATGCAGCTTTTCGGGCCCAACGGCTCCGGCAAGTCGAGCCTTCTGTCCATGTTCGCCGGATTGATCGACCTGGCCGAAGGCGTTGTCGGCTGGCGCGTCGATGGCGCAGCGGTCGAGGCTGCACCGGAGGCGGGGGTTTTCTTTTTGGGCCATGAGGCCAGCGTCAAACCGGCCCTGACGGCGGAAGAGAATTTGCGGTTCTGGGCGAAGGCGTCTGGCGGCGGCGATGTGGACGCCGCGCTCGCCGCCGTCGACGCCCTGTCTTTCCGTCATTTGCGGGCCGGACGTCTGTCGGCTGGGCAAAAGCGGCGCGTGGATCTTGCCCGCGCGCTTCTTGTCGATCGCGAGGTGTGGCTGCTTGACGAACCGACCGCCGCGATCGACCGCGACGGCGTCAAAATCATCCGTAAGCTGATCGATGATCATCTGGCGCGGGGCGGGATCGCCGTCATCGCGACTCATGACGATCTCGGCGACGGCTTCAAACGGCTGGAGCTTGCGCGATGAACATGGCCCTCGCCATTCTGTCGCGTGATGTAAAAACCGCTTTCCGGTCGGGCGGAGGATGGTTTTACGCTCTGTTTTTCTTTGCGGTGTTTACTGCGCTCGCGGCCATCGCCTTTGGGCCGTCCCTTGGCGCGCTACGCGCCGCGGCGCCGGCGGCGGTATGGCTGGCGGCGGCGCTCGCCATTCAGTTCGCGGCGGCGGATTTGTTCGAGCGGGACATGAATGACGGGTCCCTGCGCGTGATCGCGGCGGAGCAGGGGCGGCTTTTTCCATACTGGCTCGCCAAGTCGGCGCTCCTGGCGTTGACCGCAGCGGCGCCCCTTATTCTCACCGCGCCGTTTTTCCTGACCATGCTGGGCGTTCCCTTCGCGCAAGGGATCGGCGCTGCGCTCTTGCTTCTCATCGGCGCGCCGGCGCTCTTCTTCATCGCGGTGCTGACGGCTGCGCTGAGCACCGGACTTCGCGCGGGGGGCCTGCTCGCCATGATCATCGCGGCGCCGTTCGCCGCGCCGGTGCTGGTCTTCGGCGTCACAGCGACGAAAGCGTTCTTCGCGGGCGCTGCGCTGTTCGGGCCGGAGGCCTTGATTTTGGGCGCCCTTAGCCTGTTTATGGCGGCGGCGACGCCGGTTTTCGCCATCGCCGCCTTACGCGTCAGCCTCGAATAGGAGTGAGAAGGTTCATGTTGAGCCGGTTTTCCAATCCAGCGAAATTTGAAGCCTTCGCCCGCGGCGCCGGCCCGGTCGCGTTCATCGTTTTCGTGATCGGCGCCGCTTATGGCCTTTATGCGGGCCTCTTCATGGCGCCGGCGGAAAAATTCCAGGGCGATAGCGCGCGCATCATGTATGTTCATGTCCCGGCGGCGTGGACGGCGCTCGCCGCTTACAGTTTCATCGCGATGATGAGCCTGATCGCCTTTGTCTGGCGTCATTCGCTGGCGGATGTCGCGGCGCGGTCGGCCGCGTTGCCGGGCGTCGTTTTTACAGGACTCGCGCTTTTCACCGGCGCCGTCTGGGGCAAGCCCACCTGGGGCGCCTATTGGGTGTGGGACGCGCGGCTGACCTCCATGCTGCTCCTTCTCTTTATCTATTTCGGCTACATGGCGGTGTGGCAGGCGGTGCCGGAAACCGCACGCGCCGCGCGGTTCGCGCGCATCCTGGCGCTCGTCGGTTTCATCAACATTCCGATTATCAAGTTTTCCGTCGACTGGTGGAACTCGCTTCACCAGACGGCGAGCGTCATGCGGCTCGACGGGCCGACCATTCATCCGAGCATGCTGTGGCCGCTTCTGGCCATGGCGGTCGCCTATACGGCGCTGTTCGCATGGCTGGTCTTTACAGGCATGCGCGCGACGCTCATTCGCCAGCGTCTCGAGGCGCGCAGCGCCCGCAAGCCAAGCCGGCCAACCACGGTGGAGGCGGTCTGATGGATTTCAGCGCCCATACGACGCCCTATATTCTCATTGCTTACGGCGTGTCGATCATAGCCATCGCCGGGCTGATCGTCTGGCGGATGGCGCGTCTTAAAAAGGCGCAGTCAGACGAAAAGGCGGCGAAGGGGTAAATTTGGTTTAGCGGATTGCCAACGCAGTTGATGGATTGGAACCATCAACCGGACCCACTTTTGCTGCAATCCGCTCTAGCTTGCGTTCTTCGCTTCTTTGATCATCTCTTTGAGGCGTTCTTCGCTCCACCCCATCATGATTTCCACGTAAGCGCCGTCGGTAGAAGCGACAATAAACGCCGGCGTGCCGTCGACGCCCATTTCCTGCGCGAGCAAGTGGTTGGCGTCGATCATGCTCGGGATGGCGCCGGACTCGATCGCCTTGTTCATGGCGGCGACGTCAAGACCGTGTTTACGGGCCATCTTGTCGACCCGCTCCTTGGTCAGAACGCCGGAGGAGTCGAGCATATCAAAATGGAAGTCGACGAATTTTTCGTTGTCCCGCGCAGCGAGCGCCATTTCGGCGGCGTAAGCGGATTCTTCACGAAGGATCGGCAGCTCGCGGAAAACGACTTTCACCTCGGCATCGTTTTTCAGGACGTCTTTGATCAGCGGCGCGGCGCGTTTGCAGTAACCGCAATGATAATCATACATCTCGATGACCGCGACAGTCGCCTCGTCGGGGTTTTTGCCGGCCACATGACTGGTGGCGGGATCCAGGAGCAACGCCATATTCTGGGTGGCGGCGGTCTTTGCCCGGTCCGACTCCGCCATCTGCATCTTCAGGCGATAAGCTTCCACCGCCTCGATAATGACTTCCGGATTATCCATGAGATAGGCGCGGACGATCTCGCCAATCTCTTCTTCCTGGGTGTCGGAGAAAGACGTATTGAGCTGCGCGTGTGACGACGACGCCTTGGGCGCATCTTCGTTTTTTTGCTGAGCCGCCGAATAGCCGACCGCAAGGGCGCCCAGCAAAAAAGAGCCGGCAAGCGCGGCGCCGATTGCTGTTTTGGCGTTGAGCATGTTTTTCATTCCTGTCCCCTTGGCGCGCAAGGCGCGCATTAAGTTTTATCAGTTCTGAGCTAATTGCTGTCAATGACAACCGGATCGGGTACGTCCGGTTTGCTTGTGTCCTGAGGTTCCCGTTGTTCCGGTCCCGGCAAGGACGACGGGCGAGGCGGGTTGGCTGACGGCAGCGGCGGGGCCCCTTCGGCGGGTTGTGTCGCCAGAATGATGTCCATGGCCTGCCGCCACTCCGTCGTGCCGCGTTCGAGCCCGGGCAGGGCGCGCCGGGCGAAATGGTTGGCGTCTGCCTGCGCCCCCGCTTGAAAGCGCGACTCCGCAGTGGCGAGATCCGCTTTCGCGGTTTCGCCCTGTTCCGCATAGGCGCGGGCGAGCTCGAACCAGGCGAAGCCATTGTCTCTTTCCATGGAGACCGCGCGCTTTAGCTGCGTCGTCGCCTCATCGATCAGATCGGGTTCGTGCGACGCAATGAGCGCGCGCGCAAGATTGACGCGCATTAACGCATTGTCGGGAAGAAGCTCCACCGTCTTGCGATGGGGCGCGATGGATTCGTTGGTGCGGCCATATTCGAAAAGGATCTGCCCTTCCAGTTCATGAAAATAGGGATTGGATGGATGTGCATCCGTCAGTTTTTCGATTTCATCGAGCGCTTTTTCGATCTGTGAATTGCGATAATAGGCGACCGCGCGCGCATAACGCGCCGGGTCCGATTGATCCGACAGCGGATAATCGCGCAGCGTTTGCTGGGGCTCGTGCAAAAACCCTTTGATCTTCGCTTGAATGAGACGCAGCCGGTGGATGTCTTCCGGGCTGTCCTCGACATTGAAGTAAGGAGATTCCATGGCGCGCGTTTGCAGCGCGGAGAAGCGTTCATTCGCCAAAGGGTGCGACTGCAAAAACGGGTTGACCCGCTGACCGGTAATGATCTGGTAGTTGCGCATGCGGCTCCAGATATCCATCGCGCCTTTCGTCGATTTGCCGAGACGGTTGAGATAGGTGATGGATGACTGGTCGGCGGTGGCCTCCTGGCTGCGGCTGTAAACCAGAAAATCCTTGATCGCGATGTTCTGGCCGAGCCCGAGAATACCCATGCCGGCCTCCGGCGCGCCCGCTGCGATAGCGGCGCCGGCAAGGAGAAGGCCGAGGATCATCGGCTTGCTGGCGTTGGCCATGGCTTCTGCCGAACGGGCGGAGTGATTGCCGGCAAGGTGCCCGGCTTCGTGGGCGATCACGCCCTCGATTTCGTTTGGCGTTTTGGCGAAGGTGAAAAGGCCTGTGTTGACGCCCATATAGCGCCCGCCCGCAAAGGCGTTGAAGGTGGGATCGTTGACGATGATGATCTCGATGGAGTCGGCGTTAAGGCCGGCCGCCCGAAAAATCGGCCGCGAATAATCTTCCAGCCACTGTTCGATCTCCGCGTCGCGCAAGGTTGAGATGCCTTGCGCTTCGGCGGCGACAGGGGCCGCAGCCATAGCGAGCGCCGCCATGCCGGCGAGCGCTTTCCTGATACGCGATCCGAATGTCTTTAACGCCATTCCTTCACCTGTCCGAAACGCGCCCCATTTGCCGCGATGCGCGCAGATCCATCTTAGTGGCGTATTGCGGCGATTTCGAGATGCGGCGCCGGTCCGGCGCCGCATTTGTGAGCGCGTCAAAAAGGGCCAGTCATGCGCCTGCGCCGCGGTTCCACCAGCCCTTTTTCTTTGGCTTGTCGGCGGATGGCTGCGGCGCGTCCGCGAGATCGGCGGGCTCTTCCGATGCTTCTACGGGCTCTGGAGTGCTTTCCGTCGCCACCTCAGGCTTTTCATCGGGAGTCCGGTCATGCCCGTTTTGTTTCTTCGGCTCGGCCTCCGGCTCAGGCTGCGCGGCCTTAACCTTATCCTCGGAAGGCGTCTCGGCAGTTTCCGTCTCCGCTTCATCGTTCGCCTCGTCAGATGATGCGTCGTCGTTTTTGCTTTCGGACGTTTCCTGAGCGTCATCGGAAGACGCCTCGTTGCGATTGCGCCGGTTGCGGCGCCCGCCGCGGCGGCCTCTGCGCCGCCGGCGTTTTTTCTCACCATCCTCACCGGAATCCCCGTCGCGGGCTTCGCGTTCGGCGTTCTCGCTGTCGTCGCTTTCGTCCTGCTCCTCGGCCGATGCATCGCTCTCGCGCGCTTCGGCCGTGTCGCGGTCTTTGCGGCGACGGCGACGGCGGCGTTTTTTGGGCTCGCCGCTTTGGCTGTCGTCTTCGCTTTCGTCGGAAGCCGCTTCGGCCTCCGGCGCTTCATCGAGTTCCACCAGGTCCGTCTGGTCTGCGCGGATCACTTGCGCCGTATCGGCGCGTTCCCGCGGCGTTCCCGATTTCTCCAGCAGATAGTCATCGCCCGCGCGTTCCGTATCCGGAATAAGCTGGATGGTGACGCCGTTCGCGTCTTCGATGCGCTTCAGCCAGTCGCGGTGATGGTTAAGCACATAGACCGTAACATCGAGTGATGCGTGAACGGAGATTACCCCGGCGCGGCCAGAGACCGCTTCGCCTTCAACGGCGCGCAAAATCCGCAGCGCAGCCATTTCCGACGAGCGGATGACGCCTGCGCCAGCGCAGGTCGGGCACGCTTGCGTCGTGCCATCCACAATACCCGACCGCCTGCGTTGTCTCGACATTTCCATCAGGCCGAAATTGGAAATGCGGCCAATCTGGATGCGTGCGCGGTCATGTTTGATCGCGTCTTTCAACGCTTTCTCGACCTTGCGATTATTCTTCTGCTCTTCCATGTCGATGAAATCGAGCACGATAAGACCCGCAAGGTCGCGCATGCGGAACTGGCGCGCGGCCTCATAGGCGGCCTCGATATTGGTTTTCAGCGCCGTCTGTTCGATGTTGCGCTCGCGTGTTGCGCGCCCGGAGTTCACGTCAATCGCAACCAGCGCTTCGGTCTGGTGAATGACGATATAGCCGCCGGATTTCAGCCTTACGACCGGCTGATACATGCCGTCCAATTGCTGTTCGACGCCGTATTTAAGGAAGATGGGGGCATTGCCTTTATAAGGCTGCACATGCTTGGCGTGGCTTGGCATCAGCATTTTCATGAAGTCTTTGGCTTCACGGTAGCCGGCTTCGCCTTCAACCAGCACTTCGCCGATGTCCTTGTCGTAAAGATCGCGTATGGCGCGCTTGATGAGGCTCGCCTCTTCATAGATGAGGCAGGGCGCAACCGATTTCAGCGTCAGGCTGCGGATGTTTTCCCACAGTCGAAGCAGGTAGTCGTAATCGCGCTTGATTTCCGTTTTGGTGCGCTTGGCCCCGGCGGTGCGGATGATGAGTCCCATGCCCTGCGGCACGTCGAGGCTGTCGACCACGCGGCGCAGGCGCTTTCGGTCGCCGGAATGCGGAATTTTGCGGGAAATGCCGCCGCCGCGAGCAGTGTTCGGCATCAGGACACAATAGCGCCCGGCGAGGGACATATAGGTCGTCAGGGCAGCGCCTTTATTGCCGCGCTCTTCCTTGACGACCTGAACGAGCAAGATCTGGCGGCGCTTGATGACTTCCTGAATCTTGTAATTACGCAGGAGCTGCGAGCGGCGGCGCTTGGCGTCCTTGTAGCGCTCAAAGAGGGCTTCGCGTTCTTTCGCTTTGGAGCGTCTGGTTTCCTGAGTTTCAGGTTCTTCGTCCGCTTCGTCGCTCTCGTCTTCGTCGTCCTCGTTTTCGCTTTCTTCGGCGTCGTCCTGGGACTCTTCGTCGGCGCTGGCTTCGCTGGTCTCCGCGTCATCCTCGCCGGCGTCAGTTTCGTTCGAAGCTTCGGCGGCTTGCGCGGATTGGTCGTCCGCCGCCTCGCCCGAGCCCTCGTCTTCGGTTTTTGTTTTCACCGAAGGGGCTGCGCCGCCGCCTTCGTTTTCCTCGCCGTCCTGTTCTTCTTCCTCTTCTTCGTCGGAAGATGCGCCTTCGATTTCGTCGACAGGATCGGCGTCGTCGTCTTCATCGGAATCGTCTGCGGCGGCTTTCGTTTTTTTGTCCGCCGCTTCCTCTTCGCCATCCTCTATATCATCATCGTCATGGTCATCGTCGCCGCGCGAAGACAATTCGAGCTGCGAGGCGAGTTCGGCGACTTCCGCCTCGGCGGCCTGAAGCGCCTGCCGGTCGGAAACGGGAATCTGATAATAATCGGGATGAATTTCGCTAAAGGCGAGGAAGCCGTGGCGGTTGCCGCCATATTCCACAAAGGCTGCCTGAAGCGATGGTTCGACGCGCGTCACGCGCGCCAGGTAGATATTTCCTCTTAGCGGCTTGCGGGCCGCAGATTCAAAATCAAAGTCCTCGACCTTGCCGTTGTCGAGAACCGCGACGCGCACCTCTTCCGGGTGGGCTGCGTCGATCAGCATTTTTTTCGTCATTGTATTGGGCTCCGCGATGCGGCGGCGCGGCCGGGGCATCGCATGTGTTGTGTCGCCGGAGCAGGCCCGCAGGCAGCATCTCACGCGCCGGACAGAAAATCTGTCGGGTGGCGGCGGAGGCTATGTGGGCGGTGCCTGTCATCGGCGAAAGCTGTTTTCCTGTGCCGGACATCCGGCGGATTACAAAAGCCGGCGAACCGGCTGGTTCTGGTTCCGGCTCACAAGCCGGGGCGGCGCAAATGCGCCCTTTTTTGCTCCTCGCGCTTTCGGGCTTGCCGGGTCGGCGCGGGCCGGCGGGGGGAGCTGCCGGCGTCAAGTTTCTGGAAAGACTGGCGTTTTTTGCCGCTCTCCCGAAAAATCCTTCATGAGGCGCTGGGCTTTAAGGGCCCTCGGCCCACTTCCTAGATGGGCCTTTTACGCTGTGACATCAACTCTTGCGGTTTGGCCGAAGCGTCGGCGGCGCGCAAGCTGTTTCTGACAATGCCATGAGTGCGGGGAAAAAGAAAACCCATGGTTAATGCGACTCAGTATTGCATGGGAAAAGCGGACAAACGATCCGTAATGATTAAGACGGCGTTAACGCTGGTGAAATCACAATACCGCTTGTAGAAGACGCTCCGGGGAATTTCGGGGCATTACGGGCGGAGATCAGCGGCGACGGCGTTCACGGCGCTGCTTCGAGGCGTATGGATGGGCAATGATGGCCAGATTCTGTGAGGCATCACAAAGGCTTATTCGCAGTGCTGCGGCGCTGGCCGCAGTCATGCTCACGCTTTTCAGCGTCGGCCGCGCCGCCGAATTGCTGGATGTTCGATTCGGGCCGTCGGCGGACGCAACGCGCATCGTCTTCGATCTTAATGGCGCTCCCCAATACGCCGTTTCCGGCGATGACCTTGGCGAGGGGCGGCTTTTTGTCGATTTTGCCGACCTGAATGGGGCGCCGGCCGCCAAATCAGGCATGGGCCATGTGGCCTCCGTGAGTTTCGCACGCGAAGGCAGGGCCGGCGCGCGCGCCACGGTGAAATTCAAAAAAACGGCGAAGATCAAGGAGATTTTCCTGATTGAGCCGTCTCCTGGCGTCGCCAAGCACCGCCTCGTTATCGATCTCGTCACGGCCGACAAGGCGGGACTGCTGGCCAGCCTGCCGGCCCGTAAAGATGACATCGCCGCTATTATCGATCAGGTGACAGGCGACGCCCCGGCTGAAAAAGCGCCCGCCCGGATTGCGAATGTCGATATTCCGCCTGCGCCATCCGTCAAGGACAGTGCGATGGCGACAAAGGCCGAAAGACAGGTCGTTGTGATCGATCCGGGGCATGGGGGCCGCGATCCGGGCTCACAGGGCCAGAGCGGCACTTATGAGCGTACGGTGACGATGACCGCCGCGCTGGAGTTGAAAGCGCTGCTGGAAAAGAGAGGCGGATACGACGTCGTTCTGACGCGTGAATCCGATACGGATAAGCGAATAATCTCGAGTCAGCGTGACGAACTTGCCCGCCGCGAATCGCTGGCGCGCGCCGCAGGCGCCGATCTTTTTATCTCGCTTCACGCGGACGCGATTTCCCAACCGGCGGTGCGGGGCGCCTCCGTCTACACCTTGTCGGAAGAAAGTACGGCGCGGTCAGCCAAAATCGCCAAGTCGCAGGGCGATTACCAAGTCTACGACGTCAATTTGAAAGAGTATGACTCGGTGGTTGGCGATATCCTGTTCGATAAGGCGCAAGACACGACCATGACGAAATCGTCCAAATTCGCCGAGATATTGATCAAGAATTTATCCGGTAAAACGCCCATGCTGAACCGCTCGCATCGGCAAGGCGATCTGCGGGTTCTGCTGGCGCCGGACGTCCCGGCGGTGCTGTTGGAGATGGCCTTCATCTCCAACGCCAAGGACGAGGCGAACCTTAATTCTCCTGTGTGGCGCAGCCGGACCATGGGGGCGGTGGCCGACTCAATCGACGCCTATTTCGAGTCTGAGAGCCGCCAGCGTCAGGCGCAGCTCGCCCCGGCGGCTGGGCAATAGGGCTAAACCTTACGAAAATAAGGGATTTACGGCGCTATTGCGCCTCGCTGCCGTCCAAATTATGCGATAAAGAAGGGGATAAGGGGTGCGGTAAAGGCCCTCTTGAGGAAATGGTGACAAGCCGGGCATGCGAAGCCAAGCAAGGGCTTGGCTGGACATCGTAAGGCGGGGCCGGGAAGCCGGGACAAGCGTAAAGACCCATGAGCGATCACAGAGACGACGAGCACGATAAAAAGCCGGCGGCGGATGGCGAACGTCTGCAGTTCGGCGAGGCGGCCAAAAAGGCTGGCGACGAGGCGCGTCCGAAAGCCTCCGCAGCGCCGGATCATCGCAACGACCCCATTGAGAATGATATGTTCGCCGGAGATGACGAAGCGGAAGAAGAGGTCGTTCTTGGCGAGGACGATGCGATAAAGGATGATGCAGCGCCAGAAGCGGCGGAGCCCTTGGCTGCGCCGAGACGACGTTCTGCGCCGAAAGAAGACGCGTCGGCGGCTGCGCCTTCGGGCGGCAGCGGCGGCGGCGGAGTAGTGGTGTCCATGTTCAAATTTGTCGGTTTCGCATTCGCTGCGGCGGCGCTGGGGATCATTGGCGTCGCGGGCTTTTCCGCCTGGTATCTTCATAACCTTGAGAAAGGTCTGCCCGATTACGAACAACTAGCGGAATACGCGCCGCCGGTCACAACTCGTGTTTATGCGGGCGACGGCTCGCTGGTTGCCGAATTCGCGCGCGAGCGGCGCCTGTTCGTGCCAATCGAGGCGATGCCGGACCATGTGAAATACGCCTTTGTCTCCGCTGAAGACAAATCTTTCTACGAACATTCCGGTCTTGATTTCCGCGGTCTCGTACGGGCGCAAATCTCGAATATTGGCAATGTCCTGCGCGGTCGCCGGCTTGAAGGCGGCTCCACAATCACCCAGCAGGTGGCGAAGAACTTTCTGCTGACCAGCGAGCAGAGGATTGAGCGCAAGCTTCGTGAAATGCTCATTGCGCGGAAGATGGAGCGCACCTTTACGAAGGACCACATTCTCGAGCTCTATCTCAACGAGATATATCTTGGAAACCGTTCTTACGGCGTGGCTGCGGCGGCGCTGAACTATTTCGACAAATCGCTGAACGATCTGACCATCGCAGAGGCGGCTTATCTTGCCGCCATCACCAAGGGCCCAAGCAATTATCATCCGATCGATCACGAGGCGCGCGCGGTCGAACGCCGCAACTGGGTCATCGGGCGCCTTGCCGAAGACGGGCGCATCACGCCCGAAGAGGCGGAGGAGGCGCAGGCGCTGCCGCTTGGCGCGCAGATTGCGCCGCCCCTCGGCGCGCGCGACTGGACCATGGAATATTTCGCTGAGGAGGTTCGCAAACGCATCGTCGATCTTTACGGCGTCGAGGCGCTCTATGACGGCGGGCTCGCGGTTCGGACCTCGGTCGATCCCAATTTACAAAAGAAGGCCGGCGAGGCCTTGCGCCGCTGGCTCGTGACCTATGACCAGCGTCATGGCTATCGCGGCCCGATTGCGACCATGCCGGAAGTTCCCGGCGAATGGGCCGAGCCCTTCGGCGAGCTGGTGGATGATCTCAAAAACGCGCGCAAAGTCTCCGACGATATGGCGCCGTGGCGTCCGGCGCTGGTTCTTTCCTCGAACGCACAGGCAGCGGAGATCGGTTTCCCGGACGGCGAGACCGCAATCATTCCCGTCGATCTAATGCGGTGGGCGCGGGAATATATCTCCGCCAACAATCTCGGCGACAAGGTGACGTCGGCGGCGAGCGTCCTGAAACCCGGCGATGTTGTTTACGCTGAGGAATATACAGCCGACACGATGCCTTTGCCGGAAGACGCTGCGGAGGATGCGAAAGCAAAGCCGACGCCCGAAAACGCATATGCCCTGCGCCAGACGCCGGCGGTCAATGGCGGGCTCATTGCGATCGATCCCCACACGGGACGCGTGCTCGCCATGGTTGGCGGGTTCTCTTTCCAAATGTCAGAATTCAACCGCGCCATTCAGGCCGAGCGCCAGCCGGGATCGGCTTTCAAGCCCTTTGTCTATTCGGTCGCCCTCGATAACGGTTATACGCCATCCTCGACCGTGCTGGACGCGCCCTTCGTCGCCCCAGGCGTCGATAGCTGGTACAAGCCTGGCAACTATATCGAAGGCCGTTTCTACGGCCTGTCGACTTTGCGCTTGGGCATCGAGCAGTCGCGCAACACCATGACCGCGCGGCTTGCTCAGGATCTCGGCATCGGCCGCATCATGGATTATGTGGAGCGCTTCAAGCTCTCCGACAGCCTCCCGCGCGAGCTGGCGATCTCCCTTGGCGCCGCAGAAACGACGGTGATGCGGATCACCGCCGGCTATTCCGTCTTTGTGAATGGCGGCAAAGGCGTCGAGCCGGTGCTCATCGACCGGATTCAGGACCGCACCGGCAAGACGATCTACAAGCGTGACACGCGCGAATGTCCGGCCTGCAATGCTGAGGTCTGGTCCGGCCAGTCGGAGCCTCAGCTTCCCGATACGCGACCGCAGGTGATGGACCCGCGCACCGCTTATCAGATCACCTCGATCCTCGAAGGCGTTGTTCGCCGCGGCACGGCGGCGCGCACTGTCGGCGGCAAGACCGACAAGCCGCTGGCCGGCAAGACCGGCACGACCAACGACTATAAAGACGCCTGGTTTGTTGGCTTCGCACCGGACCTGGCCGCGGGCGTCTATGTTGGCTTTGACATGCCGCAAACCCTTGGACAGGGCGAGGCGGGCGGTTCTGTGGCCGCGCCGATCTTCGCCGACTTCATGTCCGAGGCGCTGAAAGAGGAAGCAGGCATTCCCTTCCGCGTGCCCTCGGGCGTGCGGCTCGTCAGGGTTAATGCGCGGACGGGCAAACCGGCGGGCGCTGGCGACACCAATGTCATTCTCGAAGCCTTCAAGGCCGAAGACGATCCGAATGCCAGCCGTTCGCTCGAGGACGACTATACGCTCGACCCGTTGAGCGCCGCGCCGCGGCAGGCGCAGGATAATGAGGAAGACCTCAACGGTCTTTACTAAGAGGGCGAGCCTTCGCATATATCGTGACAAGCGGCGCGCTTCCTCTGCGCCGTTTTCTTTCAACGGCTTTTTGCGCGGGAGATGATAATGCGCGCCGAAATCACCACCCTGGCGGACGAAATCAAGCAGTCGCTCGAACTGCTGAGGAGGCGTCTTTGACTGGGATAAATCCGAAAAAGAATTAGCAGAACTGAACGCCAAGGCCGAAGATCCCAATCTCTGGGATAACCCGGAAGAGGCGCAGGGCTTGATGCAAAAACGAACCGCGCTCGAAAACCAGATGAACGCGGTGGGCGCGATCCAGTCGGAGCTCGACGACCTCCTGGGGCTTGCCGAAATGGCATGGGAGGAAGATGACGAGGCGAGCCTCGATGAGGCGCAAGCGCTGATCGTCGACCTTCATGCGCGCGCCCAGAAAGCCGAGATCGAGGCGCTGCTTTCCGGCGAGGCCGACGCCAATGACTGCTTCGTTGAAATTCATCCCGGGGCTGGCGGCACGGAATCGAACGACTGGGCCTCGATGCTGCTGCGCATGTACACCCGCTGGGCGCAGCACCACGGCTACAAGGTCGATGTCATTGAAGAGCAGCCGGGCGAGGAAGCGGGCATCAAATCCGCCACCATCCAGGTGAAGGGCCACAACGCTTATGGCTGGCTCAAGACCGAATCCGGCGTCCATCGCCTGGTGAGGATTTCGCCTTACGACTCCAACGCGCGGCGCCACACGTCTTTTGCGTCCGTGTGGGTCTATCCGGTGGTCGACGACAAGATCGACATCGAGGTCAATGAAAGCGAATGCCGGGTCGATACGTTCCGCGCCTCCGGCGCAGGCGGCCAGCATGTGAACACGACGGACTCCGCGGTCAGGATCACGCACAATCCGACCGGCATTGTCGTCCAGTGTCAGAACGAACGCTCCCAGCACAAGAACCGCGCCACGGCCTGGAACATGCTCCGTGCGCGTCTTTATGAGCTTGAGCTGCAAAAACGGGAAGAGGCGGCGCTGGCGCAGGCGGCGTCCAAAACCGATATCGGCTGGGGGCACCAGATCCGGTCTTACGTCTTGCAGCCCTATCAGCTTGTGAAGGACACGCGCACCAGCGTTGAACACACCGACCCCGATGCGGTGCTGGGCGGCGATATCGACGTTTTCATGAGCGCGGCGTTGGCGCAACGCGTTGGCGGCGACGCAGCCTAAGCGGTTTTCTTTCTTTTCCTGCTTTGCGCTGCAACAGTTGAGCGCGGCAAATCGTTGATTTTACAGATGTCGGGCCTTCGCGCCTGCGGCAAATCTTAACAAAGTCTTAAAATGTGATAATGGTTAACGCGGTTTAGAATTGACCGGATCGCATTCTTGTTATTCCATAATACATGTCGGAGCGATTTGCTCTGTACACTGACGATCTCTTCGAGACGCGACTTTCGGGAAGCACATAAAAGGGAGACCTTTAAAGCAATAGCCTGAAAAAAGATCGTGAATCCCGGACCACGCAACAGAACACACTGAGCATTGCCAAGTCTGTGATGCTGGCTAGGGACAAATGAGAAAAGCGCGTCCGCCGAGAACTGCGGGCGCGCTTTTTGTTGATACGCGAATGATTGTTCGGGTTATCTGGTTCGTCTGTCATCCGGGAAAACGCCAAAGGCGTTTGTCCGGGATCTATTTACATGCGTTTGGGGGCGAAGATCCCGGCTCTGCGCTGCGGCCGGGATTTCAGTCAGAAAAGCTGTAAACTTCTTGCGTCGTCTTATTTACGGTAATCGAGCGGCGGTTTGCGGTCGCCGAGAAGCGATTGATATTTGTAATTCTCGCCGCGCGCTTCGTCGAACTCTTCCTTCGCTGCTTCGCGTAGTTCCGGATTTTCGTAAAGCTCGATAGCGGCCAGCGTCAGCGCCTTGGCTGCGACTTGCGCGCCTTTGAAGCCGATTGAGGTCCCGCTCGCCGCGACCGCCTGCCAGGAATGCGCTGACGTGCCGGGCGCCCAGGTGGCGGTTCTCACGCCGACTGTCGGCGCCGCATAGGAGACGTCGCCCACATCCGTGGAGCCGTAGCCGAGCGAGCGGTCATAGGGCTGGATCTCATTGGCGCTTTCAAGCGTCGAGCGCGGATTGTCGAAGGTCTTTCGGATTTTCTCCGCGAATTTTTTTTCTTCCGCCGTGTATTCAACGCCGCCGACCTCGCGCAGCTTTTCATCCATCATCTTGGCGAGCGTTTCATTGACGAGCAGCGGATTGTTGCCGTGAATGACTTCCCAGTCGACTTCGGTGCCGGTGCCCATGGCCGCGCCGCGCGCTGCGTCTTCGACACGGGTCCAGATGTCTTCTACGCCTTTGGCGTCCGGATGGCGGACGTAATAAAATACCTCGGCGAAATCCGGCACGACATTCGGCGCATTGCCGCCTGAGGTGATGACATAGTGAATGCGCGCATCCTGAGGCACGTGCTCGCGCATCATATTGACCATCATGTTGAACGCCTCGACGCCGTCGAGCGCGGAGCGGGCGCGCTCTGGCGCGCCGGCGGCGTGCGCCGACTGGCCGTGAAAGCGGAATTTCGCCGAGCGGTTTGCAAGGCTGGTGCGCGCGGCGGCGGAGTTTTCGTCATCGGCGTGCCAGTGGAGCGCGATGTCCACATCGTTGAAGAGGCCGGCGCGGACCATATAGACCTTGCCGCTGCCGCCTTCTTCGGCCGGCGTGCCGTAAAGCCGGATGCGGCCCGGCGTTCCGGTTTCCGCGAGCCAATCCTTGACCGCCAGCGCCGCCGTCAACGAACCGGCGCCGAAAAGATTGTGCCCGCAGGCGTGGCCGGCGTTCTTGCCCTCAATGGGCGCGCGCGTCGGCTCATCATCCTGGTTGATGCCGGGCAGGGCGTCGAACTCCGCGAGGATTGCGATCACCGGGCCGCCCGAGCCATATTCGGCGATAAAGGCGGTGGGAATGTCGGCGACCCCCTTGCGGATTGAGAAGCCGGCTGAGGACAGTTTGTCCTGCAAAAGTTTGCTGGAGCGCTCTTCCTGATAGCCGACCTCCGCCCATTCCCAGAGCTGGCGCGCGACCGATGCGGTTTCGTCATAGCGCGCGTCGATATCCGACAGGACGGCGTCGTCATCGGCGGCGAATGCTGTGACGGGCAGGAAAGAGAGCGCGGCGAAAAGGAGAGAACGATGCATGCGGCAGGCCCCTGATGGCTGAATCAAAGGCCCAGCATGCACAATCGCGCCGCCCAAGCCTAGAGCCAGGGCGGCGCGATTTTCGTTTCCGGAGATAAGGTGCGGCGGCGCGATGTGAGCCGGGGGCGCGCCGCCGCCTGGCGGCTAGGGGAGAGGGGGTTAGCCGCCGAATTTGAATTCCAGATTGAGACCGAAGCTTTCGGCGTTGGCGTCGCCGAACTCATAGTGGGTGTAGTCGGCGCGCAGGGAGAGATTTTCAGTGAAATCATAAGCTGCTGACGCGCCAAAGGCGGGTCCGTCATCGGAGCCGCCGAAAACGAGCTCATTGCCGCCAAGCGTCTGGACGGTGGAGTCGATCTCGGCGAAGGCGTAACCAGCCCGCGCCGAGAGATCGAAGCGATCGCTTACGGGCAGAATAAAGCGCCCATAGCCGCCGACGAGATAATCGAGGCCGAGATCGCCGGGGCCGGCGATGACGTCATCGAAAAATCCGTCATCATTATCGTCGAAATCGAGATCGTCTTCGTCGCCATTGAAATCGAAATCGCCGTCATCAATGCCGAAGGAGATGTCGCCTTCGACGGCGAAGAACCTGGCGAATTGCCAGCCGCCGCGGGCGGTGATCGCGCTGACGTCGGCGCTGCCGCCGAGCTCCTCATCGAAATCCATATAATTATAGCCGGCGGAGATGTAGGGGCCCGTCGCCTCGGCGCCGGCGCCGTAGCCTTGGGCGTAAGATGATCCGGCCGCGAGAGACGTCCCGGCGGTGAGCGCGCAAAGCAGCATCGTTTTATTTTTGATCTTCATACTCTTGTCCTTCCAACTGTTCCTGAGGAGGCGTTTTGTCTTGGGGCAACAACCGCAAGCTGCGCCGGTTCCAACCCGTACAAAGGTTCATGTTCGTGGCCAGGCGCCTCTAGTCTTTTGAAAAAGCGCGCGAATTGCCTTTGCGGAGAAATCTGCCCATGCTTGCGGGAAAAGCGAGGAGGGCGGCATGGCCGAAAGAGGCGCTCAGAAGGGGTTTTTGGGCTGGGTGGAGCGGACCGGAAACCGGTTGCCAGACCCGGTCTTCATCTTTTTCTATCTCATCCTGGGGCTGGTGGCGGTCAGCGTGCTGGCGGCGGCGACCGGACTGTCGGTCCCGCATCCGACGCAGGTGAACGACCTTGGCGCGCCGGTCATGATCGATGCGGCGAGCCTTTTGTCCGCCGGGAACATTCAAAGGCTGTGGGTCGAAATGCCGGCGACCTTCACGCATTTCCATCCTCTCGGTTATGTGCTGGTCGTCATGCTCGGCGCCGGCATCGCAGAACGCAGCGGATTGTTCGGCGCCGCCATGCGCGCCGCGGTCAGGAATGCGCCGAAATTTCTGCTGACGCCTATGGTGGCGCTCGTCGCAATGATCGGCAATCTCGCAGCCGATGCGGCCTATGTCGTCTTGATTCCGCTCGCCGGCGTTCTCTATGCGGCGGCGGGGCGCCACCCCATCGCCGGGATCGCCGCGGCGTTCGCCGGCGTTTCCGGCGGCTTTTCGGCAAACCTGTTGCCGGGCCAGCTCGATGCTCTCCTGTTCGGCATCACCGAAGCGGCGGCGGAGGCGATTGTGCCGAGCTGGGACGCCAATATTGCCGGCAACTGGTATTTCATTTTTGCGATGACCTTCGTATTTTTGCCGGTGATCTGGTTCGTGACGGACCGCATCATCGAGCCGCGGCTCGGCGGCTATGTGCCTGAAGGCCCGGCGGGCGAGATGGTGAAGGACGGCGACAAGCCGCTGACGGCCGACCAGAAAAAAGGCCTCATCCGCGCGCTCATTGCGTCGCTTCTCGTTTGCGCGCTCTGGGTGCTGTTCACGGTTGGGCCCGGAACGCCGCTGATCGATGAAACGGCGCGGCCCGAAGCGCGGCTGTCGCCTTTTTACAGATCGCTGGTGGCTGGGTTCTTCATCCTGTTCATGGCGGCGGGCTGGGCCTATGGCAAAGCCGCCGGCACGGTCAAAACCCATCGCGACATCGTGCGCATGATGTCTGAGGCGATGGGCGATCTCGCCTATTATCTGGTGCTGGCTTTTGCAGCGGCGCATTTCGTCGCCATGTTCGCCTGGTCCAATCTCGGGCTCATCTTTGCGGTGAACGGCGCCGACTTCATTCAAGGCTCCGGCCTGCCAATGCCGCTCACGCTCGCGCTGATTGTTTTGTTGACCGGCCTCGTTAATCTCTTCGTCGGCTCGGCAAGCGCGAAATGGGCGCTTTTGGCGCCGGTGCTGATCCCCATGCTGATGCTGCTCGGCGTCAGCCCGGAGACAACAACGGCGGCCTATCGCGTCGGCGACAGCGCCACCAATATCATAACCCCGCTCATGGTCTATTTCCCGCTCATCCTCACCTTCTGTCAGCGTTGGCAAAAGGATTACGGCCTTGGCAGCCTGACCGCGACCATGATTCCTTATTCGCTGTTCCTGATGGTGAGCGGACTTGTGCTGGTGATGATCTGGGTGACGCTCGGGCTTCCCTTGGGTCCGGGCGCGGAACTTCATTACGAACTGCCCGCGCAATAAAGCCTTGTGTAACTGGAGAAACGCCCATGCAAAGGTTGATGTCGATATGCGCCGCCACGCTTCTGGCTTGCGCTCCTGCCTGGGCGGCGGGACCGCCTTCCGGAAAGGGAACCTATAAAGATCTGCAAGAGGTCTTTGCAGCGTTTGAGGAGTACAAGACGCCAGCGGCGTGGAACGCGAATTTCAACGACCCTGATGCGCCCAATCACGGATTGATCGACTACAGCGCCCAAACAACCGCCGAACGCCTTCAGAAAATCGAGGAGCTTCGTTCCTCGCTTGATACTCTCAACGCGGCGGCGTGGAAGCGCGCGCGGCAGGCGGAGTATCTCGCTGTGCGCGCTCAGGTCGATGCGGAGCTGTTCCGGCTGAAAGTCTCGCGGCCATGGGCGCGCGATCCCGGCTTTTACGTGGACCAGCTCTTGCGTTTCACCTTTACGGAATTGCCCGTCCAAGGCGAGGACAAGGCGAAGCTGGAGCGGCAACTGGCGGCGGTTCCGGCGATTATCAAAGCGGCGAGGGACAATCTCGACGATGTCGCGGCGGATTACGCAAAGCTCGCTCTTCACAATCTGACGACATCAGACGGGGTTGGGCACGGCCACCCCTATCGTGCAGAGCCCCCTGCTGGCGTGATCGGCTGGTATGAAGACCTTCACGCCCGCGCGCTCGAAGCGCAGCCTGAGCTGGCGCCGGCGGTCGAAGAGGCAAAAGAAAGCATTGTCGGGCTTCAAGGCTGGCTGGAAGAAAATCTCGACAGCTTCACCGCGCCTGCCGGAGTCGGCGCAGCGCAATATGACTGGTATTTAAAGCACGCCAAACTGCTGCCTTACACCGGCGACGAATTGATCCTCATGGCGGACCGGGAATGGGAGCGGGTTTATTCATTTTACACGCTCTCGCGCCACCGCAATCGCAAGCTGCCTGAACTCGAGCCTGCGAAAAGCAAAGAAGAATACGAGCGGCGCATCGAAGCGACGGACAGGAACATCCGCGACTTCCTGACCCGCGAGGAGATCATGACCATTCCCGATTATGTGGGCAAGCTCGGCTATAACGCGCCGTTCATCGAGCGCGCGCAAGGCCTGAATTTCTGGGAGGCTGTGCAGTTCCGCGACCCGCATCCCGATCACCTTCACGCTGTTGTTCCCGGCCATCGTTTCGACGGACTAGTCGAGGATAATAATGATCATCCCATTCGCGGAAGCATTTCCGATGGCGTGCGGGCGGAAGGGTGGGGCGTTTATCTGGAAGAAGCGATGATGCAGGCGGGGGTTCTCGGCGACCGGCCGCGTGTCGATGAGCTGATATATTTGTTCGGTATTTTCCGCGCGGCGCGAGTGCCGGCGGATGTGAAGATGCAGCGCAATGAGTGGACCGTGCAGGAGGCCGTGGATTTCATGCGGGCGAAAACGCCCTGGCTCGATGAAAATGTGGCGCGGGTGGATGCCGAGATTTATCTGCGCCGTCCGCCGGGCTACGGCGTAGGCTACACGATCGGAATGCTGCAGATGCGCAAATTGCTGGCCGATGTTTCAGCGCAACAGGGCGCTGATTTTGTCATGAAGCAATTTCACGACGATTTTCTTGCGGCCGGACGGCTGCCCATTTCCCTCATTCGCTGGGAAATGACGGGACTTGAGGATGAGGTCCGGGGCTTCTGGGAGACTGAACCTCTGCCGGAATAGAATGCCTTAAAATAAGACGCAAAAAAAGCCCGCCGGTTTCGGCGGGCTTTTCTCTTGCATGTGTGCTGGCATTTAGCGCGGACTATGGTCTCCATAACCGCCATGACCCCAGCCATTGCCCCAGCCGTAGCGGGCGCCGCGGCCGCGATCGAACCGCAGAAGCGCTTTCTTCGCGTCGACCATGCCGAAGCCGGAGTCGAAATCGAAGCCCTTGGGCCCGACTTCGTCGAACACCTGGATCGTTTCGCCGGTGCCGTTATCGGCGCGAACGGTCATGTCTTGTGCGGTGGCGCGCATGACCCAGTAGATGGCTTCCGGATCCGACCGGTCGCAGGGGCCCAGAAGGGCGCCGTCCGCGACGAGATCGGCGACTTCATCAGGCGACACGCGAAGGTCACGACCGCGAATGCGGGAAGGCCGCGGATCGCGTTTGCGGAACCACCAATTGTGGCCTCTCCAGCGCTTGTCGCGCGGCATGCACATCCGGTAACTCACCTGGCCTGAATGAGCCACCCGAACGATCTGGGAGTTCTCAGAATCGATCATCAGCGCTGCGACCGATGCCGCGTGAGGCGCCGCTGCGGACGTGCCGAAGAAGTTCGGGAACTCGCCCGGCTCGCCGGTCGCGAATACGCCGTCGCCGTCATCGTCGTCACGGCTCGTGTCATTGGTGAAGAAGGTCGTGTTTGTTCCGTCCGGCGCCGTGAGGCCGGGCTTCAGACGAACTTCCGGCCGTCTCAAACGATTGCCTTCCGTGTCGAAGAAGATCGGCGTGCCGCCCGCAGACGAAAAGTCATTGAGGCAGGCGGGAACGCATTCCGGCTCACCGGCCATCGCCCGCAATTGAAGCGTCGAGGGATCGCCGATGAATTCTTCGGTGAAGTAGAACGCAGCCGCGCCCACGCCTTCCGCTCCGGCCGCATTATTATGGCCAAAACCTGAAGGCGCGTTGACCTCATATTCCGATGAGGCGAATCCGCCGCCGAAAATGACGAATTTCACAAAGCCGGGCGCATCGCCGGACTGCGTTTCAAAACCGAGCTGCACCGTAGATCCGCCAATAAAGTCGACGAGCGAGACAAGCTCGATGGCGTCTCCGCCGCCGCCGCCGTCAAGCGGCACGCCGCCATCGGTGAACAGGAACTGACACAGATCGGGGAAGAAGCCGTTGGCGTCGAGGAATTCGAAACAATCCGGAACGCGATTCCCCGTCTCGTCGAACATGATGACGTCTACGTCATTGGGAGCGCCAACGCTTCCGGAGGCTGAAAGGTTCGGGCTGTCCCACTGGAAGGTGAGATTGGTCTGAAGCGCGCCATTGAGCTGGACCGTCATCAACGGATCTTCTCCGGCCCCGGGATCGAAGTCATGAAAGGTGGAGCCGTCAAAGGCGATCGGCCGGTATGTTGTGTCGAAAGCATCCCGGGCGCGGTTGCCGTTGGATGAATAATACGGAATGCCGAGACGGGAGACTTCGTCAGCAGCCTGCGCGATGATGCCGTCCTGGAACATCGGCTCGGTAAAGTAGATCACGTCATCGACGATCACGTCTGCGCCGGCCATCGCCAGATCGATAATGCCTTGTGCGAACACCGCTTCGCCGCCAAAGGCGGTATGGAAAACGATTTTCGCTTCCGGTGCGATGTCATGGATCAATTGCGCCATGCCCCGGCCTTCATCGATACAGTCGGGATCGGTGGGCGGCAGATCTTCGAGAATGACGACATTCGGCGGCACGTCGTTATTGGCTTCGTCTTCGGCGGGCGTCGTGTAAACACCGGCGGCGTTAAGCGGGCCGGGATCGCAGGCGAAGCTGTCCGACAGAACGCCAATGGTGAGGCCGGAGCCGTCATAGCCGAGTTCTTCGCGCACAATGTCGGTGCGCATGGAGCGGTCGCCTTGCGAGGTGACGAGGCCCACATTGGTTGTCGCCATGGCGGGGCGGGCGAAAGCGAGATAATTGCTGGCCGCCAGATCGTCGAGCCGGTCCACGGGGAATGAAGCCGAGACGGTCTTGCCGGCGCTTGCAACATTGCGGGCGCCCATGGCTTCCATTGTTGCGGAAAGATCGTCGGTCGCGCCCGAGGCGATGGCGTCGAGGCGCACATAGCCGTCCGGGCTGACATTCGCGACTACCAGCTCCCGGTCGCCTGCGCCGGCGCGGCCGAGTTCCGCACCCTCGCCGGACCAGTCCGGCCGGGACTTCACGGCCGGAGCCGCGCGACGCGCGCTTCTCAACACAACGGCTGATTGATTTTTCTTGTAAACGACGTTCAAGGCGCCGCCTATTTTTCGCATCTCAGAATCTTTTTCGCCGGTTTTTGCGGTCGCCAACGATGGAACAGCGCATAACGCTGCAGCCATGCTGACGCCGAGAAATATCTTTCTAAGCATCGTCATTCCTTTCCGTTGTTACAGAAATTGTCTCTCATCGTTCAGATGATGAGAGAGAATTGAGAGCATTTTTTATGCTGCTATTTGGAAAACGCCCGGAAAAAGGACGATCTCCCCCAGCGCCTAATCAGTATCATGAGCGCGAAATGTCGCGCAAGCGATCATTGGCGTGCAAAATGAAAATGTACGATAGATGCGTTTATAGAGAATTGTTGCGCTAAAATTCGATCAAATTTTAGACGCAACCTCTCTTATTTGAATTATCATTGTACAGAGTATCGGGGAGCTGGTTCAGGCCGCTATAACATAACTCGTTATAATGACGGTCGACACGATCCCGTATAGATTACAACACCGCCAGTTTGCGCTGGGCCATATGCGAAAAAAGAATGATCGCTTTCAAACATAATGGCGACGCCATCCTGTTGAAACGCGCGCAGATCCTTGGAGCGCAGCTTCTGTGCAGGCGCAGCAAAAAGATCGGGAGAAATGCTCGCGCTGAAAACCTGCCGGGGTTCCGGCTCGTAGGCTTCGCGCCCGGTTTCCTCATCCAGCCGGCGGAAAGGCGACTTTCGCAACTCATCCGGCGCTATCCGGGATTGAAAGGCTGAAAACACAAACTCGCCAGGCGCGTCTTCGATTTTATAAGTCTGTGCGGAGGCGGACACCGCCGTCGCTTTCTCGATGCTGCAAGCATAGTCGCCAAAACCAGCGATGGGCGGCTGCGGCGCGGGTTTTATTGGCGCGGCGCTCCCCGAGCTTATCGCCAACGCAAGAATGAAACCAGAAGAGCTGCAGAAAAGGCGTTTCATGAGAGCAAACCGTGAAGTTGCCGCGACGGTTCAAGAGTCGCTGCTGACAATCTTACACCGGCATAACGCAGGAGGCTGCATTAACATGCAGAAAATCTGTTATGCTGCACTGCAGTTGCGGCGACGGGTTAGGCGACGCTCACCTGCGGCGCCGCTTCAGGAAGGTCCTCGCCAAAAGCGCGCTGATAAAACTCGGCGACCGTTGGCCGTTCCAGTTCATCGCATTTATTGAGAAACGTTACGCGGAACGCGTAACCGATATTCTGGAAGATCTCAGCGTTTTGCGCCCAGGTGATCACCGTGCGCGGGCTCATCACAGTTGAAATGTCCCCGGAGATGAAGGCGTTTCTAGTCATATCGGCGACTCGGACCATCGCATCGATTGCCTGGCGGCCTTCCTTGGAATCGTAAAGCGGCACTTTGGAAATGACGATTTCCATCTCTTCGTCATGTTCGAGATAGTTGAGGGTCGTCACGATGGACCAGCGGTCCATCTGGCCCTGGTTGATCTGCTGCGTGCCATGATAAAGACCCGTCGTATCGCCAAGACCAATGGTGTTGGTTGTGGCGAACAGGCGGAACCAGGGATTCGGGGTCAGCACCTTGTTCTGGTCGAGCAGGGTCAGCCGGCCTTCCGCTTCAAGCACGCGCTGAATGACGAACATCACGTCCGGGCGGCCGGCGTCATACTCGTCGAACACCAGCGCCACCGGGCGCTGGAACGCCCACGGCAAAATCCCTTCCTTGAACGCCGTCACCTGAACGCCGTTTTCCACGACAATGGCGTCCTTGCCGATGAGATCGATCCGCGAGACATGGCTATCGAGATTGACCCTTATGCAGGGCCAGTTGAGCCGCGCCGCCACCTGTTCGATATGTGTCGACTTGCCGGTGCCGTGATAGCCCTGAACCATGACTCGGCGGTTCTTGGCGAAGCCGGCTAGGATCGCCATCGTCGTCTCCGGGTCGAAGCGATAGGCGGGATCGAGCGGGGGCACATAAGAATTGGGCTTGGAAAAAGCCGGGATGTCGATATCCATCGCCACGCCAAAGGTCTCCTTGGCGGAGACGGTTTTGTCGGGGGCATCCAGAAATTCTTCGTCAGTAATCACGGCCATGGAGCGATTATTCTCTTCCAACTGATTTCGCAGGCGCAAACTCGCCTGAAAGGCGGCTCAAGACAAGGCCTTGGGGCGCCTGAAGCCGGTGCGGCCCAAGGCCGCGAAAGCCGGAGCGCGCCAGGCGCCTAGAGGAACTGGGCTTTTTTCAGAATCTGATGGGCTTTGACCACTTCGGAAAGCTGCTGCTCGGCGCTGCGGTCGCCGCCATTGGAATCAGGGTGGAACCGGCGCACCAGTTCAGCATAGCGGCGGCGAATTTCGGAGGATTTGGCTGTATAGGGCAGGGCCATGGTGTCGAAGGCGTTGACCTGGAGCTTGGTCAGCCGTTTGCCCTCCCGATAATGGCCGCGGGTCTCGGTCTGGACCTTGGCTTCCTTGCCGAAAACCCCGAACGCGTCGTCCATATCGGCCGGTCCGCGGGCGTTGGCGGCGGCTCGGGCGCGGTCGTTTTTGCCCATGGACCAGGTGGGACGGTCGCCATATTGGCTTGATTCCCGCACCTTCTGCGCCTCATCCTCCGACAGGCCGTCAAAATAGTTCCAGCTACGGTTGTGCTCACGCGCGTGGGTCATGCACAGCCAGACGCGCTCGCGCGGCTCACGCGGCGATTTCGGCAGCGAACAGGCGGCCTTTGAGTCGCAGTCGGGCGCGACGCAATCATGCTTGGCGGGGTCTTCGCCGGACTGGGCCGCCGAGGCGGTCTTTTTCTGCCGGCCGGGCGGTTTCACCCGGATGTCGAAGCCGAGACGCGGTTTGTACTTTTCTGTAGCCATCGCGCCAATATGGGGGCGGTCGCCGCTTGACACAATCTTGACGTCTATGGCTGTTATGTCATGTCTGGGAACATGCGTGTTTCTGAAACCATCCGCCAAAAGCTGATCGCTGCACTCTCCCCTGAACAGGTGGAGGTGACGGATGAATCCCACCTCCATGCCGGGCATGCCGGTGCGCGGGAAGGGGGCGAATCGCATTTTCGCCTGCTAGTCGTGGCCAGCATATTCGAGGGCATGAACCGGGTCTCGCGCCAGCGCATGGTAAACGAAGTTCTTCGCGACGAGCTTGCCGGTCCGGTCCACGCCCTCGCCATGAAGACCTTGACGCCGCAAGAAGCGGCGGCCTGAGCGCCAGGGAAAAAAGAGCTAGATTATGGAGTTTCCCGGGGCGCCCGCCACCTATGCGATCATCATCGCGAATCTGATCGCCAGCATATACGGCCTTTCCTTCGATCGTGGTTTTGTCGGTTCTTTTGCGTTCAATGTGGGCGCGCTGGTGAACGCCAAGCAGCATTATCGGATCTTCACGTCATCCTTCCTGCACGGAGATTATTTCCATCTCCTGTTCAATATGATGACTCTTCTGTTCTTCGGGCCAGTCGTTGAAAGACTTCTGGGTACGGATGGCTTTCTCGTCGTCTATTTTGGCGCGGTGCTCGCAAGCGGCATTGTCTCTTTTTACGTGAACCGTGCAAACCTGGCCTATACCTCGCTGGGCGCCTCGGACGGCGTCTCCGGCGTCGTCTTGTCCTTCTGTCTCTTTTTTCCGCTGGCGCCGATTTATTTCATGTTCGTGCCAATCGGCATTCCGGCGATCATCTATGGCGCTTTTTATATTCTCATCTCGGCGAATATGATCGGCCGGTTCGGCGGGCGCGTCGCTCATGAGGCGCATCTGGCGGGCGCCATCGCCGGCGTTCTTTTGACCATCGCCATGCGGCCCCAGATTTTAGCGCAGATTTTCTCCTAAACCGCTTCGCGCGGTTTTTTTCCTAGAAATAAAATCTCCTCTGGATTCAGTCCGTAGCGTTCCGGCGCGCCGCCGAAAAGCTCCGGTTGTTCCGTCCATTTCACGCAATCGAGGTCGAACCCGGCATTGCGGAGGCGAGATGCGTAATCCTGTCCGTAGAGGCGCACATGGTCGTCCTGACCGAAACGCTGTTCGCGTTCGGCAGGATCGGAGACGGATGGGTCTTCGATGGTTTCTGCTTCATGCGCAGCGATCGGCGCCTGCAGGAGCGCTGCGGCGCCTGGCTTCAACACCCGCAGGATTTCCGCCATGGCTATTCTGTCATCCTCGACATGCTCAAGCACATGATTGCAGATGACCATATCGATGCTTTGATCGGGCAGAGGCATGCGCTGGAGATCGAAGATGACACTCATGTTTCCACGCATCAGATCGGCGCGCAGATGAAAAACATCAGCTTGATCGGCAAAGTATCGGCAAAGGCTTGGTTCCGGCGCGATATTCAGGATAATGCCGGCTGCCGGCACGTGGACGGAACGTGCGAGCATGAAAGCGAGAATCAGCCTTTCGCGGTCTGTCGTCCAGCAGGATGGACACAAGTTATTCTGGCGGTATCCGGCGCCGATAATTTTCTTTTCCTTAAAAAGGGGCAGCTTTGCGCCGCCGGCCATGAAGCTGCGGAGCGCGGAGCCGCAAGCCGGGCACTCATATCTTTCGCCGCGATAAAGAATGGGGAGCGCTTGTCGGCGCAGACGCTTGGCAAGCGTAATAACCGGCATCGATGTCTTGTCCCCCTCATGGCCCCAAGTCACAGTGGCTGGCTCTGGACGGGCGGTATGGTAAATCCTGGACTGGCGCAGGAACACCTGAAATCCCTAACAGTTCTGTAATTTCAGCGCCTTAACTCCTGATATTGCAAGCCTTCGGTCAAAGCGTGTTATAGTATATGTAGCAGAGCGGGATAGTGGTGCATGACGCGTTTTCGGCTTCCGGAGGGGGTTCCGGCCGATAATCAGACGAAGGTTTTTTCTACCGGCGCTTCGAGCGAAGGCGGCGTTCGGAACACATTGTTCGAAGCCCCGGATATGGCGACGCCCAAGTTCGCTCATCCCTCCACCGATTACTCCCGCGTAGTCGTTGTCGTCGATGAGGACGAGGATGAAGATGGCGAGGCGGAAGTTGTTGTCAAAAAGGAAGAAGACGATGATGACGCGATCGATTTCGCCCTGCCGCCAAAGCCATGGCTGGTGGTCGGCGGCATTGCCATCGCGCTGATCGCGCTTTCCTTCCTTGTCGCTAACAAGAATGTGGAGCCGCAGCCTTATTGTTCGCAACAGCCTGAATGGAACCAGTATAACTGTATTCCAGGCTAAAGCGGCTTACGCCTTGCGATCGGTTTGCTTCACGCTGCGGTCACGCATGATTTTCTGATAGGCGTAATTGACTTTCTGCGTGGCCAGAACCGCGGCTTTTGCAATCTCTTCATCAAGACCCAGCGAAGCGAAGGTGTCGGGATGAACGGCCTTCATCCGCGCCTTGTAGGCGGCGCGAACTTCTTGATCGCTTGCCGTCGGTTGAATGCGCAGCATGGCGTAAGGATCGAAGGTTTTAGAGGGCGCCTCTTCCTTCTTCGCATGAGTTGAAAAGTCTTCACCGTAGATTTTGGACTTGCCGTTCGCCGGCTTGCCGCCGGCGGCTTCGACGATGCTGGCGATCTGGCTTTTGGCGATGATCATCGTGTCGCCGTCGCCGAGCCGCACGGGGATGAAGGCGCGGTCATCATTCAGGAGGTCCGACGCGCGCTCGCCGAGGCTGAGGAACATGGTGGCCGCTACCGGCGTGTCGCTCGTCGATAGCGTCAGGACTACGTCCACCTCGTTGCGGTGGCGATAGGTTTTCTGTTTGCTGTCGAAAGCGCTCATCCTGGGAACCCGTGTCGCCTCGCGGCGGTTCGGAGAGGATCTTGCAACGGCCTTGCCAGTTTAACCTTTAGAGAAATTAACGCTCCAAGCCTTTGTGCTTGCTTGGTTCCCGCTCCATCCACTGCATGAGATAGCGCGCCGGGAAGGCCCAGGCGATCCCGGCGGCGAGGTAATAGACCGCCTTCAAAAGCTGCATATTCGGGACAAGCTCGCCCAGCGCCGCGGCGGCGAAAAAATAGAGGATAAGCGCCGGCAGGAAGAGCGTGAAGCCGATCAGTTTTTTAAGGCGCGGGCTCATCTGCGGGGCCTTGGCTTGCGCCCCGCGACGCGGGGTCGCGGGCGGGAATTTCGTAAATGTCTTAAAGGACCGCCATGGCCTCTAGCACTTCCAGCCTTCCGCCGCAAAAGTCCGCCCGCCATATCGCCATATGGCTCTTTTTCATGTGCGGTCTCGTCGCCGCCATGGTCATTGTCGGCGGGGCGACGCGGCTGACGGATTCCGGGCTATCCATCGTCGAGTGGCGGCCTGTCACCGGCGCCATTCCGCCCATGAGCGAAACGGACTGGCTCGCCGAGTTCGAGAAATACAAGACCATTCCCGAATATGAGGAAGTGAATTTCGGGATGAGCCTTGCCGAGTTCAAAGAGATCTATTGGTGGGAGTGGGGACACCGGCTCCTGGGCCGGGTGATCGGTTTCGCCTTTCTCCTGCCGCTGATTTTTTTCGCCGCTACAAAGCAATTAACGCGAGGTCTTTCTCTAAAGCTCGCGGGGCTTTTCATTCTGGGCGGGCTTCAGGGCGCCCTTGGCTGGTGGATGGTGTCGTCGGGACTCGCCGACCGCGTCGATGTCAGCCAGTACCGGCTCGCCGCACATCTGTCGCTCGCGGTGCTTTTGTTCGCAGCGATGTTCTGGCTCGCGCTCGATCTCTGGCCGCAGACAAAAGTCTCTGCGTCTGACAAATTGCGCATCGGCGCTCTTGCGCTCGCCGGCGGTGTCTTTGCGCAGATGATCCTCGGCGCCTTTGTCGCGGGGCTGCGCGCAGGGCGCACGTTCAACACATGGCCCTTGATGGACGGCAAGTTTTTTCCCGACGGTTATTTCACCGGAGGCCCGAGCTTCAACGATCTTTTCGAGACCATGGCCGCCGTGCAGTTCAATCACCGCATCGGCGCCTATCTGCTCGCCGCCGGCGCCGTCTGGTTTTACCTGGCCGCACGCAAGGGTAACTATGAGG
Organism: Parvularcula sp.; assembly: GCA_002704915.1. Classification (GTDB taxonomy): domain Bacteria; phylum Pseudomonadota; class Alphaproteobacteria; order Caulobacterales; family Parvularculaceae; genus Hyphococcus. The sequence continues at coordinate 70,757 of PAIP01000078.1, forward strand.
GGCGGGCAAGGCTGGTTCTTGCCGCCGTGGGGCTGCAAATCGTGCTCGGCGTCTGGACGGTCCTCGCCGCGACGCCGATCTCACTGGGCCTCCTGCATCAAGCCGGCGCGCTGATCGTCCTGGCGGCGGCGCTTTACGCCGCGCATGGCGTAAAGGCCCCGCCCGTTTCACACGCCGCTATTGCCTGACCCACTTTTCGGCCGCTTCGCGCTCGTCTCTGTCGAAAAAGCGCATATTCGCTTTCAAAAACGGGTCGGAGGCTTTCACGCCTAATTCCTCCCATGACTTGTCGCCAAGGACAGCAACCCGTTCGAGATCGTCCTGATGGCGCGCATCGAATTTCAGATCACGCCAGAAGCCTTCAAAGTCCCAGCCTTTGAAATCCTCAAGCTCGATGATCATGCGTACGGGACCGTCCTTTGCGGCGATCCGGTCGAACTCCGGTTCAAACTCATTAATGTCTTTTTTTGTAACGCGCCCTGAGGCTTTTAAATTCATGGCGCCGTCGTCAGCTATGTGCATGGACAGCATATCGGTCTCCAATCGCTTCTGGATCGACGCAAACAAGCCGCTGAGCTGAATGTTCCCGGGGCGTGACAATCGCGCGCAAACGTTGATGAGAGGGCGTCGGCGACGCGCCTATTGCGGCGTGAAACTCGGCTCGATGACGAGGTCGCCGTCTTCGACAACTCTGGCTTCGCCGCGTTCGGAGACCGGCTCGCCCACCTCGATGGACAAGGCGTTTCGGACACTGCTTGTGGGCGCAATAGCGGCCGCCGGACCGCTATCACCGCCGACGACGCCGAACACGACTGCGCCATTTCGGTATAGACCGCCGAGATTGCCGCCGGTCGCGCCAAAGGCCTCTGCGCTGTCAACACCGGCCAGTTCGTCGGTTGCGGCGATTTTCACGGCGCCGAGCGCCTTGCCGGTGACGCTTTCAAAGACGTGTACGGCGCCGTTGGAGAGGTCCGCGAATAAGATCTGGCCAGTGAGCAATGGAGCTTCATTTTCATTTTCGGAAGGGACCCGCGCGCTGATGACAGCCAGCGCGCCCGATTGCATTACAGCCGCCTGAGCCATGGGGGCGGCAAACGCATCATCGCCGGCGACGCGATAAATATCGCCGTTATCCGAAGCCGCCAGCAAACGCCCGTCTATATCGACGGCGCAGCTCACGATGTCGTCTGGTGTATCGATTGTCGCCTCGCTTTCCACAGCGACGCCGGCATCCGACGCGGCGAGATTGAATACCTGGATCTTGCCGCGTTGTATGACAAAGAGCGACGACGCGTCCGCGCCGAGGCTGCGGCCCGTGCAGAAATCCCGCACGGCGCCGCGTAACTGGGGCCCGCCGTCCAGCGGCAGGAAGGCGCGGCTTTCATTATCGATGCCGTGAAACCGGAAGGCATTTTCATCGGCGTCCAAGAACACGATGAACCCGGCCGCCCGCGCGCCAAGGCCGAAGTAACCGCTTGCAACGCCATCTGTATTGAAACCGTCAAGGCGTGCGACCTCGTTCCCGTCCTCCATATTATAGGCAACGATGCCGTCGTCGGTCGCCACAATCATGGTTGAGTTGAACGACAGCGTGGGATGGTCCCAGAAAGCGATGCCTGTCGCCGCGCCTGGAAGGTCCGGCAATACATCGCTGGCGGGCGCTTCGGCGGCTTGCGTGATGTCCGGTTCGGTCGAGGCGGGCGCCTCGCTCTTGCGCTCGCAGGCGGCGATAATTGCGAAAAGGCTTAGACAGGCTGCGGTGAAACGCATTCATTACTCCGTATCAGGATTTATCTTCGGGTTCGATCTGGGCGCGTTTCCAAGTGTAGCTGCTTCGCGCTTCCCATTCACCATAGCTGACATTAAAGCTGGCGCTGACATAGGTGTCCTTATCGGGATTATGCGCCCCAACGGAACCACGGGTTAGTTTCCAGTCTCTCTAACCGCGGTCAATATGCAGTGCAGAATTTATCACTTTGGCGGAAGCAACTCGCTTTCGTTCGTATTGCAAGACAGCGACAAAAAAGTCACGAAGCAAAAATATTGCCCATTATCGCGGGGCGCACGGAAACTATTCTCTCAATAATAGTATTATGCGAGTGTGAGCGAGAGCCTTTCTCGTCGCTCCGTGGGAGAAATATTATGAAAAAACTGACATTTGGGTTGGCTGCGGCCATACTGGCCTCCGCTGGCGGCGCGCATGCCGCTTATCTTGACTTCGTCGCCGAGGCGGCTGGCAATGAGCGCGGCGTCGCCGATGGGACTACCATCAATTTCGACGGTCTCGACGTTACCTTCTCTTCGCTCAGCGCCGGCGCGTTCTACGCTTATTTCGACGATCTTGATGCCGGAAAGCCGGCCGGTCTTGGGGTCTGCGAAGTGCTCGTCGCCGGTCCCGGAACTGCTTGCGCCAACCCGGCGGACGACAATATCCGTGCAGGAGACGCAGTGACTCTGTCTTTTGGCGACACGGTTACGGTCAGTAATTTCTCGTTCACAGACGCAGATCACAATGACCTGAATTCAAATGATTCCAATACCTTGTGGATCGCCATCAATGATCCCAATGCGTTTATGCAATATACTTTTGCAGAGGCGACAGCGTTAGTGATCGCCGGGGTTGATTTGATAAGATTCGCTTTTGACACAAGTTCCGGCAACGGCGTCCAATATTACGTCAACGGCTTCGAGGCATCGGCTGTCCCTCTTCCGGCGGCTGCGCCGTTACTCCTTATGGGGTTGGGCGGTCTTGGTTTCGCGGCCTCCCGGCGCAAGGGCGTCTGAGAGGTCGATTGTTGATCATATTATCGGAGGGAGCGGCGTGGCCGCTCCTTCGTTTTTTTTGTGGTATTTAAATACCACATAAATAATCACCTGATTTCCATATATTTATCGGAAAAGTGTTGACCGGAATGAAAGAGGGCGGTACCTGCCCCGCTTCCGAAGGCGAAGCGCGCTTTGTTCGCGCTGGCCGGAGGACAAGATTGCAACTCGGGACCTCACGCAGAGGGGCCAGACCCAGGAATGGACAAATGAAAACTTACGCCATGAAGCCGGCGGAAGCGGACGCGCAGAAGAACTGGATCCTGATCGATGCAGAGGGCCTCGTTGTCGGCCGTCTCGCCACGATCATCGCTACCCGCCTGCGCGGCAAGCACAAGCCCGCCTATACGCCGCATGTGGATTGCGGCGACAATGTCATCGTCGTGAACGCCGACAAGGTCGTCTTCACCGGCAAGAAATGGACGGACAAGAAGTTCTACTGGCACACGGGCTATCCGGGCGGCATCAAGGAACGCACCATGGAAAAGCTCATCGGGGGCAAGCATCCCGAGCGCGTGCTGACCAAGGCCGTCGAGCGCATGATGCCGAAAGATTCACCGCTCGCCCGCAAACAGATGACCAATCTTCGCATTTACGCCGGCGCGGAGCATCCGCATGAGGCTCAAAGCCCCGCCAAGCTCGACGTCGCCGCGATGAACTCCAAGAACCAGAGAGACGCATAAGCCATGAGCACCACTTCCCTTGAAGACCTCAAAGACGTCGCCGCGGAAGCGGGCGTCGCTTCCACCGAGGAAACGGCGCCGCTGCCGGAGCCGAAAATCGACGATCTTGGCCGCGCCTACGCCACCGGCAAGCGCAAGACCGCTGTCGCGCGCGTCTGGATCAAACCCGGCTCGGGCAAAATTTCCGTCAACGGCAAGGATCACACCGAATATTTCGGCCGCGCCGTCCTGCAGATGATCATCAAGCAGCCGCTGGTCGCCGCCGAGCGCAACGACCAGTTCGACGTTGTCTGCACCGTCACGGGCTCCGGTCCTTCGGGGCAGGCCGGCGCCGTGCGCCATGGCATCGCCCGGGCGCTGACCTTTTATGAGCCGGGCCTGCGCTCGGTCCTGAAAAAAGGCGGCTTCCTGACCCGCGACTCGCGCACCGTCGAGCGCAAGAAATACGGCCGCAAGAAAGCCCGCAGAAGCTTCCAGTTCTCCAAACGCTAGGAATTACGCGGTTTTCCGATTTTCGGCTTTCCAAATCGTAATGTTGGGATGCCGGATTTACGAGGCTGTAATTTGCCTTTCAGGCCATATCGGGGGATTTTTAAATCCTCCCACGAAACAGTTTCTCTCAAGCGCCGCCCCGACCCAACCGGGGCGGCGTTTGGTTTTGGGGCGGCTCTAAAAATCCTTCTTCCAGTTCGCCGACACGGTCTGGTCGCCTTCCTGTTCGAGTTCGGTTTCGACCGTGATGTTGTCGGTGATCTCGTATTTGACACTGACAGAGCCGCTGCGCCCTTGTGCATCCTGACTGGCTGAAACGAAAAAGCCTTCCGCCACATATTTGCCGACAGTCAGCGAACCGCCGCCGCTTTCCGGATCGATATCGACGCTGAGAAGATCAAGGCCGACAGCGCTGCGGAGCTTGCTTGTGATGCCTCCGCCGCCGCCGCCGAACGGGCCGATGCCGCCAAGCGAGGCGAGCGCCTGCGCCGTCTGCAACGACTCCACGGCCGTGAGGTTTTCCGCAGGCTTGCCGAACAGAATGAGCGACATCACGTCTTCAGATGGCATGGTCGGGGTCGACGTCAGCTCGATGCTGGGATCGCTGGCGCGGCCCGACACCACAATCGCCGCCGTGACGCCGTCGCCGGCATTTAGTTCGGCGCGAATATCGAGACGAGGATTGTTTTCCTGCTGCCGGTCGAATTCGATCGCGCCGCGGGTGAGATCGAAGCGCCGGCCGGAAAAATCGAGCCAGCCGCGGCGCAAGTCGACCGATCCCAGAATGACGGGTTGCTCATCGCCATCGATAGCGCGCACATCGGCCGACCATTCGCTTTCAAGACCCCGTCCGCGGATAAAGATCCGGTCATCGGCTTTCACGCGGATTTCGAAGTCGAGACGGTTGTCCGGCGGCGACTGCGTCAGGTCTTCGGGCGGGCCGGCGCCGTCCTCGAGCGCCACAACCTCAATATCAACGAGACCGGTGCTTTCCGGCGCAATGATTTGCGCATTGAGCTCGTCGATATTGATATCGCCATCGGCTTTCAGATCATCGAAAGCGCCGGACAGGTTAAGCTGGCCGGATGCGCGGACTTCATTGACCGGGTGGGCGGAGAGCGCGGCGTCGTCAAAATCGACTGTGAAATCCACCGCAGAGGTCTCGCCGAACTGTACGCTTCCGGTGAAGACAATGGTGTCGCCGCCGCTTTGCCCCGCGCCGCGGGCGCCGCCTTTGATGGTGACGTCGCTGGCGCCCGCGCCATAGCTCGCCTCCGCCTCCGCATGGAGACCTGCGAGGGAAAATCCGCTTTCGATTTCCGTATAGGCGCCGTCTTTAAGCTGTGCGCTTCCAGATAAATCCGGGTCCTGAAGTGTTCCGCCAAGCGTGAAATTCGCCGTCAGAACGCCTTCGATAGTTTGCAGGACCGGCGGCAGGTAAGCAGCGATCGCCTGCATGTCGCCATTATAGCGGACCCGGCCGGACAGCTCACCGGTCGTATCGACGGATAGTCCCGGTTCGCGCATGAGCCGCACCGGCAGGCGGACATTCATGCGCAGGGTTTCATCGCTTTCATCATCCGTGAGCCGCAGTGTTTCGCCATTCCAGACGACGCGGCCGGAAATCGACGCCTCCTCCTTGTTCAACAGGAGCGAGCGTAATGTGAAGGTTCCACGCGCCGGGACTTTCTTGTCCGTATCCAGCATGAAGTCGCCGGTGATCTGGCCGTCGGCGCCGGGAATCGTCACCTTTGTTAGCGCCGCATCCGCTTGCCAGCGTGTCGAACTGAAGCCGCCATCCACATTAATGGCGCCATCGGCGCCCCAGACGAGTCGCAAATTGTCGACGCTGACGCCGTCGGAGAATTCGAACTGCGCCGGTTCTTTCAGCTTCGCCTCATTGTCTTGGATGACCGCCTCAAACTTGTTGAGGCGCAAGGTTGTGGGGCCGGTTGCATTGACGACGCCTGACGCCGCAAGGTCTGACACTTCCCCCACGGCCCCTGTCTCCAACGCTGCTGCGTCGATACTGACGCGAACGGCCCCGGGCGGGCCTTCCGCTGTCAGGTTGAGGCCGGAAACCGAGAAATCGTTCATGGCGAAGGCGTCGGCGGAGACGCTCATGCGATTGAGCGCGCCATCGCGGGACAGAACGCCTTTCGCCGTCGCCGCGCCTTCGGCGTTTATGCCCGGCCAAGGCTCGGCGCCGTTTTCGCCTTCATAGCGAAGATCGAGATTGACGGTTTGCCGTCCAGCGTTGATCTGCGCCGACCCGTCCAAGTCAAAGCCGCGACCGGCATAAGAGAGTGACGGAATGCGAATGGCGCCGTCTTCGGAAGAGCGAAGCTGCGCATTGAGGCGGCGCGGCGCGTCATTGCTTGCCCGCGCTGATATCTCGCCCGTAGGCAGGCTGGGCAGGCCTGAAAGGCCGGCCTTGATGTTCATAGGCGGGAAGGAGCCGTCCTCGAATTTCAGGAGCGGGGTTTCAAGCGCCGCCTTCAGCGTGAAGCGGTCAAGCGGGCCTGATAGATCGATATCTCCGGTAATGTTGCCTTGCGCCGTCGCGCCCGGAGCCAGAAGCGCCACGAGATCAGGCGTAGCAACAAGATCGCCGTCAAGGGAGATCGAGCCGTCTTCCAGCCTATAGGCGGCGTCGCCGGTGAACCGCGATCCGTCGCCTGTTGAGACAGAGGCTTCGTTCAGGCGGATCGTGTTTTCAAAATCGGCGTCAAGCTGCGTTTCAAGAGTGAGGCCGTTTTTGAGCCAGAAATCGCCGTCTTCACGCGCGCTCGCCTGGAGGCTCGTCTCGCCCGACACATTGCTGCGCAGATCGGTGCGGCCGTCATTGATGGTGAGCGAGGCGAGCGGGCCTGTGATGGTCGCATCAATTGCGTATTGATCCCGGCGCCAGTCGAGCGCGCCCTTGATGTTGAGTTCGCGTCCGGCGATGTCCTGAATTATCTGCTGGTAATTTTCCGCCAGGACGGCGTTGAGGTCGGCATTCAACTGTTCCACGAAACCGCGCGGCGCCCGCCAGTCAAGATGCCCTTCAATATCTGCAAAGGCGGTGGAAAGACCCTGGAGAGTGAGTGCGCCGCCATCGTCATTGGCGTCATAGCGCGCCGAGATGGAAACGGGTTCCGACAATTCCTCGACGCCCTCGAAGCGCTGGCCGGGCGTTACGACCGCATTGATGTCCGCGCCGCTGAAATCATCGAAGCTGCTTTCGATTTGCGCGCTTACGGCGCCGTAGTGGCCTACCTGACCTTCGATGGCGATGACGGCTTCATCCACGGGGCTTTCGCCGGCGGCGCGCAATTCCGTGGGGCCTTTAAGGCCGAGAAGCGACGCGATGACGCCGTTTGTGTCGGCGAAGATGCTGGCGTCGAGGGTAAACCGGCCGCTGTCCGGCGATTTGGCGAAGGCGATGGCTGTCTGATCGGCGCCGGCGTCGCTTTCTGCGTTGAGGAAAAAGGCAATATCAGGCCCGTTAAGCCGGATCGATCCGCTTGCATCGAGGCTGTGTCGTTCTCCGTTGATGGCGGCTTCGAAATTGTCGATGTCGAGCGCGGCGATCTCGATGTGAGGCAGATTGTCGAGGATCGGGATCTGGCGGGCGTCATCCTGTTCCTGTTCTTCTCCTTCAGGCGGTTCGCCAATGAGGCGCGCATCGGCAAGCGTCAGTTCGTCCACAAGGATGCGTTTGCGCAATAAGGCGAGCGGCCGCCAGCGCAGCTCCAGCCGGTCAAGGGTCAGCCATGCTTCACCTGCATCATCCGCCAGCCGCACATCGGCAACAATGATATGTCCGGGCAGACCGCCGGAGAGCGCGCCGATCTCTGTGTCGCTGTTCAGCGCGCCGCCAATCTGGTCCGCGGCGACGCCTTTCAAGAAGTTGCGGCCGGGCGGCGAATAAAACAGCGCAAACCACGCGACCAGAATGAGCGCGAAAAGACCGGCGGCGACGCCGAGGGCTATGAGACCGATCCGCCGCATCAGAAAGGCTGCCCCAGCGCGATATAGATCTGAAAACCCCGGTCGGTCTCGCGCTTGTCGAGCGGGAAAGCCACATCAAGCCTGATGGGCCCCACGGGTGAGAAATAGCGCAGCCCCCCGCCAACACCGATAAAATATTCATCGGTGAAATCGGGGACCGAGTCGGGCGACACTGAACCTGCATCGACGAAGCCGGCGACCTGTATGTTGTTCATGACTTTTACGCGGGTCTCGAAGGCGCCCTCGACTTTCGAACGCCCGCCGAGGGGATCGCCTTCGCTGTCGAGGGGGCCGGCTTCCTGAAAGCCATAGCCGCGCACCGATCCGCCGCCGCCGGCGTAGAAACGTTTGTTGAGCGGCAGGTTAGTGAAAGAGCTGCCGAAAGTCGCGCCCAGCGCCATCCGCGCCGCCAGCGTGACGAGGTCGTCTTCGCCGAAATGAACGCGGCTGCGGGCCGCCAATTCAGATTGCGTAAAATAATCGGAGCCCGCATAGGGCGTCACATTGAAGGAAGCGCGAAAGCCTTTCTGCGGATTGAGAAGATCATCCTCGGAATCCCAGATGACGGTCAAAGGCGTGGAGACGAAATAATTTCTTTCGTCCTGGTTCGTTCGCGCATCGAGGCTTGTATTGCGGATGCGCGTTGTTTCAAATGCGATCGCGCCGCGCGTTTCGAGATTGTCGTTGAGCCACCTTTTTGAAAGGCCGCCGGAGACCTCGAAGGAGCGGGCGTCGAACGCATCCGTCGTTTCATTGGAAAAAGCGCCGTTGGCGAACACTTCGCCGTCGATTTTTGGCCAGGGTCGGGTCAGGGACACCTTGGCGGATTGCTCCACCTGCGTGCCTCTCAGTTCTACGCGTCCGATCTCGCCATTTCCGAAAATATTGCGATGTTCGAAAAAGACGCGACCGCCTGGCCCTTCGGCGGTGGAATAGGAAACGCCGACGCCGATTGTGTGCCGTTTGCGCTCTTGCACATCGACAATGATCGGCGCCACGCCGTCTTCATTTGTTTCGCCGGCGCGCACCTGGACCGACGAAAAGATGCCGGTCTTGCGGATTCGGTCGGCGTAGTTGGTCATTTTCTGCCGGTCGAATTCCTCTCCTTCCTCCCAGGTTTTCATCCTTGAGATAAAAGACGGATCGGTACTTTCGACGCCCTCAATCACCGGCTTGCCGAATTTCGCGCGGGGCCCGCTTTCAAAAACAAACACCGCTTCGGCTTCCGCCTTGTCGAATTCGGCGAGGGCGCGCCGGGTCACGATTTTCGCGTTTGGATAGCCGTTGTTCAGAAGATAGGTGACGAATTTCTGCTGCTGCTCTTGCAGGGTCGCGCCGTCGGACTGGCCGTCGGTTTTGATATTGGCTTCTTCGAGCGTTTGCGGCCGGCCTTCCGCTTCATCGCGATAGAGAATGTTATAGCCGGTGATTTTGAACTTTTCTCCGGCATTGATCTTGAAGACGACCTCGGGCTCCCCGCCGTTTTCGTCGAGAACGAGTTCGAAGTCGGCCGAGCCGGCGTAATAGCCCGCCGCCTGCAATGCATCATTGAATGCATCGATATCGCGACGGGCGGCGCGGCGCAGCGCGGCGGAAGTCGGATAATTGCGAACATTTTTGACGAGTTCGGAGATCAGCTCGAGCTTGCCCTCAAGTTCGTCCGGAACACCCTCGATGGATGTCTCATAGGACCGGTCGGGGGCATCCTGAGCGGCAAGCGCCGCGGGTGAGGCGGCCGAGAGGAAGAGCAGGGCGGCGAGATGTCGAAGCGTCCTCAGGCGCCTGGGATTTCGCGGCTGAAAACGCAACATGGTCTCGCTCAACTGACGCCTTTCGTTTCGCGGTCGTTAGGATCGCCCGCGCCGTGCCTAATGCCCTGCCTTGCGGGGGTTCGACGAATTTCTCACGCCATGGTTAACCATGTGCTGAGAAATGGTCCATGACGCCCTGATTTCCAGCCTTGAACCCAGATTTTACGCCGGTTTGGGGCGAATTTCAGGCGGGCCCCAGATCAAGGGCCCAGGTGGCGGGATGGGCCGGAGTGCGCTATCCCCTTTGGCTTTGGAACAGACGACGGGGCGAAACATTCCATGGCGCATCCTCTGAGCGGGGCGAATCTCGGAACTTTGGCCAGGGTGGCGGGCCGGTCGGGCCTTCCGAGCCATGTGGGCGCCGGCGCCATGATCGGCCTTGCGGCGCTCGCCCGCTGGCCATTTTCGACCGCGGAAAAGCTGGCGATTGAGGCGAAACTGCCGGCGCTGGAGGAGATGCCGGCGCCGGTCTTCATCCTCGGTCACTGGCGGTCGGGCACGACCCATCTTTACAACATTATGTGCGAGAGCGGCGAGTGGGGCTTCGTGCCGCCGGTGGCGACGGGCCTGCCCTGGGATCTTTTCGGGCTCGCCAAGCTTTTCAACCCGCTCCTGGAAAAAGCGCTGCCCGAACACCGCTATATCGATAACATTCCCGTGACCCCCACCAGTCCGCAGGAAGACGAGATCGCCATCGCCAACATGTCAGAGGTCTCCTTCTATCACGGTATCTATTTTCCGAAGAATTTCGCCGAGAACGTCAATCGCGGCCTATTCTTTGACGGCTGTTCGACAGGCGACATCCGGAGCTGGCGCAAGCAGTTCGGATATTTCCTGCGCAAGCTTTATCTCCATCAGGGCGAAAAGCAGTTGCTGATCAAAAATCCCGTCTATACGGGCCGTTTTGCGATGCTGAAGGAGATGTTTCCGGACGCGAAGTTCATCCACATTCATCGCAACCCTTATGACGTTTTCGTTTCCATGCGGAATTTCTATTCGAAACTTTTGAAGGAATTCGCGCTGCAGGGTTACGCGCATGTGGACATCGATGAGACGATCCTCACAGTCTATGAGCGGATGATGAATGATTATCTTCGCGACGCCGAAGGCGTGCCGGCGGATAGGCTGGTGGAACTGCGTTACGACGAACTGGATGCAGAGCCGATCAAGTCCGTAGAGCAGGTTTACCGGCGTCTGTCGCTGCCAGGCTTTGACGACGCGCGTCCTAAATTCGAGCGTTATCTTGCCTCGGTCGCCACCTTCAAGAAGAATAAATTCGACTATTCCGATGAAGCCGCGGCGAAGGTAGAGGCGCGTCTGAAGCCTTTTCTGGAAAGATGGGGATATGAACGCCCGGGCAGGAAGGCGGAAGATGTTGCTGGGCCCGACAACAACGACGAAGGTGCCGAAGAGGGGGCGAGCCATGGGGAAACCGCTGCATAAAGCCGGCCTTACGGTTGCGTTGCTGCTCGGGGCGTGCGCTGGCGGGGAGGATATGAACGAAACCTATGGCCCGCCGCGTTACGCCCTTGAGGATTGCCGGCGGGTCGCGCTGATCGACTTTGAGAGCGGAGATCCAGTGCGCGGCGCGGAGGATATGGCGCTCGATCTTGAGGGCGGGCGTCTTTTTATTTCCGCCTATGACCGGCGTGCTGTGAAGAAGGCGGCGCGCAGGAACCGCGAAGCGCCGCCTCATGGCGGCGTATACGCCGTTTCGCTTGATACGCTGTTTGATCCGCAGACCGATAATGTAACGGTGTCATCGCTCGCCGCCCCGAATGACTTTGCCGGCGGCCTGCGCCCGCATGGTTTATCCTATGACGCTAAAAATCAGGAACTCGTCTTCATCAATCGCAGTTACAGACGCGACGGCAGGCGCTGGCGGATGACGCCGCATCTCCGGCGGATCGGCGCCAATGGCGAAATGTTTGTGGGCGCGCCTGCGCCGGCCCATTGCGCCGCCAATGACGTCGCGGCTGACGACAGCAAAGTTGTGACCACATTCGATCATGCGTCCTGCGGGATCGGAGCCGGCCTCGAAAATGTCTTTCGCCTTAAACGCAGCGGCGTCGCCGATGAAGACGGTCCTGTCTTTTCCAAAGCTGCGTATGCAAATGGCATTGCCCGCCTGGCCGAGGATGAACTCGCCGTCGCAGCGACGCGAGAAAGCGCCATCCTTCTGCTGAAGAATTCTGACGATGGTCTTGTCGAGGGCGGCCGCATCGCGCTTCCCGGCCGACCGGACAATCTGACTGTAGCCGAGAACGGAATGCTGGTCGCCGCGCTGCATCCTTCGCTGTCGAAGCTGGCGGCTGCGCGCAAATTCGGATTTGGCAAGGCGCCCTCGCGCATTGTCGAGGCTGATCCGAGGACAGGCGCTGTCACTCTTCTTTTCGACGATCCGCAGGCGGCGCTTTTCAGTGCAGCGACGGCGGCGGCGGAGACGGAAAACGGTCTTGTCGCCGGGTCCGTTCTCGATGAAGGGCTCCTCGTCTGCCGGGCGGACGCATGAACGACATCACGCTGGTGACAGGCGGCGCCGGTTTTGTCGGCAAGCACCTTGTCGGCGCCTTGCGCGCGCGCGGCGAAAAAACCCGCAGCTTCGATCTTGCTGAGCCCGTTCATGTGGACGACATGCAAGGGTCGATCACGGACAAAGATGCGGTCGCTCGCGTCATGGCTGGCGTTAAAAGCGTTTTCCATCTGGCGGGCAATGCGCAGCTCTGGGCGAAGGATGGCGCTGTCTTCGATAATATTAACCGCCATGGAACGGAAGTCGTTGCGACCGCTGCGCACGAAGCCGGCGCCAGAATGGTTTACTGCTCAAGCCTGACCACGCTGGTCGGGAAATCGACGCCAATCGGTCCGTCCCGCGCCGATGAGGACACGCATCTAGACCCTGAAGAGATGCTCGGCCCCTATCCGCGATCCAAGCTGTTTGCGGAGCGTCGTGTTTTGGAAGAGGTCAAGCGCGGTCTTGATGCGGTGATTGCTCTACCGACGGAGCCGCTCGGACCGTGCGACGACAGCCTGACGCCGCCGACCCAGATGATCCTTGATTTCGCCAATGGAAAGACGCCGGCCTATATCGACTGCGTGTTGAACTTCGTGCCGGTGGAAAGCCTCGCCGAGGGGCTGATCGCGGCGCGCGACAGAGGCCGTCGGGGACAGCGTTATCTGTTGGGCGGCGAGAATACCCCCCTGAAAGATTTGCTGGTAAGGATCGCGGAGATTTCCGGCCGTCCGGCGCCGAAAACGAAAATGCCTTACTGGGTCGCGCTGATGGCGGGCGCTGTTGATACTAGCATCGTCAGCGCCGTAACGCAGAAATCGCCGAAGGCGCCCTTGACGGGCGTTCGTCTCGCCGGAAGGCAGGTTTCTTTTTTTTCGGAGAAGGCCGCGCGCGAACTTCAATGGCGGGCCGCGCCTATGGAGCCTGCGCTCAAAGCCATGCTTGACTGGGCGCAGGACAAGCAACTGCTGAAACCGGTTTAATCCGTCACAAAAACGGCTAATCATGTGTGGATGAGGGTTACATGAGCGCTACACAGGAAACATTTGACGCGGGCATTTCTCGCTGGCTGGCGGGCCGTTCCTTTGAGGATTGGCGCGCGCAGTTCGACCGCGACGGCTATCTCATTTTCGAAAATGTGCTTACCGACGCACAGCTTAATGAAATCAAAATCGCACTGGCGCCCTGGCTTGGACAAAACATCAAAGGCCGCAACGAATTTGAAGGGCGCGAGTCGAACCGCATCTACGCCATGCTTGGGAAATCGCCCGTTTTCGCCGATCTCGTGACGCATCCCTTGGCGCTTGCTTTTGTCGAAGCTGACTTGGGGCGTGAATGTTTGCTTTCCGCCTGTCTGGCCATCAATCTTCATCCCGGCGAAACGGCGCAGCCCTGGCATTTCGACGACAGCCACTATCAATGGCCGCGGCCCCGGCCGTCGCTCGGCGTGTCGACTTTCTGGGCGGTGACTGAGACGACCGAAACGAATGGGGCTACGGAAATTCTGCCCGGCAGTCATCTGTGGCCGGAAGATCATATCCCCGGCGCTATCGGTGAGGAGGATTTTTCGAAAACGGGTAAGCGCGATGGCGATCCGGGCGCCCGGCCCGACGCCGTCAAGGCGGTAATGCCCGCGGGCTCGCTGATGATCGCGAAGGGAACGCTCTGGCATCGCGGCGGCGCCAACACTTCGGATGCGGACCGTCTTCTCATCACGCCGCAATATTGTCCGGGCTGGACGCGCACCCTTGAAAATATGGCGCTCGCCGTGCCGCCGCCGGTGGCGAGAATGCTGCCGCCAAGGGCCCAGGAATTGCTGGGATATTCGATTTATCCGCCTTTTATGGGTTATGTGGATGGCCGCCATCCCAGGCGTCTGTTCGAGGACGACTGATCCAGATCAAGCCATCGCAAGGCTTTTCCTGATTGGATCGTCGCGTTCCGCCGTCTTCACATCGATGTTATACTTCCCATATTGAAAAGGCAGCGAACAGGAAGGATGCTTTTATGCAGTTCAAATCCATTATTGCAGCCATTGATGTCGACGACGATCTGGCCGAAGGCGTTATTCGTGCTGCGGACAGCCTCTCGAAAAAAGACGGCGCGAATTTGCAGGTCGTAAGCGTATGGCCGGTGCTGGCGGCGTCAGGCTCGGGTTTTTCCGCTGAACTTGGCGGGTCATCCGCCGTGGTGACGGAAGCCATGATGGAACAGCATCGTCAGGGTCGTAGGGACCATCTCGCAACGCTTGAAGAGATGACGGGGCGTCTGGCGCCGGGCGCTTCGGCGGTGATGCTGGATGGCGAGCCGGCGGACGAGGTCGCTGACTATGCGCAAAAGCAAGGCGCCGAGCTGATTGTCACCGGCTCGCATCAACGCAAGTTCTGGGGCTCCCTCTTTCAGGGCAGTGCGTCTTTGGAACTGGTGCGCGAAGCCCCCTGCGCCGTCTTTCTGGTGACGAAAGCTTTTGCCGACACGCTTACTGATTAAATGGCGGACGAATAGGTTCGTCCCTTCCATTGGCCGCCGTCACCGCGCATATGTCTGAGCGCGGATGAGATGGTCATCGCAGTGTATAGTCCCGCGGCGACAGGCAACAGCGCCGCCTCCCAAGGCGCGCGACCGTAAAGGCGCAAGGTCGGCCAGTAGGTGTAGGCCATAAGGCATGAGGCGCCGGCGGCGTAGAAGATGGCCGCGAAATTCCAGTGCCAGAACGCTGTCAGCAAAATCAGCGGCGCCGCGAGATAGATCAGCGCCATGCCGAACACCGTGCCCACAAGCAGAAGCGGCGAGTAATGCAATTGCGCATAGGCCGTGCGCGCCACCATGTTCCAGATCGATGAAAACTCACGATTGTCGCGTAAGGATATGGCCTCGTCGCTGGCGAGACCGATCCAGATTCTGGTCGATGGCGTCAGATCCTTGATCGCTTTCGCGAAGGCGCAATCGTCGATCAGGGCGCCTTTGATGCGCGCCATGCCGCCTATGCCTTCAATTGTTTCGCGGCGCGCCAGCATGCAGCCGCCCGCCGCCGCCGCCATATTATCGTCCGGATCATTGGCGCGCGAGAATGGATAAAGTTTCTGGAAGAAATAGATGAAGGCGGGGATCAGGAAGGACGCCCAGGGTCCGCGCGAGTCGAGCCGCGCCATCAGCGAAACAAGCGCAAAATCTCTGTCCTCTGCCTTGGCGACGAGCCGGCTCAGCGTGTCGCGGGCAAGCGCGATGTCCGCATCGGTTAGAAGCACATATTTCGCTTCGGGCGCAATCTCCTTCGCGCGCTTCAGTCCATTCTCGACCGCCCAGAGTTTGCCGGTCCACCCCTCCGGCAGGGACGGGACCGAGACAATCTCCAGCGTTCTCTCGCTTTCGGAAGCCGCGGCGCGGGCGATGTCCGCGGTGCCGTCCGCAGAGCCGTCATCGGCGAGAATGACACTCAGCTTTCCGGGGTAGTCGGCGGCCATATGGGCGCGGATCACATCGCCGATGGTTTCCGCCTCGTCACGGGCGGGAATGACGGCCACGACCTCCGGCCATGCCGCCGGATCGGGCTTGTCGTCGAGGCGCTCGCTGGCACTCCAGAAGCCGCCCCGCATAAGGGTGAGCCAGCCCCAGGCGGCGAAGGCGGCGAATGCGATCAAACTCAGCATGGAGCCGCTGATACCCCGGCTCGGCGCCTGAGGCAAAGAGGCCGTTGCAGGATTTCCCGCCTTGGAAACGGGGCGAAAATCCGTAAGGTGCGCCCATGTCAGCCGCGCCAGAAATCACCGCCGAGGGGGCCAGCGCCACGCCCGCCGAAACGCCCTCCGGAAAGGGCGCGAAGGACGAGAATTTTCCCGTCGGCTCGTTCCTGTTGCCCAAACATCTGCGGCCCCATGTGGCGGTCTTTTACGCCTTCGCCCGGGCCATTGACGACATCGCAGATAATGGCGCGCTCTCGCCTGAAGAGAAAATCAAGCGCCTCACCGCCTTCGATGCGGCGCTGAAAGGCGAGCCTGGCTATGGACAGGAATTTGCGAAGGCCCATGCGTTGCGAGAGAGCATGCGGGAGACAGGCGTCACCACCAAGCACGGTTCCGATCTCGTGGCGGCGTTCATTCTCGATGCGGAGAAAAGCCGATACCGGACCTGGGACGAGCTTCTTGGTTACTGCGAATTGTCGGCGAACCCCGTGGGCCGATATCTCCTCGATCTCCATGGGGAAGACAAAGCCGGCTATTGCTATTCCGATGCGCTTTGCACGGTTTTGCAGATCGTCAATCATCTTCAGGATTGCGGCGATGACAAGCGTGAGCTCGACCGCATTTACATCATCGGCGACTGGCTAAAGGAAGAAGGCGAGGATTTTTCCGTCGTTGAGCGGGACGCTGTATCTCCAGGCTTTCGCAAAGTGATCAACCGCATGCTCGACGGGTGCGAAGAGTTGATGACGGACGCGCGCAAGCTTCCCGCGGCGCTAAACTCGAAACATCTCGCCATGGAATCGGCGGTGATCGTGCGTCTTGCTGACCGGCTCATCAAACTCTTACGCAAAGGCGATCCGCTCGCGACGCGCGTTGCATTGAAGAAGCTCGACTTTGCCGTCGCCGGGTTGACCGGCGCAACGTCGGGGTTTTTTGCCGCGGGAAAAGGCGCGCGCTGATGCTGGCGACTGCGATTTCACCGGATGACGCCCGCCGTCACGCGGAGGAAACCGTCAAACGGTCGAAAACCTCTTTCGGACCGGGCATGCGCATTCTCTCGAAGCCGCGCCGCGAAGGCATGTATGCCGTCTACGCCTTCTGCCGCGAGGTCGACGACATTGCCGATGAAGGCGGAACTCGAGAGGAAAAACTTGCGGCGCTCAATGAATGGCGCGCAGAAATCGATCGTCTCTACGATGGCGCGCCGCAGACCCCGACCGGCGTCGCCCTGCTGGTGCCGGTGCGCCAATTCGACATTCCCAAAGAAGAATTCATCCTGATGATTGAGGGGATGGAGATGGATGCGAAGGGGCCCATCATTGCGCCGAGCCTCGATGAGCTCGCCGCCTATACGCGCCGGGTCGCGGGCGCCGCGGGCCAGCTTTCCATGCCGGTCTTCGGGGCCCCAAAAGGCAAGGCGTCTGACGATTTCGCGATATCTCTCGGCGATGCGCTGCAGCTCACCAACATTTTGCGCGATGTTGAGCAGGACGCCGAAGAGGGCCGCCTCTATCTGCCACGCGAGCTGCTTGAAAAACATGCCTGCCCATTGTTACCGGAAGATATCGCAACGGCGCCGGGGCTGCCGGCAGTGCGCGCGGAACTCGCCGCCATGGCGCGCGAGAAATTCGCCGGGGCGCGTGAGGCATTGAAAAATCTCGACTGGCGTGTGTTGCGGCCGGCGCTGTTGATGATGGGCGTTTATGAGCGCTATCTCGACAAGATGACGGCGCGCGGCTGGGCCAACGGACAGCCCCGGGTCACGCTCTCGAAACTCGAGAAAACAATGATCGCGGCGCGCTGGCTCGCTGCGCCGAAACTGACCCGCGAGGCGCCGACCTCATGACACGCGTCCATATTATCGGCGCGGGGCTGTCGGGTCTCGCCGCCGCCGTGCGGCTCATCGAAAATGATGTGCCAGTGACGGTCTATGAGGGCGCGGGGCAAGCAGGCGGCCGCTGTCGCACCTTCTACGATAAGCATCTCGAACGCGAGATCGACAATGGCAACCACCTCATCATGTCCGGCAACAAGTCGGCCTTGTCTTATCTGAAGCGCATTGGCGCTGAGGACCCGCTCACGGGCCCGCCTTTCGCCATCTATCCCTTTGTCGATGTAAAGACCGGACAGCGCTGGACGGTGCGGATTAATGAAGGTTTCATTCCCTTCTGGGTGTTCGACAAGAAATGGCGCGTGCCGGACACCAATGTCATGGACTATGTGAAGGCGGGCGCCATCGCTTTCGCAGACGACGACAAGACGGTTGCTGAGGTCGTCGATAAAAGCAGCGTTCTTTACGAGCGCTTCTGGGAACCGTTGACGCTCGCGGTGCTCAACACGACGCCGGAAAAAGGGCAGGCGAAGCTCCTCTGGCGGGTGATCCGCGAAACATTTCTATTGGGCGGGCAGGCGTCGGTTCCACTGACCGCGAAGACCGGGCTCGGTCACGCCTTCATCGATCCGGCGGTCAAGTTCATCGAGAGCCATGGCGGGGTCGTTCGCCTCAATGCCCGCGTCAGAAGCGTCTGGATGGAAGGCGGCGAGTTGACGACGCTGAACTTCGCTGACGAGACGGTGACCTTGGAAGAAGGTGACAAGGTCATCTTCGCCATTCCGCCGACGCGGCTCAAAGACCTGCTGCCAGACATCGATCCGCCGGATGACGACGCAAGTATTTTGAACATACACTACCGGCTTGGAAAACCGGTTCCGAAGGATGCGCTGGGCGAGGGGCCGTTTATCGGCATGATTGGTTCGGATGGGCAGTGGGCGTTCGTGCGCGACGATGTCATCAGCCTTACGACCTCAGCGTCGCACGCCATTGGCACGGATGAGCTTCCCAATGACGATGTGGTCTCGAAAATCTGGCGCGAAACGCAAATCGCCCTTGGGTTAGGCGACACGGATTATGAACGCGTGCGAGTCATCCGCGAAAAACGCGCGACGCCCGACCAAAGCCCGCAAGGCGCGCGCAAACGACTGAAGCCTGAAACGCAATGGCGCAATCTTTTTCTCGCCGGCGATCATACGGACACCGGCGTTCCGGCGACGATCGAGGGGTCGATAAGGTCCGGGGACAGAGCGGCGGATTTGGCGTTAAAGTCGCTTAATTTTTCGTGATAATTGTCATGCCGCAGGTCATTCCTGCGAAAGCGGGAATGCATAGTTTTGATTTTCTGGATCCCCGCCTGCGCGGGGATGAGCGGTGTTGAGATGGCTCAGGAAAAATTCATCGGCGTCATCTGTGGCCTCAAATCCGAGGCGGAAGCGGTCTCGGCGAGCGTTGACGCATCGGAAATCCGCATCGGCGTTTCCGGAGCCAATGCGGCACGCGCCGAAGAGATTGCGCGCGAGTTCTGCAATGACGGCGCGAGCGCGATCATTTCCGTCGGGGTTTCCGGCGGGCTCGATCCGGCGGTGAAGCCCGGCGATCTTATTATCGGCGAGACCATCATCGCCGATGATGGTTCGGTCTATGCGTCGGACAAATATCTTTTGGCTGCAATAACCTCCGATCACCCCGGCGAAGGCCGGGGTCCAGAAACATTAAGAAAAATGGATCCCGGCTGGAGTTTATCCTCGGGCCGGCCTTTGGCCGGATCCGGGGGCCGGGATAGTCGGAGTGGGTATCTTGTCGCGAAACTGTTCGGCGCCGATGAAATCATCGACAGCGCCGCGAAAAAGTCTGCGCTGTTTCACAATCACGGATGTGCGGCGGTCGACATGGAGAGCCATGGGGCGGCGCGGGCCGCCGCGCGCGCGGGCGCGCCCTTCATCGCCATTCGCGCCATCGCCGACCCGGCGGACCGCGCCTTGCCGCAGGCGGCCCTAAACGCTGTGGCGGCGGACGGCTCGACGCGTGTCTGGTCGACCTTGGGCGCGGCCATGCGCGACCCGAAGCAGTTTCCGGAATTGATGAAGCTCGGCGGCGATAGCGCCGCGGCGACAAAAACCTTACGCCGCAGCCTCGGCCCGCTCTTTGCGCGCCTTTTTCTCTGCTTCGATCTTTGACATTTCGGCGTCCACCAACTTCTCGTGAACGTCCTCGGCGGGGCGCGCATTCGACAGATCGATCTCCGGCGCCATGGGGCCTTCGGTCGCGATCTTGAACATGTTCGGGATCTTGAACATCTTGAACGGGTTTTTCACCGCATCCATGGCCGCCGTCGGCTCGTAGCCGCAATGGGCCATGCAGTTCGAGCATTTCTCATATTTGCCGGTGCCGTATGAATCCCAGTCCGTCGTCTCCATGAGCTCTTTGAAGCTTGACACGTAACCTTCGCCGAGGAGGTAACACGGCTTCTGCCAGCCAAAGACATTGCGCGTGGGCGAGCCCCAGGGCGTACACATATATTCTTCATTGCCGGCGAGGAAGTTGAGGAAGAGCGAAGAGTGCGACAGGTTCCACTCGCGCCCGCGCTCCTTGCCGATCTTGAAGATGTCGCGGAAGAGGTTCTTGGTTTTCTCCCGCGACAGGAAATGTTCCTTGTCCTCAGCGCGCTCATAGGCGTAGCCCGGGGAGATCGAGATGCCGACGCCGAGATCGGTGGCGAAATCGAGATAATCGGCGACCTGTTTCGCGGTCATATTGTCGAAGATCGTCGCGTTGACATTGACCTGGAAGCCTCTGTCCTGCGCCGCCTTGATCGCCTTGACGGCGATCTTGAAGGTGCCTTTCTGGTCGACCGCATGATCGTGTTCTTCCTCGAGGCCGTCGAGATGGACGGAGAAAAACAGAAACGGCGACGGCTTGAAGAGATCGAGTTTCTTTTCAAGGAGCAGCGCGTTGGTGCACAAGCTGACGAACTTCTTGCGCGCGACGATGCCCTCGACGATCTCGCCGATCTCTTTATGGATCAGCGGTTCGCCGCCGGGGATCGCCACCACGGGCGCGCCGCATTCGTCGACCGCGTCCAGGCATTCCTGAACGGAAAGGCGCTTGTTGAGAATCGGCGCCGGATAATCGATCTTGCCGCAGCCGGGGCAGGCGAGATTGCAGCGGAATAACGGCTCCAGAAACAGGACCAGCGGATATTTCTTGCGGCCCATTAGGGTTTGCTTCGCCACATAGGCGCCGACGCGGATCTGCTGGTGAAGCGATACTGACATGGAGGGTCTCCGTTTTCTTTTCTTCTGTGCTGCGGCCGGACGGTTACTAGGCGTTGGCCGCGCCCCACGCTTCCATGGCGTCTTTCGGACGCTCCACGTCGGCGAGTTCCCGGGGCAGTTTGAAATGGACATTCTCTTCGACGCCGTCGAGCAATTCGACCGTGACGTCGCAATAATTTCTGAGGCGGTCGACGGTTTCCTGAACCAGCGTTTCCGGGGCGGAGGCGCCGGCCGTGAGGCCGATGGTGGCGACGCCTTCGAGCCAGGCGGGATCGAACATGGCGGCGTTTTCGATGAGATAGCTCGGAATGCCGAAATTCTCGCCGATCTCGCGCAGGCGGTTTGAGTTCGAGCTGTTATGGGCGCCGACCACGAGCAGGAGGTCCACCTGTTTCGCCATGGCGATGACGGCAGTCTGGCGGTTCTGCGTCGCGTAACAGATATCGCGCGTGTCCGGCCCCACGATATTCGGGAACCGTTCTTTTAGCGCGGCGATGACGTCCTTGGTGTCGTTCACGGAGAGCGTTGTCTGCGTCACGAACGCAACACGCTCGTCATCTGCGACATTCAGGTCTTTCACATCCTCGGGTTCGGAAATGACGTGTACCGGTCCGTGAATCTGACCCAGCGTGCCTTCCACTTCCGGATGACCGATATGGCCGATGAGGACGATATCGTAGCCCTTGTCGGCGTAGCGGCGGCCTTCCTTGTGGACTTTGGTGACGAGGGGGCAGGTAGCGTCGATCACATCGAGCTCGCGCACAAGGGCGCCGTCCTCAACCTTTTTGGCGACCCCATGGGCGGAAAAGACCGTAACCGCGCCGGTCGGGATCTCATCGATCTCCTCGACGAAGATCGCGCCCCGGGCGCGCAGGGTCTCCACCACATATTTGTTGTGGACGATCTCGTGCCGGACATAGACCGGCGCGCCATATTTCTCCAGGGCGCGCTCGACAATGTCGATGGCCCGCTCAACGCCTGCGCAAAACCCCCTCGGCTGGGCAAGCACGACTTTTACATTCTTCTTCGCCGCCGCCATTTTCGTCTGCTTCTCCGCCATATCCCACAATAGCCATCCCCTCGAACGGCCTGAGAGCAATGATCTCTTAACGCCTGTTATTTCATGGCGCCGGCGGGTCCGGCAACCGGGGACAGGCTAAGTTTTCCGTATATCGCGTGTTGCGCTGCAGTGCAAAAAAGATCGCAGTTCCTCACGCGGATTTGGCCGGGGCTGTGGCTTTGAGGCGGCGCGCGCAGCCTGTGCGCCTATTTGCGCCCCTTGCTTGGCGGCGCGCCCCGGCTCGTGTAGCTTTGAACCGGGTATGACTATTTGAGGGGAATCGGGGAGATGTTTCGCAAATTTTCCGGGGGCCAGAAGGCCGGCAATCGGGCCATGGCCGGCGAGAGCGTGTGGCCACGCGACAAGGTGGTGTCCGCGCTCGAGAATCAATATGGCGCTCTCGATCAATTGGGCGAGGAGGGGCCGCTTTCGGTCTTTGGCGTCCAGCATAATGGAGTCAATTTTGTGATTGCGCTGATGGAGTCGGCGCCTGGCTCCGGCAAAATCATCGAGCTTGGTTTTCTTGCGCGTTTTGTGGGCTTCGAGATCGACGCGCAGCTTGTGGAGACCATAAACCGCAATCTCCACCTAGGCGTCGCCTCGATTGAGGCCAATGGCGATCTCTTCCTGATGGCGGGGATGCAGCCGGTGGGATCTTTCGACGCCGGACAGTTCGCGCTGGTGCTCGAAGCCTGGCGGCGCGATCTGATGATCACGCTCCACGGGCTTTCCAGCGGTCAGGCCTCCATGGCGGCGGCGTTTCCAGCGGCGAAGCTCGAAGCCGCGCGCAATTTCGCGATGAATGTCGCGCCGGCGCCGACCGACAATAAACCTGTCGATCTTCTCGCCTGCTTTCTCGGCGCGAAAAACAGCCGCGAGCTTTGCGGCGATTGTTCGGGCCGCGGCAAGCGCGGCTTCATCGCGCGCGAATGCGTCGCCTGCGACGGGTCGGGCTTTGTGAAGGCGCATTAGACGCAATATTTTAAAGGGTGGCGTTTTTGGCTGAGGCCGAATAATCCTCCGCTCATCCCGTCAAACGGGGCTGGGTCCCCATTTGACCCTTCGAGACGCCGCCAATTCCTTCATCCTGAGGGCGTTCACGCAAGTGAACGCGTCTCGAAGGGCGAAGGGATTGGCGGCTCCTCAGGATGAAGGGCGAGGATAAGCCAACTCGAATGAAAGCCGTGATATGTCAGCCTTTGCCAGCACCATCAAGGAAACCGCCGCCCTGGTCGAAGACGCGCTCGATGCGTTTTTACCCACGCGGGACGGCCCGCTAGGCCGTGTCGTCGACGCCATGCGCTGGGGCGCGCTCGATGGCGGCAAGCGGTTGCGGCCGTTTCTGGTGATTGCTGCGGCGGATATGTTCGACGCCCCGCGCGCGCGCTCGGTGCGTGTCGGCTGCGCCGTCGAGATGATCCATTGCTATTCGCTGATCCATGACGATCTGCCGGCGATGGACGATTCCGACCTCCGCCGCGGGCGGCCTTCCGTTCACAAGAAGTTCGATGACGCC
>PAIP01000079.1 GCA_002704915.1 Parvularcula sp.
GCCTCATGAAAATCGCCGTCGAACGCGCTCATCGCCATCAGGTCGCTGACCCAGCCGATAAAGGTGGGGCCGAGCCCGGAGCCAATCATGGTGTACAACATTGCAAAGGTTGCTGCGCCCGTCGCGCGCATGCGCGGATTAAGGAGATTCTGGATCATGCCCGATGTGGGCGCATAGAAAATCAGCAGCATCGACCCGGCGATCACCAGCAGCACCGTCGCCGCTACGATATTATGGACGTTGAACGCGGCGAAATAGAAGAACGGCGCAAGGGTAAGCCCGATGGCGGCGCCCCAGGCGGGCCATCGTTCATCGCGCTTCGAAAGCCAGTCTGTGCCGAATGAACCGACCATCAGACCAATCGAAAGGAAGGTGGCGGAAATGAAGCCGTAATAAACCGCCGCCTCGCGCACGGGCATCTCGTAAGTGCGGGCAAGGAAGACGGCGAGAAACTGCGAAATCGATGTCATTCCGAAACCGGCTGTCGCGCCCCCGGCGATAATCAGCATGAGCGAGGTTTTCGAGCGGACCGCTTTCAGGAAGGCGGCGAAATCGGGCGGCGGCGACAGACTGGGACGCGCACCGTCGGCGAACCCCCGGCTCGGCTCCCGGATGAAGACCATCACCAGCGCAGCGGCGACCAGTCCGCCGACGCCGAGAAGATAAAACGCATGGCGCCAGTTACTTCCGGCGAAGAAGCCCCCGACAAGCGATCCGGTGAGAATGCCGGCTGGCGTGCCGAGCATGATGAGCCCCATGATCGACGCACGGCGATTGCGGCCATACTGGTCGCCCACCATGGAGTTCACGGCAGGCAGAAACCCCGCCTCCCCCACGCCGACGCCAATGCGTCCGAGGGCGAGCCCCCAGAATGAAGAGACGAAGCCGCAGAAGAGCGTGGCGGCCGACCATAACGCCGTGCAGGCGGCGATTATTTTCTTACGCGATTTGCGTTCGGCGACCCGCGCAAGCGGAAGCCCGAGAAGCGAATAAAGAAACGCAAAGGCGAGCCCTTGCAACAGTCCAAGCTGCAAATCGGTGAGCAACAACTCTGTCTTGATCGTTTGAGCGAGCACGGCGAACACCGCTCGATCGGCAAAATCGAACAAGCAGACGATGAACATTAAAAAGACAAACAGTCTTTGATAGGAGGGGGACAGCAGGCTTTCGTCCCTGGATTGATTTGACACGCAATTCTCTCTGTGTTGATTATTCAACATCTAACGCGCCTCTTCGAAAATGTGAAGCGCCCATTGGGGAGCCGCCCCAACCTCATATTTGCATATGCAGCAAACCGGGGCGCCGCACTGCCACATGACGACAAGTTACGCACGCCAGCAATCATGACACAGGTCTTTCTATGTTCGTTTATATTCTCGGCGCGGGCGCCATGGGATGCGTTTTCGGCGCCAAGCTTTCCGCCGCCGGGTGGCGCGTCCACCTAATTGACGTAAACGCGAAGCAAATCGCCGCTATAAACGAAGCCGGTCTTAAGCTGAGCGGAGACAACGGGAAAAAGACCTATCGCCTTCCCGCCAGCAATGCCGCAGATGCGAAAGAAACGGCCGATCTCATCATCGTTTTCACAAAATCGCTTCACACGAGCGATGGGATCGCCAGCATGAAGCATGTGATCGGCGACAAGACCTATGTGCTGACCTTGCAGAACGGCCTTGGCAACGCCGAAAAAATCGCCGCCTGCGTCGCGCGAGACCGCATTCTGGAAGGTGTCACCACCG
The DNA here is from genome assembly GCA_002704915.1 of Parvularcula sp. GTDB lineage: Bacteria > Pseudomonadota > Alphaproteobacteria > Caulobacterales > Parvularculaceae > Hyphococcus. The sequence continues at coordinate 1,740 of PAIP01000079.1, forward strand.
TTCCCGCCGATCTTGTGTCTCCCGGCGTCGTCGCCTCGCACGGGTCGGGCGGCGTGCAGTTTTACACGCTGACCGGAGAAACGGCGCCGATCGTTGAAGAGATTTCGGCGGCTCTCGCTAAAGCCGGAATCGATGCGAAGGCCGACCCCGCGATCCGGGAAGCAATCTGGACGAAGGTCATCTTCAATGCGACCATGAACGCCACATGCGCGCTTCTCGATACGACGCCCGGCCCGCTCGGCGATCGCGAAGATGGCATCGCGCTGGCGGCCGCCCTGATTGAGGAAGGCGCGTCGGTGGCGAGCGCGAGCGGCTGTCCGATAGATGCTGCGGGCGTTCACGCCATGGCGAAAATGTCCATGACCCAACACCGCAACCACATTCCTTCCATGCTTCAAGATTTGAGAGCGGGACGGCGCACCGAAGTCGATGACATCAACGGCGCCATTGTCAGGCAAGCACGCGCCCATGGCGTCCACGCGCCCATGCACGAAACGCTGTGGCGGCTGATGCGCGTGCGTGAAGACCTATGATTATCTGGGCGCTTCACCTGCGATCGTCGTTCTGTACATCTCGCGCCTGAAGCCGTCATAGTCGTTCAGCGCCTGATGGATGCACAGACGGTTGTCCCAGAGAACGAGCGTGTTTTTCTCCCAGCGCAAACGGCAAACGAATGCGGGCTGGGTAATGTGCCGCACCAGATAGTCGATGATGGGCGCGGCCTCTTCTTCCTCGAAACCTTCAAAATTGATGGTGTAAGACCCGTCCACATAAAGGCATTGTTCGCCTGAAACCGGGTGCGTTCTGACAAGCGGATGATACGCGCCCCGGATTTTTTCTTTCATGTCTTCGGGCAGGTCGGGAGCCCCGCGCAATTTCACCAGCTTGCCGATCGGGTCGTCGCCCGCTTTGCCTTTGGTTTGCGCGTTCTTAAGCACGTCGCGAATGGACATGTGGACCTTGAGCCCTTTAAGCAGGTCCTTCATCGCCGGGCTGAGGAGGCTGTAAGCCAGCGCGGAGTTCGCCCAGACCGTATCCCCGCCATAGGGGGGCACATCGACGCCATAGAGAATGCTGATCGCCGGCGGGCGTTTCAGAAATGGCGAATCCGTATGCCAGCCCGAGCCGAAAACCCAGCCGGTCTTCGCGTCCGCCTCCTTTATGATCGGCTGGACGTTCCGGCTCCCGTCGATCCCGTCCGTATAGGCGTCATCGGCGAACTCGCCGAATCGCGCGCTGAAGGCTTCGAGCGTGCGCGCATCGATATGCTGATTGCGCAGATAAATCATCTTGTGACGGAATAAAGCGTCTTCGACTTCTTTAAAGGCGCTGTCCGAAAGGTCGGCGACATCAACGCCCTTGATTTCCGCCCCCATGGCCGCGCAGTGGGGCGCCGCCTCAATGTGCTTGTACGTCTTTGCGGAATTATATTCCCGCCCAAATGAGCCGGTCATCGATTTCCTCGCCTGGATGCTGACAGGGTATTTTAACTGGCAAAAGCCTAATACCTTTATTGTTGATTTATCAACATCTTTTTCGCGCTGGAGCGAGAGCCAGCCTTTGCACTCTCATGGAGCGGGCCGTGAAGCAGGACGAAACCGGGCTTGCGTTCTACGTTAGAACTTACACCCAAAGTAGCCTTTTTTATTGCACCAATCACCTCGGCATGCTCGGGATAAATTGCAACAAATGTGAGCTGTAACGTTTGGACAGATCTAAAACGTTCACTAACCGTTATAAGCAAAGCTCCACAGAACTGTCCTGCATCCGCGAATTATGAGGGGTCATGGCGGCAAATGAACAAAAGGGCTCTGTCGTTCGCTCAATAGCAATCTTAAAGCTTCTGGCGCGACGGCAGGACGGCGTGAAACTGAAGGACCTCGCCAGTGAACTGGGCCTTCCGTCGAGTTCAATCCACCGGCTGTTACAGCTATTGGCGCGGGAAGGCTTAGTGGATCGCGGCGACAGTCAGGTGTACAGGGCGGGACCGGGTTTATATCATCTCGCCTGGGTCGTGCGTTCACGGTTCGATCTTGCTCATTTAAGCCGCCCGTTCCTTCATCGCTTGTGGCGCGCATGGGACGAAACTGCAGTGCTCGCCACATACAACCCCGCAAGCCGCAAAGCGACCGTTGTTGACGCAATCCTCACGTCTCATCCCCTGCGACACGCTATAGACGCTGGCATGGAAATCGAGCTCCCATGGGGCTCTTTGGGAAAAGCCATTCTTGCTTTTCTGCCTGACGATGAGACACGCGCCGTTATGGCAACCGCGTCCGTCGGCCCGTTAAGCGGTTTGCCCTTGCCGCCGAAAAAACTCATTCTGCCCGAACTCGAAAAAATCCGGCGCGATAAATGCGCCGTTTATTTCGACCCTAATAATGACGTGGCCGGAGTATCTGCGCCAATTTTCCTGGCGCGCGAAGAAATTGTCGGGTCCATCGGCGTTACGATGCCATCCGTCCGGCGCAATCGGCATGACTTTGACGAGATGGCCGCCGCCGTGCGCCAGGCCGCGCTGGAACTTACAGAACTGATCGAATTTTCCTCCAAGAACTGAGCAAATTTAACTCGCGAAAATTCCATATAATGGAATTCTTTATTCCGTTATATGAACTTTCTTGCGTCGTTGATTTATCAACATATGATTGCACGGAATCGCCCGGAAAGAGGCGACAGAACCTTCGCAACGAATATCCAAGGGGAAACGCCGTGAACAAGATTGCATTCAAAAAGAGAATTTCGTCCGCAGCATCGCTGTTTGCGTTGTCGGCGGGACTTAGCCTTGCGGGCAATGCTTCGCTCGCACAGGAAGACGACGGGGCTGATAACCGCTCAGGCGCCGACACCATCATCGTCACCGCTCAGTTCAGAGAGCAGAGCCTTCAGGAGACGCCGCTTTCGATCACCGCGCTCAATGCGGACATGATTGACGCACGCGGCTATCAGGACCTTTCCGATGTGGGACAGACCGCGCCGAACGTAACCTTGCGCCCGGCGGCGGCGACCTATGGCCCGGCGGTTGTCGCCTATATTCGCGGCGTGGGCCAGCGCGATTCGACCTTCGCGCTTGAGCCAGGCGTCGGGATTTACATCGATGATGTTTATTTTCCGACCCTGCACGGATCACTTATCGAGCTGATTGACCTCGACCGTGTTGAAATTCTGCGCGGACCGCAAGGCACGCTTGCCGGACAAAACTCCATCGGCGGCGCCATCCGTCTTTATTCAAAAAAACCGAACGGAGATGACGGCGGCTTCGCCCAACTAACCTATGGCAGTTATGATCGGCTGGAGTTACGCGCCGCTCAAAACTTCACTATTATTCCGGACGAGTTGTTCGTCCGCTTTTCGGGCACCGGCGCACGCAGCGATGGCTTTATCAAACGTTACGATTATGCCTGCACCCATCCTGGAACCGCCATTCCAAGCGTGTTGTCGACTGCCGATGATTGCCAGATCGGCACTGAAGGCGGGAAAAGCTATCTCGCCGGCCGCGTCGCGCTGCGTTGGGAGCCCACGGATCGCATTTCCGTGGATGTTGTCGGCGATATCACAGAAGACAACAGCGAGGTCGGCCCCTCCACTCTGCTCTTCGTCGGTCAAGGGTCAGATCCGGGAACGGTTGTTCCCGGCTCCGGCGGCGCGCCTGCCTATTTCCTGAATGGCGTGCCCTTCGGCACAGCGGCAGGTTCCGAATTTGTGTCCTACTCACCTTATGGCGACTTCGCGCTCGATACGTTCAGCAACAGTCCCTATATAAGTTATGAGAACTACACTGATATTGCGCCGCGCGACGGCAGCGCTCCATGGCAGGCGCCCCTTGAAGCATCAAATGACAGTTGGGGTTTGTCAGCCAATATCCAGATCGAACTTGCGGACTGGCTGAACCTCACTTCCATAACCGGCTATCGTGAATTCGACGGCACTTATTCTTCGGGCGACGGCTCGCCGCTTACTCCCACCGTGCAATCCAATCGGGTCTTTAACGAACAGTTCAGCCAGGAAATCCGCTTTAACGCCAATATTGAGGATTTCCTGAACCTTACTGTCGGCGGGTTTTATTTCGATAAGAAAAGCAGGAACTATTCACGCGTCACTTTGGTGCCGTTCAATTTCATCGAGGCGAACACTATCCCTGCCGAAACGATGGCCGTTTTCGCCAACGCTGATTTTGCTGTAACCGACCGGCTGAACGCCATTTTCGGCATACGCTATACGGATCAGGAGAAGACATTTGAATACGGCCGTTTCGGCGTCCCTGGTTCCGATGCGGCTTTGAACGGTTCAGCCAATCCCATCCTGATGACGCCAGGCGTCGATGGCGGCGTGCCGTGGCAACTCGCTTCTTTGAACGGCCTTGTTGGCGAGTTCAAGGGCGACCGCGTCGACTATCGCGGCGTCCTGCAGTATCAATGGACGGATGCGTTCATGACCTACGCCCAGTTTTCAACGGGCTTTAAAGGCGGCGGCATCAATCCGCGGCCTTTCTTTCCGGCGCAAGCGCTGCCGCATGGACCGGAAACGCTGGACGCTTATGAAATCGGCTTCAAGAGCAGCTTCCTTGACAACCGGGTTACGCTCAATGCGGCCGCGTTCCTTAACAAATACGACGACATCCTTGTCACTGTCGCCAACTGTCCGCTGCCAGGCGCGCCGCCAGCGCCCTGCGCCCTGCCCCTCAACGCCGGCGAAGCCACAGTGAAAGGTTTTGAGGCCGAGCTCGCCTTGCGGCCTGCAGAAGGCCTGATGATTGACGCTTCGCTCGCCACGCTGGATTTCGAATATGATTCTATCTCTGCGGAAGCGGCGAACTCCGGCATTGGCCTGGAAGATGACGGCCAATACATCCAAGACATTCAGTGGAGCATCGGGGCGCAGTACGACTTTTACGTCCCGAACTTCGGCACGATCACGCCGCGCGTCGATATCAGCTACGAAGATGACTACAACCGCAACGCCAACAATGTGGATGCGGCAACGGGCGGTGAGGACATTTTCGGGCATATCGACTCACGAACGCTGGTCAATGCACGACTGACCTATCTCGACCCCAGCGAAACCTGGCGGGTTTCTCTCGAAGCGAAGAACCTGACGGACGAACTGTATTACACCGACATTTTCGACAATCGCGGTTCGACCAACTCGATTCAAGGGCGTCCGGGAATGCCGCGCACCTTCGCTGTGACAGTGCGCCGGAATTTCTAGCCGCGCTTGAGTTATGGGGCGGCGGTTCCCTTCCGGCCGCCGTCCCCCTTTTCATCTGCCAAGAGGAGACTACCCTTGTCCGTTTCCGCCTCTAATATTGACGCATCTGCAAGCAGTGCGGACCGCACGATCGTTGCCGGTTTGCCCATGCCGGAATTTCGCAAGATCGGCGTCGAACCGATCAGCGGCGCATGCGGCGCTGAAATTTCCGGGGTCGACCTGCGCCAACCGTTATCGCCGGACGTGCTTGACGAGATCATGCTGGCTTTCGAACATTTCCTTGTCATCGTCTTTCGCGACCAGGACCTGACGCCGGAGCAGCACAAAACGTTTTCTCGCCATTTCGGCGAAATCACGGAAATCCCGCAGGCGCCCACCTATGGCGATCACCGCGACATGCAGGAGGTCCGCCGTGAAGCGCACGAGCCCGAGAACGTCGTGCCCTCCTTTGAATCATTCCACACTGACAGTCCGTTCTTGCTGCAACCGCCGCTCGGCATTGTCATGCGCGCGCTCGCCGTGCCTAAATTCGGCGGCGACACTGCATTTTCAAACGCCTATCTCGTTTACGAAGACCTTTCAGACAGCATGAAGGCGCTGGTTGACGAGCTGCAGATTGTTTATTCCGGCAAGCATATCTGGTCCAACAATGAGAAGCTCCCTCCCGAAAAACGTTTGCGTCTACGCGAATCCCATGACTTCAGAGAAGACGAGCTCGAAAACATTCATCCCGCCGTGCGCGTTCATCCGCGCACCGGGCGCAGGGCCTTGTTTGCAAATACGGCTTACTTCCAGCGCTTCGTCGGTTGGACTGAGGACGAAAGCCGCGCGCTGCTGAACTATCTCCAAAGCCTTGCGCAACGGCTGCACTACCATTGCCGGGTGAAGTGGAAAAAGGACACACTCATTGTTTGGGACAACCGCTTTTTGTTGCATCGAGGCGTTCACGATTTCAAATATGAGCGTCGGCACCTCATTCGCACGACCCTGAAAGGCGAACGCCCCATCGGCCCCTCCGACTTTTCGCAAGCAAAGTAAGTCAAGATGAAAGTCAGCGCCGCGATTGCGCATATATTAAAGTGCGAAGGCGTGGACGTCATATTTGGCTATCCGCGCAATGCCGTGCTTGAGGAAGCAGCGAAGGCGGGCATCCGGCCGATCATCGTCCGCCAGGAACGCACTGGCGTTCATATGGCGGACGCGCTTTCGCGCCTGACGCGCGGCCGGCGGATGGGCGTTTTCGCCATGCAGCATGGGCCCGGAACAGAAAACGCCTATGGCGGCATTGCGCAGGCCTATTCCGAATCGGTTCCAGTTCTTGTCTTACCGCAAGGATATGCGCGCCGCCTCGCCTATGTGCCGGACAATTACAACGCCTCGCTTTCCATGCGCGATGTGACGAAGCATGCCGAACCTGTAACGGACGCTTCGGAAGTCGCAAACATCATGCGCCGCGCGTTTACACAGCTTCGCAACGGCCGCCTGCGGCCTGTGCTTGTGGAAATGCCCTGGGACGTCCTTGACGAGGAAACAGACGCCGCCTCTCAATACCGGCCGGTTCCGGTGACCCGCTGCGCCCCGGATTCCGCAGACATTCACAAGGCTGCGCAAATGCTCGTTCAGGCCGAAAGTCCCGTGATCTATGCCGGACAGGGCGTGCATTGGGCGGAAGCATATGGGGAGCTTCAGGCGCTCGCTGAAAGGCTTGCGGCGCCTGTATGCACAAGCCTGGAGGGCAAAAGCGCCTTCAATGAAAAACACCCGCTCGCGCTCGGGGCCGGCGGCGCCGCGACGCCCGGACAACTTCGCCGTTTTCTCGATCAGGCGGATGTGATTTTAGGAATAGGATGCAGCTTTTCCGAGACGGCTTTCGGCGTGCGCATGCCCACAGGAAAACGCGTCATTCACGCGACGCTCGATCCCGCGGACTTTAACAAATCGATCATGTGCGAGATGGCGCTCGCGGGCGATGCAAAGCTGACCCTCGCCATGATCGATACAGCCTGCGCCGGCCTTATGAAGGAGACGCGCGATATAGAGCCGGCTGGACGCGAAATCGCCGCAGCTGAAAAGGAATGGATGCGGGAATGGCTGCCGCTGCTGACATCTGACGACAAACCGCTCTCGCCTTACCGTGTGTTATGGGATCTTCAGCACACTGTCGATGTTGCGAACACAATCATCACCCATGACGCCGGCAGTCCGCGGGACCAGCTCTCGCCGTTCTGGAAAACAACCGAGCCTTTGACCTATATCGGCTGGGGAAAGTCCACGCAGCTCGGTTACGGCCTCGGTCTCGCCATGGGCGCCAAACTCGCCTGTCCGGACAAGCTGTGCATCAATGTGTGGGGCGACGCCGCCATCGGGTTCACAGGCATGGATTTCGAGACCGCCGTGCGAGAGCGCCTCCCGATCCTGTCCATTCTTCTCAACAACAGCGCCATGGCGATCGAGCTCAATCAGATGCCTGTCGCCACGGAAAAATTCCGCTCGACCGATATATCCGGCGACTACGCCGCATTCGCGCGCGCGCTGGGCGGCTATGGCGAAAGAGTGAGCGAACCGGATGACATCAAACCAGCGATCGCTCGGGCGCTCGCCGCCATTGACGCCGGCCAGCCGGCGCTATTGGAATTCATAACATGCACAGAAACGCGGGCGTCGAGACTATGACAGACACCTCGACAGCCCCCAACAACGGCGCCGGCCACAAGGATTGGACGCCGAACGCGGTTTACACACTCGGCTTTCTGTGCCTGATTTCCGTTTTCAATTATCTCGACCGCTCCATTCTCGGCCTCGCCTTGCCGCTGATCAAAGCGGAAATGCAGGTGAGCGATGCGGCGCTCGGGCTTGTTTCCGGCCTCGCTTTCGTCCTCTTCTACTCTATTCTCGGCGTTCCCATCGCCTGGGCGGCGGATCGCTGGAACCGCAAAAACATAATTGCAGCGGGCTTTGCTTTCTGGAGCGCCATGACGGTGCTGACCGGCTTCGTGGCGAATATCTGGCAATTGGCGCTCACGCGCTTTTTGATGGGCGCCGGAGAAGCGACCGGCCTTGCACCTTCCAACTCCATGCTTTCCGACACCTTCAGGGCGGAAAGGCGGCCATTGGCGCTTGCCATTTTCAGCCTTTCAAGCTCCATCGCCTTCGTCATTCTGTTTCCAATCGCAGGGTGGATTGCGGAGCATTATGGCTGGCGCACAATGTTTATCTGCGCCGGCGCGCCCGGCGTTATTTTTTCGCTTATATTCTATCTCACCGTAAAAGAGCCTGAGCGCGGCGCTACGGAAAGTGCGCCAGCCAGAAAATTGCCGGAAAATATCGGCGCCAGCCTCGGCTACCTCCTGAAAACCAGAACCTATGTGTTCATGCTTGCCGGCGCGACATTTATGGGCGCGAATGTTTTCGCCGCCGGCGCCTGGACGCCGACTTTCCTGGCTCGCGTCCATGATATGAGCATGGCTGACGTCGCAGCCTCCATCGGACCGATCAGGGGCGTTCTCGGCGCCCTGGGCGTTCTGTTAGGCGGCGTGATCATCGACCGGCTCGGGCCCCGCCGCACGAGCTGGCGGGTGAAAATCCCCGCCATTGCCTGCGCGCTCGCAGGTCCGTCGGAAGCCCTATTCCTGCTTGGCGAGACAAAGATGGTCTGGCTCCTCGGTTTCGCAGCGACGAGCTTTGTAACCCTCATCCATCAGGGGCCGATTTTCGCCGCAACAATGAATGTCGCACGCATCCGGATGCGTGCGCTTTCAGTCGCCGTACTGGTGTTTTGCGCAAGTCTGCTTGGGCAAGCCGTGGGCCCGCTGGTGGTGGGCGTTCTGAACGATGTGCTTGAACCGCAGCTCGGCCAAATGGCGATCCGCTATTCCCTGCTTATTATTGCTGTCACGCCAGTCTGCGCAGGCGTGTGTTTCTGGTTGGCGGCGCTTAGCTATGAGCGCGATATGGCCCGGGCGGTCGAGGAATAAGCATCGCGCGACCGCTCCAACGCAATGATGGGAATGAGGTGACAAACAATGACGGTTTGCGCGATTCGCGGTGCTTACCCAGCGAAAGCATCGCCAGCAAAGCCGAAAAGCAAGCCGCTCATCTCATGAATTTTATTGAAGAAAATGGCGCGAGTGACGGGACTTGAACGGTCAATTCGGGTTGGGTCCCGAGCTGACCCTCCGGCGTAACAGACCGGTGCTTATAAAAGGCGCAACAAGGCGACCGTGCTCAAGTTCGTGCATCCTCTCCATTTTAAGCCCCAATTGCGTGTCCCTGATAAGAACGGAGGAATGTTGCGTTCGTAAGATCGCACCGATGCGAAGGCTTAAGGACATCGCGTCTACCATCACCTCGAAAGCAACGGATCGATTTCCGAAACGCGGCCGGGCGGCGCCAGGATCAGGCCAGCGACGCTGATGGCAAGCAGAGGCGCGCCAAGCGCCGCAAGATCTTCAATCGGCCATTGCGCGAGAAAGGTTGTCGTCAGCCCTGCAGCCAGCATCTGAAATGCGCCGGAGAGGCTCGACGCCGCGCCGGCCCTCCCCTCGATGAGCCGCAGAATCGAAGCAACGCCAGCCGGAGCCGAGATTCCGACGCCAAAAGCGACAAACATCATCGGCGCAATTAGCGGTAGCACACCTTGCAGGCCGGCGAAGCCGCAACATAAGATCGCCGCACAACCACAGACGCAAAGAGCGGCCCCCGCGCGAAAAGCCCCGCCACGGCGCTCGAAAGTTTTGACGGCGAATGTTCCGCCGATACCGGCCCCCGCGACGGCAAAATAGCACCACCCCGCAGCTGCCGGCGAAAGTCCGTATTGTTGTATCAGAAAAAAAGGCGATGTCGCGAGAAAACCGAACATCACCGAACTTGAACACGCAATCACAAACGAAAAACGCCAAAACGCCTGATAGCGCAACACGACGGCGTAACCGGCGCGAAGGCCCGCTGGTTTGTCCCCGCCGGCGCGGGAAAGACTCTCGCGAATGTTGGTGAAACTGGCCGCTAACAATCCGGCGCCGCAGGCCGACAGAAACAGGAAATTCGCGCGCCACCCTCCGTAGCTCGCCAGCAGGCCGCCAAGCACCGGCGACAAAGCGGGCGACATCAACAGCAGGGACATCATGGCAGCCATCCGCCGCGCAAGCATGTCGGCGGGAGAAATGTCTGCAAGGACCGCGCGGGCGGCGATAACCGCCGCGCCTCCCCCAGCCGCTTGCAGGAAGCGAAATCCGATCAGCAAAGCGACGCTATTGGAAAAGGCTGCGGCAAGACTCGCAGCGGTAAACAACGCGATCGCCGCAAGAATAACCGGGCGGCGGCCCAACCGGTCCGCCGCATATCCGCCGGCGAGTTGTCCCGCGGCCATGCCGGCCAGGTAGAAACTGATTGCGAGCTGAACCTGCGCCGGCGTCGCGCTGACGCTGGCGGCGATGTCCGGCATCGCCGGCACGACAAGGTGAATGGCGATGGACCCGAGCGCGCCAATTGCGGCGAGAAGAATCAACATGCAAGCGAAACCGTCATCGCCGGCGGATTCTCTTTATGCGATAAACAATTTTCACGCGGCGCGCCCAAACCACCTTCGCGGCGCCAAGCGCACGCGCCTCACTTCGCCGAAAAATTCCGGCGCGCAATCTCCCAGTCCGGATCGAGACAATATCCGCATTCGTCGCCCAGGAACATCGCCGCCGCCGCTCCATCTCCTTTCAGGCGCCAGTCGAGCCAGCGCACGGTCATCGCCGCCGCCTTGCCGCCATTTGGCTCCCAGAATGTGCCCCCATGCCCGACATCGAGATTGGCCGCGACCACAGGAACGCCAAGGCGCCGAAAATCGTCCATGCCGTTGGCGTAAGCCATGTCGGACGGCCCGCCGAGAATGTAGAGCATCGGCGCATGCAGTTTCTCAAGATGCGCTTTCTTGATGACCATGCCGCTGCGCCCCGGCCCTTCATCGTTATATATGCCGGAATTCATGATGACGGCTGTATCGACGCGCGGGTCTTCGGCGGAAAGAATTGCCTGGAGTCCGCCGCAGGAATGTCCCGACACGGCGACACTATCGGTTGCGATGGCGCCTTGAAGCGCAGAACCTTCGCGCTGGTTTTCGGCGATGGCCCAATCGAGCGCGTCGATCATCTGTTCAGGCGTGGTGCCATTGTAATAGTCGGGCAACGGATCGGGAATGTGGACGCCGGGACCGTTCAAGATCGTTCCCGATGCAATGACGAGATAGCCATGGGAAGCGACTTCAAGAAGATGCAGTCGCGCGCTGGCGCCGTCCCGCGAACACCCGCCATTTCCCCATAGATAAATAGGCAACGGGCCATCTAGCGCTTCCGGATTCTCCGGCCTGTAGATCACATGCGCCGGGAGGGATTCGTCTTCATACTTGATCGCCGGAAAGGCGCCGGTTCCACGCCCGTCAGGAATTGAAGCGAGCCGTTCATACCGCGTGCGGGGATCTGCCGCGTCCGTTGCAGGAGACTCCGGATCCGCCTGCGACTGCCGCTCGGGCGCGTCGGAAGGCGCTTCTCCGCTACAGCCTGAAACCAGCACAAATGCCGCAAGCGCGGCAAGACCGAATAAAGGAGCTGTGCGTTTAATCATCAAGTCTCCTCAATCTTTTCCATCTCTCTGAAAGGGACTCCGTCCGGCTTGAACAGCCGGACGGAGCCATCCCGGATGCGCCGCGGGAAGGATTCGGCGCCCCTTCGTCAGAAACGTTTGCGCAGAGAGAAAGAGAATGTGCGCCCGACCGGATTGGTCGTCGTGGCGTCATAGCCGCCGCTGCCATTGCCTGCCGGCGCGATGTTCACATAGGGAGGATCCTCGTCGAAGACGTTGCGCACGTCGAAGCCGAAAATCAGGCCTTCCGCGAGACCGCCGACGCCGGATAAATCATAGCGCCATGTCAGATCGACCGGCTTGTACGCGCCGACATGCTGGACCGGCGTGACGAAATCGTTGTCATAGCCGCCCACATAATTGACCTGAATGCGCGCCGTAGAGGCGCCGTAACTCCACGTCGCCGCTGCACGCGCTTTGAAATCAAGCGGATTGAAGATCGTGTCGAGACGGTCGATCAACTCCGCCTGGTCGGTAATGGCGACCTCGTATTTGGTCAGCCACGTCCCGTTCAGACTAAAGTCGAACGAGCCCATGGAGTCGGTGTCGATGTCGTAGACGCCCTGGAAATCGAAGCCGGCGGTTTTCGAGACGCCGAGATTGTAGTTTCGGCCGTCAACAAAAAGCGTGATGGGATCGGGCGCGACGCCGAAGATCGGAATGCCCTCATCGAGGAATTCCTGCACCTGATCGCGCGCCGCCTGGTCGCGAAGGATGATGCCCGTGCCCTCGAACGCCTCTTCGCGGCCAAGGATGGCGAGATCCGGCAGATAGTTCTGCACCTGACCTTCGTACTTCACGTTAAAGTAGGTAAGCGCGAAGGTAAGGTTGTCTGCGGGCGACCAGTCTGCGCCGGCGGTCCAGGTCGTCGCCTCTTCAGGGGCGAGATCGAGATTGGGTCCCGAACGCGCAAGACCGATTGTCGAACCGGTCGGCGACGTCGGATCTTGATAGCGCTGCACGAACATGGCGTTTGAGTTGCCATAGATCGAACCGAAAATCGGCGCGCGGAACGATGTCCCGAAGCTGCCCCGGAACGCCAGCGAGTCCGTCGGCGCATAGACCACTCCGAACTTGGGATTAAGCGTGTCGCCCACATCGGAATAGTCGTCATAGCGCACTGCGGCCGTCAGTTCGAGGCGCTCAAGGCCTTGCGAGGCGTTGGCCCCGCCAACGATCGGCAGGAAGATCTCCGCATAGCCCGAATTCACATTCCGGCTGAAGTCACGGAACCTTAGCGGGGTCGTTGGCGCGCCGCGCGCCACCCCGAGACTCGAGTCGATTTCCTGGCGCTCGAAGCCAATCGCAAGCCGGGCTTCGTTGCCGCCGATGCTGAAGATGGGGCCATCGACATTAGCCATGTATAGCAGCAGTTCATTAAGGGTCGGCGCAAGGAAAATCTGGTCGTTGAGGCCGCTGAGCACGGATTGCGATGTGCGGTTCAGACCGAAAGGATCGAACGCCGCAGCCGGGTCGCTGCTCGCCAGCGCCGCCGTCAACGCCCCGTTGTTGAGTCCGTCAAAACTGTTCGAGACATCTTCAGATTTTCCGTATCCGACCGACGCTTCGATCTGCCATTCATTCGGCAGGGCGAGACGCAAGCCATTGACCGTCTGCCAGCTTTCAGTGCCGCCCGCAGTCTGGGCCTTGGGGAAGTCATTCATGAAATTATAAGCGACCTGGACCGACGTCGCGCCGCTTGCGGATGGGTCGACGAAGAACGCATTCGTGTCCGGAACGGTCAGCGTGGCGTTCTGATAGCCTGAAAAGCGTCTGAAGTCGCGCTTGGAATAGTAACCGTCGCCGAAGAAGGTCAGGTTGCCCGTAAGATCGAGGGCGAAATTGCCATAGACGCTATCGTAAGAGGTTTCCGGAAAAAGGTCCTGGCCGAGCTGTGAATTACACAGGTTCTGCGTGCCGGGCTGAAGCGATCCGGCGTTTGCGGGCGTGACGCCTCCTGCCGGGATCGCATAAGTTTCGCCGTCGACGATGATCGTGCCCGGCGCGCACTGATTGGTGCGGTAATCCGGTCCGCCGTCTTCGCGCTGATCGGCCCGGAAGAAATCTCGATCGTCGCCCGAAAGATTGCTGCGGTCCACATGTTCGTAGGCGACCATGAACCTGCCGCGCTCGAAGGTTTTTCCGAAAACGGCGCCAACCTGATACTCGTCGAAATTATCGGCGACGCTGTAGCGGCCCATCACTTCAAGACCGTCGAAACTCGTTCGCGGTATGAGGTTGACGACGCCCGCAATCGCATCCGATCCGTAAATCGCCGACGCGCCGTCCGCGACAACCTCAACGCGTTCGAGGGCGAGCGTCGGCATGATCGAGGGGTCGAGAGATCGCGTATTCGTCAGCGCGCGATGGCTGTTTACGAGGATCAGCGTCGCATAGGGGCCAATGCCCCGAAGGTTGACGCTGTTGCCATAGGTGATGTTGCTGTTGCCGCCGGCCTGGGCCCGCGAGTTTTCCGAAACGCCGAGGTCGAACACTTGCGGAATTTCACGGATAAGACGGTCCGTGGTTACGGCGCTCGATTGTTCAATCTCGTCTCGCCCGAGCTGTATCAGCGGCGACCCCACCGGGGCGACGCCGCGAATACGACTGCCTGTGACAGTGATGACGTCTTCTGCCTGCGCCGCAGCGTCTTCAGCATTCGCCTCTTGCGCATAGGCAGAGCCGGGCGCCGCCAGAGCGGCAATCGCCGCGCCGGCCAGGAGACGCCGCCTCTTCAAAGATGATGCGTTTTTTTTCATGTTAATCCCCATGGTTTTTCCTCCTCTAACTCCCAATTGGCGCCTGCTCACTGACGAGCGCTTTTACCCTGAATCACCCTGTTGCTTTACGAAGACTGGCGGTTCAACGAACGGAATAGCGACGGCCGATTTTTTAGCCCCGGTGTAAATTGTCAGTTCCGGCGCAGGCTCTGCGGCAATCTCATCGATATTGCGCTGACGCGGATCGGCGCCGCGGATTGAGACCCGGATGCGATGTCCCGCACGGAAAATCTTTGCACTGGGCGTCAGCGCAAAAGTGATGTCATAGATCTTCCCGGGCCGAACCGGCGACACGTCGGCTGTGTTTCCGGAATGCCAGGGCAAGCCTGCATAGTCGTAAGGCGGCTCGGAAAGTTTGCGGTGCGACATCAGCAGACGCCCGAAGGAGATGTTCTCCGCGGTCCCGTCGGGCGCCACTTCCTCGAGATAAACGAAAATCGGCGCATCCTCGCGGTCGGCCGACACGACAAGCTCGACCACGGGATAGCCTTCCATGGCGACGTCTTCCGCGAGGGGCGCAGAGGTGTAGGTCAGACCCTTTTCATCCAGCACCGCGGGCCAAAAGGGAAAATATTCCTTCCCGCCCACTGAATAATCGATCCGGAAAGCATCCTCGCCCTTGCGCGCTCCCTTCGCCACCAGCAAGCCGTCATTGACCGACGCGACGGTTCCGCTTTCGCCCTGCGATAATGCGAGCTTTGTGCGCAGGACGCCCGCCCCGGGCTCAGCGTCGGATTGCTTCCAGACCTCGCCTTCCGGCGCGTCCAGCGTCCACCATTTATACCGGGGCTCGCTCTCGATGCCGGTGTCTTCGCCCTTCAGATGAAAATCGAAAAACCGCCGCGCTTCTTCGCCAAGGTCCATGTCAGGCGGCGGTTCGCAATGATTGCCCGGCCCCATCATCAGCCTGCCGTCAAGATTGCGAGCGGCGAGCAGCACCTGCTCGGCCGGGTCATCTTTCCATGTCGACCAAAAGTAATAGGCGATGCCAGAGGACTTCAGCGTTTCAGCGTAGGTGTAAGGCCCCACCTCTTCCCAGAACTTCGTGCCGGTAAATTCCGAAATGCTGTCGCGATAAGGCATGCCATACCACAGCGCCGCCATTGGCGTATTGCCGGCATGTTCGGCCACCGCGGCGTCACGCTGCGAACCGTCCTTGTCGGCATCGACAGGAACGCTTGCCAGATCGACGGAAAGCGGCTCATCGGGACGCGTGTTGAACTGGGCCGGAATGCCGCCGCGGCGTACAAATGTGTATTTGTCGTAATCGCTGGCGCCGACAAATACGGCTTTGAGATGCGGCGGCGCTACTGTCGCCGCCTGCATCGTAGCGCCGCCGAGATAAGAGCATCCGGTCATGCCGACATTGCCGTCGGACCACGGCTGTTCCGCAGCCCATTCGATGAGATCGTAATGATCCATCGCCTCGGTGCGATCCTGAAAGCCGCGCCGTGCGCCAAAGGAAGCGCCCTTGCCGCGAATATCAGCCGTCACAACCACATAACCATGCGCGATGTGACTGCGCATGCCGTGGCGATCAGACAGGGCCATATCGACGATCTCGCCGCTCTCATCGCGATAGCGCGCACGATAGGGAGTCGCTGAAAAGATGACGGGCAGTTTTTCATCGACAGCGACGCCATCGATCGCCGGCCGGTAGACATTCACCGCCAGCTTCGTTCCGTCCCGCACCGCCACATAGGCGGAGGTGCGGATGACGTCCTCATAAGGCTCGTCTGATCGGGCCGCGTGCGCACCTATTCCTGCAAAAAACGCGCAGGCCGCGACGAACAGCGTCATTCGGAACTGCATTTTCACTCCCTGGACGACGCCTCTTTAAAAGGGCCCCGCATGGTTTTGCTGACGGCTTCGTTTGGTGTCCGCCAATAATCGCCACGCTTACCGAAAGCTATCAGATTGTCAACAATATTGTTGACGCTTATGGAGGCCCTTGATAATCAAGGACGTAATGAGAAAAAGATGTTGCCGTAAGGCCACAACGCTTAGGGAGCACCGCGTGATTTCGACCTTTGGAGACACTCTGCAAACGGACTATTCCGGCTCTGCTTTCCTGCGCAATCCTGATTGAGGCCGCAATGGGCGCAGCCACAATGCAGCCGGCGGTGAAGATCGCCCTTCTGGGCGACATCATTCTCGATGCTCCGGACCCGGATCGCTGGCTTTCCGGCGTCGCCAAGGCGCTGAAGGAGGCTGATCTCGTCATCGGTCACCTGGAAGTTCCACATACAAAGACTCAAAAGGAAGTCGCGGGAGATGTTCCCGCGCCGGGCGCGCCGCCCGAACATCTCGAAGCGCTGGCGCGCGCGGGTGTCGATGCGGTCACGCTTGCTGGGAACCACATCGCCGACTGCGGCGAGACCGGCATTGCAGATACAATCGCAAAACTCGAGGAAGTCGGAATCGCATATACAGGCGCGGGCGCGACTATCAACGACGCGCGCAGGCCGGCAATTCTGCAAACGAAGGGATTCAGGGCGGCGCTTCTTTCCTATAATTGCGTCGGACCGGAATTCAGTTGGGCCGGTCCCGGAAAAGCGGGCTGCGCATATCTGCGAATCGAACCGGAAGACGGGAGCACAATCGCGCCGGCCGCTCAGCTCTCACGCATTACGCAGGACGCGGTCGACACGCTGAAGCGGGACGTCGCCGACGCGCGCAAAGAGGCGGAGTTTGTCATCGTCGCCTTGCACAAAGGGCTCGTTCACACGCCGGCGACGCTTGCGCCTTATGAGCGCGGGATCGCGGCGCACTGCGTCGAGGCGGGCGCTGACCTCGTCATCGGCCATCACGCCCATATCGTGCAGGCGATCGAGTTTATCGGCGACACGCCGGTGTTTCACGGCCTTGGGAATGGCTGCGTCGTCACCGAAGCCTTGAGCCCCGATCAGAACCATCCCCAACGCGCCGCCTGGGCGCGCCGGCGCAAGGAGCTTTTCGGATTTGAACCTGATCCCGCCTATCGGTTAGCGCCGTTTCACCCCGAAGCCGTCAACGCGATGATCGGTGAAGTCGTCTGGCGCCCCGGCGAGCGTTTGCAGGCCGGGTTTATTCCGGTTCATGTTGAATCGCCGGGCCGCCCAGTGCTCGCCCAGGGCGAACAGGCCGAAATGGTCGCCGCCTATATCGGGCGCATCACCAGTGCGTCGGGCCTGCCGCCATTGACCATGCAGTTCGTAGACGGAAGAGTGAATGTGAGATGACGGAAAGCACCTCGACGCCGCATTCCCGCGCCTATCGCGCTGCCGTCATCATCGGGGGCGGCGCCCTGCTAGCAGCCATGGCGACCGATGCACTGAGCGTCATCGGACGATATGCGGGCATGCCTTTTCTTGGGGCTATTGAGATCGTCGAAGTTGTTGTCGCGATAGCAGCGATGGGCGGG
Organism: Parvularcula sp.; assembly: GCA_002704915.1. Lineage (GTDB taxonomy): Bacteria > Pseudomonadota > Alphaproteobacteria > Caulobacterales > Parvularculaceae > Hyphococcus. The sequence goes on from PAIP01000079.1 coordinate 19,755, forward strand.
CTTATCATCGCGAGCCTCAATAACAATCACGCCACCGTGCGCATCCTCACGGAAAAACTCAAAGGCGCGCCGCTCGTCTTGCTCAAGCGCGCTTCCGCCATGCTGACCTGCCTGGTTTTTGCGGCGCTTGGCGCCGGATCCGGCTGGCTCGCCATCGACATGATCGGCGGTTATGAGGAAACCGAAGTCCTGCGTATTCAGATCCTGCCATTGCGCGTGCTTGTCGTCGGGACATGCGCGCTCCTCGCAATCATCTACGCCCTGCGCGCAGTAAAAGGCGACAAACAGGATGATTGAGGCTGCCCCCGCAACCGGCCTTGCCGGCGTCATTGCGCTTCTCGCGCTGCTCGTCCTGGGCGTGCCCATCGGCGTCGCGCTCGGGCTCGTCGGCGTAGTCGGGTTGACGCTCGTGCTCGGTCCGGAAGCGGCGCTGATCAAGGCGGGCGTCGTCCTTTTTGAAACCGCGACAAGCTACCCGCTCGGCACCCTGCCTCTGTTCCTCCTGATGGCGCATTTGTGTTTTTCGGCGAATGCGAGCCGCGATATTTTCGACACCGCCGCAGCCTTTGTTGGCCATCGCCGAGGCGGTCTCGCCATTTCCTCCGTCGGCGGCTGCGCGGCATTCGGCGCCGTCAACGGATCGAGCCTCGCAACCGCCGCCACCATTGGCATGGTGGCCTTGCCGGAAATGAAACGCCGCGGATATTCCGATGCGCTCGCAACGGGCTCCGTCGCCGCCGGCGGAACGCTCGGCCAGATGATCCCGCCATCTGGCGCCCTCATTGTCTTCGGCATCATCGCGGAGCAGTCAATCGGTCGCCTTTTCACCGCGGCGATAATTCCGGGTCTCACGCAGATGGCGCTTTACTTCACCGTGATCTGGCTCATGGTGCGGATCAGGCCCGATCTCGCGCCGGCGAGCGAACGCAAACCCTGGCGCGAGCGCCTGCAGGCGTTGCGCAAGGTCATCGACATTCTCGGGCTGATCCTTCTGGTTATCGGCGGCATCTCGCTCGGCTGGTTCACGCCGACGGAAGCGGCGTCCATCGGCGCCGCGGGCGCGCTCATTATTCTCGCCTGGCGGCGGCGGCTCAACGGACAAGTGCTTTATAACGCGCTCGAAGAAACATTGCGCACATCAGGTCTGATTTATCTGATCATTGTCGGGGCTCTTGCTTTCTCTGTTTTCGTGTCCGTGACCGGCCTTGCGGACGCCGCCGCCCAGCTGATCACCGGCATGAATGCGGGAAAGATCGCCACACTTTTCGCCATCGCGGTTTTCCTGTTGCTGCTCGGCTCCGTGCTTGACGGTCTTGCGCTGATGCTGCTGACAACGCCGATCCTGCTGCCGATCGTCACGGGGCTCGGCATGTCCCCCATATGGTTCGGCATCTTTCTTGTGCGCGCGATGGAGATTGGCTTCATCCATCCGCCCATCGGCATCAATCTCTATGTCATTCAGCGGATAGCCGGCGACATCTCGCTCGGACGGATTTTCAAGGGCGTCCTCCCGTTTCTCGCCGCTGACTTTCTGCACCTGTCGCTTCTGATTCTCTTCCCCGCCATCGCTTTGTGGCTGCCCCTATGGTTAGGCCAATGACGGAAACCGAACTCGACGCCATCCTCTCCGATCCGCTGGCCGAAGCGCGCGCGGCCGGCGGCGCCATCGGCTATGTGGGATTCGACATTCCGCAGGACATTTTGCTTTCCCCCGGCCTCAACGCATTCCACTTGCCCTGGCGTCCCGAAGGCGGCGGCGCCGCGGCGGAGAAGTGGACCGAAAGCAGCTTTCCGCCGCTGGCGAAATCGATCCTTCAGCAATGGGCCGACGGCGTTTTCGACAACATCTTTGAATATGTGATCTTCACGCGAGGCAACGACGTCAGCCAGCGGCTCTATTATTATGTCTGCGAACTGCAGCGGACGGGTGTTGTGAAAGGCCCGCAGCCGCTGATCTTCGATGCGGCGAAAATCCGACGCGCATCCAGCCTTGCGCACACGGAAGATGCGGTGCGACGACTTTGCGCTGGTCTCGGCGTGTCTGAAGAGGCGCTGGCGGCTGGCGCCAAGCGCGCCAATGAATGCCGCAACGCCGTCGCAGCTCTCAACACGAACCGTCAGGGCGCCGGCGCTTATTATGAAAAGCTGGCGCGCGCCCTCCTCTTTGCGGCGCCGGAACCGCTGTTCGGCCCCGCGCCCGAACTGGCGCCGCCGCCTAAAGGACGCCTCCTTCTTGCGGGCTCGACCCCGCCGGATGGGCGCCTTCACGCCGCCGCAGCGCGCGCCGGCTACGAGGTCGCAGGCGAGTATTACGACGGCGCCCTGTTGCGCTACGGCGCGCCGGTCAATCTGGAAGAAGGGTCAGTTGAACGCGCGATCGCGCAGGCTACGCAGGACGCGCTGAGCCCCCGCCTGTTCGCCGACGAGGCCGCCTCAATCGCCAAAGCCGCGCGCGCAGCGAACGCAGACGCCGCCATTATATGGCTGATCGAAGAAGACGAGGCGCTGGTCTGGAGGTTGCCGCGCCAGCTCGATGCGCTGAAACAGGCGGGCATTCCCGCCCTCTCCCTCACGCGGCGCCGCTGGGACGCAGGCGATGGCGCCGCAGCCGATATCGCCGCCTTTCTCGGGAGCCTTTCGTAATGGCCAGTCTAGACGCAATGACTGTAATCGCGCTCGGCGCCATGGCGGACCGTCCGCTTGCGCGTTTTCTCGCAAGCTTCGGCGCAGAAATCCGCGCCGGGACGATTGAAAACGCCGCCGGCGCCGATTTTCTGATCGATGATCTCGGCTTGCCAGCGTTGCAAGAACGCGGCTGGTCCCGGGCGCGTATTCATGAAACCTACCCCGACCTCATTCATGTTTCGGTCACGCCTTTCGGCAGCTTTGGCCCCGGCGCCAGCCTGAAAGGCAACGAACTCATCGCTTCCGCGGCGGGCGGCACGCTGAAACTTTGCGGCGAGCCTGACCGGGCGCCGGTGAAGGAGGCGCTCGACGCCTGCACCTTTCATGCGGAGATGGTCGCGGCCTCCGGCGCCATGGCGGCGCATCTGGCGCGGATACGCGGGGAAGGCGGCCAACATATCGACATCTCCATTCAGGAAGTCGCCTTCAACCGCGGCGTCAGCGGCATTGTCGGCTGGCAATTCGACAAGCGCAAACTGCGCCGCGTCGGCCCGGCCCTCAATTACGGCAAGGCGACCGTGCGCTGCATCTGGCCCCTCGCCGACGGCTGGTGCTTCCATTCCTTGATGACCGGCCGTTTCGGCGCGCCCGCCAATCAGGCGCTTTCCGACTGGATCGACGAGGCGGGACTTCCCAATCCCATGCGTGGCGTCGACTGGCTGACCTACAACCGCTCCACCCTCGACCCGGCCGTACGCGAAGAATGGGAAGCGGCGATCGAGGCATTTTTCCGTACACGTACGAAAGAAGACATGGCCGTAGAGGGCCGTCGCCGGGGCGTCAACGCTTGCGTCGTTAATGCGCCTTCCGACGTGCTTATGGATAACCATCTCGCGGCGCGAGGATTTTTCGAGGAAAAAGACGGCGTAAAAAAACCCTCCCGTTTCGTTGCGATACGCGAAAGCGGAACTGAGGCGGACCGCCGCCTGCCGCCAGCGACCAGCCGCAAGGGTCCCTTAAGCGGGGTCAGGGTCCTCGATTTCGCCTGGGCGCTTGTCGGCTCGATCACCACGAAGACGCTCGGCGATCTCGGCGCCGACGTGATCAAGGTCGAGAGCCGCAGCCGCCCCTGCCTGTCCCGGATTGACGTGCAGGTCTCGGCGTCGCAGCCCGGCAATTTCGACGACAAGCCCTGGTTCGCGCATCTCAATACGTCGAAACGCAGCCTTTCTCTCGATCTCAAGCTGGCGGAGGCCCGCGAAGTGCTGAACCCGCTTATCGAATGGGCGGACATTGTCGTCGAAAACTTTTCGCCCGGCACCATGGCCAAACTCGGCTTCGATTATGAAAGCCTTGCGAAGAAAAATCCCGGCATCGTCATGATTTCGGGCAGCGTCTACGGCCAGACCGGCCCGCTGGCGCAGGAATGGGGCGTCGACGGCACCGGCGGCGCCCTGTCGGGGCGCACCTACATGACCGGCTGGCCCGACCGCGGCCCCGTTGTTCCGGGCGCCGTGCCTTATGGCGACGTGATCGTGCCCTTCGCCATGGCGGCGAGCGCCTGCGCCCTTCTCGCCGCGCGGGAAAAGACCGGCCGCGGCGGCCATGTGGACGCCTCGATGTATGAGATCTGCGTGCAGCAGATGGGCGACGCCATAATCGCCGCGCAACAGGGTGCGGAGCCCTCGCGTCAGGGCAACGCCGCTGAAGGCGTCTTTCATCAGGCCGTCGTCGCCGCAAAAGGCGACGATTGCTGGCTTGCTTATTCGGCGCCGACGAAGGACCACATGACGAAACTCGAGGGCGTTACCGGGGGGCTTTCCGTCGAGGCCTGGAGCGCGGAGCGCGACGCCAAGATCTCGGCGGCGACGCTGCAAGCCGCAGGCATTCCCGCGGCGCCGGTAATGGATATGGAGGCGCTCTTCGCCGACGAAACTCTCAAGGCGCGCGGGGCGCTTGTCGAGTTGCCGCACCCTCATCTCGGCGCCTTCGGTCATGTGAGAACGCCGATGACGCTTTCCGGCGGGGCGCTCGCGCCCTATCGCGCACCCGGCATTGGCGAGCACAACAAAGAGATCGCCCTCGATGTCGCCGGCCTGGCCCCGGAACGGTATGAGCAATTGTCCGCGTTAGGAGTGTTCAAATGACGACTGGCTCGGGAAGACGCTCTCGCAAGGATCTCGCGGCGACGGAGGCGGCCACGGCTTACCAGAAGGCCTTCGGGGCCGAGCTGAAGCGCCGCGTGGTCGAGCTTGGCGAGCCTTTCGCCGTGGCGCAGGCCGACACGCCTCATGAAATCTTTCACGTTATGGACATGCCGCTGGTCACCAATCAGTGGTGGTCGGCCTATATCTCCGCAAAGCAGCTTTCGGGGCGCTATTTCGAGGCGCTGCTTGAGCGCGGCTATCCCGCCAATAGTTGCAAATACTGCTCCCTGGGCTTCGCCTGCACCGTCGCAAACGATCCGGCGAGCGCGCCCTGGGGCGGATTGCCAAAGCCGTCCGTGCTGGTCGCGCGTCTTACCTGCGATTGCATCCAGCATGTGTTCAGCGAGTGGGCGCAAGCGCTGGACACGGACTTTTTTCCCATGGAGGCCCCGGCCTGGGAGCACAAAGAGCCGAACTGGTTCGAGCGCTCCAACGAACATTGGGAAGAGGTTTACGAAAGCCGTCGCATTGACCTTATGGTCGCGGAAATGCACGAGCTGATCGCGCTGCTGGAAGAAAAGACCGGCCGCCGTTTCAGCGAGGACCGTCTGCGTGTCCTGATGGAGAAGATCAACGAGCAGGAAAGCTATATCGCCGAGGCCGCGCGGATGATCGGCGAGGCGCGCCCCTGCCCCGTTTCCATCGCCGACCAGATGCCCAACACGATGATCCCGCAATGGCACCGCGGCTCCGACTGGGCTGTCGCGCATGCGCGGCGGGTGCGCGATGAAGTGCGCGAACGGGTGAAGGCGGGCGCGGGCGTTGCGAAAAATGAACGCATCCGGCTGATGTGGATCGGCGCAGGCCTGTGGCACGATCCGGGGTTCTATCAGGCGCTGGAGGAAGACGCCGGCGCGGTTTTCGTCTGGTCGATGTATATGCCATTCGCCGGGCCGCAATATATACGCGCGGTAAAAGATGAGCCGATGCGCGCCCTCGCCAGCCGCATCTGCGCCATGAACGAAGTCCTGCACCTGCCGCCGTGGATGAATAGCTGGATGGCGAGCGAAGCAAAACGCTGCGGGATCGATGCAGTGCTGATGTTGATGCCGCCGGACAATCGGCTCTCCCAATCCGGAACGAAGATGACAAAGGAAGCCCTTGAAGCGGCAGGCGTGCCAGTCCTCGCCCTCGACGCCGACATGGTCGACGCCAAGAACTGGGACCATGACACCATGGTCGGAAAGGTGAAGGGGTTCCTGAAAGCAGAGGCGCTGCTGTGATCCATCGCCTCGCCTCTCTCCTTTTTTTGCTTCTTGCCGCCTGCGCCGGAGCGGATAGCGCCGGTCCGGAAAACGGTCCTGTGGTGCTTGTCTACGCGACGCCTTACGCGCCGACTCATCCGTTCAGCCGCGCCGACATACGATGGATGGAGTATGTGGAAGAGGCGTCGGGCGGTTCGCTGCAAGTCAGACCGATCTGGTCGGGCGGACTATTGTCGGCGAAGGATTCTCTTGAGGAACTGCGCCACGGCGTCGCTGATATCGGGCTTATCACGCCAATCTATGTCCGCGGTGGCGTGCATCTCATTCGCGTGCAGTCGGGTTTTTACAGCGGCGTCGAGACAATCGAGAACCAGGTCGCGCTTTATCGCTGTCTCGCGGCGCATTCGGATCAGATTCAGGAGGAAATGGAAGGCCTTAAAGTCCTCGCGGTTCAAGGCGGCAACCTTCCCTGGATCATCACGCGCGAGCGCGCCGTGCGGTCGCTCGACGATCTCAAAGGGCTGCGCATCCGTGCGCCGACCGAACTTCTGAAATTGCTGGAAACGCTCGGAGCTGACCCGGTTAACATGCCGATGGGCGACGTCTATTCTGCTCTTGCGAAAGGAGTGCTGGACGGCGTTGTCGCGCCTGCCGACACGTTCAAGTCACTGCACTTCGCCGATGTCGCCGGTTACGCGCTCGCCATGTCGGTGCCGCGCGGCGCTTATCCCGCGCGCGCCATGGGCGAGAAAGCATGGAACAATTTGAGCGCCGGGCACCAGGCGATCCTCGAAAGCTCCGTCGAAATCTGGGAAAACGCCCTCGCCGAGGAGAACCGGGCAGCGCTTGAAGAAGGCGAAACGCTCGCGGCGCAGGAAAATGTCGAGGTCTTTCGCATTTCAGACGAGGAGCAAGATCTCTTCGAACGGATTTATCTTGAGGAAGCGGAACACAACGCACTGGCGCTCTCGCGCTATGACATCGATGGCGCAAAAGTCTTCCGTCTTGCGCGCGACAGCATAAGCGGCGACGGGACAATTATCTGCGCAGGAGAAAACTCATGAACAAACCGCTGGATGGCATTCTCATCGCAGATTTCACCCATGTCATGGCCGGGCCCTATGCGACCCATCTCTTGCGCCTGCTCGGCGCGGAAGTAATCAAGGTCGAGGCGCCCGGCCGCGGCGACGCCATGCGCTATTACGGCGCTGATCGCCGCTATGACGGCATGGCGCCAGCCTTTACGGCAGTAAACGCCGGCAAGAAATCCGTCACACTCAATCTCAAAAATGAGGCCGATCTGGCGGCGGCGAAAGAGCTTGTCGCGCGGTCGGACGTCATGGTCGAAAATTTCCGCCCAGGCGTGATCGGCCGTCTCGGCCTCGGCTATGAGGAGATGCGAAAGCTCAATCCGGATCTCGTCTTCTGTTCGGTTTCCGGATATGGGCAATCGGGCCCTTATCGCGATTGGCCCGCCATCGATAATATTGTCCAGGCGACGAGCGGCATGATGTCGTTAAGCGGCACTCCTGAAGACCCGCCTATGCGTGTCGGTTTCCCGGTGGTGGATACGCTGACCGGACAGACCGCCGCCTTTGCCATTCTTGCTGCACTCCTGCGGCGAGAGCGGGGCGCCGGCGGCGGCGAGTTCATCGACGTCGCCATGCTCGACGCCTCCCTCGCCTTCATGACGTCGGCTGTCGGGCCCTATCTGATTTCCGGGAAGCCGCTGCAACGCACAGGCAATGTGGGCTATAGCGGCCAACCGACCTCCGCCATGTTTGAAGCGAAAGACGGCCGCATCGTTTCTCTCGGCGTCGTGCAGCAATACCAGTTCGAAGCATTGGCGCGCTTTCTCAAACGAGAAGACTGGCTGGCCGATGAACGTTTTGCCGACAGCGAAGCGCGTCGCGCCAACGCGACAGATATGCAGGAAGAGCTCGGCGCCGAGATTTGCAAATGGAATGCGGCTGAACTCGAACAGGCGATGAGCGAGGCGGGAATCCCGTGCGGCATGGTCAGAAGCGTCGCCGAAGCGGCCGAATTCCCTCATCTAAAGGAGCGTAAAGTTCGGTTGCCGCTGGATTTCCCTCCTTTGCCCGGCGATCCCGCGCCGGAAATCATCAACGCCGGCTTCTGCATGGGCGGCGACGGCCCGGGCGTGTCCGCCCCGCCGCCTGAGCTCGGAGAGCACACCGCTGAAATCATGGAGTGGCTTGGCCGCGATCGGAAAAACCGCGCCTGACGACGCACGGGGCGGACCGCGCTCCGGACACAGCGCCGGGGTGCGAGCGGCCGCGCGAGATTTGTTGACATCCCTTTGCGACCTAGCGATATCAATATGATAGCAGGTGCTAAGCGCTATTCGGGAGGAGGCATGTGCCCCGCAACACGGCCGCGACACAAAGCCAGAAAAAGAATGCGCCCACGACAAAAGAAATGTGCGACTGGCTGCGCGAGCGTATTCGCCGCGGCCGTTTTGTTCCCGGGCAACGTCTTGTAGAGGCTGACATCATCTCGGAGACCGGCGCGAGCCGCGTCCGCGTTCGCGAGGCGTTCCAGCGCCTTGAGGGCGAAGGCCTGGTTGAAATCGAGGAGTTTCGCGGCGCCTCGGTCAAGCGCTTCACGCCTGGCGAAATCCGGCAAATCTATCGCGCCCGCATGGCGCTGGAGGGGCTGGCCGCGGCTGAATTCGCCGGCGCTGACGCTCCCGACCTCAAGAAGCAGCTAAAAGAAATACAGGACGAAATGGATGAGTGGGAGGAGAATGGCGGCCACGACCGGTTCGCCATGCTCAACAACTCATGGCATCAACTGATACTCGATGGCGCCGGCAACGAATATGTCAAACAGTTCATATCCTATCTGACGGTTCCCATTTACCGGCTTCTCTTTTCCACGTTCTACACAAAGGAACGCATCCGCCTCGCCAATGCGGATCATAGAAAGATTACCTCGGCTATCCTTGAAGGCCGCGTCGACGATGCAGAGCGCGCCATGCGCCAGCACATTTCCGATGGTCTGAATGCTCTTTCAGAACTCGATTCGCAATTTCACTGACAGACAGAGTTTGATCCTCCCGTCGATCTGACATCGTCAACCTTGACCTACATTACTAGACGACATTTGAGCCGCGAGTCTGAGGCCGCCGAAACAAGGCACACGATCATCGGCGCTCGACCCAAGCTCAACATTGGACGCTGCGACCGGATTCAACACAACTTTCCCAAACTGGTCGAAGTCTCCTAGCGATTTGCTAGCGGGAAACTACTGTCTCTCAACACGCTCAACCGCTGCATCTACAACTCTTTGATACTTAGGTGATTTTCTGGAGCGGGTAGCGCCCGCCATGCTTTTCCGCAAGCACTTGTTCTGCATGGGATAATTTTTGGAGCTTTTTCCATGCGCCTTCGGTGCGCTTTTCGAGTCGAGTTTGAGCACCTGAAAACCAGCTAGCTTTGCAGAATGCTGACCATTTCGACGAAGTCCGATTCGCCGATGATCCTGATTTGCTGCCCGGCTTCTATGAGGCTTTCCGCCTTCCGGTGTTTTGTGCTCTTGGACTCCCCCGCCAAGCGCGAAATATCCTGATCACCCACGCAAACGATCGTGGTCTTTTTGGTCACGCTCGGATTTACAGCACAGCCCAATTTCGCCGCCAAAAACGCTGCTTCCTTACGGGAGATTCCCAGCTTTCCGGTAAAGACGATCTGCTCTCCGAACAACGGCCCATCGGAGTCTCCTTCCAGCTTAACCCTCTGATGTCCGCCTGTCGCGTCCGGATTGATCGGCTGCTCAACCCGCTTCAGCCAACCGTCGATATCTAACCCCGTTTCGGCAGAAGCCGCGAGAATGATGTGGCCGGCTGCCTTCGCGTCCTCCAAGGCATTGTGGTGCCGGAAAACATATCCAATCTTCTCACAAACACTGGCGAGACCGTAACCCGCCCGAGCACACTCCTCCCACGCCCGACGCGCGACCCTCGCCGAGTCCAGCCATCGACAATCAAAAGCCGGGCAGCCTGCCTTTGAGCAAGCCTGGTACATCGCTACACGGTCAAAGTGTGTGTGAGTAATAACGGCGGGCGCTTCCAGCCGAGCAAGCAATTCACAGA
>PAIP01000080.1 GCA_002704915.1 Parvularcula sp.
GCTATTGCAAGCGGGCGGCGCCTGACGTCAAGGCGCTTGTCGCCGAGGATCCCAAGCTGCGGATCGTCTTGAAGGATTTTCCCATTCTTGGACCGGGTTCGGTCGAGGCCGCGAAAGTGGCTCTGGCCGTGAAGCGCGTTGCCGGCGCCGCCGCCGCGCGTGATTTCCATGTCAGATTGATCGGAATGCAGGGACAGATAAACGCTAGCCGGGCCCTGGCCCTGACCGAAGAGATGGGACTCGACCGCAAGAAGCTGTCGGAAGAAATGGCTACTCCGGCGGTCGAGGCCGTCATCGTGGCAAACCTCGCGCTGGCGCAGCGGCTCGGCCTGACAGGAACGCCCTCGTTCGTCGTCGGAGATCAAATCATCGAGGGCGCCGTTGGAAAGGGACCGCTTGCCGATGCAATCGAAGCGGTCCGCCAGAAATGAGCTCTCCGAAGACGAATCCTCTGCCTCTTTGCACGGCAACCCTGTCATCCGATTTCGGTACCGTCTATTGAAGCACCTCGCCAACCCAGCCTCACTGTCGCACCCGACGATCAGCAGCCACCCGCGCGCCATGCCATGTCGCTTGGCAAGAATGGTTGGCGCGAGATGTCTCAAATGCCGCAGCGTTTGACATTCCTACGCCAATGGCTCGCCCATCCCCTGAGGGTAGGGTCGGTGCTCCCCTCAGGAACGTCTCTGGCCCACTTGATGACAAAGGCAATCGACCGCAACACGGAGTCAGTTCTCGAACTTGGACCCGGCACCGGCGTCTTCACCGAGGCTCTCGTAAAACGTGGCTTGGTGCCGGAACAGCTGACGCTGGTCGAACTGGACGAGAGATTTGCTTACTTGCTCACGCGCCGGTTTCCGGGCGCTCGAATTGTCCAGGGCAGTGCGGCTCGCTTATCAGGGGCGGGCATCGGGAGCGATGTCGCATACGGTGCGGTTATCAGCGGGTTGCCGCTCCTTTCGATGCCCTCGCGCACGGTATTTCGCATTGTTGAGGGCGTGGCGCGCAGACTCGGGCCCAGCGGCAATCTCTATCAATTCACCTATGGCGCTCGGTGCCCGGTTGCGCACGCCATACTTGAGAGGCTGGGCCTGGAGGCGCATTTGCTCGGGACCGTCATATGGAACCTGCCGCCGGCGTCGGTCTATCGGATTTCACGTACTCGGGTTGATCCGAAGGTGACATCAGCGTCCGAACCGCATGTGACGTCAGACGCCCATACAGCTCTCATCCATAAGCAAAACCCGACCGTGATGTGTTGGGAAGGGGAACGGGTTTCCCGTCAATAGAAAGAGCAAGGAGTTCGATATGTTCACGAGACGCGAGATGCTGGCCGGCACAACGGCATTTGCAGTCCTCGCGGCACTGCCCGCGCGAGCACAGACCGGTGTCAACCATAAAGTCCAGATGCTGAACAAAGGGAAGAAGGGCGCAATGGTTTACGAGCCGGACTTCGTGGCTGCTTCCCCCGGCGATACCATAACCTTCTTTCCAACCGACAAGTCCCACAACGCCGAGAGCATAAAAGGGATGCTGCCGGAAAATGCGCTCCCGTTCAAAGGCAAGCTGAATGAACAGATCACCATCACCATCGAGAAGGAGGGCGTCTATGGCGTAAAATGTGTCCCGCACTACGGAATGGGGATGGTGATGCTTATCGCCGTAGGGACGCCAAGCAACCTGGATGAAGCCGGGGCAGTCAAGCATCCGCCAAAAGCAAAAAAGCGGTTCGACGAGCTGCTTTCTGAAGTTCCCGCGGCTTGATCCATTCCGGATTGCGCCAGTAACTGTGGATGGCAGCGTACGAACACCCGGTGACGAAATTGCATGCTGCCATCTCTGGGAAGAAAAGCGTCGAAACCCCTTGAATACGATGTTTCGACGCTTGACGACTATGGCTTCGCTCTGTCCGACAGCAATCGCTGGACAACAATCTCGCCGTCTGGTCCCGCACCCATGATGAGCGCCGATGCTCGATTGCTTTGCCAAGGCCGGCCGACAAAGTAGATGCCTTTCACCGGCGAGATACCGGCTTCGTGCAGGAATGCTCCGTCATGCGCCTTGGCGCCTTCGATATCGAGCCATGTTGTGTCGTCCCGATAGCCGACCGCCCATATGACCGTCCGGATGTCCGCCGACGTACCGTCGGCAAACCGGGCCACTTGACCGCTTGCTTCAGTAAGGCGTGGCAGCACGCGGATGCCTCGCTTGGCCAGGCTTTCGATGCTCCGGTCACGATCAGGAAACGCATCGGATTGTCTAAGCTTTCTGCCAATCCGCGACTCCGCGGGGGCTCTCAGTACGCCAAACAGGTTGAGCCACCACCAGATGGACTTGCCAAGCACTCGCTCGGGAAAGAGCTTGCGAGGCTTGCTCGTCGCCAGCATGACGGACTGCCTTTGTCGCGCTTCCACAGCGATATCCCGGCCGCTTGCTCCATCTCCGACCACCAGGACCGGACCGTCAGGCAGCTGGTTCGGATTGCGGTAGGTTTCGGTGGTCAGCTGGAGCACCTCGTGTCCGAACTGCGCGGCCACCTTCGGCACAAGCGCGACCTGGAATGCTCCGGTCGCGACGATCACCTCGCTGGCGTTGATACGCGACCCGTCATCCAATGCAGCTTCAAAACCGTCGTCTCCAGCCTTCGAGAGGCGGGTCAGACGTAGACCAAGCCGGATCGGCAGTCGGAAGCGTGTAGCATATGCTTCAAGATAGTCGGCGAACTCGTCGCGGCTCGCATAAAGTTCCCGGTTTCCCGCCAGGTCCAGTCCCGGTAGGGCGCTGAACTGACGTGGCGTGAACAAAGTGAGCGAGTCGTACCGGACACGCCAGTTGTCGCCCACCCGCCGATGGCTGTCGACGATGGTGAACTGCAGACCAGCCTCCTTGAGATAGTACCCGGTCGCGAGACCGGCCTGGCCGGCCCCAACGACAAGGACGCGCTTTTCCATCACACCACGACGACTCTGGCTCCTACGGGCACACGCTCATAAAGATCCTCGACATGCTCGTTCACCATCCTGATGCAGCCATTGGAAACAGACTTGCCGATGGTCCAGGGCTCCGTCGTTCCGTGGATACGGTACAGTGTGTCGTGATTATTCCGGTAAAGGTAGAGAGCTCGGGATCCCAACGGGTTGTTGGGTCCGCCGGGGACACCGCTTGCGTAGCGGGCATATTTCCCCGGATCTCGGCGGATCATGTTGTCCGTCGGGCGCCAGGGCGGCCATTTTGCCTTCCTGCCGATCACGGCCGAGCCGGTAAAGGCAAGTCCCGCCTTGCCGACACCGATGCCGTATCGTCGGGCAGAGCCTGCACCACCGACAAGGTACAGATATTTCTCGCGTGGAACCACCACGATCGTTCCTGCCGGGTAGTCATATGGCGATCTTACGTTCTGTGGCAGGAAGCGTTCTTCCAGCACGAACTTGCGCCTTGCGGTGTGTGCAAGGGCCTGACCGGGCACCGCGAGCAGCGCGAACATCCCGAGGACGAGCATTCGCCTGTCAATCCGTCCCAACGAACCATCATCAATTCTTTTCGGCTCAGTGTTCATGACCGTCCTCACCCTGGGGAGGAGCGACGTCGGGAACGAGCTTTTCTATCTTCGCACCTTCCTTGAGTTCAGCAATGATCCGCCTCTCCTCGGCGGCTTTCAGAGCTTGTCGTATCTGCGGCGCCACGGATTCGAAGGACGGGGCAGGACGATTTCGGGTTTCCTCGAGCAGAACGACATGAAATCCGAAGGCGCTTGCAACCGGCGTCTGCGTGTATTCACCAGGCTGTAGAGTCGCGGCCGCCGCATCGATCTCCGGCAAGACCTGGCCTTCCGCCACAAAGCCGAGGTCTCCGCCCTTGACCCTGGAGACTTCGTCGGCCGAGCGCTCCTGCGCCAGCTCCACGAACGCCTTTCCCCCCTTCAGCGCCTCAATGACCTCGACGGCATCGCCCTCGCTGCCAAGCAAGATATGGCGAAGCCGACGCTCGGTAACCGGCGGAATCCTTGCCGCCTGTTCGTCATAGGTAGCCCTGACGACGCTGTCGGTCACCGCTTCTTCCACCTGTTGTTCCAGGAAAAGGGTGCGCAGCGTCTGATCTTCCAGAAACGCCAGCTGCCTCTTGTAGGCGTCCTGCCCGGTAACGTTTGCCGCACGGGCAGCGGCTGACACGATCTTCATGTCGATCAGTGCGTCGACCAGGATGGAACGCCTCGCATCAGGCGGCATCTGGGCGAGCTGCGGCCCGTACATCTGCTCGGCGAGGGCAAGGTCGTCTGCCGTGATATCCTGGCCATTCACACGACCGACGACATCTGTGTCCTGAGCCAGAGCCGAAGATCCGAGCGGAAAAGACAGCGTCAGGATCATCGCGCCGACGAGAAGGCCGGCATTGCTCCGTCTCCGGTTCCCGATCGTGCTATTCATCGGAGCCTCCTTGCTGTTTCGCGGCGGTAACGAGCGGATCGATAATCTCGCTGAACCGCTCGATGCTCAGTGCGCCTTTTTGCATCTGGCCATTGATGAAGAAGGTCGGCGTCGAGTCCACTCCAAACGACTTGCCTGCCTCGGCAACGGCAGAGACCTGATCCAGCAACTCCTGGTCCTTGAGGCATTTCTCGAAATCGGCGGTGCTCATCCCCGTCATGCCCATCACTGACTTGAGCGCCTCGGTCCCGTCGGCAACCCGTGCCCAGTTGTCCTGCGTGCGGTAAAGCAGATCGATGGTGGGATACCATTTGTCATCGCCCATGCACCGCGCCAACATGAATCCGGCCGAGGACCGCGGATCGAACGGAAACTCCCGCATGATGAAGCGGACCTGACCCGTATCGACATATTTTTTCTTGAGCTCGGGCCACACATTTACATGGAAGGTGCGGCAATGGGGGCAGGTCAGAGACGCGTATTCGATGATCGTTACCGGCGCGTCCTCAGGCCCGAAGCTCTTTTCCGGCAGTGGCCCTGGGGCCAGCAGCGCGTCGGTTGACGGTTGCGCTAACAGGAGGGCGGGATAAGTCGCGACCATCCCGGTCGCAGCCATGCCAAAAATCAGATTGCGGCGTTTCATTTCAGGTCCTTTCGTGAGGACGGTTTTATGCAAGCTCTAGCCCCTTGAGAGGCAAGGGGGCTCTCGCTAGAAAAGTGCACTTGTTTGGGCTCGAACGATGATGGGGGCCGGCGTTGCGACGCGGTCGTACAAGTCGATGATGTCCTGATTCATCAACCGGACGCAGCCGCTCGAAACCGCCTTGCCGATGGTCCAGAATTCGGGCGTTCCGTGAAGACGGTAAAGTGTGTCTTCGCCATTCTGGAATATGTACAGCGCTCGCGCGCCAAGCGGATTGTTGAGGCCAGGCGGTTGACCGCCGTTTTCCGCGCTCCACTTTTCCAGTTCCGGCTGGCGTGCAATCATCTCGGCGGGAGGTGTCCATTTCGGCCACCGCTGCTTCCACTGGATCACGCCGTCACCCGACCATTCGAACCCCTGACGGCCGAGGCCAACGCCGTAGCGCATCGCCTTGCCACCCGGCCGGACGAGATAGAGAAAGAAATTTCTCGTATCCACGACGATTGTGCCGGGGCGCTCACCGGTGGGGTCGTCGACCAGCTGCCTGTAGAAGCGCTTGTTGACCTTGGACAGGTCAACGGCCGGGATCGGGAAATCTTCTTCCGGCATGGCGCGATACATGGAAAGGTAGGATCGATCTTCCGCAGGTTTGATCTGCACCGGCTCTGCCGGCTCGTTGCCGGTGGTCGAGCAGGCAGGCAGGACGAACCCACCGGCTGCCGCCGCGCCGAGCCTGAGAAACTGCCGCCGGGAAAACTGTACGCGTAGTTGTGTCTGGGTCACTTGTTGTGCTCGCAATAATATCATCAGGGTCGAGCGCCTGCCGTGCAGACGCTGCTCATATGAAGCAACGACCCATCGAGCACACCACGCCGGCGGAACTGCCGGATGGTGCGACGGCGATCGTTTTCGCCTCTTCGTGAGTCTATCGGGGAGGGGGGACGACCAGGGCAACAATCCCGGGAGGAACAGTGCCGGCAGATCTCTCCAGAGGAGAAGCATGTGTCTCGCAAAAAGCAGGAGCGTGCCATGCGGCAAGCCAGCTGCAGCCATCATGACACTTCGCGGCAGCCACAAGCGAAGCGGGAGCGCCATCGTCGCCGGTGTCAGTCTCGACATATGTCAGGACTGAGCCCCGCTTGAACGGCTCCCCCTCGCCCGCCGCCGCCGTCGTCAGCGCAGCGTGGAGACTAATGAAACATAGCATCAGGAGAGCGAGCAGTGTCCGTCCCATCGCGTCACTCATTTGGCGAGTGAGGGTCGGCCAGTGCGGCCTCGGGACGGCTGATCGGCACCGATGTCAGCGAGGTCCGCTTGGCGAGAGAAGCCTGTCCGCCGCGTTCCAGCAGCTTGCGGAAGCTCGGATGCATGCCTCCATCGGAATAGGCATGTGCCGAAAGCACGCTGCCGGTCGAAAGAAGATCGTCCATAGCGACGCGATCGGATTGCTGCCGTCCGGCGACCAACGGATCAGCAGCATTCAGTGCCGGCGGACATGACGCCAAAGGATCCCGTGGCTCTCCACCTTCGAACTCCCTGTCGAAGACGTAGCGTCCTTCGCAATAGGAGACCTTCGGTTGCCGACGTGTGACCTCGAAAATGTCGTAGCCCAGCTTCAGGTCCGACCAGAACGAAAAGTTTGGATCGTTCCTGTATTTAGCCATGTTCTGGGGCGTCATCCGAAACGGAAACGCCTGGACCTGGAACGTCCCTTGGCCACCTTTCAGGGCCTCGCGCGCGACGGCATAGATCTCGGCCACGCCTTCGTCCGTCAGTGCGAAACACCCGGACGACGAGCAGGCGCCATGGACCATGAGCGCCTCCCCCGTATAGCCGAGTGCTGCTTCAAGCGTGTTCGGATAACCAAGATTGAAGGACAGATAGTATTGGGAGTTCGGGTTCAGCATTCCCGCGGACACATGATAGAACCCTTCAGGAGCCTGACGGTCCCCATCCCGCTTTTTCGGGCCGAGCTTTCCGGACCAGCGACACATCGGGTAGGCCTTGAGAAGGGCGTATCTGCCGCTGCGATCCCGTTTCCATATCTCAAGCTCGCTTTCCTGCTTGAAAATCCGTACGAGGATCGGCGCGGAAGCCGACATGGATTTGCGCGACATTTCCGCCACGAGTGCCGCCGGGATCGCCTGGGTAGCCTTGCCGTCAACGTCGAGAACGGTCGAAACGCATGCGCTCAAAAAGAGCGCAAGCAGCACAATCCCCCCTGTTCTGACGGCTGTAAACATCATCGATAACCATATTCATCTGCACGCACCCATTCCGGCAGCGCTTCGCAGAGTCAGGCCATCATAGTTAAAATGGCGTTTCCGCCAACGAATTTCCGCGCGGCAAAGAATCACAGGAATGAGAGGTTGCCCGCGAGAGACAACGTATCGGTGAATGTGGCGATATACTACAGACGGTAATAAGTCTGCGCGCTGGCGATATCCTGTTCGCCAACCGGTTTAGTGGCCAGCCTCGTCCTCGACAATAACCATTGTATCGATTTTTCCCTTTTCTCCGAAATCAAGCCTTAGTTGAAACGTGTCGCCGGGCCGTAGCGGCTTCTTCAGTCCGGAAATCCAGATATGCTCGCGCCATGGGGCAAGACCCAGCGGCTTGCCTGGGCTGAGCGTTATGCGGGAGGGCCAACGTTCCGCGCCGTCCGCATCGACACGGAACCTGACAGTCTCGGCGACGGATGATTCCGCCCCTGTCAATTGTGCTTCTGCCGTCCCCTGATTGAGAAGGGCGCCATACACCGGTACGCCGTCGTCTCCTTCCGCCGGCGGCGGTGACCAGACGTGGCCGATCGAAATCTGGCCCAGCTTATAGCTGTGGGCGGACGCGCCACTTGCGGCGAAAACCGCCAGAAAGACGCCTGAAGCCAGCGACCTGCCGATCCGCGGCCAGGGCTCGAACGCCGATGCCGCGTTTGACCAACCCCGTTCCCGGCGCTGAGATGGTTGTGCTTCTATCGGACTATCTTCTCGGCGCGTCATTATCGAACTCCTGGGTCGAGGAGGTCGTCAGGCGTTCGTCCGTCTCGTCGGATCCCTTCGAAAGATTCCGTGCTGCTTCGATCTCCTGCGGTGACAGGTTCTTCTGTCGAAAGAAGGTATAGGACAGCGTCACTTCACGGAAATTCCGGGCATCCTTATCCTTCAGCATTTGCTCGTCGAGATACAGAACCAGGGGCATCCGGGCACTCTGGCCCGGCCCCAATTTCTCTTCCGTGAAACAGAAGCACTCGATTTTGAAGAAGAAAGGGGCCGTCTGATACGGCGTGACGTTGAATGTGGCCCGTGCGACGACGGTTTCATCAGAAACATTTTTTGCGTAGTAATAGACCTTGGTGGGTACGCCGAATTTTGTCTCTATGCTTCGTTGCTCAGGGCGAAACTCCCAGGGAAGGTCTGGCGCGACATTTGCATCGAAAAGCACTTTAACCGTCTCGTTGCTCGTCGCGGTCGGCATCGATCCGTCGACCGATCGTTGGACCGTCCCGCCATAACCTGTCAGGTCGCAAAACATTCGATAGAGGGTAGGTGAATATGCGACGAGACCTGTCATGGCGACCAATATCCCGGCGCTGGCCATCACGGGCCAGCGTTTGCGCGAGCGATGTTCCATGGGTCACGACCTCCTCTGATCCTCTTGGCCGAGGAGGTTGTTTTATGATCAACGATCTGACAACGTGACATCAAGGCGCGGGGGCTCGATGCGCTGCCTCCTATCATTTGGTATCGGCAAGCGTCAAAGCACCGCACCGGGTAAAGCTCGTCTGCCTGTTGAATAACGTTCTGGCGTGGAGGAAACTCACTTCGGTTACAAAGAGAAGCAGACATAGCCATGCCGGAAGCACTGGAATGCCTTCCCTCCCACGAGTCGCTGCTCCTTGCGCGCAAAAGACGGCGTATGAACTGGGTGCTGTGCGTGCTTCTGGTAACGTTCGTCGTTGCCGTGTACTGGATAAGTTTCAGTCACGTTCGGACTGAGACGAACGAAACTCAATCGTCCTCCGAACTGGGTAACGGTCCAATCACTCACGCTTGAGTGGCCGATCGCCGTTATCGGTGAGAAGGTGGACCGTCTTGACGTCCAATTCGGTCCATTTCTCGATGATTTTTCGCTTGGCCTGCTTTACGTTAATCGTACCGATCGCCTACTTGGTACTGTCTTCGGTGTTCCGACTGGTGTGCGTCGGGCTCGGTCATAACAATCTTGAGATGCTATACGGCGGCACTGCGGTCTATCTGTTTACGCTGGCGGCCGCCGCGGAAGGCGCGTACTTCCTGCCTGAGGACATAAGAAGCTCGTCCTCATTCACCAGGCTGACCCAGCGATTCAGGTCTTCTCCAGACTGGCGCTTAAGATAGTAGATTTCCGTGTCCTTCCACAGCAGGACCTTCTGCTCCAGATTGTCCAGGATGAAGTCCCCGAGATTCGTGACCACTGTCAGGACCGCGTGTCCTCCGCCCTTTGCGTCGCGGGCAACCGTCATCAGCAGAGCACCCAAAGGGTAGCCGAGTTCGTTCAGGCGCTTGCGTTTCTCAAGAGCGTAGTCCTCGCAATCTCCCACGGTGGTCGGGTATTCCCATCGCTCTTCTACGCCGAAGATCTCCATGTCGGTAAGCGGAGCGACCGCAGCGTTCACATCCGCGTTGATCGAGACGATCTCCCGCCATCTCGGCTTCGTAAGCTTGATCATCGAGCCTTCCGGTGACCGGGCACACTCGCTCCGGTAGCGCCTGCAGTACTCGTAGTATCCGACCGGCATAGTGGTCGTCCCGAATGTAAGCATATTGCTGGCTCGGATGGGCTGTGTGGGGTTGAAGTGAAAGGCATTGGCTGACGCCATGACGCATGACATTCCGAGCGCCAGGGCGCAAACAACAAAGCGTATCATTGAACCGTCTCCCCGTAGTGTTGGGAAGCAGATACAGGATAAGCCTCAAAACGATGGAAAATCAGTTGGTTAAATTAAGGGAGAACTATCTGAAAATTTTATGCGGTGCTTCAATATTTGATTCACCGATGGTGACCGCATACGCGGTCAGTCAACGGCGACGTCTCCCTGGCCGTGATGATGTACCGTCAACTGATCGCGTGATTGGACGACATTGGCGGTAACTTCCAGTTCCTGCCCGCCTTCGAAGACCAGCGTAAGGCGGCTGTCAGACAACCTGTCAGTTCGGGACAGGGGATCCTCCAGGAGCAAGCGAATGCCGCTAGGGCGCATCGTCAATTCGGCGTGACCCGGCACAGGAACAATTCCTTCCACTGGCCCGGTGCTGGTCCGGCCCGAACTCATTTCGGTTCGCAAGATGGAAATCTTGCCGAATGCATCGCTTCGGATCGCCTCCAGGCTGATCTGCTGATTGGTGCCATTCCAGATTGTGAGATAGCCTTCAACGCCGTCGTCCTCGTTCTCTGTCACCAGGATCTCCGCGTGCTCGACCGTCAAAATCGGCGGCGGCTTGCCATGATCTTGTACGCCGTTGGATGCCTCCACCTGCGTGGCCAAGACGAAGATTGCCAGCCCCGCTGTCAAAAGTTCTCTATTCACAAGCAAATGTCCTCTCTCCAGTGCCTGCCCTTGGTTGAGCCCAATCTGGGCAAACCTATGATCAATGCTGCCAGACAATGCGGCAATTGAACGCGTTTGCAGGGAGAAATCCTAAGTCATAATAGCTATAGATACTGGAGGAACAGATGCTGACGATTGGAGAACTGTCGCGGGCAACCGGCGTCAAAATTCCTACGATACGGTACTATGAGCAGATGGGATTGATGGCTGTTGCCGAACGTTCCGGGGGCAACCAGCGGCGATATGAATCACATGATCGAGAGCGCCTGTCGTTTATCAAGCATGCTCGGGATTTGGGGTTCACAATCGAGGCCATCAGGGAACTCCTGGAACTGAGCGCTCATCCCGACCGTCCTTGCGTGGATGCCGATGAAATCGCCGTTCGGCAGCTTCAGGCCGTTCGCAACAAGATCGCCAAGCTCCGTCTTCTCGAGAAGGAGCTTGATCGCATGACGTCACGAAACCACGACGATCAGGTTAAACACTGCTACGTGCTGCAGTCTCTCGCCAACCACGACATGTGCGTGAGCGAACACCAGCGACCTTAGCGAGGAGCCAAGCGTCGGCTTCTCGCACGATCCCCGAAAGATTTCTGAATTGCGGCGCGACGTCAGCCAGCACGTCTTGCCAAATGCAATTTCATTGCTTTAAATGCAAATAGGTTGCAACTGCAAATCCGAGGGATCGAGATGACCGAGCCGACGTCGGACGTCGCCAACGGCTGGAGGGGCAGGTCGCGTGCCCCTTCAATGTCCGATGTGCACCGGTCAGTGCCCGTGCAGGGCATGCACTCGTCCTGGCGCCGGGCCGCCGCCTTCATCGGCCCGGGCTATCTTGTTGCCGTCGGCTACATGGATCCCGGCAACTGGGCGACGTCGATCGCAGGCGGATCGCGCTTCGGATACACCCTGCTCGTGGTGGCCCTGATCTCAAACATCATGGCGATCATCCTCCAATCCCTTTGCGCGCGACTCGCCATCGCGTCCGGCAGGGACCTGGCGCAGGCTTGCAAGGATGCGTATCCAAAGTCCGTGTCGCGTACCCTGTGGGGGCTCGCGGAGGTCGCGATCATCGCGACCGACATCGCCGAGGTCATCGGTACGGCCATCGGCTTGAACCTGCTCTTTGGCATCCCGCTGGAAATTGGCGTCGTGATCACCGCGCTTGACGTCTTCCTCATTCTCTATCTGCAAAGGCTTGGCTTCCGCTGGGTCGAAGCACTGGTGATCGCGCTGCTTGCCGTAATTGCCGTCTGCTTCGTGCTTCAGATTGCCCTGGCGGATCCGAACTGGGGCGACGTCATCCGCGGGTTCGCCCCGACCACCGAGATCGTCACCAATCCCGAAATGCTCTACCTCGCCCTTGGCATCCTCGGCGCGACGGTGATGCCGCATAACCTCTATCTCCACTCCGGGATCGTGCAGACGAGGAATTATGGCGACAGCCTGCCGGAAAAGCGCGAAGCGCTGAAGTTCGCCACGATCGACTCAACGGTCGCACTGATGTTCGCGCTCTGCGTGAATGCGTCGATCCTCATCCTTGCCGCCGCCACGTTCAACACGACCGGGAGGACGGAAATCGCCGAATTGGGCGAGGCCCACAGCTTGCTGGCACCGATGCTCGGCGCGGCCATCGCGCCGACCTTGTTCGGAATCGCGCTCCTGTGCTGTGGCATAAACTCGACGGTGACGGCGACCCTTGCAGGACAGATCGTTATGGAAGGGTTCCTGGATATCAAGCTGCCCCCCTGGCTTCGCCGGCTCATCACGCGGGCGATCGCCATCATTCCAGCCGCGGCGATCACCATCTGGTACGGAGAGAGCGGCACCGCCCAGCTCCTGATTTTGACCCAGGTGATCCTCAGCCTTCAGCTGTCTTTCGCGGTGTTTCCCCTGGTGATGTTCACGGCCGACCGGAAAAAGATGGGTGAACTGGTGGCGCCCCGTGCGCTGGTCGCCATCGCCTTCTTTATCGCCTTTGCCATCGCTGCCCTGAACGTCAAGCTGCTCTTCGACTTTCTTGCGTCCGCAGCTTGATCCCCGGCGTCCTCACGCCTCCGTGTCGTCCTCGAACCGGCAGAAATAGGTCACCCTATCGGCGGCGCCATTGGATGAAGGAACGTTGCGCAGAACGACCTTGACGACCGAACTGCCCGCAGGCGCAATGATATTCCCGGCAATCGTCTCCGTCGGATGGTCATCGGGGATGAGCTCGAAGACGGTCTCGTCCCCGCGGGTCTGGCCGAAACGGACCGACCCTGTATCGTAGTCGCCCTCCGCGGCATAGGTCGTCTCCATCCTCCTTTGATCCAGGAACAGATAGTATTCCATGTCCGAACCGAACGGCACTCGGCCCCAAAGCAATGCGTCGGCCTTCTCACGGGACGGCCTGATGCGGCGCACGAGCGCATCACAGTCCGCGGAGGAAGGTACTGCTCCTTGGTCTGGGAACCACAGGAACACGCCCGTCGGCGGTTCTGCCAAAGCCGGTAGAATGCCGGCAAGCGATGCCGCAAGCAAAACGCCGATTGTCTGCCTTAGCCGCATGCCCGCCTTCCGATCCGCGCGTCTTGATGCATCCGTTCACCGTGCCTGAAGTTGGGATCGATGGCCTGACCTACGGAAGTGTGAGCCTCGCAATGACTGGAAGGTGATTTGACCCGAATTTTGGCCCCATCGCCAAGCTGTCCAATCCCACCGCTGGCGACAGCACGATGCGATCAATTGGTGTCCCGAGCTGCGTCCACGATCCGAACCTTATGCTGAATCGGGTCGGCAGGGGCCACCATCGGGATTCAGTCGTCCTGTAACCCGTGGAGGACAACAGGTCTTTGAAGAAAGGAGACCACGAGGCGGTGTTCCAGTCACCCGCGACGACAACGGGAGTGTCCTGCCGTTCCGACAGGAGCGCCTGCGCAAGATCACGCAGATAGGCCGACCGCTCGCGCCACATGCGTGGACTTCTCGGCGTCTGCGGATGAACCGCATAGACGATGAGGGCCCGGCCTCCCACAAGCAGTTCATATCGGACGGCAAACCTCCCGCCCGTGTCGGCGCTCTCGGGAGACACGGTTCTCGCGGTCAGGATCGGAAATCGGCTGAATAGCTTCATGTCCGTGTTGGCGTGCAGGTCGCGACTGCTCTCGAATGGCCAGATGCCGCTGGCTGCCAACGCATCCTGCCATCGCGGCGTCATCTCCTGGAGCACCAGGATGTCGGCGGTCGCGATTGATGGAAGTGAGAGAAAGTCCGCCGGATCGGGGTTGTCGACATAGACATTAGCGGTCACCACCGTAAGTGGTGCGCCGATCTGCGAAGAAGCAGGCAGTGGTAGGAAAAAGAACGGGAACACACCGCTTAGCAGCGCTAGTGTCCCGAAAAGTGCCACGATGACGTGGCGGAAGGCCAAACTAAGAACAAACAGGCATGTCGCGAGGAGCAAAAGATGCGGGCGAAGGAAGTTTGCGAGGTCAGCAATCCACATGTTTGTCGCGAGAGCCATCGATCCCAACGATGCTGCGGAAAACCCTGCGCACAGGACTGCCATTGCGACGATGCCGGCTCTATGAAGCTTACTTTTTGAAAGCGTAACGAGCATTCTGCAGTCGCAAGACGGTCGGGATGATGAAGGAATAGTCCCTCCTCCTCGCTCTTACCAGTGAGTCAAACTAACGCGGCGACCGACGTCAGAGGCCTCTTGAATCTCTAGCAGCATGAGATTGTACGCTATGCTGGAGCGAGACTTATCGATCGGCCGAGACAGGAAGCCCGCAAACGTCGCTCACCCTGTGCTAGCGATCGGGGAGTGACCTGTGTCAGTGGATGTTTTGAACGGTCATATCCTGGTGGTTGATGACCATCAGGATATTCGAGACCTGGTCGCCGGGCTGCTCGCCAAAGAAGGATATCGCGTCAGCGCTGCAGCGGATGGACGACAAATGCGGCGGCAGCTCATCGAAAGCAGCGTCGAC
Source organism: Parvularcula sp. (assembly GCA_002704915.1). Lineage (GTDB taxonomy): Bacteria > Pseudomonadota > Alphaproteobacteria > Caulobacterales > Parvularculaceae > Hyphococcus. The sequence continues at coordinate 14,625 of PAIP01000080.1, forward strand.
CTTGTCGTTCTCGATCTCATGTTGCCAGGAGAGGACGGGCTCACCCTTTGTCGCGATCTCAGAGCCACGACCAACATTCCAGTTGTCATGCTCACCGCGAAAGGCGACGAATTTGATCGTGTCCTCGGTCTCGAGATGGGCGCTGACGACTATCTGACAAAGCCTTTCGGCGGCAGGGAACTCGTGGCCCGAATCCGCGCGGTCCTCAGAAGGACGCGATCCGTTCCCGCAGGAACGCGAAGCAAAACTGCGTGCGTGTGGCGGTTCGACCGCTGGACATTCGACACGGCGACACGCTCTCTGAAGTCGATAGATAATGCATTGCTTTCCTTGAGCACTGCCGAATTTAACCTGATGAAAGTATTCGTTGAGCGGCCGCAGATCGTGCTCACGCGGGATCAACTCCTCGATTTGACCCGGGGCCGTGAGTCCGAATTCATTGATCGCAGCATCGACACCCGGATCAGCAGGTTGCGGCGGAAGATCGAGGAGGATCCCCAAAACCCACAAATCCTCAAGACCGTGTGGGGCGACGGCTATGTATTTGCAGCCGACGTGTCGCGTGGATGATCGGTTTGCTGCCGAAAAGCCTGAGTGGCCGAACAGTCGTCATTCTTGTGACGGGCCTTGTTGCGACGCATATGGTCACCCTGCTCGTACTGTCGGAAGATCGAGTTGAGTCGTTGACGCGCACAGAAGAGCAACACATCGCCCAGCATATTGCGTCTATTGCGAATATTGTTTCAGACGTTCCAAGCGAATGGAGGGATCGGATCGTTCGTTCCTCTGATGGCCACCTGTTCAACGTCAGAATAACGCAGGACGACGTGCCTGCTCCGAGCCAGGAGGAGCTTGAGACCTACTACCGACAGAACATCGACCAATTCAAATTGCCACGCCGCGCCATTGCTGATGAACTGGAGTTCAGTGCATCACAATTCGGCCCGAAGGCCCAACAAGAGGCGGCCAGCGCCTTACTGAGCATCCAGGGCGGCGCAACATTCCAGGCGACAGCAGAGCGATACTCGAAGGCACGTTTTTCATCCCGGGCGGAGGTGCCCGAAGGCAGCAAGAACCCCGATTGGGACAAAAACGTCTTCGCACTGGTTCCCGGGGAACTGGCGAGCGTGTTTCAGGCAGGCGGATCGTATTATGTCGTCCGCCTTCAGGAGGTCATGCCCGCGGGCGCAAAGAGCTTAGTCGAAGTCCGCCCGACGATCATGACAACCGTACGCGCGCAAAAGGAACAGCAATGGTTCGCGGAGAACGGCGAAAAGACGCTCTTCACGATCAAGGGACAGCGCTACAGCCTTCGCGATTTCTACAAGGAATATGAGGAAGCGTCACTTCGCGACCAGTTCGAAGGCGCAGAGGGTCTCAAACGTTTGGCAGACGCGCTAATTGATCGCATGCTCCTGGTATCGGACACCTATGACAAGTTGCTCGACGTCGCAAACAAACCCCTTGCCGACGAAACGCGACTTCGTTTGCTGCGGCAAATGATGGAGCAGGAGGAGGTGGACGACCGGATCGATGTCACCGACGAGCAAATTCAAGCATTCTACTCCGACAATCGCGATCGCCTTGTGAGTCCTCCGATGTCGAGAATCCGTTATGTCCGTATCGGTCTTGGCTCGAGCGAGGCGGACGCGAGTCGTGCACGCGAACGTTCAGACGAAGCCTATCGGAAGCTGACAGGAGCAGTCCCGGGGTCGGACTTTGCCTCGGTAGCGCAGGAGTATTCCGAGGATGTCGAAACAGCTTCAAAGGGTGGCGAGTTCCCTGGTTGGATCGGCGAAAGCGGGGATCCACTAGGCGAACTGATGAGCCACCCATTCCATGAAGCGATTCAAGACATGGAGCCGGGAAAAGTTGGCAAACCTTTCGAGTTGGGAGGCAGCATCTACATCGTGGAAGTGACGGAACGAACCTCGCCGCAACAGTTAATTCTTGACGAGGCAAAGCCCTTTATCGAGGAGTACCTGACCAACCAACAGCATCGCTCCATGGCCGATGAATTGCAGAGGCGGCAACTCCAAGAAGCCAAGGTGCAGTTGTATCCGCAGGTTCTGGAAAAATATCTCACGCGCGCGGCCTCTCGCGAACAACCGCCATCGCCGTAGCGAAGAAACTCTTAAAGCCCCTTGACCCTCTAGCTGCTATAGGTCCTATGACGTAGTCCCTGCGAGACAGGAGACATCGAGATGAACGCTGCAGCACGCCGCACCCGCTTTCGGGTTGAAGGCATGGATTGCGCAAGTTGCGCCGCCAAGATCGACAAAGCGGTCCGACGAATACCGGATGTCACAGATGTGAACGTGTCGGTTGTTGCTGGCACCGTGAGCGTTGAACACGGAGACAAGCTCGATCTCGACACACTGGCCCAAAAGGTCAACCGGCTAGGCTATAAGGCCACACGCCTTGGTGCGGTGAAGAAGTCGAAGGCTGCGGAGACCGCCCACGGTCAAGGCCGAAAATCCAACCATGCGGACCATGATCACGAGCACGTCGATCACGATCATTCGGGTCATGACCATGCCGGTCATGCGCATGGGCCGAAATGCAACCATGATCATCCTCCCCATGACCACGGCGATCACGATCATACGAGGCACGATCATTCCGCACATGTTCATGGTGCGGACTGCAAGCACGACCATGCTGATCGCGATCACGCGGGGGACAGTCATTCAGGCGAAGATCGCGCTGCGAGTAGTTTTATCGAGGAGACTACGTCGGCAGGCGCGCATCAGACCCGCTTTCGCGTCGCCGGCATGGATTGCGCGAGCTGCGCGGCCAAGATCGACACCGCAGTGCGTCGAATGCCGGATGTTACCGACGTGAAGGTTTCGGTGGTCGCCGGGACCATGACCGTTACGCATGAAAGCAATGCCGACATTGAAGGTCTCGCCCGCAAAGTCACCAGCCTTGGCTACAAGGCCGTGCCGATTCCGGCTTCCGGCCAGAAGTCAGGCTCTCCGGCTGCGGATCATGTCCACGGCCCGGATTGCCGTCACGAGCAGGATTCAAAGGCGGGCGGCAGTGGTGCCGGAACCCCTGACGCGCTGGAAGGCATGCATGGCCATGATCACGGTCCCCAGGATGGACCATGGTGGAAAACATCCAAGGCGCAATTGACTGTCGTCTGCGGCATTGCGCTGGCTGTCGCCTTCGTGCTGTCCAAATTGTTCCCGCAAACGCAGCCCTGGGGCTTCATCGCCGCCATGGCGGTCGGGCTGATCCCGATCTCCCGGCGTGCCCTGTTCGGCGCGGTCAATGGAAGTCCGTTCACCATCGAGACATTGATGACGGTCGCCGCGGTCGGGGCTGTCATCATCGACGCGGCCGAAGAGGCGGCGGTCGTGGTTTTCCTGTTCCTTGTCGGCGAGCTGCTCGAAGGCATCGCAACGGGCCGTGCCCGCGCCAGCATCCGGGCATTGGCGACACTGATGCCGAAAACGGCCTTGCTGGAGCGCGATGGCACGACGCAGACAGTTCCGGCGGAGAGCCTGTCTATCGACGCGGTGGTGCTTGTGCGGCCCGGTGACCGGGTGCCGGCGGACGGAGACGTCATTTCCGGCGAAAGCGCGGTCGACGAGGCGCCGGTAACCGGCGAGTCGGTGCCCAAGCGCAAGGAACCGGGAGACAAGGTTTTTGCGGGCACGGTGAATCAGGAAGGCGTGCTCAGGGTTCGCGTGACCGCCGCCGCCGAGGACAACACCATCTCGCGGATCATCGCCCTGGTCGAGGAGGCTCAGGAGTCGAAGGCTCCCACCGAACGGTTTATCGACCGCTTCTCTAAATACTACACGCCGGCGGTGATGGTCGTGGCCGCCCTGATCGCGATCCTGCCGCCGCTTCTTGCCGGTGCGGAATGGAACACCTGGATCTATCGCGGCCTTGCGGTGCTGCTGATCGGCTGCCCCTGCGCGCTCGTCATTTCAACGCCTGCAGCGATTGCCGCGGCTCTTTCCGCGGGCGCGCGCCGGGGCCTGCTCATGAAGGGCGGGGCGGTGCTGGAAAATCTCGGCAAGGTCGATTACGTCGCGCTCGACAAGACGGGAACCTTGACGGAAGGCAAGCCGAAGGTCACCGATATTGTCGGCATCTCGCGTGACGAACGCGAAGTGCTGCGGCTTGCCGCCGCGCTTGAGGCCGGATCGAGCCATCCGCTGGCGACTGCGATCCTTGCCAGAGCGGAAGCCGAGGACGTCACGATCGTCGCGGCCAGCAATGCCGGCGCCATCGGCGGCAAGGGCGTTACCGGCACGGTGGATGGCGTCAAGCTGTTCCTGGCGTCTCCGAAAGCCGCAGCCGAGGAGGTTTCGCTCGACGCGGAACTGCAATCCCGCATTGCCGCACTGAACGACGAAGGCAAGACGGTTTCGGTGCTGCTTGCGGGCGACGAGGTGGCGGGTCTGTTCGCCATTCGCGACGAACCGCGGGACGATGCAAAAACCGGCATAGCCGCCCTTCACGATCTCGGGGCCGGCACTGTGATGCTGACCGGCGACAACCGGCGCACCGCTGAAGCCATCGCGGCCTCGCTCGGCATGGAGGCCCGCGCCGAGTTGATGCCGCAGGACAAGCAGAAGATTGTCGGTGAGCTTCGCGGCACAGGAAAGTTCGTGGCCAAGGTCGGCGACGGGATTAATGATGCGCCAGCGCTCGCCGCCGCCGACATCGGCATCGCCATGGGCAGCGGTACGGACGTGGCGCTGGAAACGGCTGATGCCGCCGTCCTGCATGGCCGCGTCAGGGACGTCGCCAACATGATCTTGCTGTCGCGTCTCACAATGCGCAACATCCTCCAGAATATCACGCTTTCACTTGGCCTGAAGGTGGTGTTCCTGGTGACTACGGTTCTCGGCATCACCGGGCTTTGGCCCGCCATCCTGGCCGACACCGGCGCGACGGTGCTGGTCACGGCCAATGCGATGCGGCTGCTGGCCTGGAAGGGACTGCGCGACGCATGAGGGCGCGGCATTCGGAGACCCTAGCGAGTGCGATGTCGCGATCATGCGGTCTGACTGCCCCGGCGGCCGTGCTGTCGGTCGGCAACGCGTCGGTCCGGGTGAGGTGACCGCATTGGCTCACGGTCAGCGCATCGCAGCGGTCGACATCGCGCGCGGTCTCGCGATCGCAGGGGTCGTTCTTTTCCATATCGTCTGGGATCTGGAGTTCACCGGGATCATCAGCGGAGTGGCCCGGCACCCGGCCTGGCTGGCTTTCGGGCGAAGCCTTGCCGGGACGTTCATGTTTCTCGTCGGGATCAGCCTCGTCCTCGCCCACCATGCTGCCGTGGATAAGGGGGCGTTTGCCCGCCGGCTTCTGACCATAGTGGTCGCCGCCGGCGCCATCACTGTCGTTACCTGGTTCGTCTTTCCCGAGAGCTTCATCTATTTCGGGATCTTGCACGCAATCGCGGCCGCCACGCTTGTCGGCGCAGCATTCCTGCGCGCCGGCGCTCCACTTTGCCTGGGTGCCGCGGTTGCTGTTGTGCTGCTTCCATTCTTCGTTCAATCGCCGGTTTTCGACACACGATGGCTGGCCTGGATCGGATTCGCCGAGAACCCACTCCCCAGCAACGACTTTGTTCCCGTTTTCCCGTGGGTCGGTATAACGCTTTTCGGCATGGCTACGGCGAAGCTGCTCCGACTTGGCTCCAATCGAAGTCCTTCCTCGAAGGCCCCTCCCCGAGGCGGATCGGCTGCCGCATTGATCTGGATGGGGAAACAGAGCCTGCCGATCTACCTTCTGCACCAGCCGCTTCTCCTGGCTTTCATCATTCCTCTTTCGTGGGCTCTTTCGAATTGATGACTACTTCGTGTGACGGGACAATCTCCTGTCCGAACCAGTTCCCACGAACAACATTGGCGAGAAGCAGCCATAGCGAGCCGCATATTCAGGGAGGAGTGACCTTGGATGCATGAGGACCTGCCAGACGCGCCAAGCTCGGAGAACGGACAGGTAAACAAGACGGGACAGGTCTATGGCCGCCTCAAATCGCTTATCGTCATGCAGAAGCTGCCGCCACGCACCTCCCTGGAGATGAAGAACATCGCTGACCGATTTGGGGTCAGCATCACGCCAGTACGCGAAGCCCTCATCCTGCTCGCGAATGAAGGGATCATCGCGAAGGATGGCAGCCGGAGCTACATGACCCGACCCTTGACCGTCAACGAGGTTTCCGCCGACTACGAAACAGCATTCATGATCGCACAATATTGCCTGCAAAACGGCGTGTTCCAGTTCTCGGCAAGAGGATTGCGATTGGTCGAGCTCGACCTGGCTATCAGGCAGCCCGCATCCGACAGTGCTGGAGCTGCAGCACTCGCGATCGAAGCAGTCTATGAGCGTATCGCCGGCTTGACCGACAATCTGCGGATGGTACGCCTGATGCTGGAATTCAATGACCGAACGACTTTCATTCGGCAGCTCGACATGAAGAACGAGGCGAGGCTCCACGAGACGATTGCCGCAATGACGGAATTTCTTGCCGCTCTCGACAAAGGCAGCATCAACGATGCACTTCGCAACCTTGAAGAGCAATACGAGCGGAAGAGGGAATTTATCCCTGATCTCGTCCGGAAAGGAAACCTTTACGCCCTCGAGGCCGTTGATATCTTCACTCAGTAGCGGCGATGCAAGGATGGATATCAATAGACAAACGGGCACCCGAAAACAGCGATGAACACCTTGATTGACCACAGCCCGGCTAGTGCAGCCAATGCTATGCGCGACGAGTTTGGAATGGCACGTGCCATCTTGGAATACAGTATTCGCGAGAATATTGCCGGTTTCACTTTGTCCGGATTAAAGATCCCCCGCGTTATCCAATGCTGGGGTCCGGGCACCTCGTTGCCGGAATCCGCAGATTTCGTGCTTGAGGTGGCCATCTTTCAGGAGCATCTCGCAGACAGGATCACTGCCCTCTCCCAAAATCGGAAGCTACTCGGCCTCTGTGCATTATCGGGACATAGATTCACGGTAGCTATCGGGGATTCGAAGGGGCATGAGTCCGTCGGCATCGAGTTCAATGCCGTCTGACCAGACATAATCGCCGGTGAGGTTGATCCGGTCCCAGCCCAAAGGTGAAAGCTGCGAGAGTAGAGCGGGATCAATTTTCACTCCGCGACTTCCAAGTTCACTCACGGCGCGGTCGAGATAGCGGCAGTTGAACAGGATGATTGCGGCGGTGACGAGATTGAGTGCTGCCGCTCGCATTTGCTGATTTTCGATACCGCGATCCCGGAAGCGGCCGAGCCGGTGGAACGCAACCGCGCGCGCCAGACTGTTTCGCGCTTCGCCCTTATTGAGTTCACCCGTGACAAGCTGGCGAAGCGCCGGATCCTTGAACCATCGCAATGTGAAGAGTGTGCGCTCGATACGGCCGACCTCGCGAAGGGCAGCGGCAAGGCTGTTTTGTTGCCGGTAGGCTGAGAGCTTTTTCAGGATCAGCGATGGGGTGATGGTTCGGTCGCGCATCGCCCTAATGACGCGATGAATGTCGGGCCAGTGATTGACGATCAGATCGCGGTTGAGCCTGTTCCCGAACAGCGGCGCGAGGCGTCCGTAACGCTTGGGCGGCTCGAAGGAATAGAGGCGGCGATCGGAGAGGCGCGGAATACGTGGCTCAAAATCAAGCCCGAGCAGGTCCATGACCGCAAACACGATATCGGAGACGCCGCCGCCATCGACGTGCAGCGCGGAAAGGTTGGCGTTGCTTTCGTGGCCGAGAATGCCGTCGAGGGCATGGATCGCTTCGCCGGCAGTGCCCGCGATCACGGTTTGATGGAGCGGTGCGTAGCGGTCGGTGATGGTGGTGTAGATTTTGACGATCGGGTCGCGGCCGTAATGCGCGTTGACCTGACCGCCAGCCTCCCCGGCGCCACCAAGATAATAAGCCTGCCCATCGGCAGAGGCGCGCCAGCCCTCACCGAACCAGGCCGCCATTGGTTCGGCCTGTATGGCGTCGGTCAGACAGCCGAGCGCGGCGCGAAACGTCTCTTCACGCATGTGCCACGTCTGCATGCGCAGGAGCGTGCGCCGCGATGCCACGCCGCAGACCTCAGCCATCCGTGACAGGCCGAGGTTCGTCGCTTCCGCAATCATAGCTGCGAGAAAGGATCGTTCATCGCTGGGCGGCAACCCGGTCGAGACATGACCGAAATGGCTGGTGAAACCGGTCCAACGTTCGACCTGAGACAAAACATCGGTGATGCGCGTCGTCGGCACGAGATTGTAGCAGGTCCGGACGAACTGTCTGCCATCGTCGCGTTCGGCAAGATCGGTTTTCGGCTCTTTCGGAAACCGCAGTCGGTCACCGGAAAACAGCGCGGGATCGCCGCTGGTCAGCCCCCCTGATACCTTGAGCAGCGCAGTATCCAGTTCGGCCGCGCGGGCATCGAGCCACACATGAGGATCAGGAATATCGGAGACCTGTGCCGGGACCGGATCCGTACTCGGTGAAAGCAGCGTTTCCAGAGAGCGGTGCAGTCGGGAGGTTGGCACCCAGATGTCGCCCGCCGCCAGTGCTCCAGCCAACGCGGAATAGGTCGCCAGCTCCCAATGGGTTCGGTCGATCTTGTCGTCCGTGACGACATAGCGCTGCCATCGCCGCTCGATATGCCCGAGCGGCAAGCCATCAGGGAGCGCCGTGCGCCAGTCGCCATCGAGTTCGGCCAGGATCGCCATCGCTGCACGGAGCGGCGCGGTACCCTTGCGACCCTCGAACGTGAACGCTTTCAGGAAGCGCGGCCCCGCCCGCTTGAACGTCCGATATTCTGGCCCGATTTCACTGATGGCATTATCTCGTCCCGGCCTCGTGGTTCGCCGGAGAAGAGCAGCGTCGGCATCGATCGTATCGAGCGAGGCGACCGCTGCGACCGCTGCTGCAATATCGCCGCCGGCGCGTGCGGCTTTGCTGACCGCCTCAAGCACGTCGGCGACACGGATTAATCGGTCGCGGCCCTGGTCGGCAGAAGCGGCAACCGTCTGTTCAAGGCGTTTGCGGGCACGCAGATGCGCTCGCCCGATGAGCGAGTCGAACATACCGATAGCTGTGTCAGTCAGCGTGGCCTCAAACTCGCGCAGCGTCGCCACAAGAATAACATGCCGCCGCGCCGACCCCATCTGCTGGAATGCCTGCGCGGTGTAGCGGACCCCTTCGCGCGCAAATTGCTCCATTCGGGGTTCGTATCGTCTATCGATGGCGGGCGTCCTGATGCCGCGAACCAGTGCGATCTTGTCAAGAATACCGACGAGCGAGGCAGAGGCGACGCGCGGGGTGGGTTCCCGTAGCCAGGAAAATCGGCTTTGCCTATCGTGCGTTTTCTCGGCGATAAGCGCGTCAAGTCGGCTATGGGTGGCCGGATCGAGACGATTGTCGATGTCGGCGATGATCCGGTTTTCGGCCGCGTGCATCGCTTCGGCGGCCATGCGCTCGACCACGGTGATTCCGGAAATGACTATCTTACGGAAGCGCAGTTCGTCGAGGAAGTTGCCCAACAAGACGCGTCCGTTGGTCAGGCCGACAGCTTCGGCTTCCAGCCACGCTCGAAGCGTTGCGCGCATCGGCTTGGTGAGGTCGGTGAACCCGAAACGCGCCTTGATCGCGAGAAGCTGATCGTAGCGTGTGGGCGTCCGTCGTGCGAAACCGCCGATCACTTCTGCATCGATCCCGATCTGCTCAGCGATATGGTCGAGCATGACAGCGGGCAGCAATTCGCCGCGTCGGAGATGCCTCCCCGGATAACGCAGACAGCAAAGCTGCAAAGCATAGCCAAGCCGGGTCTCAGGCGTGCGGGCGCTGTTGATGGCAGCTAGGTCGTTTACGTCCAGACTGTGATGGCGGACGACCGTCGTCTCGTCTTCGGGCAGCGCCAACAAAGCGTCGCGCTGAGGGCCGGTCATGTAAA
>PAIP01000081.1 GCA_002704915.1 Parvularcula sp.
TCAGCGCCATGCTTGCCAATTAATCGGCCTGATGCGTCAGCAATGCGATGGATTAGCGGGGCCGGGGCGGACGGCGCCGAAGCGCCGCCGGCGGATGGTAGCGGCGGGTTATTCCCTATTACCCCGCCGCCGCTGCAGCCAAAACCAATCCCGGCAAAGTCATCTCCATCGACAGGCCGCCGCTAACGCGGTCGCAAGCCATCCGGCGGCGCCGTCATTCTTCTTCACCTGTCTCGATGGAGATTTCCGAACTGAATTCCGTCGACGATTCTGTGAGCCGCACGTTCACTTCGAGAGAGACGGTTCCGTGTTCGACGTCGATAACGAGCGCGCCGAAGCCGCCGTCATTATTGTACCAGTCGACTTGCGTCTCATCGAGATAGTCGTAGGTGAGATCCTTGATCGCCTCGTCGACCGAGCATCGGACGCGCTCGGTCTCGACGATCCAGCCCTCGCCGCCGAAGCGCCGCGATACGCGCTGATGCTCGACCATGACGGCCTCGGCGTCGATCTCGCCGTCTTCGTAATCGACATAGTCGATGGAGCCGCTGTCGCCAGCGCCATCGAACGAGACATGGACCCGTCTGACACCATGCTCGCGCAGGATGGGCAGCACGCTGCGCAGCGTCTGCAGATAATGCCGCTCCTGGGGCATAGGCCGCAGACCGCCCGCCAATGCAGGCGCCTTCGGATCGACACCCAACATCTCATGAATGCATTCGCGCACTTCGTTTGATGGGAGCCCGTTCAGCCGCGCCTTGATCTGAGCGATGCGCAGCTCCGCCTCCGATCCGGGCGTTTCGACAAGTTCGACCGTCCAGCGCCGCTTGCCGACGAAAACGGCGGCGATGGCGCACCGCCCGGCCTTGATCATGTCGTGATAGCTCGCCACGCAATGACGCTGGCGCAGGCCTTCCATACCCAGCCGGCGGCTGGTGCGGATGAGATAACCGCTGAAGGCGGGCGGCAATCGCGCCGCGAACTTCGACACGTCGTAGACGACGTTTTCCTGCGCGAGGCGCTGCAGGGTCTCGGCCCGCGACAGCCGGTCGTGCTCGGCTTTCCAGCGCTTGGCGCCCCAGCCGAGATTGACGCGCCGGTTCCGGGCGCGCGCCATGCGGATGACGTCCGCTACAGGCGCCCCTTGCGCCTGGAGATGGTGATAGGCGACGGCGAAGCCGAGCAGCCGTGCCGTGTCGCCGGTGATGGCGCCCGCATCCAGGATCGCCCCAAGCGCATCCTCGGCGATCAAGCCCGATTCATGGAGACGCTGAAACGCGACACCGGTTTTCGGGGGCAACAACAACAGACGATGGCGGAGACTATCGGAGGCGCTCATGATTCCGCCCTCCGTGTTCCATGGCCGAGCTTCGTCCCGCGCGCCATCCAGGGCGCAGGCTCGATCCGCGACAGCCAATCGGCGAGCGACGGGACGCGCCCGCCGCAATCCTCCATGATGTGCTGTTCGGCGATGTAGCGCACCGGCACTTTCTTCCCGGCGCTGTTGGTAATCGTGACGCCGAAAACGCGTTCGCACTCGAAGACGCCCTCAGCGTGATGCCTGAGCGCGCGATGGCGAAAGTCGCAGAAACTTTCCTTGGTCGCGTCGAACCAGTCATGGATCGTCTGATAATCTTCCGGCTCGCCGCCGAAGAGGTGCGCCGACGAGCGCGCATGATAATATGTATGCGTCATGAGAAGTCCTCGATGAGAGTTGAAGGGCGCGACAGGCCTGCGGGAGCCGTTCTTTCGCCCGGCAGGCATGTCACCCAAAAAACCGCTCGCCTTTCACTCTCCCGCACGGCGACATGCCGTGACCCCATGAAACGTGGAATTTCGAGGATTGCCGCTCTTGAAATTCCCTTCCTGCCATGATGTGTGGCAATATCGAATTTAATGGATTGAGCCATGTCAGACGCACGGCTGATGAGAGCCGACGATACGCGACGCGCCTACTCGGCCGACGACATGCCGCCGGAGATGATGGAAGCGATGCTCAAAGCCATGGCGGAACACGCCGGCGATGATAAATCCACAAGCGAATAGTCATGACGCATGAGGATCTCACGACCGGCAGCGTCATTCGACACCTGTATCTCAGAAAAAAGACGGCCCAGCGGAACAAGCCAAGGGGCATTTGAACCTGGGAGGCTGAAACGTCATCCCGATTCTCCTGTGCGAGGCATTAACGCCGTAACAAACCGACAGGCCAGCGCTGTCTGCGCGCAGCGGCGCAGGAAAAAGCATCACAGAACATAGAACCAAACGTCGAGAAGATCGTTCGGCGCGTTATCAGACGTTGCGATTGACAATCGAAGTGCGCTTGCCGGCGCGAATGCGGGCCAAGATCAAAGCCTTGGCGGTTTCGAAAAAGCGACGCGGCAACATGCCGTAATCGTATCGCCCGCTCTCGCCCGGAACCGGCGATAGATCGAAGCCAGGCCAATCGAAATAATTAAGTTCGTCGAACCGCAGCCATTGGCGATCATCGTCAAACCCGAGTTCGCGCGCTATTTCAGCGGGCAGTTCAACGCAGGTTGTCTCGTCCTCCGGCGGCGAGTGGGTGATGGGCGCTACGGTTACGCGAAGGGCGCCGTTTTCACCTTGCGCCGCTGCGACCACGATGGCGCAGGGACGCGTTTTAGCTGCTTCGGACTGGCCCCGTGCGGCTTCATGGCTCCAGAGAAAGGCATGGCGAATGACAAGGCCTGGAACCGGATCGGGCAGGCTCACCGACTGACGACGCCGTATTCGGCGCGTTCAAGGTCGCGAATGAGATCCTCCGGGAGGTCGTCGATCTTGACATTGCGGGTCTCGCGACCCTTCAGGCGTAAATAGCGCTCATATTCTGCCTGAGAGAGGAAAGCGCCGATCGGCCGGCCATTGCTGGACACCTCGACGACACGCTCCGCCGTCGCCAGATCCTTGTAACGCCCGAAATTCCTGGAGAATTCAGAGGCTGGGACAGATTCGTTCATCGAGATGCACCTTTCGTACTTTGCGTAAAGTAAGTAAACCACGTAAAGAAATCAAGAAGATTTTCGAAGGTGCTGCCCGGCGCCCTTCCCCGTCGGTTTCATCGCCCCCAGCGGAAGCGTCATATAAGACCGAACGATTAAAGCCGCTCTTTCGCCTTGCGGGCCCGTCACCCCAAAACTGCTCGCCTTTCACTCTCCAGCCTGACGGCGGACCGCAGAGGCTGTGACCTCAAATCCGAAACGCGTGAGGTCGTCATTGAAATCGGCGCCATAAAAAGCCGACGCCGGAACGAGACAGAACGCTGGCACGCCGAGCGCCCGCGCCTTCGCCCGGACGCAGCGCGCTGCAACAAATCCGGCCGGATCGCGATCAACGGCGATGAGCAGGCGATCGATATCGTCCGGCGGGTCGAAGGCCATAAGCCGGCCTGCCGTGAGCAGCGCCTCAAGCCGGACGCTTGCGAACACGCCGCGCAGGGACGAGACGGTCTCGATCCCCTCGCCGACGAGCAATCCTGGGCCTGTCCCGCCCAGCGCAACGACGCCATCATCGGGCAAGCCCATCATCTTGCGAAGAATGACGCTGTCGCCGTCGAACCAGGTTCGATGCACCGCCTTCATTTCGCCTGCGCCGTCGCGCACGGCTGCGATCAGCGCAGGCCCGCTGCGCTTCTGCTCCGCATCATCGTCATAATAATAGGCATCCGGATGATAACGCAGCGACACGAGCCCAGAGGGATTGAGCCCGCGCGCCAGCAAGTACCGTTCGGCTTTCGTGCCGGCGAGCTCTCGCGACCGCGCCCATAAGCGCTCGGCGTTGCGCCGTTTCAAAGTATCGTCGGCGCCATCTCCAGCGCTGGCGGCGAGCGGCGGCCGGAACGGCGCGGGACCGCCGAGAAACGCTTCGGCTTCCGCGACGGCCTCGGCGAGCGAGCCAAGACCCCGATTGACGCGGATAAGATCGAGGAGATCGCCGTAATGATCGCCATTCGCCGGGTTCTGATCGCGCCATTTGCCGATGCGGTCGCGGCCGCCCCGAAGGCGGACATAACAGCTCTGGCCTTTGGCGCCCGCCGCATCGCCGACGATCCAGTAGGCCCCGGATCGCCGGCCGTTCGGCAGATAGGCGCGGCAGACCTCCTCGGCGCGGTCAGCCAGCCGCGCCGCAATGTCGGATGCGCGTCCCATGACGTCCTCCATTCACGAAGTTTCAATTACGCCCCGCGCGCCTCGAACCCGGTGACTGGAAAGCGCGCGACGATGGGCGTGATCGCCGGATATGCCTCACCGCGCGCCGGTGCGAAAAGCCGCAGCCGGTGCGCAATGATTTCGGAAAAACACCCCATGGCTTTAAGCGTCTCGACCTGGTCCGGGCCGTAGTTCGCGACTTCGAGCCGGTTTTCATACATGACCCGAGAGCGCCGGAGCTGCAGGCCGGTCGCCAGGGCGAACACCGCGCCGTCTTTCATTACGGACGCGCCGATAGCTTCCGGCGTGAAATCGCCGACGGATTTTGCGCCCACATCGATCATCAGCTTTTCAAGCTCGGCGGCGCCGACGATGCGGCCGAGCAACCGGCGCCCGTCGGAGGCTTCGAGCCGGTTCACCTTCATATTTTCCTGGGGCAGACGATCCCAGATCGGCAGCAGGAGCCCGGTGACGAGATGGAACGTTGAGACCGAGAATTCCGGGATGCCTTCGAGTTCAGCGTTCCATGCGGCGCGAAACTCGGCCTCGCCGACTTCGGCCCACGCCGTCTCCGCGAAGGCGACCTCCTCCACCGTCTCGCGGGTCATCGGACGAACGAGTCGCAGACGCTTTTCAACCGAGCCGTCCTCATGCATGAAGGACGGCGCGGAAGTCACGATCGCGGCGCGCTTCGACTTTTCGTTGAGATAGAGCCGGCCCTTGCGTTCGCCAGCAAGCGCGATGGCGTCGTCCAAGGAAATCAGCGCATTGCGCTGCTTCTTTTCGATCGTGACGACACGCGTCGTCGCGCCTGAGCGCTCATGGGTGAAGATATCCGCCGTCTCCTTGACGTCGAAACGCTCGGCAACGAGGGTCTCGAGACCAACTTCGTAGACGCCTGCCGACATGGCGGCGTCGACCTCGCCTTCGAGCAGCGCTTCGTATGCGCAGAACACGGCGTTCTGGCGGTCGATCCTGAGCGCCAGGATGCGATTGAGGAAGGTCGTGATCGGCGGAAGCTCTTCAAGCAGCGAGCCGTCCTGATCGAGCAGCTTGAGGCCCGTCATCTCGATGAACGCAGTGAGCGAGCAGCAGTCGAGCTTGCCGGCGAAGAGCGCCCGGTAGAATTTGCGCAAGGCTGCCTTGGCGTAGGGCGACTCGAGATTATCGTCGGCGCGGAAGAGCCCCTGCCCGCCGGTCTGGCGCTGGCCGCGAGTCAGCGCGCCGAGACTGTCGAGACGTCGGGCGATGGTCGACAGGAACCGCTTCTCGCCCTTGATATTGGTTGCAACCGGCCGAAACAGCGGCGGCTGCTTCTGATTGGTGCGGTTCGATCGCCCGAGCCCCTGCACGGCGTTGTCAGCGCGCCAGCCTGGCTCCAGAAGATAGTGGACCCGCAACCGCATGAAAGCCTCGCGCCATTGCGGGGCATCGGCGCGGAAACTTTCCTGGGTGATAGCGACAAGGCGGCCACCCTCGCAAAGCCGCGCCAGCGCCGAAGCAATGTGATCGCAGGCGGCGCGGGGACGCTTGCCGGTAATCCCTGGCGCCGCCGAAAAAGGCGGGTTCATGATGACGACGCTCGGGCGGATTGCTGGCGCCAGCCGGTCGTCGATATGCTCGCCATTAAATTGCGTGGCGCTGGCGTCCTGAAACAGGCGTTTCAACAAACCGAAGCGAGTTTCGCCGAGTTCGTTAAGAACGAGCCTGGCGCCGGCGAGCTCCGCCATCACGGCGAGAATACCGGTTCCGGCGGAAGGCTCGAGCACGAGGTCGCGCGGAGAAATATCGGCGGCGGCCGCGACGCACACGCCAAGCGCCAGCGGCGTCGAGAATTGCTGCAACGCCTCGCTCGTCTCCGACCTGCGGGTTTCGCTGGGCGCCAGCGTCGCGAGACGCTCGATCATGGCGAGGAATTTTTCACCGCTCCCCGCCTTTGACCGCATCAAACGCCCATACTTCCTCAGGAACAGGACGAGCGCGGCTTCGGACGCTTCATAGGCGTCTTTCCAGTCCCAGGCGCCGTCGCCATCATTGGCGCCGAATGCGTCGCGCATTGCGGAACGCAAGACAGCCGGCGTCAGCGCGGCGCCGCGTTCATAATGGGGTAGAAGAATGCGCGCGGCGGCGGCAAGCGCGTCGACTTTCGAAATCGGTTGATGAGCAAAAAGCGGCAGGGGCGCGAGCTCGCGCGGCGCGTCGAGGGGCATAGGACCAAGCTCCGGTTGAAATGAAAGAGGGTGAACCGTTCCCTCGCGGTGAAACGCCGCCTTGCGGCCGGCGTCGCCGCAGATGCGCTTTTCAAGGATTTGCACGATCGCCAGTCGCGCCGCGCAGTTGGCGAGCTGCGCCCGGCAGGCCTCGAGCAGCGCGGCGCAATCGTCATCATCGACATAGGCGATCGTGCCCATGCGCGCTGCGATGAGACGCACGGCTGGGTCCCGCGACGGCGCCGTTTGGTCTTCGCCGCAGTCGCGGACCGCACGGCAAAGCGCGTTCAGGACCGCAATGAAATCATGCTCGCCGCAGATGTCGATCGCTTCCCCGTGGCGTGAGTAGAGGTGGTTGGACATGGGAGGTCTCCGGCGGCGGGCCGGCGAAAGACCTCTCTCGCCTGATCAAACCCGCCGCCGAACGCCCGCCCGCCTCTTTCTCTTATTCTTCGAGATAGGCTGACAGCGCTTGGCCGCCAGACTGATCGCCAGGCTAAACACCACCATCTTCATCGTCTGGTCGCGCGGTTGCACATGCACTAATGTCCGGCGCCCCGCCGCTGTCGAATTTATCGGCGTCGGTCGGGCCATCGCGTTCATCGGCGCTCTCAGCCGACGCCGCATCGAACGCGAAACCGGAGCGGCGGCGTCAGACGCGGCATCGTGAACTTTCAGTCCGTCGAGTGCTTCAGGAAACGCTTCGCCTATTCGGCGCGGTTTACGATCTTGATCGAGCCCTCCATGCCCTTGATCCGTTTCAGGAGGGCTTCGTAAACAGACCGGGATAAGTCGCCGAGCTTGCAACCGGGTTCAAGCACATATGACCGCGCGACTTCGTCGGTATTCATTTCATCAATGACAATCCAAAGGCGGTCGATCCGACCGCGCCCAATTCGGCGCACTTCGAGCTCTGGCAATTCAAACGCATGTCGGTCGGCCGACGGCGGCTGCGACGTGATCGGAAAAACAAAGATCGTATCGCGGCCTCCGACAACCGTTCGGATTGCAACGACGCTCTCACGCTTCTTGCGGCCGTGATCCTCGCCGCGCTCATGTTGCCAGCGCCATTGATAGTGGTACGAGATGATGGAACCGCCGGTAAGCTCTTTGTACGGTGTTTTAGCGTCCCTGCTCACTGGTTCGGCGCCTTAGAAAGCTCGGCGTCGATTTCCGTCATCAGGGCATCGTGAAGATCGCGCGGCAGTTCGTCGAAGCCATAGGCGCGGCGCGGATCGCCGTTCTCGACCAGCCGGTCGAATTCATCAACCGGCATGAGGACATATCGGGTCTTGCGGTTGCGCTGGATGCCAACCGGCCCCTTTTCCGCGGAAGCCCAGACCTCGCCAATCCGGTTAGACAAGTCGGTCGTTGAATAGGTCTCTACGATGTGCGGGCGATCATTTTCCACGGTGTTCACTTGGGATCCTCCAATTGATGCCGTATATAGCCGTACTTATAGAACTTTGCAAGGTTTTATAATATAGAAAAGTTTGCCATATTTGTCCTGTCAGCGGCCGTCTCAAACTTAGCTGGCGGATAAAAGTGTTGAATCCACCCGCCGCCAGGCAGTCCAGCACGGATGCAGGCTAGAAGTTCACGGCCAATAGGAAGTGGGAAAGGCGGCGGGCCGGCGAAAGACCTCTCTCGCCTGATCAAACCCGCCGCCGAAATTCCGGCCCGTCGCTTTCGCTTATGCTTGCAGGAAAGCCGGAAGCGCACCCGGGCTTTGGTCTTGACCGCCTAATGATTGCCCGGACGCGCCGTCCTGGTCGGGCGCCGCATCGGCGGGCGCTTCCGGCGTCGCACCGGAGACGCCTTCGACAACGTCAAAGTCTTCCTCCGCATCCGCCTCAACGACCGGCGCTGCTTCAAACGCGAAGCCCGGCGGCGTCCACGCATCGACGGCCTCAAGCGGGCTTTGCGTGAACGCCGTGCGCGCGCCCGCATCCCCCGCGAAAACCGCGCCGAGCGCTCTCGCGATGTCGGACTTCTTCGCGCTTTCATGCTCCTCGCGCCATTTGAGCCCGAGCAGCGCCTCGCCGACTTCGAGGGCGTGGGATTTTTTGGCCCGCGACCAGTAGCCCTCCTCAGTCGGACGCCAGAATTCGCGCATGGGCGGCGCAAGCCGGCGGCCGATGGCCTCGACCACCGGATTGGCGCAATCGAAAAACCCCAACTGGCCCTCAAGCATCTGCGCGACGCAGAAGGCGAACAACGCCTGCTTGGCGTCGTCGGGAAAGCTCGACAGGACAGCGAAAGCCTCGGCGTCCGGCTGGTCGATCCATGAAAGATCGAGATCGCCCTTGAGGCTTTCCATCAGCCGCACGGCCGGCGCCTCGCTCAGATCCTTGACCACTGAAGGATGCTCGCGGGACTTGCGCGCCGTCATGTCGAGCGGAGAGGCGACATGGCCGGTGCGAAAGAGCTGGCGCGCCAGCGTGAACAGCAAGACGTCGAAGGCGGTTCCGAAGTCCTGGGCCAGATGCGCCTTGGCGACCAGCAGCCGCTCGCAGACGAGATCGTCCACAAGCCCTTGCGAAAATCCATTCGCCTTGCGCAGCGCTCCTTCAGGCGACAAGGTTTTTGATGACGTCTCGCCGTCGCCAGGCTCATCATCCTGGTCGGCGTGCCTATCCTCGTCCTTGACAAGACCTTCATGGAGTGTAGGCCGTCAGCAAGTGTGGGACATTTGACGGGTTACTCGTAACGGAGGATTTTCGGCTCATCGTAGCCCATCAAAAGGGAGCGAAGA
>PAIP01000082.1 GCA_002704915.1 Parvularcula sp.
CCAGATCCGCTGCTTAAACTCAAACCAAGGATGAGCCGGATTCTCCGTTAGATAATGCGCTCAGCTGTTCCAAGATTTTTGACGACGGACAGCCAGTGTCTTCGAGAGAGCGTACGCGAGTAAGGCAGGGAGAAGGGGAGAGACCGACCCGGTCGGCAAGTTCTACATTCGATAATTTGCCATCATTTTGAAGTTCGGCCAAAATTTTCAGATCTATCGCATCCATTTTCATTTGAAGAAGTTCCTGCCGTGCCATTGCATATATCGGCATTATATATCGTAAACTCTTTAAAATACAGAAAATTCAGCATGAAATTAGGGCGGAAATTGCTTATGAGGGGCGTGTATCAAAAACAGGAAAATCTGGCGATGTCCCAAACCTTTCAGCAAGGACGCACCAAAGAGGGAGCGGATATAGATCCGCAAGAAACAGCGGACTGGCTGAGCGCGCTTGATTCAGTTGCTAAGTTTGCCGGGCCGGAACGCGCGCGGTTTTTGCTTGAAAAACTGGAGCGCCGCGCCAAGGAAATGCGGATCGTCTCCGATATTCCGCCATATTCGCCTTATCGTAATTCCATCTCCGTGGCGGACCAGGCGGCGTTTCCCGGCGATATTGAAATGGAAGATCGCATAACATCGATTATTCGCTGGAATGCGCTGGCGATGGTTGTCCGCGCTAACAAGGCCTATGGAGAATTAGGCGGCCACATTGCAAGTTATGCTTCTGCGGCGGAAATTTTCGAAGTCGGCTTTAATCATTTCTTTAAGGGCGACGACGCGCCGGGCGGCGGCGATCTTGTTTATTTCCAGCCGCATTCGGCGCCGGGCGTTTACGCGCGCGCCTTTCTTGAAGGGCGCCTAACAGAGGACAATTTGAAACATTACCGGCAGGAGATTTCAGGCGATGGACTGTGCTCCTATCCTCACCCATGGCTTATGCCGGATTTCTGGCAGTTTCCGACTGGATCTATGGGGATCGGGCCGATCAACGCCGTCTATCAAGCACGGTTCATGCGCTACCTCAAAGGCCGTAATATTCTTGATACGGACGACCGTCATATTTGGGGCGTTTTTGGCGATGGCGAGATGGACGAACCAGAATCCATCGCGGGTCTTTCTATCGCCGCGCGCGAAAACCTCGATAATCTAACCTTCATCATCAATTGCAATCTGCAGCGTCTTGACGGTCCCGTGCGCGGCAACGGGCAAATTATTCCTGAATTGGAGAATATCTTCAAAGGCGCTGGCTGGAACGTCATCAAGGTTTTGTGGGGGTCGGAGTGGGACGGCATTTTTGCGCGAGACAGAAACTACGCTTTGTTGAGCCGGTTTGCCGAAACGGTTGATGGGAAGTATCAAACACTCGGCGCCAAGGACGGCGCTTACAACTTAAGCCATTTTTTTGCAAAAGATCCGGAAGTGCAAGCGCTCGTTTCGCATATGTCGGATCACGATATTGACGCCTTAAAACGCGGCGGCCATGATTTCCGAAAACTTTACGCCGCCTTCAAGGCTGCCAAGGAAACGAAAGGCCGGCCCACTGTCATTCTTGCGAAAACCAAAAAGGGCTACGGAATGGGCGCGGCCGGCGAGTCGCGCATGACCTCGCATCAGGCGAAGAAACTCAATGTCGATGCGCTTCTGGCGTTTCGAGATAAGTTCTCTTTGCCATTAACCAATGAGCAAGTCGAAAATCTGGATTTTTATAGACCTGCCGAAGACTCCGCTGAGGCCGCTTATCTTCGCGAACGTCGCAATGCACTCGGCGGTTATTTGCCGAAACGCCGGCGGTCGGTGGAGCCGGATGCCGTGCCAGCGCTGGAAACTTACGGCGATTTCGCCCTCAAAGCTGCTGGCAAGGAGATGTCGACAACCGTCGCCGCCGTGCGCTTGTTCGGTAATTTGATCAAGGACAAGGCGGTTGGCAAAATGATTGTTCCCATCGTGGCCGATGAAGCGCGCACTTTCGGGATGGCTAGTTTGTTCCGCCAAGTCGGCATTTATTCCCCGATCGGTCAGCTTTATGAGCCGGAAGATTCTGGCTCAATGCTCTATTACAAAGAGGCCAGAGACGGCCAGCTTTTGGAAGAAGGCATAACCGAGGCGGGCGCCATCTCTTCCTGGGTTGCAGCCGCAACGTCTTACAGCGTCAACGGCATCTCAATGCTGCCTTTCTATATTTACTATTCCATGTTCGGCTTCCAACGGGTTGGCGATCTTATCTGGGCTGCGGCGGATCAGCGTGCGCGCGGTTTTCTTCTTGGCGCCACGGCAGGCAAGACAACGCTTGGCGGCGAGGGCCTTCAGCATCAGGATGGAACAAGCCATCTCGTTGCGTCTACAGTACCCAATTGCAGGGCCTATGATCCCGGATACGCCTATGAGTTGGCGGTTATTCTTGATCGCGGCGCGCGGGGCATGCTGGAAGAGAATAAAGACGAATTCTTCTACGTCACCGTGATGAATGAAAATTATGCGCAACCGTCGATGCCGGCCGGCGTCGCGGAAGACATCATCCGGGGCATGTATCGGCTTGAAGGTGTCGACAATGCACAGGTCAGGCTCTTGGGAAGCGGCGCGATTTTGCCAGAAGTTGTCATGGCTGCTGAGTTATTGAAGAGAGATTGGGGCGTCAGTGCCGAAATTTTCAGTGTGACAAGTTATTCCGAGCTTTCCCGCGAGGCGCAAGACGTTGAACGGCGCAGAATGTTTGGCGGCGCAAAGGCGAGCGAAAAAAGCCATGTCGAAAAAACTCTGAAAGGCAAAGCCCTGATTGTCGCGGCCAGCGACTATGTACGCGCTCTTCCGCAACTTATCGCGCCTTATGTCGACGCCCGTTTTATTACGCTCGGCACAGATGGATTTGGCCGCAGCGACACACGCATGCAATTACGGAAGTTCTTCCAGGTCGATCATTATCATATCGCTGTTGCAGCGCTTGCAGGCCTTGCAGCGGAAGGCGTGATGTCGGCAGCGCAAGTGAGCAAGGCCCGAAAAAAATACGGCATTGACACTAACGTACCCGCCCCCTGGACAGTTTAACGGACAGTTGAAAAAATGGCCCAGCAGACCATTACCTTGCCGGATATTGGTGATTTTGAGAGTGTTCCCGTCGCTGAACTTCTCGTTTCGCCTGGCGATCACATCGCTATCGATGATCCGCTCATCATGATCGAGTCTGACAAAGCGTCCATGGAAGTGCCGGCGCCATTGGCCGGAGAAGTTAAAGAGATTCTGGTTTCCGTTGGTGAGACAATTTCCAAAGGCGCGCCGATTCTCGTCATTGAGGCGGACGCGGAAGCGGGCGGGAGAAGCGAGCCATCCTTGAACGGGACGGCGAAAAATGAGGCGCCCGAAGTTGCGGTGGAAAAATCAGCGCCTTCGTTTGCGTGTGAAAACCAGCAAATGGGCCCGCAGCCGGCCGCTCAGGAAATCCCGTTCGCGACGTTGGAGATGACGCATGCGAGCCCCTCAGTGCGCGCTTTTGCGCGCGAGTTAGGCGTCGATCTCTCTGAGGTGACGGCGAGCGGACCTAAAGGGCGTATATTAAGAGAAGATGTTTCGCGCGTAGTTAAATCGACGATGACGAAAAGTACTGCTGCGTTGGGCGGGCATGCGGGAACCGGTCTTCTTCCTTGGCCAAAGGTCGATTTTGAAAAATACGGCGAGATCGAACGCGTTTCTTTGACGCGCATTCAGAAAGTGTCTGGGGCCAATCTTGCCCGCAACTGGGCTGTCATTCCCCATGTGACGAATTTTGACGAAGCCGACATTACCGATCTCGAAGCGTTCAGAAAACTCGCCAATGAGGAGCGCGCGAGCGAAGACGTCAAGATCACAATGGTTGCATTCCTGATTAAGGCCTCGGCGATTGCGTTAAAAACATTTCCGCGCTTTAACACGTCGCTTGACGGCGACGAGCTTGTTTCGAAAAAATATATCCATATCGGCTTCGCTGCAGATACGCCGAACGGACTTGTGGTGCCGGTCATACGCGATTGCGACAAGAAAGGGCTTGTCGATATCACGCGGGATGTGAGCGCTCTTGCGGAAAAGGCGCGCGAGGGCAGTCTCAGCCCAAGCGAGATGCAGGGCGGGTGCTTTTCCATATCTTCATTGGGCGGCATTGGCGGAACGAATTTCACGCCCATCATCAACGCGCCGGAAGTCGCCATTCTTGGCGCAACGCGTTCAGCGATGAAACCGGTCTGGGACGGCAAAGCGTTCCAGCCCCGCCTCATTCAACCGCTCAGTCTTTCCTGGGATCATCGCGTCATAGACGGGGTCGCTGCAGCGCATTTTCTGAAAAAAATCTGCGATGTACTTGCGAATGTTCGGCGTGCGGCGCTTTAGGGGGTAGGGCGGCAGCATGTCAGTTATTGAAATCAAGGTTCCCGATATCGGGGATTTCGAAGATGTTCCAGTGATCGAGATACTTGTCACCATTGGCGATGAGGTTGAGGCTGAACAGGGGCTCGTCACGGTTGAATCTGATAAGGCGACGATGGATATTCCGTCACCTCATGCCGGAAAGATTGCGTCCATTGCTGTCGCCATAGGCGATCATGTCAGCGAGGGCGCACTCCTTGTTACGTTGGACGTTAATGAGACCGAAAATGCGCCGCAACTATCGCCGGCGCCCGTGATCTCTCCGGAACCAGCGCAAAGTGTTTCGCCGCAATCAGCAAGCGCGTTGACGTCAGACAACATTGACGCCGACTTCGACGTTGCAATCATTGGGGGTGGGCCCGGCGGCTACTCCGCAGCATTTCGGGCGGCCGATCTCGGACAGAAGGTCGCCTTGATTGAAAAAGCCGATACGCTGGGAGGCGTCTGCCTGAATGTAGGCTGTATTCCGTCCAAGGCTTTGCTTCATGTGGCGGAAGTCTCGCGCGAAGCGCAGGCGCTTGCAGCGCACGGGGTCGCCTTCGGCGCGCCGGGTTTTGACCTTGATAAATTAAGAGCGTTTAAAAATCAGACGATTGGTAGGCTGACCTCCGGCCTCGGCGGAATGGCGAAAGCCCAAAAGGTTGAAATCATTCAGGGAACGGCGCGTTTTGCCAACGCAAACAGCATTGCCGTCTCGCAACGCGATGGGGGCGAAAAGAACATAACGTTCAAAAACTGCATTGTCGCCGCGGGATCAGTCGTTGCGCATTTGCCGTTCTTGCCGGACGATCCGCGCATCGTCGACTCGACGGGCGCACTTGAGTTGCCGTTCATTCCAGACAGAATGCTGGTTATCGGCGGCGGGATTATCGGGCTCGAAATGGCGACCGTCTATAGCGCGCTGGGCGCCAAGGTCGATGTCGTCGAAATGGCGGACGATATTCTTGCAGGCGTCGACAAAGATCTCATCGCGATCTGGAAGAAAGTCAATAAAAACCGCTTAGGCAATTTTTTCCTGTCAACTCGCGTGCAATCGGCAGACGCCCGGAAGGGAGGTCTTGTTGTCACGTTTGAAGGCCATGGCGAAGCGCGAGAATATGATTTCATTCTTGAAGCGGCGGGCCGTAAGCCTGATGTCGCGGGGCTCGCGCTTGACGCCGCTGGTGTCGAGCTGGCGAACGGTTTCATTAATGTTGATAAACAGATGCGCACAAGCGCCGGAAACATTTTCGCCATTGGCGACATCGCCGGGCCGCCCATGCTGGCCCACAAGGCGGTTCACGAAGGGCATGTGGCGGCGGAGGCGGCGGCCGGTGAAAAAGCCGCGTTCGATGCGCGGATTATCCCCTCCGTTGCTTACACCGATCCTGAAATCGCTTGGGCGGGTGTCACGGAAGCGCAAGCGCGCAAGGAAGGAATTGCCGTCAATGCCGCAAAATTTCCATGGGCGGCTTCAGGCAGAGCTATTGCAAACGGCGCAGATTACGGTCAGACAAAACTGATCTTCTCAAAAGAGACCGGCCGTCTCATAGGCGGCGCCATCATTGGTCCGAATGCAGGGGACATGATCGGCGAGATTTGTCTGGCGATCGAAATGGGCGCTGACGCCGTCGATATCGGCAAAACAATCCATCCCCATCCGACATTAGGAGAAACCATCGGCATGGCGGCCGAAGTCGCTAAGGGAATCTGTACGGATTTGCCACCTCAGCGAACGGATTAGTCCCGTGTTGAGCGAACTAAATAGATGAAGCTGTCAATATGAGGAACCAGAAATGAGTGCTGTAGAGGTTAACTATGGTCTGACAGGCGTTGTTGCCGACGACACCGATGAACCATGTGTGGACGGCCCCCGCGTTGCAAGGAATTTTGAAGATTTGCGACAACAATAATTGGGTGCGGTCATGTGTCCGGCCTTTTGCCGCTGGCCCTGATGAAGTTCGCGGACCCGGCCTCAATCAGAAATGCGCAGTCACGATGCTGCTTGGTTCATCACGAGGTGCCCGGTCTCGGTTTCAACCTTGTTGAATCAAATTATCTTCCCCCTTGCAAACTGTTTTTTCCTCTATTGCATATCGGCTCTTTAAACTTTTCCGCTTCGGATTCTCGGGTTATGCTAGTGCCTTGTAGGTTTCTTTCTTCGCCATCAACGCCCATGCAATGCGTGCTGACTTGTTCGCGATTGCGACTAACCTGCTTACTAACCTTTTTGTCATGCCAACCCAATTTCAATGAGGCGTGTTGTGTGTATTGAATAAGCATGTTTACATTGCTAGCCGTTACCGCCTTTTTTGCAGCAATCAGGGTCAAGACGGATGTTGCTACGCCAAATGCGTCAAGGATGGGGGCTGCGGCCGCGCTTAAACCAGGAATGTGCATGCCTGAAACTTGCGCGACCCCAGCTTTGCGAATTTTTTCGCAGAGTTCGTTGCAATCCGTAAAAACTTTTCCTTCTGTGGCTAAGAAAAGTTTCGTTTCACGTGGCGCGAGATAAGAAAGAAACACTTGCCCAGTCGCTGACGTAGAAAGAGGCAATATGGAGCCTGTCGTCAAGGATGTTCTCACCGCCGCGCTTCCGGCGATCCAGCGGATTATTGTTGGGCCTCGCTCGCCCCAGATTGAGAGCAGGCCAGTTTGCCCCGTTTTTTCAACCAGATTTTCAAGTGTTTCGGACGCAATAGAAATTGTGTCTGTTCGGCGCATCACGGCCAGCCCTGCTTCCAGCAGCCGATAGCCTAAATCGTAAAGACCAGAACGTGCGTCTTGTTGTAAATATCCCATTTTGACAAAACTGACGCAATATCGGTGGCAGTTGCTCGTTGGGAGTCCGGATGCGGCTGCCAAATTTTTCAGTGACATGGGGCCGCCGGACTTCTGCAAAGCCTGAATGATCTTTAGACCACGTTCGACCGATTGAATGCCACGTCGCTCCGAACAATTTTTGTCGTCAACTGTCATTAGCAGTCTCATCTACTTTTGCTTTGAGTCATCGCCTATATATGCGCGGCTGGCGGAGGAAGAAAGCGTAGCGCCGGTCTCGATACACTTTTTTGCATAACGGAACACATTCAAGTTCGATCAGACAAGTGTGCAATGCTTGTACTAACGAGAAGGTCTGAGATTGCTTGCGTTGGGCTATTACCACTGAATGGTTCGACCGTCATGTCCTGAAATTCCACAAGAGACAATACATTTGACAATGTATAATAACGCGTGTAAATTGCAGCTTAGGATAGAGAGTGGCGTTTTATCCTATAGTGCGGGTTACTAACTGCCTCGGTGGATAGGTTGGAGCGTTCTTTATGGCGGAAAAAGTAAGGATTTGTTCGGTCGATGACGTAGCAGAAGGATTTCCATACGCCGTGAACCCAGCCGGATTTCCTGCTCTGGTGGTGTTTCAGATCGCCAACGAGATTTTTGTCACCGGTAATCTTTGTACGCACGGCCATGCGCTTTTAAGTGAAGGATTCCAGGAGGGCGAAGTAATCGAGTGTCCTCTGCATGGTGGCGCATTCGATATTAGGTCGGGCGAGCCCGTTGCTCTTCCATGCTCAGAACGTATTCCTACATATGAGGCGATAACGGAAAATGGCGAGATTTTTATCAACGCGAGTCAGAGGTCAGGGTTCTAATGCCAATGAAAACTGAATCTGATGTCTGGCTGGAGACGGAAATTTCGTCGCTTTTTTCGCGATACGCCGCATGCATTGACGGCGATCGTCTGGAGGAGTGGCCAGAGTTTTTTGTCGAACAGTGTTGTTATAAAATCCAATCTAGGGAAAACTATGATCGTAAGCTGCCAATTTCAGCCATGGAATGCGACAGCAAAAACATGCTCGTTGATCGAATTGTCTCGTTGCGTGAGGCAAATATTTTTGCAGAGCATATGTATCGACATATTATCAGTATACCACTAATTCTATCGAAAAGCGATAACGAAATAACAACGCAGACTAATTATCTGGTGATATCGACACTTCAAAGCGGCATATCTCATATTTTCAGCGCGGGCCGTTATCAGGACAGGCTGGTGAGAATTGACGGCCAGCTGAAGTTCGTGGAGCGAATCGTGATTTTCGATACGAATAGCATTCGCACTCAGATCGTAACCCCAATTTAATGGAGTGCAGAACAATGATTGGCGCCAAAAGTGGATTCAATAATAACAGCATCAATTGGCCTGATGAATCTGAAGGTGGGTACCGTGTGCCATACGGCGTGTTCACGGACGAGAACGTTTATCGGGAAGAGCAAAAGAATATTTTTCGCGGGCCCTTGTGGTCCTTTGTTGCGTTGGAAGCGGAAATTCCGAATCGAGGAGACTTTAAGTCCACTTTTATCGGTGACGTTCCCGTAGTCGTCGTTCGCAGTAATGAAGGCGAAGTGAATGTGCTTATCAACCGATGCGCGCATCGCGGGGCTGCTGTTTGCCGGAAACTGCGCGGCAACACCTCTTATCTTGAGTGCGTATATCACTCATGGGCTTACGATCTCGACGGAAACTTGACTGGTGTTCCGTTTAGGAGGGGGGTGCGCGGGAAAGGGGGAATGCCCAGCGATTTCTCGATGGCCGAGCACGGTCTAAAAAAGATAAATGTGCAAATAATCAATGGGCTTATTTTCGGTACTTTCCGATCAGATACACCGGATTTGGAGACGTACCTGGGCGCTCGTATGGTCAGCGCGATAAAAAGGATATTCAATCGAGAAATCAAGGTGCTTGGCGACGAGCGGCAGCGAATCCATGGGAACTGGAAGCTATACGCTGAAAATGTACGCGATCCCTATCATGCAAGCTTACTCCATCTGTTTCATACGACTTTCGGACTTTATCGCTCTACACAGGTTGGCAGTTGCGTTATGGATGAAATGGGACGGCATTCGCTGCTTGTCGCCAGTCAGGGAACGTCATCAAAAGATGACGATGAGGAAGCTTACAGCAACCAACGATCATTTAACTCAAAGTTTGAGCTGCAAGATCCATCGCTTCTGAAAGGAAAGCGCGAATTTGATGACGACATTTCGCTTGTCATACTTTCGATCTTTCCCAACCTTGTTATTCAGCAGATTTCAAATACCCTCGCGGTGCGCCAAATTGTAACATATTCGCCAAATGAATTTGAGCTTGTCTGGACAATGTTTGGATATGAAGACGACGATGATGAAATGCGGAGAATTCGGATTAAGCAAAATAATTTGATCGGCCCCGGCGGGTTAATTTCTATGGAGGATGGCGAGGCCGTTGAGCTCGTTAACAGAGCGATTACACACGGAGGCGGTGACAGCTCGTTCATCGCAATGGGTGGCGGAAAAGCGGAAAGTGCAGACCACCTTATCACAGAAGGGGCGATTATTGGGTTTTGGCAATACTATAGACAACTTATGCCAACCTAGGCCGGTCTCTCAGGAGATCGCGTTGTGCGCGAATGTCATCGGTGCGTATTTGGAGATTGAGAATGTCTGGATATCGGATTGAGTTGTTGACGTTTGGCTCGGAATTTTTTTGTCCCGCAGAGCAGCCGATATTGAAAGCGATGACGGAACTAGGCGTTAAAGGCGTTCCGTCGGGATGTCATGGCGGCGGTTGTGGAGTGTGCAAAATCCGAGTTGTGCAAGGCCAGGTTAGAGCGCATTCCATGAGCCGCGCGAAGGTAAGCCAAGCGGAAGAGCGGGATAATATTTATCTTGCTTGCAAGGCGTTACCGCTTTCGCCATTGACAATAGAACCGCTTGAGAAACTGGAAAGGCCTCTCAGAAAATACGGGCTCATATGATAGCGGCCAGTAGATGTGAAAGGTAAACCTATGGGTGTTATGAGGATTGGTCACGTCAACCTTCGCGTGATGGATATTGATGCTGCGTTAAAACATTATGCAAATGTGCTTGGTTTGCTTCCCCAGGGAAGTGATGATTCTGGCGCATTTTATCTCAAAGGCTGGGATGAATGGGACAAATACAGCGTGATGCTGTCGCCGTCGGATAGCGCAGGCATGAATCACGTCGCTTATAAGGTTGAAGATGATTCCGATCTCGATCTGTTTAAGGACCGTCTGGCGGGGCATGGAGTTGACGCTCGGCTGGAGCCAGCTGGGCACTTACCGTTTTGCGGCAGATCGTTGCGATTCGAGCTGCCTAGCGGCCATGAAATGTATCTGTATGCAGACAAAGAACGTATCGGCAAGGCAGTCGGCGAGCAGAACCCGGATCCGTGGCCGGACGGATTGAAGGGAGCTGGAGCTCACTGGCTCGATCACGTAGCTCTTCAATGTCCTTTCGATCCGGAAAAAGGCGTCAATACCGTTGCTGACAATTGCCGCCTATTGCGCGAAGCGCTGGGGTTTTATCTCAGCGAGCAGGCGCTCGTTGGTCCGAATGCGGATATACAGGCGGTGGCGTTTCTTTTCCGCACGTCGACGCCGCACGATATTGCATTTCTTCCTGCTCCCACTTGCGGCATTCATCACGCCTCGTTTTTTCTCGACGGGTGGTCTGATGTTCTCAAAGCCGCCGATGTGATGGCGAAGAATAGGGTGAAGATAGATGTTACGCCTACACGTCATGGCATTACGCGTGGAGAAACGATTTATTTCTTTGATCCGTCAGGAAACCGGAATGAAACATTCGCGGGGCTCGGTTATCTTGCGCAACCGGATATGCCGACGATCACGTGGACGGAAGAAAACCTGTGGCGCGGGATTTTCTATCATACGGGTGAAGCGCATGAACCATTCACGTCGGTATATACGTAACGGGATCATGAAAACGCGCCGCGATATTGATTTTCGCGCTGCGCATGTCTGCGTTGAGGCGGCTGTGTCACATGGGTTGCGGATTGGCGCGCCGCTTGCGGCGGCGGTGGTTGACGGATCGGCGCGGC
>PAIP01000083.1 GCA_002704915.1 Parvularcula sp.
CCGCCAGTCTGTGGAGCGTCGGTCTGTAGTATGGATGTACGGACTGGAGGCGCGCAGTTCGCTGCGCGCCAGCCCCGGCGTGGGTTTGCGTGGCGCCGGGGCCGGATTCCACACGGGGTAAAGTCGGCGCCTAAAGCAGGCGAGAGATCAGTTGCGGAACCTAAGAACCTTGTGATCGCTTCCGGTGCGTTCCGACGCCGGATGGCTGAAGCGACCAGCGACCGCGATGACGAGGGGCGGAGCCTTCGTAGTAGTCCGGGGACGGGAAAGCCGTCCACATGGCGAAGGGAGGCAGTGGATACGGCAAGCAAGCAGGAGGAAGGGTCATGACCGGCGATGTGAATACGTCGTTCGTCCTCGACATGCAACGCAAGCTGTATCGGTGGAGCAGCGAAGACCCTAACAAGGTGTTCGCTGATCTGTTCAATCTCGTTTGCGACCGCAGAACCCTGAACGAAGCCTGGCGACGGCTCGCCCGCAATAGCGGCAGCCAAACACCGGGAACGGACGGGATGACGCGGCGTTCGGTCGAACAGCGCCCCGGCGGCGCAGCGGGACTCCTCGATGACATTCGAGGACGTCTCCGCGACGGAACTTATCGCCCGGAACCTGTCAGGCAACGGCTTATCCCGAAGCCCGGCAAGCCCGGAGAGTTCCGGCCGCTCGGCATTCCGACGCTGACCGACCGTCTGGTGCAAATGGCTTTGAAGCTCATCTTGGAGCCCGTCTTCGAGGCGGATTTTTATCCGACCTCCTACGGATTCCGAAGAGGAAGAAACGCTCACGATGCTCTGGAGAGAATCCAGAAATGCCTTCACCCGACAAAGCGCGGACCTTCGGTCTACGCTCATGTCATCGAAGGCGACATCAAGGGGTGTTTCGACGCCATCGATCATCATGTCATGATGGAGCGCGTGCGACGGCGCATCAGTGACCGAAAGGTTCTGAAGCTGATCCTCGCTTTCCTGAAAGCCGGCGTGATGGTCGAAGGGACCGTTCGTCATTCCGTCACCGGCTCGCCGCAAGGCGGGATCATCTCGCCGATGCTGTCGAATATCTATTTGACAGCCATCGACGAGCGGTACGGGCGATGGTCCATGCGACCTCGCGAACCAAGTATAAACGCCGCCGCTCGACGGGTCAGAGACCACCGACGAGGCAGGCCGGTGTTTTACATGGTTCGGTACGCGGACGACTTTGTCGTTCTCGTCGAAGGCGCGAGGGAGCAAGCGGAAGCTGAAAAGCGCGCGCTGGCGGAGTTCCTGAAGAAGGAACTTCGCATGGAGTTGTCGATGGAAAAGACGAAGATCACCGATGTCAGGGAGGGCTTCGACTTCCTTGGCTATCGGGTGGTGCAGGAAAAGGCGGCTCGCCCAAACAAACACGGGCGACGCCCCCAAGTCGGCAAACTCTTCATTCCGAAGAGCAAGCTGAACGACCTGCGTTACACGATCAAGAGTCTGGTGAAGGGCACCCCCACGGGATGGTCGCTCGCCAACGTCATCGATAGACTCAATCCAATCCTGTTGGGATGGAGGAATTATTACCGTTACGCCACTGGCGCTTATCGGGAGTTCAGCCGTCTCGACTTTTGGATATGGCAGCGCGTCGGGCGCTGGCTGAAGATGAAGCACGGAAACGCGTCGTGGCCTGTGCTGCGACGACGCTATCATCTCAGCGCTCCGGGCAAACGACGGCAATGGACTGAAAAGCCCAAACGCCTGCGTCATCTCACTGAAGGAAGGACGATGCGCTACCCGAACCAGAGCATAGAGAAACCGAACGGATGGAACGCGAAGTGGAAGATCAGACAGCGTGACAGCATGTATGACTTCCAGGACTCGTTCCGACGCCTCAAACATATTTGAGGACCACCCATGGGCGTGCAAACGCCCATGCATGGAGAGCCGGATGCTTGGAAACCTGCACGTCCGGTTCGGAGAGGGGGATGGAGAAACTTGTCTCCGTAAGGTGATAAAGCGCTTCATCTCTACTCTACGGGGGAGAGACCTTTCCCTTATGACGGCGTGTAGGCGGCGCCGTCGCCGAGGAAGCGCTGACGGACGATGCGCGAGCGCTCTTCCGTCTGCAGCTGGCGCGCACGTTCAAGCGCCTCGGCGCGATGCTGGACGGCGAGAAGCTCCGCCGTCTGCATGGACTGCTTGGTCTGCAGCGCCATCAGCTGATTGCCCGCCTGGCTGACCTGAAGATCGCCGACCGCCGTCTCGCTTGCCGCGACGATCTCGTCGAGGGTCCTCTTGTCGAGCTTCACGGTCTCGGCGATCTTCGCCTGCATGCGCATGGCGTCATGGAGCGAGCGCGAGGCTTCCTCCCAGTGGGTGCGCGCCTGCGCGCCCATGGCGGCATTCGAAAAGCTTGCGTAATCCTCCGGGAACAGCGAGGCGAAGGCCGCATCAACGGTCGCCACATCATAGGCGATCGACTTCGCGGTCTGGATGAGCGTGTCGATCTCGGAAAGCCGCGCCTGCAATTGCGCGCGCGCCGTATAGGGCAGTTGCGTCAGGTTCTTCACCTGATGGGCGATCATCTGCGCTTCGTTGGTGAGCTGTTTGATCTGATTGTTGATCATGGTCAGCGTGCGCGCCGCCGTCAGGAGGTTCTGCGCATAGTTCGTCGGATCGTAGACAATGCCGCCCAGAATAAAGGCGTTGGCGTTCTGGACTGGCGCAAGCGCCAGTCCGATCGAGGCGACGCTCGCCAGCAAGGCGGATGTCATTCGGCGGCGCATAGGATGCTCCTTTCCTCTTTCTTGTTGTCAGTGATGAGATCGGCGGCCCAGGCGAGGCCCTTCGCGCGGAGGAACGCCGGCGCGAAGCCTTCCCGCGACTCACACAAGACAGAATCGATGAGCTTGTGATCGTCCGGGCCCGACGCGCCGCAGAGCGCGAGGGCCACAGGATCGAGACCCAACTCAAAGAGGCGATTGCCGATAGCGGACTGATAGTAATAGTGACGCTTCGGGCTCGCCGTCGCGATGATCTCGATCTGGCGTTCATTGAGACCAAAGCCTTCATAGGCAGCGTGGATTCCCGTCTCCCGCGCGCGGGCATTCGGCAGAAAAATGCGCGACGGGGAGCTCTCGATAATGGCCGGCGCAATCGATGACGACTGGATGTCGCTTAATGACTGCGTTGCGAAGACTACGGAAACATTCTTCTTCCTGAGCGTTTTCAGCCAGTCACGCAGGCGCCCGGCGAAGAGCGGGTGATCGAGGAACACCCAGGCTTCATCGAGCAAGAGCATCGTCGGCCGTCCGTCGAAGCGGTCATCTAGCCGGTCGAACAAATAGGAGAGCGCCGGTGCGACCGCCGCTTCGCGGCGCATCAGGCTTTCCATCTCGAAACCGATGGCGTCCGTAAGCGTCAGCGTGTCTTCTTCCGCATCGAAGAGCCCGCCATGGGCGCCGTCGATGGTGAAGGGTTTGAGCGCATCGCGAAGATCGGCGCGCTGCAAAAGAAGGGTCAGCCCGGTAAGTGTCCTTTCCCGGACCGGCGCGTTGCTGAGATTACCGAGCGCCGACCAGAGGGCGTCTTTGATGACGGGATCGAGCGCGACGCCTTCCCCGACGAGAACGCCGAGGAGCCAGGCTTGCGCCCGCGCGCGGCCGGTATCGCTGTCGATGTCGCGCAAGGGCTGAAAGACGAGCGCGTCATCGCTCCCGAGGTCATGGAAGGCGCCGCCGAGGGACAGGATTGCAGCGCGCATCGACCTGCCCTTGTCGAAGGCGAAGACCTGCGCGCCAGCATAACGCCGAAACTGCAGAGCCATCAGCGCCAGCAACACCGACTTGCCGGCGCCGGTCGGCCCCACGATCAGCGTGTGTCCAACATCGCAGATATGGGTCGTGAGACGAAACGGCGTCGTCTCATGGGTCGTCGCCTGGATGAGCGGCGGCGCATCAAGATGCGCATTCCAAGCCTGCCCGGCCCAGACCGCCGACAATGGCGCCAGATGCGCGATATTCAGCGTATGGATGAGCGGCGCACGGATGTTGGCGTAGAGATGACCCGGCAGGGAACCGAGCCAGGCTTCGACCGCATTGACGCTTTCGCGAATGGTGACGAAGCCAAGCCCGTTCAGGACGCGCTCCATTTCTTTCGCTTTTGCATCCGCGTTTGAAGCGTCAATGTCAGAGACCACAACGCAGCAGGTGAGATAGCCGAAAGCGACATCGTCGGCGCCCAGTTCCTGCAGCGCGCAGTCGGCATCCGCAGCCTTGTTGGCGGCGTCGGCATCGAGAAGCACGCTTTCCTCGTTGAAAAGCGTCTCCTTGATGATGGCGGCGACCGACTTGCGCTTGGCGAACCATTGCCGCCGGTATTTCGTGATCTCCCTCGTCGCGCGCGCCTTGTCGAGGGCGATGAAGCGCGTCGTCCAGCGATAGGAAAACCCGAGACGGTTCAGCGCATCGAGGATCCCCGGCTCACTTGCCGGCGGAAACCCCTGAAGGGTGACGACGCGCAGATGTTCATCGCCGAGCATGGGCGCAAGACCGCCGGTGAGGCCGCAATCGGCGAGAACGCCGTCAAGGAACATCGGGATCGCTGGCGAAGCGACTTCATGGCGTCGGGTCGAGATCGCGCCGTGGAGATAGGTCAGGGTCTCCGCGTCATCGAGGGCCATGCACTCCGGCATCAGCGCCGCCAGAAGACCGATGGCGCGATCGGTCTCACGCATGAAGACATCAAGGTGATCTCGCGCTGACGCCGCCTTCTCATCGCCTTCGCGGGTGAGGAACAGCGCCTCGCTTTTGCGGGTCTGGTCGCTGGGCGGCAGCCAGGCGAAGGTCAGGTAATATCGGCTCTCGAAATGCGCGCCGTCCCTCTCGAAATTCGCGCGGCGTTCTTCATCGACGAGCCAGGCGGCGCGGTCAGTAAAGTCTGACGACGGATAATCGCAGGAAGGATCACGCGCTGCCTCGAAGAAGAGCGCCCAGCCCGAGCCGAACCGCTTCAGCACATTGTTGACGCGCGCGGTGAACGACAGGAGCTCGCCTTCGCTGGCGCTTGTCTGGTCCGGCCCGCGATACCGGAGCGTGCGCTGGAAACTCCCGTCCTTGTTGAGGACGATGCCAGGCGCGGCGAGCAGCGCCCAGGGAAGGTAATCGGCAAGCCGCTTCGGCCGGGTCTGATATTCCTTGAGGTTCAGCATGAGAGATATCCCTGATGCTTCAGGTGCCGGACACCCACCTCCAGGAATTTCGGGTCTTTTTTCGCGGCGTAGACGGCGGCCCCCTGCCCGATCATCCAGAGGACGATGCCGGCGACCCACATCTGCAGGCCCAAGCCCACCGCGGCGGCGGCGGTGCCGTTCAGGATCGCGACGCCCCTTGGCGCGCCGGCCATCATGATCGGCTCGGTGAGGCTGCGGTGAACGGGTACGGAATATCCCTCTAACATCGATCTGGTCCTTCAGATGAGCGCGCCGCCGCCGAACGAGAAGAAGGCGAGGAAGAAGCTGGTCGCGGCAAAGGCGATGGAAAGCCCGAAGACGATCTGGATGAGACGGCGGAAGCCGCCCGACGTGTCGCCAAAGGCAAGGCTGAGCCCGGTGATGATAATGATGATGACGGCGACGATGCGCGCGACCGGCCCTTCGATGGAGGCGAGAATCGACGCGAGCGGCGCCTCCCAGGGCATGCCCGACCCGGCGGCGTGCGCCGGCGCCATGAACAACATCGATCCGATGGCGATCAGCGCCATCATGATCAGTAAACGGTGCAGATTGGAGGCGATCATCGCTTTGTTCCTTCTTTCAGCCTGACAAGGTCCTGCGGGACGGCGCGGCGCAGCTGGTAGCCGCCGATGGGATCGAGCCCGTCGACCCGGAGGATTTCGGAAACGCGCCGCGCGCCATTGTCTCGTGCGATGAAGACGACAAGATCGACGGCGTCGGCGATCAGCTGGCACGGGACCTGGCTCGTGCGTTCCCCGATCAGCTGTTCAATGCGGGTTAGCGCCGCGCGGCCTGAGTTCGCATGGACCGTCGCGATGCCGCCCGGATGGCCGGTGTTCCATGCCTTCAGAAGATCGAGCGCCTCGCCGCCGCGCACTTCGCCGACAATGATCCGGTCGGGGCGCAACCGCATGGTCGAACGCACGAGGCTTTCGAGGCTGACAGTCGGCGACGTCCGCAACGCGACAAGATCATGCGCCGCACATTGCAGCTCTCTTGTGTCTTCGAGGATGACGATGCGTTCGTCGCACCTTGCAATCTCGGCGAGCAGCGCATTCGCAAGCGTCGTCTTGCCCGACGATGTCCCACCGGAGATGACGATGTTCCGCCGTTCGGCGACGGCGGACCTGAGGACCAGCGCATCGGCGCCGGAAAGAACGCCGTCGTCGACATAGGTCTCAATATCGATGACGCGGCCCGCGGGCTTGCGGATGGCGAAGGCGGGACCCGTCGCCACCGGCGGCAACACGCCTTCAAAGCGCTCGCCGGTTCCGGGGAGTTCCGCCGACACGATCGGATGCTCGCGGTCGCAGTCAAAACCCACATGGCTGGCGACAAGTCGTATGATCCGCTCGACATCGCCGGCGCGCAATGCAATCGCCTCGCGCGCCCTTCCCGTCCCGTGACGTTCGATCCACAGCGCGCCGTCGGGATTGGCCATGATTTCGATGACAGAGGCGTCCTCGAGCGCCGCGCCGATCACCGGCCCGAAGGCTGTCTTCAGCATTGCGGCGCGCCGGGTTGCAGTCGCGGCATCCGGGCCGATATGCTCTAGCTGCGCGCTCACGACACCGCCTCCAGCTTAGGCTTGTCACCTCGTTGCGAAAGATCGGTGCGCACGAGATCAATGCGGGCGAGCACTTCGTCGGTGAAGCTTTCCTTGCCGAGAAGCCGGTCGCTCACCTGTCCGATAAACCGGTCGAAGCGCTTCTTTCCCATCGCCTCGGCGGCGGCGCGGGTCGATTCAGGAAGCGGCGGCGTGATGCAGAGATAATAGAGAATGAAGAGCGCGAGGGTTTCGGTCTGCGCGGTCGTTTCATCGGCCATGCGCTCGGCGGCGCGGGCGAGCTTCTGCAGGCGAAGGCTGAGCTGCGCGAGTTCCGAGCGTTTCGCGTCTTCGTCGAGGAGCGCTTTGACCGCCGCATCGACAACGCCGCTTCGCGTTGCGCCGCCGTCGGCGGTCGCCCGCTTCAGGAGTCGCTCGGCTTCCGGCGAGAGATAGATCGAGATGCGGCGCTTGCTGAGCGTCATGACCACACCTCGGTCAGCATGCCATTGCCGCGATCGAGGCCAGCGCGTTTCGCCTGCTCCAGCGCAAGCCGCTCCATCCGCCGCTCCTCGGCAAGATTGTCGCCATCATCGCTGGAAACATCTTCCGGATCGGCGGTGATGCCGGGCTCTGACGGTTTCGGATCAAGTTCCGGCGACTGCTGCAGGCCGGATTCATCATCAGCTCGCGCAATCCCCGGCTCGTCTTCCTCATCAAGCGCGAGCAGCGGATCGAACCTTGCGGAAACGCCTGTCCAGTCATTGGCGCGCGGCGCGGGGGCGTCGGGATAGGCGCCGGCGCCCGCATCGATCGTCACCGGATCGAGCCGCCGGCCGGCGAAGTTCCGGTCCCTGTAATATTGCAGCTTCTTCGCCCGGATCGGCGCGACGCCCGAGACCATGACGATCGCCTCGTCGGCGGGAAGCTGCATGACCTCGCCTGGCGTCAGCAGCGGGCGCGCGGTTTCCTGTCTTGAGACCATGACGTGGGCAAGCCAGGGCGCGAGACGATGGCCGGCATAGTTGCGCTGCGCCCTTAATTCGGTCGCGGTGCCGAGCGCGTCCGAAATCCGTTTCGCGGTGCGCTCGTCATTCGCGGCAAAGGCGACGCGCACATGGCAATTGTCGAGAATCGAATTGTTGGGCCCATAGGCCTTTTCGATCTGATTCAAGGACTGCGCGATCAGATAGGCGCGCACGCCATAGCCGGCCATGAAAGCGAGCGCCGATTCGAAGAAGTCGAGCCGCCCGAGCGCCGGGAACTCGTCGAGCATCATCAGAAGCTTGTGGCGTTTCGGTGAAGCCGCGCTTTCCAGCTCTTCCGTCAGCCGCCGGCCGATCTGATTGAGCACAAGACGCACCAGCGGCTTCGTCCGTGAGATGTCAGACGGCGGCACGACGAGATAGAGGGAGACAGGGTGCGCCGAATCCATCAGGTCGGCGATGCGCCAGTCGCAGTCCGATGTGACCTTGGCAATTGTCGGATCGCGATAGAGACTGAGGAAACTCATCGCGGTCGAGAGAACGCCCGAGCGTTCGTTCTCGGACTTGTTCAACAGCTCGCGTGCGACCTGCGCGACAACAGGATGAACCTTGGGAGCGCGCTTCGTCCCCAGATGATTGGTCGCCTTCATGAGACCGAGGGTTTTCTCGAAAGTCCGGCTCGGATCCGACAAGAACGCGGCGACGCGCGCGAGGGTCTTTTCTTCCTCCGCATAGAGAACATGCAGGATGACGCCGACGAGCAGCGCGTGGCCGGTCTTTTCCCAGTGGGAGCGGCGTTCCAGCGAGCCTTCGGGATCGACGAGGATGTCAGCGATGTTCTGGACGTCGCGAACCTCGCCCTCGCCTTTGCGCACCTCGAGCAGCGGATTGTACCGTGCTGAATTCGGGTTCGTCGGGTCGAACAACAGGCAATGGGAAAACCGCGACCGCCAGCCGGAAGTCAGCATCCAGTTCTCGCCCTTGATGTCATGAATGACCGCGCTCCCGGTCCAGGAAAGAAGCGTCGGGACGACAAGTCCGACGCCCTTCCCGGACCGGGTCGGGGCGAAGGCCATCACATGTTCTGGGCCGTCATGGCGAAGATATTTTCCGCGCCACCGTCCGAGGAACACGCCGTTCGGGTCAAATAGCTCTGCTGCGGCGATATCAGACCGCGTCGCCCAGCGCGCCGAGCCATAGGTCGTGACATTGCGCTGCTGCCGTGCGCGCCATAACGAGCCCGCAATCGCTGCGCCCGCGCCCGCCATGCCGCCGGCCGCCGCAATGGCGCCGCCCTGCATGAAAACATTCGGCGCGTAAGCTTCAAACGCGTACCACCATTCAAAGAGCCGCCAGGGGTAATAGACCGGCGTCTCGCCCACATGCGACCACGGCCGACCAAGCGCCGGATCGAACCCGAAGGACGCCGCAACATACTGCGTCGCCAGCCACACCGCCGCCGCGATGATCAGCATCACAACGATCGCCTGTCCTATGAGTATCTTGGTCGGGGTCATGCTCGGCCCTGGTTTCGCGAAAACGCGCTTGTTCCAGAGCCGATGATCGAATCACCGACGCGTCCGCGTCACTGGCGGAAATTCGGGGCTATTTGCAGGGATTTGGGGTGATTAGCGGAAATCTGAGGGTATTCGCGGCAGTTAGCGGCGTACTGCGGATTTATTCAAATGATCTAAATGGCGATCTCTGGAACGGCCAGATGGCATTACTAGAGTCGACAAATTGCTCCAACCGGACTTTAGAATTCTAGACCTTCTCAGAGATTGGCGACTCTACTTTCCCAGTTGATTCAAAATTGATGGTTTCAGAACTCCGCCATTTTGAATAGCCGGCCTTCGCTTCCTTCATCGTGAAGGCGCAAGACAATCTCTTCGTCGGAGAACTCGATTGCCTGATCTTCGTCATCGCGTGGTAGATCCGACTTAATCAGCGTCATGATATATTGAATATTTCTATCGCCTATCGTCTCGCGAATAAGCGCCAACAACTCTCTCTTTTTGCGATTATCGAGTCCCTCCATTACGCCGTCATGATAAACGAAATGGAAAAAAGGCGCATTTTCATAAACTTTCAGCAGGGCCAGATCGAAAAGCGCGCAGATTAG
The DNA here is from genome assembly GCA_002704915.1 of Parvularcula sp. Classification (GTDB taxonomy): domain Bacteria; phylum Pseudomonadota; class Alphaproteobacteria; order Caulobacterales; family Parvularculaceae; genus Hyphococcus. Next base: position 9,851 of record PAIP01000083.1, read on the forward strand.
TTTCTTATAACTTGTTCCATCAGACAGGCTTGAGGCGACGCCTGTTTTGCCCGGCAGAGACAAACCGATCTCGTAATCGAAATTATTGTTGCTGTTCACCCTAAAGTAGAAGACTGCGTCATGGTTGAGGATGCGCTGACAGTATGAATTGAAAATCGACTGAAACCGTCGATAAATTGGCGTTTCCGCTTCAACAAGCGCCTTGATCTCATCCACAACACGACCGCGGTCACGCTCGGATTCTCGCATTTTTCTGGCAACTTCAGCAACTTGCTGCACGCGCTTGCGCTGCTCCTCCAGATAGACGAGCTGAGCACGCTGTTCGCTTAAGTCTTTCTGCAGAATCTTGAATTTTTCGAATGTATCCGTCGAACGCAGAGTCCTGAGTTTCAAACTACGTTTCCGATCGAGATCGACCTTTCGATCCAGAAGCGCTTGCTCTTCTTGCTCTAGTATTTTGAACCGCGCCCGAAGCGCGGCGCCGCGTTCACGCGTCACGCGCCGATTGAAATCGACAAGATCGTCATACTTTTTCTTCAATTGGTTCGGAAAATTGATCGTGGTCTGCCACCGGGAAAGTGGTCCGATGAATCTGTTAGTCTCGGCTTTGAAAAAGGAGCTGAGACATGGCGAAACGAGCCA